>JAFKNA010000023.1 GCA_017305135.1 Lysobacterales bacterium | reverse complement strand
TCGACTTATCCTGAACATGGGCTGCAGGGCCTCCGGTTTTTGAGTTCGCACTCCGGGATGTACATCCCAAACTGGGGCCCTGCAACCCTCTTCGACCCTGCGACGAAATTTATTCCGGACAGCAGTGCGCGAAAGCGGGCATCCATTGAATGGATCGGCGGGAGCGCCCTGTCGCGCCAACCCGGACGGGTGGGCGCCTGAAGTGGTGGCAGGGGCAGGATTTGAACCTGTACTGCCGGGCGCCGATCGGGCAAGACCACGCCACGCGGCGCCAGCTCACGACCCGGCGTGGTCCTCTCTCGACCCGTCGCAGTCCGCATCCAGCGTCAGCGCGCAGTCGCTGCGCGCGTACCAGCCATCGCCCAGCGCCTCGAATTTCGCGCAGTGCTCCAGCGGGCGGCGGTAGATGTGCAGCGATATCGCGATCGCCTCGTCGCTGGGATTGCAGATGGTGTGGTGCTCGTGCGGGGGGATCAGGCTGCCGGCCGAGCCCGGCCCCGCGTCCATCGTGCCGCGTGGCTCGAAGCGGTAGCGGTCCTCGCGCGATTCCACCAGTTCGTAGGGCGTGACCTCCAGCGAACCCTGCCAGACGCCCTCGACGCACCATTGCCCGGCGTGGTCGTGGATCGGCGTGCCCTGGCGCGGTCCCCAGGTCATCGCCACCACGCTGTAGCCATGCGCGGCGCTGCGGTAGAGCTCGCGTCGCGCGTAATGGTCGGTGACGGGTTCGAACACGCAATCGGGAAGCTGCACCGCTTCCGTGCGGATCAGCCGGCACAGCGCCGCGCGCAGCGCGTCGGCGACCGCGGCCGGCGTCGGCAGCACGACCGCCGTATCCACGGCGTCGATGAGCGGGCGCACCCCAGGATAATCGAGCGTCGGCATGCTGGCCTCTCAGGTGGCGGACGGCGGCCGCGCGGGTCGGTGCCTGGCGGCCGGAGCGCTGGCGCGTGGGCGCGCCGCGCGATCGCTCCGATTCTACAAGCTGCCCAGCAGGCGCGCGATGGCGGCGCCAAAGCGCGGGATGTCGACCAGGAAGGCGTCGTGCCCCTGCGGGCTGTCGAGCACCACGAAGTCCACCTCGGCGCCGCC
Source organism: Lysobacterales bacterium (assembly GCA_017305135.1). GTDB lineage: Bacteria > Pseudomonadota > Gammaproteobacteria > Xanthomonadales > Rhodanobacteraceae > Dokdonella_A. The sequence continues at coordinate 59,004 of JAFKNA010000023.1, read as the reverse complement.
GGCGCGCAGTCCCTCGGCGATCTGTTCCTGCTGCGAGAGCGGGAACAGGATGTCGGTCTCGACGCCGATCACCAGCGCGCGCTCGACCTCGATCTGCCGCAGCGCCGCCGCGGTGTTGTCCTTGCCCGGGCGCCTGGGGACGTAATCGCATACGTCGAACCAGTCACTGGCGCGGGACAGATACAGGTAGCTGTTGGGGTCGAAGCTGCGCACGAAGCGGCGCGCGTGCGCGGCGAGGTAGGACTCCACCTGGAACTCGACGCCGAAGGGATCGTCCTCGCGCTGGTCGGCATCGAGCCGGATGCGCGCGAAGCGCCCCACCCATTCCATCGCCGAGCGATAGGTGATGACGCCCAGCTTGCGCGCGATCGACATGCCCGTTTCCGGGTAGTGCGCGTCGTCGTAATGGCCTTCGTTCCAGTTCGGATCGAGACGGATCGCCTCGCGCTGCAGCGAGCGGATGGCGATCGCGAAGGGCTGTGCCTGCGGCGCGGTGGAGATGCTGATGTGCGCGCGCACGCCGCCCGGGTTCTGCAGGAGATACGCCAGTGCGCACATGCCGCCCATCGAGTTGCCGACGAGGCAGGCCAGCCGCTCGACGCCAAGATGGCGCACCAGCTCATGCGCCCCGCGCGCGGCATCGTCAAGCGTCAGCTCTGGAAAATCGGTGCGGTACGGCTCGCCCGTGTCGGGATCGGTGTCCGCCGGGCCGGTCGAGCCCTTGCAGCTGCCGAGTGTGTTCGGGCAGATCACGAACCAGCGCCCGGTGTCGATGTACTTGCCCGGCCCGACCATGTCCTCCCACCAGCCGGGAGAAGGATCTTCCGCGTTCGAGGCCGCGTGCGCGCTCGGCGAGAGCCCGGTCAGGATCAGCACCGCGTTGTCCCCGGCAGCATTGAGCGTGCCCCAGGTTTCGTAGGCCAGCCGCGCACCACGCAGCGCGCCACCGCGCTTCATCGGGAAGGGGGAGGGCAGGGCGAACCAGCGGCGGGCGTCGGGCATGGGCGGGAGGTCGGCGGGAAACCGGCGACTGTAACGCAGGGGCTGGCGGTTCTCACACTTTCGTCCGCTGCGAGAGAAGCCCGTCGGGGGCTTAGCCCTACCTACGGGGCTGCTTTCGAGGCAAGACGGCCATACGGGCGGCAGGTGCGCTCCGACCATGCGCGATCTCGCAGGTCGGCCCTGCGCGGCCGATGTCCGGGCGTTGGCCCAGGCATGACTCGGCGGCCGACGTTGCAATCGGGGGAGTCACGGGTAAAGCTTCACGAACGATGGCGGCGCGGCCGCCAGAGAACCTGGGGGACACCATGTTTCGCACGATTGCTCTTGCCGCCGCCATCCTGGTGACAACCGCCTGCTCGACTACGAGCACGATGCGCCAGGCTCCTCGATTGCAGCCGCAGCAGACCTTTGCCTATGCGTTTTCGAACCAGGGCGGTGACGATGACGAAGGCATCGCTCGCCTGGACGGCATCATCCAGGCGCATCTGCGCGAGGCGGGGCTGATCCATGCGGGTGAAGGGAATCCCCGGATCGAAGTCGTGGTGAAGCATTATTACGTGCGCTCCAATGGAGCCCGCTTCTCGGTCGGCATCATGGCGGGGCGCGACAAGATCGTGAGCAATGTCCGCGTGCTCGGCGCCGACGGCGCGCAGATCGGTGACTTCGATGTCGAGACGTTCAATTCGACGGCGTTCGGCACCACCGAGGGGCTCATGAAGAAGCACGCGTCGGAGCTGGTATCCAAGCTGAAGTCCGCGTGAGGCTCTGCCGTTGATCGACTGCTTCATGGATGCCCGCTTTCGCGGGTATCGCATCGAAAGCGGTCGGAGTCTTGAGGTCTTCAGGGCACCACGTGACCGATCGCGAGCGTGACCGGCTCTGTCCGCGTGGTGGCAATGGGCGGTGAAGCTGCTTCCAGATCCCCGCTTTGCGGCGTCGCATTGCCGGATTTCGACACCCGTGCACCGACGACGACCTGCGGGAACATGCCGAGCTTCAGATTCGGCAGCATGCCCTTGGAGTCATCGAGGATCACGGTGGCGGGGAGATCCGAGGCCTTCATGCGTTCGATGGCGAGCGGCATCGGCGGGCCTTCTGCGGCGCGGGCGAACACGAACAGGGTGGCATCGGGGTCGAGTTGGGACTGGAGCTTCGGGTCGAGCTTCACTTCGATGGTGAGGCGCGGGGCGTTGGCTGTGGCGGTCGCCGCGGCCGGGGCTGGGGCTTCGGTGGTGGCGGAGGCCGTCGCGGATGGCTGCGCATCGGCCGCCGGCGGTGCCTTGCCATCGCGCAGGGCTTCGGCTTCGGCGATCTGGCGCTCGACGCTGGCGCGGACGTCCGAGCCCTGTTCCAGCAGCGGCAGCAGGGTGTTCCAGCGGGCGATGGCGGCGTCGTAGCGTCGCGCCTGGTAGTCGCTGATGCCGAGCAGCCACAGCGCGCGCTGGTTGGTAGGGTCGCTGGCGATCACGCCTTCGAGGAGACTGCGCGCCTCGCCATCGATGCTGCGGTTCGGGTCGGCCATCGCCAGCGCCTGCGCGTATTCGATAGTGACGCCCACGTCGTCGGGGGCGGCCTGGTGGGCGTGGCGGAAGGCGTCGAGCGCTTCGCCCGGACGCTGGGTGACCTGGTAGGCGCGGCCGAGGAGCGCCCAGCCCTCGGCATCGGCGGGATTGGCCTTGAGACGCGCGGCGAGCTGCTTGATGGCCTGTTCCATCTGCGCTCCCTGATCACCCTGCGGCGCTGCGGCGACGCGGTTGGCAGGATCGAGCGCTGCGGGGGTACCGACCGCGCGATAGAGCACGAGCGCGGTCGCGGGGAGCAGGAGGGCGAGCGCCAGCACGACGGTGAGCGTGCCGCGTGCGCGGTCGGCCGGCGCGATACCTGGCGCGGCGAGTGCGGCGCGCTTGGCCTCGTACTCGGCGGCGTCGATCACGCCGGCTTCGCGGGCAGCGTCGAGCGCGCGCTGCTGGCGGGTGGGCGTGACGGTGCCACCGCGGCTGCCGCGCAGCAGGGGCACGAGCACGAAGGCGAGCGCGGCGATGAGCATCAGCGCCGCGAGGATCAGGAACAGGGTCATGTCACCAGTCGTCCTCGATGGGACCAGGAGGCGGCGCATGTGCCGCGGCGGAAGCGCGCTTGCGTACCACGCGGGCCACGGCCAGCGCGCCGATGACGAGCACCAGCAGCGGGCCGAACCAGAGCAGCACGGTGCCGCCGCGCAGCGGCGGGTCGTAGAGCACGAAATCGCTGTAGCGGGAGGTCAGCCAGTCCTTGATCTCCGCATCGCTCTTGCCGGCGCGCATCTGCTCGAACACGTCGCGGCGCAGGTCCGCGGCGAGCGGGGCGGCGGAGTCGTTGAGGCTTTCGTTCTGGCACACCAGGCAGCGGAGCTGCTTGGTGAGGTTCTGGAAGCGGACTTCTTCCGTGCGGTCCCTGAACGGCAGGGGATCGACGGCGGCAAGCGCGGGGCTGACGGCGGTGAGGGCGAGGAGGAGGGCGAGGATCATTCCGGTCCAGGGCCGGCCGCTCACATGAAGCGCGCGATGCGAGCTGCGGCGTGCGCTGCCGCCATTCCGGCGCAGGCCGGACTGCGGACGCAGTCCGTAATCCATTTGGGCGTGAGCGCTGGCCATGGAGAGCAGGATGGATCCCGGCCTGCGCCGGGATGACGGTGTCGCGGGGTGGACGTTGGCGGCGGCAGCGAGTGCTGCGTGCCCGGCGGGAGCGGGCACAGGCGCTGGGTTCCGGCGCTCGCCGGGACGACGAAGCATGGCCTTGCAGGAGACCGGAACACCCTTGCCGACGTCATGCCCGCGAAAGCGGGCATCCATTGTCGCTTGCGCCCCGCACATAGGTGCCGCCGCTGCCGTCCCAGCGGGGGAGCTCGGTGGCTCGAACCGCAATGTGTGGCGACACGCAGCAACCGGCGCCCTCATCGCGACGCTTCCTTCAGCTTCGCAATGCGCGGCAGCAGCTCGGTGGCGATCACCGCCGGGGTGATGGGGCTGATGTACTTGTAACGGATCACGCCATCGCCATCGACGAGGAAGGTTTCCGGGGCGCCGGTGACGCCGAAGTCGATGGCGACACGTCCGGGGTAGTCGGCAATGACGATGTCGTAGGGGTCGCCGAACTGCGTCAGCCAGCGCTTGGCGTCATCCGGCTCGTCCTTGTAGTTGAGGCCGACCAGCGGCACGCCGAGGCGCTTGCCCTCGCGCATCAGGATCGGGTGCTCGTCGCGGCAGGCGATGCACCAGCTTCCGAACACGTTGAGGAGGTAGGGCTGGCCAGCGAGCTCCGCGCTGCCGAAATGCCTGGCCGGGTCGTTCAACAGCGGCAGCGAGAACTCCGGTGCCGGCTTGTCGATCAGCGGCGAGGGCACCTCGCGCAGGTCGTGCGTGCTGCTCCACCAGATGCCGAAGCCGAGCAGGGCGAGCAGCAGGAGGAAGCCGGCGAGCGGCAGGAGGCGGGCGTTCATGTGCCGGGATTCGGGATTGGGGATTGGGGATTCGGAACAGCAGAGGAGCCCGATTCCGGCGTGGCGCTGCGCGGGTCGCGTGACGAATCGCGCATGCCGGCGATGACGCGGAAGCGGCGGTCGGCGGCGGCGAGGAAGCCGCCGAGCATCATGAACAGCGCACCGATCCAGATCCAGCGCACGAAGGGCTTGATATAGACGCGCACCGCCCAGGCGCCGTCGTCGCCGACCGGCTCGCCGAGTGCGACGTACACGTCGCGCAGCAGGCTCGGGCGGAGCGCGGCCTCGGTCTGCACCTGCGCGTTGCGCGTGTACTGGCGCTTCTGCGGGTGCAGCACGGCGACCTCGCGGCCACCCTCGAAAACGGTGATGACGCCCTGTTCGGCGACGTAGTTGGGGCCCTGCGCCTCGTGCACGCCGTCGAAGCGGAAGGCGAGGCTGCCGATCTCGATGGTCTGCTCCGGCGCCATGCGCACGTCGCGCTCGATGCTGGTCGACTCGACGATCATCACGCCGGCGATGAACAGCGCCACGCCGAAGTGGGCGCAGATCATGCCGAGCATCTCCGGCGTGTAGCGGCGACCCGGCGGCGCCTTGCGCCAGCGCGAAACGGCGAACAGCAGGATGCCGATGCCGATCCAGAGCGAAGCTGCGGTGCCGGCCACGGCCTTCAGCGGCAGTCCGCCGACCAGCAGCCAGGCCAGCGCCGCGGCGACGAGCGCCGTCAGCAGCGCCGGCAGCAGCGCGCGCAACGCCTTGCCGGGATTGGCGCTGCGCCAGTGCAGGAACGGCCCGAACGGCAGCAGCAGCGCCACCGGGATCATCAGCATGATGAACATGAAGGCGAAGTAGGGCGGGCCGACCGAGATGCGGCCGAGCGAAAAGGCATCGCCGATGATCGGGTACAGCGTGCCGAGCAGCACCATCGCCGCCGCGCAGGCGAACATCAGGTTGTTGATGAGCAGCGCGGTTTCGCGCGAGACGGCGCGGAACGGCTCGCCGCCGGCGACCTTCGGCGCACGCAGCGCGTAGATCAGCAGCGAGCCGCCGACCACCACGGCGAGGAAGGCGAGGATGAAGACGCCGCGCTCGGGATCGGTGGCGAAGGCGTGCACGCTGGTCAGGACGCCCGAGCGCACCAGGAAGGTGCCGAGCAGCGACAGCGAGAAGGCGAAGATCGCCAGCAGCAGCGTCCAGGCGCGGAACGAGCCGCGCTTCTCGGTCACCGCCTGCGAGTGGATCAGCGCGGTGCCGACCAGCCAGGGCATGAAGGAAGCGTTCTCGACCGGATCCCAGAACCACCAGCCGCCCCAGCCGAGCGTGTAGTAGGCCCACCAGGAGCCCAGCGCGATGCCAAGGGTGAGGAAGCCCCAGGCGACGTTGGTCCACGGCCGCGACCAGCGCACCCAGCGCACGTCGAGCTGGCCGCCGAGGAGCGCGGCGATGGCGAACGCGAATGCGACCGAGAAGCCGACATAGCCGAGGTAGAGCATCGGCGGATGCATGATGAGACCCGGGTCCTGCAGCATCGGATTGAGGTCGATGCCATCGGCCGGCACCGGCAGGGCGCGGGCGAAGGGATTGGAAGTCAGCAGCGTGAACAGCAGGAAGCCGATGCTGATGAAGCCGAGCACGCCGAGCACCCGCGCCATGAAGTCGTCCGGCAAGCGATGGCTGAACGCGGCGACGGCGACGCTCCAGAGCGCCAGGATCAGGATCCACAGCAGCAGCGAGCCCTCGTGCGCGCCCCACACCGCCGAGAAGCGGTAGAACCAGGGCAGCAGCGAATTGGAATTCTGCGCCACGTAGGCGACCGAGAAATCCTGGCTCGCGAAGGCGTAGGTGAGGATCGCGAAGGCCAGGATCACGAACACCGTCTGCCCCGCAACCGCGGGGCGCGCCACCGCGATCAGCGCGCGGTTGCCGGTATGCGCGCCGACGATCGGCAGCACGCACTGCACGACGGCAAGGAGCAGCGCCAGGATCAGCGCGAATTGGCCAAGTTCGGGAAGCATCGGGCAGTACCTTCGGGAACAGCTTGCGCCACGGTAGCGGCGCAACAATGCCGGTCGGCTGCGGCAGATCGGCGCAGTCCGCTGGGCAGGCCATGAAGTTTACTGCAGCGCTCGAACCGCTGCCTGCACCCTCCGCGACTGCACCTCCCCCGGAGCGCACGTGTTCGCGATCCGCGGACCGTCAGGAACGCGTGCCACCAAAGCGCACGGTCACCCCGAGGCCCCGGCCGCCGATGCCGGCCCCGAGCGCGACGCTCGCGCCGTGGGCGGCGGCGACCTTGTCGACGATCGAGAGCCCGAGGCCGCTGCCCGGCGCGTGCTCCCCTTCGCGGCGGAAGAAGCGGTCGCGCAGGCGCTCGCGTTCGCCGGCACCCACGCCGACGCCGTCATCCGCAACCACCAGTTCGACCGCTTCGCCTGCGCGGCGGATGTCGATCCGGGCATGGCCGCCCGCGCCACCGTACTTGATCGCATTGTCGAGCAGGTTGTCGACCAGCACGGCGAGCATCACGGGCTCGCCCTGGACCACGCAACCGGATTCGGCAGACAGCTCGAACTCGATGCCGGCCTGCATGGCCTCGCCGGCGCGCCGCGCGACGCACTCGGTGGCCGTTGCGGCAAGATCCACGGCCTGCGACTCGAGGCCGCCGGCCTCGGCACGCGCCAGTTGCAGCAGTTGCTGCACGAGATGGGTGGTGCGGTTGACGCCGGCGATGACCTGGCCGATGGCGTGCAGCCGCGTTGCCTCGTCGCGCGTCGCCAGGGCGACCTCGGCCTGCACCTTGATGGCGGCCAGCGGCGTGCGCAGCTCGTGCGCGGCGTCGGCGGTGAAGGCGCGCTCGGTCTCGAGGGCGCGGCCGAGGCGCTGCAGGAGCTGGTTCAGCGCGCCGATCAACGGCTGTACTTCCAGCGGTGTGCCGCGCAGCGGGATCGGCTCGCGACTGCCCGCATCGCGCACGGCGATGGCGCTGGACAGCCGCGCCAGCGGGCGCAGGCCGTGGCGCACCACCCACCAGGTCAGCAGCGCGAGCACGGGCAGCGCCAGCAGCACGATCTTGGCGAGGTGGCTGGCCAGTTCCTCCACGGGATGTTCACGCGCGGCCAGCGGCTCGAGCACGCTCAGCCAGTACTCGTGGCGGTCATCGCGGAGGCTGAAGCTCCGCCAGGGTTCGCCGCCGAGGCGCAGCGTGGCGTAGCCGGGCCGGAGCTGCGGCGGCGCGGCCGGTGCGTCGGCGCTGGCCAGCAGCAGGTCGCCTGCGTCGGACCAGACCTGGAATTCCAGTGCCGGCACGTCGCCGGCGTGGCTGGGGCCAGGCGCCGCCGCGGGAGCGGCATTGACCAGGCGCGCCAGGCGCTTCAGGTCCAGCGCCAGCAGGGTGCGCGCGCCCTGTTGCAGGCGCGCATCGGCGAGCGCATCGATTTCCTCGCGCGCCTCGCCATGCACCACCACCAGCATCAGTGCCCACACCAGCACCAGGCTGGCCAGCAGCAACAGCAGCAGCCGGCGGCGGATCGACGGCGCCCTCACACGATCTCCCGCGGCACCAGATAGCCGACGCCGCGGATGGTGCGGATCAGCTCGGCGCCCAGCTTGCGGCGCAGGTTGTGGATGTGCACCTCCACCGCATTGCTTTCGATCTCCTCGTTCCAGCCATACAGGCCTTCCTCGAGCCGCGCGCGCGACAACGCCGTGCCCTGGTGCTCCAGGAGATCGACCAGGATCGCGCATTCGCGCCCGGAGAGCGTAATGGTGTCCTTGCCGCGCACCACGCTCAGGCTGTCCGGGTGCAGCACCAGGTCGCGATAGGAGAGGGTGTTGGTGGCGCGACCGTGCGCGCGGCGCAGCAGGGCACGGATGCGGGCCACCAGTTCGGCGAGGTCGAACGGCTTCACCAGATAGTCATCGGCGCCCGCTTCCAGCCCCGCGACGCGGTCCTGCACGGTATCACGCGCAGTCAGCACCAGTACCGGCAGATCGTTGCCGCTCCGGCGCAGTCCGCGCAACAGGTCCATGCCCGACAGGCGCGGCAGGCCGAGGTCGAGCACCGCGAGTTCGTATCCCGTGGTCTCCAGCGCCAGTTGCGCGCTGCGCCCGTCCCGCGTCCAGTCCACGGTAAAACCCGCTTCGCGCAGGCCCAGCTCGATGCCGTTGCCGAGTATCGGATCATCTTCGACCAGCAGCAGGCGCATGGCGCTTTGTCCTCGGAAGTGGTGGGCGGCAGAGGCGGTGCATCAGCGCGCTCATCATCGGGCACGTGGCTTGGCGCGATCTTAAGGCGCGCGCCGCTCCGCGCGCGGCGAGGCTTAAGGCCGCCTTCAGCGGGGGCCGCCATCGTGCACCCATGCCGAACGGGCATGGCCGGCCAAGGCCGGTCCCAACGAGCCACAGGAGAACATCATGCACGCACCTGCTTCCATCACCACCCTTGCCCTCATCGTCGCACTGGCCGGCACGGCATGGCCGCTGGCGGCGCCCGCATCCACCTATGCCGGGGAATGCACCGACCGGCCCAAGGCCGAGTGGCTTGCGACCACCGAAGTCAAGGCACGCTTCGAGGCGCAGGGCTACACGGTCGGCAAGGTCAAGGCCGGCGGCTCCTGCTACGAGGTCTATGCCAAGGACAAGGACGGGCGCAAGGTCGAGCTGTTCGTCAATCCCGTCGACGCCCACGTGGTCGGGCAGGCAGGCAAGCCATGAAAGCGGCGGTCGTCACGGCTGCGCCGGCCGTGGTCACGGCGCGCTCGGTGCCGGTGTGGGATCCCCTGGTCCGCATCTTCCACTGGTCGCTGGTGCTGGCGTTCTTCTCCGCCTACCTGCTGGGCGATGATGGCGGCAGCCTGCACCAGGCCTTCGGCTACACGGTGCTCGGCCTGGTGGCGTTCCGCCTGGTGTGGGGCGCCGTCGGCAGCCGCCACGCACGCTTCAGCAGCTTCGTGCCCTCGCCGCGACGCCTGCTGGCCTACTTCAAGGACATGCTGGCCGGCCGCGAGGAGCGCCACCTCGGGCACAACCCGGCCGGCGCGGCAATGATCGTGGCGCTGCTGCTGATGCTCGCCGGCACCGGCCTCACCGGCTGGCTGCAGACCACCGATGCCTGGTGGGGCAGCGAAGCGATGGAAGAGGTTCACGAGGTGCTGGCGAACGGCACCCTGCTGCTGGTCGCCCTGCATGTGCTGGGCGTCCTCTACAGCAGCCTTCGCCACCACGAGAACCTGGTGCGCGCCATGGTCACCGGCCGCAAGCGGGAGGAATGAGGCCACACCTGCCGGCGCGGGATGCAGGGCGCGCCGGCAGGCGGCGGGGCGTCGACGAAATCGCCGGAGTTGGCGACGGCAGCTATGATCAGCCCGGCATGGCCCGGCCTTGGCGTGGAAGCTGATCGCATGACTGCAAGTCGCGAGACCGGAACGGTCCCGGGTGTCGAGGCGGCGCACCTGCGCCTGCAGGGGATCGCCACCTCGGTGGCGGTGGAACGCCTGCGCCGCGATGGCCCCAACGAACTGCCATCGCCGCCGCGCCGGGGCGTGCTGCGCGTCATTGCCGGTGTCCTCGGCGAGCCGATGTTCCTGCTGCTGGTGGTCGCCGCCGGCATCTACCTGGTTGTCGGCGACCTGCTGCAGGGCCTGCTGCTCGGCGGTTTCGCGGGACTCAGCATCGGCCTGGTGGTGGTGCAGCAGTCACGCAGCGAGCGCGCCCTGGCGGCCCTGCGTGCGCTCGCCGCGCCGGTGGCACAGGTGGTCCGCGATGGCGAGTTGCGGAGCATTCCGGCGCGCGAAATCGTGCGCGGCGACCTGCTGGTGGTGGCCGAAGGCGAACGGGTGGCCGCCGATGCCCGCCTGGTGCGCGGCAGCGGCCTGCGCGTGGACGAGTCGCTGCTGACCGGCGAGTCGCTTCCGGTGGACAAGGAAGCGGCCGCCGAGCCGGCGCCCGGCGCCGCGGTGGAACCACCCCCCGCCACGCTGGTTCAGGCCGGCACGCTGGTGGTCGCCGGGCATGGCTTCGCCGAGGTGTTCGCGACCGGCGCTGGGACGCAGGCAGGTCGCATCGGCGCCTCGCTCGCCAGCATCCGCAGCGGTCCGACGCCCCTCGCGGCGACCATCAAGCGGCTGGTGCGGGTGTTCGCGATTGCGGCCCTGCTGGCCAGCGCGGGCGTCACCCTGCTGCTCGGCCTGCTGCGCGGGGAGTGGTTGCAGGGCGTGCTGTCCGGCATCGCGCTGGCCATGGCCATGCTGCCGGAGGAGTTCCCGATGGTGCTGACGGTCTTCGTCGCCTTCGGCGCCTGGCGCCTGGCCGGCCGGCAGGTGCTGGTGCGGCGCATGGCGGCGGTGGAGACGCTCGGCGCGGCCAGCGTGCTGTGCCTGGACAAGACCGGCACGCTCACCATCAACCAGCAGCGCGTGCGCGCCCTGGTGAATTCCTCGGGCATTGCAGAACTCGGCGACGAGGACACGCGGGTGCCCGGCGCCTGGCATCGGTTGTTGCAGGTCGCGGCCCGTGCCTCGCGCTCCAGCGGACACGATCCGCTGGATGCCGCCGTCATCGCTCTGGCCGGCGCGAACGGGCTCTCCGCCGCGGCCGAAGACATCCTGCTCGGCGAGTTCGGCACCACGGCGGAGATCCCCGCGATGGCCCGCCTGTGGCGCCGCGCTGGCCAGGGCGATGAACTGGCGGCCTGCAAGGGCGCACCGGAGACGCTGGCACGCTTGTGCGGTCTGGCTGGAGCCGAGCTGGACCGCATGCGGCACCAGGTCGACGAACTCGCCGCGGGCGGCCTGCGCGTGCTCGCTGTGGGCAGCGGCCGCCTGCACGGGGAACGGCCGCCGGCGCGCATCGAGGAGCTGCAACTGGAGTACCAGGGCCTGGTGGGATTCCGCGATCCGCCCCGTCCCGAAGCGGCCGCCGCGGTTGCGCAGGCGCGCGAGGCCGGCATCGTGGTGGCGATGATCACCGGTGACCATCCGGTGACCGCCACGGCCATCGCACGCGAGGTCGGCATCGATACCGCGGCACCGCCGCTCAGCGGCGCCGACCTCGATGGCATGGACGAGGCGGCACTGGCCGCCGCGGTGCGCCGGGCGCGGGTGTTCGCACGCATCCGGCCGGAGCAGAAGCTGCGCCTGGTGGAGGCCTTCAAGGCCGGCGGCGAGGTGGTCGCCATGACCGGCGACGGCGTCAATGACGCGCCCGCCCTGCGCGCCGCGCACATCGGCATCGCCATGGGGCGACGCGGCACCGACGTGGCGCGCGAGGCCGCCGACATCGTGCTGCTGGACGACAATGCCGGCAGCGTGCTGGCCGGCATTCGCACCGGGCGTCGCATCTTCGACAATCTGCGCAAGGCCATGCTCTACATCGTGGCCATCCACCTGCCGGTCGCCGGCATGGCGCTGCTGCCCCTGCTGCTCGGCCTGCCGCCGTTGCTGCTGCCGCTTCACGTCGTGCTGGTGGAAATGGTGGTCGACCCGGTGTGCTCGATCGCCTTCGAGGCGGAGCCCGAGGAGCCTGGCATCATGCAGCGGCCGCCGCGCCCGCGCGACGCGGCGTTGCTGGGCTGGCCGCAGTTCATGCTTGCGCTGCTGCAGGGCAGCCTGCTGCTGGTCGCTTCGCTGGCGCTCTACATGGGCGCCCTCGGCGCAGGACTCGGCGAGGACTCGGGCCGCAGCCTGGCCTTCATCGCGCTTACCGCCGGCAACCTGATGCTGGTACGCGTGGATGCCACGCGCGGCGCGGCGTTGCCGCGCCTGCTGGAGCGCTCGCACGTGGCCTACTGGATCATCGCCGCGATCGCCACCGGGGTAACGGCGCTGGTCATGCTGGTGCCGCCACTGGCCGCGGCCTTCCATTTTGGGCCGGTTTCGGCGGGGCAGGTCCTGATCGCGGTCCTCACCGGCGCGTTTGCCGTGCTCGCCTTCGACCTCATCAAGCCGATCGCGGTGGTCCGGCGCGCGCTTGGCGGCACCTAGGGCAGGGCGAGCACCCACGAAGGCGCGCGGCCGGCCACGCCGCAGGATGCCCGGCGCTCAGGCCTCGAAGCCGTCGGCGAAGATGCGGTCGTCCGGCGCGGCGTAGACGACTTCATCGGCGCCGAGGTCATGCCGGCCGTGGCTGTCCGGTCGCGGCGCATCGCCGATGCCCGTCTGTCCATCGAGGTCGCCGTCCACCCGCGGCGCCAGGCTCTGGTCGCAGAAGTCCACCGGCAGGGCGGTGTCGTCGAGGATGTGCCCGCTGGACGAGACGTTGTAGGGGGCGGCGAGCTTGAACTCACGGCTGGCCGTTCCCGACAGGGCGGCCATGGCCGGGTCACGCGCCACGCAATCGGCGGTCAATGGCGCGCCGAGGGGATACACGCCGTAGGTGATGGCCTCACCCAGCACGCTGCCGAATACCTTCACCCGGCCGCCGGTTTCGTTGCTGGCGGAAACGAGGTAGTTCCCGCTTGCAAGGCGGTTGCGGGTCACCGTCGACCAGGACAGCACCAGTTCACTGTTGCGGAGATTGTTGCCGACCAGCAGCGTGCCCAGATTGTCGGTGAGCAGGCTGGAATCGATGCGCGCCTGGCCAGTGCCGAGCTGCCACAGCACCGAGCTGACGACGCCTTCGTTGCCCTCGATGAGGGTGGAGTACACCGTGGCCCGGGCGCCGGTGCCGACGTAGAGCGCGCCGCCGCGCGCGGTGGCCGCGTCGCCGCCGAAAGGCACGCCATTGAAGGACAGGCTGGAACACAGCGTGGGGGTGTGGCAGTGATTCCCCGCCAGGCTCCTCCCCATGCTCAGGGTGCCGCCGCGCAACATCGCGATGGCGCCGCCCTGCCACTGGGCGTAGTTGTCCTCGATCCATGCATTGCGGATCGTCACCATGCTGGCCGGCCCGGCTCCGGGGTCGGTGTCGTCCTCGACGGCGATGGCACCGCCATCGCGGGCTTCGTTGCTCATCACCATCGCCGCGTTCGTGGGCGTGCCGGTGATGAACAGCGAGGCGTTGCGCAGGTAATAGGCGCCGCCGGCTTCCGCGGCGGTGTTGCCGAAGGCCTGGTTGAAGCCGGGTGCGCCGTCCTGGCTCAGCCGGCAGCCATCCACCAGGGCAGCTCCGCCGCCGCGCCCGGCGAGTTCGGAGGTGCTGCCGGAAGCGGCTTCGTTGCCGAACAGCCCGCCCCGCTGCAGCGCCACCAGGGACGTTCCGCTGCAGAAGATGCCGCCTCCCGCCACCAGGGCGGTGTTGTTGGAGATCCCGCTGTTCCCGCGGAGGATCACGCTCGAGGTGCTGCCTGGCCTGATGTAGATGCCGCCGCCGTATCCCGCTCGGCTGTCGCGGATCTGCGTGTTGTCGAGCGTCACCACGTAGGAGCCGGAAACCGACATGGCGCCGCCGCGCCGCTGGACGGGCCCGAGTCCCCCGATGATGTCGAGGTTGCGCAGGGTCACCTGGTTGCTGCCGCTCGAATTGGCGAGCACGAACGGCGGCACCGAACCGCCGTCGCTGCCGCGCAGGGTGGTGCGTCCACTGGGCGTGGTGGCGCTGCAGCTCGAATAGCCACCCTCGATGACCACATCCTGCCCGCCGATCAGGCCCAGCGTGTTCGGGTACTGGTCCGGGCTGTTGGCGACCAGGATGGTGTCCAGACCCGGATTGCTGCCGGTGGTGCCGAGGGCATCGATGAGGCGGTTCTCGTCGCAGGCCGGGTCGCCGGCGGGGCCGACGCGGATCGTCAAGGCGTGGGTGGCCGATGCGGCAAGGAAAAGGATCGAGGCCGCGATTGGCCGGACGAAGGGACGCATGGCGTGCTCCTCTGGTGGGGTGGGCACGGAATACGGAAGCGTGCCAAATCCCCCACGGCAAGCGCAATGGACCGGCCCCGGCGGGCCGCGCGTGATCCTAGCCGCCCGTGTCCCCGGGCACGCGGTGCGCATCCTTGGCCTTGTCGATGGCGTCGGCCACTTCCTTCGGCATGTAGGTCTCGTCGTGCTTGGCGAGCACTTCGGTGGCGACGAAGCGGTCGCCCTGCATGGCCCCGGTGGCGACGATGCTCTGCCCCTCGCGGAACAGGTCCGGCAGGATGCCGGTGTACTCGACCGGCATCTGGTGGAAGCGGTCGGTGACGACGAAATCCACCTTGAGCGAATCGGTCGAGCGCGCGATGGAATCCTCCAGCACCACGCCGCCGAGGCGGAAGCGCGCGCCTTCCGGCGCGTGGCCGGCGTCGACCTCGCTCGGGGAGTAGAGGTAGGTCATGTTCTGCTGCAGTGCGAGCGCGGTCAGGCCGGCAGCGATCGCCACCGCGACCAGCACCAGCGAGACGACGATGAGGCGGCGTTTGCGGGTCGGAGTCATGGCACCTGGGTCGGGCGTGGACGGCGGCGCAGCAGCCGTCCGCGAAGTTCGGAGAGGACGCGCCGGCGCTGCGCGCGCGGGGCCAGCGCGTCGATCGCCAGGACGATGAAGAACACGGCGTACGAGCCCCACACATAACCGCCGTAGCCGCCCATTGCAAGGAAGTCAGACATGGCTGCGCTCCGATGCCGCAGGCGCCGACGGGCCCGCGTCGTCGGCGAGCACGATCCGGCGCACCCAGTCCTTGCCGCCATCGACTTCCAGCAGGCCCGTGCGGGTCCGCGCGAGCACCGTGCCAAAGAACCACAGGTGCGTGGCGATCGCCATCAGCAGCAGCGGCCACAGCATCGACGGCACGATGCTGGAGGGGCCGAACAGGCGCACCGTCGAACCCTGGTGCAGCGTGTTCCACCAGTTCACCGAGAAATGCACGATCGGCACGTTGACGACGCCAACCAGGGCCAGGAAACCCGCGGCGCGCGCCGCCTGGCGGCGGTCCTCGATGGCGTGGTAGAGCCCGATCACGCCGAGGTACAGGAACAGCAGCACGAGTTCCGAGGTGAGGCGTGCATCCCAGGTCCACCAGGTGCCCCACATCGGCTTGCCCCAGAGGGATCCGGTGACCAGGGTGATGAAGGTGAAGGAGGCGCCGGCGGGCGCGCTGGCCATCGCCAGCACCTCCGAGAGCTTGATCCGCCACACCAGCGCGACGAAGGCGTTGGCGGCCATGAAGAAGTAGCCGAACAGCCCCATCCAGGCCGAGGGCACGTGGATGAAGATGATGCGGTAGGCGTCACCCTGCTGGTAGTCGGCCGGTGCCTGCACCAGGCCGCCGTACAGGCCGGCCACGCCGGTGACGAGGGCGAGGCCATAGCACCACGGCATCAGCCAGCCGGCGATGCGGTAGAAGGTCGGCGGGGAACCGAGCTTGTGGAACCAGAGCGTGAGGATGTTCATGACAGCGAGATCCGGAGCGCCGCCGCGCAGGCGAGCGGTGCGACCACCAGCGCGACCACCAGCGCCGCGGCCAGCCAGAGGAGCGGCGCGGCATGCGGCAGCGCCAGCGCCGCCGCGTTGCAGGCGCCGGCGCCGAAGATCAGGATGGGGACGTAGAGCGGCAGCACGAGGAGCGCCAGCAGCATACCAGAGCGGTGCATGCCGACCGTCAGCGCCACGCAGACCGCACCGATCAGGCTGAGCAGCGGCGTCGCCAGCAGCAGCGCGCCGACGAGCACCCAGCGCACTTCGGCGGGCAGGTGGAGAAGCTCGCCGAGCAGCGGCGCGACGATGATCAGCGGCAGCGCGGTGGTCAGCCAGTGCACGCCGATCTTGCAGGCCAGCAGCAGCGACAGGGGATGCGGCGAGAGCACCAGCTGCTCCAGCGAGCCATCCTCGTAGTCGCTGCGGAACAGGGTATCGAGCGCCAGCAGGCCGGCGATCAGCAGCGCCACGAACACCACGCCTGCGGCGATGCGCCGCAGCACCTCGGGCTCGGGACCGAGCGCGAGCGGGAACAGGGCGATCACCATCAACGCGAACAGCACGGGGTTCAGCGCGTCGCCGCGGCGGCGCCACACCAGGATCAGGTCGCGCCGGACCAGTGCGGCGCAGGCGCTCCAGGTCGATGCCGCCGTCACCTGACGCGCTCCTGCTGCGACGTGGGAGCGGCTCCAGCCGAGATGCTTTTGCTGGCGGCCGGCTCCGAAGCATCGCTGCTGGAGTTCCCGCCCAATACCGCATTCGGATTTAGCGGAATGCTGCGCGGCCGGCCGGAGGTGTAGGCATAGGCGCCATGCGAGGTGATCAGCGCCGCGCCGCCGCGGTTGGCGTGGTTCTCGAGCAGCCGGTTGACGAGGTTGATGCCATCCAGGTCCAGGTTCGCGTAGGGCTCGTCGAGCAGCCACAGCGCGACCGGCGCCAGCAGCACGCGGGCCAGCGCCACGCGTTTCTTCTGCCCCGCGGAGAGGCGACGCGTGGGCACGTCCTCGTACCCGGAGAGGCCGACGCCGGCGAGCGCGGTCGGTGGCGAGATGCCCGGGCGCACGCCGTTCAGGCCTGCCGCGAAGCGCAGGTTCTCCAGCGTGGTGAGTTCGGGCTTGAGGCCATTGGCGTGGGACAGCAGCGCGACCTGCGGCGCGATCGCCGCCAGCGTCAGCGGTTCGCCCTGCAGGCGGATCTCGCCCTCGCCCGGCGCCAGCAACCCGGACAGCACCCGCAGCAGGGTGGTCTTGCCCGAGCCGTTGTCGCCCTCGATCAGCACCACCTCGCCCGCATGCAGCGCGAAATCGAGCGGCCCGAACACCGGCTCGTCGTTGCGCGCGAAGGCAAGCCCGCGCGCTTCCAGCAGCGGCGGCCGCTCATGGTCGGGGGAGGCATGCATGCGGCGCGCATCCTAGCCGCAAGCGCGCGGCCACGCCATGCAGCATTGCGCCGCAGCCGCGGAAAGGGTCGGTCTACGAGTTGGGCCGGCGCGTGCCACCTGCACAAGCGGCGGGTCAGGAGACCCGCTCTCCCAGGAGCGCGCGACTGCCTGTTCTGGGAGGGCCGGTCTCCCGGCCGGTCGCTCTTGGATCAAGGCGCGATTCCAGCCGCAAGCGCGCGGCCACGCCATGCAGCATTGCGCCGCAGTCGCGGAAGGGGTCGGTCTACGAGTTGGCCGGGTCGTGTCACCTGCCAAAGCGGCGGGTCAGGAGACCCACCCTCCCGGGCGAAAGCACGATCCGGCAGGCGGGATCATGCGGAGCTCAGGATGCCGCGTCTGACACAACGCCGCGTGTTGCGGCGAGCACTTCGACTTCGTGCGTGCCGCCGTCACGGGTCATCGGCAGGCGGGCACCCTCCAGCGGTTCGCCGTCGAGGATCACGCGGGTGGCCGCGCCATTGCCGTGGCGCAGGGTGATGCGGTAGGTGCCATCGCCGAAACGGTAGGTGACCACCGCTTCGGGCCACGTGCGTGGCAGGTGCGGGCGGAACGCCAGCGCATCACCCTCGCGATGGATGCCGAGCAGCGATTCCACGATCAGGCGGTACATCCAGCCGGCGGCGCCGGTGTACCAGGTCCAGCCGCCGCGGCCGGTGTGGGGCGGCACGGCGAGTACGTCGGCGGCGACGACGTAGGGTTCCACCTTCCAGGTCTCGAATGAATCGGCGCTGCCGTGGCGCAGCGGGTTGATCAGGTCGAAGAGCTCCCACGCGAGCTCCGTGCGACCGGCCTCGGCGAAGGCCATCACCGCCCAGATCGCGGCGTGCGTGTACTGGCCGCCGTTCTCGCGCACGCCGGGTACGTAGCCGCGGATGTAGCCGGGGTCGTGCGGGGCGGTGTCGAAGGGCGGCGTGAGGAGCTGGATGAGCCCGGCCTCCGGATGCACCAGATGTTCGTCGAGCGAGTCCAGCGCGAGGCGGGTGCGTTCGGGGTCGCCGGCGCCGGACAGCACCGACCAGCTCTGCGCGATGGAGTCGATGCGGCATTCCTCCGATTGCGTGCTGCCGAGCGGGGTGCCGTCGTCGTACCAGGCGCGCCGGTACCACGCGCCGTCCCAGCCGTGCTCTTCGAGGGCGTTGCGGAGCGCGGCGGCGCCCTCTTCGCAGCGGACCGCGAAGGCCTCGTCGCCGCGGTGGCGCGCCAGTGCGGCGAAGCCGGTGGCGATGCGGTAGAGGAAGAAGCCGAGCCAGACGCTCTCGCCGCTGCCCTCGCGGCCGACGTTGTTCATGCCGTCGTTCCAGTCGCCGCTGCCGATCAGCGGCAGGCCGCGCGCGCCGGTCAGTGCGAAGCCGCGCTCGATGGCGCGCACGCAGTGTCCGTAGAGGCTGGCGCGCTGGCTGGAGCGCAGCGGCATGTCGTAGTAGGACTCTTCGTCGGGGTTCAGCGCGCGTCCGTCGAGGAAGCCGACTTCCTCGTCGAGCACCGTCCAGTCGCCGCTGGCGCCGATGTAGCGGTGGGTTGCGAAGGGCAGCCACAGGTAATCGTCGGAACAGTGCGTGCGCACGCCGCGGCCGAGGGGCGGATGCCACCAGTGCTGCACGTCGCCCTCGTGGAACTGCCGCGATGCGCACAGCAGGAGCTGCGCGCGCAGGAGCTCCGGCGCCGCGTGCACCAGCGCCATGGCGTCCTGCAACTGGTCGCGGAAGCCGAATGCGCCGCCGGACTGGTAGAAGCCGCTGCGGCCCCACATGCGGCAGGCGATGACCTGGTAGGGCAGCCAGCCGTTGACCAGCGCATCGAGCGCCGGGTCGGGGGTTTGCACCTGCACGGCGCCCAGCATGCGCTGCCAGAGCGCTGCCACGCCGTCGAACGAGGCGCGCGCGGCGCCCGATTCGCGGAAGCGGCGGATCGTCGCCACGGTCTCGTCCTGGTTGCGGCCGGCACCCAGGCGGAACAGCACCGTGCGGGTTTCCCCGTCGGCCAGTTCCAGCGGCACCTGGATCGCCCCGCAGGGATCGTGGCCGGCGCCGACGCGGCCGCCCAGCGCGGCGCGCCGCATGGCGGCCGGGGCGCGCAGACTGCCGTTGCGGCCGATGAACTCGGTGCGGTCGGCGGTCAGCGTGCGCCTGACCCCGCTGACGTCGAAGAAGGCCATGTAGCCGTCGAACTCGGTGTTGTAGGCGTTGCGCGCCAGCAGCGCACCGGTCGCGTCGACCTCGGTGACCACGTGCATCGCGGTCTTGGAGGAGAGGTCGCCGAGCACCCACTCCACGTAGCCGGTCACCGAAAGCCGGCGCGTGCGCCCGGAGTCGTTCCTGAGCAGGAGGCGGAAGAACTTGACCGGCGCCTCGGCATCGACGTGGATGCCGAGGTCGCTGGCGATGCCGTCCTCCACGGTTTCGAACACGCTGTAGCCGAAGCCGTGGCGCGACACGTAGCGCGCGGCGCCGGGCACCGGCAGCGGGGTGGGCGACCAGTAGTGGCCGGTTTCCTCGTCGCGGATGTAGAACGCCTCGGTGTTGGGATCCTCGACCGGATCGTTGCTCCACGGCGTCAGCCGGTATTCGTGCGCGTTGTCGAACCAGGTGTAGCCCGCGCCGCTGGCCGAGACCACGCAGCCGAAGGCCGGATTGGCGATGATGTTGACCCACGGCGCGGGCGTCTGCCGGCCGCGGCCGCTGTCGATGACGTACTCGCGCATGTCTTCGGAAAAGCCGCCGATGCCGTTGGCGAGCAGGCGCGGCGGGAGTTCGGGCTCGACCACCGGCCCTGGAACGTGGTCGCGGCCGGGGGCCAGCAGCGGCACGTTGTCGACGAGGCTGCGCGAGCGGAGCTGCTCGTTGAGCGGGCCTTCCTCGTCGGACAGCACCACGCGCGCCACCGCCAGCATCAGCACGCGGTCCTCGTGGTTGATCTGGTCGATGCCGCGCACGAAGATGCCGCCGCGGTGATCGACCAGGCCGGCCTCCACGCTGGCGCCGATCACGCCGTGGATCTCGTCCTGCAGGTTCTGCCGGTAGCCGCCCGATTCGCCGTTCCAGATGACGAGGTCGAAGGCGACGCCCTTCAGGCGGCAATAGGCGTGCGCGTGCACGAGCTGGCGCACCAGCTCGATGCCCGAGTTGTCGCGGACCTGCAGCAGCACGATCGGCAGGTCGCCGGAAATCGCATGCGCCCAGAGCCCGGATTGACCGCGGCGGTTGCTGGCCACCACCGCCGGCGCGGCGCGCCGCTGCGGGTCGGCGAACATCACGCACTCGGCCAGGCGCGCATAGGCCTGGGCATCCACCTCGCTGACGTTGATCTGCCCGAGCACCACGCGGCTGTGGGTCCAGGCGAGGTCGATCACGCGGTCGGCGATGTGGCGGTCGCGGTACTTGTCGGCGAGCGCCACGCAGGCCTCGCGCTGCGCCGCGATGCCGGTGACGAGGTCGATGCAGGCGGTCGCGCCCGGCGCCAGGCGGAAGCGGTGGCGCGAGGCGACGATCGGGTCCAGCACCGAGCCAGTGCTGCCGGAGAGCCGTCCCGTTCCGGCCAGTGCGGCGGGGCGGTGCGCGCCATTGCCGCGGCCGAGGAAGCGCATGCGGTCGGTCTCGAATGACACTTCCTCGCGCTCCACGTCGTGCAGCGCGATCAGGTGGAACATCCACGGCTGCGCCTCCCCGCGCGAGCGCGGCCGGCGCGTGCAGAGGATGCCGTTGCACGATTCCACCCGCTCGGTCTGCACGAACAGGTTGCTGAAGGCCGGGTGCAGGTCGTCGCTGATCGCCGGCGCCAGCACCACTTCGGCGTAGCTGGTCACCTCCAGGGTGCGCGTCTCGCCGGAGCGGTTGGTGAGGCGCGTGCGGCGCAGCTCGATGTCGTCTTCGGGGGAGACCACGATCTCGGTGTGGGCGTCGAGCTGGTTGGCGCGGCAGCGGAACTCGATGCGCGATTCGGTGAACACCGCCTCGTAGCTGTCGACCTCGGCGCGCGTCGGCTGGAAGGTGCTCGACCACACCGCGCCGCTGTCGCAGTCGCGGAAGTAGAGGAACGTGCCCCATGAATCGCAGGTGGCGTCCTCGCGCCAGCGGGTCAGGGCCAGGTTGCCCCAGCGGCTGTAGCCGCCGCCGGCGGCGGTGACCATGACGTGGTAGCGGCCGTTGGACAGCACCTGCATCGCCGGGCGCGGCGTGTCGGCGCGGCGGAACACGCGCAGCGGCACCTGCGGCTCGCCGGTGGCGCTGCGCACGTCGACGATTTCCGGATTGCTGGCCCATTCGCCGGCGCTGCGCGGCGCCCGTTCCTGCAGCAGCAGCAGGGTGGCCATGAACTGCGGGTCGGCGGCGAAGCGCCGCTGCATGATGCGGTTGTTGAGGGCGTGGTCGAAGGCGACCAGGCTCATGCCCTGGTGGTGCGCCATGAACTGGCGCACGATGGTGAATTGCTGCCCCGGCGGCTGGCGGGTCGGCGTGTAGTCGACGGCCTCGTAGAAGCCGTGGCGGGTCAGCCAGCCGAGCTCCGCCATCGCGGCGAGGTTGTCGGTGGCGGCGCGGGGCACCACGGCGAGGGCCAGCGCCGTCGCGTAGGGCGCGATCACCAGTTCCTGCGAGAGCCCGCGCTGCAGTCCCAGTCCCGGCACGCCGAAGGCGCGGTACTGGTAGTTCTGCGCGGCGTCGGTGAGGTTGTAGCCCGATTCGGAGATGCCCCACGGCACGCCCTGCGAGCGTCCGTAGGCGATCTGCCGCGTCACCGCGCCGCGGCAGCTCTCGGCCAGCAGCGATCCCGGGTAGGTCGGCATCACCAGCATCGGCATCAGGTATTCGAACATCGAGCCGCTCCAGGAAAGGAGCGTCGGCGGCCCATCGTGCGCGGTCAGCAGGCGCCCGAGCGCGAACCAGCCATCCTGCGGGATCTGGCCCTGGGCGATCACGGCGAAGATGCCGAGGCGCACCTCCGAGGCGAGGAGGTCGTAGAAGCCGCTGTCGCGCTGCGCCTCGCCCACGTTGTAGCCGATCGCGAAGAGGTGCCGCCGCGGCTCGTAGAGGAAGCGGTAGTCGGCCTCGGCAAGACGCACGCAGGCGCCGGCCAGGCGCTCGATCTCCTGCAGGCGCTCGCGCGCGCGGATGATCGTGGCGTGGCCGAAGCGGGCGCCGGTGTCCTCCTCGCCGCGGGCCAGCTGGCGCAGGGTCGGTGGCGTGTCCGCCCCCTCGGCGGTGTGCGGCAACCACGCTTCCACTTCCTGCAGCCAGCCGCGCGCGGCGTCGGCGAACGCGGCCGGGGACGTGGCGGCGGCGTCGGGCGAGTCGCTTAGTTGCCGCGCCGCATCGTCGGCCGCCTCGACCACCCGGCGGAGGGCATCGCGGATCGCCAGCGGCGTTGCCGGAGGCTCGCGATCGAGGTCGGCGAAGACGAGGCGGAGCCCGTCCAGCGCGGCGCGCTCGGCCTCTCCGCAGGCTTCCTCCAGCACCGCGCAGCCATCGGCCAGCCCGGCCAGGGCGCGCGCGTCGACGAGCGGCGCGTCGGCAATCTCGAGCAGTCCCTGGCGCAGAGTGAGCAGATGGCCCAGCAGGTTGCCGCTGTCCACCGTGGACACGTAATGCGGGAGCAGCGGCTTCAGGGTGTCGAGGTCGTACCAGTTGTAGAAATGCCCGTTATAGCGCTCCAGCCGGTCGAGCGTGTCGAAGCTGCGGGCCGTGCGTTCCAGCAGCCCGGCGGCGCTGAGGTAGCCGAAGTCGAACGCGGTGAGGTTGGCGAGCAGGGCAAGGCCGATGTTGGTGGGCGAGGTGCGCGGCGCCACTTTGGCGATCGGCGCTTCCTGGTAGTTGTCGGGCGGCAGCCAGTGGGTCTCCTCGCCGACGAACTCCTCGAAGAAGGCCCAGGTTCGCCGCGCCACGCGGCGCAGGAAGCGCACCTGGCCCGCTTCCAGCGGCTCCGGTGCGATTTCCACCGCTCCGGCCAGCCAGCGCTCGACGAGGGGGCCGACCAGCCACAGCACCAGCCACGGCGTGGCGATCCAGAACGCGCGCGGGGTGTCGGCCAGCCACGCGCCGGCGAGCACGGCCACCGCCGGTCCGATCCAGCCCAGCGGAACCTGGCCGCCCGGGTTGTCGCGCGCGCTCCGCGAGGCCACCCACTGCAACAGATGCCGCCGGGAGAAATGCACGCGCCAGAAGGTGCGCAGGATGGCATCCATGCTGATCACCGCCTCGCGCGGCAGCATTGCGACCTGGAAGGCGAACTGCGCCAGGCGCCGGCCCGCATCCCGCATCGACAGCGACAGGTGCCGCGCCAGGCTGATGTCCGGCGGACGGCGCGCCACTCCCAGCGCCATGTCCAGCAGTACCGGCAGCAGCAGCACCTCCAGCACCAGCGCGCTCCAGAACGGCGCTTGGCGGAGCACGCCCCAGCCGAGCAGCAGCAACGCGAACAGCGCCGGCGCCACCAGGCTGCGGCGCAGGTTGTCGAAGATCTTCCAGCGCGACAGCGGCGACAGCACGTTGCGCTCGCGGCGCCCGCCGCTGGCCGGAACCGTGGGCAGCAGCCATTCGGCGATCTGCCAGTCGCCGCGGATCCAGCGCCGCCGGCGCTTGCCGTCGAGACGGTAGCTGGGCGGATAGTCTTCGTAGAACTCGGTGCCGGAGGCCAGGCCCGAGCGCACGTAGCAGCCTTCCAGCAGGTCGTGGCTGAGGATGCGGTTCTCCGGCAGGCGGCCGGCGAGCGCGTACTCGAAGGCATCCACGTCGTAGATGCCCTTGCCGATGAAGGAGCCTTCGCCGAAGAGATCCTGGTAGGTGTCCGACACCGCGCGCGTGTAGGGATCGAGGCCCGGTTCGCCGCCGAACAGCATCGCGTAGCGCGAGGTGCCCTCGGCCGTCAGCGTGCTGCCGATGCGCGGCTGCAGGATGCCGTATCCCGCCACGACGCGCCGCGTGTGGTCGTCGAAGCGCGGGCGGTTGAGCGGATGCTCCATGGTCGCGACCAGCTCGCGGGCGGCGTTGCTTGGCAGCCGGGTGTCGGCATCGAGGGTGATGACGTAGCGGATGCCCTGGAGCTGCGCCATGTCGCCGACGAGGCACGAGAAGTCGCCGCCGCCGCGCCCCCTGAGCAGGGCGTTGAGCTGGCCGAGCTTGCCGCGCTTGCGCTCGTAGCCCATCCAGGCGCGTTCGCTTTCCGACCAGCGGCGCGGCCGGTGCATCAGGAAGAAGCGGTCCGTACCCGGATGGGCATGGCGCGCATTGAGCGCCTTGACGCCCTCGCGCACGATTCCGAGCAGCGTGGCGTCTTCCGCCTGCTCCTCCCCGGCCGCGTCGCTGAAATCGGTGAGGAGGGCGAAGCGCAGCATCGGATCGCGGTTGGCGAGGTAACGGACCTCCAGATCCTCCACCAGCTCGCCGGCCTCGGTCGCGCTGCCGAGGAGGCTCGGCACCACCACCAGCGTGCCGGCTTCGGCGGGAATGCCCGCTTCCAGATCCATGCGCGGCAGCGGCTCGGGCTTCACCACCACCGCCGCGAACAGGTTGACCAGCGCTACCGCGAGCTGGCTGAGGCCGATGACCGCGGCCAGCGCCATCGGGGCGGCCAGCCACCAGGAGGGCGCGGTCCGTGCGAGGAGATGCAACGGCACGATCGCCAGCAGCGCGCCGACCCCGAGCAGGGCGCCGAAGTAGGCCGGGAACGGCACCGCATGCGTGCGCCAGCGCGCGAAGCGATGGCGCAGCCCGAGCCGCGAGCGGAGTTCGGCCAGGCCCGCGTCGACCAGGTAATGGCCCACGTGGTGGCGCACCCGCGCATCCGGCTCCGGGTGGGCGAGGGCCGCCGCTTCGGCCAGCTCCACCACCAGGCGCGCCACCTCCGGCTCGCCACGCCGCGCTTCGCGCGCGAGCCGTTCCACCTGGTGGCGGTAGCGGTCGCGCGTGGAGAAGTCCATGCGCGCGTGCACCCCGGCCGGGTCGCGGCGCAGGGTTTGCTCGACGATGCTCGCCCCCTCGACGAAGGCCCGCCAGTCGGTCGCCTCGAGCAGGCGCAGGCTGCCGATGCTGTTGCTGATCGAGACCTGGTCGGCGGCTTCCTCCTGGTTGGTCGCGTTCACCAGCTGGTCGATGGTGAGCCCGGCCTCGCGCAGGCGCTGTTCGATCCAGGTCAGCGGCAGCGCCAGCGAGGCGCTGTGACCCTGCAGGCGCCGCACCAGTTCGGCGACGAAGGGGCCGTGCATCGGCGGGTCCGAGCGAGCCATGTCCGAAACCACCAGGATCAGGCTCTTGGGATCGCTCTCCACCATGTCGATCATGGCCTCGGACCAGCGCGCCGCGAGGTTGCGGTCGTGGCGGTCGCTGCGCACCCGCGCCGCGACCCGGCGCAGGTTTTCGATCAGGGCCAGGCGCAGCATGATCGGGATTGCCCAGAGTTCGCCGATGGTCAGCGGCGCGATTTCCTGGTAGGCGCGCACGAAGCGGCTCAGCGTGTCCTGGTCGACCCGTCCGTCGCCGTGCGAAATCGCATTCAGGGCGATGTCGTAGACCCGCGGCAGGCCGGCCGACGCGCCGCGTTCCAGCCGCGGCAGCTCGAAGTTGTAGCGTTTGGGAAAATGCCGACGCGCGGTGCGGATCTGGGTGTCGATCAGGTACAGGTTGTCGAGCAGCCATTCGCCGGCGGGGGTGATGCGGTGGCCGCTCTTGATGGCGCCGGCGAGGACCTCGCAGCTCGCGCGGAGCATCGCCTCGTTGTCGCCGAGGCGCTGCAGCAGGTCGTTGGAGCGCCCGGCCGGCGCCAGCCGGTGCTCGCCCGCCAGCACGCGGCCGTGCTCCTCCATCTGCTCGAGGCTGAGCAGTTCCGAACGGAGCGGAGCGTCCGCGCCACCCCGGGCGCCGCCGGTTCCTTCGCCCCTGCCGCGACTGGCGAGCGAATCGGACCTGCGGCGGGGTGTTGGCTGGCGCATCGATGGGGCTCCCTCTGCGTGGCGCGAACGCGCCGCAATCCAGGTGCCCGGAAGCGGGAAACGCGGGCGCGATGGGCCGGCCGCAACAGCACTCGGCGACCGCCGGACGCCGCCAAGGTTAGCCAGCAGAGCATGAATGGAAGGGCAGGGCGGGCGGTCCCGGTGCGTCCGGCTGCCGGCTTGCGAGCCCTCCCGGGAGGGCCGGTCTCCCGACCGGCCGCTTCTGCTGCGTGCCGCAAGGCCGAGCCGTCGCCACATCCCGCGGCGTGACCCACCCGCACGCCTCGCCTACACTCGCCGGCGGGGTCACGGGACAGGGGCAATGGACGGACGGGTGGACGCGGTCGAGGTCTTCATCGCGCGCTGGCAGGCGGCGGACGGGCGCGAGCGCGCCAACTACCAGTTGTTCCTGACGGAACTCGCCGCGCTGCTGGACCTGCCGGCGCCCGAGCCCGCAGGTGCCGACGATCGCACCAACGCCTACGTGTTCGAGCGCCGCGTGGTGTTCCGCCACGGCGACGGCAGCGAGTCCTACGGCTACATCGACCTCTACCGCCGCGGCGCCTTCGTGCTGGAGGCCAAGGACGTGCGCGAGGCGAGCCCCACGCGCTACGACGAGGGCATGCTGCGCGCCCGCTCGCAGGCCGAGAACTACGCCCGCGCGCTGCCCGCCGACGAGGGCCGGCCGCCGTTCGTGGTGGTGGTCGACGTCGGTCGGTCGATCGAGCTCTACAGCGAATTCTCGCGCTCGGGCGCCACCTACACCCCGTACCCGGACCCGCGCACGCACCGCATCGGCCTCAGCGACCTCCGCGATGCGTCGATCCGCGAGCGCCTGCGCGCGCTCTGGCTCGATCCCGCCGGCCTGGATCCCGCGCGCCGCTCGGCGATCGTCACCCGCGCCATCGCCGCGCACCTGGCCGAACTGGCGCGCAGCCTCGAAGCCGCCGGCCACGCGCCACACGCCGCGGCGGGGTTCCTGACGCGCTGCCTGTTCACCATGTTCGCCGAGGACGTCGGCCTCGTTCCCGCCAACGCCTTCCGCGGCCTGCTGGAAAGCCTCAAGGAATCGCCGGCGCAGTTCGTGCCGATGGTCGGCGACCTCTGGCGCGCCATGGACGCGGGCCTGTTCTCGGTCGCCATCCGCGCCGACCTCCTGCGCTTCAACGGCAAGCTCTTCAAGCAGCCCGACGTGCTGCCGCTCGACCGCGCGCAGATCGGATTGCTGATCGAATCCGCCCGCGCCGACTGGCGGGAAGTGGAGCCCGCCATCTTCGGCACCCTGCTGGAGCGCGCGCTGGAACCGACCGAGCGCCATGCCCTTGGCGCCCACTACACGCCGCGCGCCTACGTCGAGCGCCTGGTGCTGCCGACCGTGATCGAGCCACTGCGCGAGGACTGGAAGATCGCCCAGGCCACCGCGCTGACGCTGGCCGGCGAGGGCCGCCAGGACCAGGCGCTGGCCGCCGTCGTCGACTTCCACCAGCGCCTGTGCGCCGTGCGCGTGCTCGACCCCGCCTGCGGCTCGGGCAATTTCCTCTACGTGACGCTGGAGCACATGAAGCGCCTGGAAGGCGAGGTGCTGAACGCGTTCGACGAACTCGACCCGGCACGCCAGGCGACCCGCCTACGCCAAGGAGACCTGGCGCTCGACGCCAGCCGCGCCGACCCCTTCGGCGGCGAGACCGTCGATCCGCACCAACTCCTCGGCATCGAGCTCAATCCGCGCGCCGCCGCCATCGCGGAACTCGTGCTGTGGATCGGCTACCTGCAATGGCACTTCCGCACCCGCGGCGCCGCCATGCCGCCCGAACCCGTGCTGAAGGACTTCCGCAACATCGAATGCCGCGACGCGGTGCTTGCCTGGGATCGCATCGACTACCAGACCGACGCCGCCGGCCGCCCGCTGACGCGCTGGGACGGGCGCAGCATGAAGGCCTCGCCGGTCACCGGCCAACCGGTGCCCGACGAAACCGCGCGCGTGCCGCTGGAGCGCTATGTGAATCCGCGTCGCGCGGCGTGGCCGGAGGCGGATTTCGTGGTCGGGAATCCGCCGTTCATCGGCAACAAGCGCATGCGGCTCGCCCTCGGCGACGGCTACGTCGAGGCGCTGCGCGCCGCCTGGCCGAAAGTGCCAGATTCGGCCGACTTCGTCATGTACTGGTGGCACCACGCCGCCACGCTTACCCGCCACGGCGCGCTGCGCCGCTTCGGGCTCATCACCACCAACTCGATCCGCCAGACCTTCAACCGCCGCGTGGTGGAGGCCGCGCTCGCCCCGGTGGCAGCGACCGGCCCGTCATCTCGGCGCAGGCCGGGATCCAGTTTGGCTGTTGAAGGCACGATGGACGCCGGCCTGCGCGGGCGTGGCGGCAAGGGCGGGCCGCCGCTCACCTCAGCCGAACAGATGGAGAACGTCCGGCCGATCTCGCTGGTCTTCGCCATTCCCGACCACCCGTGGGTGGATGCGGCGGACGGCGCCGCGGTGCGGATTGCGATGACGGTGGGGGCAACAAATATTGAGGCTGGGCGTTTGCTTGAAGTTGCAGGCGAGCTTCCGGGAAAAGACGGTGAGATGGATGTCGATGTGCGCGAGCGCCGCGCCGGGATCAACAGCGATCTGACCGTTGGAGCGGATGTCTCGCTGGCCAAACCGTTGCGGGCGAACGCGATGCTTGCGTTGCGCGGCATAACACTGGTCGGGATGGGGTTCGTTCTCTCACGCGAGCAGGCCGAGGGGCTTCGTTCGACTGCCCCGAGTGAGGCCGGGCACATTATCAAGCCCTTTTTCAACGGTCGGGACATCACTCAGACGACGCGCGATGCTTTCGTCATCGATTTCTTCGGACTGACCGAAGACCAAGCCAGAACCCGGTTTCCGGCAGCATACCAGTGGGTATTCGACCGGGTGAGACCAGAGCGCGAACAAAATGCCCGCGCTTCGTATCGCGACCGGTGGTGGGTTTTCGCCGAGCCGCGAGGCGAGTTCCGACTGGCAGCAGCAAGGCTCAAGCGGTACATCGCGACACCCATGACTGCGAAGCACCGCATATTCCTCACCTTGCCGGCGGGTGCACTGCCCGACCAGGGACTGGTGCCGATCGCGCTGGACGACAGCTATTTTCTCGGAACGCTGTCATCGCGCTTACACATCGTTTGGGCGTTGCAGGCCGGCGGAACGCTTGAAGATCGCCCCCGCTACAACCAAAGCACTTGCTTCGAAACTTTCCCGTTCCCCGCTGTGATCGAAGCGCACCAGGCCCGCATCCGCGCCCTCGCCGAGCAGCTCGACGCCCACCGCAAGCGCCAGCAGGCCGCGCACCCGGGCCTGACCCTCACCGGCATCTACAACGTGCTGGAAAAACTCCGCAGCGGCGAAATCCTGACGCCGAAGGAGCGCACCATCCACGAACAGGGACTGGTTTCGGTACTGCGCCAGCTCCACGACGAACTCGACCGCGCCGTGCTCGACGCCTACGGCTGGAGCGACCTCGCCCCGCTCCTCGCCATCGCCCACGGCTCCGCGACCGAAGTTCCTGCCACGGAAGCCGCTCCGGCCACCCGCGAGGCCGCCGCGCACGCCTTCGACGAGGCCATCCTCGAACGCCTGATCGCGCTCAACGCCGAGCGCGCCACCGAGGAACGGCGCGGCCTGGTGCGCTGGCTGCGCCCGGAGTTCCAGAACCCGCAGGGCGGAACCGCGCCGGACCAGCTCGAAATCGCCGGCGACACCCCGGCCGCGCGCGCCGCGCCGACTCGCCGCCAGCCCTGGCCGAAGGACCTCCCCGACCAGGTACGCGCCGTCGCTGATGTCCTCGCCGCCGCGCCGGCGCCCGTCGATGCCGCCGCCATCGCCGTCGCCTTCAGCACCCGCGGCCGCTGGCAGGCGCGCCTCCCCGCGATCCTGGAGACCCTGGTCGCCATCGGCCGCGCGCGCCGCGACGGGGGAGGGCGCTACGCCGCGCTGTAACGGGAGCGCACCCGGGCGCAACTCGTCACCGGCACCTATAACGGCGGAAATCACTGCCGCGCATGTCCGATTTGGAGGTCGGAGCGCGAAAGGTCCTCCGTCTGGCAGTTCAAAGCGCGAAAAGGGCGCCGGAACTGCGCTACACCCACCAGAAGACACGGGATAGCAAGGCGAAGAGCAGAACGATCCCGCTGAGGAATCCAATGACCAGGAACACAAGGAAGCTGGCGCCGGGGAGCCATGGGAAAGCTGCGATGATGAGCACCGTCGCGATGGTGCCGCCGATGATGGCGGCGAGGTACAGAGCCACGCGCAGGAAGAATCGCTTCAACACGCTTCCACCATATTGCCTCCCGTTACTGGCGGCTGAGAGGTTCGCCGGGCAAGCGTGCCCGCCCGACCACCAACGTCGAGTTGCCAGAGGCCCGAGCCGATCCGTCACTTCGAAAGCTTTCGCCTGCCGCGGTGCGCCCTCACCCCGCGAGGATCGCACAAGTGGAATCAGGCTGAGACGGCATTTGAACCCACAATGTGGCGCCGATGGCATTCCTCACCGAAACAGTGAACGCAACGGCAGGATCGGAATGGCCAGGATGGCGATCACGGCAAGCCAGGTGCCGGTCGCAAACGCTGAGACGTCCTCGTGCATGATGAGTGCACCGGAATTGCCACAGGGGGAATCATGGATAACTGGAAGGTTGGCGATGCGATCGACCATGCCGTGCACGGGCGCGGGACCATCACGTTCGTTGGGACGGATTACGTTGGCGTGCGCTTTGACGATGGGCGCGATGCAATGCTCCGCACCGGGGCTTTGCATGCGGCCGGTGCGGATTCGGCGACGGCGCAACCGGCTGATGATCCGCAAGCGCCGGCTGCAACGGAATGGCCGGAGAACACCTTCGTCGCCGACCAGGCGGCCGAGCGGCACTCGATGGGTTCGCACTGGAAGCCGTTTGCCGAAGACGCGGGGCACATTTTCACGCGCCTGCCCGAGTGGCTGCCCCAGATGGATCTGTTCCGCGTCTACGGCGACTTCTTCAAGCCCCGCCGCGCGTTGCCGGAAGACTGGCCCACCGGTCTCGCGCTGTGCTGGCCGGACGTGCATGGCGGCGTGGTCACCGTGCTACGCCAGGGCGCGGAGGCGAATGAACTGGTGTCCCTGTTTCCGTACCACGAACGAGGCATCCAGGTCCGCCTGGCCGTTGATGTCGTGCATGTCTGGGAGGGCGGCCTCGAAGCCCAGGTCGAGGCGTCCTGGGGCGAGGCACCGATCGCCTTCTACGACGTCGGGTTTGTTTCCAATCGCGGCTGGTACGAAGCCGGCCAGGCTTGCGAGTTCATCCTGCTCGGCATCGCCTACTCGGCAGGCACTCCAAAGGTCATGTCGCTGCCGTTCAACCCGCATCCTGACCAGGCGCGGTGGCTGGCTGCCATTGGTGCAGAGGAGGGTGAGAGTTCTGTCGCCCCGCCGCAGGAACTGGATCTTTCCGGAATGGCGATGCTGGTGCCGGTGCTGGAATGGGATCGCGACGACTACCAGTTCCGCGGGACCGTGAAGGAAGTCCAGGAGCTGGCCGATGTGCTCGGCCAACAGGCATGGCGGCTGGTCGTCACCGTGATGCGCCTTGGCGAGGAGAACGATGAGGACGCGGACCTGGCCATCCTGGTGACGCGTCGCGCATGGCGGGACGAGACACCACCGGTGCCGGGCATGGCCGTCGACGGAACGCTTTGGCTCCAAGGCCGCTTGTGGCAGCCGGAACGGGGGCGTACCGGCCGGTGAAGGCTGCCGCGGGGGACCTTCCGCGATGGGGTGATCGTCGCCAATGCGGGCGGCCCCGCCAGCCAGCCAGGGGAGCGCTGGTGCTCCGCCACTCCCGGGTGTTGTCCTGCCAGCTGCCCTACCGGTACTGCGCACCCGTGCGTCGTCGCAGTCCATGAGACCGTGCCAATGCAAGCTCAGGTCCACGCGGTTCGGGAGCAGGGGCTTGGACACGACGATCACTCATTCCGATTCACCTTCGTCGGCGGCATGGACCGCGCTGCATCCGCGCTCGCCCGGGGTCGAGGCGCAGGTTTGGGTGGAGGCGCGGCATTTCTTCTCGCGCAGTGATGCGCAGCAGCATTGCTGGCTGTGGCTGCTCGGTCGTGATCGCCGCGTACACACGCTGCGGCTGGAGGCGGCGCGCTTCGGCGAGGAGCGCCTGTCGGCCAGGCTCCGCGTGCGCCTGGCGCGGGCCGAGGATGAGCCATCGCCGCTCGCCGGCGGATCGGTCGCCGTGCTGAGGGATGCGCCGGTGGTGCCGGTGCCGCGCTGGGCGGTGTCATGGGGCCATCCGCTGCAGCATGCGATCCGCGCGTTCGCCGGCCGGCTGGACCAGGAAGTGCTCGACCTGCTCGGCTGGCTGGAGGCGCCGGGCCCGTTCTTCGGCTCGGTCGGCAACTACAACCGGCTGGTGACCCTGCCGGAACCCGTGCGCACGCATCGCCTGCAGGCATTGCGGCGCTTTCCGGCGCTGGTGCCGCGGCTGCTGCTGGACATGGGCGGCTACCCGGACATGTTCGGGCGCGATTCCGGGCGCAGCGCCTGGTTGCCGCCTTCGACGCACGAGGTGCTGGATGCGATCGACCGCGGCCGCGACCTCACCGGCGCGCTGGCGGCTCATTACGGCATCCGTCGCGCGCTGGTGCGCTCGCCGCTGCTGGCGAGGCCCTGGTGCGCCGGCTACGTCCCGCGCGAAGTGCTCTCCCTGCTCGACGCCTTGCCGCCCGAAGCGCGGCCGCAGTCGCCGGCCGAAGTGGAGCCTCGCCTGGACGCCTTGCGGGCCTTGCGGCTGGACCTGGGTGACGGCGGCGCCACTGCGCACGCGGCGCGGCTGTTCGCGGGCGGCTGGAACGCGGTCTGGCAATCTCTGGAGGCACGCGTGCCGGGGCGGCTGGAACCGGCCCTGCGCGATACCGTCGACTTCCTGCGCGCGGCGCTCGCCGAAGGCCTGCTGCCGCCCGCCTTGGCCGAGCTCGACGAGACCGACCTCGGCGCGGCATGGCTGGCGCGGCGTGGGCCGCTTTCGCTGCTGGATGCCTCGCTGCGCTGGCATGCGCAGCCGCAGGTGGCGAGTCCCGCGCGGATCGGCGATGGCCTGCCCGATGCGCTGACGCCGCTCATGGGCACTTTGGAAGCGCCTCAGGCCGGGACGGCGCGCGAACTGGCCACGCGCGAGGCACTGATGGTCGAAGGCCTGGCGATGCAACATTGCGTGGGCAGCTACTGGCGCACCTGCGTCCTGTACGGCGACCGCATCTTTCACCTGGACGGCGAGGAGGGCGAGCGGGCCACAGCGATGTATTCGCCCGAGGTGCATGAGGGGGATATCCGGTACGAGCTTAGGCAGCTTCGCGGGCCGCGCAACGCGGAGGTGAGCGCCGCGATTGCGCGGCTCGCCGCCCGCGTGATGGGTGAGATCAATCGCGAGGAACGCTTCGAGCAGCGCCTGGACGTGCGCGAGGAATCCTTCGGCCATCAAGACCGGCATGCTGCCCGCAGCGATGCGCAGGTGGCGCGCCCGGTGCGCACCCTCGATCCCCGTTCGCGCCAGGAGCTGCGCCTGGTCCTGGGCTGGTGCCAGCGCCACGCTAGCCTCGTTGCGCGACCGGCGACGCTGTACGAAGGCACCATCGCCGGCTTCCGCCATGCCGAGGGACCGCGCCTGATCGACCGCCTCGGCGCGGGCGATTCCATCGAACTCGTGCGCGAGCCACACAATCCCTACGACCCGCATGCGGTGCGCGTGGACTGGAACGGCCGCAAGCTCGGCTATGTGCCGCGCGCGGAGAATGCGCCGGTCGCGCAGCGCCTCGACGCCGGCGAGGCGCTGGCCGCGCGCATCGTGCGCGTGCAGCGCGGCGGCGATGCGTGGGAAGTAGTGCTGATCGGGATCGTGTCTGCCGAAGCGCCGGAGCAAGCCCATCGACCCGTGTGAGTGTCGGGACAATGTCATGACGCTCTGCGGGCACATCGATGAATGTCCGCTTGCGCGGGCATGAGGTCGGGCGATTTCGCCAGGCGTGGCAAGGGCAGGGAGTTGCCTGACTTTACGGCCAGCCCGACCAGAGGTGAAAACGGCTGCGGAGGCGGAACGCGGCGTGCAGGTCGGCGGAACGTTGCTCAAAACCGCGACTCGGGTCGCGCCATGCACGTTCCAGCGAGTCGATACAGGCTTGAAGTTCCTGTTGCTGCCGGGCACGGATTGCCGCACGTCGGGCCAGCCAGCCCGGCAGGCCCGCGTTCATCGCCAGCAGGCCCGGTGCCCATGCCCACAATGGCAGCAATGTCCCTGCCGCGACGAGGATGATCATGAGCAGCACGAACGCCGTGCCGTCGCCGACGATCGGAGCCAGCGCGCGACCGAGCACGAATGCGCCCCATGCGAACAGCACGAAAGCAGCCGCGACGGCGAGCAGGTCGGTGACGGGAAGCGTGATGTCCATGAAAGGCGGTGTGGTTCCAACTGGAGACGAATGTACTTCTGTACCGTCGCAACATTCGAGACGCCCATCCAGCAAGCTCATGCCCAGGCGAGGCGGTGTGTAGCTGGAGCGGGCCGGCGGCAGTATCCGGGTGCGACGTCGCCCACATGGCAGTAGTTCCAGCGAGCGACACGGGCCAAGGTCCACTACCGCATCGAATACTCACGAGGAGCAAGGCATGATTGACGGAGAAGGGCTCGCCGCGGCGCTCGCGCTGGCGGCGGAGGCGCACCGCGGGCAGGTGCGCAAGGGGACGCGGATTCCGTACATCGCGCATCCAATGGCGGTGGCGGCGCTGGTGCTGGAGTTCGGCGGCAGTGGCGACCAGGCCATCGCGGCGCTGCTGCACGATGCGATCGAGGATGGTGGCACCGCGTTTGCGGCGCACATCGGCGAGGCGTTCGGGCCGGAGGTGTTGGCGATGGTCGAGGCCTGTACCGACGGCACCGCCGAGGGCAAGGCGGAGGCGGTGACATTCGAGGAGAAGCGCGCTGGTTGGCGCCGGCGCAAGGACGCCTACCTGGCGCACCTGGAGGCCATGCCGGCAGGCTCGCCGGCGCTGCTGGTGCCCGCCTGCGACAAGCTGCACAACGCGCACGCGATCATGGAGGATTTCCACCGCGAGGGCGCCCGCGTGTTCGAGCGCTTCACCGGGCGGCGGGACGGCACCCTCTGGTACTACGCGCGGATCGCGGAGATCTTCGCGAGCAAGGATGTCGCTCCCGCGGCCCGCCTGGCGCGGGTGGTCGGCGCCATGCAGCGCGAGTCCGCGTGACAGCAGGGGCGGGATGCGCGGGCGCTTTCCACGGGTAGCGGATTCCGTGCCGTAGCGGATGCATGGGCGCGGGCAGGGGCGGCCGGGCAGGAGCCCCGCATTCCCCGGTAGAGCCGGGCCTTCCCGATGCAGGCAAGAACGATGGTTTGCGGTGGGGCGTAGCTGCGGGCAGGATGATCCTGCGGCCGACGCGGACTGCCGACGGCGCGGGCGTTCGCCGGGTGGGCCGGTCCCCGTTCGCACCGCCGCTTGCACGCGTGATTCGCACGATGGCCCGCGCTGGAGTCACTGGGATGTCGTCACTCCCGCGAAAGCGGGAGTCCATTGTTTCGCCTGCAATGGATGCCCGCCTTCGCGGAGACGATGCCAAGGCTCGATCAGGATTCCGCTAAGGGTGCGCCGGTGCCTCGAGTGGGGCGGGCTGGGCCACCTTCCGCCCGCTGGAAGCCTGCATGATCAGGCGGAAGAACAGCGGGATGAAGAAGATCGCGATGAAGGTCGCGGCCAGCATGCCGCCGATGACCGGCCAGCCGAGGGCGTGGCGGCTGGCGGCGCCGGCGCCGCTGGAGGTGACCAGCGGCACGCAGCCGAGGATGAAGGCGAGCGAGGTCATCACGATCGGGCGGAAGCGCAGGCGCGCGGCTTCGAGCGAGGAGTCGAGCAGGCTCATGCCTTCCTCGTGCTTCATCACCGCGAACTCGACGATCAGGATCGCGTTCTTGGCGGCGAGTCCGACCAGGGTGACGATGCCGATCTGGAAGTAGACATTGTTGGTGAGGCCGGCGAGCCAGGTGGCGAGAAGGGCGCCGAAGAGCGCGAACGGCACCGCGGTGATGACCGCGAAGGGCAGGCTCCAGCGCTCGTATTGCGCGGCGAGGATCAGGAAGATCATCACGATGCCGAAGCCGAAGGCGAGCCCGGCGGTGCCGCCGGCCTTCTTCTCCTGGTAGGCCGAGCCCGTCCACTCGAGCCTGGCGCCGGTGCCAAGGTTCTGGCTGGCGAGGTCTTCCAGTGCGGCGATGGCCTGGCCGGAACTGACGCCCGGCGCAGGCTGGGCCATGATCTTGGCGGCCTCGAACACGTTGAAGCGCTCGACCAGTTCCGGCCCCACCGCATCCTTCACCTGCACCAGGCTGTTGAGCGGGATCATGGTGCCGTCGGCCGAACGCACGTAGACGTTGCGGACGTCCTCGCGGCGGGCGCGGTAATCCGCCTCCGACTGCAGTTGCACGCGGTAGGTGCGCCCGAACTGGTTGAAATCATTCACGTACACCTGGCCGAAGGTGGCCTGCATGGTGTCGAATACGGCGTTGATGGGCACGCCGAGCGCCTTGGCCTTGTCGCGGTCGAGGTCGAGGTAGACCTGCGGCACGCTGGCGCGGAAGGTGGTGTTGACGCTGGCGAACTCGGGCCGGGTCTTGGCGGCTTCGAGGAAGCGCTGCACCTCGGCGGCGAAGGCCTGGGTGTCGCTGCCGCCGCGGTTCTGCAGGTACGCCTCGAGGCCGCCGGTGGTGGACATGCCCATGATAGGCGGCGGGTTGAAGACGGCGGCGAAACCGTCCTTGAGGCCCATGTAGCCCATGTCCTGGAAGGTCTTGGCGAGGCTGAAGGAATCCTGCCCCTTGCCGCTGCGCTCGCTCCAGTCCTTGAGCGTGACGAAGGAGAAGCCGCTGTTGCTGACCGAGGCGCCGGACAGCATGTCGTAGCCGGCGAAGGTGACGGTGTTGGCGACGGCGGGGTTGGAAAGCGCCATCCGGTCGAACTGGCTGGCCACTTCCTGGGTGCGGTTGAGCGATGCGGCGTCGGGCAGGATCAGCGCGGTGATCAGATAGCCCTGGTCCTCGTTCGGCACCAGTTCGCCTGGCACGCGGGTGAACAGGAAGCCGGTGGCGATCAGGATTCCGCCGATCAGCACCGCGGCGACGCCGACGCGCCGGTTGAGGAAGGCGACGCCGCCCACGTACCGGCCGGTGAGGCGGTCGAAGCTGCGGTTGAACCAGACGAAGAATCGCGCCGGCTCATGATGGCCGGGCTTGAGGAGGATCGCGCAGAGGGCCGGCGAGAGGGTCAGCGCGACCAGCCCCGAGATCGCCACCGACACCGCCACGGTGACCGCGAACTGCTTGTACATGACGCCGGTCATGCCGCCCATGAAGGCGACCGGCAGGAACACCGCGCACAGCACCAGCACGATCGCCACCACCGGCCCGGCCACTTCCTGCATGGCGAGGATGGCCGCTTCCTTGGGCGAGCAGCGCCGCTCGGCCATGATGCGTTCGACGTTCTCCAGCACCACGATGGCATCGTCGACGACGATGCCGATCGACAGCACCATGCCGAACAGGGTGAGCAGGTTGATCGAGAAGCCGAGCATCAGCATGCCGGCGAAGGTGCCGACCAGCGATACCGGCACGGCGAGGCAGGGAATCAGCGTGGCGCGCGCGTTCTGCAGGAACAGGTACACCACCAGGAACACCAGGATGATGGCCTCGATCAGCGTGTGCACCACCTGCTCGATGGAAAGCTTCACGAACACCGTGGTGTCGTAGGGGATGTTGTAGCGCACGTCCGGCGGGAAGCGCGTCTCCAGGTCCGCCATGGTGGCGCGCACGGCGTCGGCCACGCCGACCGCATTGGCGCCCGGCTGCAGGTACACGGCGATGCCGACCGCCGGCTTGCCGTCGGCGCTGGCGAGGAGGTCGTAGTCCTTGCCGCCCAGTTCCACCCGCGCCACGTCTCGCAGGCGGATCTGCGAACCGTCAGCCAGCGAGCGCACGATGATGTTGCCGAACTCGGCCTCGCTCTCCAGGCGCCCCTTGGTCTGCACCGTGTAGGTGAAGTCGATCGGCGCCGCGGTCGGCTGGGTGCCGATCTTGCCGGCGGCGAACTGGGTGTTCTGCTCGCGGATGGCACCGATCACGTCGGCGGGGGTCAGGTCGAGCTGTGCGAGGCGGTCCGGGCGCAGCCAGATGCGCATGGCGTAGTCGGTGCCGCCGAACATCATGGTGTCGCCGATGCCGGGGATGCGCTTCATCTCGTCGATGATGTTGAGGAGCGCATAGTTGGAGAGGAAGGTGGTGTCGTGGCTGCCCTCGGGGGAGTCGAGGGTCACCACCTGCAGGATCGCGGTGGACTTCTTGGCCACCGTCACGCCCTGCTGCTTGACGCTCTCCGGAAGCTGCGCCATCGCCGCCGACACGCGGTTGTTGACGTTGATCGCCGCCTGGTCGGGATCGGTGCCGATGTCGAAATAGACGTTGAGCGTCATGAGCCCGTTCGAGGCCGAACCGGACTGCATGTAGATCATGTTCTCGACGCCATTGATCTCCTGCTCCAGCGGCGCCGCCACGGTCTGCGAGATGACCTCGGGCGTGGCGCCCGGATACACCGCGGTGACCGACACCACCGGCGGCGTGATCTCCGGGTACTGCTCCACCGGCAGGCTGCCCATCGCGGCGAGGCCGGCAAGCATGATGATGATGGAGATGACGCTGGCGAAGATCGGCCGTTCGATGAAGAACTTCGAGAACATGGCCGTTTACCGCGCCGCCGCCGGGGCTTCGGCGGCGGCCGGGGCTTCGGCGCCCGCCGCGCCGATCACCGTCGGCGCGACCTTGCTGCCCGGGCGCGCCTTGATCAGCCCGTCGACGACCACGCGGTCGCCGGGCGCCAGGCCCGAAGTCACCACCACCTTGCCCTCGCTCGCATAGCCGAGCTTCACCGGGCGCGGTGTCACCTCGTTGTTCTCGTTCACGACCATCACCAGGCGCTCGGACTGCGACTGCGCGATCGCGCGCTCGGGCACCTGGATCAGGCCATCCATGCTGCCGAGCTCGAGGATCACCCGCACGAACTGGCCCGGCAGCAGGGCGCCGTCGCCATTGTCGAAGATGGCCCGCGCGCGGATCGTGCCGGTGCGCGAGTCCACCCGGTTGTCGGAGAAGTTCACGCGGCCGGTGCCGGCGTAGATGCTGCCGTCGGAAAGGCGGATGCGTGCCTGCAACGGCTGGTCGTCGGCGACCTTGAGCGCGCCTTCCCGCAGCATGCGCTCGAGGTTCAGCCGGTCCTGCTCGGAGTAGGAGAAATTGACGTAGAGCGGATCGAACTGCGAGATCGTGGTCAGCAGCCCGCTGTTGCCGCCGGCGGAGATGAGGCTGCCTTCCGACTGCGCCACCTTGCTGGCGACACCGCCGATGGGCGCGGTGACGCGGGTGTATTCGAGGTTGAGCTCGGCCTCGCGCACGCGCGCCTTCGCCGTCTGCACGTTGGCCACCGCCGATTCGTGCGCGGCCACCGTTTCGTCATAGTCGCGGCGGCTGACCACGCCGCGCTCATAGAGCGGCACCATCCGTTCGCGATCGGCCTTCGTCTTGTTGAGCACCGCCTGCGCCTGCGCCAGGCCGCCGCGGGCCTGGTCGAGCGCGGCCTTGTAGGGCTCCGGGTCGATCTCGAAAAGCACCTGGCCGGCTTCGACCGGCTGGCCCTCGGTGTAGGTCTGCTTCAGCAGGATGCCGCTGACGCGCGCGCGCACCTCGACGTCGCGGACGCCGGCGGTCTCGCCGACGTACTCGACCCGGATCGGCACTTCCGCCGGCGCCACCTCGACGACGCCCACCGGCGCCGGCGGGATCACCTGAACCGCATCCTTGCTGCCGCAGGCGGCCAGCATCACGAGCAGGATCGACAACGTAAGCGTGCGGCCGGCGCCCGCGGGCGCCGGCAAGCCGGAGTGCATCATGGTGAATCACCTTCCCCAGAACCAGTGTGCATTACGCGGGCGACCGCGACGCGCGGTTTGGCACAACCCTGTTTCGCCCCCTCGAGGCCGGCCTCCCTCCCGCCGGCATTTGCCGCACAAGCCTAACGGGCACGGCACCGCTGCGGCAACCTGCCGCACGACCTTTCTTCGGTCATGGCGCGCGTGACACGCCGGTCGCCCACAGGGTGGGCTCCTACGCGCCAGCTCGGCGCGGCAATTCGGGCCTGTCGCAGGAGCGCACCCTGTGCGCGACAAGGCGTGTCCAACGCGTTGCCCCGCGGATCGCATCAACCCCTGCAGGAGCGACCGTGGTCGCGACCGGCGCCTCGCATGTGGCAGCTCAGGTCAGCCACGCCTCCAGCGCTTCGAGGGCCAGCTTCCGCGGGTATTCGTCGACGCGGTCGGGTGCGTAGGCGCGGCCTTCGTAGGCGAGCACCAGTTCGCCAAACGGATCATCGACCGCCTCGGTTTCCTCCAGCACCAGCTCCAGGTCCTCCAGCGCCTCTTCGACGCTGCCGACCTCGAGCGGCATGCCGAGGATCAGCAGCCAGGTGACGAAGCTGGCCCCGGAATCGACTTCGCGGGCGGCGTTCGCCGCGGCGGCGAGTTCGCGTTCGCGCTTGTCGAAATGTGCGCGTGCCGCGGCTTCGTTCGGCCATACGGTGACCGCCTCGCCCTCGGCCTGCAGGTCGCCGCTGGCGGTGTTCTCGAAACTGGAGATGACCACGTAGCTCATCAGGGGTGCCCGCGCAGGCGGCTGTGCCGGTAGCCGTAGGTGAAGTAGACGATGAGCCCGAACGCGGTCCAGAACAGCATCAGCGCCCAGTTGTGCGCGGTCATGGCCGAGAGCAGGATGCCGCAGCTCACGATGCCCGCCAGGCATACCAGCGGCGCGAACGGGATGCGGAACGGGCGGGGCAGGTCGGGCTGGGTACGGCGCAGGATCCAGACTCCGGCGCAGACCGCGGCAAAGGCGATCAGCGTGCCCATGGAGGTGAGCTCGCCGAGCACGTCGAGCGGGAACACGGCGGCCAGCACGGCGATGCCGAAGCCGGTGATCAGGGTATTGATGTGCGGCGTTCGGTATTTCGGGTGGATGCGCGTGAACACCGGCGGCAGCAGGCCGTCGCGGCCCATGATCATGAAGATGCGCGGCTGGCCGATGATCATCACCAGCACCACCGAGGACAGGCCGATCAGCGCTCCGATCTCCACCACCACGCGCAGCCAGCCCAGCTCCGCGTGCGTGGCCACCGCCGTCACCACCGGCTGGTCGGTGCCGAGGAGGTAATAGGGCGTCAGGCCCGTCATCACCGCCGCCATGCCGATGTAGAGCACGGTGCATACCGCGAGCGAGGCCAGCATGCCGATCGGCATATCGCGCTGCGGGTTCCTCGATTCCTGCGCCGCCACCGAGGTCGCCTCGAAGCCGATGTAGGCGAAGAACACCATCGCCGCGCCGCGCAGCACGCCGTCCCAGCCGAACTTGCCCGGCCCCTGGTTGGCGGGAATGAAGGGTTCCCAGTTGGACGGATCCACGTAGCGCCAGCCGGCGACGATGACGATGACGATGAGGCCGACCTTGAGCGCCACCATGGCCGCGTTGGCCGAGGCCGACTCGCGGATGCCGACATAACACACCCAGGTCAGCGCCAGCACGATGCAGGCCGCCGGCAGGTTCATGATCGCCCCGGTCGGCTGCAGCTCGCCGTCGAGCGGCGCGCTGACCAGCACCGCCGGCAGGAAGATGTCGAAGTGTTCCAGGAGGCTCAGGAAATAGCCGGTCCAGCTCACTGCCACGGCGGAGGCGGAGACGCCGTACTCGAGCACCAGCATCCAGCCGATGAACCAGGCCGCGAGCTCGCCGAGCGTCGCGTAGGTGTAGGAATAGGCGCTGCCCGAAACCGGCACCATGGCCGCGAACTCGGCGTAGCAAAGCGCGCAGAAGGTGCAGCAGATCGCCGCCATCACGAAGGACAGGATGATCGCCGGGCCGGCGTGCTCGGCCGCTGCCTGGCCGGTGATGACGAAGATGCCGCCGCCGATCACCGCGCCGATGCCGAGCGCGGTCAGCCCCCACGGCCCCAGCGTGCGGACGAGCTGCAGCGCGTCGGCATCGGCCTGGCTCGCGTGCGGGTGCTTGATGGCCAGCAACTGCTTGAGCATGGAGTTCCCCGGGATCACGCGAAGGGGCCGGCGCTGTGGCCGGCCCCGGAAGTGGAAGACGAAGCTCAGGCTGCCTTGCGCAGCACGCTGTTGCGATAGCCGTAGGCGAAGTAGATCACCATGCCGATCACGGTCCAGCCCACCATCAGGCGCCAGTGTTCGGAGAAGGCCTGCCAGAAGAGATACAGGCAGGCGATCGCGCCGAGCGGGCTGACCGCATGCACGAAGGGCACGCGGAAGCTGCGTGGCAGGTCCGGCCGCGTGTAGCGCAGGACCAGGATGCCGATGCACACCGTGGTGAAGGCGAGCAGGGTGCCCATCGCGACCAGTTCGCCCAGCACGTTGACGGGGAACATCCCGGCGAGCGCGGCGGCCAGCACGCCGACCACGATGGTGCCGACATACGGTGTCTGGTGGGTGCGGTGCACCTTGGCGAAGGCGCGCGGCATCAGGCCATCCTGCGCCATCGAGTAGAAGATGCGCGGCTGGCCCATCAGCATGACCAGGATCACCGAGGAGAGGCCCGTGAGCGCGCCGATCACCACCAGGGTGCGCAGCCAGTCCAGCGAGGGATAACCCGAAAGGGCGGTAGCGACGGGTTCCGGGGTGTCCAGCGTGTAGTAGGGGGCGATGCCGGTCAGCGTCGCCGCCATGGCGATGTAGAGGAGGGTGCAGATCACGAGCGAACCCAGGATGCCGATCGGCATATCGCGCTGCGGGTTCCTCGCTTCGCCCGCGGCCGTGGAGACCGCGTCGAAGCCGATGTAGGCGAAGAACACCACCGTCGCCGCGCGCATCACCCCGCCCCAGCCGAAGCGGCCCGGGCCTTCCGATTCGGGAATGAAGGGCACCCAGTTGTCCGGGTTGATGTACTGGAAGGCGAAGGCGATCACCAGCAGGATCACCGTGACCTTGATCGCGACGATGATCGAGTTCACGAATGCCGACTGGGTGATGCCGACGTAGCACAGGCCGCTGATCGCGGCGACGATGAGCACCGCCGGCAGGTTGATGATGGCGCCGGTCATGGCCAGCTTGCCTTCGATGAAGGTGAGGGGCGCGTGCGAGATCCAGCCCGGCAGCGATACGTCCATGCCGGTCCAGCCGGAAACCAGGCGCAGCATCTCGTTGAAGTAGCCCGACCAGCCCACCGCCACGGTGGATGCCGCGAAGAGGTATTCCAGCACCAGGTTCCAGCCGATGAACCAGGCCGTGAACTCGCCGAGCGTGGCGTAAGAATAGGAATAGGCGCTGCCCGACACCGGCAGCATGGCGGCGAACTCGGCGTAGCACATGCCGGCGAGCGCGCAGGCGACGCCGGCA
Source organism: Lysobacterales bacterium (assembly GCA_017305135.1). Lineage (GTDB taxonomy): Bacteria > Pseudomonadota > Gammaproteobacteria > Xanthomonadales > Rhodanobacteraceae > Dokdonella_A. The sequence goes on along the minus strand of JAFKNA010000023.1, from coordinate 15,318 downwards.
AAGATGAAGCTCAGCATCAACGCCGGCCCGGCGTGGTTGGCCGCGGCGGTGCCGGTCAGCACGAAGATGCCGGCGCCGATCACCGCGCCGATGCCGAGCATCGTCAGCTGGGTGGCCGTCAGGGTGCGCTTGAGGTGCGGTTCACCATGCAGCGTGCCCTCCACGGGCTCGCCGGCGTCGACGTGTGGAGAGGCCTCCACGGGTTTGGTGATGAACAGGCTTCTCGACGACATCGAACGGACCCCTCGGCGGCTGGTACGGCGGTGTGGCGCGCGGATGATTGTTGTGGATTGCGGCCATCGAACGGCGCCCGCAGGTTGCGGGCGCGGCAGTACCTTGCCAAAGGCTGAACGCCAGCACAAGCGCAAGAGGTCATGGCGCGGTTCGGGCCATGCGATCGGGTGCAGATCGATGGTCGAGGTTGCGGGCGCGCCGCGCCGTGGCCGGCGTCGTGCAGGGGGGATCGGGCTACCGTCGGACGATGGATCAGCCCGGCGCCTGCGGGAACTTCGAGGAAAGCGGCCGGGCGGGAGCCCGGCCCTCCCAGCAGCGCCTGCCTTCGGCAGCTCTCCGCCTCGGCCCCAACCATCACGCCCGTCCGGAAAACTCCCCGGTCGTGGTATTCACCAGCACCTGCGTGCCGCTGGTGATGTATTCGGGCACCTGGATCTCGATGCCGGTCGACAGCGTGGCCGGCTTGCTGCGCTTGGTCGCGCTGGCGCCCTTGAGCTCGGGGGCGGTGTCGGTGACCTCGAGGGTGACCGTGTGCGGCAGCTGCAGGCCTACCGCGGCATCGTCGATGATCTGCACGTAGCAGCCATCGATGCCTTCGGCCAGGTAGCCGGCCGCATCACCGACGACGTCGCCATCCAGCATGTACTGGGTGTAGTCCTCGCGGTCCATGAACACGTAGGCCTCGCCGTCCTTGTAGGAATAATCCACCGCGCGGCGCACCAGCTCGGTTTCCTTCAGGTCGTCCTCGGCACGCAGCGAGAGGTCGAGCTTCTGCCCGCCCGGCACGCTGTACATGATGAAGCGGAAGGTGACGTTGCCGCCGCGCCCCTGCGGCGCGCTGCGCTCGATGTCGCGCACCTGCCAGACCTTGCCATCATGCTCGACGACGTTGCCTTTCTTGATCTCGGAAGCTTTCATTGGGAGAGCCGGGAATCGGGAATGGGGAATCGGGAATCGTTTTAGAAGCACACTGACGCGGGACAGGAAGAGGGCGGGAGGGGCGAGCAGCTGCTTTTCACCATTCCCGATTCCCCATTCCCGATTCCCGGCTACTTGGGTGCCAACCGGATCGCGCCGTCGACGCGGATGGTTTCGCCGTTGAGGTAACGGTTCTGCAGGATGAAGCCGACGGTGGCGGCGTACTCTTCGGGCCTGCCCAGGCGGGACGGGTAGGGCACCTGGGCGCAGAGCGAGTCGTACACGGCTTCCGGCATGCCGTCGACCATGGGCGTGTGGAAGACGCCGGGGGCGATGGTCATGACGCGGACGCCGATGCGGGCGAACTCGCGCGCCATCGGCAGGGTCATGGCGATCACGCCGCCCTTGGAGGCGGAATACGCGGCCTGGCCGATCTGCCCTTCGTAGGCGGCGATCGAGGCGGTGTTGACGATGACGCCGCGCTCGCCGTCCTCGCCCGGTTCGTTGGCCTGCATCAGGGCGGCCGCGGCCTTGGCGACGTTGAAGCTGCCGACCAGGTTGACGCCGACCGTACGCGCGAAGGCCTCCAGCGGCATCGCGCCCTCGCGGCCGAGCACGCGCCCGGCTCCGAGGATGCCGGCGCAGCTCACCACCACGTTGAGTCCGCCGAGCGCCGCCTGCGCTTCCGCGAGCGCCGCGGCGACCCCGTTCTCGCTGGTCACGTCGGTGCGGAAATAGCGCGCCGACTCGCCGAGTTCCTTCGCGGCCGCATCGCCCTTTTCATCGTTGACATCGAGCAGCGCCACCTTCGCGCCCTGCGCCGCGAGGTACTTCGCGGTCGCGAAACCGAGCCCGGACGCGCCGCCGCTGATGGCAGCCCTGACCTGATCGAGTTGCATGGCATGGCCCTCCGGAAAAAGGGGCGCGAGTGTAGCAGGCGGGCCTTCGGCCCGCCGGGAATCGGGATTGGGGATTCGGGATTGGTGAGAGCAGGTTCGCGTGCACTTGCAGCTTCACGCACGAATGGATCGGGAGGAGCAGGGCTGGCTCTGTCGAATCCCGAATTCCAAATCCCGAATCACCGCTCTCAAGCCACCGTCCGCCGGAAATCGAGGTCGTAGCGGGTGCCGGCGACGAGGGCGTGCAGGCGCAGGTTGGTGATGCGGATGGGCGCGCCGGGAGCGAGGTCGAGCACGTTGGAATCGGCCATCTCGGCCGGATCGATGACGGTGACGCCGCCGCTGCCCATCACCTCCAGCACGTTGTCGGCGCCGATCACCGCCGCGGTGGCGGCATCGATGCCGAGGCCGAGCGCGAACGGATTGAGCGCCAGCGCCGCGAGCAGGCGGCCGATGCGGTCGCTGGCATGGCCGCCCTGGTCGATCACGACGCGGTTGGTGAGGCCGAGCCCCGGCGCGAGCTGCGCGCCGCCGCTGCGCGGGGTCGGGCCATCGCTGGCGCCCTGCGCCAGCATGTGCTCGCAGAGGATCGCGGCCCCGGCTCCGCAGCCCACGACGATGGCGCCCTCCGCGTTGCGCCGACGGATGGCACGGGCGAGCCCGGTGCCGCCGAGCAGCGTGGAGAGGCGAAGCGGCTGGTCCGAGGCCAGCACCACCACCTGGGCGCGCTCGAGTGCGTCAAGGATCCTGGGCTCGCCGGTATCGCTGCGGCCGCGCAGCGCGTACCGGGCGAGTTCGCCGGCGCCGCCCTCGTGGAGAAGCCCATCCAGCCCGTCCTCACCCGCGGCATCTTCGTCGAGGGTGCGTGCCTGCAGCAGCAGCACACGCGGATGCACCGGCGCGATGCCAAGCACGGCGGCCAGGCACTGCAGGCCGCGCGGGTCGATGGGAACATCGCCGGCGGCGACCACGGCGCCGCGGCTGTGATCGGGTTGGAGCCTTGCGACCATGCCGGGGCTCGATGGGGGATTCGCCGAGTATAGGGCGGCGCCGTCGGCCGCTTGAAGCGTTCCTCGCACGTGCCATCGGTCGCGCATGGGGCGCGCCGGCACGGTTGCGGCAGGTCCGTGTAACGCTTTGTAGGAGCGCGCTCGCGCGCGATCGGCCCTGGATTCGGCATGCCGGTCGCGCCCAGGTGCGCTCCTCCATTGGCCGGGTGCCGGATTCCGCGCGGGGGTCGCGCACAGGGTGGACGCGCGCGTTGCTGGTTCAGCGTGGACCGCGGCGGCGGGTGTTGCGGTCGTTCCGCCGCGTCGGAGCACCGGCGTCGTGCGTGGTGTTGCCGGACGTGCCGTGCTGCGGCTTGCGGCCGCCCGGGCGCGCGGGTTTCCCCTGCCATGGCCGCTGCGGGGCGACGTTGCCGTCGCGCTGGCTGGTGCCGCCGGGGCCGCCGGGGCCGCCGGGGCGGCCGGGCTTGCGCGGGCCGCCCTTGTTGCCGCGCGGAGCTTCGGGCTGGCGCGGCTGGATGCGGTTGCCGATGTCGTCGGGCTGGTGTGGCTGGCCGGCTGCATGGGGCGGGGCTTCGCCCGGGCCGGCACCGCGGCGCTTGCGTCCGCCAGCGCCCGGGCTGTCGGGAAACCAGCTCTTCAGCACCGCGGGGCTGAGGCCCGGTTCGCTGTAGTTGCGATAGGGAGTTGCCGAGGTGCTGCCATCGCGGGCCGGGCCACGTCCGGGTCCGCGCGGCTGGCCACGTGACTGCCCGGGACGCTGTCCGCCCGGGCGCGGCTTGCCCTTGCCAGGCGGACGCTTGCGGCCGGGCTTGGCGCCGGTGCCGCGCCAGCCATCGTCGCGCATGCGATCGAAGGCGGCGAACTCGCGTGCTTCCTCGCTCCGCGCGCCGACCCAGGCCTGCTGCGCCTGCGGGCTGGGGCGGAACTCGGTCGGGCCGGCGCGGCGCTGGCCGATGACCGGCGCGAGGGTGAGCCGCGGCGGGCTTTCCTGCACGCCCGCCTGCTTGCGGAGCGCCGTGATGCCGGTGGCGTCGAGTTCGGTGGAGGCGCCGCGCAGCAGCCCGCGGGGCAGTTCCACCGCGCCGTAGCGGATGCGCTTCAGGCGGCTCACCATCAGGCCCTGCGATTCCCACATGCGCCGCACCTCGCGGTTGCGGCCTTCGCGGAGCACGACGCGGAACCAGGAATGGCTGGCGCCGCGGCTGATGACGCCGATCTCGTCGAAATGCGCCGGGCCGTCGTCGAGCTCGACGCCGCTGCGCAGGCGCTCGATGGCCTCGTCGGTGACCTCGCCGTGCACGCGGCAGATGTACTCGCGCTCGATCTCCGAACGCGGGTGCATCAGCGCGTTGGCGAGGTCGCCGTCGGTGGTGAGCAGCAGCAGGCCGGTGGTATTGATGTCCAGGCGCCCGACGGCGATCCAGCGCGCGCCCTTGATGCGCGGCAGTTGCTCGAACACGGTCGGGCGGCCTTCGGGATCGTCGCGCGTGGCGACCACGCCATCGGGCTTGTTGTAGACCAGCACCTGCGCGTGCTCGGCGTTGTCGGCGACGACGACGAAGCGCTTGCCATCGAGCTCGATGCGGTCGCCGCTGCGCACGCTCTGGCCGACCGTCGCCGGCTTGCCGTTGGCGAGCACCTCGCCGGCCTCGATACGGAGTTCCAGGGTGCGCCGCGAGCCGAGGCCGGCATTGGCGAGCACCTTGTGCAGGCGTTCCTCGACCGCGGGCGCATCGCTGGTGCCGGAGCGCTTGAGCTTGAGGACGGCGCGGGAGGGAGAAGAGGAAGATGAAGCGGTCATGCGGTGGTTTCCGGGGTGTCCTGGGCTGCGCCCGCCGGATCGGCGGGCGAGGGTTCGGGAAGGGCGGCGTCGGCGGGTTGTGCCGGGATGCCGGAGGTGCCGGCGACGGAAGCGCCGGGCGTGGCCAGGGCAGCGTCGTCGCTGCCCTCGTGCGGTGCGGATGCGTCGGCCGCGTCGGGGTTGGTGCCCGCGTTTCCGGCTTCGGCGTCCGCCGCCGGGAGTTCGTCGTTCAAGGCGACCTGTGCCGGAATCGGCGCTTCGCCGCCATCGAGCGGAAGCTCGGGCTCGAAGTCTTCGAGGTCGTGGATCTCGCTCAGCGCCGGCAGTTCGTCCAGCGACTTCAGCTTGAAGTAGTCGAGGAACTGGCGCGTGGTGCCGAGCAGGGCCGGGCGGCCGGGCACGTCGCGATGGCCGACCACGCGCACCCACTCGCGTTCCTCCAGGGTGCGCACGATGTTCGATGATACCGCCACGCCGCGGATCTGCTCGATCTCGCCGCGCGTGATCGGCTGCCGGTAGGCGATGAGCGCCAGCGTTTCCAGCATCGCCCGCGAGTAGCGGGAGGGGCGCTCGGCCCACAGCCGTGCCACGAACGGGTGCACGTCGCCGCGCACCTGGTAGCGGAAGCCGGAGGCGACCTCGACCAGTTCGATGCCGCGCCCGGCGCAATCGGCCTGGAGGCCGGCCACGGCGGCGGCGAGTTCGGCCTGCGCGGGCATCGCGAACTCGTCGAAGAGGCCGGCCATCTGCGGCAGCGTGAGCGGATTGGGCGAGGCGAGCAGGGCGGCCTCGATGACGCGCTTGATCAGATGCGGATCCATGCTCATGCGGCGGTGGCCAGCGATTTGACGTAGATCGGGGCGAGGGCTTCTTCCTGCACGATTTCGAGCAGTTGCTCGCGGGCGAGCTCGAGCATGGCGAGGAAGGTCACGACCACGCCGCGGCGGCCCTCGTCGGCCGTGAACAGCGCCTCGAAGCGGTGGAAGCCGCCATCGTCGAGGACGCGCAGGAGATCGCTCATGCGGCTGCGCACGTTGAGCGACTCGCGCTCGATGGCATGGTGGCCGTGGAGTTCGGCGCGGCGCAGCACGTCCTTGAGCGCCAGCAGCATTTCGCGCAGTTCCACCGGCGGCGGCAGGCGGATGACGTTGCGGTCCTCCATCGCCACCTGCGCCACCGCGAAGTCCCGCTCCATGCGCGGCATCGCGTCGATGTCCTCGGCGGCCTTCTTGAAGCGCTCGTATTCCTGCAGGCGGCGCACCAGTTCGGCACGCGGGTCCGCCTCGGCGCCTTCCTCGACCGGCGGGCGCGGCAGCAGCAGGCGCGACTTGATCTCGGCGAGGATCGCGGCCATCACCAGGTATTCGGCGGCGAGCTCGAGCCTGAGCTCCTGCATCAGCTCGATGTAGTCCACGTACTGCCGCGTGATCTCCGCGATCGGAATGTCAAGGATGTCGAGGTTCTGGCGGCGGATGAGATAGAGCAGGAGATCGAGTGGGCCCTCGAAGGCCTCCAGGATCACCTCCAGCGCATCCGGCGGGATGTAGAGGTCCTGGGGAATTTCCAGCAACGGCTGCCCGCGCACCAGCGCCAGCGGGATTTCCTGCTGGCGGGGCACATGCGCGAAGGTGCTCGGGGGCACGTCGGTGGCGGTTTCGCTGGTCTGGTTCATGCAGGGTCCCATGACGTCCGGCGCCTCACGGCGTGGAGCATGCATTGGGTGGTTCGCTGGGCGCGGGCGGCCGGATCGGCTGATCCTGGACCTGGGGGGCCCGCAGGCACGGCCTCCGGGTTGGCGGCCCGGAAGTCGACACATCAGTCAAAGAAACAGGATCGCCGCAGGCTGGATCGGATGCTGCCGCGCCGTCCGGCGCGGAACTGCGGTCTCCCGATGTGGCTAGCCTAAGGCTAACAGGGGCCGGCGTCCAGAGTTTTCCGGCCGGTTTCGCAAACATTTTTGCAAGCGGGTCATGGTGCGTTCCGTGTCGGCCGCGTCCTCGGCTACCATGATTCCCTGTTCCAGGGCAGCCTCGACCGATGTGGTACGCCATTCTAGGCACCGACGTTCCCGATTCACACGCCCGCCGCCAGATGGCGCGGCCGGCGCATCTCGCGCGGCTGGAAGCGCTGCGTGACGAGGCGCGTCTGCTGCTGGCGGGGCCGTTCCCCGCCATCGATGCCGAGGATCCGGGCCCGGCCGGGTACGCGGGCAGCCTGATCGTGGCCGAATTCGAGGATCTCGCGGCGGCACGCGCCTGGGCCGACGCCGATCCCTACGTCGCGGCCGGCGTCTATGCCGGCGTCGAGGTGCGGCCGTTCCGCCGCGTGCTGCCATGAGCGATCGCGTCGCCATGATCCGCTCCCGTCTCGAGGCCGCGCTGGCGCCGACCGAACTCGCGATCGAGGACGACGGCCACCGCCACGTCGGCCACCCCGGTGCGCGCGACGGACGCGGGCACTTCAACGTGCGCGTGGTGAGCGCGGCCTTCCGCGGCCAGTCGCCGCTGGCCCGCCACCGCGCGGTGTATGCCGCGCTCGGCGAGCTGATGCAGACCGACATCCACGCCCTGTCGATCGATGCGCGGGTGTCGGGGGAAGGATCCTGACATCCGCGTGCTCCCGCGCGGCCGGGCAGGCATGGGCGACGCCCGCCGCCGCGGATGACCTTCGCGCGGTCGCGCCACGCGCCGCCCCCATCGAGCCTGCCGGCAGCCCGGGAAGCCCCATCGCATGCGCCTGACCACCATCAAGCTCGCCGGCTTCAAGTCATTCGTCGATCCGACCACGCTGCACCTGCCGACCAACATGACCGGCGTGGTCGGGCCGAACGGCTGCGGCAAGTCCAACATCATCGACGCCATCCGCTGGGTGATGGGCGAGAGCGCGGCCAGCCGCCTGCGCGGCGGTGCGCTCACCGACGTCATCTTTTCCGGTTCCGCCAGCCGCAAGCCGGTCGGCAGCGCCACCGTGGAGCTGCGCTTCGACAACTCCGACGGGCTCATCGCCGGCGAGTACGCGAGCTACAACGAGATCTCGGTCAAGCGCACCGTGAGCCGCGACGGCCAATCGCAGTATTTCCTCAACGGCGTGCGCTGCCGTCGCCGCGACATCACCGACCTCTTCCTCGGTACGGGACTCGGCCCGCGCAGCTATTCGATCATCGAGCAGGGCATGATCTCGGAGATCGTGGAGGCCGATCCCGAGCAGCTTCGCAACCACCTGGAGGAAGCCGCCGGCATCTCCCGCTACAAGGAGCGGCGCAAGGAAACGGAAAGCCGCATCAAGGCCACCCGCGAGAACCTCGACCGCGTGCGCGACGTGCGCGACGAAGTGGACAAGCAGCTCGAACACCTCAAGCGCCAGGCGCGCACCGCCGAGCGCTGGAAGGCGCTGAAGGCCGAGCACAGGCGGCGCGAGGCCGACCTCAAGGCGCTGCAGCTGCGCGCCACCCGCGGCACGCTGGAAGGCCACACCAGCGCCCTGCGTGCGGTCGAACTCGCCATCGAGCAGCAGCTTGCCCTGCAGCGCCGCGCCGAGGCGGAGCTGGAAGCCGGCCGCGAGAAGCACCACGCGGCCGGCGAGCACGTCAACGGGGTGCAGGCCGAGGTCTACACGATCGGCGCCGAGCTCGCCCGCGTCGAGCAGCAGATCCGCCACAACCGCGAGCTGGCCGAGCAGTTGCAGCGAAGCTGGGAGGAGAGCGGGCGCCAGCACGCAGAACTCGCCGGCCACATCGCCGCCGACCGGCAGCGCCACGAGGAACTGGCGCTGGCCCTTGCCGAGGCCGAACCGCAACAGGAGACGCTGCACGAGGCACGCGAATCCGCCGTGGAGGCGCAGCAGCAGGCCGAAGCCAAGCTCGCCGAATGGCAGGGCGCCTGGCAGGAACACACCCAGGCGGCCTCGCAGGCGGCGCAGTCGGCCGAGGTCGAGCGCACCCACCTGGATCATCTCGACCGCCAGTGCCTGGCCGCCGACCAGCGCCGCCTCGCCCTCGAGGCCGAGCTCGGCGCTGCCGACCTCGGCGAACTGGGGAGCGCCCTGGCGGCCCTCGACGAGGAGCACGCGCTCCTGCGCGAGGCGGTCGAAACGCACACGGAAACGCTCGAGGAGCGCCGTGCGGTCGCCGAAGCCCATCTGGAAACCGAGCGCGCGGCGCAGGAAGCGCTCAGCAGCGCACGTGGATCGCTGGAATCCCTGCGCGGCCGCCTGGCGTCGCTCGAAGCGCTGCAGCACGCCGCCCTCGCCGATGCCGGAGATGCCGCGCGCGCCTGGCTGGAGCCGCTCGGCCTCGGCGCGGCGCGCCGCCTCGGCGAAGCGCTACGGGTCGAGGCCGGCTGGGAGCGCGCGGTGGAAACCGTGCTCGACGGCTGGCTGGAAGCGGTGCTGGTCGACGATCCGGACCGCCTTGCCGCGGGACTGCCGGAGCTCGGCGAGGCCGATCTGGCACTGCTCGCGGGCGACGAGGGCGCGTTCGAGGCGCCGGCCGGATCCCTCGCGGCGCGGGTCGAGGGCCCGCTCGCCGCGCGCAGGCTGCTGGCGCAGGTGCAGTGCGCCGAGGACCTCGCCGCCGCGCGCCGGCGTCACAGCGCCCTTGCCGCCGGCGAGTCGCTGATCACGCCGGCGGGCGAGTGGCTCGGCAGCGGATTCGCGCGGGTCCTGCGCGGCACCGGCAGTCAGGTCGGCGTGATCGCGCGCGAGCGCGAGATCCGCGAACTCGCCGCGGGCATCGAGTCCACGGAGGAGGCCGCCAGCCGCCATGGCGCGGCGCTGGAGGGCAGTCGCCAGGCACGCATCGAGGCCGAGCGCGCCCGCGACGATACCCAGCGCGAACTCTATGCCGCGCACCGGCGCCTGGCGGAGGTGGCGGGCCAGCTGCAGAGCCAGCGCGGCCGCATCGCCAGCGTCGAGGAACGCATCGCGCGGGTACGCGCCGAGCTCGCCGAGGTCGCCGAACGCCTCGACGGCGACCGCGAAGCGGCTCGCTCATCGCGCGCGCGGCTGGAGGCCGCCGTGGAACGCATGGGTGAACTGGAAGCGCAGCGGCGCGCGCTCGAGTCGACCCGGCGCGAGCTGCTGGAGGCGCGCGAAGCGGCACGCATGAACGCGCGCGAGGCGGCCGACGCCGCGCATCGCGCGGAGCTCTCCAGCGAGTCGCGGCGGTCCGCCATCGCCTCGCTCGCGCAATCGCTGGAACGGATGCAGGCGCAACTGGCCCAACTGGACGCGCGGCGCGAGCAGACCGCGGCCCAGCTTGCGGCCGGGGGCGATCCGCTGGCCGAACTCGAGGAGGAGCGCCAGCGCCATCTCGCCGAGCGCCTGGTGGTCGACCGGCGCATGGTGGAGGCGCGCCAGGCACTGGCCGAGCAGGAAGCGGAGCTGCGCCGGCTCGAGCAGGCGCGGCACCAGCACGAACGCGAACTCGGCGAACGGCGCGAGCGGACGGCGGAACTGCGCCTGCGCGAACAGGAACAGCGCCTGCACGCCGAGGCGCTCGGTGCCGCCATCGTCGAGGGCGGCTTCGCCATCGACGAACTGCTGGAAGCGCTGCCGGCCGAGGCCGATCCGGAGGCCTGGCAATCCGAGCTCGCCGACATCGAGCAGAAGATCCGCCGCCTGGAGCCGGTCAACCTGGCGGCGATCCAGGAGTACGAGGAACAGGCGGAGCGCAAGGGCTACCTCGATGCGCAGCTCGCCGACCTCGGCACGGCGCTGGAAACCCTCGAAGGCGCGATCCGCAAGATTGATCGCGAGACGCGGACCCGCTTCAAGGAGACCTTCGAGCGCGTCAATACCGGCGTGCAGGAGCTCTTCCCGCGCCTCTTCGGCGGCGGCCACGCGCACCTCGAACTCACCGGCGATGATCTCCTGTCGACCGGCGTCACCATCATGGCGCGCCCGCCGGGCAAGCGCGTGAGCTCCATCTCGCTGCTCTCGGGCGGCGAGAAGGCGATGACCGCGGTGGCGCTGGTGTTCGCGATCTTCCGGCTCAACCCGGCGCCGTTCTGCCTGCTCGACGAGGTGGACGCGCCGCTCGACGAGGCCAACGTCGGGCGCTTCTCGGCGATGGTCGCGGAGATGAGCGAGCAGGTGCAATTCATCTTCGTCAGCCACAACAAGGCGACGATGGAGGCGGCACGCCAGCTGTGCGGGGTTACCATGCGCGAACCGGGCGTGTCGCGGCTGGTGCAGGTAGACCTGGCGGAAGCCGCCAGGCTGGCAGGCGCGGCCTGACGCGCCGCAACCACAGACGAAGGAAAGGCAATGGAGTGGAATCCCGCCGTCGGCATCCCGCTGATCGTGTTCGGCGCGGTAGTGCTGCTCTTGATCTACATCTTCGGGCGGCCGCAGAAGCCGCGCCAAGGCGAGCGCCGCGCGCGCCCCGATGGCCGTGCGGCCCGGGTCGAACCGACCCTGGGCGACGACGAAACGACTGGCGATGGCGCGGACGACGGGCTGCCTTCGCTGCATGCCAGCCGCGGCGAAGATGAAGCGGGCGAATCCGAGCCCCGCCACGTGCCGCCGCCCTCCACGGTCGGCGCTCGGCCGGACCATCCCATCGAGCGGATCGTCACCCTCTACGTCGCCGCGCAGGCTGGCGAAATGCTGCGCGGCGCGGACATCGTGGTCGCCGCGGAGAAGGCGGGCCTCGAATTCGGCGACCTCGGCATCTTCCACCGCCGGGTGATCGGCAAGCCGGTCGACGGCCCGGTATTCAGCATGGCCAACATGGTCAGGCCCGGGCACTTCGACATGGCCCGGCTCGACGAGGTGGAAACCCCCGGCGTGACCCTGTTCATGACCCTGCCGGGCCCGCTGCCCGCGCTCGACGCCTGGGAAATGCTGTTGCCCGCGGCGCAGCGTCTGGCGGAACTGCTCGATGCGCGCGTGCTGGACGAGGACCGCAATGGGCTCGGGCGGCAACGCATCGCGCACGTGCGCGACGAACTGCGCGCCTGGGACCGCCGGCAGGAGCGCGACCGCATCCGGCCGGGCGCGTAGGGAAGGCTTCCCGACGGAGCTCCCGCAAGGAAACTCCGCGCACGCCTCCAAGACGTCATCCCGGCGAAAGCCGGGATCCATTTTGCTCTGAAGCAATCGCACACAAGCAAGATCCCGGCCTGCGCCGGGACGACGGCTAGCTAGAACAGAGCTTCCCCGAGGCGTCTATTCGGGCTTGCCTTTGCGCGGCGCCCGGGTCGTCTGCGCGGCTGTCGGTGTCGTGTCCGCGGCGCTCTGCGCCTCACGCACGGCGGCCAGTTCGCGTTCGAGGCGCTCCACCCGCAGCACCAGCGCATCCATTTCGCTGCGACCGGGCAGGCCGATCCGCTCCATGGCCTTGAGGCTGCGTTCGGCGAACAGGTTCTCGATTGCGTTGAGCGTGCCCTGGCCGCGGCCGCGAACCTGCTCGAACGTGTGCGCGACGTTGCCACGCATCTCGTTGATGCGGCTGCTGGTTTCGCTGCTGGTGGTGGCATTGAAGGCGGTGCCTTCCTCGACCAGCGAATCGAACAGGCGACTGCCCTCGGCCTGCGCCTTGGCAAAGGCGCCAAGGCCGGCGAGCCAGATCTGCTGCGCGGAGTCCAGCACCGTGCGTCCCGCGCGTTCCGCCGCGGTCGCGGCGTCTTCCGGGCCAGGGCCCGGGCCTGGGTTCGTGTCGCTCATGTCCGCATCCTCCTCGCTCTGGCGGCACCACGCCGCGGCATCGGGAAAGTCTCGCGCCACGCGCATGGCCGCGGCGTGAATGCACCGCCGCGGCGGGCTGATCCGGCCCTGTTGGGCAGCGCGGGTGCGCGGCAGGCGCTCAGGCGAGGTTCGCGAAGCGGCGCTCGATCTCGTCCTGGATGCTGGTCGTCAGCAGGCTGGCGGGGAAGCCGAGGCGGATGTGCACGTGCAGCTCATCCGGCTCCACGCTGATGCTGCCTTCGGCGCCGCTGCGCTGGAACTCCAGCCGGTCGCCATGCCACTGCCAGGCGAGGCCGTGGCGCTCCGCCAGCCCGCTGGCGACGCGCTCGACGGCGGCGCGGGCGCTGGGCAGGTCCATGCCGTGGCGGCGGCGGATGTCGATGACGGCCATGCTCGATCCCGGGTACGGACGAGCGGGGATTGTCGCACGTGCCGGCGCTCCGCTGCCGGCGTGCGCGGGCGCATGCTAGAGTGCCCGATCGCTGGCCAACCCCGATCCGATGCGACTCAGCTTTGCCAACGGCGAGCACGCCGATTTCCCGGTCGACGGCAGTGCCAGCCTCGGCAGCGCGGAGGGCAATTCGCTGGTGCTTCCCGGTGGCGACGTCGCCCCGCGGCACGCGCGCCTCAGCGTGGATGCGCGCGGCATCGTGCTAGAAATCCTCGACCCGGCGGCGCAGACCCACGTCAATGCACGGCCGGTGCGCGAGAAGGCGCTGCTGCGTTGCGGCGACGTGCTGTGCCTCGGGCGCGTGGCCATCACCCTCAAGGCCGGGCCCGGCGAGGACATCGAGCCGCCGCCGCCGTCCGCGCCGCTCGCCAGGCGCCCCGCCGAGCCGGCGGATGTGGTGTTGCGCGGCGTTTCCGGCAGCCACTTCGGGCGTTGCATCGCCGTCAATCCGCGCCTCCTGGTGGGGCGCGACCGCGAGTGCGACCTGCGCGTCGAGGAGCCGCAGCTGGCCGCGCGGCAGATCGCGATCGAGACCGCCGGCGGGGCCATCTACCTGCGCGCGGTGAACGGCTCGGGTGGGGTGCGCGTCAATGGCATTCCGGCCAGCGATGCGATCGTGTATCCGGGTGACCAGCTCACCATCGGCCGCAGCCAGTTCCTGGTCGAAGCCCCGAGCCTGCCGCGGCGCGGCCAGGATGCGGTCGACGCCAGGGCCATCACCGAAACCCTGGTGGCCGTTCCGGAAACCGCCGTCGCGGCAAGCCGCCAGGGCCGTAGTGGCATCTGGTGGCTGCTCGGCGCCGCCGCGCTGCTGGCCCTGCTGTCGGTGCTCCTGATCCAGCGCGGGCCGTGACGCTTGCGGGCGTGCTGCACCGCGGCATAATGCGATGCCGCACCGTGCCGGTGCCCGCAGGAGAGGTCGCATGAGCCGCGGATACAACTTCAGCGCCGGCCCGGCCGCGCTGCCGGAAGAGGTGCTCGCCGAAGTGCAGGCGGAGCTTCTCGAATGGAACGGCGCGCGCGCCTCGGTGATGGAGGTCAGCCATCGCGGCAAGGCGTTCACCGCAATGGCCGAGGAGGCCGAGCAGGATCTTCGCGACCTGCTCTCGGTGCCGACCGGATACCGCGTTCTGTTCCTGCAGGGCGGTGCGACGCAGCATTTCGCCCAGATCCCGATGAACTTCGCGCGCCCGGGCCAGCACGCCGATTACGTATTGACCGGCGACTGGGGCGAAAAGGCGGCGAAGGAGGCCGCGCCATCGGTGGACGTGAACATCGCCGCCAGCGCGGCGGCGAGCAACTACGACCGCATCCCCGCGCGCGAGGACTGGACCCTCGACCGATCCGCTGCCTACGTCCACATCACCCCCAACGAGACCATCCGCGGCGTCGAGTTCCACGGCATCCCGGACGTCGGCGAGGTGCCGCTGGTGGGCGATGTGTCCTCGACCATCCTGTCGCGGCCGCTCGATGTGTCGCGTTATGCGCTGCTCTATGCCGGCGCGCAGAAGAACATCGGCCCCTCGGGGCTGGTGGTCATGATCGTCCGCGACGATTTCCTCGAGCGCTGTCCCGCGCGCCTGCCACGGATCATGAACTACGCCGAGCATGCCGCGCAGCGCTCGATGCTCAACACGCCCAACAGCTTCGGCTGGTACCTCGCCGGGCGCGTCTTCAAGTGGCTCAAGCGCCAGGGCGGGGTGGAAGCCATGGCCGCGCGCAACCGCGCCAAGGCGGAGCTGCTCTACGGCTGCATCGACGATTCGGGCTGGTATCGCAACCCGGTCGAGCCGACGGCGCGCTCGTGGATGAACGTGCCCTTCACGTTGCCGGACGCGGACCTCGACGCCGCCTTCCTCGCCGAAGCCGACGCGGCGGGCCTGATGGCGCTCAAGGGCCACCGCGCCGTCGGCGGCATGCGCGCCTCGATCTACAACGCCATGCCGCTCGCAGGCGTGGAGGCGCTGGTCGACTTCATGCGTGATTTCGCACGGCGCAATGGGTGATGCGAAAAGATCTACTCGCTCGTCATCCCGGCGAAGGCCGGGATCCATCTTGATCCTGGACCCGGCACCCGAATGGGGATCGAATCGGCGCATCCCGTCGGTGGCAACGATCGAAGCCCCGGACGTGCGCGGCGATGGGGAAAAAATGGATCCCGGCTTTCGCCCACTGCTGTCCGGAATAAATTTCGTCGCAGGGTCGAAGAGGGTTGCAGGGCCCCAGTTTGGGATGTACATCCCGGAGTGCGAACTCAAAAACCGGAGGCCCTGCAGCCCATGTTCAGGATAAGTCGATTTGGCGAGCTGATGAAGCTGT
>JAFKNA010000022.1 GCA_017305135.1 Lysobacterales bacterium | reverse complement strand
AAGACGGAACGGGGGCGCGAATCTACTGCGCGGGCGCGAAGCCCAAGGAGCCTGTGGACGTCACCCCGTCCCCACCGATGATCAGTCGGCGATTCTCATCCTGTAAGGGACCAGAATCGAGACATAAGGAGCCTGCGTGCAGGCGACCGGGGCGTCAGGTTCGTGGGATGCATGGGTCGCGCACAGGGTGCGCTCCTACACGCGATTCCGAATTCCGGATTCCGGGATGATCAGAACTTCACCTCGCCCCACGCGCCGATCTCGCGGCTGTGCAGGTCGACGTTGGCGCCGTTGCGCTGGCGTCCGTCCTTGTAGGCCAGCGCGAGGCGGATGCCGCGGGTCACGGGAAATGACACGCCGGCGTTCCAGTAGACGTCGGTGAGGGCGGGGTCGAGGTCGCGGCTGGGCCTGGCGCGATCGTAGCGGGCGAAGACGGCGGCGGGGCCGAAGTCGTGGCTCGCCCAGGCCGACCAGCCGGAGGCCGAGTCGGTGGCGGCGGTGGCGACGTTCTTCCAGTTGGAGGCGCGGAACCATTCGGCGCCCAGGCGCAGGCCCGCGTGCTTCCACCCGACCATCGCATCGTAGCGGCGGGCGCTGTGGAGGGCGGGCTGGGCTTCGCTGTCCTTGCCAAGGCGCCCTGAATATCCGCCCGCGGCGAGGATGAGGCCGTCGATCGGCTGCACGCCGATGCGGGCCTCGATGTCGACGCTCCCGGACGGCGAGGGGTTCTTGTAGCCGGCGCCGTTCACCACCGAGGCCTGGTAGTTGAAGAGGCCGCTGTCGCCGCCGAGGTGCAGGCCCCAGTCGGTGGAGGTGCCGAACTTGAGCCGGTCCACCAGCACGTTCTCGACGAAGCGGTACCCGTACCAATCTTCCACCAGCGGCACCCACGGCATGTTCGCGGCGCCGGCACGGAAGGTGGCGAGCGGGCCGAAGCGGCCTTCCAGGTAGGCCTTCTTGACGAACACCTGCGTGGTGCCGTCGTTGGCGATGTAGCTGAAGTCGGTGGTGAGGTTGGCCGCCCAGGTGTCGTCGAAGCGGTGGTCGACGGTGAGGTAGAAGCGCTTCACGTCGAGCCCGAACCCGGCAGGGTCCACGCGCTCGCCGCCGTCGCTCGTCTGCCGGTGGCTGAGGGTGGCGAACATCGTGCCGCCGATCTTCGTGCGCTCGGTCCAGGAGCCGGCGGCGGGCGTGGCGGCGGCTTTCGCCTCGACCTGCTGCGCCTGATCGGCCTCGAGCGCGGCGACCTTGGCCTGCAGGCCGGCGAGCTCGGCACGGAGCGCCGCCAGCGCCGCGTCGTCGGCCGCGCGTGCGTTGGGGGAAGAGAGGCCGGCGAGGGCCGCCGCGATCGTGGCGGCGAGTATCCGCGTGTGCATGCGTGTGCATCCTTGGGTGATGGATGGGATGCGGCGCAGCGTGCGACCGCGCCATGACGTTCCTGCGGCGGGCCGATGACGATTGCGTGACAGGTGCGTTGTCACCGTTCCGCAACATTCCCCTCATCGAACCGCAACACAGGCTGCCGAGAATGCCCGCCATCCGGCCTGTGCGTGGGAGCGGCTCCAGCCGCGATGCCCCTCCCACATGCGCCGCATGCATCCACCCGCGAGGACACCTCGATGAACGCCAACACGCTCCGATCCCTCATTGCCGCCGCCGCGATGGTGCTGGCCAGCGGCCAGGCCGCGGCCGTCGACATCACCGGCGCCGGCTCCAGTTTCGTGTACCCGGTCATCTCGCGCTGGGCGGCCGCCCACGCCGAGGCGAGCGGCACCCGCGTCAACTACCAGTCCATCGGTTCGGGCGGCGGCATCGCCCAGATCAAGGCCGGCACCGTCGATTTCGGCGCCTCCGACATCCCGCTGGACGACGCGGACCTCGACGCGGCGGGCCTTGGCCAGTTCCCCGACGTGATCGGCGGCATCGTGCCGGCCTTCAACGTGGCCGGGATCGAGCCCGGCGCGCTGGTGCTGGATGGCCCGGTGCTGGCCGGCATCTTCCTCGGCGAGGTCCAGCGCTGGAACGCGCCGGCGATCATCGCCCTGAACCCGGACCTGAGCCTGCCGGATGCAGCGATCACCGTGGTGCACCGCTCCGACGGCTCGGGCACCACGTACAACTTCACCGACTACCTCGCCCGGGTCAGCCCGGACTGGAAGTCGAAGGTCGGTACCGGCGCCTCGGTGAAGTGGCCGACCGGCGTCGGCGGCAAGGGCAACGAGGGCATCGCCGCCTACGTGCGCCAGCTGCCGAATTCGATCGGTTACGTCGAGTACGCCTACGCGGTGCAGAACAAGCTCGGCTACGCACGCATGAAGAATGCGGCGGGGCGGGTGGTGGCGCCGCAGGCGGCCAGCTTCGAGGCCGCCGCCGCCAGCGCCGACTGGGCCGGTGCGCGCAACTTCAACCTGCTGATGACCAACGCCCCGGGCGAGGACGCCTGGCCGATCACCGCCACGTCCTGGGTGATCGTGCACCGCCAGCCGAAGCATGCCGCCCGGGCGAAGGCGACGCTCGACTTCTTCCGCTGGGCCTTCGAGCACGGCCGCGAGCAGGCGCTGGCGCTGGATTACGTGCCGCTGCCGCCCACCCTGGTGCGCCGGATCGAGGCGTACTGGGATGCGGGCCTGAAGCACTAACGGCGCGACCTCGTCGTGGGAGCGGCTTCAGCCGCGATGCTTTCCCGCCCGGAACGCCAGGAGCATCGGGACTGAAGTCCCGCCCACGGACGCAGCCCGGAATGACGATGAATTCCACCCTGATCCTCTCCATCGCCGCAGAGGCACGCGAGCGCCGGGATGCCCGTCACGACGCCTGGTTCCGACGCCTGCTGCTGGCGGCGGCGCTGCTGGTGGTGCTGGCCCTCCTCGGCGCCGCGCTCGCCACCCTGTGGGGCGGGCGCGAGGTGCTGTTTGGGCAGGGTCTCGACTTCCTCGCCAGCAGCCGCTGGGACCCGGTCGCCGGCGAGTTCGGTGCGCTGGCGCCGGTCTACGGCACCCTGGTCACCTCCGCCGTCGCGCTGGTGCTGGCGGTGCCGATGGCGTTCGGGGTGGCGCTGTTCCTGACCGAGGTCGCGCCGCCTTGGCTGCGCGGGCCGGTGGCCACCGCCATCGAGCTGCTGGCCAGCATCCCGTCGATCATCTATGGCATGTGGGGCCTCACCGTGTTCGTGCCCTTCATGGCGCGTATCGAGCCGGCGCTGTCGGCGACGCTAGGCCGCCTGCCGCTGGTGGGCGCGCTGTTCCAGGGGCCGCCGCTCGGGCTCGGGCTCCTGACCGCCGGCATCGTGCTGGCGGTGATGATCCTGCCCTTCATTGCCGCGGTGATGCGCGAGGTCTTTTCCAGCGTGCCGCGCGAGCTCAAGGAATCGGCGCGCGCGCTCGGCGCCACCACCTGGGAGGTCGCCTGGCACATCGTGCTGCCCTACACCCGGCCGGCGGTGATCGGCGGGATCTTCCTGGGCCTCGGCCGCGCGCTCGGCGAAACCATGGCGGTCACCTTCGTGCTCGGCAACGCCTTCGACATCACTGCTTCACTGCTGATGCCGGGCACCTCGATTTCCTCTGCGATCGCCAACGAGTTCAACGAGGCCGTGGGCCTGCACCGCTCGGCCCTGCTGGCGCTCGGCTTCCTGCTGTTCGTGGTCACCTTCCTGGTGCTGTTGGCGGCGCGCCTGCTGCTGCGGCGACTGGCGCGGCGGGAGGGCACGGGGTGAGCGCCTCGCCTTATCCCCGCCGCCAGTTCACCAACGCGCTGGCACTCGGCCTCGGCGGCGTGGCCACGGCGGTCGGCCTCGCCTTCCTCGCCTCGATCCTGTGGGTGACGCTGGGGCGCGGCATGGCCGCGTTCGGCCCGGCCCTGTTCACCAAGATCAGCGCGCACGGCGCGGAGGGCGGCCTTGCCAACGCCATCCTCGGCAGCTTGTTGATGGACCTGATGGCGCTGGCCATCGCCGCGCCGGTCGGCGTGATGGCCGGCGCCTGGCTCGCCGAGCACGCCCGCAGCAGCCGCCTCGGCGCGGCCGTGCGCTTCCTCAACGACATCCTGCTGTCGGCGCCGTCCATCGTGCTTGGCCTCTTCGTCTACGTCGCCGTGGTGCTGCCGATGACGCGCTGGAGCGATGGCGCGGTGTCCTTCTCCGGCGTCGCCGGCGCGATCGCGCTGGCCCTGATCGGCCTGCCGGTGATCGTGCGCACCACCGACGAGATGTTGCGCCTGGTGCCCGGCGCGTTCCGCGAGGCGGCGCTCTCGCTCGGCATCCCGCAATGGAAGCTGACCACCCAGGTGCTGATGCGCGCGGCGCTGCCGGGCATCGTCACCGGCGTGCTGCTCGCCTTGGCGCGCCTCGCCGGCGAGACCGCGCCGCTCCTCTTCACCGCCTTCGGCAACCCGTTCACCACCCTCGACCCGCTCGACAAGATGGCGAGCCTGCCCGTGGTCATCTACCAGTA
Source organism: Lysobacterales bacterium (assembly GCA_017305135.1). Lineage (GTDB taxonomy): Bacteria > Pseudomonadota > Gammaproteobacteria > Xanthomonadales > Rhodanobacteraceae > Dokdonella_A. The sequence continues at coordinate 55,706 of JAFKNA010000022.1, read as the reverse complement.
CACCAACGACCCGAGCCCGGACCTGCACGCCATCGCCTGGGCCGGCGCGCTGCTCATCACCACCTTCGTGCTGCTGCTAGGCCTTGCCGCGCGCGGCCTCCTCCACCGCCACAGGACCTCGCCATGACCCTCGCCGTGCTGGCCCGGCCGGCCATGCCCGCCTTCGAAGCCGCCCTCCCGGCCACGACCACCGCGTCGCCCGCGGCCAAGCTCGCCGTGCGCAGGCTCGACTTCTTCTACGGCGCCTCGCACGCCCTGAAGGGCATCGAGCTGGACATCCCCGCGCGGCAGGTGACCGCCATCATCGGTCCGTCCGGCTGCGGCAAGTCGACCCTGCTGCGCGTCTTCAACCGCATCTACGCCATCCATCCGGGCCTGCGGGCGAGCGGCGAGGTGCTGCTCGACGGCGAGGACATCCTGTCGCCGCGCTATCCGCTCAACCGCCTGCGCAGCCGCGTCGGCATGGTGTTCCAGAAGCCGGTGCCGTTCCCGATGAGCATCTTCGACAACATCGCCTGGGGCATCCGCCATCACGAGCGCCTCGGCAGGGCGGAGCTTGCCGATCGCGTCGAAGAGGCCCTGCGCCGCGCCGCGCTCTGGGACGAGGTCAAGGACACGCTGGGCCGCAGCGCACTGGCGCTCTCCGGCGGGCAGCAGCAGCGCCTGTGCATCGCCCGCAGCATCGCGCTGCGCCCGGAGGTGCTGCTGCTCGACGAGCCGACCTCGGCGCTCGATCCCATCGCCACCGGCCGCATCGAGCAACTGATCGAGGAACTCAAGAGCGATTACACGCTGGTCATCGTCACCCACAACATGCAGCAGGCGGCGCGCGTCTCCGACCGCACCGCCTTCATGTACCTGGGCGAGCTGGTCGAGGTGGATGCGACCGAAACGCTGTTCACCCGCCCCGGCAAGCGCCAGACCGAAGACTACATTTCCGGCCGCTTCGGCTGAGCCGCGAGGACCCGCCATGGAAACCCGACCCCACGAGCACATCGTCAAGAGCTTCGATGCGGAACTCGCCCGCCTCACCGCCGAGATCGCCGCCATGGGGCGCGACGCCGGCGCCCAGCTCGCCGCCGCCTTCGCCGCGCTGGAGCAGGGCGACACCGCCGCCGCCCGGCGCGTGATCGAGGGCGACGACCGGCTCGACGACAGCGAGCGCCGCATCAGCCAGGACGTGGTGCGCCTGCTCGCGCTGCGCCAGCCGATGGCCGGCGACCTCCGCGAGGTGCTGGCCGCGCTCCGCGTCGCCGCCGACATCGAGCGCATCGGCGACCACGCCGTCAACATCGCCCGTCGCGTGCTGGACCTCGCCGCCGCCGCGCCGCAGCCGCCGGTCGCCGGCCTCGCCGCCATGGCCGCCGCCGCCGCGGCGATGGTGGAGGATGTGCTCCGCGCGTGGGAGCAGCGCGATGAAAGCCTCGCCCGCGCCGTCTGGCAGCGCGACAGCGCGCTCGACAGCCAGTACTCCGGCCTCGTCCGCGAGCTCCTGACCTGGATGATGGAAGACCCGCGCTGCATCACCGCCGGCACGCACCTCCTGGCGGTGGCGCGCAACCTGGAGCGGGTCGGGGATTACGCGACCAACATCGCGGAGAATGTGGTGTTCGCGGTGGATTTCGGCGAGCTCAAAGCAGGGCGGTGAATTCCTCGCGCGACAGTTCCACGTCCTGCAGGATCTTGCTCAGCAGCCCCGGCCCCATGGTTTCGCCCGCATGGACGGGAACCACGGTGGAGCGCCCGTCCCCGTGGCGTATGAAGTGATGGCTGCCTTCACGCGGGCGACCTCGAATCGCGTCGATGATCTGCGCACCGCTCCCGCGCGGCAGGCGGGGATTCATGCCGCAATGGTGATGCGCTGGACGCCAACGAAGTCGAGGGGCTCGGACTCGCCACCTTCGACCTCAAGGCACAGTTCCACCGCTTCCCGCACCCGCTCCATGAGGTCGTCCAGGGAGTCCGCCTGCGTGTGGCAGCCTCGAAGCGCTGGGACCGTGGCGACATGCCGGCTCTCGGAATCGCGTTCGATGATGACGTCGAATTCTCGTTGCATGCGCCTCTCCGAGCCACTCGTGGAGCGCCAGCGATCACCCGTGCTTCCGCCAGGCTGGACCGCCATGATGTCCGCTCGGCCGCACGCCAGGCCCGATCGGGAATGCAGCCCTGCTACGGGTTCCCGCGCCCCACCAGCCGCCCCTTGCCGAACACCGCCGTGAACGTCGAGCCCTTGCCGGGCGCGCTCTCGATCCTGAGTTCCGCCTTGTGCAGGTTGAGCGCGTGCTTGACGATGGAAAGCCCGAGGCCGGTGCCGCCGCTGGCGCGCGAGCGGCTGGAGGAGACGCGGTAGAAGCGCTCGGTGAGGCGGGACAGGTGCTCGGCCGGGATGCCTTGGCCGGTATCGGCGACCGAATATTCGGCGCCGCTCGGCGTGCGCCGCCAGGCGATGGTGATGCGGCCACCCGGCGGCGTGTAGCGCACGGCATTGCTGACGAGATTGGAAAACGCGCTGTGCAGGTCGTGGGCGGAGCCGGAGATGTCGAGCCCGGCGCTGTCGTCGAGCACGATCTCGTGGCGGCCCTTGCTGAGCGCTTCGGCTTCGCGGCGCAGGGTCGCCATCAGGGCCGCCATGTCGACGCGCTCGCCGGTGGCGCGCTGCTGCATTTCCAACCGCGACAGGGTGAGGAGGTCCTCGACGATCTGGCCCATGCGGCGCGACTGGGCGCGCAATTCCTTCAACACGGGAGCCAGCGCCGGCACGTCGTCGGGGTCGAGGAGTTCCAGATAGCCGTGGATCACCGTCAGCGGCGTGCGCAGTTCGTGCGAGACGTTGGCGACGAAGTCGCGGCGGACCTGTTCCAACCGGGTCAGGCGGCTGATGTCGCGGGCGAGCAGGATTTTCTGCCGGTCGCCGAAGGGCACCAGGCTTGCGTGCAGGCGCACGCCGGCGCGGGCCGGCGAGGCGATGTCGGTGGCCGCCTCGCGCGGGTTCGCGGCGAGCCATTCGCCGAGTTCGCTGCCGGCCAGGTGCGCCGCCAGCAGCGCGCCCCGATCGCGCGGCCAGGCGAGGCCGAGCAGGCGGCGCGCCGGGCGGTTGACCCAGGCGATCCGGCCCTGCGCATCCAGCAGCACCAGCGCATCCGGCAGCGCGCCGGCCGCCTGGCGCACGTCGGCGAGCTGGGCCAGCAGGCGCCGGCTGCGCGCACGATCCGGGTTCATGGCGCGACCGACAGCCGGTAGCCAGCGCCGCGCACCGTCTGCACCAGGCCATCCAGCTTGAAGGGCTCCAGTGCCTTGCGCAGGCGGCGGATGTGCACGTCGACGGTGCGCTCCTCGACGTAGACGCTGCCGCCCCACACCTGATCGAGCAGCTGCGTGCGCGAGTAGACGCGCTCCGGGCGGGTCATGAAGAAATGCAGCAGGCGGTATTCGGTCGGGCTGATCGAGACCTCCTCGCCGTTGGCGTACACGCGGTGGGCGGGCCCATCGATGCGCAGGCCGCCGAGCTCCAGCACGCCGCTGCCGTCGTCGCCCTGGGCACGCCGCAGCACGGCACGGATACGCGCGATCAATTCGCGCGTGGAGAACGGCTTGACCACGTAATCGTCGACGCCGGCTTCGAGTCCGCTGACGCGATCCATCTCCTCACCGCGCGCGGTCAGCATGATGATCGGCACCTCGGCGGTGGCGGCCTCGCGGCGCAGCCGCCGCGCGAGCTCCAGCCCGCTCATGCCGGGCAGCATCCAGTCCAGAAGGATCAGATCCGGCGGCGCGTCGGCGATCGCGCCCAGCGCGGCGCGCGCGTCGGCGGCGTGCACGGCCTCCATGCCGGCCTTGCGGAGCGCGAAGGCCACCATGTCGCGGATCGAATCCTCGTCCTCGACCACCAGGATGCGTTTTTGCATGCGCGGACACCGGAATCCGGGAAGGCGATTATTACAGCGCGGGGATGTGACAGTCCGGTGACAGAATGCAAGGGCGATGGCAGCCGCGTAGCATTGGCGGCATGTCCGCCATGTTCAAACAGGAAGCCCACAGGCTTGTCGATGCGTTGCCCGAAGGCGCCACCTGGACCGAGTTGATCGAGCAGGCGCGCTTCCGCAAGGCTGTGGAAGAAGGTATCTCCGCAGCTGAGCGGGGCGAGTTCGCCAGTGACGAGGAGGTGCGGCGGGCTTTCCACAAATGGGCGGTGGATGTTGCGGGCTAGATGGACGGTCAGGCGCTCGTCGATTTCGACAAGGTGCAGGCCTGGATTGCCCACGAAAACCCGGCAGCCGCCCGCATGGTGGCCCAACGTATCCATGCCGCGGTGCCGAGGCTCCTCGAACACCCGCACGCCGGGACTGCAGGGCGGGTGTCCGGCGCCCGGCTCTGGGTCGTTTCGCGCACGCCATATCTCGTCGTGTACGAGTTGGCGGGGAGCTTCTGGAGATTCTCCGGTTGTGGCATGGCCGGCGCGACTGGCAAGGTTCGTGAAAGCTGCAAGGACCTGCATGGGTCGGCCGCAGGAGCGTCGGGTTCTCCCTGTCAAGCTGTGAGTGCCGGAAGCGGCGAGGCACAATGGTGGCCGCCTTGCCGCCATGCGGGTGGCGAGAGCCCTCCGGTCCCCAGCGTTCCCCATGCTCAATCCCCAACAACGCCTCGCCGTCGAATACTGCGACGGGCCCCTGCTGGTGCTGGCCGGCGCGGGCTCGGGCAAGACCCGCGTCATCACCGAGAAGATCGCCCATCTGGTGCGCCGGCGCGGGGTGCCGGCGGCGAAGATCGCCGCCATCACCTTCACCAACAAGGCCGCGCGCGAGATGCGCGAGCGCGCCGGGCGCCTGCTCGCCGGGGCCTCGGCGGATGGGCTGACCGTGTGCACCTTCCACGCGCTGGGGCTGAAGTTCCTGCAGATCGAGCACGCCCGCGCGGAGCTCCGCCGCGGCTTCTCGGTGCTGGATGCGGACGACAGCCATGGCCTCATCAAGGAACTGGCGCCCAAGGGCATCAAGCCCGACGTGCTGTTCGCGCTGACCTCGCTGGTGTCGCGCGCCAAGAACGAGGGCCTGACGCCGGATCAGGCGGCGCAGCGCGCCGTTTCGCCGCGCGAGCGCGAGGCGGCTGAGATCTATACCGTGTACCAGAAGCGCCTCGCCGCCTTCAACGCGGTCGATTTCGATGACCTCATCCGCCTGCCGCTGGCGATCCTGGAAACGGATGCGGAAGCGCGCGGCGGCTGGCAGGAGCGCCTGCGCCATCTCCTCGTCGACGAATACCAGGACAGCAACGGCGCGCAGTACCGGCTGGTGAAGGCGCTGGCCGGCGAGCGCGGCCTGTTCACCGCGGTGGGTGACGACGACCAGTCGATCTACGCCTGGCGTGGCGCCAACCCGGAAAATCTCGCCGAGCTCGCCCGCGATTATCCGGCGCTGAAGGTGGTCAAGCTGGAGCAGAACTACCGCTGCGCGCGCCGCATCCTGCGCGCCGCCAACGCGGTGATCGCGCACAACGCGCACCTCTTCGAGAAGACGCTGTGGAGCCAGCAGGTCGAGGGCCCGCGGATTCGCGTGCTGGAATGCCGCGACGCCGAGCACGAGGCCGAGTGCGTGGCCGGTGCGATCGCCCACCTGGCGCAGAAGCACCAGTCGCCCTGGCACGAGTTCGCCGTGCTCTACCGCGGCAACCACCAGTCGCGCGCGCTGGAGAAGGCGCTGCGGGTGGCGCGCGTGCCCTATCACGTCAGCGGCGGCACCGCCTTCCTCGACCGCGCCGAGGTCAAGGACCTGCTGGCCTACCTGCGCCTGGCCAACAACCCGGATGACGACGCCGCGTTCCTGCGCGTGGTCAACGTGCCGCGCCGCGAGATCGGCGCGACGACGCTGGAAAGGCTTGGTGAACTCGCCGGGGCGCGACACTCGTCCCTGCTCGAGGCTGCGCAGAGCGATGCGGTGCTCGGCCGCCTCGCCGGGCGCGCGGCATCGGGTCTGGTCGGCTTCACGGCGCTGATCCGCGAACTCGCGCGAAGCGCGCGACGTCTGCCCGCGGCCGAACTGGTCGACGAGCTGATCCGCCGCACCGGCTATGCCGAGCACATCGCGGCGCAGGTGAAGGAGCCCGCGATTCGCCAGCGGCGGCTGGAGAACCTGAAAGAGCTTTCGGACTGGTTCCGCGCCATGCAGAAGGACGGCGGCGCCGGCGACCTCGCCGCCCAGCTCGCGCTGCTGGCGCATGGCGACCGCGACGACCCGGGCAACGCCGTGCGCCTGATGACGCTGCATTCGGCGAAAGGACTGGAGTTCCGCTTCGTGTTCCTGGTCGGCGTCGACGACACCACGCTGCCCCACGAGGGCAGCCTCGCCGAGGGGCGGATCGAGGAGGAACGGCGCCTGATGTACGTCGGCATCACGCGCGCCAAGGAGGGTCTGTCGATTTCCTATGCGAAGCGGAAGAAACGCTTCGGCGAGATCCTCACCAATGCGCCCAGCCGCTTCCTCAAGGAGCTGCCGGGAGAGGACCTCCACTGGTCGGGCCGCGATGCGGAACTGGACCGGGCGCACAGCCAGGAGTTGGCGAAATCGCATCTTGCGCGGCTGGCTCGGATGCTGGCCGATTGAGGCAGCGCGGGATCGCGACGCCACGGCTTCCGCTTGGTGCGCGAGCCTGCGTGCAGGCGATCCGCGCGTCCGCAACATTCGTGTCGCGACCAAGGTCGCTCCTACAGGGCTGCACGCCGGATTTTGTTCGGTGCTTCAGCGGCCTGCCGGCTGGCATGAGGCCGGCGCTTTGTAGGGCCTGCGAGCACGCTATCCCGCCCGCCGCAGCCCCAAGTCGCGGCCACATCGCCCTGCGCGTGGCCGCGACGGTGCGGATCCGTTCTCAGTGGCCGTCGTGGTCGACCGCGTCCTTGGCGGCCTCGCGGTCCTGCTTGGCGCGCGCTTCGGCGGCGTCGTAGCGGGCGTCCGCCTCGTCCTTGCACGCCTTCTGCTGGTCGGACGGCAGGGCCTCGCACTTCGCTTTGGCGACGCGCTGCTCGGCTTCGGCATTGGCAACGGCCAGGTCGTAACGCGCCTTGGCCGTGGTCTCGACCGTGTCGGCGTGCTGGTCGGCTACCTCGTCGGCCGCATCGCGACTGGCGTCCTGGACGTCGTCGACATCGCCGTCGGCCCGCGCGCGCTGGACGTCCGCATTCGCCTCGGCCTGTGTCGCGCGCAGATCCTGGCGCGCCTCGGTGGTGCGCTCGACCGCCTTGTTCTGCGCCTTCTGGAGGTCGGCATCGCTCTTCTGCTGGGCGCGCGCGACATCCGATTGCGCCTCTTCCGGGCTCTTCTGCTGGTTGCAGGCGGCGAGGCTGAAGGCAATGCTGGCGGCAAGCAGGGCAACGAGCGGGTTCTTCATTTCCGACTCCTTCTCAACGAGCCGCGGGTGCGGCGGACCGCCACAGTCTCGGCAACAGCGATGGCTGGAAGATGAATGCGGAGAAGAGCATGTGGCGGGCTTTTATGTTTTTACCAGGGCGGCAGGCGTTGCCGCGGCTGCTCCGGCGACGTTGCCGGAGCCCCCGCCTCAGGTGGAGTTCGGATTGCAGAACCGCGCCGCGCCGTTGCTGCCATCGCGGCCGGCCGTTCCCCGCTGCCTCAAGCGCAGCCGCCGCAGCAGGTGCTGCCGCCACTGACGTGGACGAGGTCGTCCAGCACCTTCGCCTCGCAGCCGAGCTGGTCGAGCGCATGGACGATCTGCTGGGCGCTGGCCGAGGAAATCATCTCGACCACGCCGCCGTGGGCATCGATGGTGATCTCCGCACCGGGATCGAGCGCCCGCAGGCGATGGATGATCGTGCTGGAGTCGGGCGCGTTGGCGCCAAGCTGGAACTGCATCATGGAATCCTTTTGGTGGGCCGGATCGGTCCGGGCGGCCAGCATGCAGGAGCGTGGCAGACGCGGCCTTGACCGGGGTCATGGCCAGGCAGCACGCGCCACGTCGGGACATCGGTCTTGCTATGGTGAAAGGCCCGCCCGCAAAGGAGGCCGACCCAGCCGATGCCGACGCTCGACACCCTGTTCCAGGACGCGTGGATCCGCGCCGCGCTCCAAACCGCCCTGCTGCTGCTCCTCGCCTGGCTCGGCGCGCTCGTTGCCGGGCGCGTGCTGGCGCGGAGCATGGCCGCGATCAGCCGGCGCACGCCGTGGCGCTGGGATGACGCGCTGGTCGCGCACGGCGTCTTCCGGCGCCTCGCCCAGGTAGTGCCACCGCTGGTGGTGGCGTATGGGTTTCCGCTGATCGCCGGCGTACCGGCGTGGCTGCAGCGGGCGGTGGCCAACGCCAGCCTCGCGCTGGTGGTTCTATTCACGGTACTGGCGGTGAATGCCGCGCTGACGGCGCTGGAGCAGGCCTTCAGCGCCAGCCGCGACGTGCGCAACCGCTCGGTCAAGGGCTACGTGCAGCTCCTCAAGATCCTCGTCTTCGCGGTTGGCGGCATCGTCATCGTCGGCATCCTGATCGACCGCTCGCCGATGACCCTGCTGGCCGGGCTCGGCGCCGTCTCCGCGGTGCTGCTGCTGATCTTCAAGGACACCATCCTGTCGGTGGTCGCCAGCATCCAGCTGCGCAGCAACGACATGCTGCGCGTCGGCGACTGGATCGAGGTGCCGGGCGACAATGTCGACGGCTTCGTCATCGACGTCGCCCTGCACACCGTCAAGGTGCAGAACTGGGACAAGACCGTCAGCACCGTGCCCACCTGGCACCTGATCTCGCAGTCCTACCGCAACTGGCGCGGCATGTACGAAAGCGGTGGCCGACGCATCCGCCGCGCCATCCACATCGACATCACCAGCGTGCGCTTCCTGGAAGACGCCGAGGTGGCGGAGCTCGCGCGCTTCCACCTCCTCGACGGCTACTTCGAACGCAAGCAGGCGGAACTCGGCGAATGGAACGCAGCGCTCGGTGATGCCGGGAAGCTTCCCATCAACCAGCGCCGGCTCAGCAACCTCGGCACCTTCCGTGCCTACATGCAGGGCTACATCCACGCGCACCCGCATCTCAACCACGACATGCTGTGCACCGTGCGCCAGCTCGATCCCGGCCCCACCGGCATCCCGCTGCAGATCTACGCCTACACCGCGGCGACGGACTTCGTCCCGCACGAGAACGTGCAGGCCGACATCTTCGACCACCTCATCGCCATCCTGCCCGAGTTCGGGCTGCGCCTCTTCCAGCAGCCGAGCGGCGCCGACGTGCGGGCGGCGCTCGGCCAGCGCGAAGTGGTCGTTTCGGGGTCGGCCTGACCGAGCGGCGCGATCCGCCTCAAAGCAACCCCGCCGCCGTGAGCTCGCGCTTCAGGTAGGCGTAGTAGATCGGCGCGGCGATCACGCCGGCGGAGCCAAACGCGGCTTCCATGAACAGCATGGCGATGAGGAGCTCCCAGGCGCGGGCGCGGATCTGGCCGCCAACGATGCGCGCATTGAGGAAGTACTCCAGCTTGTGGATGACGATCAGGAAGCTCAGTGCGGCGACGCCCACCCACAGCGACACCGACAGGCCCACCACGAAGATCAGCGTATTGGAGATGAGGTTGCCGATCACCGGCAGGAGGCCGGCGATGAAGGTCGCCGCGACCAGCGATTTCGCGAGCGGCATCTCGATGCCGAACAGGGGCAGCAGCACCAGCAGGAAGATCGCGGTGAAGACGGTGTTGAGGGCCGAGATCTTGACCTGCGCGAACACGATGTCGCGGAACGCGCGGGCGAGGTTCGCCGAGCGCCCGGAGAGCGCGGCGGCGAGCGGCGCCGAGGGGTCCTCGCGCAGGCTCGCGCTGGCGCTGGCGAGCGCCACCATGGCGCCGAGCACCATGCCGATCAGCAGGTGCACCACCACGCGCGCCGCCGTCTTGCCGGCCAGTTGCAGTTGCGCGGCATGCTCGCGCAGCCATTCCAGCGCCTCCGTGCGGAGATCATCGATGCTGCTCGGCAGGTAATCGACGACGACCTGCGGCAACTGCCCGCGGGCGCGTTCCACCACCGGCATCAGCTTGGTGAACACCAGGCTCGGGTTGCCGATCTCGCTGTCGAGAAAGCTGATCGCGCCGACCACGCCCAGGGTGAGCATGCCGACCACCACCAGGCCCAGCAGGGCCACCACCAGCACGTGGGCGTGGGTGCCGGGGAGGTGGCGCTGCAGCGGCGGCGCCATCACGTCGATCAGGACGTAGACGAGCAGGCCGGCCAGCAGCGCCGGCAGGAGGTGCAGCTTGAGGATGAGCAGCAGGGCGGCGCCGGCCAGCAGCATCGAGATGGCGACGAGGCGCGAACCGGAGGCGAACAGGGAGATCATGGCTGGGCTGCAGCGATCCGGTGCAGAAGGGGAAGCGGGTCCACGCGCGGCGCAACGCCGATCGGGCGGGCGCAGTATGCCTGTCTGTGCCGGGCTGCGCAGGGCCGCATCACCGCGCAACCGGCAGCGGGCGTTTCGCCACAGCATCCGTCGGTGCGGTTCGCCCGGCGTGCGCCGAAGACACTCGCGAGGGGCTGGAGTACGTCGCCGTTTCCGCGCAAGCGGGACGGCAGAGCCGCGAACGCCGGAGTACGGCCAGCAGAGGCGGTGCCTGTTGGCCGATCGAACGCCGTGGTGGTCCGGTCATGGTGGCGACGGTGGGAGAGTAGCTTCACGGAGCAGCAGCGGCGGAGCTGGGGCTCCGCCATTCCCAGCCCGGGCAGGTGCGAGTCTCCCTTGGAACGGCCGAGCCCCAGCTCGGCCCTGATGTGACGTTGTTGGATGGATGCCGCTTTGGAGGATATGGCGTCGCGTGATTCGCACAGCGCGTCCGCGACACCGCCACCCTGCCGCCGGCCGGTAATCCATCGTGTCGCTGGCGGTAGTCGGTAATCCATCATGTCGTTTTTACAGCGACTTACGATCAGAAACTTCATGCATTGCCTTAACCTTCCCTCCCGGCTATAGTTCCTCTACGCGGCGGGCTGCACGCCCGCTTCGCGCCAGAATCCGCTTTCCTCCTCCGGCATTGCCGGACCTGCACCCGGCGAGCCCGCGCTTGCCGGGTTTCTTTTGTGCGCCGGGCGCGGCTGGTTGGGTCGCCGGCGCTGCTGCTACAGTGCGCCCCTTTGCCTTGAAACACTGGTGTTTTCCCATGTTGAAGCCCCTGCTTCGCGCGGTCCTGCTTGCATCGCTTCTGTTCGCCGTCTCCGCCTGTGGCGAGAAGACGCCGGAGCAGGCCGCCGCCCCCGCCGCCCAGGCGTCGACGCCGGACGGAGCCATCCTGCGTTCGGCGCAGTTGCTGAAGAACGACGACATCCAGGGCCTGATCCGCCATGCGATGCCGCCGGCGGACTACGAACGCACCCGGGCCGAGTGGACGCGCGACGTCAACTCGACGCCGGTCACCGACGAGGATCGGCAGAAGTTCGCCGAGACCATGCAGAAGCTCACCGCGCCCGGCGCCGAAGAGGCGCTGTTCGCCGAGATCGAGCCGCAACTGCGTGCCTTCGACGCGGAATACCAGCAGCAGATGCCGATGTACGTCGCCATGGGCACCGGCTGGCTGCAGGGGATGGTGCAGGAGAGCAAGGATCTTTCGCCCGAGGCGCGCCAGCAGGCGATCGCGGCCATCGCGGCGATGGGCGAATGGGTGCGCAAGACCCGCTTCACCGATCCCGCTTCGGTGAAGCAGATCATCGCCATCCTCGTGCGCGCGGCGCGCGAGGTGGACGTGCACACCCTGGAGCAGGCGCGCGCGCTCGGCTTCGAGCAGTCCGTGGACAAGATGCGCATCACCGTTCGCGCGCTCAAGGACGCGCTGGCAGTGTATGGCCTCTCCGTCGACCGCACCCTCGAATCGGTCAAGGCCGAAGCGCTTTCCAACGATGGCAACACGGCCAAGGTGCTCGTGAGCTACACCCTGTTCGACACCCCGCTCACCGGCGAGATGGAAATGGTGAACGTCGACGGGCGCTGGTACGACAAGGACACCATCGACAAGCTCCGCGCGCAGGCGGCCGAGTCGTCCGGGGACGAGGCCGGGCCCGACGATGCCGGCGCCGAGCCGCAGCCGCCCGGCGAGGGCGACTGAGCGACTCCTGCCGCCCCGCGCGCGCTGCCAGTCGATCCGGCGCGCGCTAGACTTCGTGCATGAACGACCTATCGATGCGCGCGCCGTCCACGCCCGCGGCGCCGCCGGCGGGCTTTGCGCTGGCTGGCGCGCTGCTGAAGCCCTGGATCCGCCTGCGACGTTCGCCCGATGACGTGGCAGCGCTGCTGCCGGGCGACGACCGCCCGACCGTTTACGTGCTCGAGCGCTACGGCCTTTCCGATGCGCTGATCCTGGAGCGCGCCTGCCGCGAGGCGGGCCTGCCTTCGCCGTATGCCGCGGCGGCGCGGTTGCCGATCAAGCGGCGGCGCGCGGTGGTGGCGGCGTCGCAGCGTCCGCGCCTGTTCGCGCGCCGGCCGCTGCCGACGCGCTCGCGCACCCTCGACCTGCTGGCGGCGGAGGTGCAGGGCGATCCCGGACTCGACGTGCGGCTGGTGCCGGTATCGATCTTCGTCGGCCGCGCGCCGACGCGGCAGTCCGGCTGGTTCAGCGTGCTGTTCTCCGAGAACTGGGTGGTGGTGGGGCGCTTCCGGCGCCTGCTCGCCATCCTCCTCAACGGCCGCGACACGGTGGTGCAGTTCGCCGCGCCGGTCAGCCTGCGCGAGGCGATCGCCGGGCCGGTCGACGTCGAGCGCGGGGTGCGCAAGCTGCAGCGCATCCTGCGCGTGCACTTCCGGCGCATCCGCGCCGCCGTCATCGGACCGGACCTCTCGCACCGGCGCACGCTGATCGACAGCGTGGTCAACGCGCCGCCGGTGCAGCAGGCCATCGACGCGCAGGCGGGCAAGGGAGGCGCCAGCCGCGACGCGGCGGTGCGCAAGGCGCGCGCGTTCGCCTGGGAGATCGCCGCCGACCAGTCGCACCTGGTGGTGCGCTCGGCCTCGTTCCTGCTGACCGGACTGTGGGAGAAGATCTACCGCGGCGTGCACATGAACCACTTCGACTCGCTGCGCGCGATCGCGCCCGGCCACGAGATCATCTACGTGCCCGGCCACCGCAGCACCACCGACGATGCGCTGCTGCCGTACCTGTTGTACAGGCACGGCCTGCCGGTGCCGCACATCGCCGCCGGGGTGAACCTCAACCTGCCGCTGATCGGGCCGCTGCTGCGGCGTGGCGGCGCGTTCTTCCTGCGCCGCAGCTTCAGCGATCCGTTCTATTCCACGGTGTTCCGCGAGTACATGAGCCAGCTCATCGCGCGCGGCACCTCGCTCATGTACTTCATCGAGGGTGGCCGCTCGCGCACCGGGCGCACGCTCGAGCCGCGCGGCGGCCTGCTGTCGATGACGCTGCGCAGTTTCCTGCGCCAGCCCGGCCGGCCGGTGGTGTTCCAGCCGGTCTACATCGGCTACGAGAAGATCATGGAGGGCGAGTCCTACATCGGCGAGCTGTCCGGCAAGCCGAAGGAGAAGGAATCCTGGGGCGGGCTGATCCGCAGCCTCGGCGCGCTGCGCCACAACTACGGCGCGGTAACGGTCAATTTCGGCGAGCCGGTGTTCCTGACACGGCTGCTCGACGAGGTGGCGCCGTCCTGGAACGAGGCGGTGGCGACGCCCGAAACCAAACCGGCGTGGCTGAAGTCCGCGGTGGATACGCTCGGCGAGCGCATCCTCGTCAATATCAACCGTGCCGCGCACGTGAACCCGATCAACCTGCTCGCGGTCGCGCTGCTCGCCACGCCCAAGCACGCCATGGCCGAGGCTGACCTCGCCGCGCAGATCGACCTGTGCAAGGCGCTGCTGACGCGGCTGCCGTATTCCGACCGCGTCACCGTGACCCCGCTCGACGGGCGCGCGATCATCGCCTACGGCGAGGACATGCAGTGGATCCGCCGCGTCGCCCATCCGCTCGGCGACGTGCTCACCGTCGACGCCAAGCCGGGCGTGCTGCTCAGCTATTTCCGCAACAACGTGCTGCACCTGTTCGCGGCCTCGGCCTGGATCGCCTGCTGCTTCCTCAACAACCGCAAGCTCGCGCGCGCCTCGATCCTGCGCCTGGGGCGCCTGGTGTATCCGTTCGTGCAGGCAGAGCTCTTCCTGCCGTGGGACGAGGAGGAGTTCGCCCGCCGCCTGCAGGCGACGCTCGACTTCTTCATCGCCGAGGGCCTCGTCCACGCCGACGCCGAGGGCCGCATCGTCAGCCGCGGGCCCGGCCAGGGCAATGCCGCGTTCCGCCTGCGGACGCTCGCGCACACGCTGCTGCCGGCCTTCGAGCGCTACTACATCGGCATCGCCCTGCTGGTGAAGAACGGGCCCGGCACGCTCTCCGCCGGTGAGCTCGAGAACCTCTGCTGGCTGACCGCGCAGCGGCTGTCGCTGCTGCACGAGCTCAACGCGCCGGAGTTCTTCGACAAGAGCCTGTTCCGCGGCTTCATCCAGAAGCTGCGCGAGCGGCGCGTGGTGTGGAGCGACGAGCACGGCAAGCTGGTGTTCGACGAGGCGCTGGAAATGGTGGCCAGGGACGCCCGCGTGATCCTCTCGCGCGAGACCCGCCACGGCATCCTGAAGCTGACGCCGGAGCGTAAGGCCGCGCTGGAGGAAGCGGCGGAAGGGCAGGCGGGCTGACGCTCGGCGAGGAATGAAAAAGCCTGCCGGCGGCCGGTGCCGGCGCGCGGGCGCCTCAGGCGTCCAGGTCCGGGATCTGCAGGTTTTCCAGGTAGCCGATCATGTCCTTGAGGCGCAGCTTGCGCTTCTTGAGGCGACTGCGCAGGAGTTCGTCCGCGCCGGGGCCGGACGGCAGGCGCGCGATGGCCTCATCGAGGTCGCGGTGCTCGATGCGCAGTTCCGCGAGGCGGCGGGCCAGCGTGGCGGGATCGGGGCTCTGCATGGGCGCAGTGTAGCGTTGATCGTGGCTGCGTCGGCGTCGGCATCGCGTGCCCACGCGTGCGTTGCGTAGGAGCCCACCCCGTGGGCGACCGGCGCCGGCCTTTCATCGTATGCGCACCCAGTTGCGGGTCGCGCCCGGGTGCGCTCCTGCGAGGGAGCGAGGTTTGGGTGGTGCTCAGGTGATCGGGAAGCCGTCCGCGCCCGGCCGCAGCCGGCGCGCCGCCTCGGCGATGCTCGTCACCACCGCGTCGCAGTCGATGGCCGACACCGCCAGGCCTTCGCGATAGCCGTAGTCGACCAGCACAATCGGGATGCAGGCGGCGCGGGCGGCGGCGGCATCGATGGCCGAGTCGCCGAGCATCAGGCAGGCGCCCAGCGGAACGCCGAGCAGGGACGCGGCGTGGGCCAGCGGCGCAGGGTCGGGCTTTCGCGTCGGCAGCGTGTCGCCGCCGACCACCGCGCCGAAGAAGCGGGCGAGATCGCGCCGGGCAAGCAGTTCGCGGGCCGCGGCTTCCGGCTTGTTGGTGACGCAGGCAAGGGCGAGTCCGGATGAGCGGAGCTGCTCAAGGCCCTCCAGCACGCCGGGATAGAGCGTCACCGCGCGGGCGTTGAAGCGGTCGTAGGCGGGACGGAACACGGCGCGCGCACGCTCCAGCAGGGCGGGGTCGATACATGCTTCGTGGCCGCCGCCGAGGGCGCGCTGTAGCAGCACGTCGGCGCCGCGCCCCACATAGCTCGCGACCGTGGCCTCATCGAGTGGCGCCCGCCCGAAGGCCGCGAGCACCGCGTTCACCGCCGGCGCGATGTCCGGCACCGTGTCGGCGAGGGTGCCGTCCAGGTCCAGCAGCACCGCGCGGATGGGGCTGAAGTGGCTCCCTCCAGACTCCGACTGCCGGGTCACCGCAGGTCCAGTATCGTGCGAGGCTGCTTCCGTGGGAGCGGCTTCAGCCGCGACGCCCTTTCCTATCGCCAACCCCGAGCCTCCAATGCCGGACCCGGAAGCATCGGGCCTGAAGTCCCTCCCACAGGACCGCTCACCGTGCGCCGGTTACGCCGCCTCGCGTGCCGCCGCCGCGATCTTCTCCGGCGTGAAGCCGAAGAACTCGAACAGCGCGCCGGCGGGCGCCGATTCGCCGAAGCGGTCGAGCCCAATCACCGTGCCGCGGCCGCGCACGTACTTCCACCAGAGCGCCGTGGCGCCGGCCTCGATGGCGACCGTGGCCACGCCTTCCGGCAGCACCTCGGCTCGATACGCGGCGTCCTGGCGATCGAAGGTTTCCGTCGAGGGCATCGACACCACGCGCGTCGGCAGGCCCCCGGCATCGAGGAGCTTCTTGGCGGCGAGGGCGAGGCCAACCTCCGAACCGGTGGCGATCAGGATGCGCGCCGGCGTTCCGTCGGCCTCGGCCAGCACGTAGCCGCCGCGTTCGATGGCGGCGACCTGCGCGTCGCTGCGCGGAACGAAGGGCAGGTTCTGGCGCGACAGCGCCAGCGCGGTCGGCGCGGCGCGGCGCTCCAGGGCGAGCTTCCACGCCACCGCCGTCTCGACGCTGTCGCAGGGCCGCCACACTTCGAGGTTCGGGATCAGGCGCAGGCTGGACACGTGTTCGACCGACTGGTGGGTCGGGCCGTCCTCGCCGAGGCCGATCGAGTCGTGGGTGAACACGTGGATCACGCCGAGGTTCATCAGCGCCGCCATGCGGATGGCGTTGCGGCTGTAGTCGCTGAAGGTGAGGAAGGTGCCGCCGAAGGGAATGAAACCGCCGTGCAGGGCGAGGCCGTTCATGATCGCGGCCATGCCGAACTCGCGCACGCCGTAGCCGACATGGCGCCCGGTGCCGGCGCCGGTGAGGAGCGGGGCGTCCTTCCACGCGGTCAGGTTGGAGCCGGTGAGGTCGGCCGAGCCGCCGATCATCTCCGGCAGCGCCGGCGCGAATGCCTCGATCGCCTGCTGGCTGGCCTTGCGGCTGGCGATGGATTCACCATTCGCATTGGCGGCCTCGACCAGGCGCGCCGCCACGGTGGCGAAATCGGCCGGCAACTCGCCGGCGAGGCGGCGCGAGAACTCCGCGGCCAGCTCCGGGTGCGCGCCGCGCCAGGCGTCGAAGCGGTGCTGCCAGTCGTGTTCCAGCACCGCACCGCGCGCACGCGCGTCCCAGCCGCCGCGGACGTCTTCGGGCACCTCGAAGGCCGCATGGCCCCAGCCAAGCGCCTCGCGGGTGGCGGCGATTTCCGCCGCGCCCAGCGCCTCGCCGTGTGCCTTGGCGGTGCCGGCACGGGTCGGCGCGCCCTGGCCGATGATGGTGCGGCAGATGACGAGGCTCGGCTGGCTGGCGTTCTTCTTCGCCTCGCTGATCGCGGCATCGACCGCGTCCACGTCGTGGCCATCCACCGGGCCGATGACCTGCCAGCCGTAGGCGCGGAAGCGCATGGCGGTGTCGTCGGTGAACCAGCCCACGACCTTGCCGTCGATGGAGATGCCGTTATCGTCGTAGAGCGCGATCAGCTTGCCCAGCTGCCAGGTGCCGGCCAGCGAGCAGGCCTCGTGCGAGAGCCCTTCCATCAGGCAGCCGTCGCCGAGGAACACCCAGGTGTGGTGGTCGACGATGGCGTGGCCGGGGCGGTTGAACTCGGCCGCCAGGAGCTTCTCCGCCAGCGCCATGCCGACGGCGTTGGCGAGGCCCTGGCCGAGCGGGCCGGTGGTGGTCTCGACGCCCGGTGTGATGTGGACTTCCGGATGGCCCGGCGTCCTGGAATGGAGCTGGCGGAAATTGCGCAGCTCCTCGATCGGCAGGTCGTAGCCGGCGAGGTGCAGGAGCGCGTAGAGCAGCATCGAGCCGTGCCCGTTGGAGAGCACGAAGCGGTCGCGGTCGGCCCAGGCAGGATTGGCCGGGTTGTGGCGCAGGTGCCGCGTCCACAGCGCCACGGCGATCTCGGCCATGCCCATCGGCATGCCGGGATGGCCGGACCTGGCCTGCTCCACCGCATCGGCGGCGAGGAAACGGATCGCATTGGCGAGGCGGGCGGTATCGGCGCCGGCGACGGGCGCGACCTGGATACTGCTCATGGACGGGGCTCCACGACGGTTTGCCGGACGTGGCGCATCCGGCCGAAAAGGGCGATGGGACACGTGCTGGCGGCCGCCGGCACGAGGCCGCGCATGATACCACCCGCGTGCTGCGCCGCGGCATGGATCAGCCCGTGAGACGGTCGCGATTACACTATGCGGCCCGCTCGACCCTGCCCAGCCATGAACGCCGTCGCCGATCGCAAGCATTCCCACGAGGCCGCCAGGCTCGCCAAGCGCCTGCGCCACCAGGTTGGCCAGGCGATCGCCGACTTCAACATGATCGAGGAGGGCGACCGCGTGATGGTGTGCCTGTCCGGCGGCAAGGATTCCTACACCCTGCTCGACATCCTCCTGAAGCTGCAGGCGAAGGCGCCGGTGCGCTTCGAGATCGCCGCGGTGCACCTCGACCAGAAGCAGCCGGGCTACGACCCGAGCGTGCTGCCGGCGTGGCTCGGGCGCCTCGGCGTGCCCTTCCACATCCTGGAGCAGGACACCTACAGCGTGGTCAAGCGCGTGATCCCCGAGGGCAAGACCCTGTGCAGCCTGTGCTCGCGGCTGCGCCGGGGTTCGCTCTACACCTACGCGGCGGACGCGGGCTACACCAAAATCGCGCTCGGCCACCATCGCGACGACATCGTCGAGACGCTGTTCCTCAACATGTTCCATGGCGCCGCGCTGAAGACGATGCCGCCCAAGCTCCGCTCCGACGACGGCCGCAACGTGCTGATCCGTCCACTGGCGTATTGCGCCGAGGCCGACATCGCGGAATACGCCGAGCAGCAGGCCTTCCCGATCATGCCCTGCAACCTGTGCGGCTCGCAGGAGAACCTGCAGCGCAAGCAGGTCAAGGCGATGCTGCGCGAATGGGATGCGAAACACCCAGGACGCATCGAGACCATCTTCCGCGCCATCGGCAACGTCCGTCCCTCGCAGCTCGCCGACCGCGAGCTGTTCGACTTCGCCGGCCTCGGCGCGCGTCCGGAAACGCCGCGTACCGACGCGCATGCCTGGCTGGCCGGGCGTGTGCCGGAGGACGAAGCAGCAAACGCCTGAGCCCGGAGCACACGGGCCAGCCGATTCGAACATCCGTCATCCCGGCGAAAGCCGGGAATCATCTTGATCTTGAGCAATTCCCTTGCAGCAAAGTGGACCCCTCGCAGCGAGCCATCCAGGTTCTGTTTTGCTCGACGCATCCGTGCGCCGATGGATCGCTCCTGGCGATCCGTTCAGTGGATGCCCTCTTTCGGGGGCATGACGTCTGGAGGCTTGATCGGAGCGTCCCCGCCGGGTGACGGCAGTGCGCGCTTGAGTGTCCTGCGTGTACTCCAAGGGCTTCGCATAAGCTCTTGATCTTGCGAATCACCAATCACCAATCACGAATCACCAACCCAGGTACCCCATGTTCTTCCGCAACCTGACCCTGTTCCGTTTCCCCGCAAGCGTCGCCGGTTCCATCGAGAACCTCGAAAGCGACCTCGATCAGCAGCGCCTGCGCCCCTGCGGGCCGCTGGAGTTGGCCACCCGCGGCTTCGTGTCACCTTATGGCCGCAACGACGAGGCGCTGGTGCACCGCCAGGAGACCTTCGCCCTCGTCTCGGTCGGCTCGGAGGAGCGCCTGCTGCCGGCCGTGGTGGTGAACGAGGCGCTGGCCGAGAAGATCGCCGCGATCCAGGACAAGGAGGCGCGCCGCATCGGCGCCAAGGAGCGCCAGCGGCTCAAGGACGAGGTGCTGACCGACCTCATGCCGCGCGCCTTCGTGCGCCCGTCGCGGCGCGCCGCCTACCTGGACGCGAAGAACGGCTGGTTCGTGGTCGACACCGCCAGCCGCAAGGCCGCCGAGGACGCGGTCAGCGAAGTGCGCGAGGCGCTTGGCCGGTTTCCGGCGACGCCGATGGCGCCCGAGGAATCGCCGCGCAACCTGATGACCTCTTGGCTTGTCGAGGGCGATCTCCCGCCCGGTCTCGCGCTCGGCGAGGAATGTGAACTGCGCGACCCGGCCGAGGCCGGCGCCATCGTGCGCTGCCGGCGGCAGGATCTTGAATCGGAGGAAATGCGGGAGCATCTGAAGGCGGGCAAGCAGGCGTTCCAGCTCGGCCTGGTGTTCGACGAGCGCATGAGCTTCGTGCTCGGCGAGGACCTGGTCATAAGGAAGCTGAAGTTCCTCGACGTGGTGCTCGACCAGCTCGGCGAAGGCACGGCGGAATCGGCCCGCGCCGAGCTCGATGCCTCGTTCGCGCTGATGGCGCTCGAACTGGGCAACCTCTTCGGGCACCTGGAACGCTGGTTCGGCCTCGCGCGGCCTGGCGCGGAGGATTGACGACGGAGGATGCGGGACGTGGACGCGGGCGCCGATTACCTGGAACTGCCGACCGTCACCGGCGAGACGATCAGGGTGCTGCGCCGCAGCCATCCGCGCGCGCGGCGCCTGCGCCTCACCGTCACGCCGGGTGGCGCGCGCGTCACCTATCCGGTCGGCACCCACCCGGCGCAGGTCATCGCCTTCCTGCGCCAGAACGGCGCATGGCTGGAGCGCAAGCTCGGCGAGCTGAAGCTCGACGAGGCGCCGCCGCCGCTGAAGCCTGGCAAGCCGACCCTGCTGCCGCTGCGCGGCGAGACGGTGCGCCTCGCCTGGCGGGAGGGTGCGTTCCCATCCGTCGTCCGTGAAGGTGGCGAACTCGTGCTGGGCCTGCCGCGCCCGCACGGCCGGACCACCCTGCCGGCGGCGCGGGCGCTGCTGCGCTCCTTCTTCGAAAGCCAGTTGCGGCGCGACGTGAGCCGGCACCTGCAGCGCCATTGCGTGGAACTCGGGCGTGCCCCGACCGCCATCAAGGTGCGGCCGCTGAAGAGCCTTTGGGGCAGCCTCGACACCCGCGATCGCATCACGCTGGATCTCGCGCTGGCGCTTGCGCCGCCGGCGGCGCTCCGCTACGTGATGATCCACGAGCTCTGCCACCTGCGCGTGCGCAGCCATTCGCCGCGCTTCTGGGCGCTGGTCGAGAGCCTCGAACCGGAATGGCGCACCCAGCGCGACTGGCTGCGCCTGAACGGCCAAGCGCTGAAGGCGGAACTGGTGCGGCTGGTCGCGACCGACGGAAACTAGGCGCCGCCGAGCGCCGCCGCAACGTCCCCCGCCTGCTCCAGGTGCAGGTGGTGATGGCCGGCGAGCCGCGCCACGCGAATGCCGCGCACCTGGGCGGCGCGCCGCTCCATCACCTCGGCGGGGAGGTAAGGTGTGGCCGGTTCCGCCAGTACCAGGCGGGTGGGCGCGCGGATGCCAGCCAGCATCGCCAGCACTTCGGGCTCGGTGAAGCGGATCGGGCTCGCCAGGGTCAGGCGCGGATCGCTCGACCAGGTCCAGCCGCCTTCCACCGCCTCGATGCCACGGGAAACGATGGCGCTGGCCGCCGCCGCCGAAAGGCCACCCGCCTTCATGCGCGCCTGCACCGCCTGCTCCGGTGAGTCGAACACGCGCAGTGGCCGCCGCGAGGCGAACGCGGCACGCTGGTCGAGACCGCCGCGCAGGCGCTGCAGGGCATCTTCCGGCACGCCGCTGAGCGGGCCGAGGCCCTCGACCAGCAGCAGGCGCGACACCCGCTCCGGATACAACCCCGCGTAGAGGCTCGCCAGCGTCGCTCCGAGGGAATGGCCGAGCAGGGCCGCGCGCTTCCAGCCGAAACACGCGAAGGCGGCGGCGAGATCGTCGAAGGCATCCACGTAGTGGTACCACGCGCCGGGCGGCAGGTGCGCGGAGCGGCCGTGGCCGCGCAGGTCGAGCGCCACCACGTACCATTGCCGCGCGAGCAGCGGCGCCAGCGCGTCGAAGCTGCCGGCGTTGTCCAGCCAGCCGTGCAGGGCGAGCAGTGGCGGGCCGGCGGGATCGCCCCAGCACCGGGCCGCCAGCCCGGAGTCGGCGAGCGTGATCTCCTCAGCGGCGGGCATCGCGCAGGTGTTCGTGGCGGGCCTGCACGGCGTTCTGCTGGGCGGTGGCGCGGTGCGCGCTCCAGGCCGGATCGAACTCCGGCCAGCCCTGCGCCTGGCGCAGCACGAGGTCGGCCAGCATGGCGACATGGTCGTCGCCCGCGTTCAGTGCCGGGATGTACTCCAGCCGCTCGCCGCCCGCGTGCAGGAAACGCGCGTGGTTGCGGATCGCGATTTCCTCCAGCGTCTCCAGGCAATCGACGGCGAAGCCCGGGCACAGCACCTGCACGTGCCTGACGCCTTCGTCGGGCAGGCCGGCGAGCGTGGCCTCGGTGTAGGGCTTCAGCCAGGCGGCACGGCCGAAGCGCGACTGGAAGGCGACGATGACCTGCTCCTCGGCGAGGCCGAGCCGCTCCCGCAGCCGCCGCGCGGTGCCGTGGCATTGGCAGAAGTAGGGATCGCCGGCCTTGAAGTAGCGCTCGGGAATCCCGTGGTAGGACAGCAGCAGCCGCTCGGCCCGGCCATGGCGCTGCCAGTGCGCCTCGACGCTGCGCGCCAGCGCCTCGATGTAGCGGGGTTCCGCGTGGTAGTCGGCGACGAAGCGAAAATCGGGAACGCGCCGCCAGCGCGCGAGTTCCGCGCCGGCGGCGTCCAGCGCCGAGCCCGTCGTGGTACCCGAATACTGCGGGAACAATGGCAGTACCAGCAGGCGCCGCGCGCCGCTGGCGGCGAGCTCGCGCATGACCGGAGCGATGCCGGGCTGGCCGTAGCGCATCGCGTGGCGCACCACGATCGGCCCCGGCCGCTGCCCGGCGAGCGCCACCTGCAGGCGCCCCGCCAACGCCGCCATGCCGGTGGCGAGCGGCGAGCCCTCGGCGGTCCAGATGCGCTGGTAGAGGGCCGCCGAGCGCGCCGGGCGCACGCGCAGGATGATGCCGTGGAGGATCGGCCGCCACAGCCAGCGCGGCATCTCCACGATGCGCCGGTCGGCCAGGAACTCGCGGAGGTAGCGGCGCAGCGCGCGCGGTGTCGGCGCATCCGGCGTGCCGAGGTTGACCAGCAGCACCGCCGCCGGGGGCACCGCCTCGTGGCGATGGTGGGAGACTCCGAAGTAGCGCGGCATCGGGGGAGGGAATCCGGGAAGGCGGGCGCGTGGCGGAGTGCGCTTCGCGCGACATTGATCTAGACTGCCGCTGCCATCGCGGGAAACACCGCGAGGCAGACGGTTCGCCCACAACAATAACATGCTGCCATGCGCCCATTGCTCTGCATCATCGCGGCAGGGATGCTCGTCGCGTCCGCAGCCGTAGCGGCGGCTGCGACGGGCGGCTATGGCCTCGCCTTCGACACCCTCTACCATGTCGACGTCGACCAGGCGCGGGCGGACGAAATCGGCTCCGCCGGCCGCATCGGCGGCCGCCTGCTGGGCAACCTCAGCGGCCTCACCACCGCCGCGGATGGCACGCTCTATGCCGTCACCGCCGGCAAGGACCTCAAGCTGCTCCTGCGCGTCGACCCCGCCACCGGCAGCGCCACCCCGGTCGGCGACTTCGGACTTGCCGGCCAGGGCAGTGGCCAATACGACGCGCTCGACCTCAGCATGGCCGCATCGTGCCAGACGGACGTGCTGTGGCTGGCGTCGGCGGCGGTCGACCGGCTCTGGCGCGTCGACCGCGCGACGGGCGCGACCGCGCTGGTCGGCGACACCGGCCACCTGATCACCGGCGTGGTCGAGCGCAATGGCGTCCTCTACGGCGCGGGGGGAAAGGGCGACAATCGCTTCTACCGCATCGATGCGGCGACCGGTGCGGCGACGCCGGTCGGCCCGCTCGGACCGGCACTGACGCGCTGGGTCAACTCCATTTCCATGGCCTTCGACAGCGAGGGCGTGCTCTGGGCGGTGGTGAACTACGTGCCGCCGCCGGACGACGAGCAGGCACCCGCGACCTGGAACGACCTCGCCCGGATCGACCCGAAAACCGGCCTGCTGACCATCGTCGGGCCGCTCGTCGGTCCCGAATCGCTGCGCGAGATCGGCATGCGCGGCTTCACCCTCGGCCCGCCGGAATGCAGCGGCCCCGGTGCCGTCGCCGATCTCGTGCCGGTACCGGTCGATTCGCCGCTGGCCCTCGTCGCGCTCGCGTCGTTGCTGGCGGGGGCGGCGTTCCTCGCCCAGGCACGGGCGGTGCGGGCGCGCCGCGCCTGATGCCCTCTGGGCATGTGGCGGGCGGCGCGTGTCTGTTTCGACCAGGCTCAGCAGCACCTGCTAACGTGAGCCGTCTTTCCGAGGAGTCGCATCCGCTCATGCCACGCATGAACCTGCTGTCCATTCCAATGTTGGCCCTCCTGGCCCTGGGCCTCGCGGCCTCCGCGAGCGCCGGCGAAAAGCAGAACAAGCTGGCGGAGAACGCCGTGCGGGTGCTGAACGAGGTCATGCAGGCGCCCGACCAGTCGATCCCGCGCGACCTGCTCGAGAACGCCGAAGCCGTCGCCGTGGTGCCGGACGTGATCAAGGCCGGCTTCATCTTCGGCGGCCGCCACGGCACCGGGCTCATTTCGGTGAAGACGGATGGCGCCTGGTCCAACCCGAGCTTCATCAGCCTGACCGGCGGCAGCATCGGCTTCCAGGCGGGCGTGTCCTCGACCGACGTGATCCTGGTGTTCCGCACCCGTCGCGGCGTCGATTCGATCGTGCACGGCAAGTTCACGCTGGGCGCCGATGCGTCGGCGGCCGCCGGGCCGGTCGGGCGCTCCGCGCAGGCGGCCACCGACGCCCAGCTCAAGGCGGAGATCTATTCCTATTCGCGCGCCCGCGGCCTGTTCGCCGGTGCCGCGCTGGACGGCACGGCGATCCGGATCGACAACGATGCCAACCAGGCCGTCTACGGCCAGGGCGTGACGCCGCGCCGCATCTTCGAAGGTGGCGTGACCCAGGTGCCGAACGCGGTGGTGGACTTCCGCGACCGGCTCGAGGAGTACACTGCGCGCTAGGCGATCCTGCTATCCTCGCGGGTCGCATCGAATGAGGTGGGCGCGCAGCCCGCTCAGAGGTTGGTGAAATGGGTGGTTTGAGCATCTGGCATTGGCTCATCGTGCTGGTGATCGTGGCGCTGGTGTTCGGCACCAAGCGCCTGCGCAACATCGGCGAGGACGTGGGCGCCGCCATCAAGAGCTTCCGCAAGGGCATGCAGGACGGCGATGCGTCCGATCCGGTGCAGCTCAAGGCGGATCCGCCGCCCGCCGCGCCGGGAGCGACGGCGGAGCAGCCGGCCCGGCCCGATCCGGAGCGCCGCGACTGAGCGGCGATGCGCCGCCGGCGGCCGCGCCGCGGGATCCGTCATGTTCGACATCGGCTTCAGTGAGATCGCGCTGATCGCGGTGGTCGCGCTGCTGGTGCTCGGCCCCGAACGGCTGCCGAAGGCGGCACGCACCGCCGGCGCGCTGCTGCGCCGTGCCCGCGCCAGCTGGCAGAACGTGCGCGGCGAGATCGAGCGCGAACTGGCCGCCGAGGATCTGAAGGCCTCCATGCGCGAGGTCCGCCGCGCGGCCGACATCCGTGCCGAGGTGGAGGCGGTGGCCCGCGATGCCGGTTCCGTTGCATCGGAGGCGCCAGCGGCGCCATCCGATCGACCCCAAGCCGGGCAGGACAGCGATGAGCACCCCTGAGCTGCCGGGCGAGGAGGGCGAGCAGTCCTTCATCTCGCACCTGGTCGAGCTCCGCTCGCGCCTGCTGAAGGCGGTCGCGGCGGTGCTGGTGGTGCTGGTGGCCCTGCTGCCCTTCGCCAACCGCCTCTACGGCTGGCTGGCGCTGCCGCTGATCGAGCGCCTGCCGCAGGGCGGCACCATGATCGCGACCGAAGTCGCCTCGCCCTTCCTGGCGCCGCTGAAGCTGGCCTTCTTCGTGGCCCTGTTCATCGCCATCCCGGTGGTGCTGTACCAGCTCTGGGCCTTCGTCGCGCCTGGCCTGTACCGCAACGAGCGGCGCCTTGCGGTGCCGATCCTGGTGTCCTCGGTGCTCCTTTTCTACGTCGGCTGCGCGTTCGCGTATTTCTTCGTGCTGCCGGCGGTGTTCACCTTCATGACCCACATCGCCCCGGCCGGCGTGGCGGTGATGCCGGACATCAGCCAGTACCTCGGTTTCGCGCTGGGCCTGTTCCTCGCCTTCGGCCTGTGTTTCGAGGTGCCTGTGGTGCTGGTGATCCTGGTCGCCGTCGGCGCGCTGACTCCTGCGCAACTCGCCGGCAGCCGCCGCTATGCGATCGTCGGCGCCTTCGTCATTGCCGCGGTGCTGACGCCGCCGGACGTGCTGTCGCAGATCATGCTGGCGGTGCCCATGTGCCTGCTCTACGAGCTTGGCATCCTCGGCGCACGCGCGCTGGTCCGCGGCCAGCCGGAAGCCACGCCTGCCGGCGGGAACTGACGGATCCGGCCCGCCGGCGCGGGCCCGCGGCAGTGACAAAATGTCACAAGCGGAACCTGTCGCTGGTTTCCCAGTGTGATCTACGTCACAGTTACACTTTGCGCGGGGCTCGAAATACGCGCGAGCCGTAACGGGCAAGCAACCACCATGTCCAACAAGATCGATGGCCACGACAGCGGGCGCGATGCGAGCCTGCGCGTTTCACGCCAGGTGCGCGACAGCCTCAAGGCGGCGGCGGCGGTGATGGGACGGCCGCTCTACGACGTCACCAATGAGGCGATCACCCAGTACCTGTCGGGTCTCAAGCTCGGCGATCCGCTGGCGGCGATCCGCCGCAGTGCGCGGCAGCGCCCACAGACCTGATTCACCGACCCGTGTAGGCGATGGCGCGGAAGCGCTTCAGCAGCCTGCGCCCGAACGGTGCCGGCCGGGCCTCCCGGATCGCGCAGCACGAGCGGGTGCAATTCACCTTCGACGGCCGCTGGATGTAGGCGCGCATCACGCCGGCGCTGAATTCGGGGTGGAACTGCACGCCCCAGGCGAGCGGCGCGAAGCGCACGGCCTGGTTGCCGTCATGGGCCGAAGAGGCCAGCGCGACCGCGCCGGGCGGGAGTTCCAGCACGCTCTGCTCGTGGGTGGCATGGGCGCGGAAGCGCGCCGGGGCGGCATCGAACAGCGCATCGCCGTCGGCCGCGGCCAGGCGTTCGACCTCGATGGTGCCGACCTCGCGGCCATCGGGATGGTCGGCCACGCGCCCGCCGAGCGCATGCGCGAGGAGCTGGTGGCCATAGCAGATGCCGAGCAGCGGCAGCCCGGCGGCGACCGCATCGCGCAGCCAGGCCGCGGTGGCCTCGCTCCAGTCGAGGCGCTCGGTGACCATGGCACCCGATCCCGTCACCAGCGCGCCGGCCACGGTGCGGGGATCCGGCAGCGTGCCACCCTCGTGGACGCGCACCACCTCGACCTCGTCGCGGCGCAGGCCAAGGCCGTGGCGGATCCAGTCGGGGAAGTCGCCATGGCGGCCGCGCAGCACCGGCAGGGTGTTGCCGGTCTGGATCACCAGCATCGGGCGCGCGGAATCAGAGGGTGGGCGGGAGGACATTCAGCACTTCCTGGATGGTGGTGAGGCCGCGTGCCACCTGCGCCGCGGCCGAAGCCCGCAGCGGCTGCATGCCTTCGTTGTGGGCGGTTTCGGTGACACGGGCGAGGTCCATGTCCGGCTGGATCAGGGCGCGGATCGCCGGCGTGACGCGCAGCATCTCGTAGATGCCGGTGCGGCCGAGGAACCCCGTCTTGCGGCATTCCAGGCAGCCCTTCGGCCCATAGTACGGATTCGGCGGCGCCAGCGGCCAGCGATGGGTCAGCGCCGCCCAGGCCTGCACGTCGAGCGGCACTTCGCTCTTGCAGTGCGGGCACAGCGTGCGCACCAGGCGCTGCGCGACGATGCCGGCCAGCGTGGACTGCAGGAGGTAATGCGGCACGCCAAGATCCAGCAGGCGGGTCAGCGCGCTCGGCGCGTCGTTGGTGTGCAGGGTCGACAGCACCAGGTGCCCGGTCAGCGAGGCCTGCACGGCCATCTGCGCGGTCTCGAGGTCGCGGATCTCGCCGACCATGACGATGTCCGGATCCTGCCGCATCAGCGTGCGCACGCCGGCCGCGAAGTCGAGGTCGATGGCGTTGTGCACCTGCATCTGGTTGAACTCGGGCGAGACCATCTCGATCGGGTCCTCGACCGTGCACACGTTGATGTCGGGCGTGGCCAGCACCTTCAGCGTGGAATAGAGCGTGGTGGTCTTGCCCGATCCGGTCGGCCCGGTCACCAGCACGATGCCGTGCGGGCGCTCGACGAAGCTGCGCCAGGTGGCCTCCTCGGCGGGCGAGAAGCCGAGCTGGCGGAATTCCTTCACCACGATGTCCGGGTCGAAGATGCGCATGACCATCTTCTCGCCGAAGGCGGTCGGCATCGAGGACAGGCGCAGCTCCACCTCGCGCCCGCCGGCCGAGCGGGTCTTGATGCGCCCGTCCTGCGGGCGGCGCTTCTCGGCCACGTCCATGCGGCCGAGGATCTTGATGCGGCTGGTGACGGCGGTCATCACCGGCGTCGGCAGCTCGAACACCTTGTGCATCACGCCATCGATGCGGAAGCGGATGTTGCTGGTGTCGCGGCGCGGCTCCAGGTGGATGTCCGAGGCGCGCTGCTCGAAGGCGTACTGCAGCAGCCAGTCGACGATGTGCACCACGTGGCGGTCGTCGGCGCCGACCTCGCCGGTCTTGCCGAGCTCGACCAGCTGCTCGAAGTTGAGGATGGCGCGGCCGTCGGAGAGATCGTGCTTGGCGTCGCGCGCGCGCTGGATGGAGCGCTGCACGCTCCACCATTCGGCCAGGTAGCGGTTGACGTCGACCGGGCTCGCCACCACGCGCTGGATGTCGCGGCGCAGGATATGGCCAAGGTCGGCCAGCCAGCGCGTGTCGAAGGGTTCGGGGGTGGCGAACACCACCTGCAGTTCGCTGACCGCCACCGGCAGGATGCGGTAGCGCTGCGCGTAGGCATGGCTCACCACCTGGGTGACCGCGCCCACGTCCACCTTCATCGGGTCGATCTTGAGGTAGGGCAGGCCCGCGCGCTGCGCCAGCCACTGCGTCAGCACCTCCAGGCTCAGCGGCTTGTCCGGATGGCGGAGGTCGGCCAGGCGCAGGTTCGCCACCAGCACCAGCGGATGCAGCTCGGTGCGCCCGCGGGTGGTGCGCACGTCGGCGCGCACACGCCGCGCATCGGCCTCGGCCAGCACGCCGTCGGCGACCAGCGCCGCCAGCGTCTGGTCGAGGTCCAGGCGCTGGTATTGCCCCAGCGCCGCCGTGGCGGCCGCGCCGGGCGGCGCGCCGCCCGCGCCGGGCATGCTGGAAGGTCCGGGCTCCATATCGTCGTTATACTAGCCTGCTTTTCCTTCGATACCGTGAGCGGGAGCATGCCCGGGCCATCCTTCCAGGACGTCATCCAGACCCTGAACCGCTACTGGGCGGAGCAGGGTTGCGTGCTGTTGCAGCCGCTCGACACCGAGGTCGGCGCCGGCACCTTCCATCCGGCCACCTTCCTGCGCGCGATCGGCCCCGAACCCTGGGCCGCGGCCTACGTGCAGCCCTCGCGGCGGCCCACCGACGGCCGCTACGGCGAGAACCCCAACCGCCTGCAGCACTACTACCAGTACCAGGTGGTGATGAAGCCGAACCCGGACGACATCCTCGACCGCTACATCGGCTCGCTGCAGGCGCTCGGCATCGATCCGCTGGTGCACGACCTGCGCTTCGTCGAGGACAACTGGGAATCGCCGACCCTCGGCGCCTGGGGGCTCGGCTGGGAAGTGTGGCTGAACGGCATGGAGGTCACCCAGTTCACCTACTTCCAGCAGGCCGGCGGGCTCGAATGCCGGCCGGTGACGGGCGAGATCACCTACGGCCTGGAACGCCTGGCGATGTACCTGCAGAACGTCGACAACGTGTTCGACCTGGTCTGGACGCGCGCCCCGCAGGGTATCGTCACCTACGGCGACGTGTTCCACCAGAACGAAGTCGAGCAGTCCACCTACAACTTCGAGCACGCCAACGTGGAGAAGCTGTTGGCGTGGTTCGACACCTGCGAAGCCGAGGCGCTGCGCCTGGTCGGGCTCGGCCTGCCGCTGCCGGCCTACGAGCAGGTGATGAAGGCGAGCCACACCTTCAACCTGCTCGACGCGCGCCGCGCGATCAGCGTCACCGAGCGCCAGCGCTACATCCTGCGCGTGCGCACCCTGTCGCGCGCCGTCGCCGAGGCCTACCACGCGCAGCGCGAGCGGCTCGGCTTCCCGGGCCTGCGCCAGGCGCCGGCCGCGGCGTGAAGGGTTCCCATTCCAGAGACGACGTCATGCCCGCGCAGGCGGGCATCCATTGAAGCCCCTGGATTCCCGCCTTCGCGGGAATGACGGCAAAGGACGAAGGCTGCCATGAGCCAAGATACCGCCCCCCTGCTGATCGAACTCGGCACCGAGGAACTGCCGCCGAAGGCGCTCGACGAACTCGCCGCGGCCTTTGCCGCGGGCGTTCGCGAGGGACTGGCCAGCCGCGGCATCGAGGCGGACCTCGCCGGCACGCGCGCCTACTGCTCGCCGCGGCGCCTCGCCGTGCGCGTGCCGGCGGTGGCGGCGCACCAGCCTACGCGGACGTCCGAGGTCCTCGGACCCTATGTCAACGTCGCCCTGGATGCCGATGGCGCGCCGACGCGCGCGCTGCTCGGCTTCGCCGGCAAGAATGGCCTGGCCGTGGACGAGCTCGCGCGCGTCACCGACGCCAAGGGCGAGCGCTTCGTCGCCCGCAGCGAGAAGCCAGGTGAGGCGACCGCGACGCTGCTGCCGGCGATCGTCGCCGAGGCGCTGAAGGCGCTGCCGATCCCGCGGCCGATGCGCTGGGGCGGCCACGATTACGCCTTCGTGCGTCCCGTGCACTGGCTGGTCATGCTGCACGGCGCGGAAGTCATCGAAGGCGAGGTGCTCGGCCTCGCCGCCGGCCGCATGTCGCGCGGCCACCGCTTCCATCATCCGCAGCCGGTGCACATCGCCGATGCCGATTCCTGGCTCGATGCGCTGCGCGCGGCGCGGGTGCTGGCCGACCCGCTGGAGCGCCGCGAGCGCGTGCGCGCCGAGGTGGCGCGGGTGGCGCCGGCCGAGGGCGTGCCGGCGTTGTCGGACGAGCTGCTGGACGAGATCGCCAACCTCACCGAGTGGCCGGTGGCGATCGCCTGCGCCTTCGAGCGCGAGTTCCTCGCCGTGCCGCAGGAAGCGCTGGTCACCACCATGGAGGCGAACCAGAAGTTCGTGCCGGTGTTCGATGCGGCGGGACGCCTCGCCGAGCATTTCATCGGCGTCGCCAACATTGAATCGAAGGATCCGGCGGAGATCCGCAAGGGCTACGAGCGCGTCATCCGGCCGCGTTTCGCCGACGCCAAGTTCTTCTTCGACGAGGACCTGAAGGAGCCGCTGGACGCGCACCAGAAGCAGCTCGCCGCGGTCACCTACCAGCAGGCGCTCGGCAGCGTATGGGACAAGACCGTGCGCGTGGCGGAGCTCGCGCGCACCATCGCCAACCGGCTGCGCGACGCCGGCATCGAGGTCGACGCGGCCCTCGCCACCCGTGCCGCCGGCCTCGCCAAGTGCGACCTGGTGACGCGCATGGTGGGCGAGTTCCCCGAGCTGCAGGGCATCATGGGCCGGCACTATGCGCAGGCGCACGGGGAACCCGCCGAGGTGTGCATGGCGCTGGACGAGTTCTACGCGCCGCGCCATGGCGGCGACCCGATCGCCAGTGGGCGCATCGGCCAGGTGCTCGCGGTGGCCGAGCGGCTGGACACCCTGGCCGGCATCTTCGCGGTTGGGCTCAAGCCGACCGGCAACAAGGATCCCTTCGCGCTGCGCCGGGGCGCGCTTGGCCTCGCCCGCACCCTGCTCGAGGCGGCGCTGCCGCTCGACCTGCCGGCACTGCTTGCCGAGGCCGTGACGCAGCTTCCCGATTCGGCCTTCGCGCCAGCCCCCGGTCGATCCGGCAAGAACCAGCCTGCCGCCGAGGCGGTGGATGTCGCCGCCCGCAAGGCGGCGCTCGGGGAGGAGCTCTACGGCTTCATCCTCGATCGCCTGCGCAGCTATTACGCCGAGCAGGGCGTCGCCGTCGATGCCTTCGAGGCGGTGCGCGCGCTCGCCCCGGCGGATCTTGCCGACTTCGATCGCCGCCTGCGCGCCGTGGTCGCGTTCGCCGCGCTGCCCGAGGCGGCGGCGCTCGCGGCCGCCAACAAGCGCATCGGCAACATCCTGCGCCAGGCCGGAACCGACCCGCGCCAGGCGCTGGATCCCGCGCTGTACGGCCCCGGCGCCGAACAGGAACTCGGCATCGCGCTGCAAGCGGCCGAGGCCGGGACCGCACCACTCCTCGCGGCGCAGGACTACGTGGCGTTCCTGAAGCGCCTGGCGGCGCTGCGCGATCCGGTCGACCGCTTCTTCGACGAGGTCATGGTGATGGCCGACGACCCGGCCGTGCGCGCCAACCGCCTCGCCCTGCTGGCGCGGTTGCGCCGCCTGTTCCTGCGCGTGGCCGACATCGCGCTGCTGCCCGCGGCCTGAGTTCGCGGCAGGCGTGACGTCGGGTGATTCGATCAGGCCTTCCCGTGCCGTGCCCGCGGAGATGCAAATTCCACAGGCCCCGGCGCGGATGATTGCGTCATGGGCGGCACGGGTTTATCGTGCGCAGTCGTCATTCGTCGAGCCTGTGCCTGCAAGGTCGCGGAATGCTTCGGCCTGCGGGCGCCCGTCGCACTCGACGCGGCCGCACCAGCGTGGACCGGGCATCTGTCCGCTTCCCCTGACGCGACGTTCACCGGCCCCGTGCGCGACCTGCCCTGTCATTCATCCTCATCCCGGAGAGAACCACCATGCGGAACCACTGGATTGCGGCTGTCGCCGCGTTGGCGTTGCTGGGCGGCTGCAATTCCGCCGACCAGCAGGCGGCAGGGCAACAGGCCGCGGCGCCGGGCGTCGCCTCGGGCAGCACGATCACCGGCAAGGTGACGCTGCGTGAGCCGATGCCGATCGGCGCGGGCGCCAAGCTCGACGTCAAGCTGGTCGACGTGGCCGAGCCCGGGCTTCCGGTGGCCGAGAAGGCCTTCGACGTCAGTGGCGCGCCGCCCTATACCTTCAGCCTCGACTTCGACCGCTCCAAGGTCTCGGCCGGCCGCACCTACGTGGTCAACGCGCTGCTGATCGACGGGCCGCGCCGTTTCGTCCCGGCACTGAACTCGCCGGTGCTCACCCATGGCGCGGGAACCAGCGTGGAAGTCGTGCTGAACACCGAGGCTACGCCGGCCGAGAAGCTCGCCGACGAGTGCGGCAAGCTCGAAAACCACATCGGCGGCATGAAGACCGTCAACGGCACCTACACCACCGAGGACTCGTCGGTCGGCTGGGATGCCTTCGCGCAGGGCGGCACGGTGCGCTACGTGCGCGTCAACACCGACTTCGACAAGGGCGGCCATACCTCGGCCAACTACGCCTACAAGGACGGCCAGCCGATGTGCGCCAAGCAGCCCGGCGGCATCAAGGCGAAGTGGAACGTGGGCTGGGGCGATGGCGGCGACGTGCTGTTCAGCAACAAGGCCGGCGGCGGCGAACTGGACGAGGCCGCGATTGCCGAGTTCAGGGAAGCGGCCATGAAGGCGCTGGCGATGGCCCAGGCCAAGCTCGACGCCGGACGCAAGAAGTAGCACTCGGCGGCACCGCCTGGAACGGAAAACGGCCGGGTCGATGCCCGGCCGTTTTCGTTTCGGCGTTGCTCCGTTGCCAGCGGGCCGCGCGGCTCAGGCGGCGCGGTGCCCGCCGCGCCTGAGATGCACCAGCAGCAGCGCCACCGCTGCCGGCGTCACCCCGGCGATGCGGCGCGCCTGTCCAACCGTCTGCGGCCGTGCCTGGTGGAATTTCGCCAGCACCTCGGCGGACAGGCCGCGCACCGCGGCGAAATCGAAGCCGGCGGGAATCGCGGTGTCGTCGTGGCGGCGGCCGCGCTCGATGTCCTCCTGCTGGCGGGCGAGGTAACCCGCGTACTTGGCCTGGATCTCCACCTGCGCCGCGACGCCGGGATCGGCCACGCCCGGGGCGATGCCCTCCACGGTGGCGAGGCCGGCGTAGCGCACTTCCGGGCGCCGCAGCAGGTCGAGCGCGCTGGTTTCGCGCGACAGCGCCACGTCGAGGCCCGTGGCTACGGCCTTGCCAAGCGCATTCGACGGGGTCGCCCAAAGGCGGCCGAGGCGTTCCGTTTCCCGCTCGATGGCCTCGCGCCGGGCCAGCGTCGCGGCATGGCGTGCCGCCGGCACGCAGCCGAGCTCGAAGCCCTTCCCGGTCAGTCGCAGGTCGGCGTTGTCCTCGCGCAGGTGCAGCCGGTATTCGGCGCGCGAGGTGAACATCCGGTAGGGCTCGCTGGTGCCGTTGGTCACCAGGTCGTCGATCAGCACGCCGATGTAGGCCTCGTCGCGGCGTGGCGTCCAGGGTTCCTCGCCGCGCGTGGCCCGCGCGGCATTGAGGCCGGCCACCAAGCCCTGCGCGGCGGCTTCCTCGTAGCCGGTGGTGCCGTT
This sequence comes from Lysobacterales bacterium, assembly GCA_017305135.1. Lineage (GTDB taxonomy): Bacteria > Pseudomonadota > Gammaproteobacteria > Xanthomonadales > Rhodanobacteraceae > Dokdonella_A. The sequence continues at coordinate 21,251 of JAFKNA010000022.1, read as the reverse complement.
GATCTGGCCGGCGAAATAGAGGCCCTCGATTGCCTTCGTCTCCAGCGAGGCCTTGAGCGCGCGTGGATCGAAGTAGTCGTACTCGATCGCGTAGCCCGGGCGCGTCAGGTGCGCGTGCTCCAGGCCCGGGATCGAATGCACCAGCTCCACCTGCACGTCGAAGGGCAGCGAGGTGGAGATGCCGTTCGGATAGATCTCGTGGCTGTCCAGGCCCTCGGGCTCGAGGAAGATCTGGTGCGAGGCCTTGTCGGCGAAACGCACCACCTTGTCCTCCAGCGAGGGACAGTAGCGCGGCCCGACGCCCTCGATCACGCCGCCGTAGAGCGGCGAGCGGTCCAGCGAGGCGCGGATGAGGTCGTGCGTGCGCGCGGACGTGTGGGTGATCCAGCAGCTCACCTGGCGCGGATGGTCGGCGGCAGAGCCGAGGAAGGAGAACACCTGCGGCGGATCATCGCCGCGCTGCTCCTCCAGGCGCGACCAGTCGATCGAACGGCCATCCAGCCGCGGTGGCGTGCCGGTCTTGAGGCGGCCCACCGGAAGCTCCAGCGCACGCAACGCTTCGGCCAGCCGGATCGCCGGCGCATCGCCCGCGCGGCCGCCCGCGCTCTGCGTCAGGCCGACGTGGATCCTGCCGGCGAGGAAGGTGCCGACGGTGAGCACCACGGCCGGCGCCCTGAACACGAGGCCGGATTGCGTGACCACGCCGCCGACCCGGCCGCCGGAAATGGCGAGATCGTCCACTCCCTGCTGGAACAGCACCAGGTTCGGCTGGTTCTCCACCGCGCGCCGGATCGCCGCGCGATACAGCGCCCGATCGGCCTGGCAGCGCGTGGCGCGCACCGCCGGGCCCTTGGAGGCGTTGAGCGTGCGCCACTGGATGCCGGCGCGATCCGCGGCCCAGGCCATCACACCGCCCAGCGCATCGATTTCGCGCACGAGGTGACCCTTGCCGATGCCGCCGATGGCCGGGTTGCAGCTCATCGCACCGATGGTCTCGATGTTGTGGGTGAGCAGCAGGGTGCGCGCACCCGTGCGGGCGCTGGCGAGCGCCGCTTCGGTGCCGGCGTGCCCGCCGCCCACCACGATGACGTCAAAGCTGTACATGGATCTGTCTCAAACTGACATCCCGCAGCCGTTGTGGCCATCCTGCTGTCGTGGCAGTGCCGACGTTCCGTGCGCGAGACATTCCACTGCGGGAGAGAAGCGGGGATTTTAACCGACTGCACGGTTCTGGCACGAAACCTGCTGCGGGTATCCCCGCACTCCCACCGGCGCACGGCGTATGCGAGCACGTCGCAAGCCGGAATTCAGGGGCCGGCGGCGCCGGTGGGGGGCCTAGATGGCGGATGCGGCAGGATGCTGCGGGGAGGGAGGCTGGCGCCCGGTGGTTCCAGGAACAGGGGGATCCGGGAGAACCGTGAGTACCGGGCGCCAGTGAGCGGGAAACCTGTGGGGGGATGGAAACGCCGGCTCAAGCCGGCTTTTTCATGTCCGCGGGCGGAGCATACACCGTCTCGCACTGGCAGAGTGTGACTTCCTTCGCTAACTGTTGTCGCCCACGGCCACATGGTCGCACGGCAGGCGCTGTCAGTTTGCGACGAATCGTGTCGAGGCCGCCGACAGACATCGCGTGGCCGGAAAAACGGCCCCCGGGCGGCGCTGGCACGGCAATTGCTCTCTCCAAATCGAACAGGGGCGGTCTGGAGATTTGCGATGGGTACCACTGCGATGAGCATCAATCCACTGTTTCTTCGTCACGATCTGATGATCGAACTCGGCCGCCTCGAAATGGCGATCGATGCCGCGCGATCGCGGCCGTCGGACGATACGGTCGACCGGCTCGAATCGCGGTGTGCGCAGATCAGCGAGGCGCTCAACCGCCTCCCCGCTTGAGAACGACGGCAGGAACAGGGGCCGCAGGGCCGCGTCTCCGGACGCGGCCCTTTTGTTTGCGCGCCGACCCGGTGCATTCCCGGCACTTCAGCGATCGGCGCCAGACGCGGGTGGCTGGCCCCAGCCGCGGTCGATGGTGAAGTCGAAGGAAACGGTCATCGGCGAGGCAACCGGCACGCCGTCCTTGCGGGCCGGTTCGAACTGCCAGTCCCTGATCGCGGCGGCCAAGTGGCGGCCGAACACGGCGCGCTCGGCTTCGACCACGTGGATGTCGCGCGTGCTGCCGTCCTCGGCCACCGTGAAGGCGACCTCGGCGCTGCTGGTCTTGCCGGTCAGGAGCTGTTCGATCGGGTAGACCGGGGATTTCCCGCGCAGGAGGCGCGCCGGGCTGTCCCACTGCACCGACTCCGGCCCGACGATGGAGCCCGGCTCCATCCAGCGATTCGGGCGGTGCGAGGTTTCGGACGTGCCGGCGCAGGCGCCGAGCAGCGCGGTAGAGAGCAGGATGGCGAGGATGCGGATCATCGTGGCCTCCGTCAGTCGGCGGGCAGGGCAATGAGCAGGGCGGCGCCCAGTGCGATGCGATAAATGGCGAATGGCGTAAAGCGGTGCGTGCGGATGTAGCCTAGCAGCCATTTCACGGCGATGAAGGCGGTCACCAGCGAGGCCGTGAAGGCGACGCCGAGCGCCGTCCAGTCCTCGTGCGCGGCACCGCCGCCGTGCCAGGTGCGGAGCAGCTCGTGGGCGCTGGCGGCGAACATCGTCGGGATGCCGACCAGGAACGCGAACTCGGTCGCCGCGGCGCGGTTGCTGGTGCCGGCGAGGAGGGCGACGAAGATGGTCGCCGCCGAGCGCGAGGTGCCGGGAAACACGCCGGCCACGATCTGCGCGATGCCGACCAGCACCGCCACCCGCCAGGTCACCACGGCGCGATCCGGCTGGCGTGCCGCCAGCCATTCGGCGGCCAGCATCCACACACCGCCGATCACCAGCGCCCAGGCGATCGGGGTGATCCGCTCGGGCAGCTTGAAGCCGAGGCGCACGACAACGAAACCGAGCACCGCGGTGATGCCGAACGCCACTGCGAGCTTCAGCGCGTAATCGCGGTTCTCGGCCTGGTCGAGGCCGGTGGCGAGCTTCCACAGGCGCTCACGGTAGATCAGCACGATAGCGAGGATCGCGCCGGCCTGGATCACGATGTTGAAGAGATCCGAGCGGGCGCCCAGCCAGTGCTCGGCGAGCAGCAGGTGGCCGGTGCTGGAAATGGGCAGGAACTCGGTGATGCCTTCGATGATCCCGAGCACGAGGGCGTTGATGAAGTCGTTCACGGGAGAGCGGCCACCTCGTGGCTGCGCCAACGGGCGCGGCGGGGCGAGGATTGTAAAGGCACGCGCGCGGCAGCGCCGGAGATGCATCGGGGCGGTGCATCGCGGACGGCTGTTGCAGGATAATGCTGCACCGCGACGAGGCCGCCCCGCGCCGGCCTTGCGATCCCGCTGCGCGCCGCGCCCACATCACGAGGCTGTCCCATGTCCCCCAAGTCCGCCGACGACGTTCTGAAGCTGATCCAGGAGCAGGCGGTGAAGTTCGTGGACCTGCGCTTCGCCGACATGCTCGGCGCGCAGCACCACATGACCTACCCGGCCCACTCGATCGACGAATCGCTGTTCGAGGACGGGCGCATGTTCGATGGCTCCTCGATCGCCGGCTGGAAGGGCATCAACGAATCGGACATGGTGCTGATGCCAGACCCGGCCACCGCCACCATCGATCCCTTCGCCGCCGACCGCACCCTTCTGCTGCAGTGCGATGCGCTGGAGCCGAGCACGATGCAGGCCTACTCGCGTGATCCACGCTCGATCGCGCGCCGCGGCGAGGCCTACCTCAAGGCCAGCGGCATCGCCGACACCGCGTTCTTCGGCCCGGAGCCGGAGTTCTTCATCTTCGATTCGGTGCGCTTCCGCAACGACATCGGCCGGGTGTTCTACGAGATCGAATCGACCGAGGCGGCGTGGGCCTCCGAGCTCAGCCTGCCGGGCGGCAATTCGGGCTACCGGCCGGGCGTCAAGGGCGGCTACCTGCCGGTGCCGCCGGGTGACACGCTGCATGACCTCCGCGCCGAGATGTGCAAGGTGCTGGAGCAGGTCGGCATGACCGTCGAGGTGCACCACCACGAGGTGGCGACGGCCGGCCAGTGCGAGATCGGCACGCGCTTCAACACCCTGCTGCGCAAGGCCGACGAGCTGATGATGATGAAGTACGTCATCCGCAACGTCGCGCATCGCGCCGGGAAGACGGTGACCTTCATGCCCAAGCCGCTGGTCGGCGACAACGGATCGGGCATGCACGTGCACCAGTCGTTGGCCAAGGACGGGCAGAACCTCTTCGCCGGCGATCTCTATGGCGGCCTGTCGCAGACGGCGCTGTGGTACATCGGCGGCGTGTTCCGCCACGCCCGCGCCATCAACGCCTTCACCAATTCCACCACCAACAGCTACAAGCGCCTGGTGCCCGGCTTCGAGGCGCCGGTGATGCTGGCCTATTCGGCGCGCAACCGTTCGGCGAGCTGCCGCATCCCGCACGTGGCCAGCGCCAAGGCGCGGCGCATCGAGATGCGCTTCCCGGACCCGGTCAACAGCGGCTATCTCGCCTTCACCGCGCTGATGATGGCGGGCCTGGACGGCATCATGAACCGCATCGATCCCGGACCGCCCGCCGACAAGGACCTCTACGACCTCCCGCCCGAGGAAAGCCGCAACATTCCCACCGTGTGCTCCTCGCTCGACCAGGCGCTGGAGGCGCTCGATAGCGACCGCGGGTTCCTGAAGGCGGGCGGCGTCTTCACCGACGACTTCATCGATGCCTACATCGACGTCAAGTCACGCGAGGTGACGCGTTACCGCGCCGCCACCCACCCGCTCGAATTCCAGATGTATTACATGCTGTGAAGGGGGTTGTTGATTGGGGTTGGTGATTCGGGATCCGGGGTTGGGACGTTTTCCGGGAGGGCCGGTCTCCTGACCGGCCGCTCGTTGCTGCCGCGCGGAACGCGCGCACAAAAAAAACCCGGCGCATGAACCCCGCAAGGGGGCGCATGCGCCGGGCGCTGGTGCGGGGCCTTGCGGCCGCTACTCGTCGTCCGTGTCGTCCGATTCGATGTAGACGATCCGTTCCGCACAGGCGCGGCGGATGATCCAGCCGAGCGCGAATCCGATCGCGCCGGCGATGAGCATCGCCTCCATCGGCTTTTCGGCCACCATTCCCTGGGCCGTCCGTCCGGCGCGGCGGGCGCTGTCCAGCGCCTCCTCGCCGAAGTCGCGCGCGCTCTCAAGGCCGACCTTCCCTTGCCGGCGGAGTTCGCGGTTCGCCTTCCGTAGCGTCTTGGCCAGGGCCGCGGATGCTTCCGCAACATGGCCTTCTCCATCAATATCGCGCCAGTTCATCGATCGCATCGGGCACCTCCTCGAAGCAGCGTGGGTTTGCGCCGGGCCATCCTTGGCAAGCCGTTGCGCAGGCATCCGTGCCGGGGCGGAGCGGCCATCCGTGGCCGCGTCCGCCGGTCCATTACAGCGTGCGATCGAATTCCCTGATCTGCCGTTCCGCCTCGTCCCTGGCGATTCCGTAGCGCTCCTGGAGCTTGCCGGCGAGATACTCGCTGTTGCCCTCCGCGACCTGGATGTCATCGTCGGTCAGCTTGCCCCACTGCGCCTTGAGCTTGCCGGTGAGCTGCTTCCAGTTGCCCTTGATCTTGTCTTCGTTCATCGGGTACTCCTTTTCGCCGGTGGGATTACGACTTGGACTTGAGGCCGCTGGCGTCGACGCGCTGCACGCCCTTGATGCTCTCGGCGGCGGCCGTCGCCTTCTTCACGGCCACGTCGTTGTCCTGCGTGCCGGTGAGATAGACCACGCCGTCGACGGTCTTGACGCTGATGTCCATGCTCTGCACGCCGTCCGTGGTGGCCAGCTCGGACTTCACCTTGGTGGTGATCCAGGTATCGGTCACCGGCTGGTCCGAATCCATGTTCGTCTGGTCGTTGTCGTTGGGCGCCAGCGGGCTGGCCGCCATGGCGAAGGAAGCGGCCCCGAGCGAGAGCACCGAAGCCAGGGCAAACGTCGAAACAGCGGAAAGCGAAGTCTTCATGCAGCATCTCCTTTTCAGGAAGGAAAGGATCGCCGTGGTGGCGATGACGACCTCCGGGTCGCGTGGAACCACCCTAGGAAGCAGCGATCTACTTGAAGATGAACGACGGAATTTTTACGTCTGGATGCATTCAGAAAAGCGGCCACCGCCACGCCCGCCCCGGCCTGCTACCATCGACCGGCTCGACCCCGCGTTCCCCGATGCGCCCGATCCAGCGAGATGCACATGACTGATGCCGTTGTGGTGCGCGAGGCGCGCGCGGGCGACGCCGGGTTTATCGCCGCGGCCAACGCTGCGATGGCCTTGGAGACCGAGGACAAGCGGCTCGATCGCGCCACGCTGGAGCAGGGCGTTCGCGCTGTCCTCGCCGATGCCGCCCGCGGCTTCTATCTCGTTGCCGAGCAGGAGGGCGTTGTGGTGGGCTGCGTGCTGGTGACGCGGGAATGGAGCGACTGGCGCAACGCCGACTGGTGGTGGCTGCAGAGCGTCTACGTGTTGCCCGAGGCGCGCCGGCGCGGCGTGTTCCGCGCCTTGCAGGGCGAACTTCGCCGACGCGCCGCGGCGGCCAGCGGCGTCGCTGGCCTGCGTCTCTACGTCGAAAGGGACAACCAGAGCGCGCAGGCGACCTACGCCGCCCTCGGCTTCGCCGGGACGGCCTACCGGATGCTGGAATGGCCGATCCGCGGCGATGCGCCGTGAAGCGCCTCGCGTGGCTCAGTGGCCAGCTTCTCGATTGGTGGATCCTGCGTGGCGCGCCGCGGCTTGCGGCCAGCCTGCCTTGGTCACTTGCGTGGCCGATGTGCAGGAGCCTCGCGCGATTGCGCCACATGTACCCGGAGCCGGTGGAAGGTGCCGCATCTATCGCGCCACGCCACCTGCCACTGGGGGATCTCGACGCCTTCCGGCGCGATCTTCGCACCAACTGGCTACTGGATGCGGCCGACCTGCCAAGTTCGCGCGCGAACCGCACGGACTGGTTGCCGCGTGACGTGGAAGTGCAAGGAAGCTGGCCGGCACGCGGCGGCTTCCTCGCGGCGAGCTTCCACTATGGCAACGGCCTGTGGATCCTGCGGCACCTTCGCGCCTCGGGGCACGACAGCGTGTTCGTCTCCGGCCGTTTCGAGGCGTCGGATTTCGCCGCTCACCCGGTGCGCTATCGCTATGGCCGCGCGCGGATGGCCGAGGTGGAGCGCATCGGCGGCCGGCCCAGCGCCTACCGGCCGGGCGTGCGCGGGCAGATCCTGGCGGCGCTGCAGGGCGGCACCGCGGTGGTCGGCCTGGTCGACGTGCCGCCGCGGCTGGCGCCCCGCGGTCAATGTCCGGTGCACCTGCTCGGCCAGCCGGCCAGCCTGCCGCTCGGCCTCTTCGAGCTGGCCCGCGAAGCCGCGGTGCCGGTGGTGCCGTGCTGGGTGGAGCCGGACTTCCGCAGCGGCCGGCGGCGCGTGGTCATCGGCGAGGCGTTGTCGCCCGAAGCGCCGGGCCAAATCGCCGCCACGCTTGCCAACACCCTCGACCGCCTGCTGCGCGCGCAGCCGGCGGCGTGGATGTTCTGGAACGAATGGCCGGGCTGGCTGGCCGACGCCGCGCCGCTGCATGCGGCGTTCCCAACCGGCGCCGCAGAAGGTAGGCTTCGGGGCAGCGAGCCCGTTGCAGGAACCAGCCCATGAACCAGCGCCCCTATCGGATCGGCATCGTCGGCGGCGTGCGCATTCCGTTCTGCCGCAACAATACCGCCTACGCGGACGTCGGCAATTTCGGCATGGCCGTAAAGACGCTGGGCACGCTGGTCGAGCGCTTCGGCCTGCACGGACTGGAACTGGGCGAAGTCGCCTTCGGCGCCGTCATCAAGCATGCCGCGGACTGGAACCTGGCCCGCGAGGCGACGCTGTCCTCCGGGCTCGCCGCCACCACGCCGGGCATCACCACCGCGCGCGCCTGCGGCACCTCGCTCGACAACGCCATCCTGATCGCCAACAAGATCGCCGCCGGCCAGATCGAGGCCGGCATCGCCGGCGGTTCGGACACCACCAGCGATGTGCCGATCGTCTATTCGCGCGCGCTGCAGCAGCGCCTGCTCAGCGTGAACCGTGAGAAGACGCCGCTCGGCAAGGCCGGCACCGCGGTGAAGGGGTTTTCGTTCGGCGAGCTGAGGCCCTCGTTCCCGGGCGTTGCCGAGCCGCGCACCGGCAAGTCGATGGGCGAGCATTGCGAACTGATGGCGCGCGAATGGCACATCGGCCGCGAGGAGCAGGACGAACTCGCCCTCCTCAGCCACCGCAATCTCGCCGCCGCCTACGAGCGCGGCTTCTTCCGCGACCTGGTGGTGCCCTTCCGCGGTGTCGAGCGCGACAACATCCTGCGCCCGGACACCACGCTGGAGAAGCTGGCCTCGCTGAAGCCCGCCTTCGACCGGACTTCCGGCCACGGCACGCTCACGGCCGGCAACTCGACCGCACTCTCCGATGGCGCAGCGGCAGTGCTGCTCGGCACCGACGAATGGGCCGCCGAACGTGGCCTCGAGGTGCAGGCGTACCTGACCCATGCGCGCGTCGCCGCGGTGGATTTCGTGCACGGCGAGGGCCTGCTGATGGCACCGACCATCGCCGTGCCGCGCATGCTGGCCGAGGCCGGGCTCACCTTGCAGGACTTCGACTACTACGAGATCCACGAGGCGTTCGCGGCGCAGGTGCTGTGCACGCTCAAGGCCTGGGAGTCGGCCGATTACTGCAGGAACCGGCTGGGGCTCGACGCCCCGCTCGGATCGATCGATCGCAGCAGGCTCAACGTCAACGGATCGAGCCTCGCCACCGGCCACCCGTTCGCCGCCACCGGTGCCCGCATCGTCGCCGCACTGGCAAAGATGCTCAAGGAAAGGGGTTCCGGGCGCGGCCTGGTATCCATCTGCACCGCCGGCGGGATGGGCGTGACCGCGATCCTGGAGCGCCCATGAAGCACCGACCGAGACACCGCACCGCCTGAGATTCCCCGGGGGAGGGAGACATGGACAACAGCGCGTACGCACTGGTGCTGAGCGGCACCATCCTGCCCGGCCATGCCCCGGACGAGGTGTGGCCGAAGCTGGCCCGCTATCTGCGCATCGAGGCGGCGAAGCTCGACCAGCTCCGCGCGCGTGCGCCCCTCACCATCAAGCGCAGCGACGATCTTGGCAAGCTGCAGGCGCTGCAGGACGGCATGGGCGAGGCCGGCGCGCACGCCGAGCTGTGCGCCACCGATGGCCGCCCGCCGCTGTTCGTGCTGTTCGACGGCACCGCGAGCGGGCCCCTGCCGCGGATCTACGTCGAGGAACGCATCGGTCATGGCCTGTGGCCGGAGTCGGTGCGCGTCGCCGAGGTCGGCAGCAATGCCTGGCGCGCGTGGCGGGAATTCAGCCCGCCACCACCGCCGCCGCCCGCGCCGGTCGAGGAGTCACACGAGCTGCCGGTCGAGCCGGTGACCTGGGCTTCGAAGGAACCGCAGGCCCCGGCCGCGGCTCTCGCCGCCGCGGTTCTCCCGCCCGGTGCCGCCGTCAACGCCGGCTTCTGGCGCCGCTGCGCCGCGTTTGTGATGGATTCGATCATTCTCGGCGTCGTGGCGATGCTGCTGCAGGTGCTCATGCTGGGGTCGATGGCCCCCACCCCGGACGCGCTGCTGGCGCAATTGGCGACCGCCGTCATGCTGTGCGCCGCGCTGTTCGTCGGTCAATGGTTGTACTTTGCCCTGTTCGAGTGCAGCGTCCTGCAGGCCACTCCCGGCAAGCTCGCGATGGGCCTCAAGGTGGCCGACCAGGGCGGCTGCCGGATCGGTTTCGGCCGCGCCAGCGGCCGCTACTTCGGCAAGATCCTGTCGAGCGTGGTCCTGAACATCGGCTTCGCGCTGGCCGGCTGGACCGCCCGCAAGCAGGCCCTGCACGACATGCTGGCCGGAACCCTGGTGGTGTTCCGCGGCGTCCACCCCGATCGCCCGCGTCCGACCGTGCGCCCGCCCATGCCCTGGTATGGCTGGCTGGTGAACGTGCTGTTCGTGCTCGGCATCCTGGCTTCGCTCACCGCCGCGGCGATATCCATCATGATCCTTGGCGAGATCGCCGGTGGCGCCCTGCGCGGCGGCAGCGGCTTCTGAGCGGATTCCTTCCGTAGGAGCCTGCGTGCAGGCGACCCGCGCGATGGATGCCAGGATGTGGCCGCGCCCAAGGGCCGCTCTCATCAAACATGGCGCAACGTATTGAATTTCCGCGCTGCTGTAGGAACCCACCCTGTGGGCGACCCAAGCCGCACGATCACGCGCTGCGCCGGTCCCGCACAGGGTGCGCTCCTACGAGGTGCTTTGAGCCTGCGCGCAGGCGTAGACACGCCAGGTTTGCTACGCGACAGCGCGCCGGTGAAGACGGGGGGCGCTCCTGCAACGCTTGCTCCCGCAGGAGCCTGCGTGCAGGCGACCCGCGCCGCGCTACGCGGGCTCAGCGGCCGACGGAGAACAGGCTCATGCCGCCGCTCCCGGTGTAGCTGCCACGGCGCTTGCGCATGCGGTCGAGGAGTTCGACACGGCGGGCTTCCGCCCATTCCACCCGCTCGGTCCTGAGCGAGGCCGGATCGACGCCGCGCAGGGCGGCTTCCTCGTTGCGATAGGCGATGAAGTCGGCGTAGGCGTCGATCTCGTGCTCGAGCTCGCGCGCGCAGAGCTCGATCATGATCGCGTCGTCCAGGAAGCCGAACACCGGCACGTCGTCGGGGATCAGGTCCTTCGGGTTGGCGAAGTAGGCGAGGCAGCCCAGCACGCGGTGGCGTTCCTCCGGCGGCAGCGCGAAGCCCTCGTCGTTGAGCATGGAGATCATGTTTTCCAGCTTGTCGAGCCGGTCGGTGACGTAGGCCGGTTCGTCGACGCCGCGATCGCGCGACAGGAGCTTGCCGGCCGCCTCGGTGATCTCGCGCGCGGACATGTTGCGGGTTTCTTCCTGCGCCTGCCGCAGCGCATTGATGAAGTGCTGCAGCTCGGCGTCGCCGAGTTCGATCGTGATTGCGAGCGACATGGAGCAACTCCGCGCGTTTGAGTGGGCGCTGAGCCTAGCTAGCGGAGGCGCCTCGGTCAATTGCGGAATGGCCCGCGCGTCACGGGAAGCGCGAGTGGCCGCGCCGGGCCATTTGCCTGCCGGAAGCGGCCTACAGGATGCCGGCCAGCCCCGCTCCGAAGGCGGTGACGATGCGCGTGTAGATCGTCTTCAGCGGCAGCGCCACTTCCGGGAAGTCGCCGACGTCGGTGTAGCAGTCGTGGAAGCGCGGGTCGTCGGGGGAGAGCGGCGCGCAGCCCGGATCGAGCTCGAAGCTGCTGCTGTAGCGGAACGGCCACAGGTCGAAGATCGGCAGCGCGGTGGAGAGGTCGTCGATCGGCCCGTTGATGCGATCGAGCCAAGCCGGCCGCTTGCGTGGCGCGATGGTCCACGCATTGCCGGGATCGGTGTTGCGCAGCACCGCCGCGCGTACCCGCGCCGCCACCTCCGCATCCTCGATGATGAAGCCCGACTCGGTGTTGTAGTGGTCCGAGCGCGGGTCGAAGTTGTGCGAGCCGATCAGCGTGGTGGCGCCGTCGATGACGAGCGACTTGGCGTGCAGGCCAAGGCGCACGCCGCCCTGGGTCAGCGGCGCCTGGCCATAGCGCTGGTAGCGGCCCTGGTCGGGGCCGCCGGCAAGCTGGCCGTGGTTGGCGATGAATACCGGCGCATCGGCCGGAAACGGCTTGAACTCGTGGATGCGGAAGCCGTAGCGCCGCAGGTAGCGCTTCTTGTACTTGTAGGAAAGCGCGTAGACGTAGAAGGCGTCGGTGGCGGCCAGCGAGTTGGTGGAGACGGTGACCGCGACCGGCTGCGCGCGCTGGTGGAGTCCGCGGAAGATCCTGCGCGCGCGCGAACTCAGCACCAGGTAGGGCGTCTCGAACACCACCTCGCGGCGGGCGCCCTCGAGCAGCTCGGCGATGCGCGCGCCGAGGTCGGCGGCGTGCGCATTGCCCGCCTTGCCGCGGCCCTTGCCCGGGAGGTCGGAAAAATACCGCACCCGGGCCACCGGCACCGCGCCGTCGGCAAAGTGCGCGGCGATGTAGGCGGGATCCAGCGCGCGGCGCCGCAGCGCCTCGATCCGGCCGGCATCGAGGCCGGGCGGCGCGGCCGGGGCGGCGTGATCGCCGGGCCCATCGGCGACGATGCGCCGGTTGACGTCGTTGAAGCGGGTCAGCGGCACCGCCAGCGGGTCGTTCCAGAACGCGTCGAACGAGGCCTGCATTTCCGCCCCGGCGCCGGGGCCGGTGACCACCACGTCGCGATCGCGATAGTTGAAGCGCGAGTCCCAGTCGAAATAGCGGTTCTCGATGTTGCGCCCGCCGGCCAGGCCGGTCTCGCCATCGACGAGCAGCAGCTTGTTGTGCATGCGCTGGTTGAAGCGCGTGAAGCAGCACAGGACGCCCGCCGCGAACTCGATCGGCGGCGTGACCGCGTCGCCGAAGGCCGGGTTGTAGAGGCGCAGCTCGAAGTTGGCGTGGACGCGCGCGATGCGCGCCAGCGACTCCACGCTGTCGATGGAGAAGAGCTGGTCGGCGATGACGCGCACGCGCACGCCACGTCGCGCCGCCGTGATCAGCTCGTCGAGCAGCAGCCAGCCGGCGTCGTCGTCGGCCCAGATGAAGGTCTGGAGGTCGATGCTGCGCCGCGCCGCGCGGATCAGGTGCACGCGCAGCAGCAGGGCGTCCTCGCCGCGCTCGAGGATCGTCGCGTAATGGCGGCTGGCGTCGGCGGTGGAGGCCTCGCGCGCCCGCTCCGCCAACGCCCGGTAGGGCGAATCGATGGCGCAGCGGTCGGCGCGGTCGCATTCGACCGCGGCCGGGCGCGAAGCGGCGACGACGGCTTCCGCCTGGCGGGCCAGCGGCCGGTTGAGGCTGCAGCCGGCCGCCAGCAGCGTTGTCGCGGCCAGCGCCAGCGCGGCAGGCAGCCGCCACCTGCCGCGCGGCGGACGGAGCAGGCGGGCCGGCTTCATCGGGCGCCGTGTGACAGCGGTGCGGCCGTGAAGATGCGCAGGCGCAACTGCACCTTGTCGCCGAGGGTGCCACGCCGGGTGTGCATGCCGAAGGCGGAGCGGCTGAGGTTGCCCTTGGCGGTGATGGCGCAGTCGAAGCCGGGCCTGTCGCAGGCGGCCGGATCGAGCTCGAAGCGCACATCGCGGGTCAGTCCGCGCAGCGTGAGCTGGCCCGGAAAGTCGCCACCGGACTGCAGGCGCTGCAGCGGGAACGGCTCGGATACGAAGTGGATCTCCGGATGCGCCGCCGCGTCGAAGAATTCGGGCGACCTGACCCACTCCGCGTGGTTCGCCGACGCCATCGCCACGCTGCCCGCGGCGATCACCGCGTCGACCACGGCGCGGTTGCGGAAGCGGTCGATCGCGATGTCGCCGTGGACCGAGTCGAACCAGCCGCGCACCCGCATCAGCCACACCGCGCGCAGGCTGAACTCGGCCCGCGAGCGCTCGGCATCGAGCCGGACGGCGCCGTCGCCGGTCGACGCGGCGGCGGGCGGGAGCGCCAGCAGCAGGGCGGCGAACAGGCATGCCGGCACGCCAGGCGGCAAGGCCGCCCCGGGTCGCGCAGTGTCGCGGCGCCTATGCGGGTTGCCGCTCGCAGGCCCGGCGCGCAGGCGCGCCCGTTGCCGCGCAGCAGGCGGTGGGTGCGCCTCGGCGGTGCGCCCGGCGATTCCGGGCCGCGTCCGGGGCTCGTTGCCATCCACCGACGTTCAGGGCCACCAGAAGTGGCGCACCCGCGCAACCCCGGGCTCGGCAACCGCGCCGGCCAGTTCCAGCCAGGCGATGCTGCCGGGTGGCATCCCGCGCCCGGCGCCGGAACTCCCTTCGGTCAGCAGGCCGAGGAGCTGTTCCAGCCCCGGGTTGTGGCCGACCAGCAGCAGCGAGTCGGCATCGGCGTGGTCGTCGAGTACGCGCAGCAGGGTCGCCGGCGTCGCCTCGTAGATGCGCGGTTCGGCGCGTGCGTCGGTGAAGCCCAGCACTTCCAAGACGCGCTCGCAGGTCTGCCGGGTGCGCGCCGCGCCCGAATGCAGGACGCGGGCCGGCCGTGCGCCGTGTTCGCGCAGCCACGCCCCGGCTGCATCCGATTCGGCCTCGCCACGCAGGCTGAGCGCGCGCGCGGCGTCTTCCTGGCCGTGGCTGGCCGGTTCGGCGTGGGCATGGCGCAGCAGGATGATCTGGCGGGCATCCATCGGTTGGCTCCGTCGCTTGCTCGGCACTGGATCATGCACGAAATGGCATGGCCGTGGTCAAGCGGCGGTGCGCAAGGCGCAATCGGCGCCGGATTGCGCCGATTGCGCCGTCGTTCACGGCTGTGGCGTGGCCGTGCCCTTGCCGCGCATGCGCTTGCCGTGGTGCCGCATGCCGGCCTGGAACGCGGCCTGGTCGATGCTGTCGCCGCCGGCGGCGAGGCGATCGAAGCGCTCCATCTCGCGCGCCTCGAAGTCGGCCTTGTCGAGCGTGCCGCTGCCGCTGCGGTCGTAGCGGGCGATCAGGCGTTCCGCGCCGTGTTGCGCCTTGTCATGCATGGCCGGCGAGTTGGCGATGTCTTCGGCATTGACGCTGCCCTTGCCGTCCGGGTCGAGGCGGGCGAAGCGCTGGTCCACCCAGGCCTGGTATTCGGCGCGGCTGATGCTGCCGTCCTGGTTGGCGTCGATGCGTTGGAACAGGCGCTTGCCCATGGCCTGCCGGTCCGCCCGGGCCTGGTGCTGGGGAGCGGTGGGCGTCGCGGGCTCGGCGGCCGTTGCGATGCCGGCGGCCAGCCAGGCCGCGGTGGCGAGTGCGGGAATGAAGATTCGCATGTCGATAACCTCCGTGCGCGGCCACGACGGCCGCAGTGCTTGGAGGGCATGGCGCGCGAGACGTTCGCCCGCATCGCGCAAAGATCGCGCAAACGCGGCTCAAGAATTGAAAAGCGTCAGCGCGCGGCGGGCGCCGGCCGGGACCGGCGTTCGAGCCAGCGCAGCAGCGGGTTCCAGTCGTCCTGGTGGGCGCGGACCTGCCCCGACTGGTAATCGAAAAGCCCGCGGCCGAGTGCGTGGGCCAGCACGTAGCCTTGGGTATCGCGCACCTCGGCAACCAGCGGGAACGGCAGGGCGGCCATTGCCTCCACGGCCAATCGCGAGGCATTGGTCCAGGGCTTCAGGCGATTGGCGACCAGCCCCACGCGCACCCGGCCGTTGCGGATGGCGGGCACGGCGGCAAGCTCGGCCAGGAAGGGTTCGCTGGCTTCGAGATCGATCACTGAAGGCAGCACCGGCACCAGCAGCGCATCGAGCGCGTCGAGCCAGGGCGCGATATCCACGACGCGGATGCCGGCCGGGCTGTCCACCACCACCCGCTCCGCGTCCGCGGGGATCTGGCGCGGCCAGTCGCGGCGCAGCCCCGGCAGGCCGAGCACCGGATGCGCCCCCGCCGCACGCCTTCCGGCCCAGCGCAGCGCCGAAGCCTGCCGATCGGCGTCGACTAGGACCGTGTTGCGGCCGGCGACGGCGAATGCGGAGGCGAGCGTGGTCGCCAGCGTGGTCTTGCCGGCGCCGCCCTTGGAACTGGCCACCAGGATCTTCAGCATGCCCCCGCCGCCGTCACGCTCGACCGCAGGGTACACAAGCGGCTGCGGGCACGAAAACGCCGGTGCCTGCTCAGTCCGTCCACGGCCCGATCCAGTTGGCCGGCGGCTGCAGAGGGATGCCGCGTGCGGCGAGCACGTCCTGCAGCGCGCGCTGTTCGCTACCGGTCTGGCGCAGGCTCGCCAGCCAGGACGCGACGACCTCGGTGTCGTCGCCGAGGCGCGTGAATTGCGCGCTCATCCAGTCCAGTTCGCGTTTCCGCCGTTCCGTCGCAGCGGGCTCGTCGGCACCGCCCAGGGTGCGCCGCTCGAGTGCGTAGCCGAGGTGGGCGCTCAGCAGACTGTTGCCGCCCTGCAGCAGGCGCGCCACGGCAAGGCAATGCCGGTCGATTTCGGGCGGCGCCGTTGTGCGGCAGGTCTCGAGCAGCGCCCGCCAGGATGGAATGGCGACGGCCGCGGCCACCGCCGCGCCGCCAGCCAGGGCGAATCCCTGCAGGTTCGGCGCGTCGTGGTCGGTCGTCCGCAGCAGTGCCGGCGGCGGTGGGTGCCCCTCGATGCGGGCGGCCACCATGAGCGTCAGCGCGATCAGATGATCGTCGGCGTGGCCGGACGCGGCGGCCTTCGCCAGCGCGCCGTAAGCCTCGTTCTGCGCGCCCGCCTCCCAGGCCCGGCCCGCTTCCAGCAGCCAGTTGAGCGCATTGTCGGGGTCCAGGCGCAGGAGATGGGCCCGTGCAGCCGCCTGCGCCTCCTCGCAGCGCAAGCCGCTCGGTGAGCATTGCGAAGCCGCCACCCACCACACCAGCGGGTCCGTCGGATCGGCACGCTGGGCTCGCGCCAAGAGGTGGGCGAAGCGGTCGGCGTCGGGTTCTTCGGCCTCCCAGGGCCGCGCGGTAACCAAGGCCCCGGTGAGCAGGTCACGCGCATCCTCGCTGCCGGCGAGCGATGTGGCGAGCTCGTTCCAGTACGCGCCCTGCATGCGCTCGATGGACAGCGGTGGCGCCAGTTCGACTTCGACCGCGCCGGCAAACGCGCGCGTCGCCACCAGCAACGCCCCCAGGAATACCAGCCGGATCGTGCTGGAATACATGGCGATCCCTCCGTTCCGCCCGAATCGGCAGCCTCCGCCGAAGCGAACGCGGCGTCAATACCCCGCTGCCTGGCCATCCTTGCGGCTTTCGGAGGCGCCGATGTACGTGCCGTTCTTCGCATCGCGCCCGATCGCCTGGTAGCCGCCGTAGGGGCCGTTGGCGAAGCGCACCGAATGGCCCTTGCGCATCAGGCCGCGCACGGTCTCGTAGGGAAAGCCGGTCTCGAGTTCGATCCAGCCGCCGTCGGCCATCGGCGTGGCCTGGCCCTCCGGAGAGGTCGAGCCCTGGTGCTGGATGCGCGGGGCGTCGCCGGCTTCCTGCAGGTTCATGCCGAAATCGACCAGGTTCATCACGATTTCCACATGCCCCTGCGGTTGCATGTCGCCTCCCATCAAGCCGAACGACAGCCAGGGTGCGCCGTCTTTCGTGATGAACGCGGGGATGATGGTGTGGAAGGGGCGCTTGCCGGGTTCATAGGTATTGCCGTGGCCCTCCTTCAGCACGAACATCTCGCCGCGGTCCTGCAGGATGAAGCCGAGCCCCGGCGGCGCCATGCCGGATCCCATGCCGCGGTAGTTGGACTGGATCAGCGAGACCATGTTGCCGTCGCGGTCGGCGGTGGTGAAATAGATGGTGTCGCCGTCGAGCCTGTGGGTGCCGGGCTCGACCGCCTTCATCGCAGTGTCCATCGAGATCAGCTTGCGGCGCTCGGCGGCGTAGTCCTTCGACAGCAGCCAGTCGACCGGCGCACGGGCGAAGGCCGGGTCGGCGTAGAACTTCGCGCGGTCCTCGAAGGCGAGCTTCTTGGCCTCGACGAAGATGTGCACATGATCGGTGCTGCCGAAGGGAATCTTCGAGAAATCGTAGCCCTCGAGGATGTTCAGCATCTGCAGCGCGGCGAGACCCTGGCCGTTCGGAGGCAGTTCCCAGACATCGAAGCCGCGGTAATTGGTGGAGATGGGCTCGACCCATTCGCCGGCGTGGCTGGCAAGATCCTCGTAGGACAGGAAGCCGCCGGTGGCCTGCATGTACTTGGCGATGGTGCGCGCGATCGGCCCCTTGTAGAAGGCGTCGCGCCCGCCGCGGCCGATCGCTTCCAGCGTCGCGGCGAGGTTCGGGTTCTTCCAGATCCCGCCCTTGGCCGGCGCCTTGCCGTCGAGGGTGAACTGCTCGCGGAACCCCGGGTACTTGTCGAGCCTGGGCACCGAGAGGTTCCAGTAGTACGCGATGAGCTCGGTGACCGGGAAGCCTTCCCGCGCATACGCCACGGTCGGCGCCAGCAGGTCGCGCATGGGGAGCTTGCCGAAGCGCCGGTGCAGTGCAAACCAGCCATCCACCGCGCCCGGCACGCTGACCGGCAGCGGTCCGGTCGGTGGGATCGCCTCGTAGCCGTGGTCCTTGAACCATTGCAGCGTCAGGCCCTTGGGCGAGCGGCCGGAGCCGTTGTAGCCATGGAGCTGCTTCGTCTTCGCGTCCCAGACGATGGCGAAGAGATCGCCGCCGATGCCGTTGGAGACCGGCTCCATCAGCCCCAGCGCCGCGTTCGCGGCGATCGCCGCGTCCACCGCCGTGCCGCCCTTCTTCAATACGTCCAGGCCGATCTGCGTCGCCAGCGGATGCGAGGTGGCGACCATGCCGTTCCGCGCGATCACCTCCGAGCGCGTCGCGAACGGCCTGCCGGTGATGCGGTCGCCGGCATGGAGGGTGCCGGCCAGCAGCGCGGCGACGAGGGCGAATGCGAAGGTCTTCATGGCGGCTCCCCGGAAAGCCGCCGCAGTATGCGGCGTGCGGCCGTCGCGGGCTATGGCCCGCGCGCGAAGCGGCAGAGCTGCGCCCATGCTTCACCAA
Organism: Lysobacterales bacterium; assembly: GCA_017305135.1. Taxonomy (GTDB): domain Bacteria; phylum Pseudomonadota; class Gammaproteobacteria; order Xanthomonadales; family Rhodanobacteraceae; genus Dokdonella_A. The sequence continues at coordinate 2,660 of JAFKNA010000022.1, read as the reverse complement.
GCTGGGCCGGCGTGTACGTATGTCCGCCGGCGAACTCGTGGTAGCCCAGGGTGCTGCCGCGGCGCCAGCCTGCGCCGAGGAAACGATCGCGGTCGGCGCGCGCGTAGGGCAGCAGCGGATCGGTGCTGCCGACATGGATGTCGAGCGGCAGCACGCGCGGCAGTGCCGCGATGCGCGCCTCGCACCGGGTCGCCGTGTCGCCCTGGCAGGCCAGCGCCGCCAGCACGCCGGCGCTCACCGCGAATCCGGCGAGGTTCTCATCGTTGGGCGGCGTCGCGTAGTCCACGGCGTTGACGACGAGGTCGTAGGCGACATGCCCGCCGGCCGAGAAACCCCACAGATACATGCGGCTCAGCTCGATGGCGTAGTCGGCCAACACGCGCGAAAGGATGGCGGCGAAGGCGTCGTAGTCGGTCGGCGCGCCGGGCGGCACGATCCAGCCGCCCTGCGCGCCACTGCTGACCGGTGCGACGACGATGAATCCCTGGCTTTCCGCAATGCCGGCCCAGGCATCGCGCACCGCCCGCGCGGCCGTGCCCGCCTGCGCGTGGCTGCCCGCCGCGCCGTGCAGTGCGATCACCAGCGGCCACCCCCTCGTCGCGGTGTAGGCGGAGGGGACGTACAGATGGAACACCTGCCGCCCGCCCGGCTCGCTGCCGAGCCCCGGCACGAACACCTCGCCGCTGACCGCCCCCGGTCCCGCGCCGCCGCTGCCGTGCGAAGGAGCGGACGGCACGCCGGCCCATGGCGCGAAGTCGGCCGCGAACACGGTGTCGTCGGCCGCGCAGATCCGGCCGGGCAGGCGCACGGTGGTGGCGGCGTTGGCGGTCCCGCACAGTGCCAGGAGTACCCCGAGCAAAATGGGAGCGGCGAACATCATCAACGCGGAATCTGCAGGTGTTGTGGCCGGGAGCGGTTGTATCAGGTGGCGATCAATAGCGATAACGGAGCTGGGCGATCAGGATGCCCGCATCGCTGCACTTGTAGACCAGCCGGTGCTCGCTGGTGATGCGCCGTGACCAATAACCGGCGAGCGCATGCTTGAGTGGCTCGGGCTTGCCGGGTCCGGCAAAGGGATCGCGGGTGATTTCCTTGAGGAGGTCATTGATGCGGCCGAGGACCTTGCGATCATGCTGCTGCCAATGGAGATAGTCTTCCCAGGCTTGCGCCGAGAAGATCGGGTTCACGGCTCGACCTCGCGCTTGATCCCCTCTCCGGACTCGAGCGCCGCGATGCTCTCCAGCAAGCGGCGTGCATTGCGCGGGCTGCGCAGCAGATACGAGGTTTCTTCCAGCGCCTTGTAGTCATCGAGCGACATCATGACGACTGAACGCTGGCCGCTGCGCGTGATGATGATCCGTTCGTGATCTTCGCAGACGCGGTCCATCGTGTCGGCAAGACGGGCACGCGCCGTGCTGTAGGTGATCGTATCCATGACAGCTCCATGCATGTACAAGAAGTTGTACGGGAAAGGATAACAGAAGAAGCCTTCCTCGATCAGCCCAGCACCCAATGCCACAGCGGCAGCGTGACCATCGACAGCACGATGCCGTAGCCGACCAGGGCGGCGGCGAGTTCGGGTTCGATGCCGGCCAGCGAGAGCAGGGCGCCGGCGGTGATCATCGGCGGCATGGCGGTTTCGTAGATCGCCGCCGCGCGCATGTCGCCGGAGAGGCCGTAAAGGGCGGCGAGGCCAAGAGCGAGCGCCGGCATCAGCACCAGCTTGGCGGCGAGGCCGAACACGAACGGCCCCACGTGGTGGCGGGGCAGGCGCAGGCGAAGCTGCATGCCGCTCGCCAGCGCAACCAGCGGCAGGAGGCTGTCGGCGAGGAGTTCCAGTGGCGTGGCGACCGCTTCGGGATAGCGGGCCGGCATCACCGTCAGCGCCAGCACCAGCACGATGAAGGGCGGGAAGGTCGCGATGCGGCGCGCCATGCCGGCGGGCGTCGCGCGCTCGCCACCGTAGAGGCCGAGCACGACGAGGCCGAACGTGCACAGCATGAAGAAGCTGCCGAACTGGTCGTAGGCGACCGCGTAGCGGAGCGCGTCGTCGCCAGCCAGCGCCGGGATCAGGGCGAAGCCGAGGTACGAGGTGTTGCCGAGCGTCACCAGGAGCAGCAGCACGCCAGTGCTGGCGCGGCCGAAGCGGAGCAGGCGCGCCGCGGCGAGCACCAGCAGCGAGCCGGCCACCAGCACCGTCCACGGCACCGCGATGAGGCCGGCGAGCGCCCATTCGAACTCCAGCCGCGGCGCATAGAGCAGCACCGCCGCCGGCAGGCAGACGTAGAGCACGACGAGGTTCAGCGTCGCCGCGGCGTCGTCCTGCACCAGCCGTCGCCAGGCGAGCAGCTTGCCGGCCGCCAGCATGGCGAGGATGAAGGCGAAGGCGGCGGTGACGGACATCAACGGCCGCCGCTGCGAAGCGTCCGGTCGCGACCACGGTCGTTCCTACAGTGAAGCGTCCCGCGGTAGATACCGTCTTGATCGAGGTTAGGCAAGAGCGATTTTCGAGTCGAATGATTTGCCGGAATGAATGACGCCCCAAGCGAGGTGGAGGAGCTTGCGCATCGCGGCGCCGAGGGCCAGCAGGGGCGGCTTTCCCCGCGCGACCAAGCGCTCGTACAAGGCACGCACGGCCACGTTGTGGCTGATGGCGGTGA
>JAFKNA010000041.1 GCA_017305135.1 Lysobacterales bacterium | reverse complement strand
ACCCGGTGATGCGGGTTCTCTGGACGGCGACGCCGGCAAGGTCGGCGGCTTCTCGCTGCATGCCGGCGTGGCCGCGGAAGCACACGAGAGCCACAAGCTCGAAAAGCTGTGCCGCTACATCACGCGCCCGGCGATCAGCGAGCAGCGGCTATCGATCTCGCCACAGGGCAGGGTGCGTTACCAGCTCAAGACGCCGTGGCGCAATGGCACCACGCATGTCGAATGGGATGCGGTGGACTTCATCGCCAAGCTGGCGGCACTGGTCCCGCCGCCACGCGCGCATCTCACCCGCTTCCACGGCGTATTCGCCCCGAACGCGAATCTGCGCGCGCAGGTGACGCCATCGGGGCGCGGCAAGCGGCCTGCGAGCGATGCAGTGCCGGTGGACGTCAGCGCCCACGACGAGCCGCGCAGCCCCGAGCAGAAGCGCCGTGCGATGAGCTGGGCGCAACGGCTCAAGCGGGTCTTTTCCATCGACGTCACCACCTGCGCCCACTGCGGCGGCGCGGTGCGGATCGTCGCCAGCATCGAAGACCCCAAGGCCATTCGCGCCATCCTCGCCCACTTCGAGAAACACCGCGCGCTGGAGCAAGCGCACTACCGGCCCGCAGCGCGCGCCCCGCCGCCCGCCGCGTGATGAGGCGCCGGCCACACAGCCGGCAGCCAAGCCAGAGTCCGATCCGATGCGGCCACGACCCCGCAGGGCTGCGCTCGGCCCTGTGCCGGGATTCGGTGAGAAATGGCTACGCACTGAGCCGCTGCGTGGCCCCGCGATGTCGAAAACCCACGCATGAACCCCCGATCTGTGCCCGATCTGTGCCCAAAGCGGCGCTTGCGCGACCGCCGCCTACCCGCCAGACTCGCCAAAAAAGGCGGTTGAACTTCCTATACCCCAAGGTGGCCCTACCGCAGCATGTATTCACTAATATCTCAACCAAAGGAGTATTCGAGATGGGTAAGCTAGCTGGCAAGATTGTCGTAGTGACGGGGTCGGTTTCGGTCATCCCCGGGTTCGATTCCATTGGCTCGGCAACGGTTCGCGAAGCCTTGGCCGAAGGGGCCGATGGGGTTGTCATTTCCGACATCAACGATGAGCAGGGCGAGGCATTCGCCAAGAGCCTGAACGAGGAATATGGTGAGGGGCATGCGCTCTATGTGCATACCGACGTGACTGATCCGAAGGATGTTGAGAAACTTTTCGAGATCACTGAGAAGACCTATGGTCGGGTGGATGCCATCATGGCCAATGCCGGCGTGGCGACGGCTGAGGATTTCGATAAGGATCCCGAGGAGGTTCTGAAGTCGAAAAAATTCATCCAGAGCGTCAACGAGGACGGAGTGTTCAATACCGCGCTCTACGGCTCGCGGCTGATGATGAAGCACGGGACCAAGGGCTCGATCGTGCTGGTATCGAGCATCCACGGCGTCGCCGGTCGCCCGAAGGTGGTGAACACGGAGACGGGCGAGGTGCTGATTGAACGCTTCAATCTGGTCCAGTATACGATGGGGAAACACGGCGTTGTCGGCCTGTCGAAGGCCCTCGCGCTGCAGTTCGCGGAATACGGAATCCGAGTGAACACCGTGAATCCGGGATATATTATGACGCCGCTATTCCAGGCCGCTGTCACGACTGACAAAGAGAAGTTGTCGCATGAGAAATCCTTGGAAACGGATGCCTTTGACTTCACCCAGCTGGCGGCGCTGCACCCATTGTGCAACGATCCGGTGAAGGATGCAGATATTGTCCCGCGTGGGAAATTTGGTGGCCGTATGGGTGTTCCGGCCGAAATCGCCAAGCCGGCGGTGTTCCTGATGTCCGACGAGTCTTCCTTTATGACCGGTCAGAAACTGGTTGTCGACGGCGGGTATACCGCATGCTGAGCATCGGCGGATAGTTAGTGAGCTTCTCCCATTGTGTGGAGGGGCAAATGTGAAACGGGGCGCTTTGGCGCCCCGTTGCTGCCGCTACATCACGCGCCCGGCGATCAGCGAGCAGCGGCTGTCGATCTCACCGCAGGGTAGGGTGCGGTATCAGCTCAAGACGCCGTGGCGCAATGGCACCACGCATGTGGAATGGGATCCGGTGGATTTCATCGCCAAGCTGGCGGCGCTGGTCCCGCCACCGCGCGCCCACCTGACCCGCTTCCACGGGGTGTTTGCCCCGAACGCCGCCCTGCGCGCACAGTTGACGCCATCGGGGCGCGGCAGGCGGCATGACGCCGCTGTGGAGCCGGCGGACGCAAGCGCGAACGACGCGCCGCGCAGCCCCGAGGAGAAGCGCCGTTCGATGAGCTGGGCGCAACGCCTCAAGCGGGTCTTTTCCATCGACGTCACCGCCTGCGTCCACTGCGGTGGCACCGTGCGGATCGTCGCCAGCATCGAGGAACCTGCCGCCATCCGCGCCATCCTTGGCCACTTTGTGAAGCAGGGCGCGCGGGAAGAAGCGCACTACAGGCCCGCAGCGCGCGCACCGCCAGTGCAAGCCGCGTGACGATCTGCCGGCTGCACAGCCGACGGCGAAACCGGAATCCGAGCCGATGCGGCCACGATCCGCAGGGCGGCGCTCGGCCCGCTGTCGGGAATCAGCGAAGCATGGCTGCTGACAACGCCGCTGCGTGGCCCCGCGATGCCGAAATCCCACTCACAGACGTCCGATCCGTGCCCAAAACGGGGCTTGCGCGACCGCCGCCTACCCAGCAGACTGCCCGAAAAGGGCGTTTGAACTTCCTATACGCGACTTCGTCGAACGCCACGTCGTGGTCGGGGTGCGCCTGCCACAGTTCGGCGATCGTGCGTCGTTCCAGCGGATGCACCGCGCCGGGCGCGATCTGCGCCAGCGGCTTGAGCACGAAGGCGTGGCGCAGTTCGTCGCGCGGGATGCGCAGGTTGCCAACGCCTTCGGCGACGAGGTCGTCATACAGCACGATGTCGATATCGAGCGTGCGGTCGCTGTAGCGCGGGCCGCTGCGGTCGCGGCCGTGCGCGTCCTCGAGTGCATGCAGCCAGGCGTTGAGCGCCTCGGGCGACAGTTCGGTGCGGATCGCGGCGGCCGCGTTGATGAAGTCCGGGCCGTCGTAGCCGACCGCGGGAAAGCGGTACGCCGCGGATACGGCGACGTCGTCGAAGCGCGCGCGCAGGGCGGCGATGCCTTCGCGCAGGAAGCGCACCGGGTCGAGATTGCTGCCGAGACTCAGGTAGGCGGTGGGCATGGCGCGCTCCGGGGGAGCGCGCATGATCGCGCATCGGACGGGGAAGGCGCGAGCGCCACGCGCCGGCGCGTGCGGCGGCGGTGCGTCAGCCCTCGCCCGGCCCGGCCGGATGCGACGGCGCATCCACGCGCCGCAGGTTCACGTCCAGCGGCGCGTCGCTGCTGCCCTGGAACACCTTCAGCCCGAACTCCGGCAGGATCGCCAGCAGGTGGTCGAAGATGTCGGACTGGATGCCCTCGTAGAACGCCCAGCGCACGTCGTTGGTGAAGCAGTAGATCTCCAGCGGCAGGCCCTCGGAGGTCGGCTGCAGCTGCCGCACCAGCAGGGTCATGTCCTGGTGGATCTTCGGATGGTGGCGCAGGTACTGCTCGACGTAGGCGCGGAAGGTGCCGAGGTTGGTGACCCGGCGCTGGTTCACCGCCTCCGCGCCGCGCACTTCCGGGCGTGCGTTCCATTCGCCCAGTTCGCGCTGCTTCTCGCCGAGGTAGCCGTCGATCAGGGCGAAGCGGTGCAAGCGCGACACCTCGCCCGCCTCGAGGAAGCGCACCGAATGCTGGTCGAGGTAGATCGCACGCTTGATCCGGCGACCGCCCGACTCGCTCATGCCGCGCCAGTTCTTGAACGAATCGCTGATCAGCTTCTTGGTCGGGACCGTGGTGATGGTCTTGTCCCAGTTCTGCACGGTGATGGTGTGCAGGGCGATGTCGATCACGTCGCCGTCCGCGTTCTGGCTGGGCATCTCGATCCAGTCGCCGATGCGCACGCGGCCGTCGTTGCTGATCTGCACGCTGGCCACCAGCGAGAGGATCGTGTCCTGGAAGATCAGCATCAGCACCGCGGTCATCGCGCCCAGGCCGGTGAGGATGTGCAGGAACTGGGCACCGACCAGGGTGGCCACGATCGAGATCGCGACCAGCACGAACATGATGATCTTGGCGACCTGCAGGTAGCCCTTGATCGGCTTGTTGCGCGCGTCGGGGCGGCGCTCGTACACCTGGTTGGCCAGATCCAGCGCGCGCGAGATCGACAGCGCCACGGTCAGCACGATGAAGGCCTGGCACAGCGCGCGCACCACGGTGACCACCTGCGCCGGCAGATCCGGCACCACCGCGATGCCGGCGGCGATCACCAGCGCCGGGACCACGTTGGCCAGGCGCGGGATCACCCGCAGCTGCACCTCGTGGTCGTGCTGCGCGCCCCCCAGTGGAGTGGCCCGCAGCAGGCGCCTGAGCCCGCGCAGCAGGACCCGCTTGGTCAGCCAGTTGGCCAGCCATGCCGCCAGCAGCAGCGCGGCGATCACGATCCCGGTGTAGGCGCCCGGGTAGGGCGCGAGCGTGGTGCGAAGCGTCTCCAGCTGTTCCTGCAACTATCCGTTCCCTTGTGGCGTGCGTACACGTTCGATGATGACACCGACCGCGCGCGCACCGCGCACCGCACCCGGCTTGCTCAGCTTCAATCGTAACCAATCGACGTTGAATTCGTTCATCACGATCTCCGCGCAGCGCTCGGCGAGCGTCTCCACCAGCCCGAAATCCGACTGCGAGACATATTCCACGAGGCGCTTGCTCACCGCCTTGTAGTTGAGGGTGAGCGCGATGTCGTCGCTGGCGGCGGGGATGCGGTTGTCGAAGCCCATCTCGAGGTCGAACACCAGCGTCTGGCGGATGCGCCGCTCCCAGTCGTAGATGCCGATCAGGGCGTCGATCTCGAGGGCTTCGATGAAAACCTTGTCCATGAGGGCGGGAATCGGGAATCGGGAATCGGGAATCGGGAATGGTAAGAGCAACCGCATGGCCGCTCTTCACGATTCTCCATTCCCGATTCCCGATTCCCGTTCTGCCGCCACCGGCGGCAGCGAGGCCATGTCCCAGCGCGGCACCACGTGCACCGCGGCATCCTCGCGCTGCCCGGCCTGCAGGCGCAGGGCGCCGGCGAAGGCGATCATCGCGCCGTTGTCGGTGCACAGCGACGGGCGCGGGAAGCAGGCGCGGCCGCCGCGCTTGTCCGCCATCTCCTGCAGCTTCGCGCGCAGGCGCTTGTTGGCACCGACGCCGCCGGAGACCACGATCACGTCGCAGCCGGCCGCGTCCAGCGCGCGTTCGCACTTGATCGCGAGCGTGTCGACCACCGCGTCCTCGAAGCCGCGGGCGATGTCGGCCTTCGTCTGCGGCGACTGGTCGGACTGCTGCCAGGCCAGCAGCACCTGGGTCTTGAGCCCGGAGAAACTGAAATCCAGCCCCGGCCGGTCGGTCATCGGCCGGGCGAAGCGGAAGCGGCCCGGCACGCCCTGTTCGGCCAGCGCGGCCAGCTGTGGGCCGCCGGGATAGGGCAGGCCCATCATCTTCGCGGTCTTGTCGAAGGCCTCGCCGGCGGCGTCGTCCAGCGTCTCGCCCAGCAGCCGGTAGCGGCCGATGCCGTCCACCGCCACCAGCTGGGTGTGGCCGCCGGAAACCAGCAGGGCGACGAACGGCGGCTGCGGCGGATCATCCTCCATCAGCGGCGCCAGCAGATGGCCTTCCATGTGGTGGACCGCCACCGCCGGCACGTCCAGCGCCCAGGCCAGCGCGCGCGCGACCCCGGCCCCGACCAGCAGCGCCCCCACCAGCCCGGGGCCGGCGGTATAGGCCACGCCATCGATCTCATCGATCTTGAGACCAGCCTCGGCCAGGGTCTGCCGCACCAGCGGCAGCCACCTTCACCTTGACGATGTCGCTCACCCTGATGCCGTCAGCGGGGCACTCTGCTGAGGGCTGCTGGCGCGAGAGCGGGGGTTTTTAGAGGTGCCCTCAGGTAGGTGATTTGCTACGCTGCGCCGCGCCGATGTCTTACCCATGCGCGGGAGAAATGCCGATGGGCGGCGATGAGGCCGCGCGGAACACTGTGCAGCCGTCGATGCGCAGGATCGTTCCGTGCTGTGCCTCACCGCACCGGAGGGACGCGCCGCGCCGCGTGTCGCCCGTGCCGCAAACACCGCGCTGGCGGCCGCGCCGAGCTACGCACGCCATGTTCCCGAGCGCACGCTGCTGTACGCGCTGGTCGAGGCGCACTACCCGGACTTCATCGCAAGTCTTGAGGCGCAAGACCGCTCGCTGCCCGAGTATGTGCGCGAGGAGTTCGAGACCTACCTGCGCTGCGGCGTGCTCGAGCACGGTTTCCTGCGCGTGGTGTGCGAGCAGTGCCGGGCCGAGAGGCTGGTGGCCTTCTCCTGCAAGAAGCGCGGCTTCTGC
>JAFKNA010000040.1 GCA_017305135.1 Lysobacterales bacterium | reverse complement strand
ACGTGTTCGAGGCACAGCGTCACGACCGGCAGTTGCGCGCCCTCGAACGCAAGGCCCGTCAGCTCGGCCTTGCTGTGGTTCAAGCCACTTGAAGCGGCAAAAGCAGAGGCAAAACAATCAGCAGGTTACGTGTTGTTTGATGAGAGCGCACCCTGTGCGCGACCCACTTGGGGTCGTGCCGCGTTCAGCTCGCCATCGCCATGTAGCGGCCATGCAGAGCGCGCACGGCGGCATCGAGCTCGGCCAGCGAGCCGGTGTTCTCCAGCACGTCGTCGGCGATGCGGCGGCGCTCCTCGTTCGAGGCCTGCGCGTCGAGGATGGCGTCGGCGAGCCCGGCGTCGATGCGGTCGCGCGCGACCAGGCGCCTGCGCTGCAGCGCGCGCGGCACCTCGACCACCAGCACGCGATGCAGCCAGCCGTAGTCGGCGCGGCGCTCGTACAGCAGCGGGATGACCGGCATCACGTAGGGCGCCCCGCTGCGTGCCGCCTGCTGCAGGATCGCCGCGCGCACGCGGGGGTGCACGATCGCCTCCAGCCTTCGCCGCGCCGCGTCATCGGAGAAGACGCGTTCGCGCAAGCCGCGCCGATCGAGGTGCCCATCGCGGTCGAGGGTCTCCGCACCGAACACCTCGACGATCTCGTCCAGCGCGGGCTGGCCACGGGCGACCACCTCGCGGGCGATGATGTCGGCGTCGATGATCCCGGCGCCGAGCGCCGCGAAGCGGTCGGCGACGGCGGACTTGCCGCTGGCGATGCCGCCGGTGAGGGCGACGCTGAAGGGCAGGGCGTTCATCGGGCCGGAAGCCCCGCGCGGCACCGCCGCGGCAGCGCGCCACGTCCGCCGGCGCCGGGCCGCGGGTCGTGCTGCACTGCCGCGCGAAGCGCTACCATTGGGGTTTCCCGTCTTGTGCAGGTATCGCCATGTTCCCGCCCGATTCGCGCATCGAAGGTTATGACCCGGAACTCGCCGAGGCAATCGCCGACGAGCGCCGGCGCCAGGAGGACCATGTCGAGCTGATCGCCTCGGAGAACTACGCCAGCCCGCGCGTGCTGGAAGCGCAGGGCAGCGTGCTCACCAACAAGTACGCGGAGGGCTACCCCGGCAAGCGCTACTACGGCGGCTGCGAATATGTCGACGTCGCCGAACGCCTCGCTATCGAGCGCGCAAAGGAACTCTTCGACTGCGACTACGCCAACGTGCAGCCGCACTCGGGCTCGCAGGCCAACCAGGCGGTGTACTTCGCGCTGCTGGAACCTGGCGACACGATCCTCGGCATGAGCCTCGCCCATGGCGGCCACCTCACCCACGGCGCCAGGGTGAACCTGTCCGGAAAGCTGTTCAATGCGGTGCAGTACGGCCTCGGCAAGGACGACCTGATCGACTACGACGAGGTCGAGCGCCTCGCCCGCGAGCACCGGCCGAAGATGCTGATCGGCGGCTTCAGCGCCTATTCGCAGGTGGTCGACTGGGCGCGCATGCGCGAGATCGCCGATGCGGTCGGCGCGATCTTCTTCGTCGACATGGCGCACGTCGCGGGCCTGGTCGCCGCCGGCGTGTATCCCAGCCCGCTGCCCCACGCGCACGTGGTCACCTCGACCACCCACAAGACCCTGCGCGGCCCCCGCGGCGGCATCGTGCTGGCCAAGGATGCGCCCGAGGAGATGACGAAGAAGCTGCAATCGGTGGTGTTCCCCGCGCTCCAGGGCGGCCCGCTGATGCACGTGATCGCGGCCAAGGCGGTCGCCTTCAAGGAAGCCCTCGATCCCGCCTTCAAGGCTTATCAGCAGCAGGTGGTGAAGAACGCCAGGGCGATGGCGAAGACGCTGCTCGGGCGCGGCTACCGGATCGTCTCCGGCGGCACCGAGAACCACCTGATGCTGATCGATCTGATCGGCAAGCCGCTGACCGGCAAGGATGCCGAGGCCGCGCTCGGCCGCGCTCACATCACCGTCAACAAGAACGCAGTGCCGAACGACCCGCAAAAGCCCTTCGTCACCTCGGGCCTGCGCATCGGCACGCCCGCCGTCACCACCCGCGGCTACCTGGAAGCCGACTGCACGGAGCTCGCCGGCTGGATCTGCGACGTGCTCGACGCCCCCGCCGACGACTCGGTGATCGCCGCGGTGCGCGCCAAGGTCACCGCGCAGTGCGCGGCGTTTCCGGTGTATGGCTGAGGGGCCGGGATTGGTGATTTGTGATTCGGGATTCGGGAGCAGCCCGCGTCCCGAAGCCGGCGCTGCTCGAGCGGCGCAGAGTTGCCCGGAGTTGGCTTTTCCAATCCCCAATCCCCAATCCCGAATCCCGTAACCATGCACTGCCCCTTCTGCCAGCACGAAGATACGCGCGTGATCGATTCGCGCGTGTCCGATGACGGCGCCACCATCCGGCGGCGGCGCGAGTGCGAGAAGTGCGGCGAGCGCTTCAACACCTTCGAGACCGCCGAGCTGAAGCTGCCCAACGTGGTCAAGAGCGACGGGCGGCGCGAGCCGTTCGACGAAGCCAAGCTCCGCACCGGCTTTCGGCGCGCGTTGCAGAAGCGGCCGATCGGCAGCGAGCAGGTCGATGCGGCGGTGCGCGCGGTGGTGGCGGCGCTGCGGCGCAGCGGCGAGCGGGAAGTGCCGAGCCTGCGCGTGGGCGAACGAGTGATGGCCGAGCTGAAGGCACTCGACCACGTCGCCTACGTCCGCTTCGCCTCCGTGTACCGGAGCTTCGAGGACGTGCAGGCCTTCCGCGAGGAGATCGAACGCCTGGAGCGCGATCAGCCGGGAGAGGGCGTGCAGTTGCCGCTGCTGGACGAAGCGGCCGCGGCGCGCGACGACAGGTCCTGAGGAACGGATGAGCGCCCGCCGCTTCCGCTTCGTGCGCAAGGCGGCGCGCGCCCAATGGTATCTGGGATCGGTGATGCACCTTTCGATGGTGCTACTCGCACTCATTTATGGATTTCTCGCAAGTGCGCCCGTAGCTTGGATCATGTCGACGCTCGTCATCGCGTTCTGGGCATGGCACTGGTGGAAGCAGCAGCGCCAGGAAGCGGCCTTCTGGGAGTCGCGGCGCAATCTCGTCATCTGGCTCGAAGAAGGGCGGCTATGGGTCCATGAGCCGGGCCTTGCGGCACCGAACTCCGAGGCGCTCGATTGGGTAGATTCGATCGACGCCGTGGTCGAGCGTGGCCGGGTGGTTCGCCTGCTGGTCGACGACCGCTCCGGCAATCGCAGGGTGTATGCGGGATTCCACGACATGGATGCATTCGCCACGGCGTTCCGGCGCCAGGCGCCGAGAGCGCGCTTCCGACGCGTGCGTTTGGGATTCCCCATGCGCTTGAAGGAGATCTGAGATGCCCTCGTTCGCCTTCGACGCCTCCGATCACGCGCACATGGCCTGTGCGCTGCGCTTGGCGGAGCGCGGCCTGCACACCACCCAGCCCAATCCGCGCGTCGGCTGCGTGATCGCACACGGCGCGGAAGTCGTCGGCGAGGGCTGGCACCAGCAGGCTGGCGGGCCGCATGCGGAAGTCTTCGCCTTGCGTGCCGCCGGCGCCCGCGCCCGCGGCGCCACCGCCTACGTCACCCTCGAGCCCTGCGGCCTGCATGGCCGCACGCCGCCCTGCGCCGATGCCCTGATCGATGCCGGCGTGGCGCGCGTGGTGATTGCGGCGGAGGATCCGCACCAGCGCGGCGGCGGTGCGCTGATGCGCCTGCGCGCGGCCGGCATCGGCGTCGAAAAGGGCCTGATGCGCGAAGCCGCCCGCGAACTCAACCGCGGCTTCTTCAGCCGCATCGTGCGGGGCCGGCCGTGGCTGCGGGTGAAGCTGGCGATGAGTCTCGACGGGCGCACGGCGCTTGCCAATGGCGAGTCGAAATGGATCACCGGCGGGGCCGCCCGCGCCGACGTGCAGCGCTGGCGCGCGCGCAGTTCTGCGATCCTTACCGGCAGCGGCACCGTGCGGGCGGACGATCCGGCGCTCACGGTGCGCCTCCCGCCCCCCGCATCCGGAAATGCGTTCAGACCGCTGCGCGTGGTGCTGGATCGCCGCCTGCGCACGCCGGCGGGATCGCAGGTGCTCGATGGCGCGGCGCCCACCCTCATCGTGCACGATGTGGCGTCGACCCCGGACGGCCGCTTCGATGCGGTGGAATGCGTGGCGGTCGATGCCCCGGATGGGCGCCTCGATCTCGCCGCGGTGATGCGCCTGCTCGCCGCGCATGGCTGCAACGAGGTGCAGGTCGAAGCCGGCCCGATCCTCTCCGGCGCGCTCTTCACCGCTGGATTCGTTGACGAACTCCTGCTCTACGTCGCTCCGGTGCTGCTGGGCGACGCCGCGCGCCCGCTGCTCGCCCTGCCGCCCCTCGCCGACATGGCAGGGTGCTGGCGGCTGGAAGTGGTCGAGCAACGCCAGGTCGGCGCCGACTTGCGCATCCTGCTGCGCCCCGGCGTGACGGCTGCGACGGGTGGAAAACGCGTGGGATCTTCCCGATAACCCGGCCCGTCCTTCCAAGGAGAAACCATGTTCACCGGAATCATCCAGGCCGTCGGCCGGATCAAGGCGCGCGAGGCCCGCGGCGGCGATGCGCGGCTGCTGATCGACGCCGGCGCGCTCGAGCTCGCCGATGTCGCGGAAGGCGACAGCATCGCGGTGGCGGGCGTATGCCTCACCGCCCTCGACATCGGCGCGGGCTCGTTCGCGGCCGACGTGTCCGCGGAAACCCTGCGCCTGACCACCCTCGGCACGCTCGCCGCGGGCGACACGGTAAACCTCGAAAAGGCGTTGCGCCTCGCCGACAGGCTCGGTGGCCACCTCGTTTCCGGGCACGTGGACGGCGTCGGCGAAGTCGCCGCGGTGCACGATGATGGCGCCTCGCAGCGCTGGGTCTTCGGCGCGCCGCCCGCGCTGATGCGCTACATCGCCGTGAAGGGATCAATTTCGATCGACGGCACCAGCCTCACCGTGAACACGGTGGATGGAAGCCGCTTCGGGGTCACGCTGATTCCGCACACGCTCGCCATGACCACCTTCGGCACGCGGAAGGCGGGCGACGCGGTGAACCTCGAAGTCGATCTCGTCGCGCGGTATGTCGAACGGCTGCATGCGCGACCCGCCTGACGCCCCTCGGCGCGCGCTTGTGAATGATGCGTTGCGCCCCCATTGGTGCCGGCCACGGCGCCGGGCCCCGACACACTAGGTGATGCCATGAGTTTTGCCACGATTCCCGAACTCCTTGCTGACATCCGCGACGGCCGCATGGTGGTCATCGTCGACGACGAGGATCGCGAGAACGAGGGCGACCTCATCATGGCCGCGGAGAAGGTCCGACCCGCCGACATCAATTTCATGGCCCGCGAAGGCCGTGGCCTGATCTGCCTGCCGATGACGCGCGCACGCTGCCGGCAGCTCGGCCTCAGGCCCATGGTCGACACCAACACCTCGCCCCACCACACCAACTTCACCGCCTCCATCGAAGCGGCGGAGGGCGTCACCACCGGCATTTCGGCGCATGACCGCGCACACACGATCCTGACCGCGGTGCGCCCCGAGGCGGGCCCGCAGCACATCGTGCAGCCGGGCCACGTATTTCCCCTGGAAGCCTCGCCCGGCGGCGTGCTCGCCCGGGCCGGCCATACCGAAGCGGCAACCGACCTCGCCGGCCTCGCCGGCCTGGAGCCGGCCGGCGTGCTGGTCGAGATTCTCAGCGAGGACGGAACCATGGCCCGCCGGCCCGAGCTCGAGCGCTTCGCCGCCCGCCACGGGCTGAAGATCGGCACCATCGCCGACCTCATCCGCTATCGCCTTGAAACCGAGAAGACGGTCGAGCGCGTGCACGAGGCGGACGTCGAGACCGAGTTCGGCCATTTCCGCCTGGTCGCCTTCCGCGACCTTCTTGCGCGCGAGCTGCATTTCGCGCTGGTGCGCGGCGAGGTCGCGGGCGACGTCCCGGTGCTGACCCGCGTGCACGTGCGCAACACGCTGTCCGACGTGCTGCACCTGAAGCGCGACGATCTCGGCATCACCGTAACCGCCGCCCTGCGGCGCGTCGCCGCCGAAGAACGCGGCGTGGTGGTGGTGCTCGCCGGCGACGACGGCGCAACCGCGCAGATGGCGCGCCTACGCGCCATCGTCACCGAGCCGGCCGAAGACCCGGCGCAGTGGCGGCGCCTCGGCCTCGGCGCGCAAATCCTCGCCGACCTCGGCGTACGTCGCCTGCGCGTCCTCGGCACCCCGCGCAAGCTGGTCGGCCTGGCCGGCTTCGGCCTCGAGGTGGTTGATTACGATGACCCCGCCGCCTGAGCGAACGGCCCGCCGCCGTTCATGCGCAGGAGCGCACCAAGGCGCGACCCTGATCTTCCGGGACCGGGAAATGCCCGGGTCGCGCGCGAGCGCGCTCCTACAGGGAATGCGGTGCTCCGCCTTGTGTAGGAGCGCACCCCATATGCGCTAACCTAATTTCGCAAGAATCGGCGCCGCCTCGTGTAACCATGGACGCCGTTGGCGCGGTGAGTTCGCCAACCTGGGGCCGAGTTGGGGTGCGGCGCGCAGGAACCGGGAAGGGAGGAGTGGGCGT
>JAFKNA010000021.1 GCA_017305135.1 Lysobacterales bacterium | reverse complement strand
TAAGACGGAACGGGGGCGCGAATCTACTGCGCGGGCGCGAAGCCCAAGGAGCCTGTGGACGTCACCCCGTCCCCACCGATGATCAGTCGGCGATTCTCATCCTGTAAGGGACCAGAATCGAGACATAAGGAGCCTGCGTGCAGGCGACCAGGCGCTACATTCGTGCACTGCGCCGGTCGCGACCACGGTCGCTCCTACAGCGCGTGGTTTGTCGCAGGAGCCTGCGTGCAGGCGACCAGGCGTCTTGGGAACGCTGATCCGTCGGGGCGGTGCTGCTATCGTTCGCGAACGCGTACCCCGGAGTTTTTCGCATGCCCGCCGACCGCCTGGCCCATCGCGTCTTCGCTCTCGTGCTGTTCGTACTGGCGCTGCCCGCCTGCGCGGAACGGCGCCCCTACGTCGAACTCGACGGCCACCGCTTTGGCGTCGAGATCGCCGAGGACGACGCCTCGCGGGCGCGCGGCCTGATGGAGCGCACGGAGCTGCCGGCCGACCGTGGCATGCTGTTCGTGTTCCAGGACGATGCGCCGCGCGCGTTCTGGATGAAGAACACGAAGATCCCGCTCGACATCCTCTACTTCAACGCCGATCGCCAGCTCCTCAGCGTGCAGCACGAGGTGCAGCCCTGCCGCGCCGACCCGTGCCCGGCGTATCCCAGCGGCGCGCCGGCGCGCTACGTGCTGGAACTCAACGCCGGCGAAGCGCGCCGGATCGGCGTGACCTCGGGCGACGAACTCGCCATCCATCGCTGAGCCGGCGTCGATCGTGTCGGGCACGCGTGCGTCGGACGCGTAGGGCGACCTGCGGCTGTCGGTTCGCAGCCGCTTGGCAGGTCGGGGCCATCGTCCTGATCAAGAACGACGTCATGCCCGCGAAAGCGGGCATGCATTGAAAACCGCAACGTGGACTCCCGCTTTCGCGGGAGTGACGACATTCTTCAGGCCTTGCCTAGATCTCGACCATCTCGAAATCGTCCTTGGTCACGCCGCAATCGGGACAGGTCCAGGTGTCGGGTACGTCTTCCCAGCGCGTGCCGGGTTCGATGCCGTCGTCGGGCCAGCCTTCCGCTTCGCTGTAGATGAAGCCGCAGACGACGCACATGAAGGTGCGAAGCGGTGCGTCGACGGCTGCCGAGGCAGTGGAATTGGACATGGGTGAAGCGGCCATCAGGATCGGGCGACCGCATATTGTCCCGCATCGGCACCAGCCGCGAAAGCCGCGACCCGGCGGCTTGCCGCGTCCCGGGCTGCGGCGCGATGCCGCGGGTTTGTCGCTGGCGGCGGCTGGATGGGAAAATGGGCGTTCGAGGATTCGCCGCCCGCGGGCACGCGTCCATCCCTCCAGTCCGGGAACGCCATGACCAGCAACCACCAACTCTTCCAGCGCGCGCTCGCGCACATCCCCGGCGGCGTCAATTCGCCGGTGCGCGCCTTCCGCTCGGTGGGTGGCGAGCCGTTCTTCACGTCGCGCGCCGACGGTCCGTACCTCTTCGACGCCGAAGGCACGCGCTTCATCGACTACGTCGGCTCGTGGGGGCCGATGGTCGTCGGCCACAACCACCCGACGGTGCGCGCCGCCGTGGAGCGCGCGGTCGCGCACGGCCTCTCCTTCGGCACGCCGTGCCCCGACGAGGTGACGATGGCCGAAACCATCGCGCGGCTGGTCCCATCGGTCGAGGTGGTGCGGATGGTCAACTCCGGCACCGAGGCGACCATGTCGGCGGTGCGGCTGGCGCGCGGCGCGACCGGGCGTGAGCTGATGGTGAAGTTCGAGGGCTGCTACCACGGCCATGCCGACGGCTTCCTGGTCAAGGCGGGCTCCGGCGCGCTGACCTTCGGCGTGCCGACCTCGCCCGGCGTGCCGAAGGCCACTGCCGACCTCACGCTGACCCTGCCCTACAACGACCTCGCCGCCGCCGAGGCGCTGTTCGCCGAGCGCGGCGGCGACATCGCCTGCCTCATCCTCGAACCGGTGGCCGGCAACATGAACTGCATCCCGCCGCTGCCCGGATTCCTGGAAGGCCTGCGTGCGCTGTGCACGCAGCACGGCGCGCTGCTGATCTTCGACGAGGTGATGACCGGCTTCCGGGTCGCGCTCGGCGGCGCGCAGGCGCATTACGGGGTCACCCCCGACCTCACCACCTTCGGCAAGATCATCGGCGGCGGCATGCCGGTCGGCGCCTACGGCGGGCGGCGCGACATCATGCAGCAGGTGGCGCCGGCGGGGCCGGTCTACCAGGCCGGGACGCTGTCCGGGAACCCGGTGGCGATGGCGGCGGGCCTGGCCATGCTCGGCCTCGTCGAGACGCCCGGCTTCCACGACGAACTGGCGCGGCGCACGCGTCTCCTCTGCGACGGCCTGCAGGCGATCGCGGACGAGGCGGGCGTGCCCTTCAGCACCCACCGCGTCGGAGGCATGTTCGGCCTCTTCTTCACGGCCGAGCGGGTCAGCCGCTACGAACAGGCGGTGGCGGCGGACACGGCCCGCTTCAACCGCTTCTTCCACGGCATGCTGGGGCGCGGCGTGTATCTCGCGCCGAGCGCCTTCGAGGCCGGCTTCGTCTCCATCGCACACGACGAGGCGGTGATTGCGGCGACGCTCGAAGCCGCGCGCGGCGCCTTCCGGGACTCGGGCGGGTGAGTGCCGCGCGCCCGCCGCCGACGCAGGCGCGCCGGCGCGATCCGCACCTGCAGCCGGCCGCCGCCACCGGCTGGCGCCGGCGCGTCTTCGAGATCGTCTTCGGCACCGACACGGCGGCCGGACGCGCCTTCGACACGGCGCTGATCGTCGCCATCGTGGCCAGCGTGATCGTCACCATGCTGGACAGCGTGGCGGCGGTGCACGCGCGCTACGGTGCTCTACTGCGCATCGCCGAATGGATCTTCGTGATCCTGTTCGCCGTGGAATACGTGCTGCGGCTGGTGGTGGTCAGCCGGCCGCTGCGCTATGCGCGGAGCTTCTTCGGCCTGGTCGACCTGCTCGCCATCCTGCCAACCCTGGTCAGCCTGGTGCTGACCGGCACCGAGCAGCTGATCGGCATCCGCGCGCTGCGCATCCTGCGCGTGTTCCGGGTGCTCAAGCTGGTGCGCTACGTCGGCGCGGCCGAGCAGATGCGCGATGCGCTGGTGCGCAGCCGGCGCAAGATCTTCGTCTTCATCGCCACCATGCTGGTGCTGATCTCGGTGTTCGGCGCGATCATGTACCTGGTGGAGGGTCCCGAGAACGGCTTCACCAGCATCCCGCGCGCGATGTACTGGGCGACCGTGACCATTGCCACGGTGGGTTTCGGCGACATGACGCCGGCCACCGGCATCGGCCAGTTCATCACCTCGATCATGATCCTGATCGGCTACGGCATCATCGCCGTCCCGACCGGAATCTACGCCGCCGAGCTCAGCAGCACCATCACCCATGCGCGCCTGCACCGGCAATGCACGGCATGCGGCACGCGCGGCCACGATGCCGAGGCGCGCTTCTGCCGCCAGTGCGGGGCGGCGCTGGGCGAACAGACCGGCTGAGTGGACCCGGCCCCGCCGGCCCCGGCGCGCCCGTCAGGCGCTGCCGTAGCGCCGCAGCAGGAACTCGAAATACGCGCGCAGCCCCTGGGCCTCGCCGCCGCGCGGGTGGCCCGGGCGCGGGCTGTCGTTCCAGGCGTACACGTCCAGGTGCGCCCAGGGAACCTGGTCGCCGACGAACCGCTCCAGGAACAGCGCCGCGGTGATCGCGCCGGCCTTGCGCGAGCCGCCGGAGTTGGCGAGCGTGGCGATGTCGGATTCCAGCATGGTCAGGTAGGGACGCCACAGCGGCATGCGCCAGAGCGGATCGCGGGTCGCCGCCGCGGCGTCGAGCAGGCCGGCGGCAATATCGTCGCGATTGCTGAACAGGGCCGGCAGCTCCGGGCCCAGCGCCACGCGCGCGGCGCCGGTGAGGGTGGCGAAGTCGAGGACCAGGTCCGGATCGAGGCTGCGCGCGTAGTCCAGCGCGTCGGCCAGGATCAGCCGTCCCTCGGCGTCGGTGTTGTCGATCTCCACGCTGAGGCCGCTGCGCGCGACGATGACCTCGCCCGGGCGGAAGGCGTTGCCGGCGATGGCGTTCTCGACCGCTGGCACCAGCAGCGTCAGCCGCACCGGCAGCTTCGCGTCCAGCACCAGGCCGGCGAGGGCGATCGCGTGTGCCGCGCCGCCCATGTCCTTCTTCATCCAGCGCATGCCCTCGCCGCCCTTGACGTCGAGGCCGCCGGTATCGAAGCAGACGCCCTTGCCGACCAGCACCAGTCCGGGCGCATCCTCGGGTCCGGCCTGCAGCATGGCCAGGCGCGGTGCGCGATGGCTGGCGCGGCCGACGGCGTGGACGAGGCGGAAGCCTTCGCCCAGCAGCTCGTCGCCCACCCATTCGCGGTATTCGGCGCCGTGGCGCCCGGCGAGCGCCCTGACCTCGTCGGCGAGTTCGGCCGGCCCGAGGTCTTCGGTTGGCGTGTTGACCAGGTCGCGGACATGGTAGACCGCTTCGGCCATGGCCCGCGCGCGCCCGGCCACGGCGGGCTCGAGCAGCAGCCGCGCCGGTGCCCGGCCGTCCCGGTAGCGGCCGAAACGGTAGGCGCCGAGCGCCCAGCCCAGCGCCACCTGCTCCGCGTCCAGGGCGAGGCCGCGCGAATCCAGCCGATAGGCGCCGCCGGCCGGCAGCCGCAACGGCAGGTGGGCGAGCGCGCGCAGGGGATCGGCCGGGTTGCAGCCGGCCAGGATGGCTTCCACGCCGCCGTCGCCGGCCGGCAGAGGGAGCACCTCTCCCGCCACGCCGGCAAAGGCGTTGGCCGCGCACCAGTGCCGCACGGGCTCGCCCATGCCGTCCGCGAGCCGGGCGAGATGGTCGGCGTCGACGGCGATCAGCGGCACCGCGGCGGCGGCTTCGGAGGGGCTGAGCCATGCGTTCATGCTGGATTCCTGTTGTGGACGGGTTCGGTGGATGCAAGCCCCGGGGCCGCGGCACGCACTTAGCCGGCGGGAACCGGGACAGCGCGCGCGTCGGTGCCCTCGGCGTGGCCGTCCAGCCAGTGCAGCAGCTCGCCGAGATCGCGCACCACGAGGTCCGGCTCGACGCCTTCGACCGGTGCCGCATCGCTGCGGTTGAGCCAGGCGGCGCGCAGGCCGGCGCGCTGCGCTCCGGCGACATCCAGCAACGGATCGTCGCCGACGTGCAGTACGTGCGCCGGATCGATGCCGAGTCGCGCGCAGGCGCCCAGGAAAATCGCCGGATGCGGCTTGGCGACGCCTTCCTCGCGGGCCGAGATGCAGTGTGCGAAGTGGCCGCGCAGGCCGATGCGTTCGAGGTCGGCGTTGCCGTTGGAAATGCTGACGACGGGCAGCCGCGCCGCCAGCGCCACCAGCGCCGGAATCGCATCGGCGTAGCACTCGACGCGGTTGCGCGCAGCAAAATAGACCTCGTAGGCCTCCTCGACGTGCTCGTCGCCGAAGCCGCAGGCGCCGAAGGCCTGCGCCAGGGTCAGCCGGCGTTGCGCGGTGAAGTCGTGGGCGAGATGCGGATGGCGCGCGGCGATGTCCTCGCGCAGTTCGCGCAGGGCCTGCAGCGGCCAGCGCCGCGCAACCTCGGCGTGGTGGCGCCGCAACCAGGCGTCGAGCGCTTCCTCGGCCGCGCTGATCGCCGGCGCCACCGGCCACAGCGTGTCGTCGAGGTCGAGCGAGATCGCGAGGATCGACATCGGCGGATCATCGCGGCCGCCCGGCGCCCCAGGGGCGTTGCGCATCGGGCGGCCCTCCGTCGTCCGCCCGCCGGGCGTATGCGCCGGGGCGATGGCGGACGTCCGCGCGCGGGCTTCAGCCCCCGGCGGCACCGGACGCGCCGGCGCCGCTCGAGGCCGGGGTGGTGGTCGCGTCCGCCACCGGCTTGGTCGCGCCCTTGGCCGGCTTGGCCTTGGCCGGGGCACTGGCAGGCTTGGCGGCGGGCTTGGCGCCGTCCTGCACCAGTGCGCTGGCCTGCGGGGCAGGCGCCGGCGCCGCCGCGGCGGCCAGCTCGGCGCCCTCGGGCGCGACCGGTGCGGGCGCCGCGGCCGCCAGCGCGAGCGCCGCTTCCTTCTCGGTGCGCATGCGCTCCTGGATGAAGGCGAGGCGCGCTTCCTGCTTGGCGGCGATGTCGGCGACCTCGCCGTAGGGCACCAGCTGGTGCTTGCGGACGATGTCGCGCACCCCGGGCGTGGCCAGGAATTCGCGGAAGCGGTCGATCACGTCCTGGTGGAAATCGTCGTTGCGCTCGACCAGGTAGAGGGTGATGAACAGCGGATAGGTGCCGTCGGCGACGCTCGCGGTGGACGGCGTGACGCCTTCGACGTTGACCATGCGCACGCCGGTGTTGGAATGCACCCCACCGAGGGTGGACAGGCCGAGGCCCGCCGGATCGATGGCGATCGCCTGCTCGAGCGCGATGGTATTGAGGTACAGGCGTGGCGCCGCGACGCGCTTGCCGCCGTTGTTGAACACCAGCTCGCGCAGGCTGTATTCGATGCCGTCGAGGGGCGCGGCGATCGCGTACAGGTTGATCGGCTTGTCGGCCCCGCCGAGCTGCTTCCAGTTGTTGATGCGTCCGAAATAGATCTCGTAGAGCTGGTGCATGGTCAGGTTCTGCACCGGGTTGCTTGGATGGGTGATCATCACCGCCGCATCCAGCGCCACCGGCAGGAATTCCAGGTTCGCCTCCTCCGGGCGCGTCTCATCCCTGCCACGCGCGCTGCCGGCGAGGTCCGCCTTGCCCTGCGCCACCGCGTCCAGGCCCGACACGGTGCTGAACGGCTGCATCACCACCTTGCCGCGCTTCTGCTTCGCGTATTCGGCGGCCAGGTCCTTCATGATGGAGCGGCCGGTGGCCTGGTCGCCGCGCCAGATCAGCTCGTCGGCGGCGCTGGCCGTGGCCGGCATGGCAAGGGTGCCGACCAGGCACGCGAGCGCGGCGGCGGCGATGAGGCGGGATGACAGCAACATGATGTATGTACCTACCACGCGGGGAAAAATGCCGGCGCCACTCTACCACGGCGGGGCTTCGGCGGCGTCAGAGGATGAGGTAGTAGAGTTCCTCCCCGCGCAGCAGCGTGAGCAGCAACTGGCGCGAGCGCGCGCCGGCGAGCTGGCTGAAGTCGGGCATGCCGGCGAGGTCGCGGCGGTTCACCGCCACGATGATGTCGCCTTCGCGCAGGCCCGACTGGTAGCCGCGGCTGGAACTGCCGATGCGCGACACCACCACGCCGCCGATGCCCCGCTGACGCTGGCTGTCGTCGAGGTCGGAAAACTCGATGCCGGCCAGGCGCGGGTCGAGCGTGGCACCCTTGACGGTGCGGATCGGCGTGGGCTTCAGCTCGGTGTCGATCACCATGCGCTTGCCATCGCGGATCAGCCCGACCGCGACGCTGGTGCCCGCCGCGGTGAGGCCCTCGATGTTGCGCAGGTCATGCTCGCCGTTCACCACCTGTCCGTTCACGGCGACGATCACGTCGCCGGTGTGCAGTCCCGCCGATTCCGCCGGCGAGCCGGCGCGCACGCGCGTGACCACGGCGCCGCGGTGGTCTTTGAGGCCGAACAGTTCGGCGATCCGCGGCGTGACGTCCTGCACCTCGACGCCGAGCACGCCGCGCTTGACGTGGCCGCTCGCTACCAGCTGGCGCATCACATCCATGGCGAGGTTGGAAGGGATGGCGAAACCGATGCCGACGTTGCCACCGGAGGGCGAATAGATCATCGAGTTGATGCCGATCATCTCGCCGCGCAGGTTCACCAGCGGCCCGCCGGAGTTGCCGGGGTTGATCGAGGCGTCGGTCTGGATGAAGTTCTGGTAGCCGGCGCCGCGCACGCCGGTGCGGCCGAGCGCGGAGACGATGCCGGAGGTCACGGTCTGGCCGAGGCCGAAGGGTTCGCCGATGGCGACCACGAAGTCGCCGACGCGCAGCTTCGAGGAATCGGCCACCGGCAGCGCGACGAGGTTCTGCGCCGGGATCTGCAGCACGGCGAGGTCGGTGTCCGGGTCCGTGCCGAGTACCTTGGCCTTGAAGGTCTGGCCGGCGGCGACCGTGACCTCGATGTCGTCGGCGCCCTGCACCACGTGGTTGTTGGTCAGTACGTAACCTTTCCCGGCATCCACGACCACGCCGGAGCCCAGCGACTGCTGCACCTGCTCGCGCGGCGTGTTGGGGAGGCCGAAGAAGCGCCGAAAGATCGGATCGTCGAAATAAGGGTTGCGCACCGCCACGCGGGTGCGCGAGGCGATGTTGACCACCGTCGGGGTGACCCGTTCCAGCATCGGCGCCAGCGAGGGCAGGGCCTGCTGGTCCACCGCCGGCGGCAGTGCGGCGGTGGCGCCGCCGGCGAGTGCGGCGCAGAAGGCGAATGCGAACACCCGGTGCGCGACTCGGGCGGCGGGGCTGGGCAGGATCGGCATCGGCGGTTTCCTTGGGCGGCTGGCGCGGGTGCAAGTCTCGCAAATCGGGCTGCATGGTCCCAATCGCAAGTCCGGCGCGGTCTCCGAGGAGGGCCGGCACAGCACGCCGAACTGTGCCCTTGCGCCGCCGCCGCTGCGGCGGTAAGTTTCACCCGCTTACAACATCTTGTGTCCGGCAGCGCGTGATGATCCCACAGGTTGGGTTGGCGCGGAGCCGGATGTCCCGCGTAAATGGACGCGATGGGCCGCCCTGACGGCCTTTCCGGGAGGAAAACGATGAACACGGTACGTCTGGAGCCGCTCGCCCGCGGCGCGGTGGAAATCCCCCTGCAGCCCGCTTCCGAGGACATCTGGGACAAGAAGTACCGCCTGAAGGCCAAGGACGGCACGCCGATCGACGGGGCCGTGGACGACACCTGGCAGCGCATCGCCCGCGCACTCTCCGAGGTCGAGGCCACCCCGGAAACCCGCGACTACTGGCACGGCCGCTTCCTGTGGGCGCTGCGCCGCGGCGCGATCCCGGCCGGCCGCATCACCTCCAACGCGGGCGCGCAGGAACACAAGCCCAAGACCTCGACCATCAACTGCACGGTCTCCGGCACCATCGACGACTCGATGGACGACATCCTGGAGAAGGTGCACGAGGCCGGGCTGACACTCAAGGCCGGTTGCGTCGCCGCCGGCACCTGGGTGCGCACCGAGCAGGGCCTGGTCGAGGTCGAGCGCGCCGTGCGCGAGCAGCACCGGGAAATCCTGAGCTACGACCGCGCCACCGGGCGGTTCGAGATGCGCCCGATCCTGCGCCATCTCACGGTGCGCGTGCCGCGTGAGGAGAACATCGAGCTGATCGCCGGCGGCGTGTCCCTGAAGACGTCCACGAAGCATCCTGTGCTGGTCCATCGCGGTGGCAGGTATCGCTACGTGCGCGCTGACGAGGTTCATGGCGAGGACGCACTGGTGCAGCATCGCCTGGCATGGCAGGGCGATGCGGCGGCTGCGTCGCCGGCGTGGTTCGCCGGCGCCCACCTCGGCGATGGCAGCGCCTACACCAAGCGCGTCAGGTACAAGGCGGGAGATGGCGCATGGGCGCGACGTGCGCAGGCGCTCGGGCAGCGGTTGGTGTTCAAGATCCGCGCCGCCGAGCGGGAAGTCGTCGAGCGGTATGCGGCCTTCTTCGAGGCCACATTCGGCGCCAGGGCGCAGGTTGCTGCGGCCACGACCGTGAATGGAACGCCGGTGTGGGACTACACGGTGGCGAGCTTCCGCGCCAGCCGTGCGGCGCAGCTCATCGATCACCAGACCGGCCGCAAGGCCGCGCACCTGCACGTGCCCGAGTGGATCCGCCGAGCGCCCGAGCAGGCGTTCCTGCCATTCCTTGCCGGTCTGCTCGATACCGACGGCAGCATCTGCCGGGAGCGTGGCAGCGCTACCCTGGCGACCTGCAGCATTGGCTTCGCGGAAGAACTGAGGTCCCTGCTGGGGCTGTTCGGCGTGCATGCGGGGATCACCATGCGCCAGCCGCGCAGTCATGAACTGGCCGGCCACGAGGTGCATGACAGCGGCGTCATGTTGAAGATCAGCGATTCCGCGTTCCTGAAGCAGGTCGCGCGCTACATGGCCGACACGGGCAAGCGCGCGCGCATTGCCCGGCACGCCAGCCAATCCGGCCAGTACGACCGCTATCGACTGCCGCAGGTCTTGGGCGAGGCGCTGACCGCCGAATCGGCTGATCTGGGTCACGCCGAGCGGCAGCAGCTTGGGTATTACCACGGATACCACCAGCGCACGACGATCAGCCGCATCTGGCTCGACCGCTGGGAGGAACGGTTTCCGCACCTGCAGCCGCTGATTGCGCTGGCGCGCCAGTTGCGCCCGCTCGAAGCGGTGCACCGCGGCCTTGATCTGGACGAGACGTTCTACGATTTCGAAGTGGAGGGTCACAACAATTACCTGGCCGGAAACCATGGCCTGGTGGTGATCCACAACTGCGGCATCGGCTACGAATTCTCCACGTTGCGCCCGCGCGGCGCGTACGTTTCCGGCGCCGGTGCGTACACTTCCGGGCCGCTGTCGTTCATGGATATCTACGACAAGATGTGCTTCACCGTGTCCTCGGCCGGCGGCCGGCGCGGCGCGCAGATGGGCACCTTCGACGTCAGCCATCCGGACGTGAAGGAATTCATCAAGGCCAAGCGCGAGGACGGGCGCCTGCGCCAGTTCAATCTTTCGCTCCTCGTCACCGACGGCTTCATGGAAGCGGTCGAGGGTGATGGCGACTGGCCGCTGGTGTTCCCGGTGCACGTCAAGGAGCAGCACGAGATCGACCTCGATGACCCGGCCCAGGTGGTCTGGCGCGACTGGCCGACGCACCGCAACTACGTGGTCCGCGACGATGGCCTGGTCGCCTGCAAGATCTACGGCCACGTCCGCGCGCGGCACCTGTGGGACATGATCATGGTCTCCACCTATGACTACGCGGAGCCCGGCTTCATCCTGATCGACCGCGTCAACGAGATGAACAACAACTGGTGGTGCGAGGACATCCGCGCGACCAACCCGTGCGGTGAGCAGCCGCTTCCCCCCTACGGTTCGTGCCTCTTGGGTTCGGTCAACCTGACCAAGTTCGTGCGCGATCCCTTCGGTCCCAAGGCGCGCTTCGACTGGGACGAATACAAGGAAGTGGTGCGCGTGTTCACGCGCATGCTCGACAACGTGGTGGAGATCAACGGCCTACCACTGGAGCAGCAGCGCGCGGAGATCGAGTCCAAGCGTCGTCACGGCATGGGTTTTCTCGGCCTCGGCTCCACGCTGACCATGCTCAAGCACCGCTACGGCAGCCAGGAGGCGGTCGCCTTCACCGAGGACGTCTCGCGCGAGATGGCGCTGGCCGGCTGGGAAGTCGCGCTGGCGCTGGCGAAGGAGAAGGGTCCGGCGCCGATCCTCGCCCGCGAGTACGAGGTCACCGGCGAGATGCTGCGCAAGCGTCCGGAAATGGCGGCCGATGGCTGGAAGGTGGGCGATGCCATCCCCGGCCGCGTCCTGCACGCGAAATACAGCCGCTACATGCAGCAGGTCGCCGAGGTCGCACCGGAACTGGTGGCGGAACTCGCCGAAACCGGCGCGCGCTTCACCCACCATTCCTCGATCGCGCCGACCGGCACCATCTCGCTGTCGCTGGCCAACAACGCCTCCAACGGCATCGAACCGAGCTTCGCGCACCATTATTCGCGCAACGTCATCCGCGAGGGCCGCAAGACCAAGGAGAAGGTCGAGGTGCTGAGCTACGAGCTCCTTGCCTATCGCGAGCTCATCAATGCGAAGGCGATGCCATTCTCGAGCGAGCCCGGCGAGAAGCTGCCCGATTACTTCGTCGCCGCCGACGACATTTCGCCGACCGAGCACGTGGACATCCAGGCCGCCGCGCAGAAGTGGGTCGACTCCTCCATCTCCAAGACCGCCAACGTGCCGACCGAATATCCCTATGAGGATTTCAAGGACATCTACCGCTACGCCTGGCGCCAGGGCCTCAAGGGCTGCACCACCTTCAGGTTCAACCCGGAGGCCTTCCAGGGCGTGCTGGTGAAGGAGCAGGACCTGGCCAACACCACCTACCGTTTCGAGCTCGACGACGGTTCGGTGGTCGAGGTCAAGGGCAACGAGGAGATCGAGTACGACGGCGAAACGCATACCGCCGCCAACCTCTTCGATGCGCTCAAGGAAGGCTATTACGGAAAGTTCTAGTTGGGGTCCGTCCAGTCCCCGCGGACGCCATGCCCGCGAAAGCGGGCATCCATCGAACGGAGGAGCGTAAGGCTTCCCGGGGCACAACGGGTTCGGGAAGGTCAAGCCCATTGGCTCCGTCCCGCAGGCGGTCGCCAACAGCAACCACACGGCGCGTCACCGATTCACCATCCACGTCAGGCAGAAGGGGAACCAGCAATGCACGGCGAAGTCGGAAATTCGGGTGATCCAGGCAGTCCCTTGCAGGAGTTGAAGGAAGGCGCTGCCGAGATGGGTGGCGCGGTGGCCGACGCGGCCGGCGCCGTGGCGACTTCGGTCGGCAGCGCAGCCGTGGATGCCGGCCAGGCGGTACAGGCCACGGCACGCAAGGCCGCAGGCAGCGTGCGCAAGGCGCGCAAGCAGGCCGCGCGGCGCGTGCAGACGGTGGTGGCGCGCACGCGTGCGACGGTCGCCGAGGAAGGCGCGGCGATCGGCTCGGCGTTCCTCGAAACCGCCGCACGGGCAAAGGCGAAGGCGGTCGGTGCCGGTGCCCGGGTCCGCCAGGCGGCGACCGGTGCGGCCAGGAAGCTCGCCGCGGTCGGCAAGGCCAAGGCTGCTGCCGCCAGCGAGAAAGCCAGGACGAGTGCTGCCGGCGGCAAGGCCAAGGTCGCGGCCGCAACGAGCGCAGCGAAGAACCCGGGATCCGCCAGCGCAGCCGCCCGGCAGCCTGGAGGTGCGCGGCCTACGGCAAGGACGGCCTCGATACCCGCCAAGAAGGGCACGGCTGCAAAGCCCGCGGCCACGCGGTTGGCCGGAAGCAAGGCGGCTTCCGGCAGGGCCACGGTGGGCAAGGTTGCGGCGTCGAAGCTCCCGGGAACGAAGCCCCCGGCAACGAAGGCGCCGGCGAAGAAGGTGCCCCAAGGCAAGGCAGCAACTGCTGGCAAGGCTGCGCCCGGCGCGAAGTCGGTGCGCGCCAAGCGGCCCGCCGCGAAGCCCGGTTCCGGCACGAACGCGGCCAGCAAGGCCTCTGCGAAGAAGGTCGCCGGCAAGATCGCAACGGCGAAGAGGTCCACGGCTGCTGCCGGCAAGACACCCGCGAAAAAGCTGGCGGCCCGCAGGGCAGCGGTGCCCGCGAAGCCGCCCGCCGCGAAACCGAAGTCGCAGGCGCCGGCCAGGCCGACGGCCAGCAAGGCGGCGGCCAGGACCACTCCGCCGAAGCAGTCGCAGGCAACGAAGGCACCGGCCACGAAAGCGGCAACGGCCAGCAAGTCGCCCGCGGCGAGGGCTGCGACGGCCAGCAAGGCGCCCGTCAAGGCTGCAGCCAGGCGTGCCATGCCGGCAAGGCCCGCAGCAAAAGTGCCCGCAAGGAAGGACGGGGCGGCGAAAACGCCGGCACAGCCGGCGGCATCACGCGCCACCAGGGCGCGCTCGCAACGACATTGATCCCCGCCCCGTCCGGCCATGCGCCGGCCGGGGCGCTACACCCGAACACGAGACAGGCAGGACACCATGAAGATCGAGCGCAAGATTGTCGGCTACAGCGTCGCCAAGGCAGTGGAGAACGAGCGCGTGGTCGCGCCCGCCGAGGTGCCCGAATCCGTTCCCGACAAGCCGGCCGGCGCCGAGGTGATCCAGATGCACGAAAGCGTCGAGCGGCCCTCGACGCTGATCGGCGCCACCTACAAGATCAAGTCGCCGCTGGTCGAGCACGCGCTCTACGTGACCGTCAACGACATCGTGCTCAACGCCGGCACGCCGCATGAACTGCGCCGTCCGTTCGAGGTGTTCATCAACTCCAAGAACATGGACCACTTCCAGTGGATCGTGGCGCTGACCCGGATCATGTCCGCGGTGTTCCGCAAGGGCGGCGACGTCACTTTCCTGGTCGAGGAACTGAAGGCCGTGTTCGACCCGCGCGGCGGCTACTTCAAGGCTGGTGGCGTCTACATGCCCTCGATCGTGGCCGAGATCGGCTGCGTGATCGAGACGCACCTCAAGACCATCGGCCTCCTGCACGACCCTGAGATGAGCGCCGAGCAGAAGCGCCTCGTCGCCGAGAAGCGTGCCGCCTACGAGGCTCGTGCCAAGGGAGACGCCGGGTCGGACTGCGCCACCGATGCCGCGCCCGCCGCGTCATCCTCCCGCGAGGATGCGGCGGTCTCGGCCGCCAGCGGCGAGTTCCCGCCCGGCGCCACGATGTGCGGCAAGTGCAATACCAATGCCGTGATCATCATGGACGGGTGTGCCACGTGCCTGAATTGCGGGTATTCCAAGTGCGGCTGAGGCGATGATGCTCGACGCGGCTTGAGCACGCGGCACGCGCAGGAGGAAGCCCTCGTGGGAGGGACTTCAGTCGCGATGCTGTTTGACCGCCAAGGAACAGAGCATCGCGCTGAAGCCGCTCCCACAGGACTTTCCCGCATCACCGGCTGTTGTGGGAGGGACTTCAGTCCCGATGCTTTCCGGCGACATGAGAAGGAGCGTCGCGGCTGGAGTCGCTCCCACATCCGCGCCGGCCCGATGCTGCTCCGGCTGCAACGAAACCCGTGCTGAAGCCGCATCGGTCCTCGGTTTGCCAAGGCGGCGGCGCTCTGGTCTGATGGCCGCATGTCCAGATGGCTGTCCGCCTGCGTGATGCCCTTGCTGCTTGCGGCAATGCTCGGCGGGTGGATGATGGCGGCCCAAGCTGCCGACCCGGCGCAGATCATCCTGCTGCGCGTCGATGGCGCTATCAGCCCGGCGAGTGCCGACTTCGTCGAGCGCGGCATCGCCCGCGCCGGCGAGGAGAACGCCGCCGCGGTGGTGCTGGAGATGGATACGCCGGGCGGGCTCGACCGCTCCATGCGCGGCATCATCAAGGCGATCCTCGCCTCGCCGGTGCCGGTGATCGGCTACGTGGCGCCGGGCGGGGCGCGGGCGGCGAGTGCCGGCACCTACATCCTCTACGCCTGCCACGTGGCGGCGATGGCGCCGGCGACCAACCTCGGCGCCGCCACGCCGATCTCGATCATCGGCGGCGACCGCTCACCGCTGCCGCAGGCGCCCAAGCCCGACGAGCCGGACGGCAAGGCGGGTGACAAGGGCAGCGACGAGGGGAAAGGGCCTGCGCCGGACGCGTCTGAAGGCGCCGAATCGCGCAAGATGGTCAACGACGCGGTCGCCTACATCCGCGCGCTCGCCGAGCAGCGCGGGCGCAATGCCGACTGGGCCGAGAAGGCGGTGCGCGAGGCGGTCAGCGTCAGCGCCAGCGAAGCACTCAAGCTCCACGTGATCGACGTGGTCGCGCCGGACCTGCAAAGCCTGCTCGAGGAGATCGACGGCCGGAAGGTCACGACCGCGACGGGCGAGGTGGCGCTGCAGACGCGCGGCGCGCAGGTGGAAACGCTGCAGCCGGACTGGCGCAGCCGCTTCCTCGGCGTGATCGCGGATCCCTCGGTCGCCTACCTGCTCCTCATCATCGGCCTCGGCGGGCTGCTGTTCGAGGGCTACAGCCCGGGCGCGGTGCTGCCTGGCGTCGCCGGCGCGATCTGCCTGTTGCTCGCGCTCTACGGCTTCCAGACGCTGCCGGTCAACTACGCGGGGCTGGCCTTGATCGCGCTCGGCATCGTGCTGCTGATCGCCGAGACCTTCGTGCCCGCCTATGGCACGCTCGGCATCGGCGGAATCGTCGCCTTCGTATTCGGATCGGTGATCCTGATGGATACCAGCGTGCCCGGTTTCGGCATTCCCCTGCCGCTGCTGGTCGGCACCAGCCTGGCGGCGGCGCTGGTGCTGGCCGGCATCGTCTGGATGGCGCTGCGCTCGCACCGCCAGCCGCAGGTCGCCGGGCGCGAGCAGATGGTCGGCAGTCGCGGCATCGCCGTCGGCGATTTCGACCGGCGCGGCCTGGTGCACGTGCACGGCGAACGCTGGCAGGCGGTGACCCGGGTGCCGCTGCGCGACGGCGAGCCGATCCGCGTCACCGCCATCGATGGACTGGTGCTTGGCGTCGAACCACTGCGTACCCTCGACAAGGGAGAACCCTGATGCTTTCCATTCTTGCGCCGATCATCGTGGTCGTGCTGCTGCTGATCCTGTCCTCGATCAAGATCCTGCGCGAGTACCAGCGCGGCGTGGTGTTCCTGTTCGGCCGCTTCCAGGCGGTGAAGGGCCCCGGCATCATCGTCATCGTGCCGGTGCTGCAGCAGATGGTGCGCGTGGACCTGCGCACCATCGTCATGGACATCCCGCCGCAGGACGTGATCTCGCGCGACAACGTGCCGGTCAAGGTCAATGCGGTGCTGCTGTTCCGCATCATCGATCCGGAGAAGGCGGTGATCCAGGTCGAGAACGCCTACGAGGCGACCAGCCAGCTCGCGCAGACCACGCTGCGCTCGGTGCTCGGCCAGCACGAACTGGACGAGATGCTGTCCGAGCGCGACAAGCTCAACCACGACATCCAGATCATCCTCGACCAGCACACCGACGCCTGGGGCATCAAGGTGTCCAACGTCGAGATCAAGCAGGTCGACCTCGACGAGGTCATGGTGCGCGCCATCGCCCGCCAAGCCGAGGCCGAGCGCCAGCGCCGCGCCAAGGTGATCAATGCCGAGGGCGAACTGCAGGCCTCACAGAAGCTGATGCAGGCCGCGCAGACCCTGATGGAGCAGCCGCAGTCCATCCAGTTGCGGTATCTGCAAACCCTGGTCGAGGTCGCCGGCGACCGCACCACGACGATCGCCTTCCCGCTGCCCCTGGAGCTGTTCGAAGGGTTGTTCGGCAAGAATCGCCCGGCGCAGCCGCCTCCGCCGGCGAACCCCTGACCTGCGCGTCCGGCTCCACCGGCGCACAATGCGAGGCGAGGCCGTGCCGGCACGCGCGACGATGTGCGCACACGGACGGCTTCATGCGACGGCCATCCGCCGCCACCGGATCCATGCCGGGCGAGGTGCCCCGTGAACGCGAACGTGCAGTCCTTCTTCCATGCCGCCACCTCCGCGTGGACGCACCTGGTCTCCGATCCCGCCACGCGGGCGGCGGCCGTCATCGATCCGGTGCTGGACTTCGACCTCTCTTCGGGCCAGGTGAGACATGACAGCGCGTACGGCGTGCTCGATGCCGCGCGCGGACAGGGACTGCGCATCGACTGGATCCTGGAGACCCACGCGCATGCCGACCACCTGACCGCGGCCCAGTGGATGCGCGAGGCGCTGGCCGCGCAGGGAGCGCGGGCGGCGATCGGCATCGGCGCCGGCATCGTCACCGTGCAGCGGCATTTCCGCCGCGTGTTCGCGCTGGAGGAGGAACTCGCGGCCGACGGTTCGCAGTTCGACCGCCTGCTCGCGGATGGTGAGCAGTTCCGTATCGGCTCGCTCCAGGTGCGCGTGCTGGCGACACCGGGACACACGCCCGACGGCCTCAGCTACCTCGTTGGAGATGCGGTGTTCGTGGGCGACACGCTGTTCGCGCCCCGCCTCGGCACGGCGCGCTGCGACTTCCCGGGCGGCGACGCCGCCACCCTGTACCGCTCGATCCAGCGTCTGTATGCGCTGCCGGACGAGACGCGCATCTTTCTCTGCCACGACTATCCCGCCGCGGGCGATGAACCCGAGTGCGTCACCACGGTGGCCGCGCAGAAATCCGGCAACGCACAGCTCCGGGCGGATACCAGCGAGGCCGACTACGTCGCATTCCGCACTCGACGCGATGCGACCCTGGCCGTGCCCCGCCTGCTCTACGCGGCACTCCAGGTCAACATCCGCGCCGGCGCGCTGCCGCCAGCCGATGCCGAGGGACGCCGGCTGCTGCGCCTGCCGGTGACGCTGGACTGACGCCAACCCCGGTCGGCGCGCGCGTCAGCCCGTACGCCGGGATTCCGCTTCTCCATGGCTTACTGATTGCACATCAGTCGCGGGGCGCGCGCGTCAGCTTGTTCCACAGGAAGGTGTAGACCATCGTGCTCATGAAGGCCTGCTGGCGGTTGTCCGCGGCGCCCCCATGGCCGCCTTCGGTGTTCTCGTAGAACCACACGTTCTCGTAGCCCATCGCCTGCATCTTCGCCGCCATCTTGCGCGCCTGCACCGGGCCGACGCGGTCGTCGCTGGTGGCGGTGTAGAAGAGCACCGGCGGATAGTCCACGCCGGGCTCGACGTTCTGGTAGGGCGAGAAGGTCCTGATCCAGGCCCATTCCTCCGGCTTGTCCGGGTCGCCGTATTCGGCGATCCAGGATGCGCCGGCGGAGAGGTGCGTATAGCGCTTCATGTCGAGCAGCGGCACGGCCGAGACGATGGCGCCGAAAAGCTGCGGATACTCGGTCAGCATGTTGCCGGCGAGGAGGCCCCCGTTGCTGCCGCCATAGGCGCCGAGCTGCGCGCGCGTGGTCACGCCGCGGCGGATCAGGTCCTCCGCCACGGCGGCGAAATCCTCGTAGGCGCGCGGCCGGTTCGCCTTCAGCGCGGCCTGGTGCCAGCGCGGGCCGTACTCGCCGCCGCCGCGGATGTTGGCGACCACGTAGACGCCGCCGCGCTCCAGCCAGGCGCGGCCGACGGTGGCGTTGTAGCTTGGCCGCAGGGCCACCTCGAAGCCGCCGTAGCCGTAGAGCAGGGTCGGGTGGTCGCGGCCGAGCGGCAGGTCCACGCCCTTGGGCGAGACCTCGAAATAGGGCACGCGCGTGCCGTCCTTGGAGTTGACGAAATACTGGTGCACTTCGTGGCGCGAGGCGTCGAAGAAGGACGGCGATTCCTTCAGCACCTTCGCCGTGCCCTCGCCGATGACGCCGCGCGACAACGTGCTCGGCGTGAGATAGCCGGTCACGATCATGAAATAGGCATCGCTCTCGTCGGCATCGATGCCGCTCACCTCGACCGTGCTGAGTTCGGGCGCGCCGGCCAGCGCCGTACGCGGCCAGTCGCCCGATGCGGAGGGCGTCAGCACGTCCTGGCGGCTGGTGACGTCATCGAGGATGTTCAGGATCAGGTGGTGGCGGGTCCACGAATACCCCGCGAGCGAAGTCGTCCCGCTCGGCGTGAACAGCGCCGTGAAGTCGCGTTGGCCGGCCATGAAGTCGTCGAAGCGGATCGCCAGCAGCGATCCCGACGGCCAGCTCGCGCCGCCGGTGCTCCAGGCGCTGCGCAGTTCCACCAGCAGCCATTCGCGATGCGCCGCGGGCTGCGCGTCCAGCGGCAGGTCGAGCTTGACCAGTTCGCCGTTCGCCTGGCGCAGGAAGGTTTCGCTGGTGAAGAAATCGATCGTCCGCACCACGAAATCGCGTTCGAAGCCGGGCGTCAGGTCGCGGAAGGCGGACACGGCGAGATCGTCGTCGCGGCCCTCGTAGGCGAGCCTCGCATCGGCCAGCGGCGTGCCGCGTCGCCACACCTTCGCCAGGCGCGGATAGCTCGATCGGGTCATCGAGCCCGGGCCGAAATCGGTGCCGACATAGATGTGGTCGGCATCGATCCAGGCGACTTCGGTCTTGGCCGCGGGCAGCGCGAAGCCATCCTTCACGAACGCCTTGTCGACGAGATCGAATTCGCGCACCACCACCGCGTCACCGCCGCCGGGGGAAAGATCCAGCAGGCAGCGCCGGTACCCGGGCTTGAGGCATTCGGCGCCGTGCCAGACCCATTTCTTCCCCTCCGCCGCGGCCAGCGCGTCCAGGTCGAGCACCGTTTCCCAGGTCGGATCGTGCTTCGCGTATTCGGCTAGGGTGGTGCGCCGCCACAGGCCCTGCGGGTGATCCTTGTCCTTCCACAGGTTGTAGTAGAACTCGCCGAGCTTCTCGACGTAGGGGATCCTGGCGTCGGAATCGAGCGCCTCCAGGATCGCCGCGCGGGTGCGCTCGAACTGCGGCGTGTCGGCATAGGCCCTGGCGGTGACGGCGTTCTCCCGCTCGACCCAGGCGAGCGCCTTCTCGCCGTGGATGTCTTCGAGCCAGAGATAGGGATCGGCATCGTGCATGTCGGCGCGGCTCGGGTCGGGAACGTCGGCGTTCTTCTGGGCAACGGGCGCGCAGGCGCCGAGGGCGAAGGCGGCGACCAGCGCGGCAAGGGCGGCGGGATGTCGGGACATGGGCGGCTCGCGATCGGCAGTAATCCGCCCATGCTGTGCAAACCGGCGGGCGTTGTCCAGCCGATCAGTCCTCGAAGAGCTCGGCCTGCGCCGGGGTGTCGTCGGGATCGAAGAAGTTGGCGAGACCCACGCCGACCAGCCGGTAGCGCGTACTGGCCGGCAGGTCCACCACGTCACACAGTCCGCGCGCGACGCTCGCCAGCTCATCGCCCGAGCGCGGCGGCGCCTCGGGCGTGCGGCTGCGGGTCAGGATGCGGAACGCGGACGTCTTCAGCTTCAGCACCACGGTGCGGCCGATGCGTTCGGTGCGCCGTGCCGCGCTCCAGGTGCGCAGGGCAAGATCCGCGACCAGCGTGTCCAGCGCGGCCAGTGGCTGGTCGCTTTCCAGCGTGTCTTCCGTGGAGATCGATTGCGTGGGGCGGTCCGGGCGCACCTCGCCATGGTCGATGCCACGGGCGAGGTTGGCCAGGCGCGCGCCGAAGCGCCCGAAGCGGGCTTCCAGCGCATGCGGGTCGAGCGCGCGCAGCTCGCCGACGCTGCGCACGCCGAGGGCCTGCAGCCGGCCTTCCATGACCTTGCCCACGCCGGGCAGGCGCGACACCGGCAGGGGTTGCAGGAACGCGGCGACCTCATGCGGACGGATCACGTGGAGCCCGTCGGGCTTGCGCCAGTCCGAGGCGATCTTGGCCAGGAACTTGGCCGGCGCCACGCCCGCCGATGCGGTGAGGCCGGTCGCTTCGCGGATCTCGGCGCGCACGGCGCGGGCAATCGCGGTCGCCGAACCGAGCGTGGAGTGCGCTTCGGTGACGTCGAGGTAGGCCTCGTCCAGCGACAGCGGCTCGACCAGCTCGGTGTGCGCGAGCAGGATCGCGCGCACCTGCCGCGACACCGCCTTGTAGCGGCTGAAATCGGGTGGCACGAACACCGCATCCGGGCACAGGCGCTCGGCGCGCAATGCCGGCATCGCCGAACGCACGCCATAGCGGCGCGCCTCGTAGCTCGCCGCGCACACCACCGAACGCGCGCCGCGCCAGGCCACCACTACCGGCCGGCCGCGCAGCGCCGGGTCGTCGCGCTGCTCGACCGAGGCGTAGAAGGCGTCCATGTCGACGTGGATGAACTTGCGCAGCATGGCGGTACCTGGTCAGCGTCAAGGCCCAGCTGTCTCTCCCAGTGCGAGAGGGATTGGGAGAGGGTTCGGGCTGAGCGTGCGGTCACGGGTCTGCACGCGGTGCCGCATCCCGCGTGGCCGAACCCTCATCCGGCGCTGCGCGCAACCTTCTCCCGGGGAAGCGAGAACGGCGCCAGCCCAGCCGAGGATCGCCATTTTCCTACAGGATGCCGCGCCGGACCGCCCTCGTGCGCCGCCCCGTCGTGGCCGAGCATGCGCTTCCCACCCGGCGAGATCCGCCATGTCGCACCGTTCCGTTCCTTCGTCACGCTGCTGCGCCGCCGTGGCGCTGGCAGCGTTCCTCGCCGTGCCGACCCTCGCCCACGCGCAGTCCGCCTGGCAGTGCCGCGACGGCAAGGGGCAGGTGGCCTACCAGGATCGCCCCTGCGAAGGCGGCGCCCATGAACGGCGCATCGAGTTCGCGCCGGCGCCCGATCCGGAGCCGTCCCCCGAGTACCGGCTCTCCAGCGGGAGCCACGCCGGCGCGCACCGCAGCGGCAAGCCGTCGCCATCCCGCACCGCGGCGCAGTCCTTCGAGTGCCGCGCCAGCAACGGTGAGGTGTTCTACCGGCACGGCGCCTGTCCGTCCAGCATCCCGGTCCGGAGCGCCGGCGGCTCGCGCCGCGATGCCGCCACGGCGAGCGTCAGCGCCTTGCCGCTGTCGCGGCGGGAGGCCTGCAGGCGCATGCAGTCCAGCGGCCGCGCCGGACGCGAGCGCGACCATTCGTTCTCCACCTACGAGCGCAATCTCGGCCGCGATCCCTGCCGCTGATCATCCTACACTGGCCGCCGAGGCTCCGCATGCCCGGAGCCGCCCACCAGCGGAGGATGCGCGTGTCCGAATCGATCCGTCTCGCCCTCGTGGCACTGTTGATGCTGCCCCTGGCGGCCTGCTCGCCATCGCCGCCACCGCCGAACGAGGCTGCCGCGCCCGCCGCCGCGGCGGCGCAGGGTACGAAGGAACTGGAGCTCTACCGCACCCTGCGCGAGCAGGGTTCCTGGGAGCTGGCCGCGCCCATCGGCAAGGAGATCGTCGAGCGCTTCCCGGGCAGCGCGGCCGCCACCGAGGTGGCGCAGACGCTGGAGGAGACCAGCGCGAAAGCCGTGGCGGCCACCCGGCAGCGGCGCATGGAGCGGCTCTGGAGTTACCAGTCCGGCAAGGAATCGGGCGGCGACCAGGTCACCGCCTCGATCTACAGCGAGGATCGCAACGCCGCCGAGCGCGTGCGCCTGGTGCTCCGCCGGCACTCGGACTGGGGGCAGAGCGCCTACCTCTTCGGCAGCGGCAAGGGCTTCGTCTGCCGCGGCACCTGCAGCATCGAGGCGCGCTTCGACGATGCGCCGGCGCGCAAGCTCAAGGCCTACCTGCCGGAAACGGGCGAGCCGGCGCTGTTCATTTCCGACGACAAGGCCTTCATCGGGCAGATGGAAAAGGCCGAGGTGCTGCGCCTCGAGGTGGAGGAGAAGGACAGGGGCAAGCGCACCCTCACCTTCGAGGTCGGCGGTTTCGATGCGGCGAAGTTCCCGCCGCTGGCGAAGAAGAAGTAGCGGCCGGGCGCGGTTCGCGGCGCTCAGATCGCCTCGGGATCGCTCGCTTCCAGCGTGATGTCGGTGTCGATGATCCGGTAGTGCCGGCGCGCGATGACGTCCAGTCCGCGCCCGTCGGACAGGCATACCCGCTCCAGGCGCTCGATGAAGGCGTTGGAGCGGTGGGCCGGTTCGACGTAGACGTGGACTTCGTAGTCCCGCCCGTCGCTGCCGAGGGCGTGGTAGAGGTGTTTCAGCACCGCCATGACGGGCTGATTGTCGCGCCAAAGCGCGCGCGGCGCCAAGCGGCGTAGACTGGCCGCCCGCCTGCAGGAGATCGCCATGAGCCGGTTCGTTTTCCTTCTTGCTGCCGTCCTCGCCGCTGGCATCCATGCGGGAGCCGCCCGCGCGGCGACGCCCGCGCCCGGGCCCGCGGTGGGCGATGCCGCGCCCGATTTCAAGCTGCAGGACCAGAAGGGCGAGTGGCACACGCTGGCCGGAGAGCGCGGGCGCTGGGTGGTGCTGTACTTCTACCCGAAGGATTTCACGCCCGGCTGCGCCACCGAGGTCTGCACCTTCCGCGACGACATCGTGAAGCTGCGCAAGGCCGGCGCCGACGTGCTCGGGGTCAGCCTCGACGACGTCAGGTCGCACGCCGAGTTCGCGGAGAAATACCACGTGCCGTTCCGCCTGCTGTCCGACGCGGACGGCGCCACCGCGGCCGCCTACGGCGTGCTCACCTCGCGCGCCGGCATGCGCTACGCCAGGCGCGAGACCTTCCTCATCGACCCCGAGGGCAAGGTCGCGCGGCGCTACGTCGACGTCGATCCGGAGAAGAACTCCGGCCAGGTGCTGGCCGACCTCGCCGCGCTGCGCGCCGGGCACTGATCCGGCCGGCCGCGCACGCCGGTTTCAGCGCGCGTCGCGTCGCGACGCCGCTGCAACGGCGGGTTCGCGCATCGGCGGCGCGCTCTTGCGCGCCTGCCATTCGGCCGCCTGGGTGGGCTTCTTCCACGCCGTGTACAGCTCGATGAAGGAGTCGACCACCTCCTGCGCGCGCGGGTGGTCCGGGCCATAGCTCACGCCGCTGGTGAAGGCGGCCCAGGCACGGTCGAGTTGGCGTTCGGCCTCGGCATAGCGACCCTCGCGGATTAGGATGCTGGCCAGGCCGCGGAACATGCTGCCGCGATAGGGGTTGTCGCCGAAGGCGTCGTCGGCGTGGTCGGCGACGAAGCGGGCGTGCCGCTCGGCCTCGCCGAGGGCGCCCGCGTCGCGCAGCATCAGCGACAGGTTGCCCTCGGCCATCAGCGTGCGTTGCGCGGTCGGCCCGTAGAGCTTGCGCGACAGTTCCAGCGCGCGGAGATAGTAGGGACGGGCCTCCTCGTAGCGGCCGCCGTAGCGGAGCGCGCTGCCGAGATTCATGACCACCACGAGGGTGCGCGGATGGTCGGGGCCGTAGAGCCGCTCCACCGCCGGCAGCACCGGCGCCAGGAGGGCGGTGGCTTCGGCGTAGTGCTCGCGCTCGTTCAGCAGCACGCCGAGCGTGACGATGGCGCCGAGCGTCTTGATGTCGTCGGGTCCGAGCTGGCGTCGGAACTGCGCGATGACGGCCTTCAGCAGGCCCTCCGCTTCGTCGTAGTGGCCATCGGCAAGATTGGTGATGGCCAGCCCCTGCATGGTGGCGAGGGTGTCCGCGTCATCCGCGCCGAGGCTCGCACGCTGCCGCGCCAGCACGTCCCCGAAACGCGTGCGGGATGCTTCCAGCAGGCCCGCTTCGCGCTCCAGCGCGGCCAGGCCGTGCTCGAGGCGCAGGCGCCGGCGGTCGCCGGAGGGAAGGTCGCCAGCCATCGTGACGGCGCGCCGCGCTTCCTGCAGCGCCTGGTCGGAATCGCCTGCGGCACCGGTGGTCGCGGCGCGCCGGCTGAGGATTTCCGCCACCGCGATCGGTGGCTCGCCGGCCTCGCGGGTGGCGGCCAGCGCCGCCTGGTAGTGGCTGTCGGCGAGCGCGAACTCGCCGAGCGAGGCGTAGCTGTCGCCGATCATGGTCTCGATATCGGCGTGGACGTCCGGCTGCGCAGCCAGTTCGTGGCTGGCGCGCGTGGCAGCGGCGTCGAGGATGCTGCGCATCAGGCGCGTATCCATGCCGCGCGCGTGCTCGGGATCGACGCCGGCCAGCATGCCGCGCACGAATTCGGACACCTGCGCGGCGCGCGTGGCCTCCTGCCGCGCGATCGCCTCCGAATGCCGTGCCAGGGTCATGCCGTGGAGGGCCAGCGCGGCGCCGGCGACCAGCGCCAGCAGCATCGCCGCGGCGGTGGCGAGGCCGAACCGGTGGCGCGCGGCGAGCGTGCGCAGGACGTAGGCGCGCGAGTGCGGCACGGCCTGCAGCGGGCGCCGCTCGCGAAAGCGCTCGAGGTCCTCGGCCAGCGCCGCCGCGGAGTCGTAGCGGTCCTCGCGCTCGGTCGCCAGCGCCTTGCGCAGTACCGCGCGCAGGCCGGCCGGCAGGCGCACCGCGGCACGCACCAGCTCGCTGGCTCCGCCGCCGCGGGCCTCTGCGCGGTCGATCTCCTGCACCAGCGTCCGCGGCGCCGCGCCGGAACGCCGCGCTGACGTATCGAAGGCCGCGGCGGTGGCGTCGGTCAGGACTTCGAACAGCATGACGCCGAGCGAATAGACATCGCTGCGGGTGTCGAGGCGCCGGCCGCCGTGGCCGGCCTGTTCCGGGCTCATGTACACGGCGGTGCCGGCGGCATCGGGCGCTTCGGCGCCGCTGCCTTCGGCGTCGCCGATGGCGATGCCGAAGTCGATGATCTTCGGCACCGCCTCGCCATCGACGTCGCGCACCAGCACGTTGGCCGGCTTCAGGTCGCGATGGATGATGCCCTTCTGGTGCGCGTGCTGGACGCCGCGGCAGATGCGCGCGAACAGTGCCAGGCGCTGGTCCAGGCTCAGGCCGGCCTCGCGGCAGAAGTGCGTGACCGGCTGGCCCTCGACCACTTCCATGGCCAGGAAGGGATGCCCGCCGGGCGTGGTGCCGGCGTCGAACACCTGGGCGATGGCCGGGTGGTGCATCTGTGCCAGCGCCTGCCGCTCGACGTCGAAGTAGGCGAGGGCGAGGGGGCTCGCCACCTGTTCGCGCAGCAGCTTCAGCGCGACCTCCCGGCGCACCGGGCGGGTCTGCTCGGCGAGGTATACCCGACCCATGCCGCCTTCGCCGAGAAGGCGGACGATGATGTAGTCGCCGAGGCGGGCGCCGGCTTCCATGTGGTCCGCCTCCGAAGGAGGGGAAGCGGCCTGGAACTCGGTCGCCGCGTCAGCCAGGGGATCGATGTCGGGCATGTCGGAACCTGTCACGGAAGTGCATGGCGCCGTCATGGCCGGCGTTCCGGGCGCGGCCCTGGCTTCCGCCGCGCGAGTGTATAGCGAATGGCCTGCCGCGCGGAGGCCTGTCCCGCGCCGGTTCTCGCGTACACTTTCCGGAACGTCCATTCACGCCGCGCATGAGTTCCCGCGATTCCAGCACCACGCAGAGGCGCACCCTGCGCCCCATGCACGACTACGGTGGCGGCGTCCCGGCACCGGCGTGCCTGGTGGTGCTGCAGGGCCCGCGCCTGGGCCAGCGCATCGACATCGGCGGCGAGCCGCTGGTCATCGGTCGCGCCCCGGAGTGCGATTTCCAGATTCCCGAGCGCAGCATTTCGCGGCAGCACGCGAGGATCTGGCAGGAGCCCTCCGGCTACCGTATCAAGGATCTCGACTCGACCAACCGCACCCTGCTCAACGATCAGCCCATCATCGAGGCCGAGCTCAAGGACGGCGACCACGTGTCCATCGGCACCTGCGTGCTGAAGTTCATGGAGCGCCCGTCGGTGGAGGCGCGCTACCACGAGGAGATCTACCAGCTCGCCACCATCGATCCGCTGACCGGACTCTACAACCGCCGCCATTTCATGGAGCTGCTCGAGCGCGAACTGGCACGCACCAGCGCCCATGAGCGCGCGCTGTCGCTGCTGATCGTCGACCTCGACCACTTCAAGGCGGTCAACGACCGCCACGGCCACGTCGCGGGCGACGTGGTGCTCAAGGACGTCGCCCAGGTGCTGCAGGCCGAATCGTGCAACGACTGCATCGTCGCGCGGATCGGCGGCGAGGAATTCGCCGTCGCGCTGGCCGAGCGCGAGGTGGTTGCCGCGAACGCCTTCGCCGAGGCGCTGTGCGGGCGCATCGCGGCGCTGGAACTCGGCCCCGAGGCCGGGGTGCGACGTGTCACCGTCAGCATCGGCGTGGCCGCCTGGGGCGCCGCGATGGCGAGCGTCAGCGACCTGCTGCGGGCCGCCGATGCGCAGCTTTACCGCGCCAAGGCCGCCGGCCGCAACCGCGTCGGCGCGCCGCTCTGAGGCGACGTCCCGCGCGGCGCTGGCCGCAGGCCTCGCATCGCGGCCACAATAGGCGCATCGTTGGAAGGATCAGCGCCCGTCTTTCTGGAGTCCCCATGACCGCCCCCCAAGAAGCCCGCGTGCCGGATATCGGCAGTTTCAGCAACATTCCCGTGATCGAGGTGCTGGTCAAGGCGGGTGATCGGGTCACGCGCGACCAAGGGCTGGCGACGCTGGAATCGGACAAGGCGACCATGGAGGTTCCGGCGCCCTTCGATGGCGTGGTGCGCGAGGTCAAGGTAAAGGTCGGCGACGAGGTGTCCGAGGGCGCGGTGGTGGCGCTGATCGAGCCCGAAGGCGCTGGCGCGGCCGAGGCGTCGGACGCGTTGGCCGGGAAGCCGGAGGCGCCAGCCGCGGCCGCGGCCAAGGCGCCGGAGGCTCCCGCCGCCGCACCGGCAGGACGCAACGAGCCTGAACCTGCCCCGGCCCCGGAAGCGCGGCAGGAGCCGCGGCACGAGCCGGTCGCCTATGCGTCCGAGGAGATCGAGACCCGCAGCCCGCCGGTGCCCTTCGGCGCCGGCACGGTCGCGCCGGGCAGCGTGCCCTACGCCAGCCCCGCCGTGCGCAGGTTCGCCCGCGAACTGGGCGTGGACCTCGGCAAGGTGCGCGGCAGCGAACGCAAGGGGCGCATCTCGAAGCAGGACGTGCACGACTACGTCAAGGGCGCGCTATCGACCGCTGGCGCGCCGCGCGCCAGCGCCGGCGGCGGGCTGGACCTCCTGCCCTGGCCCGAGGTCGACTTCGGCAAGTTCGGCGAGATCGAGGTGGTCTCGCGCTCGCGCATCAAGAAGATCTCCGGCGCCAACCTCGCTCGCAACTGGGCCATGATCCCGCACGTCACCCAGCACGACGAGGCCGACATCACCTCGCTGGAGGAGCTGCGCGTCGCGCTCAACCGTGAGAACGAGAAGGCCGGCATCAAGCTCACCATGCTCGCTTTCCTGGTCAAGGCGGTGGTGGCGGCGCTGAAGAAATTTCCCGACTTCAACAGCTCGCTCGACGCCAGCGGCGAGCACCTGGTGCTGAAGAAGTATTTCAATGTCGGCTTCGCCGCGGACACGCCCAACGGCTTGGTGGTGCCGGTGATCCGCGACGCGGACAGCAAGGGCGTCATCGAAATCGCCACCGAGACCGCCACGCTGGCGAAGAAGGCGCGCGACGGGAAGCTCGGACCCGCCGACATGTCCGGCGGCTGCTTCTCCATCTCCAGCCTCGGCGGCATCGGCGGCACCGCCTTCACGCCCATCGTCAATGCGCCGGAAGTGGCCATCCTCGGCGTCTCGCGCTCGGCCATGAAGCCGGTCTGGAACGGCGAGAAGTTCAAGCCGCGGCTGATGCTGCCGCTCTCGCTCAGCTACGACCACCGCGTCATCGACGGCGCCGCCGCGGCGCGCTTCACGGCCTATCTTGGCGAGGTGCTCGCCGATATGCGCCGCGTGCTGCTCTGAAGGAGAGGCGA
Organism: Lysobacterales bacterium; assembly: GCA_017305135.1. Classification (GTDB taxonomy): domain Bacteria; phylum Pseudomonadota; class Gammaproteobacteria; order Xanthomonadales; family Rhodanobacteraceae; genus Dokdonella_A. The sequence goes on along the minus strand of JAFKNA010000021.1, from coordinate 36,519 downwards.
CGATGGCGAACACGATCGAGGTGAAGGTTCCGGACATCGGCGGGCTGGAAGGCGTGCCGGTGATCGAGGTGCTGGTGAAGCCCGGCGATCAGGTGACGAAGGAGCAGGGCCTGGTCACGCTGGAATCGGACAAGGCGACCATGGAAGTGCCGGCGCCGGCCGATGGCGTGGTGAAGGAAGTCCGCGTCAAGCTCAACGACGAGGTCGCCGAAGGCACGGTGGTCGCGATCATCGAAGCGGCCGGAGCCCCGGCCGCCGAAGCGCCGGCGGCGAAGGAGGCGGGTGAGCCCTCCAGGCCGCAGGAAGAGCCCTCCAAGCCGGCGCCCGCCCCGAATCTCGGTCGGCCTGGAAAGGCTCCCACCCCGTCGCCGGCCACCGCGTCGAAGGGCGCCGCGGAGAGCGGCCGCGCGGCCGACATCGAATGCCAGGTGCTGGTGCTGGGCTCCGGCCCGGGCGGCTACACCGCCGCCTTCCGCGCCGCCGACCTCGGCCAGGACACGGTGCTCATCGAGCGTCATCCGACCCTCGGCGGCGTCTGCCTCAACGTCGGCTGCATCCCGTCCAAGGCCCTGTTGCACGCGGCGCGGGTGATCGATGAGGCGGCCCACGCCGGCGACATCGGCATCGACTTCGGCGAGCCGAAGATCGACCTCGACCGCCTGCGCGGCTTCAAGGACAAGGTGGTGGGCCAGCTCACCGCCGGCCTCGCCGGCATGGCGAAGCAGCGCAAGGTGCGCATGGTGCAGGGTGAAGGCCGCTTCGTGTCCCCGCACGAGGTGGAAGTCGCGGGGGCGGACGGCAGCACGACGCTGGTCCGCTTCGAGAAGGCGATCATCGCCGCCGGTTCGCGCGCCGTGAAGCTGCCGGGCTTCCCTTGGGACGACCCGCGCATGATGGATTCGACCGATGCGCTGGTGCTCGAGGACATCCCGAAGAAGCTGCTGGTCGTCGGCGGCGGCATCATCGGCCTCGAGATGGCGAGCGTGTACGCCGCGCTCGGCAGCGAGGTCACCGTGGTCGAGCTCATGGACCAGCTCATGCCGGGCGCGGATGCCGACCTGGTTCGCCCGCTGCAGCAGCGCCTCGCCAAGCGCTATGCCGGCATCCACCTCAAGGTGAAGGTGGCAAAGATCGAGGCAGGAAAGAAGGGCCTCAAGGCCACCTTCGAGGGCGACAAGGCACCCGGACCCGCGCTCTTCGACCGCGTGCTGGTCGCCGTCGGGCGCAGTCCCAACGGCGCGCGCATCGGCGCCGAGGCCGCCGGTGTCGAGGTGAATGAACGCGGCTTCATCCCGGTCGACCGCCAGATGCGCACCAACGTGCCGCACGTCTTCGCCATCGGCGACCTGGTCGGCCAGCCGATGCTGGCGCACAAGGCGACGCATGAAGGCAAGGTGGCGGCGGAAGTCGCAGCTGGCGAGAAGAGCGAATTCGTCGCCCGCGTGATCCCCTCCGTCGCCTATACCGACCCGGAGATCGCCTGGGTCGGCGTCACCGAAGCGGAAGCGAAGCAGGCCGGCATGAAGATCGGCGTGGGCAAGTTCCCGCATGCCGCATCCGGTCGCGCCATCGGCATCGGCCGCACCGAGGGCTTCACCAAGCTGCTGTTCGACGAGGACACGCGACGCGTGGTCGGCGCCGGCATCGTCGCCCCGAATGCCGGCGACCTGATCGCCGAAATCGCACTTGCCATCGAGATGGGCTGCGAGGCCGCCGACATCGCCCTCACCGTGCATCCGCACCCGACCCTCAGCGAATCGGTCGGCATGGCGGCCGAGGTGTACGAGGGCACCATCACGGACCTGTACCTGCCGAAGAAGAAGTAGGCCGGCCCTGCGCGGTCTGGCCGGCGACAGCCCGCCGCCATACGAATGCCGCGGTAACCGGACCGGATCATGGGACGCGGCGACACGTTCCCGCGATGCTCCGTTCAGTTCCTCTCGTCGTCATCCCGGCGAAAGCCGGGATCCATGGTGCTCCTGACGCCCGCGACACCCGCAGATCAGGATGCATTCCGGTCTAAGCCGGAATGGCGGACGAGGAAGTACACGCCGGCTCGGCATTCCCAAGATCAACAGCCCGGCTTGCCCGTTGTTGCGGGTCCTCAATCGATCGCGCGACGCTGCACATCTTTTCCATGCGCCATGTCGCCGGCGAGCTCCACCGCCGCATCGAAGCCGTCGACCAGGTGCACCTCGCCGCTCCCCGGCAGCAGGCCCATCCGCGCCAGCACCTGGCGCGGCTGCGGCTGCAGGCCCGAGATCACCAGGTGGATGCCCTTGCGGCGGCAGCGTTCGATCAGGCTGGCGAGCGCGTGCACGCCGCTGGAATCGATCATCGGCACCAGCCGCATGCGCAGGATGAACACGCGCGGCGAGTGACGGAACGCATCGAGCAGGCCATCGAGCCGATTGGCGGCGCCGAAGAACAATGGCCCGGAGATCTGGAACGCCTCGACGCCTTCGGGCAGGCGCTGGCGCTGGTGCACGTCCTCGGGGTCCTCACGCCCGTCGGCCTCGACCAGGCGCACGCCCGAAGTCACTTCGACCGTTTCCGCCATGCGGAACATGAACACGAAGGCCGCCACCACCACGCCGACCTGGATGGCCACGGTAAGGTCGAAGGCGACGGTGAGGCCGAAGGTGAGCAGCAGCACGACGCGGTCGCCGTAGGGTGCCGACATCGTGTGGCGGAAGGCCTCGATCTCGCTGATGTTCCACGCCACCACCAGCAGGATCGCAGCCAGCGCGGCCAGTGGCACATAGCCCATCAGCGGCGCCAGCAGCAGCATGAACACCAGCAGGAACGCGGCATGCAGCATGCCGGCGACCGGCGTGCGCCCGCCGGCGCGGATGTTGGTGGCGGTGCGCGCGATGGCACCGGTCGCCGGCAGGCCGCCGACCAGGGCCGAGCCGACGTTGGCGACGCCCTGCGCGACGAGTTCCGCATTGGATCGGTGGCGGCGGCCGGTCATGCCGTCGGCGACCACCGCCGACAGCAGCGATTCCACGCCGGCGAGGAAGGCGATGGTGAGCGCACTCGGCAGCAGCACGCGCACCTGCTCCAGCGAGAAGGCGGGCAGGGCGAGCGAGGGCAGGCTGGCCGGCAGGGCGCCGAAGCGGCTGCCGATGGTCTCGGTGGGCAGCCAGGGCAGGAGCGCCGCCAGCGTGCACAGCACCAGCGCGATCAGGAACCCCGGCCAGTCCGGCCGCCAGCGACGCAGGCCGACGATGATGGCCAGTCCAAGCAGGGTCAGCCCGACCGTCGCCGGCCGCATGCTGCCGATGTGCTCGAAATAGGCCTGCCAGCGCGGCAGGAAGGCCGCCGGCACCTCGCCCATGGAAAGCCCCAGCGCATCCTTGACCTGGCTGGAAAAGATGCTGACCGCGATGCCGGCGGTGAAGCCGGTGATCACCGGCTGCGGCATGTACTTCATCAGCGTGCCGAGTCGCAGCAGTCCCGCCACGACGAGGATGATGCCGGCCATCAGCGTGGCCAGGACGAGGCCCTGGTAGCCGTGCTCCTGGATCACCACGAACACCACCGGGATGAACGCGGCCGTCGGGCCGCCGATCTGCACCCGCGAGCCGCCGACCGCCGAGATCAGGAAGCCGGCGACGATGGCGGTGGCGAGCCCCTTGTCCGGCGAGGTGCCGCTGGCGATCGCCAGCGCCATCGCCAGCGGCAGCGCCACCACCGCGACGGTGAGGCCCGCCACCAGGTCGCCGCGGAACATCGGCCAGCCGTAGCCCTCGCGGAGCACGGTGACCAGCTTGGGTTGGAAGGGCTCAAGATGGCGACGGAGCCAATCTGTCGTAGTCACACGCTTCTCGTCGGGACTGTGGATTTCCCATCGGGGCATTTAGTTTCGTCCGCTGTTCGCTGCGCCCGTGCCGCTGGCGATGCTCTCACCTTGTGGGTGATCAGCTGTCCGCATCGCGCCGCCTGCGTGATTGTGCACCAACGATCTGCCATGGTGGGCTTGCTGCCGGACGAGCGTGTATGTATTCAACAACTTACATGCGGCCCCCTTTTGGCACGGTCGCCGATTCGGGTATAACGGCTGCATGGCCGGGAGGATGCGGAGCCGCTACTGGCTCGAATTTCTGATGTCCGGGAGCGCCAAATTGCTCCTGGTGGCATCGGCGATGCTGGCGCTGGTGTGGATGAGTAGCGATCTGGACGGACGCCCGGTGGCGAACGTGGACGTGCTGCTCGATGGCGACCTGTCGCCATGGACCAACGCCCTGCCGGTCGTACTGCTGATGATGGTCGTGCTGGGGGCAACGCGCCGGCTGGCGTTGTCGCTGTGGCTCAGCACCCTCGCATTGTCCATCGTGTACGGCATCAGCGAGCTGAAAGTCGCCGCGTTGGACGAACCGCTGGCGCGCTACGATTTCCTGTTCCTCGGGCAGCTGGGAGCTGGCGACGGCGTCCTCGTGCACTATCTGCCGTGGGGGCCGCACTTCCTGTTCAGACTGGCCGGAGCGGCCGCCATCATGCTGGCGCTTGCGTGGTTGGAGCCGCCCCTGCTGAAGTCATGTCGGGCACTCAGGGCAGTCTTGGTCTCCAGCGCGCTCGTCGCTTTCGCAAGCCTCGTGTCCGGCACTTCACCCTGGCGTTTGCTGTACGCACAGACAAGCCTCGACTACCGCCCGTGGGAAACGGCCACGCAGAACAGCGCGCGCATGGGCATGATCAGCAATATCGTCATGCAGGGCCTCTACGCGCCCAGTGACAAGGCGCTCGTGAGCGATCCCGCACCAGGCGAGGCATTGTTCGACCAACATCGTGAGGCGATTGATGCCGCGGTTCAGCAGCCGCTACCCGCGGTGCTGCCCGATATCGTGGTGGTGCAGAGCGAGTCGTACTTCGATCCGGCCATCATGAACGGATTCGAGGCGGAGGGCTGGCTACCCGAACTTCGCCGGCTGCAACGTATCGGCGCGCACGGCAACCTGCTGGTGCCGACCTACGGTGGGGGTACCATCCGCACGGAGTTCGAGGTGCTGACTGGCCTGCCGCTCGCTTTCTTTCCGGATCTCCAGTACCCCTACCTGGGCCTAAAGGACTTCCACATCCCAGGCCTGCCGCAGGCATTGCGTTCGTGCGGCTATGAAACGCTGGCGATCCACCCCAATTTTGGCCATTTCTGGAACCGTGTCAGTGTGTTTGGACGCATGGGTTTCGACCGCTTCTTCAGTGGTGAAAGCGTGGTTTTCGAAGGCGCGGAACGGCGCGGCTACTATGTTGCCGACCACGAGTTGACCCGTTCGATACTGAACGAACTGCCCGATTCCGGCCCGCCGCGTTTCATTTTCGCGATCAGCATGCAGGCACACGGCCCGTATGCCAACATTCCCCTGGACGAGTCCCGCGCCGCTGCGCGCGATGCCATCAAGGTGCCGGACGGAGTTTCGCCCAAAGGCGCACGCGTGCTGCGTAATTTCCTGGTGCAGCTGGCCGATGCGGACCGGGAGCTCGGCCACTTGGCAGATTCGCTGGCCGTCCGTGAACGACCAACGTTGCTGATCTTCTATGGCGATCACCTGCCCGGCCTTGGGGAAGGCTACGCGCTGGGGTTCAAGGATGGTCGGCCGGCGAACCAGCAGGGCGTCCCCTATCTGCTCATCAATAGCCAGGATCCCCGAACCGCCGAGCCGGTCGACTTGCCGAGCTGGATGCTCGCATCGCGCATTACCACGGCGGCCGGCGTTCACGACGATGCGTGGTTCATCCTGCAGCAGCAACTCCTGCACCGGTTGCAGGCCACCGCTTGGACCGAAGGCGAGGAACCTTTTCAGCAGGGTCTCGCCAGCCTGGCCATGCTGCGCCTCCACGACCGGATGCCGACGATCGAAGCCACATCTGCGTGCCTGCACCAGTTGTAGGGTGGCCCGGTGCGCTGTTGGCGAGTACGGCGGCCCCCGAAGACTCCATGGCGCGGCTCCGCGAACCGGCGCATGCGCTGTCCGGGCTTCCCGCTTGGGCGGGCGGCGCTGGAGTGGAATGATCGTCGGCGTTCCGGATGGATACGGCCGCTCGGCTAGTGCTCCAACGCCATCTCCAGCAGGCGGAATGCCAGTCGCCGCTCATCCTTGGAGGAGCCGTCGGCCGAGGGAATCCAGGTCCGCGCGGCGCGGACCGACAACGCGATTTCGCTGCCGGCCGGGGCCGCGACCTTCAGTTCGACTGGCGTGCGTGCGCCGGCCCGCAACACCTGAGTCCAGCGGTGATCGCCCAGTTCGATCTGCAAGGTGTGATCGGTACCGAGTTGGTGGGGCGACCACAGTTGGAGATGCAATCTGCGCATCTTGCGCGTTGGCGTGAAACGGCAGCGTAGTTCCTCTCCCACCCAGCCGTCGGGCCAGATTCCTTCCGGCGCATGCGACTGCGTGGCATAACCCTGGAGCGGTAGCCGCTGCGAATCACGTGCGTCGCCGAGCGCGCTTTCGAGCCCGTGGATCTGTGCGCCGAAGTGCTTCTCCCGCTCATAGAGGAAGCGCAACTGCGAGCGCATCCGCGTGAAGCGCTGCTGCAGGTCGCGGCAATCGCCGGCATCGAGAACATGTCCGGCCTGCAGGTGCCCAGGCATGGCATCGGGCACGTAGATGGTCGCATGCGGTGGGGCCGATTCCGCAGGGGGTCGTGCCCGGGTGTAGAGATAGATCGCGAATGACTTGCGGGAAAGATCCGCCTGTTCCGCCGGGAGGCAGATCGTGCGGAAACCATGCCAGGAGCTTTCAGTAGTCTCGAAGATCGCACAGGTATTGAACAGCGGCGGGATGCGGACGACCGTATTGCGCACGGGATTCCACGGATCCGAATGCAGCTCCAGCGCACCGCCCCAATCATCCTGCCACTCGGGATTGAGATATACGATCAGGTTCAGGCGCCGGTGCCAGCGCGTGCGTGGGTGGTAGTTGAAGTCGACGTGGGCATCGAGCGCCTGACCGTCGCGGTTCTCGTGCGTGCCACCGCCGACGTAGTCAGGGTCGTAAAGCAGGTCGGGAATACCGGTCACGCGCGACACGAACTGGAGGAACTCCGTTGTCTGCAGGAAGGCATCCAGATCGCGGTACGCAGGCGACATCTCGCGCACGTCCATGCGCACTGCCTTGCCACCGACCTCACCCATTTCGTTGAGCGCGTGTTGCGCTTCGAAGCGGGGAAAGTCCGCCAGCAGGCGCTCGCAGAGATCGCGGCGCAGGAAGTTCCGGATCGATACGTGACGGAAAGGCGTGGCAGTCGCGAACAGGTGCTGGAATTCACCTGCATGACTCAGCGCGCGGGGATCAATACAGGACATTGTATTTCTACGCTATCGGCTTTTGGCGCGAACTGTGTGAATAAAAACTTGCGCCGAGCACCCGCATTAAGCTATGGCTGACCTACTGCAGTCACAAAAGCCAAGCTCAGGAGGAGGTTACGTCTGACTTGGGCCAAATCTTACTCGTTCCGCCACGAGGAACGTACTGCTCTCTTGTGAGGTGGCGTAGGTGCGGTAGCCTGTGCGGCTTCACCGCCCGCGAGTTGCAGCGGGCACCGAGCACGATCAGCCGGGAGCTGGCTCGCAACGCCCTGATGATGGGGCGTATCGGGCGAGGAATGCGCAGCGCCAGAGTACGCGGCGGCGGCACGCGGCCAGCAGCCAACCTCTCATCGATGCTGCCCGTTGACAGGCCGACCAGACGCGCCTGATGGGAAGATTGGAGCCTATCAGCATGTGGCCAGTGATCGCCGACGGGGCACGCTGTGGCAGCACCTGCCCGGCGCGAGCGACGATGGCGCCGCCGCGGCACGCCGCGCGAGCGTCAGCGCTTTTGCGGCAGGCGAGCATCCCGTCGGTCTGGCAGCGAATCATTTACGGAAACGTCGCATTGCCGGGGAAAGCGCCGCACCGTGGCACGTGCCGTGATCCACGAGCTGTACCCGCCGGGCCGGCGCGTACATACCGTCACCTGCGAACAACGGCAGCGTGAGTGGTCAGAGTTGAATCCACTGCCTTGCATGACCGGCACAGGAGTCACCGGGTTTTTCAAAAGGGCGAAGAATCAGACGGGACTTGACATGGCGGCGGTGTTGCAAGGGTATGTCGATCATTGCATCGCGCCGCCGGCATGCCGATGATGGAAACCTCCCGGCCGGAGCCCGCCATGATCGAACTCGTCATACCCCAGCGTCGCCGCGATCTCGGCGGGTTCGAGGTCGGGCGCGTGTTGCCCATCGCGGCGCGGCGCATGGTCGGGCCGTTCATCTTCTTCGACCACATGGGTCCGGTCGATTTTCCGGCCGGCATCCCGCGCACGGTCGACGTGCGGCCGCATCCGCACATCGGCCTCGCCACCATCACCTACCTCTTCGCCGGCGAGATCATGCATCGCGACAGCCTGGCCACCGAGCAGGCGATCCGGCCGGGCGAGGTCAACTGGATGAGCGCCGGGCGTGGCATCACCCATTCCGAGCGCTTCGAACGGGCACGCCGCGAAGGTGGCCACACGGATGGCATCCAGGCCTGGGTCGCGCTGCCGCTGGAGGAGGAGGAAAGCGAGCCCGATTTCGTCCACGTCGCGGGGCCGGCCATTCCGAGGGGCGAGGACGAAGGCGTGAGTTGGCGGCTGGTGGCCGGTGCACTGGCCGGCGAGCGTTCACCGGTGCCGGTGGCCTCGCCGCTCTTCTATCTCCACTGGGAGATGCGATCCGGCGCACGCGCGGTGCTTCCGGCGGAATACCCGGAGCGCGCCGCGTATGTGGCCCGCGGGCGCGTCGGGATCGACGGCAAGGAGATAGGGGCCGGCGAGATGGTCGTCCTTGCGGCCGGACGAGCGGTGCAGTTCGAGGCCATCGAACCCTCGGCGGTGATGCTGCTCGGCGGCGAGCCGGTCGGCCCCCGCTTCATCGAGTGGAACTTCGTCTCCTCCTCGCGCGAGCGCATCGAGCAGGCCAAGGCCGACTGGCGCGCCGGGCGCATGAAGCTTCCCGACCTCGACAACGGTGAGTTCATCCCCCTGCCTGGCGAGCCGGGCGCCCCGCCCAATCCCATGTCCTGAGCACGGCGGGGTCCAGGACCCGCGTGTCAACGGATCGGCGAGAGCTGGGCTCCGGCCTGGCATTCGGCGTGGCCGCAGCCACAGGGCGGCAGCGTGGCCTCGCCGGCCGGCTGGTCGGCGGCGGCCTTCTCACAATGCGAGCTGCAGTAGCTCTGTCCGGCGTCGACGTGGCAGATGCAGCCCTCGTGGGCGCAGATGCGCGACTCGGTGGCCATGTTCGTCTCCTCCAGTGTGGGTCCGGGCGAGGTCCAACCGGGAGCTCGCCTCGTCAGTCCTCCGGCTTGCGCGCGGGCACGAAGGGCGAAACCGGATCGCTGGCGGGGAAGGTTTCCTCCAACGCGTCGTCGAGGTTCTCGCTTTCGTGGGACTTGCGCGCCTTGCGCGTGCTCTCGCTCTCGACGCACTCGGTGGGGGTGCCTTGCGGCGGGGGGTCCTTGCGATCGTGGCTCATGCGTACACCTGCGGAATGAGGAGGGTGATGGCTCGGCGTAACGTCAGCGGCTGCTTGCCTTCTTCGACGCCGTCTTCTTCGAAGCGGTCTTCTTCGAGGCCGACTTCTTGGACGCGCTGCTCGTGCGCTTCTTGCTCGCCGCGCTGCGGTGGCTGGCGCCGGAGCTGGACGGCTTCCTCGTTGCCGGTGGCTTGGGGATCGAGATCTTGCGCGGTTTGCTGGCCGGCGGCTTGTCCATCTTTTCCTTGAGCGTTTCCTTGCGCTCCTCGATTTCCCTGCCGAGTTCCTCCAGGTCGACGCCGGTTTCCGCCACCGCCGGCATGAGTTCGTTCTCCTCCTCCTCGACGTGGTGCTGCACCTGTTCCTTGAGCACCTTGAAGCGCGCATCGAAGAGCTCGTCATCCGGCTTCATGCCGTTGATGTCCTCGATCAGCTTCTTGACCGAGGCGTGCTCCACGGTGGATTCGGCCACCATGTCGGTTTCGTCCTCGTCCAGCACCTGCTTGGATGCCGGGTAGAAGATTTCCTCTTCCACCTGGGTGTGCATCAGCAGTTCGATGCAGATCTTGCGCCCGAGCTCGAGCTTCTTCTCATCCGAATCGGTCGCTTCCATCTCGCGGAACATCCCTTCCACCTCGCGATGGTCATGTTTCAGGAGGTCGATCGCGTTCGGGCTCTTGCTGGGCATGGCGCATTCTCCGGGGTTGATGAACATGCATGGAGGCCCACAGCAAGGCTCGTGCCACGGTGGTCGCGCGGGACCGGCATCACCTCAGGAGCCGGGGCGCGGCTGCGCGCACGAAAAAGTTTCCACGGTCCGGGAAAGCACTCCCCGCCCTCCGCGCTTCTCCAGGGCGTCTGAGCCGGCTGCCCGTGGCATGCATGTTGCCGCCTGACAGCCACCCCGATCAGGAGAAGGAGCGCAGCATGAGAAGCGTCGACGGGAATGACGGATGAATACGTCGAGTCCGCTGCACGGGGCGGCGCGCTGAGGCTCCGGTCGCGCCGGCGCGTGTCTCAGCGCTTGCGCCGCTCATAACGTGACATGCGCCGGTCGGTGCGCAGCGCGATCAGCACGACACCGGCGCCGAGCAGGAAGGCACCGAGGAACAGCAGCAGCGCCAGGGCCGGGTAGCCCAGCAGTTGCGGCCCCTCGCCGGTCCGCAGCGCGAGGGCGGCGCCGACGATCATTGCCGCGCAGATCAGTCCCGCCGCGATGCGATTGGCGATCTTCTGCAGGTTTTCCAGCAGGCGCGATTCCTCCAGCCCGGAAAGCCGGATGCGCACGCGGTTCTGGGCGATGTGTTCGAGGATCTCGTGCGCCTGGCGCGGCAGTTCGCCGAAGAAGTCCACCGTGTTCACGGCTTCCGCGGCAAGCGTGGTGGGGGCGAAGCGCTTCTGCATGCGCATGCGCGCCAGCGAGCCGGCGTGCTCGCGCACGATGCGCCGCATCGACACCCGCGGGTCGATCAGCCGGCACAGGCCGTCGAGGTTGAGGAGCGCCTTGCCGAGCAGGGCGATTTCCGCCGGCGGGCGCAGCCCGCACTGGCCGGCGAGGCGGGTGAGATCCAGCATCAGTGCGCCTTCCGGATACGCCGAGCCGTCGCTCTGCATGGCGTAGCGGCCGACCACGCGCGTGCAGGCGCGCTGCCAGGCCAGCTCGTCGTACACGCCGAGGCGCTCGCCGAGCTGGGCCGCGATTTCCGCGACGCGCTCGCCATCGCCCTCCACCGCCGCGCAGAGGAGCTTCAGCAGCGCGCTCCTGATCTGCGGCCCGAGCCGCGCCACCATGCCGAAATCGATCAGCGCCAGGCGACCGTCGGCGGCCAGCAGCACGTTGCCGGGGTGCGGATCGGCGTGCACCAGGCCGTGCACGAAGATCTGTTCGAGATAGGCCTGCACCAGCTGCGTGGCGCGGTTGGCCGCGTCCTCGTCGGCGATGGCGAGTTCCGGGATGCGGGTGCCATGCACGCGCTCCATGGTCAGCACCCGGCTGGAGCCAAGGCGCGGGAACGGGCGCGGCACGAACAGCGCGGGATGGCCCTGCAGGTGGCTCGCGAAGACCCGCAGGTTGTCGGCCTCGACCTCGTAGTCGAGTTCCTCGGCGAGGGTATCGCCCATCGCGTCCACCCAGCCGGCGAAGTGCAGCCGGCGCCCGGACTCGGTCCAGCGGTCGGCAAGCCGCGCGATGACGTGCAGCGTGTGCAGGTCATCATCGATGGCCGCCTTGATGCCCGGGCGCTGCACCTTCACCACCACGTCCTCGCCGGCGTGGGTGGTCGCGGCATGCACCTGCGCGAGCGATGCGGCAGCGATCGGAACCGGGCCGAAGGCGGCGAAAGCCACCGTGATGCTGCAGCCGAGCTCCGCTTCCACCACCGCGCGGATGTCCTCGAACGGCACCGGCTCGACGTCGTCCTGCAGCCTGGAAAGCGCGGCGAGATAGCGCGGCTCGAGGAGATCCGAGCGGATCGACAGGAGCTGGCCGATCTTCACGAAGGTCGGGCCGAGTGCCTGCAGCTCGCGCACGAAGTCTTCCGCATCCCCGCCACCCCGGCGCCGGCGCTCGGCCTGCGTCGCCAGCATCAGCGGCCCGAAGCGGAGGCAAAAGCGCAGGACGCGCCAGAAATGCCGCAGCCGTCCACGCCTTGCCGGCGCTGCCTTGCGGACGCTCGTACCCTCGATGGCTTGCACCATGCTGAACTCCTTGCCCGTTTCCGACCCCGTTGCAAAAAGAAGGCCGCGCCAGCGGCCCCGTTCGGTTGGAAGAATCTTCCGACCGGCCGGAATTGCTACGCCGCCGAACCCGCCCGGACCGCACCGCAACGTCTGGCACGGCGGTTGCTGCATGCATGGGGACGGTCGCTGCCAGTCGCCGGCACCCCGGGCACCCGCCCCGCGAGAGGCGCTGCCGATCCGGCCTTCGGCACCCGCCACATCCAGGCGTGACGCACGCCGTGGAGCCTAACCCAGCAAAGGAGAACACCCGTGAAACCGACTTCCATCCTGATCGCCCTGCCGCTCGGCCTCGTCTTCGCCACCGCGGCGATGGCGCAACGAACCCCCACCCAGCAAACCCCGACCCAGCAGAGCCCTACCACCCAGCAGGACCAGCAGCGCACGCAGGACATGCAGATGCAGCAGGATCGCTCGGCGCGCAGCGACACCACCCGCCAGCACGATCAGCAGAACCCCGCCGCGCGCAGCGCAGCCGGCAACGAGCAGGCGCGCTCGGCGCATCCGACCTTCGATCAGCTCGACGGCAAGAGCCAGGGTTACCTGACGCGCTCGGACGTCAGCCGCGACACCTGGATGACCAGCCACTTCGCCCAGTGCGATACCAACGGTGATTCGCAGATCTCGCGCACCGAGTACCAGGCCTGCCGCCGCTAGGCTTCGGAGCGGGTCCAAGCGGTTGACCACCCGCGCAAATGCATGATCGCCCAGGCGGCGGGCCGATGACGGGCCCGCCGCCTTCTGTCTGGGGCAGAGATGTTCCAGCGCCTATCCAAGGAGACGTCTTCGATGGAAACTCCCGGCAAGTACAAGCCAGGCGAGCCGCACTGCGCCGACCCGGCGGAGCCCGCTGCACGCGCGCGCGGTGAACGCAGCGACGGCGACGCGGCGGACCCCGACCAGCCCATTCCCCCGGATCCCGGCAAGGTGACGGATTTCGAGCTGGACGACGAACTCTGCGAGGGCGGGTAGCCGGTAGGCGGTGCTCCCGGCTCGCCTTCCCCGGCGTAAAAAAGGGGGCTGCCATCACGGCAGTCCCCAATCGGGTTCCCGCTGTTACGGTCGCGAGAGGGGGACAGAAGCGACAACGTTGGCAACGCGGGGACCAAGTGGTGCGGATCCGGCCACGCCGGATCCGCGGTGCATTCCGTCAGTGGCCGGCTTCGTGATTTCCCGAGTGCCCGTCGAGTTCGCGCGCCATGCGCAGATGCTCCTCCAGGATCGGCAGGGTCTCCTCGGCGAATGCCTTCACGTGCGGCTTGCTGCCCTCGCGCGCCTCGCGCTGGAACAGCGCCACGGCCTTTTCGTGGTCCTTTACGGCCTGCTGCGCATAGGCGCGATCGAATTCGGCGCCCTTCAGCTTGCCGAGTTCATGTGCATCGGACGCCTTGGGCGGAGCCTGCTCGGGCAGCTCGATGCCGTCCTGGCGCGCGGCCGCCTTCAGCTTTTCGCCTGCCTGGCCGTGGTCCCTGACCATGCGCCGGCCGAAGTCCTTGACCGCCTGGCTCTGGCCGTTCTGTTCGGCGACATGGCCAAGCGAGATCTCGGTGGCGCCGTCGCGCGCGGCCTGGACGGCAAAATCATGATCGCTGGACATGCCCGCGGCGCCGGCTGCTCCTGCCCAGGCGAGGGCGGCACACAGTACGAGATGGTTCTTGATGGGCATGGCTCGACTCCTCGTCGGTTGTGAATGACGGGGGAAGCGGAGCAAGTGGCATGCCACTCCAGCGAAAGCGGCCGTTACACGCGCGCCGGCGCGAATTGCCTCCGGGCCATGAAAGAAATGCCGGGGCGCATGACTTATTTGCGCGCTTCGGGCGAGCCCGACCGCGCATCTCGGCCGGTGGTCCCGGACCACCTCCCGATGGAGGAGCTCCACGTCGAGCTGCCGCCGGCGCGATGGCGCTCCCGGCGAGCAGCACCCCCGCGCGTCGCAAGCCGTTCGCATCTCCCACCCGGAACGGTCGCGGGCATGCGGCGGCACGGAACCTGCAGCTTCTACATGACGCGCGGCGCCCTGTGCCGCAGCACTGCAATCGGAGAACCACATGCACTGGACCAAGGACCCCATGCAGGAAATGCCCGCGGCGCGGGCACAGCCGGACGCAGGTGCCCTCCCGCCCACCCTCCACGCACCGTATGAGCGGACCGCGGCGGACCAGGCGCATTCCACCGTGGCGGCCGTGGCGGTCGAGTACAGGCTGGTCGCCTGTTACGAAAAGGCGCTGCGATGCGTGAGCGACTCCGCGCTCATCGCGCGCTGGAACACCGCCCTGGTCGAGGCCCGCACGCGCCTCGCCGCCCTGGAACCGACCGACGTGCCGGCCGAGGATGCGGCGCAGACCGAATGCCTGCTCGAAGCGATGGAGCTGGCGCGGAGCAACGGTGATCCGGCAGCCACCGACTCCGTGGCGCGCGAATGCGTGCGTCTGGCCGAAGCCCGCCATGCGGCCCTGCTCGGCACGCGGCCGGCCGGTGCGCTGGCGGCGCGCCGTCACGGCTTGCTTCGCATCAGTCTTTCCTGAATCGGGCGTACGGACTGCAGCACGGCATGGCGGTGTGCCTGCTCGCAGGAGCGCGCGCGTATCGCCCGGTCGCCGTGCTGGGCAGCGGGTCACGCGCTGCCGGTGGCAGTGTGCTGGTTCCTCCGCAGACGGCGCCGCCAGGTCGGGCGGTCCTCGGCGCCGAGATCGTATTTGTAGGCTTCGCGACCGCGCAGCATGTGGAAGCTGCGCGCGCCCTCCGCCACGGCGCCGCGGATCGCGGCGACCGTGACGAGGGTGCCGGGGCTGGCGCGGCTCCACTCCGGCTCGAAGCCGCACAGCCAGGCATGCACCGAAGCCGCTCCGCTCATGCCCAGCAGCGCCGCCACGGCCCGCCCGCCGTGTTCGATGCAGTGGTAACGCAGGATGCCCGCCGCATGCAGCGACGGCACCGCGTCGGTGATGAAGCGCGCCAGCCGCTGGTCGATCACGCCCTCTTCGCCCCGCGCTCGCCAGCGCTCGCGGTGCAGCGCGACCACGCTCGAGCCGGCGGCCGCCGCGCCGGCGTGTGGCAATCCACGCAGCTCGGCGCCGGCGTCGCGGAGCATGCGCTCGGCGCGCCGCAGATTGCGCCGCCAATGGCCGCTCTGCCCGCCAAGCGGATCCTCGCCGAGGAGCGGCAACACGGTGCACTGGAGATCGCCGCCGGTGGAGGACTGCCAGCCGGACGGGGGATGGCCACCGAGCAGCGGCGAGTCGATGCGCAGCTGGCGCAGCTCGATGCGGCCCAGCCGGTGGCAGTCGGCAAAGTCCACCAGTGCGTCCATGAACTCGCCGGCCAGTCGCGCGGGTGCCCGGCCGCGCTGCACCAGCACGTCGCCGTAATCGCTCGGCCCGGTACCGGCGAGGTACAGGGTGCCCTGCCAATGGAACACCGGCAGCAGCGCGACCAGCTCGCCCCCTTCGCGCCAGCCGATGATGGCGAAGCGCCCGGGCGCGTAGTGGCGCGCCCAGGGCAGAAGCCAGGCGGGAGCCTGGAAGGGTGTCGCACGCGGATCGTCGCGCCACAGCCTCGACCAGGCCGGCACCAGCGCGGCCAGCCCGGCTTCCGACGAGGTGACCATCACCTCGCGGCGATCGCGACGCGCACCACGCTGGTTCACGTCACTGCCTCGCGGGCATGGGTGCTCCCCGGCCGGGCCACCGCGACCAGATGCTCGTACAGGGCGAGATAGCGCGACAGCGTGTCCTCGAGGTCGAAGCGTTCCCGCGCCCGCCGGCGGCAGGTCTGCGCATCGATCTCGCCGACGCGATGGATCGCCGCCGCCATCGCGGAAACATCGTCGACCAGGAATCCGGTGACGCCGTGCTCGACCACCTCGGCGAGCGCCCCCGCACGGTAGGCGATGACCGGCGTGCCGGCGGCGATCGCCTCCATGGCGACCAGGCAGGAGGTCTCGGCGGCGCGGCTCGGCACCAGCAGGCAACGTGCCGAAGCCAGCAGCCGGCGCTTGCGCGCGCCGGCGATGCTGCCGATCCAGCGCCGGCCGGGGCCGAGGCGCGGCAGGATCTCCCGTTCAAGGTGTTCGACGTGCTCACGCCACGGAAACACGCAGCCGGCGAGCAGCATCGGCACGCCGGCGATGCGGCAGGCATCCAGCGCATCGTCAAAACCCTTTTCCGGGCAGATGCGGCCCATCGCCAGGGCGAACCCGCGCCGGTGCAGCGGCCGCGGCCGCGGCAGGCGCACGCCGTTGGGAATCGGCCGCAGCAGCGGCAGGCCGGCCGGGGCGCGCGACGCCTGGTCGGCGGACACCGGCAGCAGCCAGGTGCGCGGACGACGCGGCTGCAGCGCGCCCGGCGGATACCAGTCCAGCGGGAGGTGCAGGGTGACCAGCGCTGGCGGGCCGCCGCGCGGCAGGCAGCTGATGTAGTCCAGGCCGTGGAAGTGGATCAGATCCACGCGCTGCTCGGCGAGCACGCGCGCGATGGCCGCGCACACCAGGCGCGAGCCTTGTTCGCGCGCCCCGAAGGTGAGCTCGGCGGGCGGCGCCGGCAGTTCCACCAGCCGTCCGGCCACCCGCGAACCGGCGCAGGCGATGACGATCGAGCGATGACCGTGTTCGACCAGGTGGCGGTCGATGCTGGCCAGCACCTGCTCGGAGCCGCCGACGGCGTCCTCGCCGACGGGAACCAGCGGGAAGGCGACTTCCAGGACCGTCAGGCTCATGCGGGATCTCCCGGGTGGAGGTGCAGTTCGTGCAAGGCGCGCCGCGCGTGCTCGCGCCACAGGTCGCTGGTCAGCGGCCAGTCGAGCGCGTCGTACCAGGCGCCGGGTGCAGACGGCGGGCGCAGGAAGTCGTGCCGCGGCGCGCGGCGGAAGCGCTCGACGTCGAGCGCAAACGGTTGCAGCATGGCGGCCTGGCTATGGAAACAGGCGACGGCACGCGCCTTGCGCGCGCGCTCGGCGGCGTCGAGTTCCACCTCGCGCACCGGCCATTCGGCCTGGTCGCGGAAGCGCGCGCGGACGATGTCGCCCGCGGGGCCAAGGTGGTAGAGCGGGAATTCGACGATCGGCGGCGCTTCCGCGCCGTCGCGTGCGAGCAGTGCGCAGGCGGCGTGCACCGCGAACGCCGCGGCGTCGTGATCCGGATGACCATGCTCGAAGGCATGGGTGTAGACCACCTCGACGCCGGCCAGCGCGGTGCGCAGCTGCCGCGCCAGCATGGCCAGGTGGAGCGCGGCTTCCTGGTCGACGAGGCCAAGGCTGATCCGCACCGCCGGCACCGCGCCGAGTTCGTGCAGAGCGGCGTCCAGTTCCCGGGCACGCGCCGCCGCGTAGGCTTCGCGGTTGGGATAACCGGCGCGCCGCGCGTCGACCCCGTCCCGCGGCGCGCCGTCGGTCAGGTGGATCAGGTGCAGCGACTCCCAGCGGCCGAGCTGGGCGCCGACGCCGAGGGTTTCATCATCGGGATGGGCCACCACCACGGCCACCGGAACCGCGGAGGCCCCGCGGATGCCGGGCAGATGGTCGGCAGGCGTCTCTTCGACAGCGATGGAGGACAGGGTGATGCACCGGGAAGTCGGACTCGGCTCCCCCGATGCATGAAGCATGCAAGCCGGGCGTGGCGCCGGCGGGCGCGGCTTCGCGGGTAGTTCTTTCCCGGACGCCGCGGGAATGCGGCACCTCTTTACCGGAGGATCCGGCGCGCGCCGGGCGTCCTTTCAGCCCGCCGCCGGATCGTAGGGTTCGGACTGGCCGAGCAGGCGCTGCAGCCCCGCCTCGTCGAGCGCTGCGAACTCCCCCATCGCCTCGGCCAGGTTGCCCGCGGCAAGCGGACTGGCGCGGTTGCCGGCCCCCTGGGCGGGACTGAATACCAGCAGGACTTCGCCATAGGAGGCATCGAGCAGGGCCGCCTGCCAGCGCCGGCCATCGGCATCGGTGAAGCTGCGCATGGTGGACTCCCGCCGCGCCAATCGAGAACGCCCGGCGGGAGCCGGGCGCTTTCCTGCATGGGTACTCGAGGAACCGCCGGAATGCGCGCCCGGGGCGCCGACGACCGGCGGATTCCAGACGCCTCAGTCGCCCAGCGTGAGCGTGCCCTTCATCAGCGCCGCGTGGCCGGGGAAGGTGCAGAAGAAGGCGTATTGCTGGCCGGCCTGCAGCTTGGATACGTCCACCGTGGTGGTATCGGACTCGCCGCCGCCGATCAGCTTTGTGCTGGCGATGATGCGGCTGTCGCCCGGCTTCTCGTAGTTGTTCGCGGCGCCGGCCTTGATGCCATCGGCCACCACGCCGGCCTCGTCGGCGGCGATCGACAGCACCCAGTTGTGGCCCATCGCCGCGACCGGCAGCTTGCCGACGTGCTTCAGCGTGACGTCGAAGGTCTTGCAGCTCTTCGGCACGGTGATCGTCTTGAGGTTGAACTGCATCGCGTCGTTGCCTTCGATCGTGACGGCGCACTCGGCGGCCATCAGCGGCGCGGAGAAGAGTCCGAGCAGGGCAAGGGCAATCAGTTTGCGCATGAGGTGACTCCTTGGTTTGCGGGATGGGATTGCTGCGTCGCAATCGATCTTGCACCTGCGG
The DNA here is from genome assembly GCA_017305135.1 of Lysobacterales bacterium. Lineage (GTDB taxonomy): Bacteria > Pseudomonadota > Gammaproteobacteria > Xanthomonadales > Rhodanobacteraceae > Dokdonella_A. The sequence goes on along the minus strand of JAFKNA010000021.1, from coordinate 17,712 downwards.
ATGTGGCGCCGCTTTGATGCAAATCAATCGCGTTTGCGGGGTGAGGGTTCATGAACACGGATGAACGGAGGCCTTCCAGCCGCACAGGACCGCCGCGGGCTGGCGCCCGGCAGGCGCATCGTCGCTGGCCCCCGGGCGGGGGCTGCGGCAGACTGCCGCACAGGCTGCGGGGTTCCCGATGCGCGTTTTCTCACACACCTGTTCCAACACCGAGATCGTCTGCGCCCTCGGCTGCGCAGGGCTGCTGGTCGGCGTGGATGCCGATTCGGACTTTCCGCCCGACGTGGTGGCCCGCCTGCCGAAACCGGGTCGCGACCTCGACCTCGACATCGGCGAAGTATTGAAGCTCGAACCCGACCTGGTGCTGAGCTCGCTCACCGTGCCCGGCCACGAGCGCGTCGTCGAGGGCCTGCGAGCGGCGGGGCTGGAGGTTCTGGTTTGCGACCCCGGGTCGCTGGACGAGGTGTTCGCCGACGTGCGCCGCATCGGCGCGGCACTCGGCGTCGCCGCACGCGGCGAGGAGCTGGCTTTGGCAATGGACGCGGCGATGCCGCTCGTCGAGGTTCCGGGCGAGCGCCCGCGGCTGCTGGTCGAGTGGTGGCCCAAGCCCGTCATCGCACCCGCACGGCAATCGTGGGTCACCGACATGATCCACCGCGCCGGCGGCAGCAATCCCTGGGGCGAGGTCGATGCGAAGAGCCTGCCGCTGCCGAGCCACGAGATCGTCGCCGCCGCGCCGGATGCCATCGTCATGAGCTGGTGCGGGGTCAAGGTGGAGAACTACCGCGCCGACGTGGTGCGACGCCGCGAGGGCTGGGAGTCGATCCCCGCCATCGCCGCCGACCGCATCCACGCGGTCAGCGAGGAGTTCCTCGGCCGCCCCGGGCCGCGGCTGGTGGAAGGCTATCGGCGCCTGCGGGAGATCATCCGCGAGGCTGAGGGCTGAGGGCTGAGGGCTGAGCGCGAGCACTTCGGGGCGGGTTCCGGCGAAAGCCGCAGGCCGCACCATCCTCACGCCACGACCAGCACACCGATCGCCACCAGCGCCAGCAGCAGCGCGGCCAAATTGAGGCGCCCCAACTGCTCGCGGAACACGACGAGTCCCACCAGCGCGCCGAGCGCGACCACGCCGAGGTTCATGCTGGCGAATACCAGCGCCGGCGAGTCCGGCAGGGCGCGGTGGGCGCGGAGGTAGAACAGGATGTTGCCGAAGTTGAGCAGGCCGAGCGAGACGCCGCCGGCGAGGCCGCGGCCGTCCAGGCGCGTACCCCGTGCGAGGGCGATGGCGAAGGCGATCGGCAGCGCCAGCGCGAACACCACCGCCAGCGCGGTGCCGAGCGGCAACCCGGCGGCGGCAACGCGCTTGAAGAGGACATCGATCACGCCGAAGCCGGCGAACACCAGCAGCGGCCATGTCCAGGCGCAGCCGGGACGATCCTCGCGTGGGCCGCTCCGCCACGCCACGCCGGCCAGCGCCACCAGGCCCAGCGCGCAGCCGGCGAACTTCAGCGGCGTCAGGCGCTCGCCGAACAGCAGGAAGGCGGCGACCAGCGGCAGGACCAGCGAAAGGCGCTGCGCCGCATCCGAGCGCACGATGCCGGCGTACCGGACCGACAGCGCCAGCACCAGGAAGATCGTCGGCAGCAGCAGGCCGAGCGCGACCAGGGTCGGCCACGGAGCGGTCGTGCCGAGTGGCGCCAGCTCAGGTTTCAGCAGGAGCCAGGTGGCAAGGCTGGCGACGCCGTAGTTCCACGCGATCGCCTGCGCCACGTCGATGCGCCAGCGCGGGGCGAGCTTGAGCAGCACCGAGACCAGGACGCTGCAGACGATGCTGGCGAGGACGTAGGACATGCGCGGAATGCGCACGCCGGGATTCTGGCCGGGCTGCGCCGTGTCGTGCCGGGAAAGGGGCGCACTGTAAATCAATCACCGGGCGGTGCGCAGGGAATGGGCCGAGCTGGGGCTCGGCCGCTCCCACGAAGCAGGAAGCTTCCTGGGAGTCGTTGACCCGGGAATGGCCGAGCCCCGGCTCGGTCGCTTTGCCACCGGACCAGCCCACGCGTTTCCATCCGGGTTCAGAAGCCACCGGCGATGCTCGGGTATCCATACGGCATGGTCCGCGCAATGCTCCAGACATCCCGCATCGCCGCTGTAGTGCTGCTCATCGTGTTGGCCGGCTGCGCCAGCCAGCCGCCTACCCGCCGTCCCGCCCCGCGGCCGGACGAGGTGCGCGCGCTGGCCACGAAGCTGCTGCCGCCCGGCACCGGCGAGCGCGCCGGCTGGGCGCAGGACATCGCCGCCGCCTTCGCCGCGCTGCGCCTCGATCCCACCGCCGGCAACCTCTGCGCCGCCATTGCCGTCATCGCGCAGGAATCGGGCTTCGTGGCCGATCCCGTGGTGCCGAACCTCGGCCGCCTGGCGCGGACCGAGATCGAGCGCCGTGCCGCCGCGCACCATGTGCCGCGCCTCGCGGTCACCGCCGCGCTGAAGCTGAAGTCGCCGGATGGGCGGAGCTGGGGCGGGCGCATCGACCGCGCGCGCACCGAACGCGAGCTCAGCGCGATCTTCCAGGAGCTGATCGCCCGCGTGCCGCTCGGCGAGCGCCTGTTCGCCGACGCCAACCCGGTGCATACCGGCGGCCCGATGCAGGTGTCGATCGCCTTCGCCGAATCGCACGCGGGTGCCTATCCGTACCCACGCCCGGGATCGGTGCGGGATGAAGTCTTCACCCGCCGCGGTGGGCTCTACTTCGGCATCGCGCACCTGCTCGACTACCCGGCCCGCTACCCGCGCATGCTGTACCGTTTCGCCGATTACAACGCCGGCTGGTATGCGAGCCGCAACGCCGCCTTCCAGAATGCGGTCAGCCGCGCCTCGGGCATTCCGCTCGCGCTCGATGGTGACCTCGTCGCCGCCGCCGGTGCCGGCCCGACGGAAGTCGCGGTGCGCGCGCTGAAGCTCGATTTCAGCGACCGCCAGGTCCGTCGCATGCTGGAGGAGGGGCGCTCGGCGGATTTCGAGGACGGCCGCCTCTGGCGCGCGGTGTTCGAGCGCGCGGACGGCATCGCCGGCGCGCCGCTGCCGCGGGCGATGGTGCCGAAGATCCGCCTGGAGAGCCCGAAAATCACCCGCCAGCTCACCACCGCCTGGTTCGCCGAGCGCGTCGATACGCGCTACCGGCAATGCCTCGCCCGCGCACCGGCAACGGCGGCCGCACGCTGAAGGCTGCCAGCGCGCACCGGTTGAATACGGTCTTGATCGGGATCATATTTGGCATGTAGTCCAACGAGGGACACATCGCCATGCCCGCCACCCGCGCCGAGGTGCAGCCTGCCGCTTCGCGCGACCTCTCCGGTCCCGCGCTGCGCGCGTTCTTCCGCATCGCGGAGCAGTGGGGCCTTTCCGCCGAGCAGGAGCGCGTGCTGCTTGGCGCTCCCGGCCGTTCGACCTATTTCCGCTGGAAGAAGGAGCGCGCGGGCGCGCTGTCGCGGGACACGCTGGAGCGGATCAGCTATCTCCTCGGCATCTACAAGGCGTTGCACATCCTGTTCCCGGATCCGGCGCAAGCCGACGGCTGGCTGCGACGCGCCAATGCCGCGCCGCTGTTCGGCGGGGCCTCGGCACTGGATCGCATGCTGGCGGGCCAGGTCGGCGACCTCCAGCTGGTGCGCCAGTACCTGGATGCGCAGCGGGGCTGAAGCATGGCGCTGCCCAGGCTCACGGCGATCCGCTGGACGCCTTCCTGGCGGATCGTCGCCAGCCGCTTCCCGCCGGTCGGCATCTTCGACGCCATCGCCAATCCCGCCGATCTTCCGGCCCTCTTCGAACTGGAAGGCCTGACCAACCCGCGCCTGCGCCAGGAAGCGGGAGACATCGACCTCGTCCCGGCGGAACGCCGCATCGCGGGACCGGGCACCACGCCGATCATGGCCGCCTTCACCCACCTCAACCCGGAAGGATCGCGGTTTTCCGACGGCAGCTGGGGCGTCTACTACGCGGCGAAGGAGCGCGCCACGGCGATCGCCGAGACCGTCCACCACCGCGAGGCCTTCCTCGCCCGTACCGGCGAGCCGCCGACGCAGCTCGAGATGCGCTGCTATCTCGCCGACGTGCGCGGGCGTTTCCACGACGTCCGCCGCGGCTGGCCGGAGATCCACGCTGCGGACAGCTACACCGCCAGCCAGGCGCTCGCCCGGGTGCTGCGCGAGGCCGACAGCAATGGCATCGTCTACGACAGCGTGCGCCGGCGCGGCGGCCAGTGCGTGGCGGTATTCCGCCCCGACCGCGTCGCCCCCGCCACGCAGGGCGCGCCGCTCTTCTACCGCTGGAACGGCCACCGCATCAGCCACGTGATCGTCGCCGGCGAGATCATGGACCTGACCTAGCCATCGCATCGCCCGACGCGCCGACGCCCCGCCCGAGGGCGTGATCCGGCCGACGCCGACGCGGCGCTTGGCGCGCCACGCGCCGCGCCGTAATGTTTCCTCCGCCGCCACTCCGCGCCGCCGCCATGCATTCGATCGATGTCGTGCTGATGATGCTGCTGCTGGTCCTGGCCAGCGGCTACGTGGTGCGGATGCTGCCCTTCGCGCTGCCGCTGCCGCTGGTGCAGATCGCCCTCGGCGCCGGGGTCGCCGCGGGATCGAGTCACGCGGTGAAGCTCGATCCGCACGTCTTCTTCCTGCTGTTCCTGCCGCCGCTCCTGTTCCTGGACGGCTGGCGCATCCCCAAGGAGGGGCTGTTCCGCGACGCGCGCCCGATCCTGCAGCTCGCGCTGGGACTGGTCGTGTTCACCGTCCTTGGCGCCGGCTTCCTGATCCACTGGCTGATCCCGTCGATGCCGCTGGCGGTCGCCTTCGCCCTGGCGGCGGTGGTGTCGCCGACCGACCCGATCGCGGTGTCCTCGATCGCGGCGCGCGTGCCGGTGCCGCACCGGCTGATGCACATCCTGGAAGGCGAGGCCCTGCTCAACGACGCCTCGGGCCTGGTCCTGTTCCGCTTCGCCGTGGTCGCCGCGCTCACCGGGCGCTTCGTGCCGGGCGAGGCCGCGCTGGTATTCCTGTGGCTGGCACTCGGCGGACTCGCCATCGGCGTGCTGGTGACGCTCGCCATCAGCCGCGGCCACTCGCGGCTGACGCGGCGCTTCGGCCAGGATGCCGGCGTGCCGATCCTGGGCAGCCTGCTGATGCCGTTCGCGGCCTACCTCCTCGCCGAGCGGATCGGTGTGTCCGGCATCCTCGCGGCGGTTGCGGCCGGCATCACCATGAGCCGGGTGGAACTCGCCGGCGGCGGCCTGGCGGCGACGCGCGTGCAGCGGGCGGCAGTCTGGGACGCGGTGCGCTTCGCGCTCAACGGCATCGTCTTCGTGCTGCTCGGCGAACAATTGCCGGGGCTGCTCCGCGGTGCCGCGGCGAGTGTCGCGGAGGCGGGCCATGGCAATCCGTGGTGGCTCGCGCTGCTGGCGATCGCCATCAGCGCCGGCCTGATGGTGCTGCGCTTCGTATGGGTATGGACGACCTTCCGCATGACCTGGCTGTCGCCCCGCGGCCATGGAACGGGAGGGCCGGGCTGGCGGCTGGTGGCGGTGACCACGCTGTCCGGCGTGCGCGGCGCCGTCACGCTCGCCGGCGTCCTCACCCTGCCGCTGCTGCTGCCGGACGGACGCGCCTTCCCGGCGCGCGACCTCGCCGTCTTCCTCGCCGCCGCGGTGATCCTGGTCTGGCTGCTCGCAGCCACGTTCGTGTTGCCGCGCCTGCTGGTCGGACTGGAGGTGCCGGCCGAGGCAGAAGCCCTGCGTGAGGAAGACCTCGCCCGCCAGGCGGCCGCGCGGGCCGCGGTGGCGGCCATCGAGCGATCCCGCAACGCGCCGGGCGCCGCGGCCGCGGAGGCGGAGATCCACGCCCGCGCGGCGGTGCGGGTGATGACGCTCTACGAGCATCGGCTGGACGACGCCACGCAGGCGGGCATGGAGGCCCCGCGCCTGCGCGAGGCCGACCGCGCCGAGCGCGCGCTGCGCCTGGCCGCGCTGCACGCGGAGCGCGAGACGATCTTCGAACTCGCGCGCGGACAGGCGATCTCCGACGAGCTGGCGCGGCGCCTGGTGCGCGAGATCGACCTGATGGAGGCGCGCTACACCTGAAGCGCCAGGCCCCGGACCGGGCCGGCGCTGGCCCGCCCGTGGTTCAGTCCGCCGGTAGCGTGCGCGGGCGCGCCCAGTCGCGGAGCGCCTGGACCCGCTCGCCCATCAGCACCGACAGCGGGCGCGTGTTGCGCGCCTCGGCGAGGAGCTCGGCCTGCCCCGGCGTGCCACGGCTGGCGAGGGCGGCGTAGAGCGCGGCGACCACCACCTGCTCGATCTCGGCGCCGGAAAAGCCGTCCGTCGCCGCCGCCAGCGCGTCCAGGTCGCAGGCCGCGGGGTCGAGCTCGCGCCGCGCGAGGTGCAGGCGGAAGATCGCCGCGCGGGTGGCGGCATCGGGCAGGTCGACGAAGAAGATCTCGTCGAAGCGGCCCTTGCGCAGGAGTTCGGCGGGCAGCGCGGTGACGTCGTTGGCGGTGGCGACCAGGAACACCGGCGCTCGGCGCTCGGCCATCCAGGTGAGCAGGTAGCCCATTACCCGCCGCGACACGCCATCGTCGCCGCTGCCGCCGGCGAGGGCCTTCTCGATCTCGTCGATCCAGAGCACGCAGGGCGCGAGGAGTTCGGCGCGGCGCAGCGCCTCGCGGAGGTTGCGCTCGGTCTCGCCGTGGTACTTGTTGTACAGCGAGCCCATGTCCAGGCGCAGCAGCGGCACGCCGAAGCCGCCGGCGGTGGCCTTGGCGGCGAGGCTCTTGCCGCAGCCCTGCACGCCGAGCAGCAGCACGCCGCGTGGCGGGTCGAGCCTGGCCGGCAGCGGCTCGCCGAGAAAGGCCGGGCGGCGCAGCGCGATCCACTGCTTGAGGCGGGCGAGGCCGGCCACGTCGCTGAACCGGGCGGTGTCGTACTCGAAGTGCAGCAGCCCGTCGCGGTCGAGGAGTTCGGCCTTGGCGCGCGCGAGTTCGGGAAGGTCCGCCGCGGTCAGCGCGCCATCGTCGGCGATCAGCTTGCGCAGGATGCGCCGCGCGTCCTGCAGCGTCAGGCCACTGAGGTTGCGCACCACCGCGCGCGCCGCTTCCGGATCCACGCGCACGCGCCGCTCCAGGTGGCCGCGCGAGTAGAGGTAGGCCTCCTCGCGCACCAGCGCGGCCAGCGCCTCGGCGTCGGGGAGGGCGAACTCGAAGCGGGTGGCGGTGCCGGCGAGTTCGTCGGGGAGCTCGATCGAGGCGCCGACCAGCACCAGCACGTGCTCGGCGCTGCCGTGGCGCTGCACGATCTCGCGCACCAGGCGCAGCGTCATCGGGTAGCGCAGGTAGCCCTGGAAATCGAGCAGGAGGTAGACGCCGGGCTCGGTCGCCGCCTTGATCGCGTGCAGCGTCAGGGTGGCGTCGGGCGGCGTATCCGCCTCTTCGGCGTCCATATCGAGGCGCACCAGCCCGTCGGTGATGCTCCAGCTCCACAGCGGCCTGAGCGCCTGCGCGATGGCATGGCGGAAGCCCTCCAGCACGCGCTTCTCGTCCGTCGACTCGATCACCAGCAGCGGCGTGCCGGCACGGATCAGGGTGGCGAGGTCCTGGCTGGAAGGCACGGGCGGGCGCATGACTCGCGGCGAAAGGGCCGCTGATTATGCCCGACCGCGGTCGCATGGATGCGGCATAATCGCCGGCTTGCCGGCCCTTGTGCGATCCATGCGCGACCCGTCCATCTCCCTCGCAGCCACGCCGACGCGCGACCGGATGCGGCTGCTGCGCTATGCGTGGCGCGTGCCCATGCTGCTCCTGCATGCGCTGATCGCGCCGCCCCTGGCCTTGCTGGTCGCGGGGCCCTTCGCCAGCGTGTCGGTCAAGAATGCCCTGATCCGCTGGTGGTCGGGACGCCTGGTGCGCATCTTCGGTTTCCGCATCGCCCGCTTCGGCACGCCGCTGCCGGGCGCGGTGCTGTATGTCGCCAACCATATCTCCTGGCTCGACATCGTGCTGATGCTGAGCCAGCGCGCGGTGAGCTTCGTCGCCAAGAGCGAGATCGACCGCTGGCCGCTGGTCGGCTGGCTGGCCTCGTGTGCCGGCACCATCTTCCACCGGCGCGGCAACACGGCATCGCTCAACCGGGTGATGGGACGCGTGGTGGAGCGCCTGCGCGCGGGGTCGCCGGTCGGCGTGTTCCCGGAAGGCGGCAGCGGCCACGGGCAGCGCGTGGGCACCTTCCATGCGCGCATCTTCCAGACCGCGCTGGATGCCGGCGTGCCGGTGCAGCCGGTGGCGCTGCGCTACGGCAACGGTGGCCGCCAGGACCCGCGCGTGCCCTTCGCCGCGGGCGAGAAGTTCCTGCCCAATTTCCTGCGCCTGCTCGGCGGGCCGCCGATGGACGCCGAGGTGCATTTCCTGGAGCCGGTCGAATCCACGCCCGAGGCCCGCCGGCACATGGCCGAGGCAAGCCGCGCGCGCATCGTGGCCACGCTGGGCTATGGCGACGACGATTGACGGCCAGGCGCCGCGCCTCCCGCGCGGCATCGATTTCCGCCCGCCGGCCTGGCTCGGCAACCCGCACCTGCAGACCATCCTCGCCTCCAGCGGCCTGCGCCGGCGGCTGCTGGCACGGCGCCAGCAGCGCGTTGCCCGGGGCGCGCTGGAATGCCTCCTCGAGTGCGGCGAGGGCGTGCGGCTCGGCGGACTGTTCACCGCCCAGGACACCCACCCCCGTGCCCGCGCGCTGGTGGTGCTGCTGCACGGCTGGGAAGGCTCGACCCGCTCCAACTACATGCTGGACAGCGCCGCCAGCCTGCTCGACGCGGGCTTCGACGTGTTCCGCCTGAATTTCCGCGACCATGGCGACACCCACGCCCTCAACCGCGGTCTGTTCCACTCCTGCCGCATCGACGAGGTGGTCGGCGCGATGCGCGCGATCCAGGCCCGCTTCGAGCCGGACGCGCTGGCCCTTGCGGGATTTTCCCTGGGCGGCAATTTCGCGCTGCGCGTGGCGCTGCGCGCGCCCGGCGCGGGCCTGCGGTTGCGACGCGTGGTGGCGATCTGTCCGGTGGTCAGCCCCGGCAACGGCCTCTACGGCCTGGAGGAGGGCTTCTTCCTCTATCGCCGCTATTTCCTGCACAAGTGGCGACGCTCGCTGCGCCTGAAGCAAAGGGCCTTCCCCGACGTGGAATGGTTCACGCCCGAGGAGTTTCGCGGCGACCTGCGCGCGCTGACGCGCTCGCTGGTGCTGCGGCACACCGATTTCGGCTCCCTGGAGGGCTACCTGGACGGCTATTCGGTGGCCGATGACCGGCTGGCGCGGCTCGAAGTGCCGACCACCATCCTCACCGCCGCGGACGATCCGGTGATCCCGGTCGCCGATTTCGAAGGCCTCGCGCTTCCCGACTGCGTGGATCTCGACATCGCGCCGCGCGGCGGCCATTGCGGCTTCCTCACCGGCCTCGCGGCGCCGGGCTTCGCCGGCGCGTACCTCGCCGCGCGGCTGGCCGATGCGCTCGAGGCCCCGCGTGCCGCGGCCGCGGCACGGCCCGATGCGGCATAATGCCGGGTTCGGCCACTGCCGCCCGTCTTCTTCCTGCCAGCGTGAGTTCCATGTCCGCACTCGATAATGCCTTCCTCCTGCACCGGCAGGGCCGTCTCGCCGAAGCCGAAGCGGGCTACAGGGGCTTGCTGGAGGCCAACCCCGACGACGTCGACATCCTGCACGTGCTCGGCATCCTGCGCCGCCAGCAGGGCGACGCGGGCGGGGCGCTCGCGCTGATGACGCGCGCGCACGAGCTCGCGCCGGACAACGCCACCATCGAGTTCACCCGCGGCAGCCTGCTGATGGAGCAGGGCGACCTCGCCGGCGCCGGCCTGGCGTTCGCGCGCACGCTGGTGCTCGACCCCAATTTCACCGGCGCCCATCTTGGCCTCGGCCAGATGGCGCTGCAGCGCGGCGATGACCTGGCGGCCGAACAGCATTTCCGCATCGCCCTGCGCGCCGGCGCGGATGATCCGCATGCGCTCACCGGGATGGGTGCGATCCTGCTGCGCCGCGACGACGCCGAGGGCGCGGTGCGCTACCTGACGCGCGCGGCGGAGCAACTGCCGGACTATCCCATGCTGCAGTTCCTGCTCGGGCAGGCCTTCGCGCGCCGCGACATGCTGGACTTCGCCGAGCAGGCGCTCGGCAACGCGCTGCGCCTCGATCCCGCCCTACACGAAGCTCAGGCCTGGCTGGCGGAGGTGTTGCTGCGGCATGGGCGCCCCGCCGAAGCGGAGGTCCATTATCGTGCGCTGTTCCCGCTCCAGGACTATGCGGTGGTGGCACGCCTCGGCTTCGCCGACGTCGCACGCATGCAGCAACGGCTCGAAGACGCGGTGGCGCATTATCGCGACGCGCTGGCGCTTGCGCCGGGCCTGTCGCTGCCGACGCGGGCACTGGCCATGGTGCTCGCCGATCTCGGCCGCAACGACGAGGCGATCATGGCCTACGGCGCCTATCTCGCCCAGGTGCCCGATGATGCGGAGATGCGCCTGCTGCGGGCCGACGTGCTGATGCTGCTCGGGCGCTGGCAGGAAGCCGCCGAGGATTGGCGCCATCTGCTGGAACGCAATCCCGACGACGTCAACGCCCGCCAGCGTCTCGCCGAAGCCGAGGCGCAGCTTGCCGCAACGCCGACGGGCGGCGCGAGCGCGTAGGCACGGCGCGCGAGCTGTGCCGTGGCATGGCGGCGCCGTGCTAGAACTGAATCCTGCAGCACCCGCCACGCGCGGTTCAGCCGCGAACGGTTGACCTGTCCGGTGACACGGTCAAGGATGGCGTGGTTGGCACCTGCCTTCACCAGCGGAGAGTCTCCATGCTGCGCCTCGGATTCGTGCTGGCGCTCGCCTTCACGGCGGGCGCGGCCCACGCTGCCGTCGACCTCGCCAAGCTCGAGTTCCCGGCGGGCTTCCACATCGCCCTGTACGCGGGCGATGTCCCCAACGCCCGTGAGCTCGCGCTCGGCGATGGCGGCACGGTATTCGCCGGCTCGCGCTCGGCGGGCAAGGTCTACGCCCTCACCGACGCCGATGGCGACGGCGTCGCCGAAAAGGTCCGGGTGATCGCCAGCGGCCTGGCATCGCCGAGCGGCATCGCCTTCCACCAGGGCAACCTCTACATCGGCGCGATCAGCCGCATCCTCGTGTTGCGCGACATCGAGCAGCACCTGGATGATCCTCCAAAGCCCCGGGTCGTCACCGACAAGCTGCCGGACAAGCCGCACCACGGCTGGAAGTTCATCGCCTTCGGTCCGGATGGTCGCCTCTACGTGCCGATTGGCGCGCCCTGCAACATCTGCGATCCGGGCAGGGATTTCGCGAAGATCATCAGCATGAAGGCCGATGGCAGCGACTGGCGGGATGTCGCGCTAGGCGTCCGCAACTCGGTCGGCTTCGACTGGCAGCCGGGCACCGGCGAGCTCTGGTTCACCGACAACGGGCGCGACATGATGGGCGATGACCTCCCCGCCGACGAGCTGAACCGCGTCACCGGGCCGGGTGAGAACTTCGGTTTCCCCTACTGCCACCAGGGCGACACGCTGGACCCGGAGTTCGGCAAGGGCAGGTCCTGCGCGGACTACACGCCGCCGGTCCTGAAGCTCGGCGCGCACGTGGCGGCGCTCGGCATGCGCTTCTACACCGGCGCGATGTTCCCGAAGCGCTACCGCGGCGCCGCCATCATCGCCGAGCACGGCTCCTGGAACCGCGGCAGCAAGTCGGGCTACCGTGTGGTCGCCGTGCGGCTGGATGGCAGCCGGGTGTTGGGCGAGGATGTGCTGGTCGATGGTTTCCAGACCAACCAGCAGACCCACGGCCGCCCGGCCGACGTGCTGGTGATGCCCGATGGCGCCCTGCTCATCGCCGACGACCATGCCGGCGCGGTGTACCGCCTGAGCTACCGGAAACCGGAGGAATGACATGCGCCTGACCAGCCGCGACTTCAGCGACCAGCAGCCGATCCCTGAACAATGCGCCTTCGGCCGCCCCGGCGATCACGGTGAGCCGATCGCGCTCGCCGCCAACCGCAACCCGCAGCTCGCCTGGAGCGAGGTGCCCGAAGGCACGCGCTCCTTCGTGCTCACCTGCGTCGATCCGGACGCGCCGAGCGTCGGCGAGGACGTCAACCAGCCGGGGCGCAGCGTGGCGGCATCGCTGGAGCGGACGGATTTCGTGCACTGGCTGATGGCCGACATCCCCGGCGGCTGCCGCGAGCTCGCGCACGGCAGCTGCAGCGACGGCGTGGTCGCGCACGGCAAGCGCCGGCCCGACGGTCCCGCGGGCGCGAAGCAGGGGCGCAACGACTACACCCTGTGGTTCAAGGACGATGCCGGGATGGCCGGCGACTATTTCGGCTACGACGGACCCTGCCCGCCGTGGAACGACGAGCGCGTGCACCGCTACGAGTTCCGCCTCTACGCGCTCGACGTGGAAGCACTCGGCCTCGCGGAAGGCTTCACCCGCGATACGCTGCGTGCGGCGATGGGCGGGCGGGTGCTGGCGCAGGCCCTGCTGACCGGCACCTACACGCTCAACCCGGCGCTGCGCTGAGCGGCGCGCACCAAAACGAAAAAACCCGCCACATGGGCGGGTTCTTCGATGACGGCAGTGGCGCCGATCAGCCGTGGTGCTCGGCCACGCGGTAGCCCTTGAGCCGAACGGCGAACTCCGCCAGCGTGCGGATGCCGGTCGCTTCGGCCTCGCGGCACCAGTCCTTCAGCGCTTCCAGCATGGCCTCGGCGTTGCGCCCGTTGCGCTCGGTGATGGCCGCCAGGCGCGCGCGGAACTCGCACACGGTGGCGAGCTTCGGGCACTGCTCGGTGAAGGCCACCATGCGTTCGCGCGAAGCGGCATCGAGCCAGCGGCCCCCATTGCCCAACGCCCGTCGCAGCTTCCTCGGCAGGCCCTTGATGCCGGCGCCGGCCTGGCCGCCCTCGCGCAGCGTCGGCACGATGACGCCGCGGAAGTAGTCGCTCATCACGTGGAAACGGTGCGAAAGCAGCGCCTTGACCGTGTCGGTGTCCGGCAGCGGCATGTTCGGGCGCACGTCGAGCGACGGCGCGACGCGCAGCACCTTGGCCAGGCCCAGCATCTCGAACAGGCGGATCGCGCCCCAGCCGATGTCGACCTCCCACTTGCGCAGCGCGAACTTGGCCGAGCTCGGGAAGGCGTGGTGGTTGTTGTGGAGCTCCTCGCCGCCGATCCAGATGCCCCACGGCGACAGGTTGGTCGAGGTGTCGGCCGACTCGAAGTTGCGGTAGCCCCACCAGTGGCCGAGGCCATTGACGAAACCCGCGGCCCAGAACGGGATCCAGATCATCTGGATCGCCCACATCGCCACGCCGACCACGCCGAACAGGGCGATGCTGATGATCGCCATCAGCGTCGGACCCCAGTACGGATGCTTGCCGTAGAGGTGCCGTTCGATCCAGTCGGCGGGCGCGCCGCGACCGTACTTCTCCATGTCCTCGGCGTTTTCCGAGGCTTCGCGGTACAGCGAGACGCCGTCCCAGAACACCTTGTTGATGCCGTGGATCTGCGGGCTGTGCGGATCCTCCGCGGTTTCCACCTTGGCGTGGTGCTTGCGGTGGATGGCGACCCATTCGCGCGTCACCATGCCGGTGGTCAGCCACGACCAGAAGCGGAAGAAATGCGCCAGTACGGGGTGGAAGTCCACGCCGCGGTGGGTCTGGCTGCGGTGCAGGTAAAGCGTGACCGTGAAGATCGTGAGCTGGGTCACGATCAGCATGTACACGATCCAGGTGCCCCACGAAGCCTGGGTGAGGCCGCGCGCGGCCAGGGTAATCAGTGAATCGAGCATGGAAACCGCGGGAAAGAAGGGGGAAACAGGCCGACTATACGCGTACCGTAATGGTGCTGCATCCGGCGAAGTCAAGGCGTTCGCTGAACCGAGGCTTGCCGCCGGCGTGCCGGACCGGAACAATCCCCTGATGGACAATCCCGCGCTCGAACTGGTTCACGTCGGCCGTCGCCTGGCCGGGCGCCTGGTCGTGGATGCGCTGGATCTCGGCCTTCGCCGCGGCGAGGTGCTGGGCCTGCTCGGCGTCAACGGCGCCGGCAAGAGCACGACGCTGCGCATGATGGCCGGCGTGCTGGCGCCAAGCTCCGGCAGTGTGCGGCTGGACGGCGAGGATCTTCACGAACATCCGGCCCGGGCCCGCCGCCACATCGGCTACCTGCCCGAAGTGCCGCCGCTCCACGCCGAACTCACCACGTTGGAATACCTGCGCTTCTGCGCGCGCCTGCACGCGGTGCCGCGGGGCGGCGTGGCCGCGGCGGTGGAGCGTGCGGTCGAGCGCTGCGACCTCGGCGAAGTGCGTTCGCGCGTCATCGGCACATTGTCCAAGGGCTGGCGCCAGCGCATCGGCATCGCCCAGGCGATCGTCCACGAGCCGGCGGTGATCATCCTCGACGAGCCGGCCTCCGGTCTCGACCCGGTGCAGGCGCTGAAGCTGCGCGGGCTGGTGCGTGGCCTCGGCCGCGACCACGCGGTGGTCGTGTCCACCCACGTGCTGCCGGACGTGGCCGCCTGCTGCGACCGCGTCGCCATCCTGCACCGCGGCGTGCTGCGGCACCTCGCGCCGGTCCCGGCTGCTGCCCTGGGCCGCTACATCGTCGCCACCGCGCGTCCCCTGGCCGACGCCACCGCGCTGGCCGGAGTGGCCTCGGCGGAGAGGCTCGACGCGCGGCGCTGGCGCGTGGCGCTGCGCGGTGGCGGAACGGCGGAAGTGCTGGCGGCGGCCGTCGTCGCCAGCGGCGCAGGCCTGGCCGGCCTCGCCGCGGACGAGACGCCGCTGGAAACCACCTTCCTCGGCATCGCCGGCGGCGAGGCCGCGGCGGCATGAGCGACCTCCTGCTGGTGGCTCGCCACGAATGGCGCCGCCTCGCCATGCAGCCTTTCGCGTGGTCGCTGGCGGCGCTGCTGATGGCGCTGATGGCCTGGCAGTTCCTGCTCGGCCTGCAGGGTTTCCTCGACGTCGCGCCCCGGCTCGGCGGCCTCGCCGACGCGCCGGGCGCGACCGACCTCATCGCCATCCCGCTCCTGCGCAGCCTTTCCAACCTGCTCCTGCTGCTGGTGCCGCTGGTGACGATGCGCAGCTTCGCCGGCGAGCGCCGCGCCGGCACGCTGCCGCTGCTTCTCGCCAGCGGCCTCGGCAACGGGCGCATCGTGCTCGGCAAGTTCACCGGCGCGCTGGGCTACGTGCTGGCGCTGGTCGCGCTGGTGCTGCTGATGCCGCTCGCGCTCGGCCTCGGCAGCACGCCCGATTACGGCAAGCTCGCCGCCGCCTTCGCCGGCGTCGCGCTGTTCGCCGCCGCGCTGACCGCCATCGGCGTCCTCTGTTCGGCCTGGGCCGCGCAGCCGGCGCTGGCCGCGGCAGCGGCGCTGGCGGCCGGCACCCTGCTCGCCATCGTCGATGCCGGGGCGCGGCTCGAAGGCATCCACAACGACAGCATCAACTACCTTGCGCTCGGCACCCACCTGGAACCCTTCTTCCGCGGCATCGTGGCGAGCGTCGACATCGTCTATTTCCTGCTGGTCACGGGCGTCGCGCTGGTGCTGGCGGCGCGGCGCCTCGACGCGCTTCGCACGAGACCCGATTGATGGACGGGCGCCTCGGCGACGTGCTGCATGCGCTGCTGGTGGTCGTGGCTGCGGCGCTGCTGGCGTTTCTCTCCACCCGCCACGGCTTCGAGCAGGACTGGAGCCGCGCCCGCTCGGCCAGCCTCGGCGCGCAGTCGCAGGCCGTGCTGGCGGCGCTCGACGGGCCGGTCGAAGTGGTGAGCTATGCCCGGCGGCAGGGCACGCTCCGCGCCGTGATCACGGATTTCGTCGCCCGCTACCGGCGCGCGAAGCCCGACCTCAGCCTCCGTTTGGTCGACCCGGATGCCGACCCCGGCGCCATGCGCGACGCCGGCGTCAACGTCGACGGCGAGCTGGAGATCCGCTACCGCGGACGCAGCGAACGGCTCAAGGTGCTGTCGGAAGCGGAGTTCTCGGGGGCGCTGCTGCGCCTTTCGCGCGAGGGCGAGCGCATCGTGGCGTTCCTGGAGGGGGAAGGCGAGCGCGATCCGCTCGGCGAAGCCAATGCCGACCTCGGTCGCTTCGTCGCCTCGCTCGATGGCCGCGGCATCCGCACCGTGCCGTTGCCGCTCGCGCGCACCGGCACGGTGCCGGCGAACACCGACCTCCTGGTCGTCGCCAATCCGCGCGTGCCGCTGCCGCCTACCGTGGCGGATGCGCTCGCCGGATATCTCGAAACCGGCGGTGCGCTGCTCTGGCTGGCCGAGCCCGGCGAGGCCGCGCTCGCTCCCGGCGGCGGGCTCGACCGGCTGGCGGACAGCCTCGGCCTGCGCGTCCTCCCCGGCACGGTGGTCGATGCCGGTGGCCAGGCCTTCGGCCTGTCCGATCCGAGCTTCGTCGCCATCGCGGAGTATCCGCCGCACGCCGTCACCGACGGTTTTGCACTCACCACCCTGTTGCCGCAAGCGGCCGCCCTGGCGCAGCTTTCCGGCGCGCGCTGGGCGGTGGCGCCGCTGCTGCGCTCCACCGCGGGTTCGTGGAACGAGACCGGCCACATTCCCAAGGCCGGCGAGGCGGCCGACACCATCCGCCAGGACCCCGATGTCGGCGAATTGCCCGGACCGCTCGACCTCGCCCTGGCCTTCAGCCGCGTCTCGCCGAGCCCGGGCCGGCGCGAGCAGCGCGTGGTGGTGGTCGGCGACGGTGATTTCCTATCCAACAGCTTCCTCGGCAACGGCGGCAACCGCGAGTTCGGCCAGCGCGTGTTCGACTGGCTGCTCGGCGACGACGCGCAGATCGAGGTGCCGGACCGGAGCGCGCCCGATCGCGAGCTGAAGCTCTCGCAGGCCGCGCTGACGGCGCTCGCCGCGACCTTCCTGGTCGGCCTGCCGCTGGCACTGGTCGCGATCGGCGGCGGCACCTGGTGGCGACGGCGCCGGCGTTGATGAAGCGCCGCACGCGCTCGCTGCTGCTGCCCGCGGCCGTGGTCGCGGTGCTGGCGGTGCTCGCCGTGCTGCAGGTCTGCCGTGAGCGCGCCGCTGCGTTAGACCCGCTCACCCGCCTCGATACCTCGCAGGTGCAGGCCATCACCGTGCGCTGCCAGGGCTGTCCCACGCGCCGCTACGAGAAGTCCGGCGGCGTATGGCGGATGCAGGAACCCCGCGCGGCAGCCGCCGATCCCGAGGTCGTCGGCAAGCTCCTCTCGATCGCCGCCATGCCGGTGCGTCATCGCCATCCCCGCGCCGACCTCGATCCTGCGAAGCTCGGCCTCGATCCGCCGCAGGCGACGCTCGCGCTCGACGACCTGGTGCTGGCCTTCGGCACCAGCGACGCCATCCACGGCGACCGCTACGTGACGGTCGGCGACGGGATCGCCCTCGTCCCCGACCGCTTCAGCGCCTGGATCTTCGCCATCGAGCCGACGGAGAATGAGCGCCCGTAGGAGCGCACCCCATATGCGCTAACCTAATTTCGCAAGAATCGGCGCCGCCTCGTGTAACCATGGACGCCGTTGGCGCGGTGAGTTCGCCAACCTGGGGCCGAGTTGGGGTGCGGCGCGCAGGAACCGGGAAGGGAGGAGTGGGCGT
>JAFKNA010000042.1 GCA_017305135.1 Lysobacterales bacterium | reverse complement strand
CGATTCAGAACGATGAAGCAAGCAGACCTTGGCCTGAACATGTCGACGAAGAAGACGCGTAAGCGCGAGTTCCTCGAAGAGATGAACCGCGTGGTGCCGTGGGCGGAGTTGGTCGCGCTGATCGAGCCGCACTACCCGAAGGGCAAGACGGGGCGCCCGCCGATGGGCATCGACGTGATGCTGCGCGTGCACTTTCTGCAGCAGTGGTTCGGTCTGAGTGATCCGGCGATGGAAGAGGCGCTGCACGACGTGCCGCTGTACCGTGAGTTCGCCGGGCTCGAAGGGCCGATGCGGCGATTGCCCGACGAGAGCACGATCCTGCGGTTTCGCCATCTGCTCGAGAAGCATGGGTTGTCCGGCCAGATGCTGGCGACGGTCAATGCGGTCCTGCAAGCGCATGGCCTGATGCTCAAGATCGGCACGGTGGTGGATGCGACGCTGATCTCGGCACCGAGTTCGACAAAGAACAGTTCCGGCCAGCGCGATCCCGAGATGCGCCAGACAAAGAAGGGCAAGAACTGGTACTTCGGGATGAAGGCGCACATCGGCGTCGATGCCGACTCGGGCCTGGTGCACACCGTGATCGGCACACCGGCGAACACGAACGACGTCACGCAGGCCGGCGCGCTGCTGCACGGCGAGGAGACGGCGGCCTTCGGCGATGCGGGGTATCAGGGGGCTCAGAGGCGCTCCGAATCGCGGTTGTCGAACTGGTTCATCGCGATGCGCCCGGGCAAGCGCAGGCTGCTCGATCTGAACGATCGGCTCGATGCGATCACCGACGAGATCGAACGGTGCAAGGCGAGCATCCGTGCCAAGGTCGAGCATCCCTTTCGGGTGATCAAACGCCAGTTCGGCTTCACGAAGGTGCGTTACCGCGGGCTGGCGAAGAACACTGCGCAGGTGCAGACGCTGTTCGCGTTGTCGAATCTGTGGATGGTGCGCAGGAAACTGCTCGCCGCGATGGGATGAGTCCGTCCGGCGAGCGCTCACGACCACCGCAAGCGCCCTGCAAGGCGCACTTGA
>JAFKNA010000020.1 GCA_017305135.1 Lysobacterales bacterium | reverse complement strand
TACGACGCGAACGTCGAGCCCCCGCGGCGCAAGCCGCGCCTGCGCCGCGCCCGTGCCCCCACCTCTGCGCAACTGACGCAGCTCGCCAACACCATCGCGCATCGCGTGTGCCGGCACCTGTCGCGCCGCGGCTGGCTCGAAGGCGAAGATGAATCCGTGTTCCTGTCCGACAGCGCGGGCATCCGTGCCGATGGTCGGCCCGAAGCGGTGCGTCCGGCCCCCGCGCACGCGCTCAGCGAGCAGGAGCGGGCCGCGATCCTGGAGGTGGCCAACGCCCCGCAATACGCCGCCCTGCCGCCGGCGCAGATCGTGCCGCGGTTGGCTGACGAGGGCCGCTACCTGGCCAGCGAGTCGAGCTTCCACCGGGTCCTGCACCAGGCCGGGCAGGCCAGTCACCGCGGTCGCGCCAAGACACCGCAGGCCCGCCGCAAGCCGACCACGCACGTGGCCCGCGCCCCCAACCAGGTGTGGTGCTGGGACGTGACCTGGCTGCCTTCGCAGGTGACCGGGCGCTGGTTCTACCTGTACCTGATCCTGGACCTGTACAGCCGCAAGATCGTCGGCCACGAGGTGCACGAGGTCGAGTCCGGCGAGCATGCCGCGCATCTGCTCAAGCGCACGGCGCTGGCCGAGGGCATCCATGCAGCGACCAACAAACCAGTGCTGCATGGCGACAACGGTGCCGCCCTGAAAGCGACCACGGTACTGGCGATGCTGCAGTGGCTGGGCGTCGCCCCGTCCTACTCGCGCCCGCGGGTCAGCGACGACAACGCCTTCGTGGAGAGCCTGTTCCGCACCGCAAAGTACCGCCCCGGCTTCCCGATCCGGGGCTTTGCCGACCTGCAGGATGCACGGACATGGGCCGCGCAGTTCGTTCACTGGTACAACCACGAGCACCTGCACAGCGGCTTGCGCTTCGTCGCCCCGGCCGTGCGACACGCGGGCCAGGACGCCGCCCAGCTCCAAGTCCGCACTCAGGTCTACGAGCTCGCCCGCCAGCGCCATCCGCAGCGTTGGACCGGCACGATCAGGGACTGGAGTCGCGTCGGTGCCGTCACGCTCAATCCCGACCGAGACACGGTCGTGCCGGCACAAAGCAAACAGAATGAAAGTAAGCGACTAGCTGCATGAAATCAGGCGACAACTATCTTGACACGCACCGCAATGCGCGGGCTCATCAGTCTGATCCGTGTGTCGATCTGTCTTCGGTCCACATCATCCTGCACCGGGCGTCACGCCCCGACTCCGGCCGCCTGCGCCGGGACCGCGTGAAGCTTGGATGATTGCTGCATAAAGCCCTGGGCGGTTTCCAAGGGGGGGGAACCGGCAGATTTGTCCTGTGAAAGCGAAACGTGCTCGGTCGATCACTTGAAGCAAAGTTGACGAAGTGCAAGCATGCTCTGCGAAAGGACCATGCGATTGGAACCACTCCAACGGCGCCTCTCGGCCATCTGTCGGCCGGCCAGCAGCTGCTTCAGCAGTGGAATAGTTCACAACCTCTATCCCAATAGTTCACCTATCCGGTTTTCCGGGGCGGGCATCATGCCGCCGCCTCGCGCTGCGAACGCAGCCAGGCCACAAACTCGGTTTCATCGATCAGCAGCCGGCGTCCCACGCGCACGACTGCACGGTCAAGCCCGTTCTGCTCCCGGTTGAAAAGCTGCCAGCGCAGGGACCCTTGTGTGAAGCCGGCGGCGCGGTATTTGTCAGCCAAGGCGCCGACGGTCAGGAAGCTTTGCGTTTCCACTTGCCACCTCGCGTTGTGAAGGTGGCTACAGTCTTGCCCAGCTTGGGACTGTGTGGATGCTAAAAATTCCGGGATTTTCTAGCACGCGTAATGCATGCGCTAACGGTGGCAACAGAAACGTCGTATACACCGGCGACCCATTTACGCGCTTTCGCGTTTGGCGTGCCAGGTTGATTTCGCAGCGCGCGCACAAAGTCTTGCGCCGGCTTGTCTAGGTCGGAAAGATCAGCTCCCGGCGCTAGCATTATCTCGATCTGATGCACGTCATATTCAATCGTGCGGGCCATCATCACGGATGCTGTCAGGCCGCCCGGCCGCCCTCGCCGGCCACATGCCTCGCCGGTTATCAGCGCCGCCAGCATCGGTCCCGCTTCAGCAGGTATGGTTTCGCCATTTTCAAGCGTGGCGATGATTGCGGCCCTGTCCAACAACTCGCCTGCGCGCCACTGATTCAGGTGTGCTATCCACCGGTTCGGGGCAAGTTTTGTAATATCCATCACGCCAGCCCGCGCGCGGCCGCCATGCGCTCCAGGACGCCGCGCGTATGGCCTTCGGTCAGATGCGAGTAGCGCTTCACCATCGCCAGCGTGCGGTGCCCCAACACCTCGGCAATCTCCGCCAGGGTTGCGCCGTTCATCGCCAGCCAACTCGCCGCCGTGTGCCTCAGGTCATGGAACCGAAAGCCTGCGATACCCGCGCGCTCGCACGCTTCACGAAACGACTTCCCGATCTCCAGCGGCTTGCCGGTGGCGCCCGCGAACACCAGCGCGCAATCGATGCGCCGTACCTTCGCGCGTCCGCGCAGCAGCTCCAGCGCGCTCCCGACCAGCGGCACACTGCGGGTGTCGCCGTTCTTCGTGTCAGTGAAGGTCAGCAGCCCGCGCCGCAGGTCAACGTCCGGCCAGTGCAGCCCCAGCAGCTCGCCGCGCCGCGCGCCGGTGGCGAGCGCCAACACCACCACGCAATGCAGCGCCTCGGAATGCGCCTTGCACGCGCTCAGCAGCGCATCGCGTTCCGCGTCGCTCAGGAACCGGGTTCTGCCGCGCGGCTCGGCCAGTTTGGACAGCTTGCCGAGCGGGTTTTCTGGCATCCAACCGTAGTCCCGAGCCGCCACGCTCAGCAGCGAGGAAAGCGGCATCAATTCCCGGTTCACGAACCCGGCGGAAACCGGTTTGCCCAGGCGGGTGATGCGCCCCAGCATCTTGCCGCGTTCCTCGTGGACGCGCGCCGCTGTGATGTCGGCCAGGACAACATGCCCCAGCCGCTCGCGCCAGCGTTCCAGTACGCGCGCGCGTTCCGCCGTGCCGCGAATCTTCGCGTGCGGCAGCGTCTCGGCAAGATAGCGGTCTATCAATTCGGCCAGCGTGTGCCGCTTGGCTTCGGCAGCCGTGAAGTAGCGGCCTTCGCGTATGGCGGCCTCGGTCTCCGCCGCCCAGCGTTTCGCGTCTACCAGCCGCCCAAACGTGGCCGACGTTGCCGGGTGCCCGCGCAGCCGTAGCTTCACGCGATATTGCGGTGTTCCGTCCTTCGCCTTGCGCCGTTCGATCGTTGCCATGTGTCGCCCCTTGCGGCCATCTTTTGCGGCTCACTGTCCCAAAAGTGTCCCATCGGTGCAACTGGCAAGCGCGACGATTTCCGCAAGTGCATGATTCCATTGGTGCCGCTTGTCCGACTCGAACGGACGACCTACCGCTTACAAGGCGGTTGCTCTACCAACTGAGCTAAAGCGGCGCGGGCGCGCATTCTAGCCCAGCCGGCGGCGCGCGCCCAACGCGCGGATGCGCGCCGCTACTCAGCGACAGGGGATTTCCTGCTCGCCGAGGTCGGCGGATCGTGGCAGCAGTTCGCGCCATGGCGCGGCGGCGTCCTCGGCGAGCGCGTAGTCCAGCCAGTAGGCCGGCACCTCCTCGGTGCGCACCTGCGTGCGCGGGGTGAAGCCGAGCGCGGTGATCTCGGCGCTGCGCCGCTCGGCATTGGCCGGGTCGCGGAACAGGCCCAGCGAGATCGTGTTCTGCTGCTCGCCGGCGGTGACCACGTAGTAGTCGCGCACGCCCTTGCCGGACAGGTTGCGTGCGGTCGCCAGCGCCTGCTCGCGATTGGGCATCGCCGGCAGGTACACCCAGTAGCCGCGCGCCTGCGTGGTGCGGCTTTCGCGCTGGCGGATGCGCTTGGTGGCCGGCGTCAGCGCCGCCATGGCGGCGTGCATGTCGGCCTGGGTGGGGAACGGGCCGAGCGTGCGGCAGCGGTCGCTGGCGAGGTCGGCCGCGGTCTCCGGCGCGGCCGCGAGCTCGGCGTCGTTGGCACTGCCGTCGCGCTCGGAAAGGAGCATGAGGCTCGCCACGCCCGGATCGCTGGGCGGCGCCGCCGGTGCACGCCCGGCGCGCCCGAACAGCAGCCAGGCCGCGCTCCCGATGTTGAGCGCGAGCAGCAGCAGGAACAGGGCACGGAGGAACATCGTTTCGGGTCGCGGCGGGAATGGCCGCCTATTCTAGTGGCGCCGTGGCGCCCGCCAGGTCGCTGCAGCGCGCCCAGAGCGCGAGGCCGCGCAGGACCAGGTCGTTGATGCGTTCGGCGCCGCCAAGTACCGGCGCCAGCTCGTCGACGCCGCCGCCGGTGAGCACCAGGGCCGGCGCGCCGCCGAGCTCGTGCCCGGCCGCCGCCCGGAAGCGGTCGATGGCGCCGGCGGCGGCGTAGAGGCTGCCGGTGAACACGCCGTCGGCGGTGGAGTCCGGCAGCACCTTGAAGCGTCCGCCGGGGGCGCCGCCGCGCGCCGTGCCGGCCAGCACGGTGCCGCGCATCAGGGCGGCGCCGGGAACGATGATGCCGCCAAGATGGCTGCCGTCCGTGCGCAAGGCATCCACCGTCAGCGCGGTTCCGACGCTGGCCAGCACCTGCGCCCGTGGCTTCTCGGCGTGCAGCGCGGCAAGGCCGAGGAAGCGGTCGATGCCGAGGCGCGCCGGTTCGGCGTAGGCATTGCGGATGCCGAGCGCGTGCGCCGGGCTGCGCAGGAACGTCGCCGGCAGGCGGAAGCGCGCCCGCACCAGTTGGTCGAGCTCGGCCTCGCGTTCGGCACCGACCACGCTGGCGACCAGCACCGCGTCCAGGCGCGAGAACTCCGGCCACTCGGTGCGCAGCGCCGTGCCCAGCGTGCGGTTCCGGTGCGCGAAGACGCCGCCGAGCCGCAGGCCGCCGCCGTCCTCGGTAGCCCACTTGAGGCGGGTGTTGCCGAAGTCGATCAGGAGTTTCATGCGCCCACCCTCACGCTGACCTCGGCCGCATCGAGCACGGCTTCACCATCCGCGAAGCCGACGCGGAGCGCGCCGCGCGCATCCACGCCGCGCCCGATGCCGGCACGGCTCGTGGCGTCCTGGCTCACCAGCAGTTCCCGGCCGGCGAGGACGTCGCGCCGCGCGAATTCTTCCGCCGCCGCCGCGAAGCCGTCGATGGCAAACCGCTCGAACATCCGCAGCAACTCCTCCAGCATGCGCGCCGCGAGCAGGTTGTGCGGGGGCCGCGCGCCGAGGGCCGCGAGGTCCGTGCAGGGCTGGCCGATGCGGTCGGCTGCCGGGCCCAGTTCGCAGTTGACGCCAACGCCGATGATGGCGTGGCAGGGGCCGTCCGCCGCGCCGCCGAGTTCCACCAGGATGCCGCCGAGCTTGCGGCTGTCGTGGACCAGGTCGTTGGGCCACTTGAGGCCGAGTGGCGGCACGCCGCAGCCTTCCAGCGCCCGCGCGACGGCGACGCCGGCAGCGAGGCTGAGGCCGGCGAGATGCGCCAGCGGGGTCCCGAAGCGCTTCAGCACGGAAAGCGCGATGCCGCCGCCGGGCGGCTGGATCCAGCCCCTTCCACGGCGGCCACGGCCGAGGTGCTGCCGTTCCGCGAGGCATACCAGGATGTCGCGTCCATCGCGCGCCGCTATGCGCTGCAGTTCGCTGTTGGTGGAATCGACCGCGGCGAGCACGCACAGCGCACCGATGCGGCCGCGCACTGCGGGCGGCAGGGCGCTCTGGATGGCGGCGGGATCCAGCAGCATCGGGGCTTCCGGCGCGACGGACTCCGAACCGGCGGGAGAGTGGAAAGCGGGTTGGCCCATTGCCGGAAGTGTAACCGGAGCTGAACGTCCCGACTGTTACCCTGTGCCCGATCCGCGCATCGTCCGCAGTGTCCGGCAGTGTCCGCGGACAGCGGAATGGCCGTCCCGAAAGGCCCTGCGCCAGGGAAGCGCGCGTGCATTGCGCCTGCGTGGGCCTCCCACGAGGGCATCGGCGACAATGGCATGGATCCTGCAGATAATCGTGGCTGGAGTCGCGACCCTGATCGTGCGAGGATTGTCAATCCTCCGCATCACCACCTTCCGAGCGCGGGGAGACACCGATGAACACGCATGCCATCGCCGCCTTGGCCGTCGTCGCGGCCCTTTTCGCCGGCGCCGCCCCCGCGCAGGCGGGCTCGTTGCGCGGGCTCGGCCTCCTCGCCATGAACGGCGACGACGCGCATGGACTTGGCGGTCCTGGCCGCGGTTCGCTGGTCGAACTCCCGGACAGCGGAGGCGGATCGATGAGCCCGCGCGCGGTACGTGGCGGCGACAGCGCGCTGCCGGCGCGCTCCGGCGGGGCGAGCGCGCCGCCCAGCGCCGACGAAGCGGGCGAGCCGGGCTTCGACCCCTCTGCCCCGGCGGCGCAGACACCCAAGCGCCCCAGCTACCGCTGGCAGTCCCTCGTCCCCGGCGCCATAAAGTGACCGCAGGACGCGATCATCCCGGACCGTACCGGGATGTACGCTGATCCGCGATCCAGGGACTCTCACCTGCCGATGACACGGGCGCCCCGGTATCGCGCGCGAGCGCGCGCCTGCAACGGCGTCGGCGCAGGCCTCATCGCCTATCATGCGTCGATGACTCTCCCCATCATCCGGGCCGGCCGGCCGTCGCCGTGACCGGCTGGCTGGCGCGCTTCCGCCGGCGCATGACCGCGCCGTCGCGCATCGGCGATGACGAATGGGCGGCGCTGACGGCGAGCTCGGCCCTGTTCGGACGCATGCCGGCGGCGGAGCTGCGGCGCCTGCGTCAATGGTCGGAGGCCTTCCTCGCCCGCAAGCGGTTCAGCGCCGCCGCCGGACACGAGCTCCAGCCCGGGCAATGCCTCGCCATCGCCGCGCTGGCCTGCCTGCCGGTGCTCAACCTTGGTCCCGGCTGGCTCTCCGGCTGGCGCGAGGTGATCGTCTATCCGGGCGAGTTCCGGGTGCGGCGCGAGCACCACGACGAAGCGACCGGCGTGGTCACCGAGATCGAGGACGACCTCATCGGCGAGGCCTGGGAGCGCGGGCCGCTGATCCTGTCCTGGGCCGACGTCGCCACCGACCTCGCGCATCCGTTCGACGGCTTCAACGTCGTGGTGCACGAGATCGCCCACAAGCTCGACCTCCTCGATGGAGCCATGAACGGCACTCCGCGGCTGCCATCCGGCGTGCCGCGGCGCGACTGGGTCGCGGCCATGCAGCCGGCCTACGATGCCCTGGTGCGCGCGGTCGAGCGCGGCCGCCCGACCCTGATCGACCCCTACGCGAGCGAGAGCGTGGAAGAGTTCTTCGCCGTCGCCAGCGAACTGCACTTCTCCGACCCGCACACGCTCGAACGCGCGGCACCCGCCGTCGCCGCCGTGCTGGGCCGGTTCTACGGGCCGCAGCACGGCGGGGCCGGAGTTGCAGTGGCGGAGGGCGGCGGCTAGGCTGCCCGGCCCCCGCGCCGCCGCGCCCGGCGCACCTTCATCCATCCGTCATGTCATTGAAATTCCTGATCCGCTTCCTGCCGCTCGCCGCGCTGGCCCTGCCCTCGCTCGCCCTCGCGTGCAGCGGGCGCGTCCACATCGAGCTGGAACACGCGGGCGTCTACACGCTCGACCACGCCGCCATCGTGGCCGCGCAGCCGGGGCTCGCCGAGTGCGCCGCCGACGACCTGGTGCTGACCTGGAACGGCGAGGAGGTACCGCTGCGCGTGGTGGCCGCCGGGCCGCGCTTCCAGCCCGGCGACCGCATCGAATGGATCGGGCGCCCGCTGCACGGGCCGGAAAGCTGGTTCGATCCCTACAGCGTCAACAACACCTACCTGCTCGCCGCGGCGCCAGGGCCGCATGCGCGCATGCGCGATGCCGCGCCGGATGAAGGCGCGCGCGCCGCCCTGCAGCGCCGCCTGCACCTGGAGCAGGAAAACCTGATGATCCGGCTCGATGAGCGCCAGCAGAAGCCCGGCGAGGAGCCCGACGTGTGGATGTGGGCCAAGCTCACCCAGGTCGATCCGGCGCCCTACGAGCTCGCCTTCGACCTGCCCGATCTCGATACCCGCGGCGTCGCGACGACGCTGACGCTGAATTTCCGCGGCCTCTCGGAACTGCGCCCGCCGCCACGGCAGGCCGCGGCCAAGCCGGTCGACCACCAGATCGAGCTGACCCTCAACGGCCAGCCACTCGAGGCCCTGCAGTGGGACGGGCGCGACGAGGTGCGCAAGGAGATCACCCTGCCCTCCTCGCAGCTCAGGGAAAGCGGCAATTCGCTGGTGCTTGGCGTGCCCAGGCGCAAGCTGCCCTGGGACGACGCGCTCGACGTGGTCGACGTGGTCATGTTCAACTGGCTGGAGGCCCGCTATCCGCTGGCCGGCGATCTCGGAGGGGGCGGAACTTCGTTCTCCGCTGCTGCGGAGGGGCCGCTGGAACTCGCCTGGCAAGGCGAGGACGCCCCGGTCCTTTACGGCAGCGACGGCCTGCGCCGCCCGGGCGTGGCCGCCGGCGCCGGGCGCTTCCGCTTCGCCGCGGCCGGTCCGGAGGTCGAACTCTTCCCGCTGGCTGGCGCCCCGCTTGCGCCGGCCGTGGTGCGCGCCGTGGGTGGCGAGGAATGGCAGGCCGAGCGGGCCGGCTACGACTACCTGATCGTCGCCCATCGCAGCCTGATCGACTCCGTCCGGCGGCTGGCCGAGTTCCACGAGAAGCGCGGCCTCAAGGTCGCGATCCTCGACATCGCCGACGTCTACGACCAGTTCAACCACGGCATCACCCATCCGCGCGCCGTGCGCAACCTGGTCAGCACCGCCTGGCATCAATGGCCGGTGAAGCCGCGCTTCCTGCTGCTGGTCGGCAGCGCCAGCTTCGACATCCGCAACGAGACCTACAACGACACCCGCTACGCCAAGTGGACCAGCCAGGAGCTCCTGTTCCCGAACCACTTCGGCGCCATCCCTGGCACGCCGGCCAAGGAGCAGCTCGGCAAGCTCGCCGACCGCAACCTGATTCCGACCTGGCAGTTCCCGTCCGCGGAAGGCCAGTCGGCCAGCGACAACGGCTTCGCGGCGGTCGAGGGCGACGACTGGCACCCGGTGGTGGCGGTCGGCCGCTTCCCGGTAGCCACGGCGGAGGACGTCACCGCGATCGTCGACAAGACCATCGACTACATGTCCCAGCCGCAACTCGGCGCCTGGCGCCGCGACGTGATGTTCATCACCGACGAGATCGAGTCGTTCAAGCAGGCCTCCAACGAGATCGCCAGCGACCTCGGCCGGGAGGGCTTCGTCGCCGACAAGGTCTACGCCAATCCGGCGGAATCGGACAACGCCGCCCACCAGCGCGCCATCCACGACAGCCTCGACGAGGGCCGACTGCTGGTGCACTTCATCGGTCACGGCGGGCGCTACATCTGGCGCACCGGCCCGCCCGACCTCAAGAAGAACAACGACCTGTTCACCCTCGACGACGTCGGCAAGCTCAACAACGGCGGGCGCCTGCCGATGATCCTGTCGATGACCTGCTACTCGGCGCCGTTCGACAACCCGACCGAGGACTCGATCGGCGAGCGCTTCCTGCGCGAGCGCGACAAGGGCGCGGTGGCGGTGTTCGCCGCCTCCTGGCGCAATTCCCCCTCGCCCGCCTTCAGCAAGAGCCTGATCACCGAGCTCCTCGAGCCGGGCGCCACCATCGGCGAGGCGATCGTGCGCGCCAAGCAGGCCTCGAAGAACCGCACCCTGGTGGAGATGTACAACCTGCTCGGCGATCCCGCGGTGGTGCTGGAGCGACCCCGCGACGAAGCGCGCGTGGCACTCGATGGCGATCGCTGGAATCCCTCCGTGCTGGTCGACCTCGGCTACGATCGCTTCCAGGGCAACCTGCGCGTGGACTGGGTCGACGCCAAAGGCGCCCGGCTCGCCAGCGGCAACTACCGCGTCGAGGATGCGCGCTTCCGCCTGCCCGTCCCGGCCGCCGCGCGGGGCCAGGCGGCCCAGGTGCAGGTGTATGCCGTATCGCCGATGGAGGGCCGCGACGCCAACGGCGGGCTCGAACTCGGCACGCTGCAAGAGGAGCCCGCCGGCAAGCCCTGGCGCGAGAGCCTCGCCGACTGGTGGCGCGAGTTCCGCCGCCCGCCCTACCAGGCGCCCGCCTGGCACGCCGACACCATCATGCAGGTCGACTTCGACGATCCCGACCCGGCTGCAACGGCCGCGGCGCGCCAGGCCACAACCACCGCGACCGGAGTGCATTGAGGGTTAGGGGCTGAGGGCTGAGGGCTGAGGGCTGAGGGCTGGCATGGTGTCGCGCACGGCGGGCGCTCCTACGCCTCGACCGCGAAATGCCTTCCGTAGGAGCCCACCCTGTGGGCGACCGGACCACGTGATCGTGATGCCGTACCGGTCGCGCACAGGGTGCGCTCCTACACCGGAATCGTGAATGGCTTTCGCAGGGGCCCACCCTGTGGACCAGAGCTGCGCGACGTGATGCAGGCGTCGGTGGCGCACGAGTGCGCTCTACGGGATCAGGCCGCTTCGGCGTAGGCGGCGAGGGTTTCCCCGACGCAGCGCGACCACGGAAACCCGGCGGCGCGGGCGAGGCCGCGCGGGATGGCGGCGCTGCGCCAGGACTCGTCTTCGAGCAGGCGCGCGAGACCGGCGGTAAGGGCCTCCTCGTCGCGGGGGTCAACCAGCAGCGCGACGTCGCCGTCCGCGTCGGCGCCGATCTCGGCCAGGGACGAGGCGCGCGAGCTCAGCGCTGGTACGCCGCTCGCCATGGCCTCCACCAGCGGCAGGCCGAAGCCTTCGTAGAGCGAAGGGAATGCGAAGCCGTGCGCGCCGGCGTAGATGAAAGGCAGTTCCTCCTCCGCGACGTAGCCCAGGCGCCGCACCGTGCCGCCCGCTTCGAGTGGCGCCAGGGTCCGTTCCAGTTCTTCGTTCAGCCAGCCGCGCGCGCCGACGATCACCAGCGGGTGGCGCTCGCGCAGGCGGCCGGGCAGGCGCGCATAGGCGCGGGCGAGGCGGGCGAGGTTCTTGCGCGGCTCCTGGGTGGCGACGACCAGCAGGTACTCGGCATCGGCGAGTCCATGCCGCGCCAGCACGTCCTGCCGTTCGGCGCGCGGGCGCGGGCGGTAGTTCGCGTCCACGCCGAGCGGCACGACGCGGATCTTCGCGCGCGGCACGCCGAGGCGGGCGACGATCTCCCCGGCGATGAACTCCGAATCGGTCAGCACCCGCGCCGCCTGTTCCAGCGTGCGCGGCAGGTGGCGCTCGAGGAAGCGCACGCGCTCGGCCGGATGCGCCTCCGGATACTGGAGCCAGGACAGGTCGTGCACAGTGGTGAGCGACGGCCCATCGAAGGGCATCAGCACGTAGTTCGGCGTGTGCAGCAGCCAGCCCTGCATGCGGCGGGTGTGCAGGCGGAACAGTGCCGAGCGCAGCTGGGTATAGGCCTCCAGCGCCGCGGCCTTGAACGGCACGTGGCGGCGCACCGCGGCGATCGTGCGGTTCGCGTGGAGCGCGTGGCCGGGATCATCCACCCACCGGTAGGCCGAGTAGAGGCGCAGCGCCTCGACCTGCCGGTGGCCCTGGAGCCCGCGTGCGAGTTCCAGCGCATAACGGCCGATGCCGGTCAGCGGCGCGGTGATGGCATCGACGTTGAGGATGACTTTCATTCCAGCCGCGCCAGGTCGGCCTGCACCATGCGCCGGGCGAGGCCGGCAAGGTCCAGGCTGGGCGCGAAACCGAGCTCGCGCCGCGCCTTCGCCGCTTCGCCGACCAGGAGCGGTGCGTCGACCGGGCGGAAGAAGGCCGGATCGACGCGCACCCGGACCCGCCCATTGCCGCGCTCGACGGCCACCTCGTGGAGGCCCTCGCCGCGCCATTCGAGCGCCATGCCGGCGGCGGCGAAGGCGGTGGTCGCGAAATCGCGGACACTGGCGGCATGCCCGGTGGCGAGCACGTAGTCAGCGCCGCCGTCGCGTCCGGCCATCGCGGCCATGGCCGCGACGTAATCGGGCGCGTAGCCGAAATCGCGCTGCGCATCAAGGTTGCCGAGCGCGATCTCCTGCGCCTCGCCGCGCGCGATGCGGGCGACGCCGAGGCTGATCTTGCGGGTCACGAAGGCGGCGTCGCGCCACTCCGATTCGTGGTTGAACAGGATCGCGCTGGAGGCCGCGAGCCCATAGCTGGCGCGCCAGGTGCCGACGGCGGCATGGGCAACCAGCTTGGAATATCCGTAGGGTGACAGCGGCGCGGACGGGGTCGTCTCGTCGACGGGCGAGCGCGCCGGCGAGCCGAAGATTTCCGCGCTGGAGGCCAGCACGACATGCGCCGCCGGCGCATGCGCGCGCACAGCTTCGAGCAGGTTGACGGTGCTGAGCCCATTGGCGGCTACGCTCCCTTGCGGATCGCGGAAGGAATCGGCCACCCGCGACTGTCCCGCAAGATGGAACAGGGCGTCCGGCTGCAGCGCCTCGACCAGGGCGGCGCAGGCCGGCGCGTCGGCCGGATCGAGCGGCGCCATGGCCAGCCGTGGGTGTGCGTCGATGCCAAGCCCGTGCAGTCGCCACAGGTCCGGCGCACGCCCCGGCCGGTGCGTGCCGGTCACCGCCACGCCCTGGCCGA
Organism: Lysobacterales bacterium; assembly: GCA_017305135.1. Classification (GTDB taxonomy): domain Bacteria; phylum Pseudomonadota; class Gammaproteobacteria; order Xanthomonadales; family Rhodanobacteraceae; genus Dokdonella_A. The sequence continues at coordinate 64,584 of JAFKNA010000020.1, read as the reverse complement.
GGAGATGCGCGGCGAGCAGCGCGCCGTCCTGACCGCTGATGCCGGTGACAAGCGCACTCGCGTAGGGAAGGGTCATTGCGGGCGTTCCGGGAAACTCGCGGCGGAGGCGGCGGCGGCGAGCGCCAGCGCGGCCGAGGGCGCCCGAGGATCAACCACGCCGAGCGGAATGTCGAGCAGACGGCACAGGATCTGCGCCACCGCCTCCTTGCGTTCGGCGACGATGAGGCGCTCGAAGGCGAACACCTGCAGCCAGTCCCAGAGGGCACGGTAGGACGGTTCCGGATCGTCGGCGTGCCAGGTGTTGGCGGCGACGACGACGCCGTCCACCAGCAGTTCGTTCTCGCTGCCGCGCGCACGCAGCGTCCAGACTTCCGCGTCCGGCCACGCCGGTGCGCCTTCGCCCACCCACAGCAGGCGCGGCTTTGGCGCGTTGGCCGGATGCGCCGCCGCGAAGAGCCGCCGCACGCGCCAGTCGAGGACGCGCCGTTCGAAGGAGAACAGCGCACGGCCGACCTCGCGCTCGTAGCCCGGCCAGCGCTGGCGCAGCACGGCCATGCCGGCCGTGCCGAGGCGCCGGCGGCGCTCCTCGCCGAAGCTCGCGCTGCGCGCGTGGCGCACCAGCACGTTGCCGGCCACGAGGTGGCGGAAACCGTGGCGGGCCGCGCGCTGGCAGAAATCGTTCTCCTCGCCGTAGCCCTCGGGAAAGGCCACCGCGTCGAAGCCGCCGATCACCGCCAACACCTCGCGGCGGATGTAGAGGCAGAAGCCATTGCCGGTCGGCAGCTCCGGATAGACCAGTCCGGCCTGCTGCCAGAGCGCCCGCGCGGCATCCTCGAACGACCAGGCCGGCGGCAGCGCGTTGGCCTGTTCCAGTTCCGGCACCGAGAAGGCGCCGGCGTTGTCGGACACCGCGGTGACGGTGCCGACGTCATCGGCCGAGCAGGCCGCGCGGCGCAGGCCCGTGAGCCACCCCGGCCCGACGTCCGCGTCGGCATTGAGCAGCACCACGTCGGCATCGCGCGCCTCGGCGAGACCGCGGTTGACGGTCGCGGTGAAGCCGAGGTTGCGGGAGTTGGCCAGCACGGTCACGCCGGGCAGGTGCGCATGGGACGCCAGCAGCGGCGTGATTTCCGCATCCGGACTGGCGTCGTCGATGATGATCAGGCGCGCACGGCCACGGGTGTGCGCCAGCACCGAACCCAGGCAGCGCTCGACCAGCGCCGCGGCGCCGTATACCGGCACGATGATGGCGACCTCGCGGGCCGCGACGTCGACGCCGAACGGCACGCGGCGCGCCGGCCCGGCCAGCGTCGCCAGCGCGGCGGGGGTGGCCGAGGCCCGGCCGATGCCAGGCCGACCAATGCACAGGCGCAGCGGCTGCGCGGCCAGCGCATCGCCATCGCGCCCGGCCCGCGGCAGTACCGCGAACTCCGCGCGTCCGGAGGGCGAGAACGGGAACTCGAAGCCGGTGCGACCATCCTCGATGGGGACGGAGCCGAAGTAGGCACCGTCGACGTCGAGCGCGAGGCTGGCGAGCCCGGTCCCGCATGCGAGCCGCAGCGCCTGCCCATCCCAGGCGGCCGCGCGCAGCGGAGCGCGCAAGGCGGGGGCTGGTTGCAGGCGGCGGCGCAGGAACTCGAACATGGGCTCAGGACACGGGAGAAGGCGTGAGCGCGTCTGGCGCCACGTCGCCGAGGATGCTGCCGTCACGGATCGATTTCCACAGCGCGGCTTGCGCGGCGGTGAGCACTGGCTCAGGCGGAGGCGAGCGGTCGGCGCCCGGCTCGATCCATTCGCGCAGCACGTCCGGGGAGGGCTCCGCCAGCCCGGCGACGCCAAGTGCCCGCAGCCCGCCAAGGAGCCGGCGCGTCTCGGCGAGCGGATCGGCGACGAGGCGGTCGTAGTCGACCAGCACGCGCGGCCAGCCGCGGCTGGCGGCGAAGGCCTCGCGGTTGTAGCGCTCCCAGAGCGCCAGCGCTTCAGACTCCGCAAAGCCGTCGCGCCGGGCCAGCGAACGCGCCACGGCGCCGGGTTCGCGCACCACCAGCACGAACACCGGCCGCGTCAGCAGCGGCAGCAGCTCGCGCGCCAGGAGGCACAGCCGCGGCTCCTTGATGAACCAGGGGCGGTGCGGCTCGAAGCGTTCGAGCAGTGTGGCGACGTCGCGCCGGAACGCATCCACCGCCGCGGGTGGCGCGCTGGCGGGCGGATTTCGCCAGTCGCCGCCCGCGGCGGCCAGCCGACGCAGGCAGGCACCGTGCAGGGGCGCGGATTCGTAGTGGCCCTTGGGGTTGTCCGGGCCGACGAGGAGTTCCTCCTCCGGCCCCGGCCAGGCGCCGATCCGCGCCAGCAGCCCGGCCACGCCGGAGGTGCCGGAGCGATGCATGCCGAGCACCACGACCTGCCCGCTGGCCGGCCGCTCGAGGTGCGCTGGCGCATGCGGCAGCGGGCGCGGCGGCGCGGGCGCGAACGCGCCCAACTCGGCGATGCGCGCGAACAGCCGGTCGGCGCTGGCCTCGATGTCGTGCGCCGCGGCGAACTCCCCTGCACGCTGTTCGGCCCCGGCACGGAAGTCGGACTGCCGCGCGACGGCCTCGCGCAGCTGCGCGACGAGCGATGCCTGGTCCGGCTCCGCCCAGCGCAGGCCCGGCCGTCGCGGGTCCTCGGAAAGGCCCGCCACGGCCACCGGCAGACCGTGCCCGCGCACCAGTTCCGCCTGGCTGCCGAAATCGGTCGCCAGCAGCATCTGGCCGCAGGCGACCGCTTCGGCCGCGAGCGGATCCCAGCCGCCGCCGCGCCGCACCGGGACGTAGGCATCGATGCTGGCCAGCAGCCAGGCGCGCTGGTGCCAGGGAAAGGCCCAGTCGTGGACGATGCGGATGGTGGGGGTGGCAGCCGCGGTCCGGACCAGCGCTTCGAACGCCGCTGGCGCAACCGCGCCGGGGCGCAAGTACAGCAGGAGCTCGACGTCGGGTGCCCCGGAGAACGCCTCGGCAAAGGCCTGCAGCAGGCATTCCGGCGCATCGCGGACCGGATCGTCGATGACGGCGAGGAACACGAAGGCCCCGCGCGGATGCGGGATGCGCGGCACGCGGGTGTGGCAGTAGTCGCGGTCGACGCCGGGCGGAAGGACCTCGATCGGCGCCCTCACCCCGGCGCCGAGGAAGGCCTCGCGCTGGAAGGCATCGGGCACCAGCAGCAGGTCGAGCCGGTTGGCGGCTTCCGCCCACGACTCCGGCACGCGCTGCCAGTCGCCGAAGCCGAAGCCGATGCGGGCACGGCCGCGCGCGGCGCCGAAGTGCTCGCCGGGCGCCGCCACCAGGGCCACCGCGGCCGGGGGCGACCAGCGTCGCCGGGCGGCGAGCTCGAGGCGGAAATCCTGTGCATCGGGCAGTTCGGCCGCAACCGGCTCGAAGGCCATGCGTGCGCCGTGTGCATCGAGGCGGCGCACGAACTGGCGCGCGAGCTGGGCGTGGGCGTGTGGCGCCCGCGTCACGCCCTGCCACAGGACCTCGCCGCGGTACTGCCCGCGCAGGCGCGCTTGCCAGCGCGCGGCGAAGCGCGCCTTGCTCGCCGCCCGCAGGCGCTCGCGGAAGCCACCGTCCTCGCGCGTCGAGCCGTGCTGGTCGTGGCGCAGCGTCACCGCGCCGGCGAGGACGCTGGCGATGCCGGCGTCGGCGGCGCGCAGGCAGTAGTCGGTGTCCTCGAAGTAACTATGGAAGATTTCATCGAGGCCGCCGATGCGTTCGAGGCAGTCGCGGCGGAGGTAAGCCAGCGCGAAGGCGATCCCCTGCACGCGCCGGGTGGCGTCGAACTGAGCCACGTCGCGTTCGACCAGGCCGGTTTCTGTCTGCTGGCCCCACAGCTCGTCGGCCTCGATGAAGCCGCCTGCGTGGTAGAGCCGCCCTTCCGCTTCCGGTCCGAGCAGGCGGCAGCCGACCACGCCGTGGTCGGGCGCGGCGTAGGCCGCATCGCGCAGGCGGCCGAGCCAGTCGGCCTGGGTGAAGACGAGGTCGTTGTTGAGCAGCACGACGTCGTCGTCCGGCCGCGCGGCGGCGATGCCGGCATTCATGCCGCGCACGAAGCCGAGGTTTTCGGGCAGCGGGACCACGCGGACGCGCCCCGCGTAGGCGGCGAGGCCCGCCGCCGTGTCGTCCTCGCTGCCGTTGTCGACGACGATCACCTCGGCCTGGTCGAGTTCGCTGGCGAGCAGCGAGTCGAGGCAGCGCCGGGTCAGGGGCCACTGGTTCCAGGCGAGGACGATCAGCGCTGCGCCGCGCACGGCTACGGGGTCCGTGGCGGCCGCGCCCACGCCACTTGCAGCATGCGGTCGACCTCGTCGGTGGCGAACGCGAACGGCGGCACGCCGAGCAGCCGTGCGGCGGTGTCGCTGGCGGCACCGGCCTGGATCAGGCGCGCCAGCTCGCGCTGGAGGTCTGCGGCGCCGAGCGGCTGCTCCGGGCGCAGGGCGAGGCGGCCGGCGAGCACCAGCAGGTGCCGCGGCGGTACGTCCAGCGTCGCCGCCGTCGCCGCCAGGCGTGCGGCGTCCAGCGCCACGCTCACCGCGGGGCCTCCATGGCGGAATGTCGGTGGTAGGCAGCGAACACCTCATCGCGCGAGCCTTCCAGCACGCTGCGCCCGTGCTCGATCCACACCACGCGGTTGCAGCGGTCGCGGATCTGTTCCTCGTCGTGGCTGACCAGCACGATGGTGCGGCCCTCGCCGGTGCGCTCGCGCATCGCGGCGCGCGATTTTTCCTGGAACGCGGCATCTCCGACGCTCAGCACCTCGTCGATCAACAGCACGTCGGGCTCGGCCTGCATCGCCACCGAGAACGCCAGGCGCATGTTCATGCCGGCCGAATAGGTGGCGATCGGCTCCTCGAAGAAGGCGCCGAGTTCGGAGAACTCGCGGATCGCCGGCAGGCGCGCGGTGATCTCGCGGCGGCGCAGGCCGAGCAGCAGGCCGGACAGGATGGCGTTGTCGCGCCCGGAAAGGTGCGGCACGAAGCCGAGCGCCAGCGCCAGCAGCTGGCAGGACACCCGCGCGCGCCGGATGCGTCCGCGATCCGGGCTGAGGATGCCGGCGATGACGCGCAGCAGGGTGCTCTTGCCGGCTCCGTTACGACCGATGACGCCGAGCCGGTCACCCTGGTCGAGGCGCAGGCTGACGTCCTCCAGCGCCCAGAAGCGGCCTCCGCCGATGTTGCGTCCGGAGCTGAACGCGATGCCGACATGCTCCAGTTCGACCAGCGCCTCGCCCATGTCAGCTGGCCAGCTTCGGGAACCGCGGCGCCAGGTGGCGCACGAACAGGACCCCGGCGATGCAGGCGGAGATCGAGATCAGCGCCACCTTGTAGAGCCCGACCCAGTTCGGCAGTTGCGCATGCATGAGGATGCCGCGCGCATCGGCCATCACCACCGCCACCGGATTGAAATCCATCATCCAGCGCAGCCGGTCGGGGACCTGCGTCAGCGGAAACACCACCCCTGAGAGGAACATCACCACGGTCAGCACCTGCTCGATCACGAAGCGCAGGTCCGGCACCAGCGGCACCAGCGCGGCGACGATGAAGCCGGCGCCGGCACCGGCCAGGAACACCGATGCGAACAGCGGTACCAGGCCCCAGTAGGCAGCATTGGGCGGATAGCCCATCGACCACAGGATCACCAGCAGCAGGGCGAAGATGAAGGCGAACTTGACCGTATCCGACAGCATCGCCACCAGCGGGAACACCAGCGGCGGCAGCGGCACCTGGCGCACCATGCCGAGGTTGCCCCAGATGGCGTAGCCGCCGTGGGTGATGCAGGACTTCATCCACTGCCAGACGGTGATGCCGATCAGCAGGAAGGGCACGTAATCCGGCCCGCCGGTGTGCAGGATCACGTCGAACACAAGCCAGAACGCGCCCATCATCATGGCCGGTTCCAGCACCCACCAGACCAGGCCGAGATAGCTGCGCGCCGCCTCGGCACGCAGCTCCGCGTAGGTGTTGAAGAGGATCAGCTCGACGAGGTGCAGGCGCATCGCGCAGGACGGGCGGGGAAAGCTGGCGAGGATACCGGATTCGGGCACGCTCAACCCGCGCAGGAGCGATCCAGCAGCGGCCCGGCGAAGGCGAGCACGAGCAGCAGGGCGGCGAGCAGCGCGCCGATGCCGAGGCGCCCGGGCGAAAGCGAGAGCGGCGATCCGACCATCGCCACGCTGGGGGCCGGCGCGACTGCCGGATGCGATTGCGGCGGGCACGCACCGGCGGGCGCCGCGCGCCACGCGGTGAGGAAGCTGCCGGCGAATCCGCACAGGAACGGCAGCATCGGCAGCAGGAACCGAGCCTTCACATGGAGCACGAGGAACAGCGCAAGCTGGTAGGCGGAGAAGACCGCGATGATGGCCATCATGCGCCCCGGCCGTCGCCGCCAGCAGGCGACCCCAAGCGCTGCGGCGGCGAGGATCAGGGCGTGCGCGAGATCATTGCCCAGCGTCAGCGTGCGCGTCAGCCACGGCGGGGTGCGATAGACGGAAAGGTGGCCGGCGCAGGCCGGACCCGGCAGTTGCGAGACCAGCGGCGTCTTGGCGCTGAAGAGGCGGAAGTACTGCCGACCGGACTGTTCGGCCAGGGTGGGAAGGAGCCCCTGCCGCTCGACCAGCGTGCGCGCCTTGTCGAGGTACAGCGCATTGCGCTCGGCCGGCGTCTCCCCACTGGCGAGGAACGCGGGCAGGGTGCGGCCGCCCATGTCCTCGACGTAGTCGCTGCGCCAACGGTCGGTGAGGCCGATCCACAGGTTGTAGGCCGAGCTGTCGGCAATCATCGGCCGGCCGTGCCGGTGCCAGCCTTCCAGCAGGGCGGGCGTGGTCGGCAGCGCGAGTCCGCCGGCGAAGGCCAGCGCCGCCGCCCATGCGAAGCGCGGCCGATGCCCGCGCACGAAGGCCAGCAGGAACACCGGCCAGAATCCCGCCAACAGGCTCTTGGCGAGGATGGCTAGGCCAATGCAGGCCCCGGCCGCGAAGCCGCGCCCCGGCGCCGGCGCACGCGCCAACAGGCAAAGCGCGGCGAGCAGCAACGCGAGGTGCGGAATCTCCGGCCACAGCCACTGCGCGTAGGCGGCGATCCCGGGGCTCAGCAGGAACAGCGCGGTGGCGGCGTTGGCGGCGCGGACGCCGCCGCCTAGCTGGCGCCAGAGATCGCGCAGGAGCACCCCACAGCCGATGAAGAGCAGGCCCTGCAGCACCTGCGCGGCGAGCACGTGCACGCCGAAGATGCGGTAGGTCGCCGCCAGCAGCAGCGGTTGCAGCGGCGGCCAGATGCTGCCCTGCATCCAGCTGCCGCCGGTGAGGATCGACAGCGCGGTGGCTTGATAATGCTGCTCGTCGCCGATCAGCGGCTTGGCGCCGTGGCCGTAGTAGGCGTACCAGAGCAGCCCGTGCGACAGCGCGAACAGGGCGAGGAACACCGCCGCCATGCCACGGCGGCGCGACTGCTCGCGGGCCGGATCCGCGTTCACCGCGGCCACGGGCCGCGGCGCGGAGTCACTCCGCAGCCGGCTGTTCCGGCACCTGCGTGCCGTAATCGGGCACCGATCCAACCGGGCGGTGCTTGGGCGCGGCGCGGAAGGTTGGCGTGAACTTCTCGCGCGTGCCGTTGGTGGAGATGCCCTCGACGTAGTACCAGTAGGCCTTGCAGGGGTCGATGCTCTCGTCCCGGTACTCGTACTTGTGGGTTTCGTCCGAGGTGCCGGCGCCGAGGATCGGCTCCTTTGTCAGCTTGGTGAACGGCCCCTTCTCGCTGTCGCCGCGGTAGACGTCGAAGCCGAAGTTGTCCTGCTCGCTCGCGGTGGTCCAGCGCGCGGTGTTGGCGACGCGCTGGTCCTCGGGTAGCGCCGACTGGTCGCCGCAGGCGCCTTCGGGAATCTCCTTGGCTGCCGCAGCCTGCGCTGGCGCCTCCGCAGGCGCGGCTTCCATCGACGGCGCTGCCGGCGCCGCGGCCTGTGGCGCGGGCTCCGGCGCGGTCGGCGTCGGCTGTTCCGGCGTCGAGGGGTTGCAGGCGCAGAGCGCCAGGATCAGGACGGACAGGGCAACGATGCGCATGCGGTACTCCCGAGCTGAATGCCGGCTGGACAGAGGCCGAAGCGGCAACGATAGTCGGCGGATGCTCGTGCTGGCAACCGTGCTGTTTGCACTTGCGGGTGGTAGCGGTGGCGGCAGCGGGCTGGTGCGCATGGAGATCGAGGCCGCGACGTCCCTCGGCGCACTGGTGCTGACCCAGGCAACGGCGGGCCTGCGCCATCCGACGCGCCTCGCCATTGCGACCGGCGCGTCGGGAACGCAGACGTTGCGGCAGCGCGCCGCTATGGCATCATGCCGCTCCGCTCTGGGGCGGTGGAGGGGAGCGCGCCAGCATCGCGACGCGCCCCTGAACCGGCACGAGGGCCTGCGGACCCGGACCCGGGCGTCCCAATCCACCCGCACGCTGCCAAGCCAGGTCGGGCGCCGACCAGCGGGAGGCCGTGGCATCATTCGGCGAATCGGACGGCGGGTTTCCGGGCCAGCCTCGCACCGCCGGGCTGCTATGCGCCGGGGCGACGTCAATCGACACGGGACTTGGAATCGTGAGCATTCCGCACAGTGAGCTCATCGAACGAGCGAAGGCCGAGATTCGCGCGGAAGCCGAAGCTGCGCGCAGCCGCGCGCCGCTGCCGCGGATCGAACCGCCACCGATGCAGGCCACCGAGGAGGAGGCGTCCCGCGCCGATGGCATCGAGCGTTCCCGCCGCAGCTATGCGATCGGCGAGCTGACCGGCACCGACTACGTCGCCTTCGTCGACGGCGCCTTCCGCGCGCTGCTGAAGCGCCCACCGGACGAGGCCGCGGCGTCGCTGCAGGTCCGCCTGCTCGCCAACGGCGCCAGCAAGGCCGAGGTGCTTGGCAACCTGCGCTGGTCGCCGGAAGGAAGAAGCAACGGCGTCCGCATCAGGGGCCTGTTGCCGCGCTATCTCCTCGCCAAGCTGGCGCGGCTGCCGCTGCTCGGCTATCTGGTCGACTGGAGCCTCGCGCTGGCCGCGCTGCCGTTGCTGCTGCGCCACCAGCGCGCCGCGGGGACGACGAGCGCGGCGCAGTTCGCCGCTGCGGAAGCGGGGCGGCAGCTGCTCGAAGGTCGCCTGACAGCTACCGACCAGCGCGCGCAAGCCACTGCGGAGGCGTTGCGCGCCCTGGAGCAGGCGCTTGCCGCGCAGGCCGAACAGATCGCCCTGCAGCTGGGCCAACTGCGCGAGCATGAGCTGGGGCCGCTGCGCAGCCGCCTCGATGCGGCCGAAGGCCAGCTCGGCACCTGCCTGGAAGCGGCACGCGACCTCGCCGGCCTGCGGCACCTGGTCAACGGCATGAACCATTACCTGGCCTCGCTGCAGTCGGCCCTTGCCGGCATCGAAGCGGCGGCGGCCGCCGAAGCGGCGGCCGGCCGCGCGCTGCAAGCGGCATTCCATGCCGACGCCGCGTTCGCCGCGACGCGGGATGCGCAGCGCCAGGCCTGCCTCGCCGCATTGGCTGCGCGGCTCGACGCCGGCGCGCGCGTCCTCGACCTCGGAGCCGCGGGTTCGGCCTGGCTCGACGCGCTGCAGGCCGGGGGTTTCGATGCGTTTGGCGCCACCCGGTCCGTGGATGACCTCGCCGGCGCGGCCACCGCGGTCGAGGCGATGGCGCGCATCGAAGCGGCCAGCCTCGATGCGGTGACGCTCGCCTTTGCCCCGCTCCTCGCTGATCCGGCCGGTGCGGCGCGGGTGCTGCACGCGGCATGGCAGGCCCTCAAGCCCGGGGCCTGCCTGCTCGTCCGCAACGACCCGGCCGGGTGGCCGTCGGCGCTGGTGCCGCCCACGCCGCAGCAGCTCGGCGCCCTCGTCGTGGCCGCAGGCTTCGAGGCGCCGCAGCTGTTCGAAGCGGCGGTGCTCGCCCGCCGCGCTGCCGGTTGATGCCGATGCGCATCGCCATGCTGGCGCCCGGGCTCGCGCGCCATGACGCCGTCAGCAACGACGCACTCGGCATGACCGCGGCGCTGCGCGCGCAGGGTCACGAAGTCGCGCTGTTCAGCCCCAGCGCGCGCGGCATCGACGAACCGGTGCAGGAGCCCGGCATGCTCGAAGCCTGGCTGCGCTCGCCGGAGGACATCGTCCTCTATCACTACTGCGTCGGCTGGGACCTGCCGCTGGCGCTGTTCGGCCGCACCCGCGCGCGGCGCGTCCTGCGCTACCACAACATCACGCCGCCGGAGTTCTTCGCGGGCTGGTCGGAGGGCTATGTCGCGGCCTGCAGCGACGGCCGCCGCCAGCTCGATGCCTACGCCGCCATGGGCTGCGAGCTCTACCTCGGCGACTCGCCCTACAACCTCGGGGACCTCATGGAGCGCGGCGTGCCTGCCGTGCGCTGCGCGGTGCTGCCGCCCTTCCACGAGATCGAGGAGCTGCGCTCGCTGCAAGCGGACACCCGGCGCCTGCCGGCCGGCGCGCCGCTGCTGCTGATGGTCGGCCGCATCTCGCCCAACAAGGCCCACTTCGACCTCGTCGATGCGCTCGCCGCCGCCGTGGCGATGGCGCCCGGCGCGCACCTGCTGCTGATCGGCAAGCTCGATCCCAACCTCGCCCGCTACGGCGCCGCGCTCCGCCAGCGCATCGCCGCGCGCGGGGTGGAAGGGCACATCACGTGGCTCCAGGATGCCAACGGCGCGGAACTGCGCGCCGCCTTCGACCGCGCCGACGCGCTGGTGATGCTGAGCGAACACGAGGGCTTCTGCGTGCCGGTGGTGGAAGCGATGGCGCTCGGTACCCCGGTGGTCGCCCGCGCCAGCAGCGCCCTGCCGTGGACCGTCGGCGACGCCGGGCTGGTCTGGGACAGCGCCGATCCGCACCTGGTCGCGGCCAGCGTGCTGCGCATCGCCAGCGACGCGGAGCTGCGCGGGGGCCTGCGCGAGCGCGGGCGCCGCCGCTATGCCGACACCTTCGCCCCGCCGGTGCTCGAGGCGGGACTCGCCGAAGCACTGCGGCGGATCGGCACCCGATGAAGGCGGCCATCCTCCTGCCGACCCTGGCCGGGCACGATGCGGTCGGAAACGACGCCCTGACCATGGCCGCGCTGCTGCGCAGCCGCGGCATCACCACGCGCGTGTTCTGCGAGACAGCGATCGGCGTCGCGGAGCGGACCTCGCCGCTCTCCGAGCTCGAGGGTTTCTGCGGACCGCGCGACCTCCTCATCTACCATTTCTCGGTCGGCTGGCCGGCCGGACTCGAGGCGCTGCGCCGCTCGCCCGCGTTCCGCGTGGTGCGCTACCACAACATCACCCCACCGGAGTTCTTCGCCGGTATCTCGACGGCCCACGAGCAGGCGTGCCGGCGCGGGCGCGCCGAAGTGCCCCGCCTCGCCAGGCTAGGCTGCGAACTCTATCTGGGCGCCTCCGCCTACAACCTCGGCGAACTGCGCGCCGAAGGCGCGCCCGCGGAACGCTGCGCGGTGCTGCCACCCTTCCACCGCATCGAGCACCTGGTGGACGCCGAAGCGGACCTCGGCCTGCTCGACCGCCTCTGCGATGGCGCGTGCAACATCCTGATGGTGGGCCGGGTCGCGCCCAACAAGGGCCATGTCGAACTGGTCGACGCCTTTGCAGCCTTCGTCGACGGCTGGGGCGATCCCGCGCGCCTGCTCATCGTCGGCAAGCGCGACCTTGCGCTGGCCGCCTATGCCGAACGCATCCAGCAGCGCATTGAGCAGCACCGGCTCGGTGCGCGGGTGCGCTGGCTGGAATCGGTCAATGAGGCGCAGCTCAAGGCGGCCTACCTGGCGAGTTCCGCGTTCATGACCCTGAGCGGGCACGAAGGCTTCTGCGTGCCGCTGGTGGAAGCCATGGCGCTCGGCGTGCCGGTCGTCGCCCGCGACCGCAGCGCGATCGCGGAGACGGTCGGCGACGGTGGCATCGTATGGGACGAGGTTGATCCGTGGCTGTATGCCGCGACGCTCGCGCGGCTGCAGGACGACGCCGCGCTGCGCGGCCACCTGCGCGAGCGCGCGCATCGGCGCTATGCGCGCGAGTTCACGCCCGAGGTCCTGCGCCAGCGCTTCTTCGACCTGCTGGATCGCGCGGCATGAAACGCGTCGCGATCGTGGTGCCGCGTTGCCACCCGACGCTGGTCGGCGGTGCCGAAGCGCTGGCCTGGCAGCACGCCCAACTCCTCGCCGGAACCCATGCGGTCGACGTGCTGACCAGCACGGCGCTCGATTATGTGAGCTGGAACAACGAACTGCCGGTCGGCGCGGAGGAGCGCGAAGGCGTGCGGATCATCCGCTTCGCCGTTGCGCGCGACCGCGGCGGCTATTTCCATGATCTCCACCGGCGCCTGCTCGCGCGGGAGGACAGTCAGGCGGATGGCGCACAGCGGGTGGACTGGCCCGAAGCCCTGCAGGAGGAGTTCATCCGCGCGCAGGGGCCGGTCTGCCCGGGGCTCATCGTCCACCTCGCGCGCCATGGCGATGAGTACGACGTGGTGCTCTTCGTGACCTACCTGTATCCGACCACCTACGAAGGCTCGCGCTGCCTCGCGCACCGCCGCTGGGCCCTGGTACCCACGCTCCACGACGAGCCGCTGGCCCACTTCAGCACCATCGCGCACATGGCGCGACGGGCGCCGCGGCTGCTCTGGAACACGCCGGCCGAACAGCGTCTGGGTGAGCGCCTGTGGGGCGTCGCGGACGGCGCGATCATCGCCATGGCCATCGATACCACGCGCGCCCGGCCTGCCGCGGAGCCGGCGCCCTACCTGCTCTACAGCGGCCGCATCGATGCCCACAAGGGCTGCGGCATGCTGCTCGAACGCTTCAACGCCTACCGGAAGCGAAGCGGCGCCGACCTCGACCTGCTGCTGACCGGCACCGACAAGCTCGGCCTCCGCCCGAGCCGGCACCTGCGCTACCTCGGCTTCGTCGACGAGGCGCGCAAGGCCGCGCTGATGGCCGGCGCGCTGGCCTTCGTCCATCCCTCGCCGTATGAAAGCCTCAGCATCGTGGTGCTGGAGGCAATGGCGCAGGGCACCCCGATCATCGTCAACGGCGCCTGCGAGGTGCTGGCCGACCACGTCTTCGCCAGTAGCAGCGGCTACATCTTCACCGACGGACGCAGCTTCGATGCGGCGGTCGATGCGGTGCGCGGCTTGGGCGCGGAGGAACGCCTCGCGCAGGGGCAACGTGCGCGCGACTACGTGCTCGCCCACTACAGCCGCGACGAGGTGCAGGCGAGGCTGGTCGCCGAAGTCGAGTTGCTGGCTTCGCGCTGATCAGCGCGGCCTCAACTGCACCACGAAGCGCGCGCCGCCCAGGGCAGGCGAGCAGTCCACCACGAGGTCGCCGCGGTAGGTCTTCAGCATATCCTGCACGATGGCAAGGCCGATGCCGTGCCCCTGCACCCGCTCGTCGCCGCGCACGCCGCGCTGCAGCATGTGTTCCACCTGGTCGTCGGGGATGCCGGGACCGTCGTCCTCGACGATCAGCTCGAGGCCGGCACGCTTGCCGCCGGCGAGCGGCCGTGCAGTGAAGATCACCCGCCGGCGCGCCCATTTGAAGGCGTTCTCGAGCAGGTTGCCGAGGAGCTCCATCAGGTCGCCCTGGTCGCCGTGGAAGCGCGCGGCGGGGTCGAGATCGAACTCGCACAGCACGCCCTTGCGCGCATAGACCTTCTCCAGGCTGCGCACGATCTCCTCGGCGAAGGATTCGATCGGCAGCGGAGCGGCGAAGGTCTGGTGGCCGGAGGTGGCGGCGCGCGAGAGCTGGTAGGCGACGATCTCGTCCATCCGTCCGACCTGCTCCAGCACCGTCCAGCGCAGCGCCTGGCCGTCATCGCCGCTCTCCAGTTGGCTGCGCATCACGGCGAGCGGGGTCTTCAGGCTGTGCGCGAGGTCGGCCAGCGTGTTGCGGTAGCGCTTGACGCGCTCGCGTTCGCCATCGATGAACGTGTTCAGGCTGGCGGTGAGGCCCGCCAGTTCCACCGGATAGCGGGCGCGCAGCCGCTCCTCCTCGCCGCGCTCGACGCGCGCCAGGTCGAACGCCACCGTGCGCAGTGGCGCCAGGCTCCAGCGCAGCACGGCGAGCAGCAGCAGCACCAGCACGATGCCGAGGCCGCCCAGCCACACCAGCAGGGTGCGGCGGTAGATGTCGACCTGAGTGCGCAGGGCGCGATCATCCTCGGCGACATAGAAGGTGAGGTGGAGTTCGTTCTTGCCACCGGCGTTCCAGTCCACGCCCTGGGCGAGCACGAACAGGTCCCCCTCGGCCGTCGCCAGCGGCCCGCTGAAGCGTGCCGGCCCGCGCGGCAGCGCGACCACGAACGGCAGGTCGCGGCCCACGGCGGAAGGCGAGCGCCAGCTCCCGTCGCTGGAGCCGAGGATGCGCTCGCCGACGATCCCCGCGTAGAGGCCGCTCGCAGCGGGTTCGTCGAAGCGCGGATCGGGACCCACCTCCGGCGGAATCAGCGCACCCGAGCGGGTCGTGTCCGAACCGGCGAGGTAGGCATACAGATACCCCTGCAGGCGGTCGCGAAGCCCGCTCTCGGTGGCCTCGACGAAGGCACGGTCGAGTGCCACGAAGGTGAGCGCAAGGAAGGCGGCCAAGACCGCACCCGCCGCCGCGAGGGAGCGCGTCTGCAGCGAAAGCGGGCGCGCCATCGGACGTCAGGCGGGGTCGGCGACCTGCGCCTGTGCGTCTTCCGGGGTCTCGTTGCGCTCCAGTGCAAAACGGTAGCCGCGCCCGCGCACGGTCTCGATCGGCTTGATCGTGTTCTCCGGGTCGAGCTTGCGGCGCAGGCGGCCGATGAACACTTCCAACACGTTGGAATCGCGGTCGAAGTCCTGCTGGTAGATGTGCTCGGTGAGGTCGGCCTTGGAGACCAGCTCGCCGGCGTGCAGCATCAGGTATTCGAGCACCTTGTACTCGTAGCTGGTGAGGTCGACCTGGTTGCCGTTGACGCTCACCGTCTGCGCGGTCGTGTCGAGCACCACCGGCCCGCATTCGAGCAGCGGACGCGACCACCCGCTGGCGCGCCGCACCAGCGCGTTCATGCGCGCCAGCAGTTCCTCGACGTGGAACGGCTTGACGAGGTAGTCGTCGGCACCGTGCTTGAGACCCTCGACCTTGTCCTGCCAGCTCGAGCGCGCGGTGAGGATCAGGATCGGATAGCTCTGCCCCGATTCGCGCAACTGCCGCACCAGATCCATCCCGGAGAGCTTGGGCAGCCCCAGGTCGATGATGGCGACGTCGAACGGCACCTCGCGGCCCAGATACAGGCCCTCCTCGCCGTCACCCGCCGCATCGACGGCGAAGCCGTCGCGCTTGAGCCGCGCCGCAAGGGTTTCCCGCAGCGGAGCCTCGTCTTCCACCAGCAATACGCGCATCGTGTATCTCCTCTCCCTCTCTCGTGTGGCCCCGGAACGGCGGTCGGATCATTACTGCTCGGCGGGCACCTGCACCACGCGCACCTGGCCGTCGTGGGTCAGCACCTTGATGCGGTAGAACTTGCGCTTCCCGAGCTTCAGCGTCTGCACCGAGAGCACCTTGCCGTCAGCCTCGCGCTGTGCCTGCGCCACCGCTTCCTGGGCGGTGATTTCACGCGCCTCGAGGCCACCCGCCACGAGCAGCGCTGCCGCCGCCACGAGTGGCCAGCCATGTCGCAGGATCTGCAAATTGTCGCCTTCGGATCATTTCGCCGGGCCCGGCCCGAATGCTTCGAAGTGTCGGCACAATGCATTGAATTGTGGCTGAATTCGGCGCCCCGGCGAGGCCGCGGCTCAGAAGATCTCCGCCACGCAGCAGCGCAGGCTGCCACCTGCCCGCTCGATGGCGTCGAGTTCGACCGCCGCCAGGGTGAAGCCGCGCGCGGCGAAGAGCGCGTGCTGCGCAGGCGTCAACGCATCGGCGGCGCCGCGGCTCAACCATACCTGCCGCGGTCCGAGGGTGATTGCGTTGGCGGCGAACGCGAGCTTCTGCGCGGCGTCGATCTCGAGGCTGCCGGGATAGGCGCGGAGGATCGCATCGGCGGCCGCATGCTCACGGAAGCCGTCCCGCGCGAGGATGGCCATCCGCCCGGCGAGCAGCGCCAGCACGACGTTGGTGTGGTATTCGCCCTCGGCCAGGGCGAAGGCGAAGGTCAGGCGCAAGCCGAAGGCCGCGTGCATCGCCCGCGCGCCGGCGAGGTCGCAGCGTTCGGACAGGCCGCACAATCCGATGCCGCGGGAGCGATCGATCACCAGCGAACCGGTGAGCTCGGCGACCAGGTCGTCGCGCTGCGAGAGGTCCAGCGTGGCGTAACCGAGCAGGTCGCGGAAGAAGCCGCGGACGTCGCTCCTCGCGGCTTCGCGCCGGCGCACCGCGTGGCGCATGCGGCCAACGACAAGCCGGCCGCTGGTGGTCGCGTAGACGTTGTTCGGGAACATCCCGTCGGGGCAGTCTGGATCACCCGGAAACGTGACGACCGGCAGCTCCGCGCCGAGCCGGCGCGCCAGCGCGGCGTGCTGACGACGCATCCGCTCCGGATCGATGGCTGCCGCGAGATCCATGTAGCGGTTGTCGCTGGCGGACTCGGCGGCCAGCACGTCCGCCGCCGGGCTGACCAGGAAGGCGGAGCGTGCGACCGCCGGCCCGCGCACCGGCAGGCGCTCCGGAGTGAAGGCAGCGAGAAACTCGTCGGGGTCGGTGGTGAACATGGTGATCGCGCAGGGCATCCGGGGATTGAAGCACGGGTGCGACAGCCGATGGCGACAGGCCGTCAGCGCGCCATGCTGGGATCAAGGCGCGTCCGGGCCTGCGCCGGCGTCGCCAGCCACGCCATGGCGGAAGCAATGGACCAGATGGTCGTCGACCATGCCGCTGGCCTGCATGAAGGCGTAGCAGATGGTCGGGCCGACGAAGCGGAAACCGCGGCGACGGAGCGCCTGGCTCATGCGCTCGGACGCGCGCGTGCTGGCCGGCACCTCGGCGGCCGCGCGCCAGCGGTTGCGCAGCGGCCGTCCGTCGTCGACGAACTGCCACAGGAACGCGGCCAGGCTGCCGGATGCGCCGATCACCTCGAGCACGGCGCACGCGTTGCCACGGACCGAAAGGATCTTGAGCCGGTTCCGGATCAGTCCCGGGTCGGCGCGCAGGGTTTCCAGTTCGTCATCCCGCATGGCCGCGCAGGCGGCGATGTCGAAGCGGTGGAATGCGCGCCGGTAGGCATCACGTTTCTCGAGCACCGTGCGCCAGGACAGGCCCGCCTGCGCGCCCTCGAGGCAGAGGAGCTCGAACAGCGCGCGATCGTCATGCTGCGGGGCTCCCCATTCGAGATCGTGGTAGGCACGCATCGCCGCGCCGGCCTGCGGTCCGGCCCAGTCGCAACGTGGCCTTCCATCATCGTGCATGGGACGAGCGGGATTCATCGGCGGCGCCCCTATCATACGCAGCTTCGCCTGCCCGCCGCCCGCGTGCCCGCCCGATCCGCTTCCCGTCCCGCACTCGTCGCGCTCGCCGTCATCACCCTGATCTGGGGCTACAACTGGATCGTGATGAAGCAGGCGCTGCGGTTTTCCGGGCCGTTCGAGTTCTCCGCGCTGCGTTACGTGCTCGGCAGCGGCGTGCTGTTCATGGTGCTGCTGGTGCGCCGCGTGCCGCTGCGGCCGCCACCGCTCGGCCCCACCATTCTCATCGGCCTCTCGCAGACGCTGGTGTTCCAGGCGCTCGTGCAATGGGCGCTGGTCGGCGGCGGCGCGGGCAAGACCGCGCTGCTGGCCTACACGATGCCGTTCTGGGTGGTGCTGATCAACTGGCTGGCGTTTTCCGAGCGGCCCGCGCCGCGCGTCTGGCTGAGCCTCGCCATCGCCGCCGCCGGCCTGCTGCTGGTACTCGCGCCGTGGCAGGGGGTGGGCGGGCTCGCGAGTTCCGTGGCCGCCATCGTCGGCGGCATCGGCTGGGCGGTCGGCGTGGTGGCGACCAAGCGGCTGTTCCAGCGCCGGCGGGTCAACGCCTTGTCGCTGACCGCCTGGCAGATGCTGGTCGGCTCGCTCGGCCTGGTCGGCGTGGCGCTGGCGGTACCGGAGCGCGCGATCGAATGGTCGGGCTGGTTCTGCGCGGCGCTGGCCTACAACGCGATCCTCTCGTCGGGTCTTGCCTGGCTGCTGTGGTCGTGGATAGTCGAGCGCCTGCCGGCGCACATCGCCGGCCTCTCCAGCCTCGCCGTGCCGGTGGTGGGCATCGGTTTCGCCTGGCTGCAACTGAGTGAACGGCCCTCGCCGACCGATGCCGCCGGCATCGTGTTGATCCTCGCCGCCCTGGCGCTGGCGACGCTGCGCTTCCGGCGCGGCTGATCGCGCCTCAGCCCGGCGCGCACCACGGCAGCGCGTCGAGATCGACGTTGCCGCCGCTCAGGATCACGCCGACGCGCCGCCCGGCGAAGCGCCCGGGATCGGCCAGCACCGCCGCCAGCGCCACCGCGCTGGAAGGCTCCACCACCAGCTTCATGCGTTCGAACATCAGCCGCATCGCGGCCACGGTGTCGCGGTCGTCAACGGTGAGCACCTCCACGCCATACGCGCGGAGGAGTTGCAGGTTGATCTCGCCGATGGTGCCGCGCAGGCCGTCGCAGATCGTGTCCGGCAGCAGGTCGGTGATGCGCCGGCCGCGCGCCAGCGACGCCGCCGCGTCGGCGGCACCGAGGGGTTCGGCGCCGATGACGGCCAGATCCGGCTGCAACGCGTGCGCGGCGATCGCGCTGCCGGCGAGCAGCCCGCCGCCGCCAACCGGCACGACCAGTGCGTCCAGCGGACCGGTTTCCGCGAGGAGTTCCAGCACCGCCGTGCCCTGGCCGGCAATCACGCGCGAATCGCTGAAGGGGTGCACCAGGGTCGCGCCGGTGGCGCGCCGGACGGCCTCCGCGGCCGTTTCGCGCGCCGCCATGCCGGGCGCGCAGCGGTGCAGCACCGCGCCATACGAGGCGATCGCGGCGAGCTTGGCCGCCACCGCCCCATCCGGCACCACCACGTGGGCGGGGATCCCGCGCGTCTTCGCCGCCAGCGCCAGCGCCGCGCCGTGGTTGCCGGAGGAATGCGTCACCACGCCGCGCGCGGCCTCCGCTTCGTCGAGCGACCACACCGCGTTGCAGGCACCACGGAACTTGAAGGCGCCCGCGCGCTGCAGGTTCTCGCACTTGAAATGGAGCCTGGCGCCGGCGAGCGCGTCGAGCGAGGCCGAACGCAGCACGGGCGTCAGGTGGGCATGCGGCGCGATGCGGCGGGCCGCGGCTTCCACGTCGGCGAAGCTCGGCAGGTCGGGCATGGGATGCGGCCGGGCGGGAACGAACCTCGACCATACACGCCGCGCGGGAGCGCGTGCTAGCCTGCCGCGCCGTTCCCGGAGCCCGACATGAGCGATCGCAGCGGCGCGAAACCGGAGATCCGCCTCCGCGACTACCAGCCTCCCGGGTGGTGGATCGATGCGGTCGAGCTCGAGTTCGACCTCGATCCGCAAGCGACCGAAGTCGCGGCCCGCCTCGACCTGCGGCGCAATCCGCCCCTGGCGGAGGCGCCGCTCGTGCTCGATGCCGAGGCCATGGAACTGCTGGAGATCCGGGTCGACGGCCAGCCGCTGCCGGACGCGCTCTGGTCGCTGGCCGACGGCCGCCTGGCGATCCACTGGCGGGGCGAACGCGCCCGCGTCGAAACCCGCGTGCGCATCGCGCCGGAGCGCAACACCGCACTGGAAGGACTGTACCTGTCCGGCAGCCGCGAGACGGGCTTCCTCCTCACCCAGTGCGAGGCGGAGGGTTTCCGCCGCATCACGCCATTCCTCGACCGCCCCGACGTGCTGTCCCGCTACACCGTCACCCTGCGTGCAGACAAGGCGCGCTTCCCGCGGCTGCTCGCCAACGGCAACGCCGCCGGTGCCGGCGAGCTGCCGGACGGCCGCCACTGGGCGCGCTTCGTCGATCCGCATCCCAAGCCGAGCTACCTGTTCGCGCTGGTCGCCGGCCGGCTGCAGACGATCGAGGACGCCTTCACCACCGCCGAAGGCCGGCGCGTGCGCCTCTTCATCCACGCCGAAGCCGACGCCATCGGCCGCTGCGGCTGGGCCATGCAGTGCCTCAGGCAGGCCATGGCCTGGGACGAGGAGCGCTTCGGGCGCTGCTACGACCTCGACCAGTTCCACATCGTCGCCACCCACGACTTCACCATGGGCGCGATGGAGAACAAGGGCCTCAACATCTTCAATGCCAAGTACCTGCTGGCCGATCCGGACACCGCCACAGACGACGATTACCGGCATGTGCTGGCGGTGATCGGCCACGAGTACTTCCACAACTGGAGCGGCAATCGCGTCACCTGCCGCGACTGGTTCCAGCTCTGCCTCAAGGAAGGGCTCACCGTCTACCGCGAGCAGGAGTTCGAGTCCGACCTGGCCTCATCGACGCTGCGCCGCATCGAGGACGTGAAGACGCTCTGGCGCGCCCAGTTCCCGGAGGATGACGGACCGCTCGCGCACCCGGTGCGCCCGGAGCGCTACAGCGAGATCAACAATTTCTACACGGCGACGGTGTACGAGAAGGGCGCTGAGATCGTGCGCATGCTGGCCCTGGTGTTGGGTCGCGAGGGCTTCCGCCGCGGACTGGAGCTCTACTTCGAACGCCACGACGGCCAGGCGGCGACCGTCGAGGAGTTCCTCGCCGCGCTCGGCGAGGCGAACCAGCGCGATCTTTCGCCTTGGCTTGGCTGGTACGCCCAGGCCGGCACGCCGACGCTGGTCGCGGAAACCCGGCACGATGCCGCCCGCCAGGTGCTGGAGCTCACGTTGCGCCAGCACACCGCGCCGACCCCGGGGCAGGCGGACAAGGCGCCCCTGCCGATCCCGGTGGCGCTGGCCCTGTTCGACCACGCTGGTCGCGCGCTGCCGCTGCAGCCGGAGCCCGCAACCGGTTCCGCAGGCGTCGACGGCGTGGTGCTGCTCGATCACGTCGAAGCCAGCTTCCGCTTCGGCGGCATCGCCGAGCCGCCGGTGATTTCGCTGCTGCGCGGCTACTCCGCCCCGGTGCGGCTGCAACAGGAGATCGGCACGGCGGCGCTGGCGAGCCTGGTCCGGCATGAGGGCGATGGCTTCAATCGCTGGTTCGCGGCCGACGCGCTGGCGCGGCGGCTGTTCGGCGAAGTCCTCGCCGGCCGCGATCATGCCGCCCTCCTCGGAGCCTGGACCGGCAGCGTCGCCGACGTGGTCGCGGACCCGTCCGTCGATCCCGCCCTGGCGGCGGAGCTCCTCGGCATCGCCGATGCCGGATCGCTCGGCGATGGCCTGGCCGAGGTCGATCCGGAGGCCGTGCTGGCCGCGCGCCAGGTGCTCGAAACCGGCTTGGCCGGCGCGCTCGAGGAGCTGCTGCTCGCGCGCCATCGATCCCTCGCGATGGGCGAGGACGAGGCGGGCAGCCTCGCCGCACAGGGTCGCCGGCGGCTCCGCAACGCCTGCCTGGGCCTTCTCTGCCACGCCGACCGGCGTCATCTTGCCCTCGCCGCCGCACAACTCGAGTCCGCCGACACGCTCACCGACCGCCTGGCGGCGCTCGCCGCGCTCCTGCGCCACCAGGCCGACGGGCACGCGGCGGCCCTGCAGGCCTTCGCCGACCGCCACGTCGGCGAGCCGCTGGTGCTGGACAAGTGGTTCGCCCTGCAGGCAACGGCGCCGCTGCCGGAGAGCGTCGAGCGCGTCCGGGAACTGAGCCACCATGCCGCCTTCCGCTGGAGCAATCCGAACAAGGTGTACGCCCTGTTCGGCAGCTTCGCGATGCGCAACTTCGGCGGCTTCCACCGCGCCGGCGGCGCCGGCTACCGGCTGCTTGTCGAGGCCATCCTGCGCCTCGACGGCCCGACGCCGCAGGTGGCCGCGCGCCTTGCCACTGCGTTCGGTGGCTGGCGCCGCCTGGAGCCGCATCGGCGCGCGCTGATGCATGCGGAGCTGGATCGCCTCGCCGCCGACGCGCGCTCGGCGGACGTCAGCGATATCCTGCGGCGCACCCTCGCGGCTTGAACGTCCGGCAGGGCGCGACCGATTTGCTATTCGGACCCGACGCGGCGGCGCTGGTCGCGGCGCGCGCGGCAGGCACGCAGGCGCTCGCGGCGGGCGTGGCCGTGCTTCCAGTAGACGTAGCCGACGATCGCCACCAGCGCGACCGCGGCAAGGGCGATGCCGCCCTGGCCGCGATGCATCCAGGCCAGCAGCCAGTCGTGGTTTTCCGCGCCGTAGTAGCCGAGGGCGATCCACAGCGGCACCGATACCAGCGCAGCGAGACCATCGAACAGGATGAAGCGCCAGAACGACACCGCGCGGGTCATGCCGGCGGTCAGGAACACCGCCGCGCGCAGCCCGGGCAGGAAGCGCGCGATGAACATCAGGCGGCTGCCGTAGCGCTCGAACTTGTGCTGCACCAGCGCGTAGCGCTTCGGCGTCACCAGGCGCGCCAGCCAGGGGCGCTTCAGTGCCCGGATGCCGAGATGGCGGCCGATCAGGAACATGCTGACGTCGCCGATCAGCACCCCGGCGAGGCCGACGCCGGTCATGATGCGCACGTCCGCGTAACCGAGGCCGGCGATGATGCCGCCGGCGACGAGCGACACGTCTTCCGGGATCGGCACGCCGAAACCGCACACCAGCAGCACCAGGAACACCGCGAGGTAGCCCTGGTTCGAGAAGAAGTCGGTGAGGAAGTCGAGGGCGCTCATCGGAAACGGCAGGGAACGTAGCATCCGCATCCGCGCAAGCGCCGCGCGGCAAGGGCGTGCATCATCGGGTGATTCTATCCTCGCGCGCTCGCGGGCAGCGCGGCGGAATGCCGGCCGCTACAATCGCCGCATGCAGATCGGTCGCCACGCCATCGACCCGCCCGTGGTGCTCGCGCCGATGGCGGGCGTCACCGACAAGCCCTTTCGCCAGCTTTGCAAGAAGCTCGGGGCGGGGCTTGCCGTGTCGGAGATGACCACCGCCGACCCGCGCCTGTGGACGACGCGCAAGTCGCTCAAGCGCATGGACCACGCGGGCGAACCCGACCCGGTCAGCGTGCAGATCGCCGGCCACGACCCGGCCATGCTGGCCGAGGCGGCGCGCTTCAACGTCGACCATGGCGCGCAGCTCATCGACATCAACATGGGCTGTCCGGCGAAGAAGGTGTGCAACGTGTGGGCCGGTTCCGCGCTGCTGCAGGATGAACCGCTGGTCGCCCGCATCGTGCAGGCGGTGGTGAAGGCGGTGCCGGTGCCGGTCACGCTCAAGATCCGCACCGGCTGGAATCGCGACAACCGCAACGGCCTGGCCATCGCGCGCATGGCCGAGGACGCCGGCATCGCGGCGCTGGCCGTGCACGGGCGCACCCGCGACCAGCACTACACCGGCGAGGCCGAATACGACACCATCGCCGCGATCAAGGCGGCGATCTCGATCCCGGTGTTCGCGAACGGCGATGTCGACACGCCCGAGCGGGCCCGCTTCGTGCTGGATCACACCGGCGCCGACGCGGTGATGATCGGCCGCGCCGCGCAGGGCCGGCCGTGGATCTTCCGCGAGATCGCGCATTTCCTCGCCACCGCCAGGCACCTCCCCTCGCCAGGCCCGGCGGAGGTGCGCGACGTCCTGCTCGGCCACCTGGACGACCTCTACGCCTTCTACGGCGAGCAGCAGGGCGTCCGCATCGCCCGCAAGCACCTTGGCTGGTACGCGAAGGACCGGCCGGAAAACATCGCCTTCCGCGCGGTGGTCAACCGCGCCGGGGATGCCGCCGGCCAGCAGCGGCTGACGCGCGAGTACTTCGACGCGCTGGCCGCCGGCTGCGCCACGGAGTTCGCCGCCGCGGCGTAGCAGATCCATCGCGGCTGAAGCCGCTCCACCACGCGGCCTCATTACCGCTCAGCGGCATCCATTCCGGACCAGGCAACCCTGTTCATGTTATGCCCGCGAAAGCGGGCATCCATTGAACGGAACGCCGGGAGCGATCGCCGAGTCGCGCGATCCCGTGGGTCCGGTACAGGTGGCGGTGGGACAATGCGTACCCGTTGTCGAGCAAGGCCAGTGCCGATGGACCAGCGTTCCAGTGCCGGAGCGAAACTCGACGCCGCCGCGACGCAGGCGGACACAGCGTTGCCGCGCAAGGCCACGACCCGCCGCTATGGCGTGCTCGCCGGCGTCAGCACCGTGCACATGCTGAACGACATCATGCAATCGGTGATCCTGGCGATCTATCCGCTGCTGAAGGGCGAGTTCGACCTCGGCTTCTTCCAGATCGGTGCCATCACGCTGACCTTCCAGCTCACCGCCTCGCTGCTGCAGCCGGTGGTCGGCGCGGTCACCGACAGGCACCCCTTCCCGCTGATCCTGCCGATCGGCATGTGCTTCACGCTCTCCGGCCTGCTGCTGCTGTCGGTGGCGCCGAGCTATCCGGTGCTGCTGCTCGCGGTCGGCCTGATCGGCTGCGGCTCCTCTACGTTCCATCCCGAGTCCTCGCGGGTCGCGCGGCTCGCCTCTGGCGGTCGCTTCGGCATGGCGCAGTCGGTGTTCCAGATCGGCGGCAACCTTGGCCAGGCGCTGGGGCCGTTCCTGGCGGCGGCGATCGTGCTGCGGTTCGGTGCGCAGGCACGCCCGCACGTGGCCTGGTTCGGGCTGTTCGCGCTGCTGGCGATCGTGATCCTGCTGCAGGTCGCCAAGTGGTACCGGTCGCACCTGGCGCAGCGCCCGCTCGGGCATCACGCGCCGCCGCCTCCACGCTACCCGGCGCCGCTGGTGCGGCGCACGGTCGGCATCCTGCTGGTGCTGATGTTCTCCAAGTTCTTCTATCTCGCCAGCATCAGCAGCTATTACATGTTCTTCCTGATGCATCGCTTCGGCACGTCGGAGCAACTGGCGGCCAACCTGCTGGCACTGTTCCTGTTCGCGGTGGCAGTCGGCACCATGGTCGGCGGGCCGCTCGGCGACCGCATCGGCCGGCGCCGGGTGATCTGGTTCTCGATCCTCGGCGCGGCCCCCTTCACGCTGGTCCTGCCGTGGGTGGGCCTGGGCTGGACGGTGGCGCTCAGCGTCGTCATCGGCCTGGTGCTGGCCTCGGCCTTCCCCGCCATCATCGTCTACGCGCAGGACATGCTGACGCACCGCATCGGCATGGTCTCGGGCCTCTTCTACGGCTTCAGCTTCGGCCTCGGCGGACTCGGCGCGGCCGTACTCGGCCTCATCGCCGACGACTTCGGCATCCTCTTCGTGTACCAGGTCTGCGCCTGGCTACCGCTGCTCGGCGTGCTGGCGCTGTGGCTGCCCGACGTGCGCCCGCCAGTGGATGATGGGCGCTGAAGGTTCGGCAGGCGCAGTCGAGGATCACCCATGCACCGCTTGATTCGGGTAATATTCGTCTCCTGATTTGGAGACAAAAATGGACCCGATTCTAGCTACCAGAAGCATCAGCGTTACCGAACTCAAGCGCAATCCAAGCGCCGTGATCGCGTCCGCGGAGGGTGAATCAGTCGCCGTGCTCGTGCACAACCGGCCGAGCGCCTATCTCGTCCCGGCGGAAACCTGGGCATTGCTGCTGGAACGACTCGAGGATCTCGAACTCGCCGAGCTGGTGCAGGCCCGCAAGGATGAAACGCGCGTGCGAGTGACGCTTGATGAGCTTTGAGCTCGCGTTCGTCGAGTCGGCGCTCAAGGAGTGGCGCAAGCTCGGCCATACGATCCGCGGGCAATTGAAGCGCAAGCTCGCCGAACGGCTGGTGCAGCCGCATGTTCCCGCGGACCGGCTCCACGGCTTGCCGAACTGCTACAAGATCAAGCTGCGCGCCGCCGGTTACCGGCTGGTCTACGAGGTCGACGACCACATCGTCACGGTGACCGTCATCGCCGTGGGCCGTCGCGACAAGGGGCTTGTCTACAGCGAGGCGCTCGAGCGTCGTCACGAACGGGGCGAGAAGCCATGAACGGCAACGCGGAGCAGCTCCGCTGCACGATCCAGGCACAGAGCAGTCCGTCGGGTGCGGCATTGCCATGAAGCTCCTTGCGCGCCTGCGCCACGCCTGGTCGATGCTCGATTCGCGGAACCTTCGCGTTTCGGCCGCCGCCTGTCCGTTCTGCGGGCCGAGCGTGTTCGTGCGGCTCAATGCCACCGAGGCGGGTGTCCGCTGCATCCGCTGCGCCGCGAGTGTCGTCCATCTCTCGATCGGCTATGCGCTGCGCGAAGTCGTGGGCGACATCTGCCACGGGGACGTGTGCGAGTTCTCCGCAGCCGGACCGCTCGTGGACTTCCTGCGGCGATCGGCACGAAGCTTCAGCGGGTCCGAATACCAGCCGGAGCTTCCTGCGGGTGCTTCCCGCAATGGTGTTCGCAACGAGGACGTCCAGCACCTGACCTATTCTGATGAGTGCTTCGACCTGATCACGCATACCGAGGTCATGGAGCACGTACCCGATGATGCGGCGGCCTTCGC
Source organism: Lysobacterales bacterium (assembly GCA_017305135.1). Lineage (GTDB taxonomy): Bacteria > Pseudomonadota > Gammaproteobacteria > Xanthomonadales > Rhodanobacteraceae > Dokdonella_A. The sequence continues at coordinate 38,098 of JAFKNA010000020.1, read as the reverse complement.
GGAACTCTTTCGCGTGCTGCGGCCGGGCGGGATGATGCTCTTCACCGTTCCACTGTCCAGCCACCACGATACGATCGAGAGGGCGCGGCTGGCGGACGGCCAGATCGAGCACCTGCTCGATCCCGTGTACCACCTCGACCCGTTCCGCGGTGGCAGTGGAGTGCTCGCTTACCGGGATTACGGGACGGACATCGTTGGCCGGCTGCAGCATGCCGGCTTCGAGCGGATCGAGATCGTGGTGCCACGCTGTCGTGTCCGCTGGGCCGGGATACGGCCCGTGATCGTGGCCCAACGCGCCGGTCACGACAGCACGCACGCGTGAGGCAACGCCTGCGGAATCGCGCCGCTCAGCCGCGGCCGAGCCAAGGCCAGGCCAGCCAGCCGACCAGCACCAGCGCCAGCACGATGCGCGTGGCTTGGTAGGTGCGCGGGGCGGCGCGCTTGAAGCGCTTGCGCCGTTCGCCCATGCGGTCGGCGAGGGCGTAGAGGCGGTTGACGATGCCGACGTGCTCGCCGCCGACATTGTCGGTGGCGGTGGCGCGGCCGAGCACGCCACCCAACCAGCGGTTGAACGCGGCCAACGGGGCCAGGCGCAGCGGGCGCTCGACGTCGCAGAAGAGGATCACGCGGGTCTGGTCGCTGGTGTTCTCGGCCCAGTGCACGAAGGTCTCGTCGAAGACCACGTCCTCGCCGTCGCGCCAGGAGTACTGTTCGCCATCGACGACGATGCGGCAGGCGTCGGAATTGGGCGTGGCAAGGCCGAGGTGGTAGCGCAGCGATCCCGCGAAGGGATCGCGGTGCGGGTTGAGCTTCGATCCGGGCGGCAGCAGGGCGAACATGGCCGCCTTCACCTCCGGGATGGTGCCGAGCAGCGCTACGGTGTTCGGGCAGAGCGCTGCGGCGCTGGCCAGCGGCTCGCCGTACCAGGTGAGGTAAAAGCGCTTCCAGCCGGCCTTGAAGAAGGAGGCGAAGCTGGCGTCGTTGTTCCTTTCCGCGGCCTTGATGAAGCCCTCGTCGAACAGGCGCAGCGCCTCCTCGCGGATGCCCTGCCAGTTGTCGCGCAACGGATCGAGGCAGGCGAAGCGGGCACGGTCCGGGAAGGGCGCGTTCGGCACCTTCGAGAAGGCGTACATCAGCACGTTGTAGGGCGCGAAGAAGCCGGAGTGGTCGAACGCCTGGCGGCGGAACCCGAGCCGCTCGCGCCCGCGGAAATGCACCACCAGGATGCTGGCGAGGTAGACGAGGGCGAGGATGAGGAGGACGAGGCGGAAGGACACGGTGGAGCCGGGATTCGTGATTCGGGATTCGTGATTCGGAAGAGCCGGGCGCGCGCGGGTGCGGCGACCGGATCACGGAATGATGTCGGTCAGCTTACATCGCGACCTGCGGCAGTGACACGGGGTTCACCTGTCGGCCGCGTACGGCCGACCCACGAAAGGGCAACCCGTCGTCGGGCGGAGCCCTGTAGGTCCGGGCGACGTCCCCGACGCTTCTGCGCACCGGGTCAGGCCGTGCTGCGCGCCGCCTCGCGGGCGAGCTTGTCCGCCTTGAGGCGGCCGAGCGCGCCACGTGCACGCTCCTGCAATCCGGGGTCCAGCGGGGCCGCCAGCGCTTCGGCCACAAGCGGCGCCAGCGCGACCGCATCGTCGCCGGCCTCGACCAGCGCCGCGGCCAGGCGGCCGGCGTCGCGCGGCGACTCGAAGGCGCGGCTCTGCAGCAGCACGGTGCCGTCCGCAGCGGTCAGCTTGAAATAGAACCTGCCGTCGGCTTCGCGGTAGCTCTTGAGCTGGGGCGGGGCGGCATCGTCGCCGCCTGCCGTCGCGCCGGTCGACACCGGGATATCGGTGAGGCGACGGATGCCCGCGGCCCAGCGCACCGCCTCCATCAGCGGCCTGGCGCGTTCGCGCGCCCGCATGGCGCCGGCGAGGAGCAGTTCCTCGATGTGCGCGGGCCGGACCATCAGGGCGTCGTAGCGCTCGCGCAGCGGCGCGACCTCGCCTTCGATCAGCTCGTAGAGCTTCTGCTTGGCCTCGCCCCAGCCGATGCCGGCGGCGTAGGCCTCACGCATGGCGGCGCTTTCTTCAGGGCTGGCGAAGGCCTCGTGGATCGCGAACAGCGCCGAGCCTTGCGGGTCCTTGGGCGCGCCGGGCGCGCTGGAGTCGGTGACGATGGACATGATCGCGCTGCGCAGCTGCTGCGGCGGCGCGAACAGCGGGATGGTGTTGTCGTAGCTCTTGGACATCTTGCGCCCCTCCAGCCCCGGCAACGTCGCCACCTTCTGCTCGATGCAGGATTCGGGCAGCGTGAAGGCGACACCCTTCTGCGCGAGTTCCGTGGCGTAGAGGTGGTTGAAGCGCTGGGCGATGTCGCGCGCCATCTCGATGTGCTGGATCTGATCGCGCCCGACCGGCACCTCGTGGGCGCCGAAGATCAGGATGTCGGCGGCCATCAGCACCGGGTACATGTAGAGCCCGGCGGTGATCGCCGCGTCCGGGTCCTCGCCAATGGCAACGTTCGCGTCCACCGCCGCCTTGTAGGCGTGGGCGCGGTTGAGCAGGCCCTTGGCGGTGACGCAGGTGAGCAGCCAGGTGAGTTCGGGGATCTCCGGGATGTCCGACTGGCGGTAGAAGAACACCGTGTCCGGATCGAGGCCGCAGGCGAGCCATGTCGCCGCGATTTCCAGCGTCGAGCGCTGCACCCGCGCCGGGTCGCCGGTCTTGATGAGGGCGTGGTAGTCGGCAAGGAAGAAGAACGACTCCACGTCGGCGCGGCGGCTGACCGCGATCGCCTGGCGGATCGCGCCCACGTAGTTGCCGAGGTGCGGAGTGCCGGAAGTGGTGATCCCGGTCAGGATGCGTCGCTTGTGCATGGGTTTCAGATGCCGCTGAACAGGAAATCGAGAGCGCGCAGGATGGTGTCGTGCTGGGCGTCGAGGTTGCCGGCCCGCAAGCGCAGCAGGGACGAGGGCATGGCGGAGAGCTCCGGGGTATACATCACCAGCCGCTCGCCATCGAGCTCGAGTTCGGGCGTCAGCGTTTGCGCCAGCTTGCCCTCGACGACGCCGGCTTTTCCCAGCGGCACGATGACGGTCGTGCTGAGCGCGTCGAGCAGATCCGACTGCACCACCAGAAAGTAGGGAAAACGCTTGCGACTGGCCGGCCGCTCGTTGAGGAAAACGTCGTGCCGGGCCATCAGAAGCGGCGGAACTCTTCGTTCCAGAGGCCGTCGCGCTCGATGTGGCGATTGTACGCCTCGATCGCCTCGCGGTTGTCGCGCTTCCACTGCTCGGCACGGCGCTGGCGGACCACCTGTTCGAGATGCCGCTCGAACTCGCCCGACAGGTTGATGCCGAGCTCGCGCGCGTCGGCGAGCAGGTCGGTGCGGATGCTGAGGTTGGTGGCTTTCTTCGCAGGCCGGACCATGGTGCGCTCCATCTTCATGCGCATTCATTATACGCAAGCGAGTGCGCGCGACATGCCCGGGGACGACGCGCTTGGCGTGGGCCCGCATCGTCCGAAATTCGCGCCGATCGCCGTTGATTCCGATCGGACCTGCGACGGGGTTCATGCCGGTCGACGGCGCCGGCTGGCTAGAATGACCGGCCATCCTGCCCGTGATCCGCCATGCGCTGGACCTTCATCCTGCTCGCCCTGCTGTGGAGCCTCCCGGCCGGGGCCGCGCGCAATCCGCGCGTCCTGGCGGCGGCGGAGGTCGCGCAGCTCGCCAGCCTGCCGCCGCGCGGAAGCGTGACCCTGTCCGACTTCCCGGACGGCCAGGGCTATCGCACGCGCATCCACTTTCAGCGCATCGAGGTCCATGCCGCCGATGCGCGCGTCGTCGTGGTGGCGGCGGATGGCGAACACGTGCTGGCGCCGAGCGCGCGCGTGCAACTCATCGGCAGCGACGACAGCGGCTCGGTGCGCGTGCACCTCGCCTTCGGCCCGGGCTTCACCGAAGTGGCCGGTTCGGGTTCGTCGCCGAGCGGCAATTTCGTGCTCGCCGCGGACGGCAATGCGCTCCGCGCCCGCCCGAGCGAAGAAGCGCTGCCGCACGGAGTCACCCTGCACGAACCGGCGACCGGCGATGCGATCCCGCACCCCTTCGCCCCGCCAGTGCCGCTGCTGCCGCTCGGCGATGCAACTGCCGCCGCGCCGGTGACCGCGCGCGTCGCGGTGGACGTCGACCGGGAGCTGCTGGTTAACCGTTTCGGCGGCACCGGCAGCGCCGGCGTGACCGCCGCCAACGACTGGATCGCGGATCTGTTCGGCACGATGAACCTGATGTACCAGCGCGACCTTGCCGTCACCTTGCAGATCGGCACGGTGATCATGCGCACCAGCGGCACGCCGTACGCGATCAAGCGCGACGTCGCGGCCGATCGCGCCGATCTGGACAGTTTCGGCAACTACTGGGAAGCCAACCACGGCAACGTCCCGCGCGCCTTCGCCATGCTGCTCTCGGGGCAGATGACCAGCGGCAACAGCGCCTCCGGCATCGCCTGGCTCAACAGCTATTGCCGCAAGACCAGCTACGGCGGCAGCTACAGCGTCAACAAGGTGTTCACCAACCCCGGCGTCGCGCTGGACGCCTCGGCACGCATCGTGGGCCACGAGCTCGGCCACAACTTCGGCGCGAATCATACGCACTGTTCCAGTGCCGCCACCGGGCAGGGGCCGGTATCCACCGGCACCATCGACCCGTGCTACAAGGCGGAACCGGGCTGCTGGAACGGCCCGGTGAGCTGCCCCACGGCAGGTCCGGGGGCGCCACGCGGCACGGTGATGAGCTACTGCCACATGGCCGCGCCGAACGGGGCGAACTGCGGCGCCAACGTGCAGCAGTTCCATCCCCGGCACGTGGCCCTGCTGTCGACCTACGTGGCGCAGAACACCCCGGCGTGCCTGGCGCCGGCGGGCGGCAGCGCGGTCATCTTCCGCAACGGCTTCGAGCGCTGAAGCCGCGGCGCCGAAGCCGCGCTCAGCGCCGCATCAGCGTCGACTTGCCGAACAGGCTTTCCACCAGGTCGACCGCGACCAGGGCGGTCTGGTTGCGCACATCCAGCGCCGGATTCAGCTCCATGATGTCGAGCGAGCCCAGCCGCCCGGTGTCGGCGATCATCTCCATGCACAGCTGCGCCTCGCGGTAATCCGGCCCGCCGGGGATGGTGGTGCCGACGCCCGGGGCGATGCTGGGGTCGAGGAAATCCACGTCGAAGCTGACGTGCAGGTGGCCGTCCTCGCCGAGGTCGCGCAGCGCTTCCTCCATCACGCGCTTCATGCCGACCTCGTCGATGTAGCGCATGTCGTAGATCTCCAGGCCGACGTCGTGCACCAGCTTCTTCTCGGGCGGATCGACCGAGCGGATGCCGACCTGGCGCACCTGGCCCGGCTGCAGCGCCGGAGGATCGCCGCCGAGCCCGGTGAGCGCGTCCGGGCCATGGCCGCACAGGCAGGCCACCGGCATGCCATGGATGTTGCCGGACGGGGTGATCGCGCTGGTGTTGAAGTCGGCATGCGCATCCAGCCAGAGCACGGTCAGGCGCCGGCCGCGCTGGCGGCAATGGCGGGCGACCGCGGTGATGGAGCCGAGGCCGAGGCAATGGTCGCCGCCGAGCAGGATCGGCAGCCGGTCGTCGGCGAGTTCGGCCACCACGGCGTCCATCACCGCGCGGTTCCAGGCGATGACTTCGGGAAGGTGGCGATAGCCGCCGACCGGCCCCTGCCAAGGATTCTGCGGCCCGGACAGGTTGCCGCAGTCGCGCACGTCAAGGCCGCGCGCGGCCAGTGCCGAAGGCAGGCCGGCGACGCGCAGGGCTTCGGGCCCCATCGAGGCGCCGCGGGCGCCGGCGCCGATGTCGGTGGGCGCGCCGATCAGGGAAACGGGTGTGCTGGTCTTCATGGGCAATCGTGGCGACGCGCAAGGCGCGTGCCGAATCATGTGGAACACCCCCGCATGATCGGGCAATTTGCCGCCCGGGTCACGCCGCTCCGCCGCAGGGATGTCCACCCGGGCGCCAAAGTTCACGATCGTCGGGTAGCGGCGGCGATGCCGGCGTGGTCTGATGCGCGGTCTTTCCTACCGGATGGAGTCTCGCCATGGTCGATCTCACCCAGGAAGTCCTGTCGCGCCTCGACGCCAGCAGCATCGCCGGAATGGCGGCGGAGCTGGGGATCGCGCCGACCGAGGCGGAATCGGCGGTCCGCCAGGCCGTGCCGATGGTGATAGGGGGCCTGGCACGCAATGCCACCAGCGAGGACGGTGCCACGGCGCTGCACCGCGCGGTTGGCGATCATGCGGGGCTCGACCTCGGCGCGGTGATCGGCAGCGTGCTCGGCGGAGGTGGTGGCGGCGGCTCGATCCTCGGCCACGTCTTCGGGTCGCGCCGCGAACAGGCCGCCGAAGGGCTCGGCCAGGCCAGCGGCATCGGCACGAAGAACGCCGCCCAGCTCCTGGCGATGCTGGCGCCGATCATCATGGCGGTGCTCGGCAAGCGCACGCGCGAGCAGGGACTCGGCAGCGGCGGCCTCGGCGGCATGCTCGGCGACGAACTCAGGAACCTGGGACGCGGCGCACAGGGCGGCCTGCTGGCCTCGATCCTGGATCGTGACGGAGATGGCGAACTCGGCCTCGGCGACCTCCTCAAGGCTGGCGCCGACCTGCTCGGCCCACGCGCCCGCCCCTGAGGCGGAATACGCCGGGCCCGCGCACCAGCCGATGTTGGCGTGGAAGGCGCCACGAAGTGTCGCCACCCGGCTGAAGCCGCTTCCGGGGCCTCGTCCAGTCCCTGACTCGTGATCCGCGCCGCATCCGCGGCCGGGATGCGGAAGGCCATGCCGGCCCGGGTTGGTGTCGGCGAACGGACGAGGGCCGCCTCAGCCGGCCGCGATCGGCCCGTGCCGCTCGCGCAGGAGCGCGAGGAAGCGCCGCACCCCATCCGCGCCATCGAACACCCCGGCGCAGCCGGGAACGCAAGCGGCCGTTACCGCCGGACCACCTTCGTCCGTGAAGCACGCCAGGAGAGGCGAGCCGGGCCAGCTTTCGCCCTGCAGGCGTGCCGCCATTTCGCGTAGGGTTGCCGGGGGCAGGCGCCCGTCCACGACCACGGCATGACATTCCCGGGCCATCAGCAGAGGCCAGATCCCATCCAAACCATCGGCACGGCGGATGGCACATCCTCCGGCTCGCAGTGCCCCGGGCAGCCAGCTCTCGTCGCCGGCGTCGTGCGCGCCGACCAGGACCATCTGCGGGACGGCAGGGCGCTCCCGCGCGGCCAGTACGTGTTGCGCCAGCGCCACGGCCTCGCCGATTTCCGCGAGCAGCATCTCCATCTTCCCGGCGAGCGCGGCATCGCCGACGCCAAATCCCCGCAGGCGATGTTCGGCCTCGCAGGCAAGATCGCCGAGGCGGGCGTAGCCGTATGCGGTGGCCGATCCGCACAGTCGATGTACATGGGTATGGAGGGTCGCGCGGGCAGTCGCATCGGCGGGCGCCGCGCATGCCGCCTGCCAGGCGGCGGCCACTTCGTCGCGCTTGGCAAGAAGCGATGCCGCATACCTCGCGCGCAAGGCATCGGGCACGGGTCTGGATCGATTCGGCATGGCGCGTCCCCTGCCTCCATTGCTCGCCCCGACTATACGGGCGCGATCCTGTCTCCGGCGCGACCGGGCGCAAGGTTTCACCATCGTTCACGAGCCGGCCGCCACCGCGGCGGCGCCTTTTCCTTCCCACCAAGGGAGAAATTCCTTCCCATCCGCCAGCTTCCGGCCAGCCAGAGTGGCGCATCCGCGACTCGGAACGCGGCGGCACGGACGGTGCATCGCACGCATCCGACTGCCCTGCCTGACCTTCCGTGCGCCAGGTGGCGAGCCGGATCCGTGAACCTGTCTCCTCTCATGAGAATGGACCAATGCGCCTAACGACGTGGAATCCTTCCAGTGCGCCAGCCGCGCACGCCCCGGGCGCGAACCGCGCTGCCCCCCAGGCGCTGAAACCCGTGCTGCTCTGCCTGTCGCATCTTCGTTGGAACTTCGTGCACCAGCGCCCGCAGCACGTGATGACCCGCTGCGCCCGCCACTACGACGTGCTGTTCCTCGAGGAGCCGGTGCCCTGCGACGCGGGTGAGCCGCGACTCGACGTCACGCGGGCGGCGCCCGGCGTGGAGGTGCTGGTTCCGCGCCTCCCGGAAGGCTGTGCCGATCCAGCCGCGGCGTTGAGGGGTCTGGTGGACGGATTGCTCGAATCGCGGCACATCGAGCGACCGCACCTCTGGTACTACACGCCGATGGCGCTCCGCTTCACCGACCACATCGACGCCTCGATGGTCGTGTATGACTGCATGGACGAGCTCAGCGCGTTCCGCTTCGCGCCACCCGAACTGGTCGCCGAGGAACAGCGCCTGATGGCGCGCGCGGACGTGGTCTTCACCGGCGGCTGGAGCCTCTACGAGGCCAAGCAGGGCAGGCATCGCAACGTGCATGCCTTCCCGAGCAGCGTCGACGTGGCGCATTTCGGCAAGGCTCGGCTGCCCACCGAACCGCCAGCCGACCAGGCCGCCATCCCGGAACCGCGCCTCGGCTTCTTCGGCGTGATCGACGAGCGCTTCGACTGCGCGCTGCTGGAGCGCGTCGCCGCCGAACACCCCGACTGGAGCTTCGTGATGGTGGGGCCGGTGGTGAAGATCGACCCGGCCGAGCTGCCGCGCCGGCCCAACATCCACTGGCTCGGCTCCAGGACCTACGACGAGTTGCCGCGCTACCTGGCCGGCTGGCGCGTGGCGCTGATGCCGTTCGCGTTGAACGAGTCCACCCGTTTCATCAGTCCGACCAAGACGCCCGAGTACCTCGCCGGCGGCGTGCCGGTGGTGTCGACGCCGGTGCCGGACGTGGTGCGCCTCTACGGTTCCACCGGCGTGGTGCGCATCGCCCGCAAGCCCGAGCACTTCGGCGAGGCGATCGCCGCGGCCATGGCCACCATGCAGGCGCATCGCGACAGCCAGCTTGCCGAGATCGACGCCCTGCTGGAAGCCACCTCCTGGGACGGCACCTGGGACGCGATGCATGCGGAGATGCGCAACGCGGCCCGCGAGGCACCGCAGCCGTCCGCCCCCGGCACCGGACTCCTCGGCGGCCTGCGCGCCCCGGCCGTGGCGGCCGGCATGCCGCCCTCGGCGGCCTCCCGCGTCGCCTCGATCCCGCGCACCAGGCCCTACGACTACCTGATCGTCGGCGCCGGTTTCGCCGGCAGCGTGCTTGCAGAGCGCCTCGCCCGCGATGCCGGCCAGCGCGTGCTGCTGATCGACCGCCGCACCCACGTCGGCGGCAACGCCTACGACGAACCGGACGCGGCGGGCATCCTCGTGCACCGCTACGGGCCGCACATCTTCCATACCAACGCGCCGCGCATCGTCGAGTACCTGTCGCGCTTCACGCGCTGGCGTCCCTACGAGCACCGCGTGCTGTCGAACGTGCGCGAGGAACTGGTGCCGATCCCGATCAACCTCACCACGCTGAACCGGCTCTACGGCCTCGACCTCGGCCCCGACGAAGCGGCGGCCTTCCTCGCCAGCCGTGCCGAGAAGCTGGACGAGATCCGCACCTCCGAGGACGTGGTGCTGGCCCATGTCGGGCGCGAGCTCTACGAACTCTTCTTCCGCGGCTACACGCGCAAGCAGTGGGGCATCGACCCGGCCGACCTCGACAAGTCGGTGACCGCGCGCATCCCGACCCGCACCAGCACCGACGACCGCTATTTCACCGACAGCTTCCAGAGCATGCCGGCGCACGGCTACACGCGCATGTTCGAGAACATGCTCGACCACCCCAACATCCATCTGCTGCTGGGCGCCTCCTACGACGACGCCCGCGTCGCCTTCAAGGCGCGCAACGTCATCTACTCCGGCCCGGTCGACGAGTTCTTCGGCTACCGCTACGGCAATCTGCCGTACCGATCGCTGCGCTTCGTGCACGAGACCCTCGACCAGGAATGGTTCCAGCCGGTGGCGGTGGTCAACTATCCGGACGAGAAGGTGCCGTGGACGCGCATCACCGAGTACAAGCACCTGACCGGACAGCACCACGCGCGCACCAGCATCAGCTACGAGTATCCCGGCGACGACGGCGATCCCTTCTACCCGGTGCCCCGCGCCGAGAACGAGGCCCTCTACCGGCGCTATCGCGCGCTGGCCGAGGCCACGCCGGACGTCCATTTCATCGGCCGGCTGGGCACCTACCGCTACTACAACATGGACCAGGTGGTCGGCCAGGCGCTGGCACTCTACAAGCGGCTGCGCAGCGAAGCGGCGGTGGCCTGAGAGCATGTCCGGAATGACCAGCGGCGGTGCCGATCCGCTCTTCGCCAGCCGCTTCATGGCCGGCTTCGAGTGCGCGACCCAACGCCGCCGCGACGGGCGGCGCCTCGATCTCGCCGCCGCCACCGGGCACGACCGCCACGCCCAAGCCGACTATGCCGCGGTGCGTTCGCTGGGTTTCGCGACGGCGCGCGATGGCTTGCGCTGGCACCTCATCGAGCGGGCACCCGGCCACTACGACTGGTCGAGCCTCCTGCCCATGCTGCGCGCCGCCGAGGCGGAGGGCCTGCAGGTGATCTGGGATCTGTGCCATTTCGGCTGGCCGGACGGACTCGACATCTGGTCGGCCGCGTTCGTGGAGCGCTTCGCGCGCTTCGCCGCGGCCGCGGCGGGCGTCATCACGGCCGAGACCGGGCGGCGCGGCCTCTACTGCCCCATCAACGAGATTTCCTTCCTGGCCTACGCCGCCGGCGAGATCGGGCACTTCGAGCCTTTCGGCAAGGAGCGCGGGGACGAACTGAAGCGCCAGCTGGTGCGGGCGAACATCGCCGCGATCGATGCCATCCGCGAGGTGGATCCGGGCGCCCGCCTGGTGGCCGCCGAGCCGCTGATCCATGTCGTTGCGCCTTCACCGGAGCTCGCCGCCGAAGCGGAGGGTTGGCGCATCGCGCAGTTCGAGGCCTGCGACATGCTGGTCGGCCGACGCGAACCGGAACTCGGCGGCGGCGCGCAGTACCTGGACATCCTCGGCATCAACTTCTACCCCCACAACCAGTGGTACGTGGGCGACCAGCAGATCGAGCGCGGCGACCCGGCATACCGCCCCCTGCGCCACCTGCTGGCCGACGTGCACGCGCGTTACGGGCGGCCCATGTTCATCGCCGAGACCGGCGCGGAAGGCGCGGATCGCGCGCCCTGGCTGCGCTACGTGCTCGATGAGGTCGAGGCGGCCCAGCGCGGCGGGCTGCAACTGCACGGCGTCTGCCTTTATCCGATCCTCGACTATCCCGGCTGGGACGACGAGCGCCACTGCGAAACCGGGCTGCTCGGCCACGCCAATGCCGCCGGCCAGCGTCCGCTCTACCAGCCGCTGGCGCGCGAGATCCTGCTGCACTTGCTGCCGGCCATGCAGGCCCCGCCCCGCCCACGGAGGACGCCATGCCTGGCCCAACGAGCGCCTTCCTGATCATCGACGTCATCAACCCCTTCGATTTCGAGGGCGCGTCGGCGCTGCTGCGGGAGACGCGCGGCATCGTGCCGACCCTGCACCGCCTCCTCGAACGCACGCGCGCGGCGGGCATCCCGGTGATCTACTGCAACGACAACTTCGGCCGCTGGCGTTCGGACTTCCGCGGCAACGTCGAATACTGCGCGCGCGAGGACGGCGAGGGCGCCGACGTGGTGCGCGCGCTGCTGCCGGCCGAGTCGGACTATTTCATCCTCAAGCCCAAGCATTCGGCCTTCTTCGAGACCCCGCTGCGCCTGCTCCTCAACCAGCTCGGCACGCAGCGCCTGCTGCTGGCCGGGATCGCCACGGATTCCTGCATCCTCAGCACCGGCCTCGATGCCTACATGCGCGAGTTCGAGGTGACGGTGGCGCACGACGCGGTAGCCGCGCAGAGCGCCGAGCGCAGCCGCGAGGCGCTCGAGGTTCTGGCCAGCGGGCGTGGCATCCACATCCGCGATGCGCAGGCGTCGCTGGATTGGCTGGTGGCATGAACGGGCAGCCTGCGCCATGCCGCGCCGTAGCACGCACGCGCCGCTACCGCCAGCTCTCAACGCGAGCCCCACTCCCAGCGCATGCCGAGCGTGAAGGTGCGCCCGGGTGCCGGCTCGAAGAACCGGCCGTTGGAATCGTTGACGATGACCGAGCCCGCGTAGGCGCGATCAAACAGGTTGTCGACGCGCGCGAAGGTGCGCAGCACGCCGCGCGCGGTCTGATGGCCATGGCCAATGCCGGCGGCGACGACGAAGTAGGCCGGCGCCCGTTCGGTGGCGCGGTCATCGACCGACACCGAACCGATGTAGCTGGCCTCCAGCACGCCGTTCCAGCCGAACTCCCCGCCATGGCGAAGAGCGAGATGAAGATCCGTTTCCGGGATGCCGGGCATGCGCGTGCCGGCGGCGACCGGCGTGTCGGGCACCGTGCACGGTGACGCGGCGCAGGCGAGGAACGATGAGCGGAAGCTCGCATCCAGCCGGGTGTAGGCGAGCTGCAGCCGCCAGTCCTCGCGCGGGCGCCAGTCCAGTTCGGCTTCCACGCCCTGCCGCCGCGAGCGCCCGATGTTCCGGTAGGTGGTGCGCCCGCCGCTGCTGGTCGCGACCGCCAGCTCGTCGCGCGTGTCGGCCCGGAACACGGCGAGGTTGGCGCGCAGCGTCGAATGCGGGCGCAGCTTGAGGCCGAGCTCGCCGTTCCTGCTGCGCGCCGGCAGGAGATCGAAGGCGAGCCCACCGCCGCCATCGCTGCGGTAGCCGAGCTCGTTGAAGGTGGGGGTCTCGAAGCCCTTGCCGACCGAGGCGTACGCATGCGCCCATTCCGCCGCGCGCCACATCAGCCCCGCCACCGGGGTCGTCGCCGCGTAGCGGGTGCGGCCGCTGTCATCGGGATTGCCCGCGGTGACGTAATGGTCGGCCGAGCGGAAGCGCACCTCGCTGTGGCGCGCACCCAGGGTGAGGGACCATGCCTCCGCGAGGTGCCAAGTCGCCTGCGCGTACTGGTCGAGGTTGCCGACCGTGTCGTCCTCGTCGCGGCGCAACCTGCCGCGCACGCCGAGGGTGTCGCCAACGAAGTTCTCGTAACCCCGGCGATGCTGCGCCTGCTGGTCGACGGCGAGCCCGGCGGCGAACTCGAGCGGCCGGCCGGCCAGCTCGCCCTGCCAGATCCAACGCAGATCGGCGCCGTAATAGTCGCTGTCGAGGTCGATGACGCCGCCGGCATGCGTCGGACGCGCCTGCGCCGCCGGCGGAATGGCCAGGAACTGCACCACCGAGCGCTGCCCGGCATAGGCGAGTGCGCGCAGGCGGTGCCCGGCGCCGACGGGCTGCTCGAACACCGCGCCCACCTGGCGCTGGTAGACGCTCTTGCGGGTGTCGTACTGCTCGGCCACGGCCGCGACCTGGCGCGGATCCTCGGCCATCTGCTCGCGCGTCAAGCCCAGCGGATCCTCGGCGGCGGGCGAGGACAGGGTGTTGGCCAGCAGCGTCAGCGTGCCGCCGTCCGCCGCTTCCCAGGTGAGCTTGGCATTGCCCGAATCCCGTTCTGCGGCGCTGTGGCGACGGTAGCCATCGGTCTGGAAATGCGAGAAGTCGAGGTTCCAGCCGAGCCCGCCATGCCTGCCGCGCGAGTTGACGCTGGCGCGTCCGGTGCCGTAGCTGCCGCCGACCAGGTTGAAGCGCGCCGTGGGTGGCTCGGTGCCATCGGCGGTGAACACCTGGATCACTCCACCCGAGGAGTTCCCGTACAAGGCCGAGAACGGCCCGCGCAGCACTTCGATGCGTTCGGCCGAGTCCAGGTTGAAGTGCGAGACCTGGCCCTGGCCATCGGGCATGGTGGCGGGAATGCCATCGGTGTAGAGGCGCACGCCGCGCACGCCGAAGGTGGAGCGTGCACCGAATCCGCGGATCGAGATCTGCTCGTCCTGGGCGTAGTTCTGGCGGTCGCTGGCGCTCACGCCGGGAATCGTCGACAGGTACTCGGACGGGTTGATCGCCGGCGTGTCGGCCTGCTCGTCCATGTACACCACGCCGATCGAGGCGGGTATCTCGTAGCTCGCCTGCGGCGTGCGCGTCGCAGTGACGACGATGTCGGGCAACCGCGTTCCCTCTGCCGCAGCCAGCGGCGCACACACCAACAGCGCCACCCACGCGAGCGGATGGCAGGCGCCGGCGCGCAGCACCGCGGCGGCGGCCCGCACGCGTTTCAATCGTCGCTGCCGGCGGGGATGAAACGCAGGGACGCGCCGTTCATGCAGTAGCGCAGGCCGGTCGGCGGCGGTCCGTCGGGAAAGATGTGTCCGAGGTGCGCGTCGCAGCGCGCGCAGCGGATCTCGGTGCGGACCATGCCGTGGCTGAGGTCGCGGATCTCGCGCACATGGGCCGGATCGAACGGGGTGGCGAAGCTCGGCCAGCCGGTGCCGGACTCGAACTTGGCGTGCGAGCGGAACAGCGGCAGGTCGCACAGCCGGCAGGCGAACACGCCCTCGCCGTGCTCGTCGAGGAGCCCGCCGCAGAACGGCACCTCGGTGCCGTGGTCGATCATGATGCGGCGCTCCTCGGGCGTCAGCCGCGCCGCCAGGCGCTCGCGCTCGGAGGCGTCGGGTGGCGTCAGGTCATGGCCGCTTTCGGAGCGCATCGCGCGGGTCGGGGTGGACATGGTGACCTCCGTGGATCAATCGCGCTTCAGCAGCCCGCCGAAGGCATGCTGGAGCTTGTCCACCTTCGGCAGCGCGACCGCGGCGATGTAGGGCTGCGCCGGGTTCCGCGCGGCGTAGTCGTGGTGGTAGGCCTCGGCGGTGTGGAAGGCTTCCAGCGGCACCACCTCGGTGGCGATCGGCGACTTGAACGCGCCGGCCGCCTCGAGCTGGCGGATGTAGCGCTCGGCGATCTCGCGTTGCCTGGCATCGGCGTGGAAGATCGCCGAGCGGTACTGGCGGCCCATGTCGTTGCCCTGGCGGTCGACCTGGGTCGGATCGTGGGCGACGGCGAAGAACACCTTGAGGAGCCCGGCGTAGGAGATCCGCCGCGGATCGAAGCGGATCGAGATCGCCTCGGCATGGTTGGTGCTGCCGCTGCAGACCGTCCGGTAGTCGGCGCTGGCGGCGTCGTCGCCGCTGTAGCCCGGCGTTACCGAGAGTACGCCGTCGAGCTCCCTGAACACCGCTTCGGTGCACCAGAAGCAGCCGCCGGCGAGCACGGCGGTTTCCTCGGCGGCGCCTTCCGCGGCCGGCGGGTCGAAGGCCGCATCGGGGAAGGCCGCCGGGTCGATGGCCAGGCCCAGGCCGGGGATGTCGCAGGTGGCATTCATGGGGGGACTCCGTGACGGCCGCCGCGGGCGGCTCGGGCATGGGCTCCACATGCGGGCTGCGCGGGCGGACGCAAGGGTGGCGGAACTTGTGCACCGGTCAACCCATCCATATGTCCGCTTGTGTCTCCGCCCGCATGTAAAGGCGCGTTTACGCGCCACAAACCCCGTGCTGCCGGTGCTGCTGCTAGCCTGTGAACCGCCCGTCGGTGCCGGCGCGGCAGGCCCGCTTCCAAGGAAAACCCATCATGTCGCGCTGGAAACTCGCGCTGGTCATCATCGCGGTACTGCTGCTTGCCGTGCTCGGCTGGCGCCTGTGGCAAGGCGGGCCGGCATCACCGGGAGGCGCCCCCGGCATGCGCGGGGGCGGCCCGGATGCACCGATCCCGGTAACGGTGGTGATGGCGGAAAGCGCCGACGTGCCCGTCTACCTCAACGCGCTCGGCACCGTGCAGGCGCTCAACACGGTCACCGTCAATGCGCAGGTGGCAGGCCAGCTCAAGGCCATCCACTTCGAGGAGGGCGAGGAGATCAAGGAGGGCGCACTGATCGCTGAAATCGATCCGCGCACCTTCCAGGCCACGCTCGACCAGGCCGTCGCCAAGCAGAAGCAGGACCAGGCGCAGCTCTCGGCCTCGCGCAGCACGCTGCAGCGCTACGAGGAGCTGATCAAGCAGCATTTCGTGTCGGCGCAGGACCTGGAGAACCAGCGCCAGGCGGTGCGCCAGCAGGAAGCCATGGTGGCGGCCGACGCCGCCGCGGTCGCCAATGCGCGCACCCAGCTTGGCTACACGCGGATCACCGCGCCGATCACCGGCGTTGCCGGCATCCGCCAGATCGACGCCGGCAACCTCATCGCCGCGAGCGGCGCCGGCATCGTCACCCTGACCCAGGTGCATCCGATCAACGTCATCTTCACCCTGCCGCAGCAGGATCTGGAAGCGGTACGCCGCGCCGGCGGCGGCGAACTGCCGGTGACCGCGCTCGACCGCAGCGACAGCCATGCGCTGGCCGAAGGCGTGCTCAAGGTGGTGGACAACAGCATCGATCCGCAGACCGGCACCTTTCGCCTCAAGGCGGAATTCGCCAACGAGGACACCCGGCTGTGGCCCGGGCAGTTCGTCAATATCCGCCTCGAGACCCGCGTCGTCCGCGGCGGGCTGGTGATTCCGGTGCAGGCGGTGCAGCGCGGCCCGGATTCCACCTACGTCTACAAGCTGGCCGAGGACGACACCGTCGCGGTGCAGCCGATCCAGACCGGCGAGGACGCCGACGGCGGGCGCGTGGTGGTGACGGAGGGACTCGCTGCCGGCGACCGCATCGTCACCGAGGGCCAGTTCCGCCTCAAGCCTGGCGCCAAGGTGCTGGCGCTGGCCCCCGGCGAAAGTGCGCCGGCGCCCGCCGCCGACGCTGCGAACGCGCAGGCTCCGAACGGCATGCGTCGCCGCTGACCGGCGCGCGCCGCCGCTCTTCCAATCCCGACTCCCGAATCCCAACTCCCGGCTCCCATGGGCTTCTCCTCCGTCTTCATCCGCCGCCCGATCGCGACCTCGCTGCTGATGATCGCGATCCTGCTGGCGGGCATCCTCGGGTACCGCGTGCTGCCGGTATCGGCGCTGCCGGACATCGAGGCGCCGAGCCTGCAGGTGACCACCCAGTACCCCGGCGCCAGCGCGAGCACGATGGCGGTGCTGGTGACCACGCCGCTGGAGCGCCAGTTCGGGCAGATCTCCGGCCTCACGATGATGACGTCGGACTCCTCGGCCGGCCTGTCGACGATCAACCTCACCTTCGCCATCGACCGCGACATCGATGCCGCGGCGCAGGACGTGCAGTCGGCCATCAACGCGGCGCGCGGCACCCTGCCCAACGGCCTGCCCTATCCGCCGGTCTACAACAAGGTCAATCCGGCCGACGCGCCGATCCTGACCCTGGTGCTCTCCTCGGACACGGTGCCGCTGCGCGAGGTGACCAACTACGCCGACTCGATCCTGGCGCAGAAGCTGGCGCAGATCAGCGGCGTGGGCCTGGTCTCGATCGCCGGCAACGTGCGCCCGGCGGTGCGCGTGCAGGTCAACCCGGCGCAGCTGGCCAACCTCGGCATGACGCTGGAGGACGTGCGCGCCGCGCTCGCCGGCGCCAACGTCAACGCGCCGAAGGGCCAGATCAACGGCCCGGCGCAGACCTTCAGCATCGGCGCCAACGACCAGCTCGCCGATGCCGACGAGTACCGCTCCACCATCATCAGCTATGCCAATGGCGCGCCGGTGCGGCTGTCGGACGTCGCCAGCGTCACCGATGGCGTCGAGAACGACCAGCTCTCCGCCTGGGCCAACGGCAAGCCGGCGGTGCTGCTGGACGTGCGCCGCCAGCCCGATGCCAACATCGTCTCCACGGTGGACCGCATCAAGGAGATCCTGCCGGAACTGCGCGCGGTGCTGCCGGCGGACGTGCACCTGGATGTCTTCTCCGACCGCACCGTGACCATCCGCGCCTCGGTCGAGGACGTCCAGTTCACGCTGATCCTGTCGGTGCTGCTGGTGATCGCGGTGATCTTCGTGTTCCTGCGCCGGCTGTGGGCCACGCTGATCCCAAGCGTGGCGGTGCCGCTGTCGCTGATGGGCACCTTCGGCGTGATGGCGTTCGCCGGCTTCTCGCTGGACAACCTGTCGCTGATGGCGCTGGCGGTCGCCACCGGCTTCGTGGTCGACGACGCCATTGTCATGATCGAGAACATCGTGCGCTACCTGGAAGGCGGCCGCGATGGTCGCGAGGCGGCGGAGATCGGCGCGCGCGAGATCACCTTCACGGTGCTCTCGCTGACGGTGTCGCTGGTCGCGGTGTTCCTGCCGCTGCTGCTGATGCCAGGCGTGGTGGGGCGCCTCTTCCACGAGTTCGCCTGGGTGCTGACGATCGCGGTGTCGATCTCGATGCTGGTCTCGCTGACCCTGACGCCGATGATGTGCGCCTACCTGCTCAAGCCCGGCGACGTCCAGGTCGAGGGCGAGGACCACACCGCTCACCGCGGCAAGACGGGCTTCTACCCGCGCATGCTGGGCGCCTACGAGCGGAGCCTGGACTGGGTCTTCGCGCACCAGCCGCTGACCATGCTGATCGCCACCGGTGCGATCGTGCTGACCGTGCTGCTCTACATCGCCATCCCCAAGAGCCTCTTGCCCGAGCAGGACACCGGCCTCATCACCGCGGTGGTGCAGGCGGATCAGAACATCGCCTTCGAGGCCATGCGCGAGCGCACCGGCAAGCTCGCCGAGGTGCTGCGCCGCGATCCCGCCGTGGCTGGCGTCGCCGCCTTCGTCGGCGCGGGCGCGATCAATCCGACCCTGAGCCAGGGCCAGATCAGCCTGGTGCTCGAACCGCGCGGCGAGCGCGACGGCCTCGAAGCCGTGGTGGACCGGCTCAACCGCGCCGCCGCCGCGGTACCCGGCATCGCGCTGTACCTGAAGCCGGTGCAGGACGTCACCCTCGACACCCGCGTCTCGGCGACCGAATACCAGTACGCGCTGGAGAGCGTCGACGGCGCGGCGCTGGAGGACGTCGCCTCGCGCATGACGCGCGCCCTGCGCGGGCGCGCCGAACTCAGCGACGTCGACAACAATCTCGCCGCCACCGGCCTCGAATACAGGCTCACCATCGACCGCGACCAGGCCAGTCGCCTCGGCGTGCCGGTGCAGGCGATCGACGACACCCTCTACGACGCCTTCGGCCAGCGCCAGGTCTCCACCATCTTTACCGAGCTCAACCAGTACCGCGTGGTGCTGGAAGTGGCGCCGCAGTTCCGCACCGGCGTGGATCTGCTCAACAAGCTCGCCGTGCGCGGCTCCGGCAACGGCGCCCTCACCGGCAGCAATGCCACCACCTTCGGCCAGCTCACCTCGAGCAATGCGGCGACGCCGAGCGGCATCGGCAGCCAGGGCAACACCGGCGTGCTGGTCGGCGCCGGCGGCTCGATCCCGCTGGCCTCGCTCGCCAGCGCGGAGATCGCCAATGCGCCGCTGGTGGTGAGCCACCAGAACCAGCTGCCGGCGGTGACCATCTCCTTCAACACCGCGCCGGGATATTCGCTGTCGCAGGCGGTCAGTGCCATCAACGAGGTGGCGGCGGCAGCACAGATGCCGGCGCAGGTGCGCGGCCAGTTCATCGGCAAGGCGGCCGAGTTCTCCTCCTCGCAGTCGAGCCAGGTGCTGCTGATCCTCGCTGCGGTGGTGGTGATCTACATCGTGCTCGGCGTGCTCTACGAGAGCTACATCCACCCGCTGACCATCCTCTCCACGCTGCCGCCGGCCGGCGTCGGCGCGCTGCTGGCGCTGATGCTGTTCGGCCTCAGCCTGTCCATCGACGGCATCATCGGCATCATCCTCCTGATCGGCATCGTCAAGAAGAACGCGATCATGATGATCGACTTCGCGATCGAGGCGCAGCGCAAGGGCATGAGCGCGTATGACGCGATCCACCGCGCTTGCCTGCTGCGCTTCCGGCCGATCATGATGACCACCGCGGCGGCATTGCTCGGTGCCCTGCCGCTGGCGCTGGGCACCGGCATCGGCTCGGAACTGCGCCGTCCGCTCGGCATCGCCATCGTCGGCGGCCTGCTGCTGTCGCAGCTGGTGACGCTCTACACGACGCCGGTGATCTACCTCTATTTCGAGCGCCTCTCCGACTGGATCAAGGCGCGCGCGGCGCGCCGCCATGCGCCACGGGTGAGCGAGGGGCTTACGTGAGCAGACGCGGACGCCATGGCGCCGGCCGATCCTGCGCGACCGGCGCACGTTCTCCGCGATGCATCAGTCCGCCGGCGGCAGCCTGTTCAATGGATGCCCGCTTTCGCGGGCATGACGCCGAGGCGTGACGAGTCGCTCTTGCGAATCACCAATCACCAATCACGAATCACCAACCCGTGAACATCTCCGGCCCCTTCATCCGTCGCCCGATCGGCACTTCGCTGCTGGCGTTGGGGCTGTTCGTCGGCGGGATGATCGCCTACTTCCTGCTCGGCGTGGCGCCGCTGCCGAACCTCGAATTCCCCGCGATCTTCGTCTCCGCCAGCCAGCCCGGCGCCGACGCGCGCACCATGGCATCGACGGTGGCGGCGCCGCTGGAGCGGCATCTTGGCCAGATCGCCGGGATCGACGAACTGAGTTCGCGCAGTTCGGAAGGGTCGAGCATCGTCATCCTGATGTTCAACCCGGGCACCGAGGTCGACGACGCCGCACGCGACGTGCAGGCGGCCATCAACGCCGCGGCGCCGGACCTGCCTTCGGGCCTGCGCACCGCGCCGACCTACCGCAAGGCCAATCCCAACAATGCGCCGGTGCTGCTGCTGGCGCTGACCTCGAACATCCGGCCGCTGTCCGAGCTCTACAACATGGCCGATTCGCTGCTGTCGCCGCGCATCGCCCAGCAGCCGGGCGTGGCTTCGGTCGATCTCGCCGGCGGCGCCACGCCGGCGGTGCGGGTCGACATCAACCTGCGTGCGCTCTCCGCCATGGGCCTGTCGGCCGACCAGCTACGCAACGCCCTGGTCGCCGCCAACGTCACCTCGCCGCAGGGCTTCCTGTCCGACGGCAAGACCACCATGGCGGTGTCGGCCAACGATGCCCTGCACAGCGCCGAGGAGTTCGCCGAGGTCATCATCGCCACCCGCAACGGCGTGCCGATCCGCCTCAGGGATGTCGCCAACGTCTACGCCGGCCAGGAGGACGCCTTCCAGGGCGCCTGGTTCAACGGCCAGCGGGCGATCCTGATCGTGGTCAGCAAGCGCGCCGATGCCAACGTCATCGGCACCGTCGATTCGATCCACGCGCTGGTTCCCGACATGCAGGCCGCGCTGCCGCCGGACGTGAGGATCACGCCCTTCTCCGACCGCACGCCGACCATCCGCGCCTCGGTCAACGAGGTGCAGATCAGCCTGATGGTGTCGATCGCGATGGTGATCCTCACCATGCTGTTCTTCCTCCGCCGCGGCGCGCCGACGCTGATCGCGGGCCTTGCCGTGCCGCTGTCGCTGGCGGGCGCCTTCGCCACCATGTACTTCCTCGACTTCACGCTCAACAACCTGTCGCTGATGGCGCTGGTGATCGCCATCGGCTTCGTGGTCGACGACGCCATCGTGGTGATCGAGAACATCGTGCGCCACATCGACGCAGGCAAGCCGCGCCTGCAGGCGGCGCTGGATGGCGCCCGCGAAATCGGCTTCACCATCGTCTCCATCACCGCCTCGCTGCTGGCGGTGTTCTCGCCGCTCGCTTTCATGGAGGGTTTCCTCGGCGCGATCTTCCGCGAGTTCGCGATCACCCTCGCCGCCGCGGTGGCGATCTCGATGCTCGTGTCGCTGACGGTCACGCCGGCGCTCTGCGGCCTGTTCCTGCGCGGCCACGGCGAAGCGGCGGCACGCTCGCGCCTCGGCGCCCGCATCGACGCCTTCCACGCCGGCATGCGCAACGGCTACCGCCGCGCGCTGGATTTCTCGCTGCGCCATCCGCGCCTGCTGGCACTGACGCCCCTGCTCCTGGTCGGCCTCACGGTGCTGCTGGTCGGGCAGGTGCAGAA
This sequence comes from Lysobacterales bacterium, assembly GCA_017305135.1. GTDB lineage: Bacteria > Pseudomonadota > Gammaproteobacteria > Xanthomonadales > Rhodanobacteraceae > Dokdonella_A. The sequence goes on along the minus strand of JAFKNA010000020.1, from coordinate 16,205 downwards.
GGGCTTCTTCCCGCAGCAGGATACCGGGCAGATGTTCGGCTCCACGCGCTCCAGCCCCGACATCTCCTACGAGGCCATGTCGGTGCGGCACCAGCAGATCGCCCGGCTGGTGCAGGACGATCCGGCGGTGGAAAGCGTCGGCTCGCGACTAGGCGGCGGCGGCTGGCGCGGCGGCAACTCCGGCACCCTCTACATCAACCTGAAGCCGCTCGGCGAGGGTCGCGAGGATTCCACCTTCCAGGTCATGAACCGCCTCGCCCGCAAGGCCGCGCAGGTACCCGGGGTGCAGCTCCGCCTGCGCCCGGTGCAGGACCTCGGTGGCGGCGGTGGCGGCGGCGGTGGTGGCGCGCAGTACACCTATTCGCTGAAGGGCGACAACCTCGATACGCTGGAAGCGTGGGCCCCACGGCTGGTGGCGGAACTGCGCAAGCAGCCCGAACTCACCGACGTCGACGTGGACAGCTCCGAATCGGGGCTGCGCGAGAACCTGGTCATCGACCGCGACGCCGCCGCGCGCCTCGGTATCAGCACCGGCGCCATCGACAGCGCGCTCTACGACGCCTTCGGGCAGCGCCAGGTGTCGACCATCTACTCGGACATCAACCAATACAAGGTGGTGGTCAACGCGATGGCGCACCAGGCTGCCTCGCCGGAGGCGCTGCGCCGGCTGTACGTGCGTTCCAGCCAGGGCACCATGGTGCCGCTCGACGCGGTGGCGCGCATCGAACCCGGCCGCGCGCCGGTCACCGTCGAGCACGAGAACCAGTTCGCGGTGACCAACATCAGCTTCAACCTGGCGCCCGGCGTGTCGATGGGCACGGCGACGGCGGTGATCGACCGCACCCTCGCCGGCATGCGGCCGCCGGCCGGCGTGCGCGGCGAGTTCGGCGGCGACTTCCGCCGCTTCCGCCAGGCGCAGGGCGGCCAGGGCGTGCTGATCCTCGGCGCCATCGTCGCCGTCTACCTGGTGCTCGGCATGCTCTACGAAAGCCTGATCCACCCGGTGACGATCCTGTCGACGCTCCCCTCCGCCGGCGTCGGCGCACTGCTGGCGATGCTCCTCACCGGCACCGAGCTTTCCATCGTCTCGATGATCGCGATCGTGCTCCTCATCGGCATCGTCAAGAAGAACGCGATCATGATGATCGACTTCGCGTTGGCCGCGCAGCGCGAGCGCGGCCTCGGCGCCTTCGAGGCGATCCGCGAGGCCTGCCTGGTGCGCTTCCGGCCGATCATGATGACCTCGATGGTGGCCATCGTGAGCGCGCTGCCGCTGGCCATCGGCTTTGGCGCGGGCGCCGAGATGCGCCGCCCGCTCGGCATCGCCATGATCGGCGGCCTGATCGTATCGCAGAGCCTGACGCTCCTTTCCACGCCGGCCATCTACCTGATCTTCTCGCGCTGGAGCGAGCGCTGGCGGCAGCGCCGCGCCGGCCGCCGCGCGGCGCGAGTGGCGCGCGCCGGGGGCGCGCACTGAGCATGCGCGGCCTCGTGGGGCCGCTGGCGGGACTCCACTGTTCGTACTCCGGTCGCGATCCTGTCGACGTCAACGCAGACTTCGGCATCGTGCCGATCTGGCCGCATCCTGCGGGGTTCCGCCCGCATCCCTGCGGGCGGGTCACTTCTCTTTGCCTGCCCAAAGAGAAGTAACCAAGAGAAAGGGCACCCCGACAGCGGCGCCCTTCGGGTTAGTGGTCGCCGGCCGGGGTTCGCCGACGGCACATCCGTGTGCCGACGACGAACTCGCGCGAATCCATTCGCGCGACCCTGCGGGCCTTGTCGTCCGGCGACCACCGCCGCTGAAGGGGGTTACAGGGCAACAGCAGCGCGCCCCTGCGCGCCGAAGCCAAGGCTAAAAACCCAATCCGTCGTGATCCTGCGCAGCAAGGCGCCGCAGCATCTTTATGCGGGGAGCTCGGGACTCTGCTCTTGCGCGCAGGATGCGCGCTGCTTTCCGGGTCCCCTTCGGTGGCGGCGAGGGCCGGACGGATCAGCCCGCAGGGGCGCGCGCACGATGCGCGCGTTCGCCGCAGGCGCAGGGATGCGCCGTCGGCGAACCCCGGCCGGCCCTCGCGGACCCGCAGGGCAGGATGCCCTGCGGGCGCCACCGCTGGGGTGCCTTCTCTTGACTACGGGCATCCTGCCCTTCGCCCTTCCAGGGCCGGCTTCGCCGTTCGCGCCGCTCCTGCGGCGCAGTGCTTACTTTCTCTTGGGCAAGCAAGAGAAAGTAAGCCGTCCGCAGGATGCGGCCCAATCATCGGGCGCCTCGTCGGCAAAGTCCTGGCGCGGGACGCCTCGTTGGCAAAGCCCCGGCGCGCAGCGCCCGAACGAAGCGCCGAGCGCGCCCGCGCCAGAGGATGGATAATCCAGACCCGATCCCGGGCCACGCCATGACCACACCCCAGCCAGCGGACGCCACCCGCTACCCGCGCGCGGAGAGCGTCGACGATTTCCGCCACAACCTCGCCGCGGTGCGCGCGCGCATCGCCGCCGCCTGTGGGCGCGCCGGGCGCGATGCCGCCGGCGTGCGCCTGCTGCCGGTGAGCAAGACGGTGGACGAGGCGCGCATCCGCAACGCCTACGCCGCCGGCTGCCGGGAATTGGGCGAGAACAAGGTGCAGGAGGCGCAGGCCAAGGCCGAGGCGATGGCGGACCTCGCCGACCTGCGCTGGGCGGTGATCGGCCACCTGCAGACCAACAAGGCGCGCGCGGTGGCGCGCTTCGCGGCGGAGTTCCAGGCCCTCGACCGGTTGCGCCTCGCCGCCGAGCTCGATCGCCGCCTGCAGGCCGAGGGCCGCGCGCTGGACGTGCTGGTGCAGGTGAATACCTCGGGCGAGGCCAGCAAGTACGGCCTGGCGCCGGACCAGGTCGCCGCCTTCGTGCGCGAACTGCCGGCGTTCCAGTCGCTGCGGGTGCGCGGCCTGATGACGCTGGCGGCGCTGAGCGAGGACAGCGCGCGCGTGCGCGCCTGTTTCGTCCTGCTGCGCGGGCTCCGCGACCGCTTGCGCGAGGAGGCGCCGGACGGCATCGGCATGGACGAGCTCTCGATGGGCATGTCCGGGGACTTCGAACTGGCAGTCGAGGAAGGCGCCACCATCGTTCGTGTCGGCCAGGCGATCTTCGGCGCGCGCGCGCTGCCGGACAGCCATTACTGGCCGTCCGGCCGGGAGCCAGCATGAACGCGGGCGCGGCCACGCCCCTCAATCCGCTGCCGGTCGAAGTCGTATCGGTGCAATCGCAGGTGGTCTATGGCCACGTTGGCAACTCGGCCGCCGTGCCGGTGCTGCAGCGCGCCGGGCTGCGCGTCGCGCCGGTGCCGAGTGTGCTGCTCAGCAATACGCCGCACTACGCGACGATTCACGGCGGGGTGGTGCCGGAGGAATGGTTCGGCGGCTTCCTGGACGATCTCGACGCGCGCGGTGCCACGCGCAGCCTGCGCCTGGTGCAGGTCGGCTACCTCGGCAGCGCCGCGCAGGCGGCTCGGCTCGCGCGCTGGATCGAACGCCGGCTGGAGGCGCGGCCGTCACTCGCGGTGCAGGTCGATCCGGTGATCGGCGACCACGACCACGGCATCTACGTCGATCCGGCCCTGGTCGAAGGCTGGCGCACGCTGCTGCCGCTCGCCGACGGGCTGACCCCGAACGGCTTCGAGCTGGCCCATCTCGCCGGCGGCATGCCGGACGACATCGACGCGGTCGTCGCCGCTGCGCGGCGGCTGCTCAACGGCCGCACGCGCTGGGTGGTGGTGACCAGCGCGGCGCCCGCCCAGTGGCGCGAGGGCCGGATGCTGGTCGCGGTGGTGACCCGCGAATGGGCGGAGATCATCGAACACGCCCGCGTCGACGCGGTGCCGAAGGGCACCGGCGACTACTTCGCGGCCATGCTGGCGACCCGGCTGCTCGCCGGCCGGCCCCTGGTGGAAGCCGCGCGCGCGGCCGGCGAGGCGGTGGTCGCGGCACTCGAGGCCACCCGCGACGCGGCCTGTGCGGAACTCCTGATCGACCTTCGCGAGACGCGCTGAAGCGGAGCTGGAAGGGCCGCCGCCGGACACCGTTCCCGCACCGGCCTACTTGCCGCAGATCGCCGCGGACGGCTGCACCGCCGCATGCGTTCCGTGGCCGATGCTGCGCGGCGCCGGCAGCACGACCCGCCCCGGCTCGCGCAGCAGCTGCTCGGCGTGGGCGGCACCCATCGGGCGGCCGAAACGGTATCCCTGGCCCTCGGCGCAGCCATGCTGCACCAGCCAGTGGTGCTGGCTCTCGGTCTCCACGCCTTCGGCCACGGTCTTGATGCCGAGGTCGCGTGCCAGTGCGATCACCGCGCGCACGATTGCGGTGGAATCGGCGTCGACGTCGAGGTCGCAGACGAAGGACATGTCGATCTTGAGCGTGTCGAAGGGGAACCAGCGCAGTGCAGCCAGCGAGGAGAAGCCGGTGCCGAAGTCATCCAGCGACAGGCGCACGCCGAAGTCATGCAGGTCGTGCAGGGCGGTGCGGGTTGCCACGTCGCGCGCCAGCAGGGCGCTCTCGGTGACCTCGAGGTCGAGCCGGTGCGGCTCGAGCCCGGCATGCTGCAGGGCACCGACGACATCGAGCGCGAAACCGGCCTTGCCGAACTGCAGCGGCGACAGGTTGACGCCGATGCGGATCGGGCTCGGCCACTCCTTCGCCGTGCGGCAGGCCTCGTGCAGCACCCAGTCGCCGAGTGCGCCGATCAGGCCGATTTCCTCCGCCACCGGGATGAACACGCTCGGCGACACGTGGCCCCGTTCGGGATGCGTCCAGCGCAGCAGGGCCTCGAAGGCGACGAGGCGGTTGGTGGCCAGCGAGACGATCGGCTGGTAGGCCAGCGTGAACTCGCCGCGGTCCAGCGCATTGCGGATGTCCTGCTTGAAGCAGCGGCGCAGGCGCGCCGCGGCCGCCAGCTCGGGCGCGTACACGCGGCAGCCGCGGCGACCGCTGCTCTTGGCCTCGTAGAGGGCGAGGTCGGCGCGGTGGGTCAGCTCGGCGAGGGTGAGCTCGCGCGAGGTCGCATGCGCGATGCCGATGCTGGCGCCGATGGTGAGCCGCTGGTTGTTGCTCTCGAACGGCGGCTCGAGGCCCCGCGCGACCTGCCGCGAAAGCTCCAGTGCCGCATCGGCAGCATCGTGGCCGGCGCGGACCAGCGCGAAGGTGTCGCCGCCGATGCGGCCGAGATAGACCCGCTCGTCCACCACCCGGCCAAGCCGTGCCGCGACTTCCTTCAGCAGGCGGTCGCCCGCGCGGCGGCCGAGGGAATCGTTGACTTCCTTGAAGTCGTCGAGATCGATGAGCAGCAGGGTCACACTCTCGGCGGGCTGCAGCGCATCGAGGAGTTCGCGCGCGCGCTGGCGGAAGCGGGTGCGGTTGGGCAGCCCGGTCAGGCCGTCCTGGAACGCCAGCCGGTGCACGTGCGACTGGACCGCGTCGCGCTCCAGCGCGATCGCGCACAGGTGCACGCAGGCATGCACGACCCGCCGCTCCAGCTCGGTGGGACCGCGCAGCTCCGGGTAGTAGAACGCGAAACGTCCGAGCAGGCGCCCGTCGGCGGCCTTGATCGGGCTGGACCAGCAGGCGACCAGGCCGCTGTCGGCAACCACGTCGCCGAACCGGGTGAGTTGGCTGTCGGCAAGCAGCTCGTCGCCCGCCGAGCCGACCGCGCAGCAGGCCACCGCGGCATCGGGGGAGATCCCGTCGAGCGCCTGGACCAGCGAAGGGGGCAGATCGGGCGCCGCGAGCGGGCGGAGCACGCGGGCCGGTGCGTCCACGCGCATCACCACGCACCAGGCGCCCGGGACGAGGGCGCGGACCTCCGCGCAGAGGCGATCCATCACATCGACCAGCGGCACGCCACTGGCGATCGCTTCCAGCGTTGCATTCTGGATGGTCTGCAGGCGCTGGCTGGAATGGGCTTCGATCATGCCTTGACGCGTGACCCGGCGGCCTCGGGCCGCAGCGGAAGGAGTGACTATAGCCTGCCACCCCCTTAACGTGACAGACCTCACGTTGTGGGGACGTGAAAATGCGGCACCACTCCACGCTCCTGGAACGGCGGCAGCCCGCGCGGCTGGCGCCGGCCCTCGCATGCGCCGCAGCCAGCGGATGGCGGCGGCCCGCCTTCCGCGCGAGCATGCGTCCCTGACAGCGACTGGAGCATCCCATGAACGCCGAAACGATGTGGCAGGCGATCCTCGCGCGCGACGCACGCGCTGACGGCAGCTTCGTCTATGCGGTCGCCACCGGCATCTATTGCCGGCCGTCCTGCCCGGCGCGGCGCCCGCGCCGTGACAACGTGCGCCTGTTCGCGTTACCGACGGCGGCGGCGGAGGCAGGCTTTCGTCCATGCCGCCGCTGCCGTCCGCTCGAACACTGGGCGGGCGATGCGGACGCCGACCTCGTCACCCGCCTCTGCCGCTTCATCGACGACGCCGACGAGCTTCCGACCGTGGCCGCGCTGGCGCGGCACGCCCGCCTCGACGAGTTCCGGCTCAACCGGCTGTTCCGGAACTACCTCGCGGTGACGCCGGGCGCGTACATCGAAGACCAGCGGCGGCGGCGCATCCGCCGCGCGTTGCGCTCGGCATCCTCGGTGACCGAGGCGACCTATGCCGCCGGCCTCGGCTCCGGCCGGGGACTCTACGAACGCAGCGGGCGCGTGCTCGGCATGACGCCGCGGCAGTATCGCGACGGCGGCGCATCAATCGGGATCTCCTGGGCATTCGGCGACACGGCGCTTGGCCTGGTGCTGCTCGGCGCGACCGATCGCGGCCTCTGCTTCCTGCAGTTCGGAGACGATCGCGAGGCGCTGCTGGCGGAACTCGCCGCGGAGTTCCCCGCCGCGCAGCGGTCGCAAATCGATCCCGCCGCCCGCGCGCCATTCGAGGCCTGGATGGCCGCGCTCGATGAGCACCTGGCCGGACGCGCACCGAAGCTGCAGGTGCCGCTCGACCTCCACGGCACCGCCTTCCAGATCCGGGTGTGGAACTTCCTGCAGACGATCCCCCGCGGGCAGCCGCTGTCCTACGCGCGGGCCGCCGCCGCCCTCGGTCAGCCGAAGGCCAGCCGCGCGCTGGCCAGCGCCTGCGCGCGAAATCGCATCGCCGTCCTGGTGCCATGCCACCGCGTCATCCGCGGCGACGGTAGCCCGGGCGGCTACCGCTGGGGCCTGGAACGCAAGCGCGCGCTGCTCCAGGCCGAAGCCGCCGCGCGCAAACCCCAGGCGCCCCCCGCCTTGTGATCGGCGAGGGTGCGGCGTCACGGGGGACCTCGGAATGACGGCGCGGGTCTGCCGCTTCAGCGACGCCGGCCGCTCCGCCTGGATGCGGGCGCCTCGTCCTGCCACATCAGCTCCTCGAGCAGCGCGTCGAAATCCGGCCCCGCGAGCATGTCGCGCAGCGGGCCGCTCAGGTCGCGCCTGAGCTCGGCAGGATCGGCATAGCGGCGCAGGTCGCCCTGCAATTGCGCGAGTTCCTCGCGCATCGCGACCAGTTCGCGGTCCACCTGCCGGTCCACGTGGACGGGGCGAAAATCACGCGGGGCCATATCCGGGAAGGTGGCCAGGAACGGCGCTGTCGCGGCGCCGAGTTCGCTCTTGAGGTGCGCCGCCTGCGCCTTCAGCACGTGGATGAAGCGGGCCAGGCGCTCATCCGCATAGCCGGCCATGCTGGCCGCGTCGATCTGTTCGGTCTGCCATTGCAGTTCCAGCAGGGCCAGGAGATCGTGCGCCTCGTAGGCGCGGTTGGCCTCCTTCATCAGCATGGTCTTGCGGTCGCGTTCGCCGGCATCGCGGATGCGGTCCGGATGCAGGTCGCGGACCAGCCTGCGATAGACCTCGCGCAGCGCCGCGCTGGCGTCCCTGGCGACCTGTTCGGCGCGTTCCTCGCGCTGCTGCGCCTTGGCGCTCTTTGGCCGCGGTTTCCGGCGTGCCGCCCGCTCGGCACGCGCCGCCGTCTCCGCGGCCGCCTTCTCCCGGTACATGTCGAGCAATTCTTCAACGGTCCGCGCGCCATGCCCCGGGTCGATGTCGAAGCCGAACAGCTCGCTGCCCACCGATTCGAAGAAGTCGAGCCTGCCATCGTCGAGGTCGGTCTCCATCTCGTGCCGCCCCGCCATGGCGGCCAGTTCCTCGTCGGGCGCCTCCTGCAACAGGTCCGACAGCAGGTTCTCCAGCACGTCGTGCGCGGTGCGCCGCTGCACCTTGCCGAGGCCCTTGCCGAGCAGGGCCCGGTCGAACACCGCGCACAACGCGATGCGCGCCTCGCGCAGGCGTGCCACCAGGGGCGCCTGCTCGGTGGCGATACGCTGCCGGAAGCGCCCCTCGTACTGGTTCCATTCCGCCAGGCGTTCGCGCAACGCCGCGACCTCGCCGAGCAGCTTGTTGAACTGCCGTTGGCGCACCGTGAGTTGTGCAGTGCTGCCGCGGATGACGAGCACGGCGCCACCCGAACCCGGGACGGCGGCTTCATCGAGCAAGGAGGGCTGGCGGGCCATGCCGTGGGCTTCCCTTGAAGGATGGCTTCGACGCTTCAGCGCGCCGACACGTATTTCTCGCGGCGGATGCGCGAGACGTGCAGGCCGGCCGCCTTCAGCATGGCGAAGGACTCGTCGACCATGTCCGGATTGCCGCAGAGATAGGCGATGTCCTCCTCGGCATTCGGCGAGAGCTCGCCGAGGGCGACCTGCACGCGGCCGTTGCGGTCGTGCGGGCGCGGTACGGCACGCGGCACGCGGCTGAAGCAGGGATGGAAGCTGAAGCCGGGCACCTCGCGCGCGAACGCCTCGAATTCCTCGCCATAGAGGAGCTCGGCCTCGTTGCGCGCGCCGTAGACCAGCGCGAAGCGGTAGCCGCGGCTCGTTGTCAGCTCGCGGATCAGCGGCAGCATCGCGCGGTAGGGCGTCACGCCGGTGCCGGTCGCCACCAGCAGGTAGCGCCGGTTGTCGTCGGCCGGCTGCAGGCAGAAGCGCCCGTACGGGCCGCTGGCGTTGATGAGTTCGCCCTCGTCGAGCGTGGACAGGAGCGCCGTCGCCGCGCCGCCATCGACGTAGGACACCGCGATCTCCAGCTGCATGACCGGGCTGCTGCCGTCGCCCACCGTGCCCACCGAATAGCTGCGCTTGGTCGGCTTGCCGTCCGCGTAGTGGAAATGGACCTGGATGAACTGGCCCGGCAGGAACGCGAACGGCTGGCCGTCGGCGCGCTCGAAGACCATGTGGCGCACGGCAGGGGCGAGCATGTGGCTCGCGACGAGGCGAAGCTGGAAGTGTTCCATCGGGACGCGACACGGGCAAAGCGGACAGCCGGCTATACTAGCAGGCTGCCGCGATCCGCCCCGCCCGCAGCCCGTTCCCTGACCCCCATGACCGACATCCCTGCGCTCGAGGTCATCGAGCTCAAGAAAACCTATGCCAGCGGCGTGGAGGCGCTGAAGGGCGTCTCGCTGACCGTGCAGCAGGGCGATTTCTTCGCCCTGCTCGGGCCGAACGGCGCCGGCAAGTCGACCCTGATCGGCATCCTCTCCTCGCTGGTCAACGCGACCGCGGGCGATGCGCGCATCTTCGGCGTGTCGATCCGCAACGAGCGCAGCGCGGCGATGCGCCTGATCGGCCTGGTGCCGCAGGAAATCAACTTCAATATGTTCGAGAAGCCGTTCGACATCTGCGTCAACCAGGCGGGCTTCTACGGCATCCCGCGCGCGGAAGCCTGCCGCCGCGCGGAAAAATACCTGAAGCAGCTCGCCCTCTGGGATAAGGCCCACCACACCGCGCGCGCCCTCTCCGGCGGCATGAAGCGGCGCCTGATGATCGCCCGCGCGATGATGAGCGAGCCGCGCCTGCTGATCCTGGACGAGCCGACCGCCGGGGTGGACATCGAGATCCGCCGCTCGATGTGGCGCTTCATCAGCGCGATCAATGCCGAGGGCACGACCGTGATCCTCACCACCCATTACCTCGAGGAAGCCGAGCAGCTCTGCCGCAACATCGCCATCATCGACCACGGCCGGATCATCGAGAACACCTCGATGCGGCGGCTCCTCGGCAAGCTCGACGTGGAGACCTTCGTGCTCGACTTGGCCGAGCCGCTCGATGAGTTGCCGGAGATCGCCAACGTGCACCTTCGCCGGGTGGACGAACTGACGCTGGAAGCGGAGATGGCCCGCCAGCACGACCTCAACTCGCTGTTCGCCGCGCTCTCCGCGGCGGGCGTCGCGGTGCGCTCGATGCGCAACAAGTCCAACCGCCTGGAGGAACTCTTCGTGCGCCTGGTCGACCGCGGCAAGGTGGCCGCATGAGCGGTGAGAACCTGGTCGCGCTGGGCACCGTCACGCGCCGCGAGGTGATGCGCATCCTGCGCATCTGGACGCAGACCCTGCTGCCCTCGGCGATCACGATGACGCTCTACTTCGTCATCTTCGGCACCATGATCGGCCGCCGCATCGGCGAGATGGCGCCCGGCATAGGCTACATCGACTACATCGTGCCGGGCCTGATCATGATGGCCGTCATCACCAACTGCTACGGCAACATCTCCTCCTCGTTCTTCGGTTCCAAGTTCGGCCGCTACGTCGAGGAAATGCTGGCCTCGCCGATGCCGGGCTGGGTGATCCTGTCCGGCTACGTGGCCGGCGCGGTGCTGCGCGGGGTGATGGTGGCGATCATCGTGCTCGCCATCTCGCTGGCCTTCACCGACATCCATCTGCACCATCCGCTGGCCACGCTGGCGACGGTGCTCCTGACCGCCATCGTGTTCTCGCTGGCCGGCTTCGTGAACGCGGTATTCGCGCAGAAATTCGACGACATCGCGCTGGTGCCGACCTTCGTGCTGGCGCCGCTCACCTATCTTGGCGGCGTGTTCTATTCGGTCAACGCGCTCGGCTCGCCATGGCGCGAGATCAGCTACGCCAATCCCGTGCTGTACATGGTCAACGCGTTCCGCCATGGTCTGCTCGGCATCAGCGACGTGCCGCTCGGCGTCGCCTTCGCGGTGATGGTCGGCCTCGCGGTGGTGCTCGGTGCGCTCAGCCTGTACCTCCTCAAGCGCGGCGTCGGCCTGCGCTCCTGAAGGGCGAGAGGCGGCGACGCAGCGTTTCCCCGCCGCGCCCTGTTGGCGCCGGACAATGGCCGCATGTTGCAGGGATCGGCGCCACCCGGCGCCTCACGGAGTCCCGCCATGATCGAACGCAGGCCACTCGCCGGTCTCGGCCACGCCAGCCACGACTGGCTCGACACCTGGCATCACTTCTCCTTCGCCGGCTACCACGATCCGGAGCGCATGGGCTGGGGCCGCCTGCGCGTCTGGAACGACGACGAGATCGCCGCCGGCGCCGGCTTCCCGCCGCACCCGCACGCCGACATGGAGATCATCACCTATGTCCGCGAGGGCGCCATCTCGCACGAGGACAGCCTCGGCAACCGCGGCCGCACCGTGGCCGGCGACGTGCAGGTGATGAGCGCCGGCAGCGGCATCCGCCATGCCGAGTACAACGCCGAAAGCGAGCCGACGCGGATCTTCCAGATCTGGATCATCCCCGACGCGCGCGGCGGCACGCCGAGCTGGGGCACGCGGCCGTTCCCGCGCGGCGAGCGCAGCGGGCGCCTGGTCACGCTCGCCAGTGGCCATGACGGCGACGGCGAGGCCCTGCCGATCCGCGCCGACGCGCGCGTGCTGGCGGCCACGCTCGCGGCTGGCGAGGAGGTTCGCCACGCGCTCGGCCCCGGACGCCACGCCTACCTCGCGCCGGCGCGGGGTACGGTGGAGGTCAATGGCAGCCGCATCGGAACCCGCGACGGCGCCGCGATCAGGGACGAGGCGGAACTTCGCATCCGCGCAGTCGAGGATGCGGAAGTCGTGCTGGTGGACAGCCGCTGAGCGCGGACACGAAGAACCCGCCTCCTGGGCGGGTCTTCGTGGAATGCATAGGTCCCTCCCGTAGAAGCGCGTGCAGGCGACCCAGGTGGTCGCGACGTGCGCAGCGGGCGGGTCGCGAGCACGCTCGCTCCTACATCCGCGTGCCTGTCGCATGCGCCCACGAAAAACCCGCCTCCTGGGCGGGTTCTTCGTGGAAGGCACATGTCCCTCCCGCAGGAGCCTGCGTGCAGGCGACCCGCGATGCGTTGCCGCCGGCTGTGCCGGGGTCGGCGGTCGCGAGCACGCTCGCTCCTACTTGATCTTGCCTTCCTTGTAGGGGACGTGCTTGCGCACCACCGGGTCGTACTTCTTGACTTCCATCTTCTCCGGCGTGTTCTTCTTGTTCTTGTCGGTCGTGTAGAAATGACCGGTGCCGGCGGATGAGATCAGGCGGATCTTGTCGCGCTTGGTTGCCATGTTCGCTTACCTCTCAGATCTTCTCGCCGCGCTTGCGGAGTTCCGCAACGACGGTTTCGATGCCCTTCTTGTCGATCGTGCGCAGCCCATGGCTGGACACGCGCAGGGACACCCAGCGATTTTCGCTCGGCACCCAGAAGCGGCGCTCGTGAAGGTTCGGCAGCCAGCGGCGCCGCGTCTTGTTGTTGGCGTGGGAAACGTTGTTGCCGGATTGAACGGCCTTTCCGGTGACCTGGCATACCTTGGCCATGTCGAACCTCTCTGGTCGGGTTGTCGTCCTTGGCCAGGACGACGGCGGCCCAGCGACGGCGATGCGCCGTGCGGTGCTGGAAGTCCCCGATCACCCGGCGCGGGCGGACCGCACGACCGGCCCCGCGCGCCCGAACGGGCGAAGGATGCTCAAGGGAGCCGCGCTTTATAGCCGAATCCCGCGCGTCCGGCAAGCGCGCAGCGGATCAGACTTCCTCGACCCCGGGCCGGCGCGAGCGCCTGATCAGCCAGGCCACGCCGCGGAGATCCGCGATCGCCACCAGCGCGCGGTCGAGGTTGTTGTACTTTGAAGCCCCGGTGGCTCGCGGGCGGTGGTTCACCGGCACTGAGCGCACCTCCCAGCCGTTGCGCTGCATCAGCGCCGGCAGGTAGCGGTGCATGTGGTCGAAATAGGGCAGGTCCAGGAACGCCGCGCGCTCGAACAGCTTGATGCCGCAGCCGGTGTCCGGGGTGGCATCCTTCAGCAGCCGCGAGCGGATCGCGTTGGCCCATTTCGAGGCCCAGCGCTTGCTGCCCGAGTCCTGCCGCTGTACCCGCCAACCGGCGAAGAGCTTGATGGTGGGAGGCGATGCGTCGCGCAGGGCCAAGAGCATCGGGATGTCCGCCGGATCGTTCTGCCCGTCGCCATCCAGCGTCGCGATCCAGGCCCCGCGCGCCGCCTTCACGCCGTTCCGGATCGCCGTGCTCTGCCCGCCCTGCATGGCGTGGCGCAGCACGCGCAGTTCCGGAAACGCCGCCTTCGCCTGCGCCAGCACCGCCGGTGAGCCATCGCTGCTGGCGTCATCCACGTAGACGATCTCGAACGCGATCCGGCCACGCAGGGCCGCCACCACCTCGCCGAGCAGCGGCAGGATGTTGGCTTCCTCGTTGAACACGGGCACGACGACGGACAGGTCGGGCATGGCATGGGAGGCGGCGACGAAGGGAGCATTATCGCCGATCGTGGGCAGGACCAAGGCACCCGGCAGGTGCGATCGCCACCCTCGCGTGCGGTCCGCAGCTCCCGCGCCTCGTATTTCGACCAACGTAGGGCCGACCTACGCTCCGGCGGTACATTCCGTCTTAGTCCCCTCGTGATCGGGGTTGTGGTCCGGACGGCATCCGCCGCGTGCAAGGATGCGCGCGCTGCTGTCTTAATCCCCTCGTGATCGGGGCTGTGGTCCGGACCGAACGCCAAGTCTGGCGCATGGGCCTTTTTGAGTCTTAATCCACTCGTGATCGGGGCTGTGGTCCGGACCGCATTAAAGGGGGTACAAAACGACCGAAACGCGTCTTAATCCCCTCGTGATCGGGGCTGTGGTCCGGACGCACCGACCACCTACAGCAAGCTGCTGCTCGTCTTAATCCCCTCGTGATCGGGGCTGTGGTCCGGACCGTTGACGTGCCACAAGCCCAAGTGTGGAGCCGGTCTTAATCCCCTCGTGATCGGGGCTGTGGTCCGGACCACGGACGTGTCGCGCTGGACGAAAATGGCAAGGGTCTTAATCCCCTCGTGATCGGGGCTGTGGTCCGGACTTCGCTCGCGAGTCCATCCCCAATGAGCCGTTGAAGTCTTAATCCCCTCGTGATCGGGGCTGTGGTCCGGACACACATTGGGCGACGGGGGCGACGCGGGAGGAAGTCTTAATCCCCTCGTGATCGGGGCTGTGGTCCGGACTGCCGGACGAAGTCAAGGAGGCGGCTGGCATCATGTCTTAATCCCCTCGTGATCGGGGCTGTGGTCCGGACGCAACTCGCGGCTGAACTGAAGGCGCTGCAGAACGTCTTAATCCCCTCGTGATCGGGGCTGTGGTCCGGACACCAGATGCGGCAGTTCGGAAGGGCGATGGCCCTTGGTCTTAATCCCCTCGTGATCGGGGCTGTGGTCCGGACCTGGTGCCGAACCCGGATGCGGACCGGGATCCGGTCTTAATCCCCTCGTGATCGGGGCTGTGGTCCGGACGCTACGCGCGCCTCCGTCGCCGATTATCTGTTGTCTTAATCCCCTCGTGATCGGGGCTGTGGTCCGGACCAGCGCCCCGTCCAAAGCCGAGGTTATCCAAGCGGTCTTAATCCCCTCGTGATCGGGGCTGTGGTCCGGACCAGCCGTCCATCATTGGTGCGCCAGCTACGCGCGCGTCTTAATCCCCTCGTGATCGGGGCTGTGGTCCGGACCACCGGTTCCTGGTTGCGCCGCGCGAGTCGCACCCGTCTTAATCCCCTTGTGATCGGGGCTGTGGTCCGGACAGCTACAGCATTCCTCACGCGTGGGATCAGCCGCGTCTTAATCCCCTCGTGATCGGGGCTGTGGTCCGGACTGGCGCAAGCGTGCGATGGATGCCGAAGCGGCCCGTCTTAATCCCCTCGTGATCGGGGCTGTGGTCCGGACGACGTATCTGCAGTGATGGATAGCCTGCCCACGTGTCTTAATCCCCTCGTGATCGGGGCTGTGGTCCGGACGGCCCGCTGACGAGGAAATCCCAGAAGGCCGTCGGTCTTAATCCCCTCGTGATCGGGGCTGTGGTCCGGACCCCATGCGGGCCGCGCGAGGGACGCGCTCCGCGCTGTCTTAATCCCCTCGTGATCGGGGCTGTGGTCCGGACTCGGCATTACTGTGGACGTATCTGCAGTGATGGAGTCTTAATCCCCTCGTGATCGGGGCTGTGGTCCGGACACTGGGGAAGGGATGGGAGCCCGTGACGTTTACGTCTTAATCCCCTCGTGATCGGGGCTGTGGTCCGGACTCAAATACTTCCGCGACAACGAGCCGGAGTTATAGTCTTAATCCCCTCGTGATCGGGGCTGTGGTCCGGACCCAGACTGGCGCCAGGACAACGAATGCGGCCAGTCTTAATCCCCTCGTGATCGGGGCTGTGGTCCGGACCCGACAGTGGCGATTACAAGGATGCCAGCGCGGTCTTAATCCCCTCGTGATCGGGGCTGTGGTCCGGACGTTAGCAGCGTCTTTGCCGCGCTCCCCAGCTGGGTCTTAATCCCCTCGTGATCGGGGCTGTGGTCCGGACGGCGCTGATCGAACCGGGCATGAACTGGTTTAGTCTTAATCCCCTCGTGATCGGGGCTGTGGTCCGGACCGCGCCTGTGACGGGATATCGACGCCAGCGGTCGCCGTCTTAATCCCCTCGTGATCGGGGCTGTGGTCCGGACCGCTGCTGACCTTCGACACGCCGCCGACTGGCGTCTTAATCCCCTCGTGATCGGGGCTGTGGTCCGGACCGCAGGTGTCGGTGGTGGACGTGCTGGAGGACGTGGTCTTAATCCCCTCGTGATCGGGGCTGTGGTCCGGACTTGACGGCTTCGACGAGACGTTCACATCCATCGGTCTTAATCCCCTCGTGATCGGGGCTGTGGTCCGGACATTCGCGCACGGCCAGGCCACCAACCCGCGCCTGGTCTTAATCCCCTCGTGATCGGGGCTGTGGTCCGGACAGCAGGCGATGGGGACCGAGTCTGAGGTTTCCCCACGTTTTTCATGCTGGCAGGCCCATCTCGGCGAGCAGTTCGGCGTCAGGGTTTCGGAGTCGATCCAGCCATGATGCCAGGCTGCCGCATGGCCATCGGCGCACCAGTGCCTCGCGTCCGAGGCGCACGATCGAGTA
>JAFKNA010000019.1 GCA_017305135.1 Lysobacterales bacterium | reverse complement strand
AGCTCGCCAAATCGACTTATCCTGAACATGGGCTGCAGGGCCTCCGGTTTTTGAGTTCGCACTCCGGGATGTACATCCCAAACTGGGGCCCTGCAACCCTCTTCGACCCTGCGACGAAATTTATTCCGGACAGCAGTGCGCTTTCGCGGAAATGGCGACTGGTGTTCAGGGTTTTCCCAAGGAGGAAGCTTTCACACCCGGCCGGCCGCCGTTCGCTCCAGGCACTTGACGCCTGAACTGGTTACGCGTGTAATCGAAAGCAGCATTTACGGGTGTAAACGACATGCGCATCAGCGAAGCCGAAAGCGTGGTGATGGAGTTCCTCTGGGCGGCAACCGGATTGCAAAGCGCCGAGGACATCGTGGCCGCGGTCGCGCCGGGGCAGGGCTGGCAGGAGGCGACGGTAAAGACGCTCCTCAATCGTCTCCTCAAGAAGAAGGCGATCGCCGCCAGCCGGGACGGGCGGCGGTATCTGTATCGGCCGAGGCTGGCGCGTGAGGCCTGGGTGGGCGAGCAGAGCCGGAGCTTCCTCGACCGCCTCTATGGCGGGCAGGTGTCGGCGCTGGTCGCGCATTTCTCGCGCAGCCGCGCGCTCAGCCAGCAGGAAATCGAGGAGATCCGCGCGCTCATCGAGGAGATCGACGATGGCGCATGAACTCTTCGATACGCTGGTGCGCCTGACCCTCGGCGGCTCCACCGCGATCCTTGCGCTCCTGCTGCTGCGTCCAGCGCTGCAACGTCTGTTCGGGGCGCAGGTGGCCTATGCCGCCTGGGCCGCGGTGCCGCTGGTCGTATTGGCAATGTTGCTGCCGGCGCCAGTCGCACCGCAGATGCCGCTGGCCCCGGCCGGTGGCGGCGCGGTGCTGGCCCCAGTCCTTGCCGCGGCCAAGCTGGCCTTCGATCCGCGGCCCCGGCTGCTTGGGCTATGGCTTGCAGGAGCGGTAATTGCCGCCGCCTGGTTCGCCGTCCAGCAGCGGCAGTACCTGCGCAGCCTCGGCCGGATGGTGGAGCGTTCCGGTACGCGGGTGCTGCAGTCCGATTCCCTCTTCGCCGGCCCGGCACTGGTCGGCGCCTGGCGCCCGCGCATCGTGCTGCCAGCGGATTTCGAGCGGCGCTACGACGCCCGCGAGCGCGCGCTGATCCTCGCCCACGAGGAGGTCCACCGCCGTCGCGGCGATGCCTGGATCAATGCCTTCGTCGCGACACTGCAGTCGCTGAACTGGTTCAACCCGCTGCTGCACTACGCCGCGGGCCGCTTCCGGCTCGACCAGGAGCTGGCCTGCGACGCGGCAGTGGTGGCACGTTTTCCGGAAGCGCGAAGGCCCTATGCCGACGCGATGCTGAAGGTGCAACTCGCCGGCCAGCCGCGGCAGGAGCTGCGGCTGCCGGCGGGCTGCACGTGGCCGTCCCGACAGAACCTCAAGGAGCGCATCATCATGCTGAAACGATCCCGTCCCGCGCGCAGGGCGCGCATCGCCGGCCTGGTGCTGGTTGCCGGCGCCGCCCTCGCCGGCGCCTGGGCCGCCTGGGCCAGCCAGGCACCCCGACCCGTGCAGGCGACCGGTGCCGATTCGAGGCTCATCGACGCCACCGTGCGCATCGACATCGCCGGAACCGCCGGCAAGCCGATGCACGTGATCCACCCGGCGGGCAGTCCGTTTGAGATCGCCGATGGCGCCTGGCGCGGCGAATTCGTCGCGACCGCCCTCGCCCCGGACCTGATCGCACTGCGCGGCACGGTCCGCAAGGACGGTCGCCCGGTCGCCTCGCCGGAGGTGCACGTGCGCCCCGGCGAGCCGTTCGCGATCGCCATCGACGGCAACGGCGGGCAGGCGTTCCGTCTCGAGGGCACGCTGGCGTTTGCCGGTACGGCGGCCAGCGGGATGCCGGCACCCCCGGCGCCGCCCGCCGCGCCCGCCGCCCCGCCCGCAACTGTGCCGCCGCCACCGCCCGGCGTGCCAGCGCCCCCGGCTGCGCCGGAGGCACCGCCGCCGCCACCGCCCGCGGAGGCCACGGAGCCCAGCTACCGGGCGCTGAAGCCGCCGGTCTATCCGCCGGAGGCGGTGAAGAGCCGCATCCAGGGAGTGGTGTTCCTGAAGGTGAGGGTCGGGACGGACGGGCGGGTGCTGGACGCCGAACTCGATCACACAGTTCCCGACGGCCTGGCACCGGAGCTGGTCGACGCCGCAATCGGGGCGGTGAATACCTGGACCTTCAATCCGGCGCGTTCCAACGGTGTAGCGATCGTGGGTGAGGGCATCGTCCCGGTCGAATTCGCCATCCCGCAGAATGCCCAGCCGCACCAGATTCCGACCCCGCCGGGCGCGCTCGACCCGGTCACCGTGCGCGGCGATAGCGGCCACTGAAAACCTTCCGCAGCATGGCTCCCCGACCCGGCTCCGTGCGCCTGCCGCGCGGAGCCGCTAAAATCGTCCGGATTCGTCATCCCTTTTTTCGAGGAGTCGTGTGATGGCTGTGAAAGTCGCGATCAATGGCTATGGCCGCATCGGCCGCAACATCCTGCGTGCGCTCTACGAGGCCGGCCGCACCAACGAGATCCAGGTGGTCGCCATCAACGACCTCGGCGATGCCGAAACCAACGCCCACCTCACCCGCTACGACACCGCGCACGGGCGCTTCCCGGGCGAGGTGAAGGTGGAAGGCGGCGACCTCGTCGTCAACGGCGACCGCATCAAGGTCTGCGCCGAACGCGATCCGGCGAAGCTGCCGTGGGGCGAGCTCGGCGTCGACATCGTGCTGGAATGCACGGGCCTGTTCACCTCCAAGGCCAAGGCCAGCGCGCATCTCGCGGCCGGCGCGAAGAAGGTGATCATCTCGGCGCCCGGCGGCAGCGACGTCGACGGCACCTTCGTCTACGGCGTCAACCACGACCGGATCAAGGCCGCCGACACGGTCATCTCCAATGCCTCGTGCACCACCAACTGCCTGGCGCCGCTGGCCAAGGTGCTGCACGAGAAGATCGGCATCGTGCATGGCCTGATGACCACCATCCACGCCTACACCAACGACCAGGTACTGACCGACGTCTACCACAAGGACCTGCGCCGCGCGCGCTCGGCCACGCACAGCCAGATCCCGACCAGCACCGGCGCCGCCGTCGCGGTCGGCCTGGTGCTGCCGGAGCTCAACGGCAAGCTCGACGGCTTCTCCATGCGTGTGCCGACCATCAACGTGTCGGTGGTGGACCTTTCCTTCGTCGCGCAGCGCGCGACCAGCAAGGAAGAGATCGACGCCGCGATGAACGAGGCCGCCAACGGCGCGATGAGGGGCGTGATCGGCGTCAACACGCAACCGCTGGTGTCGATCGACTTCAACCACAACCCGCTGTCCTCGGTCTACGACGCCACCCAGACCCGCGTCATGGGCGGCACTCTGGTCAAGGTGCTGTCCTGGTACGACAACGAGTGGGGCTTCTCCAACCGCATGCTGGACATGACGCTCGCCTTCGCCAACGCGCGCTGACCCGGGACACCGCAACAGCCTGCGGGAGCCACGTGGGAGCGGCTTCAGCCGCGATGCTCTTCCTGCCCGCAGCGGAAGCATCGGACTGAAGTCCCTCCCACACCGGCCCGGTCGCTGCTGTCACCAACCCCCACCCCAACCCCAACCCCCCATCCCTCAATGCGCCACCAGCAGCGGCAGGTCGCTGGACTGGAAGAGATGGCGGGTGGTGCCGCCGAGCACCATTTCGGTGATGCGCGAGTGGCCCCAGGCGCCCATCACGATGAGGTCGCCGCCGGCGGCGCGGGCGGCCTCCAGCAGGGCGGCGCCGCGCTCTTTGCGGGCCGGGAACGGCTGGAACTCCGCGGCAATGCCGCGCCGCTCCAGCCAGGCGCGGAGGTCCAGCCGCGGCAGGTAGCGCAGCCCGAACGGGTTCTCGCCGGGTTCGCCTTCAAGAACCGTGACCTGGTCGGCGGTGGCCAGCAGCGGCAGCGCGCCGTGCAGCGCCAGCATGGCCTCGCGGCTCTGGTTCCAGGCCACCACGATGCGGCAGCCGACGGTCGCGCACTTCGCTGATTCGGGCACCACCACCACTGGCGCGCTGGAGCCGAAGATGGTGCGCGAGACGATGCCCCAGCCGGTCGGTGCGTCCGGCACCAGTTGCGGCCGCTCCACCACCACCAGGTCGCACCAGCGCGCGGCATGGCAGATCGATTCGATGGCGTCGCCCTGCGACACCAGCCACTCGCCACGCAGATCGCGTGCGGCCAGTTCCGCCCGCCAGGTGCCCTCGTGCTGCTGCGCCTCGCGGTACAGCGAATCGGTTTCGTTGACGTAGAGCGCCACCGCTTCGGGCGAGGCGAATGCGGTCGCGGCGAGCGGCACCACGTGCAGGCCGACTGCGAAGGCGCCCAGCCGCTGCGCCAGTTGCAGGCCCACCGTGCCGGCCGGTCCGAGCGAATCGGCACGGCGCAGGTGGATCAGGACATCGAGCGGACAACGGGCGGTCTGCATGGGCGTTTCGCGCTGGCCAGTGCTGGCCATAGCTTAGGCCCGCGCGTCCGTTTGCCCAAGCGGCGGCGCGTCAACCGAACAGCAGGGCGAGCACGAAGATGCCGAGCATGGCGAAGCTGACGCCGAGCTTCACCACCGTGCCGACGATGAAGCCGAGCCAGGCGCCGACGCCGACGCTGGTCGCGCGCGAGACGCTGCCGCCGGCGCCAAGCTCGCCGATCAGCGCACCGAGGAACGGCCCGAGCAGCAAGCCGGGAATGCCGAAGAACATGCCGACCACGGTGCCGATGGCGGCGCCGACCAGGGCACGCCGGCTGGCGCCCACGCGTTTGGCGCCGAGCATGCCGGCGATGAAGTCGAGCAGGGTGGCGAGCAGCGCCAGCACGCCAAGGATCACCAGCGTGACCGTGCCGACGTGCGTGAAGCCGTCCACCCACGCCGCCAGCAGCATGCCGGCGAACACCAGCGGCACGCCGGGCAGCGCCGGCACCACGGTGCCGGCGAAGCCGGCCACGATCAGCAGCGCCGCGAGGACGTACCAGAGGATCTCGAGGCCGGGTGGCATGCGCGAAGCCCAGCGCGGAATCAGACGCGCCCGCTGACCGGGATCAGCGCACCGGTGACCGCGCAGGCGCGGTCGGAGAGCAGGAACACGATCACGTCGGCGAGTTCGTTCGGCTTCACCCAGCGCTCGAAGTCGGCTTCCGGCATGTCGGTGCGGTTCTGCGGCGTGTCGATGATGCTCGGCAGCACCGCGTTGACCGTGATGCGCTCGTCCTTGACCTCGCCGGCCAGCGCCTCGGTGAAGCGCGCCACGCCGGACTTCGACGCCGTGTAGGCGCCCATGCCGGCGCTGGCATGCGCCGCCGCGCCGGCGCCGATGTTGACGACGCGCCCGCCGCCGCGCTGGCGCAGGTGCGGCAGCGCCGCCTTGCTCGCCGCGACCGCGGTGCGCAGGTTGATGCGATAGAGGAGATCCCAGGTGTCCAGCGCGCCGTCGGCGATCGTCTCCCAGCGGAAGGTGCCGGCGATGTTGACCAGTCCATCGAGACCGCCGAGCGCGACGGCGGCCCGCGCCAGCGCCTGTTCGGCCTGCGCCGGGTCGGAAAGATCCACGCCGCCGATGAGTTCCGCCGCCGCCAGTGCGGTGGTCGGCGCCGGCGCATGGTCGATCGCCGCCACGCGCGCACCGGCGACCTGCGCCGCCAGCGTCACCGCCGAACCGAGCGTCCCGAACGCGCCGGTCACGGCAATCAGCCTGCCTTCCAGATCCATGGTGCGATCCTCCCGACTTCTTGAACGGACCGCCCATCATAGCCCACTTGCCCGGCGCTGCCGTCCCACGCTGGCCCATCTCACCGTTACGCAGGGACACTCGCAAGCGGCGATGCCACGCCCGGTGCCGGGGTTGCGGCCTCACTCCATCTCGAATGCGAGCTGGTACGCGCCCTCAGAGCACCGGCTGCGAACGAGGTAGCGCTTTCGCCAAGGCTGAAAATCCGGGGGGATTCGGACGATACCGTCGTAGAGCGTAGGCTGCCGCAATGCGAGCAGACCGGCACATTTCATCCGGTATCTGACGCTTCGAGTGCTCGTCCACAGCAGCTCGGCCATGTCCACGATGCTGCCGTGCACCCGGAGTAGCAGCAGCATGTATGCGGCAGCTTCGGAGTAGCTTTCCAGAACACGCTCCAGGAGTTCGTCCCGTTCATCAACGAGCTCCTGCTGCATCTGTGGATCAGTTTCGAGAGGCGCCGTTAGCATTCGGGCGAGCATCGCACCTGTACCATCGCGATCAGTGCCGTCGCTGCCGTGGCTCAAGGTGAGGGCATGCCGGATCCTGGTATCGGCCCACTTCACCAGACGCTGATGCAACCAGGCCAAGAGTTGATCCTGGTCATCTTCGCTCGCGAAATCAAAGCTTTCCCGACGTCGTTGCGAGATCTCTATCGCAGTGAGCCAGGCTTCCGAGTGGACAGCGTGGAGGCTGTGCTCGCCGCGAGTCGCGTTTGCAATGCGCTGCAAATCCGCTCGACGCAGATGTAGGAAGTTCTCGAACGAACAGGTCATCGGATCGCTCCATGGTGTGATCGACGGGGTTCTCCACGAATGCAGCAGCCAAGTATTGATCTGCACATTGCTATTTTTGGACCGGAAGATCAGTGGTTGCTCCTTCATGATCCCGGGTGTTGCGGAAACCTTGCCGCTGGCATCATCAGGATCTCTGCCTCGTTTGGAGCTTCTTGGTGATCACTATCGATCTTGGCCTCGCCTTTCTCGCGGCCTTCGCTTCGACGATGGGTGCCCAACCCACGACCATGCCCACTGCACTGACCGAGGCGGCGCCCCCGGTATCCTGCTCCGCCTGCGCCGAGTGGAACCAGCCGCAGCAGCCGTTCCGGGTGTTCGGCAACACGTACTACGTCGGCACCCACGGCCTCGGTGCGATCCTCGTCACCTCGCCGGAGGGGCACGTGCTGATCGACGGCGCGCTGCCGGAATCCGCGCCGCTCATCCGGGCCAACATCGAGTCGCTCGGCTTCCGCATGGATGACGTCAGGATGATCCTCAACTCGCACGCGCACTTCGACCACGCCGGCGGCATCGCCGAACTGCAGCGCGCGTCGGGTGCGACGGTGGCCGCAAGCGGTCCGAGCGCGGCGGTGCTGGAGAAGGGCACTTCCGGCGCGGACGATCCGCAGCACGGCGTGCTCCTCGACTATGCACCGGTGAAGAAGGTGCGCGTGCTCGGTGACGGGGAAACCGTCCGCGCCGGATCGCTCGCACTGACCGCGCACCTGACGCCGGGCCATACGCACGGCGGCACCACCTGGAGCTGGCAATCCTGCGAGGGCGAGCGCTGCCTGGATGTCGTTTATGCCGACAGCCTGACGGCGATTTCCGCGGAGGGATTCTCCTTCACCGGCAGCCCGGTGCTGGCCGATTTCGAGCGCAGCTACCCGGTGCTGGAGAGGCTCCCCTGCGACATCCTGCTGACCCCGCACCCGGGCGCCTCGCGCCTGTGGGAGCGCCTCGCCGCACGCGAGGGCGGCAAGGCCGATGCGCTGGTCGACACTACCGCCTGCCGACGCTACGCGGAGGGCGGTCGCAAGCAGCTCCAGGAGCGCCTGGGCCGGGAAGCCGCGCAGCGTAAAGCCGCATCCGGCGTGAAACCCGGGCAGGTGGACGACTGAGGTCATCGAGTCCGCGCCATGCGCCTGTGGTCACTGCACCCCAGGTACCTCGACGCGCGCGGACTGGTCGCGCTGTGGCGCGAGGGCCTCTTGGCGCGCGCGGTGCTGCGTGGGCAGACCCGCGGCTATCGCCGGCATCCGCAGCTCGACCGCTTCCGCGCCTGTTCCGATCCGGCGCTCGCCATCGATGCGTATCTCGCGGCGGTGTACGAAGAGGCGGTGCAGCGCGGCTATCGCTTCGACCGCACGAAGATCGGCGCGGCCGACTGGCCGGGGACGCTGGCCGTCAGTGATGGCCAGCTCCTGCATGAATGGCGGCACCTCCGGGCCAGGCTGGCCCTACGGAGCCCCGCCGTGTTCGCGCAGCATGCCGACGTCGCCATGCCGGACTGCCACCCCGTGTTCCGCATCGAACCCGGCCCGGTGGCGGACTGGGAGCGCTCTCCGCCCCCGGGCTGATAGAGTGGACACATGGCTGAACCTGCCCGCAAACCTGCCAGCTACGAGGACCTCCTCGACCTGCCGCCGAACCGGGTCGGCGAGATCGTGCATGGGGTCCTGCACAGCCATCCGCGCCCGGCGCCGGCGCATGCGTTGGCCGGCTCCTCGATCGGATTCGGATTGGGCAATCCCTTCCACTACGGCCGTGGCGGCCCAGGTGGCTGGTGGATCCTCGACGAGCCGGAATGCCACCTCGGCGCGCAGGTGCTGGCCCCCGATCTCGCCGGCTGGCGCCGCGAACGCATGCCGGCCTTGCCGGATACCGCCTGGTTCGAACTGCCGCCGGACTGGGCGTGCGAAATCCTCTCTCCGGCGACCGCGCGCCTCGACCGGGTGGAGAAGATGCCGATCTACGCCGCCGCGGGCGTTTCGCACCTGTGGCTGGTCGATCCCGCGCTGCGCACGCTGGAAGCCTACGCGCGCGAGGACGCCCGCTGGTATCTCCTCGCCAGCCACGCCGACCAGGCCGTCGTGCGCATCCCGCCGTTCGATGCGGTGGAGCTGGAACTCGGCCTGCTCTGGACGTGAGCGACGCGCGACGGCTCAGGCCGGCCGTCCATGGCCGGGCTGAGCGTCTGCCTTCTTCACCCGCTGTCAGCCGTCGAACCCGTCCTCGAACAGAACATTGCCACTGCGGTAGGCGGCAGCGATCGGCGCGGTGATGTTGCCGACACGGGCATTGTCGGCGACGTTGGCCACGCCCGCAGGGTGGCCCTGGTAGTGACGCAGCGGTGTGGAGAACATGCCCACGCGCGGGCAGGATGGATCGCAGGCGGCGGGGTAGGCCATGATCGTGCGGAAAACCCCGTTGACCGCCCAGCCGAACGCGTAGGGGAGATACGGCTCGCCGCCATTGGCCTGGTCGTGCTGGAAGCCGAGGTTGTGGCCGTGCTCATGGGTCCATGAATGGTTGGTCTTGGCGCAGCTGAAATTGGTCACCTGGAAAGCCCACGCCTGATAGGTGTAGGTGTCGTGATCGCCCATCAGCCAGCCGATGCCGCACGACTCGGAATGTGTTGCGTGCGGGATCAGCAGCGAGACCAGGTCGGCGGCCAGCGCATTGCGTCTGTCTGCCGTCCACGGGTCGTCGGTGACCGCGTCCAGCAAATCGCCGAAGTCGCCGGTGTCGGGCAATGGGCTTTGCAGCAGGCCGACCAGGTGGAAACGCCCGTTGAAGGCGCTCCTGCGCGCCGCTTCATTGGCGCCATAGACGATGTTGCGTACGCTGGCGTTGAGGTTGGCGACGCCGCCCGCCTCGCTTGCGACGCCGGCGAGATAAGTGACGAGCACGTCGATGCGCCAGGTGTTGCTGGCCGCCGGTTCACTGGCTGCTTCATCGGCACTCGTCGCCGGATCGCGCAGTTCGAGCGGGGCGCTGGGCACGCGCGGCGGCAACTCGGCCGGAAATGCGCTCGCATCCACGGGCAGCAACAGCGACTCCCGTGCGGCGACCGGGCGGATTTCCCAGAGCCCGCCGGCCGTCTGCAAGCGGCCTGCCAGGCGGTCGCCCGTCCAGGTGATTTCGAGCGTCTGGGTGGGATCGCCATCGATGGTGCCGCTCCAGTTCCAGCCTCCGGCGAAGGTTTCGGAATGGACGCGTCGCGCCTGCAGCATCGCGCCGCCCACGCTGAATTCGAAATCCACGGCATCCCTGGTGGATGCGTCGACCGAAAACCGGATGGCTTCGCCACTGTCCGCCTCCGCGGCGATCAGTGCGGGTGGCGTTCCGACCGGGCTCCACAGCACCGCTGCCGAGCTTCCGGCGCAAAGCGCGAGCAGCAATGGCAGGGCGAGGATCGGGAGCGTTCTGGAAATGCTGGTTGGCGGCAACACGGGTTGTGCGTCAATGCGCATGGGATCTCCTTTGTCGGCAGGCAAGTGGCCGCAATGCACGGGGCACGTGTCGGCTGCGGCGGGTCGCGCGTCGCGCGGTCCGGGGATGGGGCGACGGATCGCCACTCCGATGTGGCGGGCTCAGGCGTGATGCAAGGCCGCGAAGGCGCCGCGGGTCAGGTTCTCCGGTTCGCCTTCGGTGCAGACCACATCGTCCTCGATGCGGATGCCGCCGTATTTCTTCAGCGCCTCGACGCGGTCCCAGTCGACATCCTTGCCGGCCGGCTTGTCCTTCAGCGTCGCGAGCAGCATGTCGATGAAATAAAGACCCGGTTCGATCGTCACCACCATGCCAGGCTCGAGCGCACGCGTCATGCGCAGGTACGGGTGCCCCGGCGGGCGCGCGATGGTGCCGCCGTCCGGGCCGGCCTGGAAGCCGGCAACGTCGTGCACCTGCAGGCCGATCGGATGGCCAAGCCCGTGCGGGAAGAACACGGATGAAACGCCGGATTCCACCGCGCCCTCCGCACTCATGCGGATGACACCGTGCTCCTTCAGAATGCCGGCGAGCACGTGGTGGGCATGGATGTGCAGTTCCGGATAGCTCTGCCCGGCCCGCACGCGCGCGCAGAAACCCTGCTGCGCCTCGTCCACCGAGGCGATCAAGGCGGCGAAATCGTCCGCGCCGGGGCCGGCGCCGGCATGGGTGCGGGTGATGTCGCTCGCGTAGCCGTGGAAGCTGGCGCCGGCATCGATCAGGAACGAGTGGGCGTGCGCCGGCGGCACGCGGTCGAGCTGCATGTAGTGCAGCACCGCGGCGTGCTCGTTGAGGGCGATGATGTTGCCGTAGGGCAGGTCGTTGTCGCCCTGGCGCGCGGCGGCGAGGTAGGCGAGATGGATGTCGAATTCGGCGGCGCCGGCGCGGAAGGCCGCTTCCGCCGCGCGGTGCGCGCGCGCACCGATCCTGCTCGCCACGCGCATCATGGCGAGTTCGTAGGGCGTCTTGTACGAGCGCCACCAGTGCAGGCGTTCCAGCACGCCTTGCGGGTTGTTGGGAGCGAAGCCGTCCAGCGCCGCATTGGGCTCGCCGATGATCGCGGTGCGCGCCGGGTCGCGCGGCAGGTGCGCACGCGCCTCCGCCGGCTCGTGGATGATGGCGATGTCGAAGTGCGGGGTCCAGTAGCCGGCCGGCGCTTCCGGCACCACGTGCCAGTAGTCGCGCGGCTGCAGGTAGACGAGCTTCGGCTTCCTCCCCGGCGTGTACACCACCCACGAGCCCGGCGCGCGCGTCACCGGCAGCCAGTGCTTGAAATGCGGATTCACCGCGAAGGGGTAGTCGCGGTCGTCGAGGAACTGGTAGTGCGGCTGGCCGGCGGCGATCACCAGGTGCTCGAAGCCGGCGTGTTCGAGCGCGGCGTCGGCGCGCGCCACAAGCGTGGCCAGGTGCTCGGCGTAGAGCGGATGCAGGTCGGGGTGCTGGGTGTCCATCGGCTGTTCCTCGCGTCGACCGGCCATTGTGCGGTTTCCGCCCGCCGCGTGAAAGCGCGTCCCGCGCGCCGGCGCTATGCTGGCCGGCCTTTCGACCGCCGAATCCTGTTGCCATGCCGCCGATCCTGCGTCCGCTCGCCGCTTCCATCCTGCTTGCTTCCGCCGCCCACGCCAACGAGGGCATGTGGCTGCCCTCGCAGTTGCCGGACATCGCCGCGGAACTCGCCGGCGCGGGCTTCAAGGGCCGGCCGGGCGACCTCGCCGACCTGACCCGGCCGCCGCTCGCGGCGGTGGCCAAGGTCGGCGGCGCGACCGGTTCGTTCGTCTCCGCCGACGGGCTGGTGCTGACCAACCACCACGTCGCCTACGGGGTCATCCAGTACAACAGCCAGCCCGGCAAGGATCTCCTGCGCGATGGCTACATTGCCGCCGACCGCGCCGCGGAACTGCCGGCCAGTCCCGACTACCGGGTGCTGGTCACCACCGGTTTCGACCGCGTCACCGATCGCGTGCTCGCCGCCGCGCGCGGCAAGCGCGGCCGCGCCTACCACGACGCGGTCGATGCCGCGTCCAAGGCCATCGTCGCCGAGTGCGAGCGCGACCCCGGCAATCGCTGCAGCATCGCCAACATGCATTACGGCACCGACTTCTACCGCATCCGTCAGCTGGAGCTGCGTGACATCCGCCTGGTCTACGCGCCGCCGGATGCGATCGGCTCGTTCGGCGGCGAGATCGACAACTTCGTCTGGCCGCGGCACTCGGGCGACTTCACCCTGCTGCGCGCCTACGTCGGCAAGGATGGCAAGCCCGCCGACTACAGCGCCGACAACGTGCCCTACGCGCCGCCGGCGCACCTCACCATCGCCACCGAACCTTTCGGCGAGGGCAGCTACGCCATGCTGGCGGGCTATCCGGGCATCACCTTCCGCAACCGCATGGCGAGCGAGTTCGCGCAGCAGGTGGAGTGGCAATTGCCCGCGCGGGCCACGCTGTTCGCGCGCCTGGTGAAGCTGATCGAAAGCGCCGGCGCTGGGGATGCGGAACTGCGCGTTCTCTACGCCGCGCAGCTCGCCAGCCTCAAGAACAACCTGAAGCGTGCGCAGGGCGAACTCGACGGCCTGGCCCGCAGCGATGCGGTGCGCCGGCGCGCCGAAGACGAGCAGGCCATGCTGGCCTGGCTCGACGCCCGGGCCGACGCGAAGGCCACCCGGGCCGACATCGCCGCCGCGCAGGCCGTGCTGGACGCGGCGCGGGCGACCCGCGAGCGCGACCAGCTGCTCGGCCTCCTGCGCAGCCAGACCCAGCTCCTGCGTTCGGCGCTGACGTTGCAGCGCCTGGCGCTGGAACGCGCCAAGCCGGATGCGCAACGCGAGACCGGTTACCAGCAGCGCGACGAAACCCTGATCGCCGGCCAGCTCAAGCAGGTGCAGCGCCGCTACGCGCCGGCGATGGAGAAGGCGCTGGTGGCCGAGCTGGTGCGCCAGTACCAGGCGCTGCCCGAATCGCAGCACCTGGCCGATGTCGATGCGGTGTTCGGTGCCACGTCCGAGGGGCTCGACGCGCGTCTCGACGCGCTCTACGCCGGCACGCGCCTCGGCGAGGCCGGGTATCGCCAGGGGCTGCTCGATGCCGATGCGGCCACGCTGGCGGCGAGCGGCGACACCCTGCTCAGGGCCGCGGCCACGCTCAATCGCGCCTTCCTGCGCGTCGAGGACGAGGGCAAGGCCCGCGATGGCGAACTGCTGCGCCTGCGCCCCGCCTACATGCGCGCGCTGATCGGTTGGCGTGCCTCCGAGGGCCGTGCCGTCTATCCCGATGCGAACTCGACGCTGCGCGTCAGCTACGGCCAGGTCACGGCGCTCGAACCTCGCGACGCGGTGCATTACGCGCCGCTCACCACCGTTGCCGGCATCGCCGAGAAGCACACCGGAAAGGCTCCGTTCGATGCGCCGGCACCGCTGCTGGATGCGATCCGCGAGGGCGATTTCGGCGCCAGCGTCGATCCCGCGCTCGGCACGCAGACGGTCAACTTCCTCACCAACCTCGACACCACCGGCGGCAATTCGGGCTCGCCGGTGCTCGATGCGAACGGGCGCCTGATCGGCCTCAACTTCGACAGCAACTGGGAAGCGGTCAGCGCGAGCTGGTGGTTCGACCCGCGCTACAAGCGCGCCATCCACGTGGACCTGCGCTACATGCGCTGGCTGATGGCCAAGGTCTACCCGGCGCCGCACCTGCTGGCGGAAATGGGCCTGCCGGCGGAGTAGGTCGATTGGCAATGGCGGTGGGCGTCCCCATTCTCGGCACGTGCGTTGGCCGGTTCCGCTTGCCCGAATGCTCCTCCTGCTGCTGGTGCTTGCGGGCGCCACGCTGGTCCTGCGCGGCCTGCCGGACGCGCCGTTGCTGCCTGCCGGCTGGGCTCCGTGGCGGCCGCTGGACGTGTCCGCCGCGCCCGGCCCGGCCACCCGCTGGCAACTGGAGCGCGCGCAGGCCGATGCCGGGCGCTGCCAGGCGGCGCTCGCCACCTCGGCCCTGCGTCGCCGCCCGGCGATCGACCGCGAGGAGCCCGGCGGCTGCGGCTACCATGGCGCGGTGCAGGTGGGCGGCCTGGCGCGCGATGTCGGCGTGGGCACGCCCTTCGTGCTGTCCTGCCCGGCTGCGCTCGATCTCGCCATGTGGATGCGCCATGACCTCCGGGGCGCGGCGCTGGCCGAACTCGGCAGTCCGCTGACCGCGATCCAGCACGCAGGCAGCTATGCCTGCCGCAACATCTACGGGCGCGCCGATGCGCGCCGCAGCCGGCATGCCACGGCCGATGCGCTGGACGTCCGCGGCTTCGTGCTCGCCGACGGGCGCCGCATCGGACTCGCCCGGGACTGGGGACGCGAGGACGCGCGCGGCCGCTTCCTCAGGCAGGTCCGGAACGGCGCCTGCCGCTGGTTCGACGTGGTGCTCGGCCCGGACTACAACGCCGCCCACCACGACCACCTTCACCTGGAGCACGGCCGCGGGCGGCTGTGCCGTTGAGGCGGCGGGGCTGGCTGCGCGGCATGCCGCATCGCACCTGCAGCCGCTGCGCCGCCGGAATGGGGATCAGCGCCGCTCGGCGGGCGCCGTGTTCACCATCCACGGCACGCCGAACCGGTCGACGAGGCTGCCGTAGCCGGGCGACCAGAACGTTTCCGCGAAATCCATCACCACCTTGCCGCCTTCCTTCAGGCCATCGAACCAGCGACGCGCCGCGGCGATGTCGTCCGTGTGCAGGGTGACGTCGAAGCCGTTCTTCGGGCTGGCGATGTTGGGCGCCCAGGACTCGTCCATGTCCGCGCCCATCAGCGCCTGGTCGCCGACCTCCAGCCAGCAGTGCATGAGCCAGTCCTTGTATTTGGGATCGGTCAGGGGCATGTCGGGCGGCCCCTCGCCATATGGAAAGGCGGCGGTGATCCTGCCACCCAGCACCTGCGCGTAGAACTCGAACGCCTCGCGGCACTGGCCGCGGAAACTGAGGCTGGTCACGATCTTCATGATGGTTCCTCGATGTCTGAGCGCCCCCGGCGGCAGCATAGCGCCAGCGGCCGGGGGGATCGGTACCCGCGGTAAGATCCGCGATCTGGAATTGGCGGGGTCGCTCAAGCGCTTCCGCGATGCCTCACCCCTCGCTCCTTTCCTCGTATGCGTTTGAACGAAAAAGAAAAAACCTTGTCCGTGGCGCCCATGATGGACTGGACCGACCGTCACTGCCGGTACTTCCATCGCCTGCTGGGCCCGCGTGCGCTGCTCTATACCGAGATGGTGACCGCGGCGGCGGTGGTGCATGGCGATCGCGAGCGCCTGCTCGGCTTCGACGTGGCCGAGCATCCGCTCGCGCTGCAGCTCGGCGGGTCGGAGCCGGCAGAATTGGCCGCCGCGGCGCGCGTCGGGGCGGAGTTAGGCTACGACGAGATCAACCTCAACGTCGGCTGCCCGTCCGACCGCGTGCAGTCGGGGCGCTTCGGCGCCTGCCTGATGCGCGAGCCGGCGCTGGTGGCCGACTGCTTCGCCGCCATGCAGGCGGCGGTCGACGTTCCGGTCACCGTGAAATGCCGCATCGGCGTTGACGAGCAGGACGAGTACGCGGCGCTGGCGGAGTTCGTGGATGCCGTGCGCGCGGCCGGCTGCCGGACCTTCATCGTGCATGCGCGCAAGGCCTGGCTGAAGGGCCTGTCGCCGAAGGAGAACCGCGAGGTGCCGCCGCTCAATCATGCGCGCGTGCATCGCCTGAAGCAGGAGCATCCCGGGCTCGTCATCGTCATCAATGGCGGCATCTCCACCGTGGCGGAGGTCGAGGATCACCTGCGCCATGTCGACGGCGTGATGCTAGGCCGCACCGCCTACCACGAGCCCTTCCGCCTGGCCGAGATCGAGCACGCGCTGCACGGCACGCCGCTGCCGGACCGCGACGAGGTCCTGCGGCGCCTGCGGCCCTACGTCGAGGCGCACCTCGCCCGCGGCGATCGCCTGCAGCACATCAGCCGCCATGTCCTCGGGTTGTACCAGGGCCTGTCCGGCGCGCGCGCCTTCCGCCGCGTGCTGAGCGAAGAGGCGCACCGGCCGGACGCCGGCTGGGAGGTGGTCGAGCGCGCGATGGCCGCGCGCCGCGGGGAACTGCGCCGCGCCGCCTGAGCCGCCGCCGCGTCCCGGCCTTCTCGAATGTCGGCAGGCCGGGGGCGCCTTTCTGCGACAATTGCGCCCTGCAGGCGACACCACGCCGTCCCGCGGGCCGGCCCCGCAACGACACCAGGCACTCCCATGAACCGCTACGTACACGCGATCTTCTGCGACGACATCCGCCAGGAAGCCGGCGCCAAGCAGACCCTGGTCGGCATCTACCGCGACCAGTTGCAGCTTCCCGCCATCCCGGTCGTGCTGCCGCGGCTGTGCGTGGTGGTGGACGTGGTCACGCCGGTGACGCAGCCCTTCGACCACCTGGTGATCCAGGCGAGCCTCGGCGAGCAGCAGATCGCACGCGCCGAACTCGCTGCGAGCGACCTCAGGTCGCTGCGCGAAACCGCCTCGCGCCTGCGCGAAAGCTCCGGGCCGGAAGCGCGCATCACCTTCTCGGCCAATTTCGTGTTCTCGCCCTTGCAGATCGATCATGCGACCCTCCTCGGCGTGCGCGTCGACACCGGCGCGGAGGAGCTGCGCGCCAACGCGCTGCGCATAGTGCTGGCACCCGACGCGATTCCGGCGCCGACCTCGCAGCGCATGCATTGACGGCGCGCGCCCAGCAATCCCGGCCCACGCCCACGCATGTCCCTCGTCAACCTCGTCAAGCTCGACTATTCCGTCGGCGGCCCGCTGCTGCTCGATGGCGCCGATCTCGCCATCGAGCGCGGCGAGCGCATTGCCGTGGTCGGCCGCAACGGCGCCGGCAAGTCCACCCTGCTGAAGCTGGTCGCCGGCGAACTCCGGCCGGATGACGGCGAGGTGCGGGTGGAATCGGGCGCGCGCATCGCGCGCCTCGCGCAGGAAGTGCCGCACGGGGTCGGCGGTTCCGTGTTCGACGTGGTCGCCGGCGGGCTCGGCGCGCTCGGATCGCTGCTGGCCGAGTTCCACCATCTCAGCCAGCAGCTCGGCGTTTCCGGCGATGCCGCGGCGCTCTCCGCGGTGCAGGCGCGCATCGAAGCGGGGCACGGATGGGACCTCGACCGCCGCGTCGCGGCCACGCTGGCGCGGCTGGAGCTGCCTGCCGAGGCCGCCTTCGCCGCGCTCTCCGGCGGCATGAAGCGGCGCGTGCTGCTGGCCCGCGCGCTGGTCGCCGAACCCGATCTCCTGCTGCTCGACGAACCGACCAACCACCTCGACATCGAGGCCATCGACTGGCTGGAATCGCTCCTGCTCGGCTTTCCCGGTTCGGTGATGTTCGTCACCCACGACCGCCGCTTCCTGCGCGCGCTGGCGACGCGCATCGTCGAGATCGACCGCGGCCGGGTGACCAGTTGGCCGGGCGATTACGGCAATTACCTGCGCCGGCGCGAGGAGCGCCTGCATGCCGAGGCCCAGGAGCAGGCGCTCTTCGACCGGAAGCTCGCCGCCGAGGAGGTGTGGATCCGGCAGGGCATCAAGGCACGGCGCACCCGCAACGAGGGTCGCGTGCGGGCGCTGGAGGCGATGCGCCGCGAGCGCATGGAGCGGCGCGGGCTGGGTGGGCGCGCGAGGCTCCAGGCGGGCGTCGCCGCGCCCTCGGGCAAGCGCGTGGTCGAAGCCGAAGGCGTCCGCTTCGGCTATGGCGAGCGCGTCCTCATCGACGATTTCAGCACGCGCATCCTGCGCGGCGACCGCGTCGGCCTGGTCGGCCCGAACGGCTCGGGCAAGACCACGCTGCTGAAGCTCCTGCTCGGCCAGCTCGAGCCCGACGCGGGTTCGGTGACGCTCGGCACGAACATCGAGATCGCCTACTTCGACCAGCACCGCGCGCAGCTCCGCGAAGACCTTTCCGCGCTCGACAACGTCGCCGAGGGACGCGAGTACATCGAGGTCAACGGCGCGCGCAAGCACGCGCTGGGATATCTCCAGGACTTCCTGTTCGCGCCCGAACGCGCCCGCGCGCCGATCACCGCGCTGTCCGGCGGCGAGCGCAACCGCCTGCTGCTGGCCCGGCTGTTCGCGCGGCCCTCGAACCTCCTGGTGATGGACGAGCCGACCAACGACCTCGACGTGGAGACGCTGGAGCTCCTGGAGGATCTCCTGGCCGGCTATCCCGGCACGCTGCTACTGGTCTCGCACGACCGCGAGTTCCTCGACAACGTGGTGACCAGCACGCTGGTGCTGGAAGGCGGCGGCCGCGTCGGCGAATACGTCGGCGGCTACAGCGACTGGCTGCGGCAGAGGCCCGCCGTGGTGCGCAATCCGGAACCTCCGAAGACCGGGCCGAAGCCTGCCGCGGTGGCGGCCGCGCCCGCCCCGGCCAGGCGCAAGCTCGGGTACAAGGAGGCACGCGAACTGGAGGCGCTGCCGCAGCGCATCGAGGCGCTCGAAGCGCACATCGCCGCACTCGGCGAAAAGATGCAGGACCCCGCGTTCTACCAGCAGGACAGCGCGGCGATCGTGGCCGCCAACCAGGACCTGACCTCGCTGCAGGTCGAACTCGACGCGGCCTACCTGCGCTGGCAGGAACTGGACGCTCCATGACGGCGACCGGCACGTCCCGGTGCCGGCGCCTCCTGCAAAAGCACGTCCTGCAAAAAAGTCGCTGACGGGAGTTGTGGCATCGCTGGCGGCAGTGGCACCATGCGCGGGCCGCAGCCTTCCTGCGGCGACAGGGGCCATCCATTGAACCGATTCCGCGACGAACGCGCGGCACGACCGTCTCCGGGCGGCCGCGTTGCCGTGCGCCGGCTTCATTGCCAGCGCGGGGCCGCCTGGATGCTCGCCGCTGCATTGCTTCCGGCGGCGATGGCCAGCCCGCCCCGACTCACCGGCCAGGTGATCGCGAACGGCGGCAGCAGTGCCTCGGCTTCCTTCGCCACGGCCACCCTCGATTACCGGCTGTCCGGCACGATCGGTGAACCGGTGGCCGGACTCGCGAGCGCGGGTCCGCTGCAACTGCATGGCGGCTTCTGGCAGCCGGCAGCGCCGCGGGACGACATTTTCCACAACGGATTCGAGGGGTGATCATGCGCGCCTGGCTCGTCGCTTTCTTCCTGGCCACGGCCGCGCTGGCGAGCGCCGCGCCGCAGCAGGCGTTCTTCACCTACCAAGGCCGCCTGACCCAGGATGGCGCCGATGTCGACGGCGCGCGCGACTTGGCGTTCGCGCTGTTCGATGCAGCGGCCGGCGGCGAGCAGATCGGCGCGACGATCGAAGCGGATGCCTATCCGATCGTGGCCGGCGTGTTCACGATCGACCTCACTTTCGCCGACGCGTTCGCCGGTGAGCAGCGCTGGCTCGAGGTGCGCGTTGACGGCGTGCCGATGCTGCCACGCCAGGCCGTCAATGCGGCGCCGGTCGCGCTGTACGCGCTGGATGGCAATGCGGGGCCGCAAGGCCCGGCGGGTGAGCCGGGTCCGGTCGGTCCGGAAGGTCCGATCGGCGCGACCGGTCCGCAGGGTGAGGCGGGCGCGCAGGGGCCGGCCGGCGAGCCCGGCCCGCAGGGCGCCACCGGGGCACAGGGCCTGACCGGCCCGGAAGGCCCGATGGGCGAGCAGGGTCCGGTCGGTCCGGCAGGCGCGAGCGGTGTGGCCGGTCCGCAGGGTGAGACGGGTGCGCAGGGGCCGGCCGGCGAGCCCGGCCCGCAGGGCGCCATCGGCCCGCAAGGCCCGATGGGTGAGCAGGGTCCGGTCGGTACGGAAGGTGCAATCGGTCCGGTCGGCCCACAGGGCGAGGCGGGGACGCAGGGTCCGGCCGGTCCGGCAGGCGCGAGCGGTGTGGCCGGTCCCCAGGGTGAGACGGGTGCGCAGGGGCCGGCCGGCGAGCCCGGCCCGCAGGGCGCGACCGGAGCGCAGGGCCTGGCCGGTCCGCAAGGCCCGCAGGGTGAGCAGGGTCCGGTCGGTCCGGCAGGTGCGATCGGTGCGACCGGTCCGCAGGGCGAGGCGGGTGCGCAGGGGCCAGCCGGCGAGCCCGGCCCGCAGGGCGCTATCGGCCCGCAAGGCCCGATGGGTGAGCAGGGTCCGGTCGGTCCGGCAGGTGCGATCGGTGCGACCGGTCCGCAGGGCGAGGCGGGTGCGCAGGGGCCGGCCGGTGAGCCCGGCCCGCAAGGCGCGACCGGGCCGCAGGGCCTGACCGGTCCGCAAGGCCCGACGGGTGAGCAGGGTCCGGTCGGTCCGGCAGGTGCGAGCGGTGCGGCCGGCCCGCAGGGCGAGGCGGGCGCGCCGGGCCCGGCCGGCGAGGCCGGTCCGCAGGGCGCGACCGGGGCGCAGGGCGCGACGGGCCCGCAAGGTCCAGGCGGGGCACCGGGCGCCGTCGGCGCACAGGGTCCGCAGGGTCCGCAAGGGCCGAGCGGCAGCAGCGGCGTCTTCGGTGATGGCTCAGGCGGCACGTTGGCAGTGGCCGCCGGCACGACGCTGGACCTCAGCACCGCGGCCGGCTACGCGGTGCTGGCGGGCCGCCAGCACCTCCAGTTCACCGCCGTCAATGTCGCCGGCACCCTGATCGTGCCGAGCGGACTCGTGATCCGCGCGACCGGCGACGTCACGGTCAGCGGGACGATCACGGTGATGCCGGGTGACACCGGTGGAGCCTTGGGCTCGCCGGGACAGGGCATCGCCCGCGCACCGGCCGGAATCTCCCCGGGTGGTCGAGGACTGGCGGTGCTGCAGGCCGCGCAACTGCTTCGGCCCGGTCCGGGCGGCGGCGGTGCGGGTGCGAAGGCGGCCGAGCGGAGTGGCAGCGAAGGCGGCGGATCGCTGGTCATCGTCGCGCAGGGCAGGTTGATGGTGACCGCGGGTGGTTCAATCAATGCCAATGGAGCCGCGGGTGGTGGCGGCGACCGTCCGCCGGGCGGGGGCGACACCGAGCCCGGCAATGGTGGGGGTGGCGGCGGCGTACTGGTGCTGCTCGGCAAGGGCAGCGTTTCAATCGCCGGGACGGTGCGCGCGAACGGCGGCGCGGGCGCTGCTGCCATGTTCGGTGGCTCCCCCCAATGGAAGGGCGCAGGCGGCGGGGGCGGCGGCGGCATCGTACATCTGTTGTCCGCCATGCCGCCGGTCGTGTCCGGCACCATCCAGGCAAGTGGTGGTGCTGGCGGGACCAACTCGATCCCGGTGTCAGGCAACCAGTTGCGTGGCGGCGGGGGTGGCGCCGCTGGCGGCAATGGCGGGGCCGGTGGGTTCGATTCCTTCACTCCCGCGGAAGCCGGTGGGCAGGGCTATGTGCTGCAGACGGCAGTACCGGAGCCGGAGAACCTGCTGCTGTAGCCGCTCTCTCGCTCGTGCCCGACGCGCGCGCGGGGCGCTGGCGCGCATTGCCGGCGCAGCCCCGCAAGGACGACGCCCACGAGGCGCCGAAGCGGCAACGGGTCGCGCACGAGCTGAGCTCCTGCATGTCGGTGATGCTGCCGGTCCGCAGGAGAGATCCCGCCGATCCGGCCGGCGTGCCGTCGCGAAGCAGACGCGTGAAAGCCACCGTGGACCCATCCATCACGCACCGTGTGGGAGCGGTTTCAGCCGCGATCCCCTCGCCTCGGTCCCGGCCAGAGCATCGGGACTGAAGTCCCTCCCATCGCCAGGGCCTGTCCGCTCCGCTGTCCGCCCCTGCCGCGGACGCTGTCCACCGGGCTGCCGGCGTAAGCAACGCATTTAGTTTCAATAAGTTGCATCGATGGCACGGCGCTTGCTAAGTAGTGCTCGACAGCACTGCCGACGAGTTCCACGCATGATCCGCGATACCTCCGCCCAGGACCGAGTAGTCGCTGCGCCGACGAACCGCCGCAAGCCCCTCATTTGGGGCGCGGCCGGCATCGCCCTCGTTGCCCTGCTGGGGATGGGCTGGCCGGCGGTGTCGCGCCTGCTTTCGGCCGATTCCTCGGCGAGCACGGCGCGCCTGCGCATCGCCGAGGTCAAACGCGGCGACCTGGTGCGCGACGTGTCGGTGCAGGGCAAGGTGGTCGCGGCCTTCAGCCCCACGCTCTACGCCCGCAGCGGCGGCACGGTGGAACTGGACGTGCAGGCCGGCGACAAGGTGAACAAGGGCGACGTGCTGGCGACCATCGATTCACCGGAACTCACCAATCGCCTGCAGCAGGAGCAGGCGACGCTGGACAGCCTGGCGCTCGAGGTGGAGCGCACCGCCATCGACAACCGCAAGAACGCGGCCGCCTCGGAGACCGCCTACCGGCAGGCGGTGATCGACCGCGAGACGGCCGAGCGCGAGGTCGAGCGCAACCGCCGCGCCTACGAGCTCGGTGCGCAGGCCGAGATGCCGGTGCTTCGTGCCAGGGACGCGTTGGCCAAGGCGAAGCTCGCCGAGGTCAACGCACAGGGTAACGTCGGTCTCGACCGCGACAGCCGCGAGTTCGAGCTCAAGACGCGGCGCTTCGCGCTGGACCGCCAGAAGCTGCTGGTGGCGGATCTCGCGCGGCAGGTCGACGAGCTCCGGATGCGCTCGCCGGTCGACGGCCAGGTCGGCCAGTTGCTGGTGCAGCAGCGCGCCAACGTCGCCGCCGGCGCGGGCGTGCTGACGGTGATCGACCTCGGCGCCTACGAGATCGAGGTGCAGGTGCCGGAAGTCTTCGCGCGCGAGCTCGGCGCGGGCATGGCGGCCGAGATCCAGGACGCGCACGGCAGGTACGCGGGCGAGGTCAGCGCCATCTCGCCGGAAGTGGTCGACGGCCAGGTGATCGGCCGCATCCGCTTTTCCGGCACCAAGCCCGAGGGCCTGCGCCAGAACCAGCGCCTCACCACGCGCATCCTGATGGACGAGCACCCCAACGTGCTGATGGTCGAACGCGGCCCCTTCGTCGACACCGGCGCCGGGCGCGTGGCCTACGTCGTGCGCGACGGCACCGCGTGGCGTACCCCCATCGAGGTCGGCGCCACCAGCCTGGACGCGGTGGAGATCGTCAGCGGCCTCAAGGAAGGCGACCGCATCGTCATCTCCGGCACCGACGAGTTCAAGGGTGCGCAGCGGGTGGCGCTGAACTAGCCGGGATTCGGGATTCGGGATTCGGAACAGCCCGCGTCCCGACCTTCCCGTCAGGTCCCGCCCGCAACACTCCGATAGCAAAGATTCTCGCAGAGCCCCGCTTCCACCAATCCCGAATCCCCAATCCCGAATCCCCGTACCAGAGGCAACGCCGATGCTCACCATGTCCCACCTGCAGAAGGTCTACCGCACGCACCTGATCGAGACGTACGCGCTGCGTGACTTTTCGATCAATGTACGCGAGGGCGAGTTCGTGGCGGTGACCGGGCCATCGGGCTCGGGCAAGACCACCTTCCTCAACATCGCGGGACTGTTGGAGGAGTTCACCGGCGGCGCCTACCAGCTCGACGGCGTCGACGTGCAGGGGCTGGACGACAACCGTCGCTCGCGCCTGCGCAACGAGAAGATCGGCTTCATCTTCCAGAGCTTCAACCTGATTCCGGACCTCAACCTGTTCGACAACGTCGACGTGCCGCTGCGCTATCGCGGCTTCGGCGCGGCCGACCGCAGGAAGCGCATCGAGGAGGCGCTCGGCCAAGTCGGGCTCGCCTCGCGCATGAAGCACTACCCGTCGGAACTCTCCGGCGGCCAGCAGCAGCGCGTGGCGATCGCCCGCGCGCTGGCCGGTTCGCCGCGCCTGCTGCTCGCCGACGAGCCGACCGGCAACCTGGACTCGCTGATGGCGCGCGGCGTGATGGAACTGCTCGAGGACATCAACCGCCAGGGCACCACCATCGTGATGGTGACGCACGACCCCGAACTCGCCGCGCGCGCGCACCGCAACGTGCACGTGATCGACGGCCAGGTGACCGATTTCGAGGCCGAGCCGTCGCTGCGCGACAGCTCGCGGGAATCGGCAATCGGGAGTCGGGAATCGTCAAGAGCCGAAGCCGCTTCGCTCCAATCCTGACCCGCCCGACGTTGTTGCGGTAGCGATCTCACAGTCCCATTCCAATTCCGAGTCCCGGCCATGTTCTCCTACTATCTCCAGCTCGGCCTGCGCAGTCTGCGCCGCAACCCGATCCTCACCGCGCTGATGGTGGTGGGCATCGGCCTCGGCATCGCCGCCAGCATGACGACGCTCACCGTGCTGCACCTGATGGGCAGCGATCCGATCCCGTCCAAGAGCGACCGGCTGCACTACGTGCAGCTCGACAACTGGAGCGCCGACCAGCCGTACTACGAGGACGGTCGCCCGCCCGACCAGGTCACCTATCGCGACGCGGTGGCGCTGATGGAAGCGGGCAAGGCCGACCGCCAAGCGGCGATGTTCAAGCTGTCGATGCCGATCCAGCCGGAGAACCCGGACGTCAAGCCCTTCCAGTCGCTCGGCCGCGTGACCTACGCCGATTTCTTCGCCATGTTCGAGCCGCGCTTCCGTTACGGCGGTCCATGGAGCCGCGAACAGGACCAGGGCCACGCGCGGGTGGTGGTGCTCAGCCACGCCACCAACGAGAAGCTGTTCGGTGGCCAGGACAGCGTCGGCCGCAGCGTGCGCATGGACGGCACCGACTACCGCGTGGTCGGCGTCCTGGACGAGTGGAACCTGCGCTTCAAGTACTACGACCTCACCAACGGGGCGTTCACCGACGAGGACGAGTTCTTCATGCCGTTCACCACCGCCATCGACCTGCAGCGGCGCTCGACCGGCAACAACAGTTGCTGGCGCTCACCCGAGGGCGAGGGCTGGCAGTCCTACATCGATTCGGACTGCGTCTGGATCCAGATGTGGGTGGAACTGGAGTCTCCGGCGCGGCTGGCCGAGTACCACGGCTTCCTCGACCGCTACGTCGGCGAGCAGAAGAAGCTCGGCCGCTTCCCGCGCCCGCTCAACAACCGCCTGCCCGACGTCAAGGAGTGGATGCAGGACCAGCGCGTCGTCTCGCGTGACGTGGAAGTGCAGACCGGCCTCGCCTTCGCCTTCCTCATCGTCTGCCTCGTCAACACGATCGGCCTGCTGCTGGCCAAGTTCACCCGCAAGGCGGGCGAGATCGGCCTGCGCCGCGCGCTCGGCGCCAGCCGACGCGAGGTATTCACCCAGTTCCTGGTCGAATCGGGCGTGGTGGGCCTCGCCGGCGGCGCGCTGGGGCTGGTGTTGACCGGACTCGGCCTGCTCGCCGTGCGCGCGCTGTACGAGCGCTACCAGACCGTCGCCAGCCTCGACTGGACCATGGTGATGATGACCATCGTGCTCGCCATCGTCTCGGCCCTGCTCGCCGGCCTCTACCCCACCTGGCGCGCCTGCCGCGTGCAGCCGGCGGCGCAGTTGAAGATGTGAAAGGCCGGGAATCGGGAATGGGGAATCGGGAATGGCAAAAGCGAAGAGCTCACCAGCCCGGCGATCCGCCCCGATTCCCCTTTTCCTCAAGAGCGATGAGCTGCCACGTCCCAACGGCCTGCTTCTGACGATTCCCGATTCCCGATTCCCCATTCCCGGACCCACAGCCATGGAAATCCGCCCCATCCTTTCCGCCCTGATGCGCAGCAAGGTCTCGATGATCCTGATCGGGCTGCAGGTGGCGCTGACGTTGGCCATCGTCTGCAACGCGCTGTTCATCATCGGCCAGCGCATGGATCGCATGGACCGGCCGAGCGGCATGAACGAGGCCGACACCTTCTTCTTCGGCAGCAACGGCTTCGGCCAGGGCTTCGACGCCCACGCGGTGCAGAAGTCCGACCTCGCCCTGCTGCGCCAGATGCCGGGCGTCGCCGCCGCCACCAGCACCAATTCCGCGCCGCTGACGAACGGCGGCTGGGGTTCGGGCATCAGCCTCAAGCCGCAGCAGAAGACCTCCACCGCGCAGTCGGCGTTCTACATCGTCGATGCCGCGGCGATCGACACCTTCGGCACGCAGCTCGTCGCCGGCCGCAACTTCAAGCCGGAGGAAATCGCCGATCTTGCCTTCGGCGACCGCCTGCAGCCGCCGTCGATCATCGTCACGCGCGCGCTGGCGGACAAGCTGTTCCCCGGCGAGGATGCCCTCGGCAAGCAGGTGTACCTCGACGAGGGCCCGCCCACCAGCACCATCATCGGCATCATCGACACGCTGCAGCAGCCGTGGGTGGACAGCGACGACATCGAGTTCGCCACGCTGGTTCCGGCCTACATGCCCTACGGCAACCGCAGCGTCTACCTGGTGCGCACGGAACCCGGTCGCCGCGATGAGGTGATGAAGGCGGTCGAGCAGAAGCTCGCCGAGGCCAATCCCAGCCGCATCATCGGCAAGATGCGCAGCATGCAGCAGGTACGTGCCGAAGCCTATGCGGGCGACCGTGCCATGACCATCATCCTGGGCACGGTGATCTTCGCACTGCTCGGGATCACCGCGCTCGGCATCGTCGGCATGGCGAGCTTCTGGGTCGCACAGCGCACCCGCCAGATCGGCACCCGGCGCGCGCTCGGCGCGACCCGCCTCGATGTGCTGCGCTACTTCCAGACCGAGAACTTCATCATCACCACGCTCGGCCTGCTGGTCGGCGGCGTACTCGCCTACGCCTTGAGCCTCTGGCTGATGCAGGCCTACCAGGCGCCGCGGCTGCCCTGGTATTACGTGCCGATCGGCTTCGTCTGCCTGTGGGCGCTCGGCCAGCTCGCCGTGCTCGGCCCGGCCCTGCGCGCCTCGCGCGTGCCCCCGGCCGTGGCGACGCGGACCGTGTAAGGAGCGCCGGGATTCGGGATTGGGGATTCGGGATTCGGCAAGGCGCCGCTGCCCCGACTGCCCTCGCGCATCCAGTCCGCCGCCGCCCGATAAGATGCCTGTTGGTTTCACGCCGCCGATCTCGGCGGCTCGGGAACCGCCGCTTGTTCCCAATCCCGAATC
Source organism: Lysobacterales bacterium (assembly GCA_017305135.1). Classification (GTDB taxonomy): domain Bacteria; phylum Pseudomonadota; class Gammaproteobacteria; order Xanthomonadales; family Rhodanobacteraceae; genus Dokdonella_A. Next base: position 52,045 of record JAFKNA010000019.1, on the reverse strand, counting down.
CGCAATCCCGAATCCCTGCCCCAATGCGCACCATCCTCGTCATCGATGACAATCCCGCGGTCGGCACCGCGCTCGACCTCCTGTTCGGGCTGCGCGACATCCGCACGCTGGTCGCCGGCTCGCCGGAGGAGGGGCTGGAGGTACTGCGCCGGGAAGCGGTGGGCCTGGTCATCCAGGACATGAACTTCAGCGCGGACACCACCTCGGGGCAGGAGGGCGTGGAACTCTTCCGCGCCATCCGCGGCCGCCATCCCGACCTTCCCATCGTCCTGTTGACGGCGTGGACGAGCCTCGAAACCGCGGTGGACCTGGTCCGCGCCGGCGCCGCCGACTACCTCGCCAAGCCCTGGGACGACCAGAAGCTCCTCGCTACCGCCGAGAACCTGCTGGAGCTGTCCGAAGCCACCCACGAGGTCCGCCGCGCGCGCGCCGAGTTCCGCCGCCGCCGCCAAGTCCTGGAAGAGCGTTACGACCTCCGCGGCCTGGTGTTCGCCGCACCGGAAACGCTGCGCGTGGTGGAACTCGCCTGCCAGGTGGCGCGCGCCGACGTGCCGGTGCTGATCACCGGCCCCAACGGCGCCGGCAAGGAACGCATCGCCGAGATCGTGCAGGCCAATTCCTCGGTGAGGGAGGGCCCCTTCGTCACCGTCAATTGCGGCGCGCTGCCCTCGGAGCTGATCGAGGCGGAACTCTTCGGCGCGGAGCCTGGCGCCTACACCGGGGCGGCGAGCAAGGCGCGCGAGGGCCGCTTCGAGATGGCTGACGGCGGCACCCTGTTCCTGGACGAGATCGGCAACCTGCCGCTCGCCGGGCAGGCCAAGCTGCTGCGGGTACTGGAAAGCGGCCAGTTCGAGCGCCTCGGCTCCAGCCGCACGCGCCAGGTGAAGGTGCGCGTGATCAGCGCCACCAACGCCGATCTCGCGGCGATGATCCGCGAAGGCCGCTTCCGCGAGGATCTCTATTACCGCCTCAACGTCATCGAGCTCAGGCTGCCGCCACTCGCCGAGCGCCGCGAGGACGTGCTGCCGCTGGCCCGGCATTTCCTCGACGGCGCGGCCGAACTCGATGAGGATGCCGCGCGTGCGCTCGCCGCGCATGCCTGGCCCGGCAACGTGCGCGAGCTCAAGAACGCCCTGCAGCGCGCGGCGCTCCTGTGCCGGGACGGCACCATCAGCGCCGGCGACCTCGGCCTCCCGGTGGTGCGCGGCAGCACCCCGCGCCCGCCGCCCGCCCCCGAGCCCGACCGTGCCGCCATCGAAGCCGCCCTCGCCGAGGCCCACGGCAACGTGAGCCATGCCGCCGCCGCGCTCGGCCTCTCACGCCAGGCGCTGTATCGGAGAATGGAAAAAATGGGAATCGGGAATCGGGAATCGGGAATGGCCTGAAGCCGGCGCCCGGCCTGACACCGCGAAGCGCTGCTCTTACGATTCCCCATTCCCCATTCCCCATTCCCCATTCCCGAATCCCCATTCCCGGCTCCATGCGCCTCCTCTCCCTCGAAGGCAAGCTGGCCGCGGCACTCGCGGTGGTGCTGGTGCTGGCCGCGGCGCTGGCGGCGTGGGCGACCGCCTGGTGGGGCTCGCCGCTCCTCGGCGCGGCGGTGGCGGTGCTGGTGCTGGCGCTGCCGGCGCTGGTCTTCGCGCACCGCATGGCGCATCCGGTGGCGGCCCTGATCCGCGCCCTCGCCGGCAGCGTGACGGCGTTCCGCGATGGCGACTTCAGCTTCTCCATCGCCACCCCGCGCCGCGACGAGGTGGGCGAGCTGGTGGCGGCGCACAACGAGCTCGGGCGCGTGCTGCGCGAGCAGCGCCAGCACCTCTTCCAGCGCGAGCTCCTGCTCGACACGGTGGTGCAGAACACGCCGACGGCGCTGGTGCTGGTCGACGACCGCGAACGGGTGGTTTACGCCAACCTCGCCGCGCGGCAGTTGCTGCACGGCGGCCGTCCCTTCGCGGGCGAGGATCTCGACGAGGTGCTATCCGGCCTGCCGGCGCCGGTCGCCGCGGCGCTCGCGCAGCGGGCCGACGGCCTGTTCAGCGTGGCGGGCGAGGACGGCGAGGAAACTTTCCACCTCTCGCAGCGCCGCTTCACCCTGCGCGGCCGCGTGCACCACCTCTACCAGTTCAAGCGCCTGACCCGCGAACTCGCGCGGGCCGAGGTGGCGACCTGGAAGAAGGTCATCCGCGTGATCAGCCACGAACTCAACAACTCGCTGGGGCCGATCCGCTCGTTGTCCCATTCCGGCCGCGAGTGGGCGAGGCTCGGCGACGGCGGGCGCCTGGTCACGGTGTTCGACACCATCGAGGAGCGCACGCGCCACCTGGAGGGCTTCATCCAGGGCTACGCGCGCTTCGCACGCCTGCCTGCGCCGCGGCCGGAAGCGGTCGAGTGGGCGCCCTTCCTCGCCAGCCTGGCGCAGCACTACGCGTTCCGCATCGCCGGGCCGGTGCCGGCGGGGTCGGCGCGATTCGACCGCGCGCAGGTCGAGCAGGCGCTGATCAACCTGCTCAAGAACGCCCACGAGGCCGGCGGCGATGCCGCCGCCATCGAGCTGGCCGTCGCCCATGGCGCGCGCGAGTGGCGCATCGAGGTGTCCGATCGCGGCGGCGGCATGAACGAGGCGGTGCTGGCCAACGCGCTGCTGCCGTTCTACTCGACCAAGCGCAATGGCTCGGGCCTGGGCCTCGCGCTCGCGCGCGAGGTGGCCGAGGCGCACGAGGGACGGCTGCACCTGGCCAACCGCGGCGGTGGCGGGCTCGTCGCCAGCCTGGTGCTGCCGCTGGGCTGAGCGGCCGGCGGGAAGCGAACGTCGCTCACGGTAGAGCGGACATCGACCAAGGTCGCGCACAGAATGCGCTTCCACGGGAGTGCCGGGCGCAGCCTTTGCGCGACACGCGCTGGCGCAGGTCGCGAACCGTGCGCTCGCCTATACTCCACGCCTCATCCCCGGGGAGTGGAACCCATGCTCGGCCTCCTGCCGCTGGTCGTCATCGCCGTCGCCGTCGTCATCCTCTACAAGCTGGTGCGCATCGTGCCGCAGGGCTACGAGTGGACCGTGGAGCGCTGGGGCAAGTACACCCATACGCTGGAGCCGGGTTTCCACCTGCTGATCCCGGTGGTGCAGAACGTCGGCCACAAGATGAACATGATGGAGCAGGTGCTGGACGTGCCCTCGCAGGACGTCATCACCAAGGACAACGCGGTGGTCAAGGTCGACGGCATCGTCTTCTACCAGGTGCTCGACGCGGCCAAGGCGGCCTACGAGGTGGCGAACCTTGAGCTCGCGGTCGTGAACCTGGTGATGACCAACATCCGCACCGTGCTCGGCGGCCTCGACCTCGACGAGTCGCTGTCGCGCCGCGACCACATCAATGCCGCGCTGCTGCGCGTGGTCGACGAGGCGACCCACCCTTGGGGCCTCAAGGTGACGCGCATCGAGCTCAAGGACATCCAGCCGCCGCGTGACCTGGTCGACTCGATGGCGCGGCAGATGAAGGCCGAGCGCGAGAAGCGCGCCAACATCCTGGAAGCCGAGGGCTTCCGGCAGGCGGCGATCCTGAAGGCCGAAGGCGAGAAGCAGTCGGCGATCCTCGCCGCCGAAGGCCAGAAGGAAGCCGCTTTCCGCGAGGCCGAGGCACGCGAGCGCCTGGCCGTCGCCGAGGCCAAGGCGACTGCCGTGGTATCGCAGGCGATCGCCGCCGGCGACGTCAATGCGCTCAACTACTTCGTCGCCAACAAGTACGTCGAGGCGCTGAAGGCGATGGCGGATTCGCCGAACCAGAAGATGCTGCTGATGCCGATCGAGGCGAGCGGCATCATCGGCTCGATGGCCGGAATCGCGGAGTTGGCGAAGAACGCGCTGGCCGGGCAGGAAGCGCGCCAGCCGGCGCCGCCACGCCAGTCGCCGCCGCGTCCGCCGGCTCCGCCCATGCCGCCGCGCTGAGCCGGGGCACGCCGATGGCTGAACTCATGAACCATTACGGCTGGTGGATCCTGGCCCTGCTGCTGATCGCGGCGGAGGTGGTGGCGCCGGGCTACTTCCTGCTCTGGATCGGCATCGCCGCGGCGCTGATGGGCGTCCTCACCTGGCTCGCGCCGGCGCTGCCGATCCTGGCGCAGGCGATCGTCTTCGCGCTGCTCTCGCTCGCCACCTGCCTGGTCTACTGGAAGTACATCCGCCCGCGCGCGGAAGTACGCGACGACCAGCCGCTCCTCAACCGCCGCGGCCAGCGCATGGTGGGCCGCTGCGTCATCGTCTGCGAGGCCATCGTCAACGGCCGCGGCAAGGTCAAGGTCGGCGACGGTGAATGGCTGGCCGAGGGGCCGGACCTGCCGGTGGGGAGCGAAGTCGAGATCGTGGCGCTGCAGGGGACGACGTTCACGGTGCGTGAAGTGCCCCGGAACGGCTGAGTGCGGCCGCACTCCCGCCGATGCGGCTCGCTCCGGAGCTTTCGATGATGCCTGCTTGCGCGGCATGACGTCCCGAAGTGGTGTCGCTCCGTGTGTTCGTGCCCACCCTTCTGCTTCTGCCCTGCCTGGATGACCACGACGCTGCGCCTGCGATAATGCGTGATCCCTTCATCCGAGACCTGCCATGACCCGCAAGACCGTCCTCAACGAAACCCATCGTGCGCTCGGCGCCAAGATGGTCGACTTCGGCGGCTGGGACATGCCGCTCAACTACGGTTCGCAGATCGAGGAACACCATGCCGTGCGCCGCCACGCCGGCATGTTCGACGTCTCGCACATGACGGTGGTGGATCTGCATGGCGGGCGCTGCCGCGAGTTCCTGCGCCATCTCCTCGCCAACGACATCGACAAGCTGAAGACGACCGGCAAGGCGCTCTACTCGTGCATGTTGAACGAGGGGGGCGGGGTGATCGACGACCTCATCGTCTACTACCTCGGCGAGGACTTCTTCCGCGCCGTGGTCAACGCCGCCACGCGCGACAAGGACCTGGCCTGGATCGAGCGCCACGCGCAGCCCTTCGGCGTCGAGGTCCGCGAGCGCCGCGACTACGCCATGATCGCGGTGCAGGGGCCAGAGGCGCGCGAGGCGGTGCTGGGCCTGCTTGATGCGGACGCCGCCGCCGTGGTGCGCAAGCTCGGCAAGTTCTCCGCCGCCGAGGTTGCCGCTCCCGATGGCGCACCGCTGTTCGTCGCCCGCACCGGCTACACCGGCGAGGACGGCTTTGAGATCGTGCTGCCCACCGGGGCTGCCGCGGGCCTCTGGGAGCGCTTGCGCGAGGCCGGAGTCGCCCCGGCCGGACTCGGTGCGCGCGACACCCTGCGCCTGGAGGCCGGCATGAACCTCTATGGCCAGGACATGGACGAGACCGTCACGCCGTGGGAGGCGAACCTCGGCTGGACGGTGGCGCTGGAGGGCGATCGCGACTTCATCGGCCGCGCCGCGCTGGAGCGCCGCAAGGCCGAGGCACACTCGGTGCTGGTCGGCATCGTCATGGACGACAAGGGCGTGCTGCGCCACGGCCAGCGCGTGCTGACGCCGGCGGGCGAGGGCGAGATCCTGTCCGGCATCTTCGCGCCGACGCTCGGCAAGGCGATCGGTTTCGCGCGCGTGCCACAGGGCGCGGGCGAGGCGCTCCACGTCGACATCCGCGGCCGCGAGGTGCCGGTGCGCGTGGTGAAGTATCCGTTCGTGCGCGAGGGCAGGCCGCGCGAGGGCATCTGATCGCGCCACCCTGCCGCCGTTGCTAGAATCCGCTCCCCAGCAGCCCGCTTATTCCAGGATCCGAGCCATGCAAGAAATCCCCGGCGATCTCAAGTTCATGAAGTCCCACGAGTGGGCGCGCGTCGAAGACCAGGGCACGGTGACGGTCGGCATTTCCGATCACGCCCAAGGCCTCCTCGGCGACGTGGTCTACGTCGAGCTGCCGAGCGTCGGCGATCACGTCAAGGCCGGCACCGCCTGCGCGGTGGTGGAGTCGGTGAAGGCCGCCTCGGATCTCTATGCGCCGGTGTCGGGCGAGGTGGTGGCGATCAACGAAGCGCTTCCCGACCGGCCCGAAACGATCAACGAGGATCCGTACGGCGATGGCTGGGTGCTGCAGATCCGGCCCGACAATCTCGCCGGCGACCTCGACGAGCTGCTCGACCCCGACGCCTACGCCGAATCCATCGAAGGCGAGGACTGAGGCCGCGGCTTACCCGATCGCGAGCCGGTTCGATCCGCGCATCCACTCCGTTTCGCGCATTGCAACCGCTCCCGGCATTGCCATCCGCGCGCAGCGGCGCAATCCGTTCACCTGCCGTTGCATGCCGTGCCAGGTGTCGTGTGCGGGATGCCACCGAGGCTCGCGCCGGACGCACGGGCCGCGCCTCGCCGGCAGCGCGGGGCTGCAAGCCCGCGCCCACGTTCGTTTTTTCGTGGCGCCCTGCGGCATTTGAAATGAATGGACGTCCAGGCATCTGGACGTCCATTTTCGTTTATGGATGAAACGTGTTTTCGCCAGCCGCCGTTGGCGATGCGGGAACTGCTTGTTTCGCTTCCAGAATTCTGTTGACACGTCGCGGGGACAGTAATAGCTTTTGCGCCGGCGTGACAAAACAACCAAGGAATCATGACGGCATCGCGTTTCATCGTTCCCTACGTCGAACACGGCAGCAAGTCCGGGTCGGTGAAAAAGATTACGGTTTCGATTCCACTGCACGTCCTCAAGCTCTTGTCCGACGAACGGACCCGCCGCCAGGTCGGCAACCTGCGCCACGCCACCAACAGCGATCTGCTGTGTGAAGCATTCCTTCATGCGTTTACTGGGCAACCATTGCCAACCGACGAGGAGCTGAGACGCGACATGGCTACCAAGAAAGCTGATGCTGCAAAGAAGGCGTCGCCTGCGACGAAACCCGCCGCCGCCAAGGCTCCGGCCGCCAAGAAGGCTGCGGCGCAGAAGACCACATCGAAAGCGAGCGCTGCGACCGCACGCAAGACCTCCGCCGCCAAGGCTCCGGCCGTAAAGAAGGCCGCGGCCGCGAAGAAGGCACCTGCCAAGCAGGCGCCGGCCAAGAAGGCTCCGGCGGCGAAGAAGGCGCCAGCGGCCAAGAAGGCACCCGCCAGGAAGGCTCCGGCCAAGAAGGTGGCGGCGGCCAAGGCGACGACTGTTGGCAAGGTGGCTGCCGCCAAGAAGCCCGCGGCCCAAAAGGCCCCTGCCAAGAAGGCTGCTGCCCGGAAGGCTCCGGCTGCGAAGTCCAGCGCCAAGTAGACCCGCCTGCACCGGCCCGGGATCCGGGCCGGTGCGTGGCACCCATCCATCGCCCTTCCCGTGGCGCCCAGCACGGGAAGGGCGTCTCGTTTGCGCTTATTGCGTGTCGGGCGGCCTGCTGCCGATTCGGCTCCCGGCGTTGTCCCAGCCCTTGCGCATGGCCGCGATGAGCTGGTGGGCGTAGGGCGCCCGGAACGCCAGAGTCATCATTTCCGCCGCGAAGCCACCGGCCCGGGTCAGTGCGCGCACGGGCAGGAATCCCGTCGCGAGCCCGCCGGCGAAACCGCCGCCGAGCAGCCAGGCCAGCGGCAGCGCGCGTGCTCGCTCGCGCAGCACCGACATCCTTGCGTCGTATTCCGCGCGCGCCTGCGTGTAGCGCTGCGTGGCCAGGGCCACTTCGCTCTTGCATGCGCTCCGGCTCATGGCTCACCGTCCGAGAGTTCGGCCAGGATCCTGCGCGTGTGCGGCAGGTCGAGGTCGCGCGCGCAGCTCCGGAGCAGCAGCGCCAGCCACGCCACCCCGAGGACATTGGCGAGGGCGACCGCGCCGACGCCGATGAGCAGGCTGTGCGTGAGCTGGTAGAGCGCGACCGCGATGGTGGCAAGGATGGCCAGCCAGGCGCTCCCCGCCAGCACCAGCGCGAGCAGACCGAATACCACGAGGCGACCGGCGCTGGTCTTGGCCAGCCGCAACTCGGCGCGCAGCACGCCCCAGGCTGCGGTGGCGACGCGGGCGGTCTGCACCGCCGCGTCGCGTGCCGCCGCCAGCACATCCAGTGTCGCCGACCCTGCCGGATCCGGCGCCCCCGGTTGCGCCTCCTCGCGCTGCTGCATTTCAGCGGCTGCGCAGGAGCCGCGCCAGCACCACGCCGGCTGCGAAGGCAATGCCGGCCGCCGCAAGCGGATGCTCGCGGATCTGCTCGCGCGCGGTGGTGCTGAAGGTCTGTGCCCCTTCGGCGAAGCGGTCACCCGCGTCGCGCAGGTTGTCCTGCAATTCCTCGCTGTTGGCGCGCAGCTTCGCCTTCAGCTTGCGGATCTCGCCGCTGGCCGCCTCTGCCCCGGCCTCCGCGCTCGCCGCGGCCTCGTCGCCGGCCGCCGACAGGTGTTCTTTCGCGTCGCGCATGTTTGCCATCGGTTTTTCTCCTCGAACACGTCTGGCGCATGCCGCCATGGCATGCGAGGGAACAAGGTTAAGCGCCGCAAACTGAACGAGGTCATGCGACGCATGTGCACGACAGAGGGCGCCGCTACTGGCGCGCAAGTTGCATCGAAAGTGCGACTGGCAATACCTTTATGCCGGTGGGGAACGCCGAGGGGCGCGCTGGGCGGCAGGGGCTGATGGCCACACTGACGCGGCAGGCACGGGAACGCCCGACGAGGGACCGGATCGGACCACCACCGACCCATGGCCGCGCGCGGCCGCGATACGGCAGCAATTCGGGGGCTTTGAAATGATCGATCTGACGGACGGACGGAATCGGGCTGGCCAACCGTATGGGCCACGTTGCCAGGCCGGCATCGGCCTCGTGCCACTCATCCTCATCGCGGTGGTGCTCGCCGCGCTCGGTGCCGCCGCCTGGTGGTTCCTCGGCCGCCCCGGCCTCGCAGTCAAGACGGCTGCGCCGAGCGCGCCGGTTGCTGCCTCCGCGGAGGATCCGAACACCCTTGCTCCGGTGGCGGTCAGCGAGGATCTCAGCGCCAACGAACTCTACAAGCAGGCTCGCTCGGCCATGAGCGACAACCGCATGGTGGCACCGCCCGGCAACAATGCGCTCGAATACTACCTGCGCATCATCGCGCTGCAGCCGGACGACGCCAACGCGATGGACGCCCTGCGCGAGCTGTTTCCGTTCGCCACCGGCAGCGCCGAGGACCAGATCAACCAGGGCAACTTCGACGAGGCGAGCCGGATCATGGGCCTGCTCGCCAAGGCGGATCCAAGCAACTACGCCTTGACGATCCTGCGCAGCAAGCTCGATGCACGGCGTCGCCTGGCCGAGCGCGAGCAGGCGCAGCAGGCGCAAAAGGAAGCGCTGGCCGCCGCCCAGGCCGCCGCCGCGGCCAACCCGCAGGCCGCGGCAGCGGCGCCGGCAGCACCGACCGAAGAAGCGCCGGCCCCCGTGCCCGCGCCGACCGCCGCCCCGGCCCGCACGCAGGTGGCCACGGCGACTCCGGCTCCGGCGGCCACGCCGCCCCCTGCGCCGGCTCCGGTCGGCGAGACCCGCGATGCACGGGTGCTGGTGCCGCCCAATCCCACCTACCCGGTGGCCGCGGTCCGCAACCGGCAGAATGGCTGGGTCGAGGTCGAGTTCGTGGTGACGGCGGACGGTGCGGTGAGGAACGCGCGCGTGACCGCGTCCGATCCACGCGGCGTGTTCGACCGCGAGGCGCTGAGCGCGGTGCAGAAGGCCAAGTTCGAGCCGCGCCTGCAGAACGGGCAGCCCCAGGATTCGACCTTGCGGCGCCGCATCGAATTCAAGCTCAACTGAGCGCCGCGGGCGCGACACGCGTCCGCGTCCGCGGCGTGGCGCCTGTCAGCAAGAGGCGCTGAAGGTCAGATTCGGACAAGCGCCGCGGCTCCCCCGCTGCGAGCGACGCGCCGCCGGGAGCGGGTCGCGGCCGAACGATCAGCGCCGCCGATGGGGAAGTCGCATCGCGGCTATTCGGCGCCGCCGGTGCGCTCGCTGAGGTCATCGAGTTCGAGGCCGGCCCAGTTGGCGTCCGGCAGGCCGAGGTAGCGATCGAGCAGCATCGGCATCAGCCCGGCCGGAGTGGCGGACTCAGAATTCCACAGCATCACCGCGCCGAAGCGGTACCTGGGCAGGAAGGCGATCATGCCGCGGTAGCCCTGCACGGCGCCGGCATGGAACACCAGCGTGGTGCCGGCATAGTCGTACACGCGCCAGCCGAGTGCATAGCGCGCATCGTTGAGGCGACCGCGCCGCCACGAGGACGAACGCAGCTCGCGCTCGGTCTCCACCAGCGGCGTGTGCAGCACCCGGAGCAACTGCGGCGAGAGCACGTCCGGGCGGCCGCCCATCTGCGCGATCAGCCACTGCTCCATGTCGCGGATGCTGGCGTTGACGCCGGCCGCCGGAGCCACGCGGTAGTAGTTCTCGTTGGGCACGAACGACACCCAGGCGCGGCCCTGGCGGCGGTGCGGGCGCGCCCAGCGCGGCGATCCCTCCAGCGCGTCGCGGCCAAACGTGGCCGTGTCCATGCCGAGCGGATGGAAGATGCGCTTCTCGACCTGGTGGTAGTAGAAGTCGCCGGTCGCCGCGTAGGTGACGTCGCCGATCAGGCTGAAGGCGATGTTCTGGTAGCCGTAGCAGGCGCCCACCGGGCAGGCGAGCGGGACGTCCTTGAGCTGCCCGACCAGGAGCTGGTAGGGCTCCGCCTGCTCCAGGAGATGGTCGTAGGTGTTGTGCGGCAGGCCGACGCGATGGCTGAGGATGTCGGCCACGGTGAGGCGCTGCGCGCCGGCGCCGTCGCTCAGCGTGAACTCCGGCAGCAGCCCGGCGACCTTGCTGTCCCAGTGCAGCATGCCGCGCTCGACCAGCATGCCGGCCATGGCGGCCGCGAACGCCTTGGAAAGCGAGGCCAGCCGGAACACCGTGTCGGGCGTCACCGCCGCGCCGCTGGCGGCGTCGGCGACGCCGATGCCGCGCTCGAAGACCACCCGGTCGTCCTTGACGATGGCGGCGGCGAGCCCGGCCACCGCATCGGTCGCGGCGAGGCCGTCCAGCCAGCGATCGAACTCGGCGGCCACGACGGAGGGATCGCGCGCCACCGCGTGCTCGTCCGCGGCCGGGATGATGATGGGCGCGGGAGCGGCCTTGCGCGCTACCGGCCGCTTCTTGCCCGCGGCCTGGCGGGTCGCCTTGGCGGTCGCCGGACTTGGCTTGCGGGTCGACGGTGAATGGGTGTTGCGGGCCGCGGCCAGGCTGTCCGCGGGCGTGCAAAGGGCCAGTGCGAGAACCGCGGCCATGGCCGCCAGCGCGCGTCGGGTGGTGCTCAATATCGTCTCCCGGGTCGCCTCGGACCCGCGTGGTATGCTCGCGCGAGCGTGTCTATCCGGTGCCCGATTCTAGTCGCATCCGGCAGGGGAAATAAACCGATGAACCTCTTGATCGTATTGGTGATCCTGGTCGGCGCGGGGCTGTTCGCGATCGGCCTCTACAACGGCCTGGTGGCGGCGCGGAACGCCTACCGCAATGCCTTCGCGCAGATCGACGTGCAGCTCACCCGCCGCTACGACCTGATCCCGAACCTGGTCGAAACCGCCAAGGCCTACATGGCGCATGAGCGGAACACCCTGGAGGCGGTGATCCAGGCCCGCAACTCCGCCGTGGCCGGGCTTTCGGCGGCCAAGGCGAGCCCCGGCGACGCCGCCGCGATGCAGCAGCTCGCCGGTGCCGACAACGCGCTGACGCAGACGCTGGGGCGGCTGTTCGCGCTGTCGGAGGCCTATCCCGACCTCAAGGCCAACCAGACCATGATGCAGCTCGGCGAGGAGCTCACCACCACCGAGAACAAGGTCGCCTTCGCCCGCCAGGCCTACAACGACGCCGTCATGCAGTACAACAACCGTCGCGAGCAGTTCCCCGGGTCGATCATCGCCGGCATGTTCGCGTTCCTGCCGGCCGAGCGGCTCGCGATCGAGTCGGAAACGAAGCGCGAGGTGCCGAAGGTCTCCTTCAGCTGAAGGAGAAGGCTCCGGCTCCGCGCAGCGCGGGCGACTCCTTGCGAGCCGCGACCGGCGCGCCGGCCCGGCCGGGCTTCCCGGCATGAACTTCTTCCTCCACCAGGAACGGGCCCGGCGCCAGACGCGACGCATGCTGGTCCTGTTCGCGCTGGCGGTGGTGGTGATCGTGGTCGCCACGGATTTCGTGCTGCTGCTCGCGCTCGCCGGCACCGCGGCATTCGCGGTCGGCCCGGGCGGATTGGCCCTCCTCAGCCTCTTCGTGCTGCTGGTGATCGGCTCGGGTTCGCTGTACCGGATCGCCACCCTGCGCGGCGGCGGCGCGGCGGTCGCGCGTGGCCTCGGCGGCGTGCCGGTGCCGACCGACAGCACCCATTTCGCCTACCGGCGCCTGCGCAACGTGGTCGAGGAACTCGCCATCGCCTCCGGCGTGCCGGTGCCCGACGTGTTCGTGCTCGAGGAGGAGGCCGGCATCAACGCCTTCGCCTCCGGCTATGCGCCGGCCGATGCCGCCATCACCGTCACCCGCGGCGCCCTCGACAAGCTCACCCGCGAGGAACTGCAGGGCGTCATCGGCCACGAGTTCAGCCATGTACTGAACGGCGACATGCGCCTCAACATCCGCCTCATGGGCGTGGTGTTCGGGATCCTGGTGATGTCGGTGGTCGGGCGGCGCATCGCGCAGGCGTCCGGGCGCGGTCGCGGGCGCAATTCCGGCGGCATCGTCCTGCTCGGATTCGGGCTGTTCGCGGTGGGCTACATCGGCGTGATCTTCACCCGCCTCATCAAGGCATCGATCTCCCGCCATCGCGAGTTCCTCGCCGACGCCTCGGCGGTGCAGTTCACCCGCCAGACCGAGGGCATCGGCGGCGCACTGAAGAAGATCGCGGCACTGGCCGAGGGCTCCAGGCTCGCCGCCAGCGACACCGAGGAAGTCTCGCACATGCTGTTCTCGGACGGCCTCGCTCGTTCGGCGCTGTTCGCCACCCACCCGCCGCTGCATGCGCGCATCCTGAAACTCGATCCGGCCTTCCGGCCCGGGCAGCTCGAGGCGATCGCCGCCGCCTGGGCGGCGCCGGTGGCGGCCGCCGACCCGGAAGCCGCCGGCGCATCGATCGCCGGTTTCGCCCCGGCCATCCCCGCCGCAGGGGCCGCGGAGGGTGGCGCGATTCCTGCCGCAGGGGCGCAGGTGCGGCTTTCGCCGCGCTCGGTGGCGCGGCAGGTGGGCAACCCGGGCGTCGATGACCGCGTGGCCGCGCAAGGCCTCCATGCCAGCCTGCCCGTGGCGCTCCGCGAAGCTGCCGGGCATTCCGACCAGGCCATGCCGCTGGTATTCGCGCTGCTGTTGAGCGCGGAACCGGACGTGCGCACGCACCAGCTCGCACGCATCGCCGGGCAGTTCGATGCGGCGCTGGAGGCGCGCACCGCCCGTGTCGCGAGCCTGCTGCAGGGACTCCATCCGATGCAGCGCCTGCCGCTGGCGGCGCTCGCCTTCCCGGCGCTGCGCCGGCGCCCGCGGCCGCAACTGACCGGCTTCATGATCGCCGTGCGGGCGCTGATCGAGGCCGACCGGCGCGTCACCCTGGACGAGTACTGCCTGGCCACGCTGCTGCGCATCCAGGTCATGGAGGCGCTCGACCCGGGCGCCGCGCGGCGGATCGGGCGCGAGAAGCTGCCCGGCGTGGAGCGCGAACTGCGCGATCTCCTCGCCATCCTTGCCCGCCACGGGCACGGTGACGCGGAGGCGGCGCGGCAGGCCTACGTGCGCGGCCTGCGCGAGGTGCTGCCGGGCGCCGCGCTGGAGTACCGCCCGCCCGCGGACTGGGCACTCGCGCTCGATCGGGCGCTGCCGAGGCTCGATCTCCTCGCCCCGGCCGGCAAGGAACTGGTGGTGCAGGCGATGACCGCGGCGATCAGCGCGGACGGCCTGGTGAGCGTGGCCGAGGCCGAGCTCCTGCGCACGGTGTGTGCGGCCCTGCATTGCCCGCTGCCGCCGCTGCTGCAGGACGCGGCCTGAGCGCGCCGCCGCGCGGGCGCCATTGCGGCGGCGCACGCAGTCGGTGAGCATAGCCGCCCCGCGCCAGCCCCCGCCTCATGAACCGCCCCGTCGATCCCGTCCACGCCCGCCTCGAGGAGCTTTTCCGCACCTACGGAGCGCGCGTGCGCGGCCTGCTCGGCACCTATGGCCTGGACAAGCACGGCATCGATCCGGCCGATGTCGAGCAGGAAATACGCATCCGCCTCTGGCACGCCATCGAGCGTGACCGCTCCGGGGCCTTTCATGCGTCTTATGTGCAGAGGGTAGTGGCGAGCACGGTCATCGATGCGCTGCGGCGGGCACAGGTACGTGCCACCGAGCCATTGCCGGAAGAGGACGAGCCGGGCGTCGAGATCGCCGTGTCGCCGCTGACGCCGGAGCACAGCGCCGGCGATGCGGAACGCATGCAAGGCCTGGAGGCCTGCCTCGCCGAGCTGCCGGAGCGCAGGCGCCTGCCGATCGCCCTCCACCTGCAGGGTTTTTCCCTGCAGGAAATCGCCGACCTCGCCGGGATCGCCTCGGCGGAGGCGGCACGAAAACTGGTTTCGCGCGGGCTGGAGGAACTGAAATCCCGCCTGCGCGACCTGGGTCACGGCGACTTTGAAGACTGATGCCATGAACACACATTCTCTTTCCGCCACCTACCGCCACCTGTGCAGCCGCCGCAAGGCGCTGCCGACCGGATCCGCCGAGCTGGCTTCGGCACTGGCCGGCGAGCGCGGCGCGACGCCCGCGGCGCTGGAAGCGCTCGCCGGCGAACCCGGCATGGCGGAACTGGCCGCGCTCCTGCGCGAGCTCGCGCCCGCTTCGGCCAGCCTCGCCGGCGAGGTGTCGCGCCTCCAGCGCGCGCATCCGCAGCGCAGCCGCCGCGGCGCCGCGCACCCGCAGCGCCGCCACCACGGCCATGGCGCGCGCCAGCGCTGGCTCGGCGGCATCGCCGCCTGCCTCGCCGTCGCCTTCGGTCTGGTGATGACCACGCGCCCGGTGGATGACGCCGGCCCGTGGCAGGACGTCGCCGCGACCTCCTCCTCGGTGGCGCAGGCGGGCCATATCCTCGCCTCGCGCGAGGATGTCATCTTCGCCGCCTCCGGCGAGGCGCCTGCGCGGCACGCGCCGGCCCGCCACCAGCAGGCGCCGGACACGCTGTTCCGCGGCACCTTCGCGCTGGGCGGATAGCCTTCCGAGGGCTGAGGGCTGAGGGCTGAGGGCTGAGGGCTGAGGGCTGAGGGCCCGTCGCTTTCTCAGCCGGTGGCGATCGATCCCGCGTGTTCGCGGGTGGCGGCGAAGGTCACCGTGGGCCAGCGTTCCATCGCCAGCTGCAGGTTGACGCGCGTCGGCGCCAGGTACACCAGTTCGCCGGCGGCGTCGATGGCGAGGTACTGCGCGTTCCGCTCGCGGAATTCCTCGAGCTTGCGCGCGTCATCGCAATGGATCCAACGCGCGGTGACGACACCGACGTTCTCGAACGCGGCCTCGACGCCGTACTCGTCCTTGAGGCGATAGGCGGCGACCTCGAACTGCAGCACGCCGATCGCGCCGAGGATCAGGTCGTTGGACATCAGCGGCCGGAAGAACTGCGTGGCGCCTTCCTCCGAGAGCTGGCCCAGGCCCTTGGCCAGCGCCTTCATCTTCAGCGGATCCTTCAGGCGCGCGCGGCGGAACAGCTCCGGGGCGAAGCTCGGGATGCCGGTGAAGGTGAGCGCCTCGCCGGCGCTGAAGCTGTCGCCGATAGCGATCGTGCCGTGGTTGTGCAGGCCGATGACGTCGCCCGGATACGCGCTGGCGGCGATCTCGCGGTCCGAGGCCATGAAGGTCAGCGCGTTGGCGATGCGCATCTCCTTGCCGCTCGGCACGTGCAGCATCTTCATGCCGGCATCGTAGCGGCCCGCGCACACGCGCAGGAACGCCACGCGGTCGCGGTGCATCGGGTCCATGTTGGCCTGGATCTTGAACACGAAGCCGCTGAAGGCGTCCTCACCGGGCGACACCTCGCGGCTCGTGGTGGCGCGCGGCTGCGGCGATGGCGCGTGTTCGACGAAGAAGTCGAGCAGCGGCTGCACGCCGAAGTTGTTCACCGCCGAGCCGAAGAACACCGGCGTCTGCCGTCCGGCGCGATAGGCATCGAGGTCGAAGGGATTGGACGCACCCTGCACCAGTTCCAGCTCGTCGCGCAGCTCCGCCAGCATGCCGGCGCCGATGCGCTCGGCCAGGCGCGGGTCGTCGAGCCCCTTGTAGATCGTCGAATCCTGGCGGGTGAAGTTGCGCCCCGGTTCGTAGACGTGCACCTCGTCCAGCAGCAGGTGGTAGACGCCCTTCAGGCGCGAACCCATGCCGATCGGCCAGGTCACCGGCGCGCACTCGATGCCGAGCACGCGCTCGACCTCGTCGAGCAGCTCGATCGGCTCGCGGCCCTCGCGGTCGAGCTTGTTGATGAAGGTCATGATCGGCGTGTCGCGCAGCCGGCACACCTCCATCAGCTTGATGGTGCGCTCCTCCACGCCCTTGGCGCAGTCGATCACCATCAGCGCCGAATCGACCGCGGTCAGCACGCGGTAGGTGTCCTCGCCGAAGTCGGCGTGGCCCGGCGTGTCGAGCAGGTTGACGATGTGCCCTGAGTAGGGGAACTGCATCACCGAACTGGTCACCGAGATGCCGCGCTCCTGCTCCAGCGCCATCCAGTCGGACGTGGCGTGGCGCGCGGTCTTGCGCGACTTCACCGATCCCGCCATCTGGATCGCGCCGCCGAACAGCAGCAGCTTCTCGGTCAGCGTGGTCTTGCCGGCGTCGGGGTGCGAAATGATGGCGAAGGTGCGGCGGCGCCGGGTTTCGCTGAGATGGTCGGACATGGGAGCTGCAGGGCGCGGGAAACCGACCATTGTAGCAATGGGCCGTCCTCGCCCGCGGGGATCATGGCGATGCGTTTCCGCACGCGACCAAGGCGACGCTGCTCCCGCCTGCACCCGGCATGCCGCGAGCGGAACGATGCGGGTACCCGCCGCTCATGACGAATGGACGTATAGACGGCCATTGACGCAAGTAATTGGCGCCGCTACAGTGCGCGCCACTGCTCATCAAGACCGGCTGAGGGACAGGCCCTTCGACGCCGGGGCAACCAGCGCAGCGCCTGCTGCGCCACGGTGCCAACTCCCGCGGGGACGCACGGCGTGCGCTCCACCGAGAGATGAGTTGCAGCGCCCCGCGGCGATCCGCCGTGCTGGGCGCGGCAATCCGTTTCCGGTTCTCCCGCGGGCCTGCGAGCGCCAGCGGAGAACCCGAATGACCTTCCAGGCCGATGGCCCCCCTGCCTGCCCCGATGCCGCCTTGGCGGCGCCGGTGTCGGCCACCGATCTCGCCCGCGTCGCCCGCATCGGCGGCGAGCGCCGGCTGCGGCTGCGGCTGCAGCCGCGCCACGGCGAGCGGGCCTGCGAGGCGCGCGTGCGTTTCGCCCTCTACGGCGCCGCCGGCGCGCCCGTCATCATCGTGCAGGGCGGCATCTCGGCCGACCGCGATGCCTCGGCGCACGGCCACGGCTGGTGGGAGGAGGTGGTCGGCCCCGGCCGCGCCATCGATACCACGCGGTTTGGCGTGCTCTCGATCGACTGGCTGGATCGCTCAGACCTTGTCGACGCCCGCGCCGTCGGCAGCGAGGACCAGGCCGACGCGCTGGCGGCGGTGCTCGATGCGCTCGGCATCGGCCAGGCCGCGGCCTACGTCGGCGCTTCCTACGGGGCAATGGTCGGACTCGCCTTCGCCGCGCGCCACCCGGCGCGGCTGCGGCACCTGGTCGCCATCGCCGGCGCCCACCGCGCACATCCCCTCAGCACTGCGCTGCGCAACCTGCAGCGGGACATCGTGCGCCTCGCCACGCGCCTCGGCGAGGGCAGGGCGGGGCTGGAACTCGCCCGCCGCCTGGCCATGACCACCTACCGCGGCGAGCGCGAATTCGCCGAGCGCTGCGCCGGCGCGCCCGTGTTCGACGGCGAGCGCTTCCGCTTTGCCGAGGAGGACTGGCTCGCGCACGCCGGCTCGCGCTTCGCCGACCGCTTCGATGCCGCGCGCTTCCTGGCGCTGTCCGAGTCGATCGACCTGCACGCAATGGCGCCGGAGGACCTGCGCGTGCCCTGCACCCTGGTCGGCATTTCCTCCGACCGCGTGGTGCCGCTGGCGGACCTGTGCGAACTGCAGCGCCGGGCCGGCGCCGCCGCGGTCCTGCACGTGATCGACTCCCGCTACGGGCACGATGCCTTCCTCAAGGAGCCGGCGCGGATCGGCGCGCTGCTGCATGAAACCCTCGACAGCCTCGGAGCCTGCCCATGAGCCCCGCCGCCGCCACCCGCGCCGTGCGTGCGGGCATCGAATCGGACACGCAGCACGGCGCGGTGGTGCCGCCCATCCACCTCAGCACCAATTTCAGCTTCGAGGGCCTGGGGCGCAAGCGCGCCTACGACTACTCGCGCAGCGGCAACCCGACCCGCGACCAGCTCGGTGCCGCGCTGGCCGACCTGGAGCAGGGCGCCGGCGCGGTGGTCACCGCGAGCGGCATGGCCGCCGTCGCGCTGGTGCTCGAACTGGTGCCCGCCGGCGGCCTGGTGGTGGCGCCGCACGACTGCTATGGCGGCACCTGGCGCCTGCTGGATGCGTGGGCGCGCAAGGGGCGCTTCCGGGTCGTCTCCGTCGACTTCGCCGACGCGCGCGCGCTCGCCGCCGCGCTGGCCGGGACGGCCGACCTGGTCTGGCTGGAAACGCCGTCCAACCCGTTGCTGCGCATCACCGACATCCGCGCCGTGGCCGCCGCCGCGCACGCCGCCGGGGCGCTGTGCGCGGTCGACAACACCTTCCTCTCGCCCGCGCTGCAGCAGCCGCTGGTGCTCGGTGCGGACATCGTGGTGCACTCGACCACCAAGTACATCAACGGCCACAGCGATGTCATCGGCGGCGCGGTGGTGGCGCGCCATGCGGAGCTTGCCGAAGGGATTGCCTGGTGGGCGAACTGCCTCGGACTCGCGGGCGCGCCGTTCGACAGCTTCCTGACCCTGCGCGGCCTGCGCACGCTGCTGCCGCGCCTGCGCGCGCACGAGGAGAACGCCGCGCGCATCGCCGCGCTCCTCGGCGGCGACGACGCGGTGGCCAAGGTCTACTGGCCAGGTCTCGCCGACCACCCGGGGCATGCCCTGGCGGCGGCGCAGCAGCGCGGCTTCGGCGCCATGCTCAGCTTCGAACTCGCCGGCGGCGTGGCGATGGTGGCGGCCTTCCTCGATGGCCTGCGGCATTTCTCGCTCGCCGAATCGCTCGGTGGGGTGGAGAGCCTGATCGCGCATCCGGCGACGATGACGCATGCCGCGATGGCGCCCGAGGCGCGCCGCCAGGCCGGCATCGGCGACGCCCTGCTGCGCGTTTCCGTCGGCATCGAGGATGGCGATGACCTTGTCGCCGACCTCGCCGCCGGCCTGCGACGCGCCGCCGCGTGCGCCATGCGGGACTGCGCATGAGCGCGCTACCACGCCCCGTCGCACCTCACGCCGAGGTCGCGCTCGTCGTGCTTGGCCATGGCGGCGTCGGTCGTGCCCTGCTGCATTTCCTCGCCAGGCCGGCCGCGGCCGCCCTGCAACTGGTCGGCGTCGCCGACTCCACGCGCCAGGTGGCGAGCCCGCATGGGCTCGTGCCGGCGCAGGTGCCGTTTCGCCTCGCCGCTAGGCAGCCGCGATCCGATGCCGCCCTGCTTGCGGCGCTCGATGCAAGCGGGGCGCGCCGCCGCGTGATCGTCGACGCCACCGCGGCCGAGACGGTCGCGGCCCGTCACGCCGGATGGCTTGCCGCCGGCTACGACGTGGTCAGCGCCAACAAGGCGGCGCTCGGTGGCTGCCATGCCGGCTGGACCGCGATCCGTCGCGCCGAGCAGGGTGGCACGCGCTACGGCGATGCGGCCACGGTGGGTGCCGGCCTGCCCGTGTTGCAGACGCTGCGGCGGCTGCGCGAGTGCGGCGACCGCCTGCTGGCCATCGAGGGCGTGCTGTCCGGCTCGCTGTCCTGGCTCTTCAACCGCTTCGATGGCAGCCGGCCGTTCTCGGAGCTGCTGCGGCAGGCGCACGCCGCCGGCTATACCGAGCCCGATCCGCGCCTCGACCTCGGCGGCGCCGACGTGGCGCGAAAGCTGCTGATCCTGGCGCGCAGCGCCGGGCATGCGCTGGAGCCGGCCGATGTGGTCGTCGAGGGCCTGGTGCCGGCGCCGCTGCGTACGCCCGGAGTGGCCGAATTCCTCGCCCGCGCCAATGAACTCGACGCCGCGCTGGAGGCGCGTCGCGTCGCCGCCGCCGCCCGCGGCGAGGTGCTCCGCTTCATCGGCACGCTCGATGCGGAAGGGCGCGCCCGCGTCGGCCTCGCGACCCTGCCGCAGGGCCACCCGGCAGCGCGCCTGGCCGGCACCGACAACCTGTTCGTGCTGCACACGCAGCGCTACCGTCCGCAGCCGCTGGTGATCCAGGGACCCGGCGCCGGCCGTGAGCTCACCGCACAGGCGCTGCTCGGCGACCTGCTCGTGCTGGTGGCGCGCCGCGCGGCCTGACACTGGCCAGGTCGCCCGCGTGCGCGCCGGCGCGGCGCGGCGGCGTCGGTGCGCGTGCGCCCTCGGTTACACTGGTGCCCGATTTCCCGCCCCGTTCCGTCCATGCCTGTCTATTCCGGAGACGCGCGGCCCGTCGCCGATGCGCGTTACGCCATCGTCGCCAGCCGCTGGAACCCGCGCATCGTCGATGCGCTGATCGAAGGCGCCCTCGAGGCGCTGCGCGAACACGAGATTACTGCCGAGCACATCGACCTGGTGCGCGTGCCGGGCGCCTGGGAACTCCCGCCGGCGGCGGCGAAATGCGCGCTGCGCGCCGATTGCGCCGCGGTGATCGCGCTCGGCTGCGTGGTGCGCGGCGATACCCGCCACTACGAGCACGTCGCCGATTGCTGCGCCGAGGGCCTGATGCGCGTGGCACTGGACTTCCGCCTGCCGGTGTTGAATGGCGTGCTGGCGGTCGAGCGCCACGCCGACGCCGAGGCGCGCGCGGGCGGCGCGCACGGCAACAAGGGCCGCGACGTCGCCGTCGCCGCGATCGAGATGGCCGACCTGTGGACCCGCCTGTGAGCGCCGGCGGCCCGTCCGGCGGCATCGACCTCGCCGCGCGTTCGCGCGCCCGCCGGCGTGCCCTGCAGGCGCTCTACGCCTGGCAGCTTTCCGGCAACCGCATCGACCGCGTCATCGAGCAGTTCTGCCAGGAGCAGGACATGCGCATCGCCGACCTGGAGTATTTCGACGCACTGGTGCGCGGCGTCGCCCGCCAGCAGGCGGAACTCGATGCGGCGATCGCGCCCTTCCTCGACCGCGCCATCGAGCGCGTCGACCCGATCGAGCTGGCGGTGCTGCGCATCGCCGCGTGGGAACTTCGCGAGCGCATCGACGTGCCCTATCGCGTGGTGCTGAACGAGGCGGTCGAAACCACCAAGCGCTTCGGCGCCGAGCACGGCCACACCTACGTCAACGGCGTGCTCGACAAGCTCGCCGCGACGTGGCGCAGCGCGGAGTACGGCGCCGGGCGACGCTGAATGCAGCCGGATCATGGCATCGCCGCGCTCGGTGGCGGCTCGCGCACCGCCGAATTGCCACCGCTGGTCTGGATGCTCTCGATGTGCGTCGGGGTGCTCTTCGCCACCGGCCTGATCGCGGGCATCGAGTTCCTCAACGGCACCTGGTACTGGCGTCGGCCGTGGCAGGATCTCGGAGTGGTGCGGTGCGCGGTGCTCCTTGCGGTTCCGATGCTGCCACTGGCGCTTGCGCTGCAGCGACGGCAGCCGCTGGGGATTCGCTGGCGCCTGGCATGGTTGGTCCTTGCCGCCTTCGGCCTGCAGCTCGCCGCTGCACTTTGCCATCCGCACCCTTGGGAGCGCCTGCAGGCGATCATCGAATCGCCGGTTGCGACCAGCTACTTCACCGATGCGGTCGCCATCACTGAATTGGGTCCGTGGCTCGCCGCCTTCCACGAAGCGGAACTCGCTTTGCATTCGGCCACCCACCCGCCAGGGCCGATCCTGTTCCACTTCGCGTTCTGGAAGCTTTTCGGAACGGCAGCACCCCTGGCGGCGGCCCTTGCGATCGGTGTGATCGCTTCCCTCGGCGTGCCGCTGGCGTGGTGGTTTGCCGGCCGCTGGAGCCGCGACGCGCAGGCACGGCTGCGCGTGGCTGCGCTCTACGCCATCATGCCGGCGCTGGTCGTGTTCTTTCCCGAGTTCGACCAGCTCTATCCGCTGCTGACGATGCTGATCGTGGCCGCGTGGTTGTCGGCGCTGGAGGGCTCGCGCGTCCACGCGCTCTGGGTGGGCGTCGCCCTGTTCGTGGCGACGTTCTTCGCCTGGAATCTGCTGGCGCTCGGTGTCTTCGTGCTGCTCGCGGCTGCGTGGCGGGCGTGGGCGGGAAGCCGTGATTCGAAACCGGTCGTTGTGCCGATTGCAGGCGCTGCGATGGTCGCGCTGGTGGCGGCGCTCGGCCTTTATGCGCTGCTGTGGTTGCTGAGCGGCTATCGTCCGGTTGCCAGCCTCCAACACGCCTTGGCTACCCAGTCCGTATTCGCCGAGCTCGTGCATCGGCCGTGGCTGGCATGCGTACTGCTGGACCCCTGGGACTTCCTGGTTGGCACCGGCATCGCCGTGGCGATTCTGCCAGTGGCCTATTTCCGCCAGGTACGATCCGATCCGGCTGCACGCCAGGGAGCGCTGGCGCTCGCGGGAATCGGTCTTGCAAGCGTGCTGTTGATCGACCTTTCCGGACTTCTGCGTACCGAGACCGCACGCGTGTGGTTGTTCCTCCAGCCCTTCATGCTGGTGCCGGCCGGACTCGCATTGGCGCGCTTCACGCCGCGCCAGCAGGCACTCCTGATCGGAGTGCACTGGTGGGTACTGGTGATCATGGTGGCGCGGCTCTCCTTCATCGACCCTTGAGGCCATGACGGAATTCGACCTCATCGAGCTGATCCGCGCGCGTTGCCCGTCCGGTCGTCGGGATGTCCGCCTCGGCATCGGCGATGACTGCGCGATCCTCGCGCCGCCGGCGCGCGAGGATCTCCTCGTCACCACCGACACGCTGGTCGAGGGCGTACATTTCCTCGCCGGCAGCGATCCCGTCGCGCTCGGCTGGAAGGCGCTGGCGGTCAACCTCTCCGATCTCGCCGCGATGGGCGCGATGCCCGCGTGGACCCTGCTGTCGCTGACCTTGCCGCGCGCCGATGCGGCGTTCGTCGCAGGGTTCATCGATGGATTCTGCGCGCTTGCGGCGCAGCACGAGGTCGCCCTGGTCGGCGGCGACACCACTTCCGGGCCGCTCGCCATCGGCGTGGTCGTCCACGGCTTCGCGCCGGCCGGAACGGCGCTGCGCCGCGATGGCGCCAAAATCGGGGATCGCGTGTTCGTCACCGGCACGGTCGGCGACGGACTTGCCGGCCTGCGTTGCCTGCAAGCGGGCGAGGGCGCGACGCTCGCAGAGGCGCCGGCCTGGGCGCGCGCGGCGGTGACCGAACGCATCGAGCGGCCGCGCCCACAGCTCGCGGCGGGACGCGCCCTGCGTGGCCTCGCCACTGCCTGCATCGACACCTCCGATGGCCTGCTGGCGGACCTTGGCCACATCGCGCGCCGCAGCGGCGTCGGCATGGAAATCCGTGCCGAGGCGCTCCCGACTTCGAGCGCCGTCGCGGCGCTGTTCGAGGGGGAGGAGCGCCTGGCCATTCAAGCCGGCGGCGGCGATGACTACCAGCTTGCCTTCACCGCACCGACCCTGCGCGAGACCGAGGTGAGGCAGGCACTCGCGGCATTGGATTGTCCGGTCAGCTGCATCGGCAGCGTCGTCGAGGGTGAAAGCGTGCGGCTCCTCGCGGGCGATGGCAGCGAGATCGTTCCTGAACACCGCGGCTGGGAGCATTTCGCATGAGCCTCGACGCGGCGCAGCGCCGCGCCCTGCTGTCGCACCCCGCCGGCTGGATCGCCTGCGGCTTCGGCTCGGGCCTGTCCCCGGTCGCGCCGGGTACGGCCGGTTCCGCCGCTGCGCTGCTGCCGTGGCTGGCACTGCGCGAGCTCGCCTGGCCGTGGTACCTGCTCGCGCTCGTGCTTGCCTTCGCGCTGGGGGTGTGGGCCTCGGCCGTGGCCGCGCGCCGGCTCGCACTCGCCGACCCCGGCGCCATCGTCTGGGACGAGTTCGTCGGCCAGTGGATCGCGCTCGCGCCACTCCTCGCCTGGCCGCGCGGCTGGCCCTGGATCGGGGCCGGCTTCCTGCTGTTCCGCCTCTTCGACGTATGGAAGCCCTGGCCGGTGTCCTGGGCCGACCGGCGCGTGACCGGCGGCCTCGGCGTGATGCTCGACGACGTGCTCGCCGGCGTCTGGGCGGCGCTCGTCCTCGGCGGCCTGCTGGCGTGGCTCGGATGAGGGGTTTTCCGGAGTGAGCCTCAGTCCTCGCCTGCAGCCCTCAGCCTCAGCCCTTCATCAGCCCTCCACATAATCGAACACCTTCACCACGCGCTCGACCCCGGCCACGTTGCGCGCGATCTCGACCACCGCGTCGGCCTCCTCGGCGTTCACCTTGCCCATCAGGTAGACCACGCGGTGGGTGGTGGTGACGTTGACGCGGGTGGGATCGAAACCGGGCATGCTGGTGATGTCGAGCAAGGCGGTCTTCACGTGCGCGGTGATGGTGTTGTCGCGGCGGCGCGACCAGAAGCCTTCTGGCTCGCGCACCTCCAGTTCGTTGACGATGCGGCGCGTGCCTTCGAAGCCGCTGGCGAGGCGCTCGGCGCGCGACTTGAGTTCACTGGTGCGCACTTCGCCGGCCAGCAGCATGACGCCGTCGTAGACCACGATCACGACGTTGTTCTGCAGCGCCAGTTCCTTGTCCTTGTTGATCGCGTTGTAGGCGGCGAGGTAGATGCGCTTGTCCTCGACGTAGGCGCCGGTGCTGCGGCGGTCGTGGGCGGCGCTGGCGCCCACCGCGGCGCCGCCGACGACGGCGGCGATGCAGCCGCCGAACGCGGGCAGCAGGATCAGCAGGGCGAGCCAGGCGACGAAGTGGCGGAGCGGCATGGACGGTTCCTCGGGAACGGAGGGACGCCTGGCGCGGCAGGCGCGGTCGCGCCCATTGTGCCGAATCGGTGCCGCCGATGGGCGCCTAGGACGCGTCGAAGGCGTTCCGTCGCCAGTCGAGCCCCTCCGCGCCGGCCGCTCCACTGATCGCCACCACGTCGAAGCGGCAGGGCTGGTTGGCGAGGCGCGGATGCGCGGCGAGGAACATGCCCGCCGCGCGCACCAGCCGCATGCGCTTGGCAGTGCCCACCGATTCGACGCCA
Organism: Lysobacterales bacterium; assembly: GCA_017305135.1. Taxonomy (GTDB): domain Bacteria; phylum Pseudomonadota; class Gammaproteobacteria; order Xanthomonadales; family Rhodanobacteraceae; genus Dokdonella_A. The sequence goes on along the minus strand of JAFKNA010000019.1, from coordinate 26,720 downwards.
TCGCCGAAACCGCCGGGCGCCGGATTGCGGCGATAGCGCACCTCGACGAATACCAGCACCTCGCCGTCGCGCATGACGAGGTCGAGCTCGCCCAGGCGGCAGGTGAAGTTGCGGGTCAGCAGGCGCAGGCCGGCGCCCTCGAGGTGGGCGAGGGCGAGCTCTTCGTAATGCGAACCGGCCGCCCGCGGCGTCTCGCGCCGGCGGCGCAGGATCACGGTTCGACCGGCTGCGCGCTGAGTGCCCCGTCCACCGGGCGGGCGATGCCGTTCTCGAAGCGCGCCCAGCCGAGGCTGCGGCGGATACGACCGAAGGCATCCGCGCTGAGGTCGCCGGTGGCCCCTTCCAGATAGGCGTCTGGATGGCCGAGCAGCCAGTCCAGGTAGGGCAGCAGCGCATAGGCATCCATGCCGAAGGCGAACAGGCGCGCGCCCACGCCGCGCGCGCTGTCGAGCTGGCTGCTTGCGCGACTCCGATCCGGGCGGCCGGGAAGGGGACCGAACAGCCATGGCGCGTCGCAGAACTCGACGCCGTCGAGGTCGCGGTCGAGCGCGGGGTTGTCGTCGCCGGAGTTGATGTGCGAGGTCGCGAACACCGGCGCATCGATCTCGGCAAGCCTGAGCTGCGGCACGAGGATGCGCGCCTGTTGCGGGCGCATGCTGATGAAGACGCCGGCATCCGCTTCGGTGCCGAGCGTGGCGGTTGCCTGCACGATGGCGGTGCCGAAATCGACTTCGCCCCCGGGAAGGCGGGTTTCTCCGGCGATGCTGCCGCCGCCGGCTTCGAACTGGGCCCGGAACGCATGCGCCGCGCGCTGCGCCCAATCGGCATCCGCGGCGATGATCGCGGCGCGCAGGATGCCCCGCGCCTGCATGTGCCGCGCGACCTGGGCGCCCTCGGCCTCCGGCAGCAGGCCGAATTCGGCGCTGCCCGGCGGCGGCGCCTCGCCGGTGTCGGGGTGATTGAGCGCCAGCACCGGCACCTCGAGGATCTCGTGGAAGAGGGCGCCGACGGCTTCGCGCTGCAGGGGCCCGACGACCCGCTCGGCGCCTTCGGCCACCGCGGCACGATACGCGGCAATCGCGCTCTCCGGCGAATTGCCGCTGCTGTGGATGCGCAGCTCGGGGCGCTGCTCGCCGGGATCGTTGAACCAGGCCGCAAGGAACCCGTCGCGGATCGACTGCGCCACCGGTGCCAGGTTTCCATCAAGCGGCAACAGCAGGGCGATCCGCCCGGGCGGACGATAGCCCTCGGCCTGCAATGCGCCGCCCGCACCTTCGCGCAAGGTGCCGACCGGCCGCTCGGCGCGCGGCAGTTCACGCGCCAGGGGTTGTCCGCGGCGGCGCAGCACCTGCTCGATCCACGGCAGCACCGGATCATCGGGGGGAAGCGCCTCGGCACGCGAGGCCAGCGTCGCGGTGTCGATCTCCGCCAGCGCCGCGATCAGCTCGCCGCGATTGTGGCTGCGGTCCGGATCGCGCAGGCGGCCGTCGAGCGCTGCGCGCAGGCGGGCGGCGGCAAAGCGGTCGCCCATCGCAAGCTCGCCGCGCGCGCCGAGTTCCAGCCGGCGAATGGCGAGTTCGGGTGGCAGCGCGGCGGGCATCCGCGCGAGCAGGGCGCGGCTTCGCGCGGGGTCGTTGTCGTGGAGCGCGATCTCCGCTTCCAGCAGGGACAGGCGCGCCGCTTCGTTCGTATCGAGGTGCCGACGATTGACGCCTTCGAGCGCCCGCGAGGCCCCCGCGAGGTCGCCACGCTGGCGCAGCGCCTCCGCGGCGCGCAGGCGGTAGTACGAGGCGGCCGCGCCGCGCTGGCTGCGCGCCAGGTCGAGATAGCTCGATGCGGCGCGATCGAAGTCGCCGTCGCGGTAGGCCTGCTCGGCGCGCTGCGCCTGCTGGGTGATTTCCGGGCCCGGCGCCAGCGTCGCGCAGGCCGCCATGAGCAACCCCAGCACGCCGGCAAGCAGCAGGCGCGGCGCGCGCGAACGGCCGCCAGGCGGGATTCGGATCGGCTCTCCGGGCATGCTGGACCTGCGCGTCGGGCGGCGAAGGCTGCGATCATAGCCGATCGCAGCAGCGCGCCCGGGAAGCCGGCGGGCCGGAGGACTGGATGGAACAGGCAGGCGGACGCCTGTGGGTGGTGGCCACACCCATCGGCAACCTCGACGATCTTTCGCCGCGCGCCCGCGAGGTGCTGGCCGGGGTATCCCTGGTCGCGGCCGAGGACACGCGCCACAGCGCGGCCATCCTGGCGCTGGCCGGCAGCCGCGCGCAGCGCGTGGCCCTGCACGAGCACAACGAGCGCGAGCAGGCCGGGCGCATCGTGATGCGCCTGCGCCAGGGCGAGGACGTGGCGCTGGTCAGCGACGCCGGCACGCCGCTGGTCAGCGATCCCGGTTTCCGCCTGGTGCAGGCGGCGCGTGCCGCCGGTTGCGCGGTGTCGCCGGTGCCGGGCCCATGCGCGGCGATCGCCGCGCTCTCGGTGGCCGGCCTGCCGAGCGACCGTTTCGTGTTCGAGGGCTTCCTGCCGGCACGCGCCGGGCCGCGGCGCCAGCGCCTGCAGGAACTCGCAGGCGAAACCCGCACCCTCATCTTCTACGAATCGAGCCATCGCATCGCCGATTCGCTGGCCGACTTCGTCGGCGTCTTCGGCGGCGAACGCGAGGCGGTGCTGGCACGCGAACTCACCAAGCTGTTCGAAACCGTGCTCGCCGGTTCCCTGCAGGAACTCGCGGCGCGGGTCGCCGGCGATCCCGACCAGCGCCGCGGCGAGTTCGTGCTGGTGGTCGGCGGCGCGGCGGCGCAAGCGGCCGAGGCGCGACTGGCGGAGGGGCGGCGCGTGTTCGCGCTGCTGAAGGGCGAGCTTCCGCCGGCCCGCGCGGCGCGCTTGGCCGCAGCAATTTCCGGCGCGTCCCGGCGCGAGATCTATGCTGGCGGCGAGGAGGAACGCTGACTGCCGCGTGCCTGACGCGCCGGGTTCCGCTGGCGGCGTAGCGATGCCGGCGGCTTGCAATGCGTCCGCATTGCGGCGAGGGTTGCGGCCAGGCAATGGTTTCCGTGAGGCCGGCATGGTCCGATCCAATCGCAGCGGGCACGCGCCCGCTTCTCCCCGTGCCTCGCGCGCACTCGCCAGCGTGTCCGCCGTGCTGGTGTTCGTGGTGGTGTTCCTGCTGCTTTCGGCGCTGGCCGGGTGGTTCGCCGGCCGCCAGTTCCCCGCGCCCGAGCAGTCGGCCATCTGGGCGATGATCGGCCGCTTCGTCGCCGGGCTGCTGGCGCTTGGCGTGGCCATGCAGACCTGGTGGTGGCTGCGGCATCGCTGACGGGTGGCTCGTGCTCCTGGCACGCAGGATGCGTGCCTCGCACGCGATGCGAGCAGGAACCCGCAAGACGCCGCTCTGCGTGGGCGGCACGCCGCGTGAGCCAATGTCACGAATGCTAGAATGACGTGCGGGAGTCGGCCAGGCAGCCGCGTCGCCCCACGGGGCGCCGAGGAAAGTCCGGGCTCCACAGGGCAAGGTGCCAGGTAACGCCTGGGCGGCGCAAGCCGACGGAAAGTGCAACAGAGAGCAGACCGCCGATGGCCGGTTGCGCCTGGCGCAGCCGGATCAGGCAAGGGTGAAACGGTGCGGCAAGAGCGCACCGCGAGTCTGGCAACAGACCGGCACGGCAAACCCCACCTGGAGCAAGACCGAATAGGGGAACCATGGCGTGGCCCGCGCCGTTCCCGGGTTGGTCGCTCGAGCCTTGCGGCGACGCAAGGCCTAGAGGAATGGCTGCCCACGACAGAACCCGGCTTATCGGCCGGCTCCCGCACTTCGCGTGTTCGCGCCCCGCTCGCGCGATTCTCCGGCCTTTCAAGACGTTGCCGCCCATCCCTCAGGAAGCACTCGAAAAGTGCCCCTGAACGGAGGCGTGCCGGGTCTGAACGACCCCACGAAACGGCCCCGTTTTCCACTGGATTTTCCTTGACAGCCCGTAACTTGCGCCATAAGGTGGGCACAAGTGGTTTTTGGTGGGAAACGGTGGCATGTTCCAGGGCGAGTCGGCCGTCACGCTGGACGACAAGGGGCGCATCGCGATCCCCGCGGTCCACCGTGAGCAAGTCGCCCGCGCGTGCGCCAACCGCCTCGTCATCACCTACAACCCCTTTGAGCGCGGCTGCCTGTGGATCTTTCCGGAACAAGAATGGGAGCGCCTGCGCGACGAGGTGAATGCCTTGCCGCGGGCCAAGGCCGTGCACCGCACTCTGCAGATGAAACTGGTCGGCGCCGCCGCCCACGTCGAGCCGGATGGCAATGGGCGCATCGCGCTGCCCGCCAGCCAGCGCGGCGCGGCGGGGATGGAGAAGCGCGCCGTGCTGCTCGGCATGGGCGAGAAGTTCGAGTTGTGGAGCGAGCAGGCCCACCTCGACAAGATCCGCGAGACGATCAGCGAGGACGAGATCACGGAGGACATGCTCGACCTCAAGCTTTGACGGGAGGCACACGCGTGAATGCGGCAGGGCCACAACACGTGCCGGTAATGCTGGACGAGGTGCTGGAAGGACTCGACCTCAAGCCGGAGGGGCGCTACCTCGACGGCACGTTCGGTCGCGGCGGCCATGCGCGCGAGGTGCTGGCAAGGCTCGGCCCGCGCGGGCGGCTGCTGCTGATGGACCGTGATCCGGAGGCCGTCGCCAGCGCCGTCCGCGAATTCGGCGCCGATCCGCGCGTGGCGATCCGCCACGCCAATTTCGCCACCATGACGCAGTGGGAAGAGGCGCGCGAGCTCGATGGCGTCCTGCTCGACCTGGGTGTTTCCTCGCCGCAGCTCGACGATGCCTCCCGCGGCTTCAGCTTCCAGGGCGAAGGCCCGCTCGACATGCGCATGGACCCGACCCGCGGTCCGAGCGTGGCGGAATGGCTGGCCTGCGCGGAGGAGACGGAGATCGCCGACGTGCTGTGGCGCTATGGCGAGGAACGCATGAGCCGGCGCATCGCGCGCGCCATCGTCGAGCGGCGGCGGCTGCACCCGCTCGCCACCACCGCCGGGCTCGCCGACCTGGTCGCGCGCACGATCGGCTATCGCGAGCGCAGCAAGCATCCGGCCACGCGCACCTTCCAGGCGCTGCGCATCCACATCAACGACGAGCTGGGCGCGTTGCCGGCGGGCCTTGCTGCCGCGTTGGCTGGCCTGAAACCCGGCGGGCGCCTCGCCGTCATCAGCTTCCATTCGCTGGAAGACCGCATCGTCAAGCAGTTCATCCGCGGCGAGCCTGCGCCGGCCGTGCGCCGCGGACTGCCCGCGCCCGCCGCCGCGCCGGCGCCGCTGCGCGCCATCGGCAAGGCGCGCTTCGCGACCGCCGCGGAAACGGCGGCCAATCCGCGCGCGCGCAGCGCCGTGCTGCGCATTGCGGAGAAGACCGCATGATCGCGCGCGCGGCCGTGCTGCTGAGCCTGCTGCTGGCCACGATCGGCAGCGCCCTCGCCGTGGTCAACGCACGCCAGCAGTCGCGCCTGGAATTCACCGAGCTCAACCGACTGGCCAACGAGCGCGACGAACTCGACATCGAGTTCGGCCGGCTGCAGCTGGAGCAGGCGACCTGGGCCGACAACAACCGCATCGAGCAGATCGCCCGTGCAGGCCTCGGCCTGGTCACGCCGGCCGCCAGCGACAGCGTGGTGATCCGCCGGTGAGGACCAGGGAGGCGGCCATGGGGAACGCAGCGCAGCGCCGGGAGGATCGGCCGTGAACCAGCGCGTGCGCCCGTTCAACCCGCGCGGCCGCGTGGCGCTGGTATCGGTGCTGCTGGGCCTCGCCGGCTGCGCGCTGGTGGTGCGCGCGGTCGACCTGCAGGTGGTCAGCAAGGACTTCTACCAGGAGCAGGGCGATGCCCGTTACCTGCGCGATATCGCCATCCCGGTCTCGCGCGGCACCATCTTCGACCGCAACGGCGAGCCGCTGGCGGTATCGACGCCGGTGGAATCGATCTGGGTAAACCCGAGCGAGCTCCTCGCCCACGCGGCCGATCGCATCCCGGAACTGGCCGATGCCGCCGGGCTGGATGCGACCTCGCTGCGCGAGAAGCTGGAGGAGCGCAGCAGGCGCGAATTCTATTTCATCAAGCGCCACCTCAATCCCGACGCCGCGCAGGCGATCCTGGACCTCGGCATCCCGGGCGTCGCCAGCCAGCGCGAGTTCAAGCGCTACTACCCGAGCGGCGAGGTGATGGCGCATGTGCTCGGCTACACCAACATCGACGATCAGGGCCAGGAGGGCGTCGAGCTCGCCTTCGACGGCTGGCTGTCCGGCAAGAGCGGCATCAAGCGGGTGATCCGCGACCTTCGCGGGCAGCAGGTCGAGAACGTCGACCTCATCGCCGAGGCGCAACCCGGGCGCGACCTCACGCTGTCGATCGACCGGCGCATCCAGTACCTGGCCTATCGCGAGCTCAAGGCGGCGCTCGCCGAGCACCGCGCCTCGTCGGGTTCGATGGTGATCCTCGACGTGCCGAGCGGCGAGATCCTCGCCATGGTCAACCAGCCCTCCTTCAATCCCAACGCGCGCACCGCCATCGATCCCGCCTACCGGCGCAACCGCGCCGTCACCGACGTGGTCGAGCCCGGCTCGACCATGAAGGCGTTCACCATTTCCGCCGCGCTGGAGAGCGGCAAGTGGACGCCGCACACGCCGATCGACACCAACCCCGGCACCTATTCGCTGTATGGCCACACCATCAGCGACGTGCACAACAAGGGCCTGATCGACGTCACCGGCGTCATCACCTACTCCAGCAACGTCGGCGCGGCGAAGATCGCCGCCACGCTCCCGAGCGAGCGCATGTACGACCTCTTCCACCGCTTCGGCTTCGGCGAACTGACCGGCTGCGGCTTTCCCGGCGAGTCGTCGGGCTACCTGCCGATCGCCAAGGACTGGGGTCCGGTGGAGCAGGCCACGATCGCCTACGGCTACGGCCTCAACGTGACCCCGCTGCAGCTCGCGCAGGGCTATGCGGCGCTGGCCAACGACGGCGAGCTGCACGCGCCGACCTTCGTCAAGGGCACCCGCAACCCGTCGCGGGCGGTGGTGGATCCGGCGATCGCGGCGAGCCTGCGCGGGATGCTGGAGACCGTCATCGTGCCGCCGGGCGGCGGCGTGCGCGCGGCGGTGAAGAACTACAGGGTCGCCGGCAAGACCGGTACCTCGCGCACCGCGGTGGGCGGTGGCTACCAGAAGAAGTACATCTCGCTGTTCGCCGGCATGGTCCCTGCCAGCGCGCCACGCATGGTCGGGGTGGTGGTGATCCACGATCCGCAGGGCGTCTTCTATGGCGCGCTGGTCGCCGCGCCGGTGTTCGGCAAGGTCATGGACGGCGCTCTGCGCCTGCTCGACGTGCCGCCGGACAACGTCCAGTCCTGGTACGCCGCCGCGGAGCTGCCGGCAAAGACGGCGGCCATGCCGGCGGCCAACTACGAGGAAGAAGTGCCCGAATGAGCCCCGCGCGCGCCATGGGCGTCAGCGAACTCCTGCACGGCCGCGCCGATCCCGGGGCCGCCGGCGGGATGCGGCTGCGTGGGCTGGCGCTCGATTCGCGGCGCATCGCCCCCGGCGAGGCCTTCGTCGCGCTGGCGGGGGGAGCGCACGCGCATGGCCTCGCCTTCGCGCGCGACGCCGCGGCGAACGGCGCCACGCTGGTGCTGGCCGAGCCCGCCCGGGGCCTGGCCGTACCCGCGGATCTTTCGGTGCCGGTGGTCTGGGTGGATGGCCTGCGCGAGCAGCTGGGCGAGATCGCCGCCCGTTTCTACGGCGATCCCTCGCGCCACCTCCACGTCGTCGGCGTCACCGGCACTAACGGCAAGACCTCGACCGTGCAACTCCTGGCCCAGGCGCTGGAGCACGCGGGGCTGCGCAGCGCCACCATCGGCACGCTCGGTGCCGGGCTGCACGGCGCGCTGGCTTCCGGCGAACGCACCACGCCGGATGCGATCGAGGTGCAGCGCCTGCTTGCCGGCTTCCGCGCCGCCGGCGCCAGCCATGTGGCGATGGAGGTGTCCTCGCACGCGCTGGTGCAGGGGCGCGTCAACGGGGTGCGCTTCGAAGTCGCCGCCTTCACCAATCTCAGCCGCGACCACCTCGACTACCACGGCAGCATGGAACGCTACGGCGCCGCCAAGCAGCGCCTGTTCGCCTGGCCGGAGCTCCGCGCCGCGGCGATCAACCTGGACGATGCCTTCGGCCGCAGCCTCGCCGCGACCCTGCGCGGTCCCGAGGTGGTCGGCTACGGCATCGCCGAGGGCAATGCTGCCGTGCGCGCCGGGACCATCGAGACGGCGCCGGCCGGACTCGCCTTCGAACTCGCCACGCCGTGGGGCAGCGGGCGCGTGGCAACCCGCCTGCTCGGCCACTTCAACGTGTCGAACCTGCTCGCCGTGGTCGCCTGCATGGGCCGGTTCGGGCTCGGCTTCGAGGCGATCCGCGCCGCGCTCGAAGCCCTGCAGCCGGTCGCCGGGCGCATGGCGCGCATCGGCGGCGAGGGTGGCCGCCCGCTGGTCGTGGTGGACTATGCGCACACGCCCGATGCCTTGCAGCAGGCGCTCGATTCGCTGCGTGCGCATTGCGGCGGCAGGCTGGTCTGCGTGTTCGGCTGCGGCGGCGAACGCGACGCCGGCAAGCGGCCGCAGATGGCCGCGATCGCCGAGGCGCTGGCCGATCGCGTCATCGTCACCGACGACAACCCGCGCGGCGAGGACGGCGACGCCATCGTCGCCGCCATCGTGGCGGGCCTGCGCCGGCCCGGCGACGCGGTGGTGGAGCGCGATCGTGCCGGCGCCATCTCGCTGGCACTCGCGATGGCCGGCGCCGGCGACGTCGTGCTGATCGCCGGCAAGGGCCATGAGCCGTACCAGGAGATCGCCGGGATGAAATATCCCTTCGACGACCTCGCCGTGGCGCGGCGGGTGCTGGAGATCGGGCGATGAACCTCGGCCTGGATCTTTCCGACATCGCCGCCTGGAGCGGCGGGCGCCTCGTCGGCACCGACGCGCGCATCGAGGCGGTCGCCACCGATACGCGCACGCTCGGCGCGGGTGCGCTGTTCGTGGCGCTCCAAGGCGAACGCCACGACGCGCACGACTTCGCCGCCGAAGCCGTCGCGCGCGGCGCCGCGGCGCTGCTGGTCGCGCGCGAACTGCCGCTCGCGCTGCCGCAGGTGGTCGTTCCCGACACCCTCGCCGCGCTCGGCGCGGTGGCGCGTGGCTGGCGCCGCCGCAGCCCGGCGAAGGTGGTCGGCATCACCGGTTCCAACGGCAAGACCACGGTGAAGACGCTGGCCGCATCGATCCTCGGCCGGCACGGACGCACCCACGTCAATGCCGGCAACTTCAACAACGAAATCGGCCTGCCGCTGACGCTGCTGTCGATGCCTGCGGATACGGAGTTCGCCGTGCTGGAAATGGGCGCCGGCAAGCCGGGCGACATCGCCTACCTCGCGCGCATCGCCGAACCCGACGTCGCGCTGGTCAACAACGTCGCCGCCGCGCACCTGGAGCGGCTGGGCTCGCTCCAGGGCGTGGCCGAGACCAAGGGCGCGGTGTACCGCGCGTTGCCGGAAAGCGGCACCGCCCTGATCAACGCCGACGATGCCTTCGCCGATTATTTCGCACGGCTCGCGGCGCCGCGGCGCATGCTCGGCTTCGGTGTCATGCGCCGCGCCGACATCGGCGCCAGTTTCGAACCGGAGGCCGCCGCGGCGGGCCGGTTCCGGCTGCTGACGCCGCAGGGGCACGCGGAGATCGCGCTGCCGCTGCCGGGGCGGCACAACATCATGAATGCGCTAGCGGCGACTTCCATCGCCCTCGCACTCGGCGTGCCGCTCGCCACCATCCGCGCCGGACTGGAGGCCGCGCCGGCGGTGGCCGGTCGCCTCGCCAGCCGCGGGCACCCGTCCGGGGCACTTGTCATCGACGACAGCTACAACGCCAATCCCGGTTCGTTCGCGGCGGCGATCGCCACGCTCGCCCTGCGTCCGGGCGAGCGCGTGCTGGTGATGGGCGACATGAAGGAGCTGGGCGCCGAGGCCGTGCGGCTGCACGCCGAGGTCGGCGCGCTGGCGCGGCGCAGCGGCATCGAGCGGCTGTATGCCGTCGGCGAGCTCAGCGCCGCCGCGGTGGCGGCGTTCGGCCCGGCGGCGCGGCACTTCGCCGACCAGGCGGACCTGGCGGCGCAACTTGCGGCTGAACTCCATGCCGGCATGACGGTGCTGGTCAAGGGCTCGCGCTCCTCGGCGATGGAGCGCGTGGTCGGAATGCTCGTGGGCGGCGACGAGAAGGAGGCGCGCCATGTTGCTTGAACTGGCCGAACTCCTGAAGGGCTGGATCAGCGGCTTCCACCTGTTCCAGTACCTCACCTTCCGCGCCATCATGAGCACGCTCACCGCGCTCGCCGTATCGCTGTTCGCGGGTCCAGCGATCATCCGCAAGCTGACCGCGATCAAGGCAGGCCAGGTGGTGCGCAGCGACGGCCCGCAGTCGCACCTCGTCAAGGCCGGCACGCCGACCATGGGCGGGGTGCTCATCATCGCCTCGATCGCGGCGGCGACGCTGCTGTGGGCGGACCTGCGCAACCGCTACGTCTGGATCGTGCTCGGCGTGACCCTCGCCTTCGGCGCGATCGGCTTCTACGACGACTACCGCAAGCTGGTGCTGAAGGACAGCCGCGGCCTGCCGGCGCGCTGGAAATACCTGTGGCAGTCGCTGTTCGGGCTGGCGGCCGCGCTCATCCTCTACTTCACCGCCGATACCCCGGCGGCGACCACCTTCTACCTGCCGCTGGTCAAGCACGCGCAGTTGCCGCTGGCGGCGCCGGGATCCGCGCCGTGGCTGGTCGGTCTCGGCGCGGCGCTGTTCATCGGCCTGACCTATTTCATCGTGGTCGGCTTCTCCAACGCGGTGAACCTGACCGATGGCCTGGATGGCCTCGCCATCATGCCGAGCGTGCTGGTCGGCGGCGCGCTCGGCGTGTTCGCCTACCTCGCCGGCAACCGGGTGTTCTCCGAATACCTCGGCATCCCGGCGATCCCTGGCGCCGGCGAGCTGGCCATCTTCTGCAGCGCGCTGGCCGGCGCGGGGCTCGGCTTCCTCTGGTTCAACACCTATCCGGCGCAGGTCTTCATGGGCGACATCGGCGCGCTGGCGATCGGCGCGGCGCTCGGCTGCGTGGCGGTGATCGTGCGCCAGGAAGTGGTGCTGCTGGTGATGGGCGGCGTGTTCGTGATCGAGACCGCCTCCGTGATGCTGCAGGTGGTGAGCTTCAAGCTGACCGGCCGGCGCATCTTCCGCATGGCGCCGATCCACCACCACTTCGAGCTCAAGGGCTGGCCGGAGCCGCGGGTGATCGTGCGCTTCTGGATCATCTCGGTGGTGCTGGTGCTGGTCGGCCTGGCGACGCTCAAGGTGCGCTGATGCTGCTCTTCGACTACCCAGGGCAGGCACAGCAACCGCGGCGCGGCGCGCCGAAGGGACGCCACGACGTGCAGCTCCTGCTGGCGGCGATCGCGCTGGCCAGCCTCGGCGTGGTGATGGTGGCGTCCAGCTCGATCGCGGTCGCCGAAGGCAGGGGCCATGGCGCCTTCTACTTCCTCGACCGGCACCTCGCCTACCTCGGCATCGGCATCGCCGCCTGCATCTTCATCGCCCGCACCGAACTGGACTGGCTGGAACGCCACTCGGGGAAACTGCTGATGCTGGGCGTCGGCCTGCTGCTGCTCGTCTTCGTGCCGGGCGTCGGCGCCCGCATCAACGGTGCGCAGCGCTGGGTGCGCATGGCCGGCTTCGGCTTCCAGTCGGTGGAGGTGGTCAAGCCGGTGCTGGTGATCTACATGGCGAGCTACCTGGTGCGCCACCGCGAGCGGCTGCAGCAGAGCCTGTTCGAGGTGCTGAAGCCGCTCGGCATCGCCGCGGTGCTGACGGCGATGCTGCTGGCACAGCCGGACTTCGGCTCGGCGATGCTGCTGGTGGCGGTCGCGGTGGGCATGGTCTGGCTGGGCGGCGCGCCGCTTCGCCACCTGCTCCTGCTCGCCGCGGCCATGCTGCCGGTGCTCGGCTGGCTGGCCTTCAGCCAGGATTACCGCGTCAAGCGGCTGACCTCGTTCCTCGACCCCTGGTCCGACCCCTTCAAGGACGGCTTCCAGCTGACCCAGGCGCTGATCGCCATCGGTCGCGGCGAGTGGTTCGGCGTGGGCCTCGGCGGGTCGGTGCAGAAGCTCTTCTACCTGCCCGAGGCGCACACCGATTTCATCCTCGCGGTGATCGCCGAGGAACTCGGCCTCGCCGGCATCGTGCTGGTGCTCGCGCTGTTCGCGTGGCTGGTCGGCCGCGCCTTCGTGTTGGGCGTGCATGCCCTCGACCAGGGGCAGCGCTTCGCCGGCTACTGTGCCTTCGGCATCGCCCTGATGCTGGCGCTGCAGGCGCTGGTGTCGGTGGGCGTGAACCTCGGCGTGCTGCCGACCAAGGGGCTCACGTTGCCGCTGATCAGTTCCGGTGGGTCGAGTGTGGTCATGACCTCGGTGATGATCGGCCTCCTGCTGCGCGTCGCCTGGGAGGTGACCCGTTGCGAGGATGCCATGCTGCGCACGATCGCCGAACGCCAGCTCGCACAGGTGCAGCCATGAACGCGCGGTCCGGCAACGCGCCCGTCCTGATCATGGCCGGCGGCACCGGCGGGCACATCTTCCCGGGCTTGGCGGTGGCCGCGGAACTCGCCCGGCGCGGGGTGCCGGTGCTGTGGCTGGGCGCCGAGGGCGGCCTCGAGACCCGCCTCGTGCCGCAGCACGGGCTGCGGCTGGAAACGCTGTCCATCGGCGGCCTGCGCGGCAAGGGCGTGGCCACCCTGCTGCGGGCGCCGCTGCGGCTCCTGCGCGCGGTGCGCGCGGCGCGCGGTCTGCTGCGCTGCGAACTGCCGCGCAGCGCGCTGTCGATGGGCGGTTACGTGGCCGCGCCCGGCGGCCTTGCCGCGCGCCTCGCCGGTGTGCCGGTGGTGGTCCATGAGCAGAACGCCATTGCCGGCGCCACCAACCGGCTCCTGGCCCGCTTCGCGCGCCGTGTGCTGGCGGGATTTGCCGGCGCGCTGCCGCGCGCGGAATGGGTTGGCAATCCGGTGCGGGCAGAGATCGTCGCGCTGCCGCCGCCCGCCGAGCGCCTGGCCGGGCGCAGCGGTCCGCTGCGCGTCCTCGTGCTCGGCGGCAGCCAGGGCGCGCGCAGCCTCAACCTGGCCGTGGCCGGGGCGCTGCGCGGTGGCCCCGACGGCATTCCCATGGTGCGCCACCAGTGCGGCGCCGCCGGCCTCGACGCGGCGCGCGAGGCCTACGCAGCGGCCGGCGTCGAGGCCGCCATCAGCCCCTTCATCGACGACATGGCCGGCGCCTACGCGTGGGCGGACCTCGCGATCTGCCGGGCCGGCGCGCTGACGCTGGCGGAACTTGCCGCGGCGGGGTTGCCGGCCATCCTGGTGCCCTATCCGCACGCGGTGGACGACCACCAGACGCGCAACGCCGAGGCGCTGGTTTCCGCCGGAGCCGCGCGCCTGGTGCCCGAAGGCGCGGATTTCGAGGCCCGCCTGGCGGCCGCGCTGGCGGCGATCGCCGACCGCGGCGTGCTGGCGGCGATGGCTGCCGCGGCGCGGGAGTTCGCCCGCCCCGACGCCGCCGTGCGCATCGCCGATGCCTGCCTGGAGGTGGCGCGATGACGCCGACCCGCATCGATCCCCGCGCCGATCCGGCGCAGGCGGAACTGTTCCGCCAGTTCCGCCGCGTCCATTTCGTCGGCATCGGCGGCGTCGGCATGAGCGGCATCGCCGAGGTGATGTGCACGCTCGGCTACGCGGTGTCCGGCTCCGACCGCGCGGAGAACGCGGCGACGCGCCGGCTGGCCGGGCTCGGCGCGCGCATCGAACGCGGCCATGCGGCGGCGCACGTCGCGGATGCGGACGTGCTGGTGGTGTCGAGCGCGATCAGCGGCGACAACCCGGAAGTCGCCGCGGCGCGCGAGCGGCGCATCCCGATCGTGCCGCGCGCGGAAATGCTCGGCGAGCTGATGCGCTTCCGCCGCGGCATCGCGGTGGCCGGCACCCACGGCAAGACCACCACCACCAGTCTCACCGCCAGCGTGCTGGCCGAGGCCGGACTCGATCCGACCTTCGTCATCGGCGGCCAGCTGATCGCCGCCGGCGCCAATGCCCGGCTCGGCAAGGGCCACTACCTGGTCGCCGAGGCGGACGAGTCGGACGGCTCGTTCCTGCTGCTGTCGCCGGTGATGGCGATCGTGACCAACATCGACGTCGACCATCTCGAGAACTACGACGGCGACTTCGAGCGGGTCAAGAAGGCCTTCCGCGACTTCCTGCACCGCCTGCCCTTCTACGGCGTCGCGGTGCTGTGCGTGGACGACCCGGAGGTGGCCACGCTGGCCGCCGACACCAACCGGCGCATCCTCACCTACGCGATCGATGCGACGGCTGACGTCCGCGCCACGGACGTCCGCCGCGAAGGCGGCGTGACCGCATTCACCCTGCATCTGCCCGGGCAGCCGGAGGGCTGGCCGGTGCGCCTCAACCTGCCGGGCCGGCACAACGTGCTGAACGCGCTGGCCGCCTGCGCCGTGGGCTGGCAGCTCGGCGTCGAGGCGCCGGCGATGGCACGCGCGCTGGCCCGCTTCGAGGGCGTCGGACGGCGCTTCCAGCTGCGCGGCGACATCGTCTACGGCCGCGGCCGTGCCCTGCTGGTCGATGACTATGGTCACCATCCGCGCGAGATCGCTGCCGTGTTCGAGGCCGCCCGCGACGGCTGGCCGGAGCGGCGCCTCGTCGTCGCCTTCCAGCCGCACCGCTACACCCGCACCCGCGACCTGCTCGACGACTTCGCCAACGTGCTGGCCGAAGCCGACGTGCTGGTGTTGACCGAGGTCTACCCGGCGGGCGAGGCGCCGATCGCCAGCGCCGACGGGCGCGCCCTGGCGCGCGCCGTGCGCGCCCGCGGCAAGGTCGATCCGGTGCTGGTGGAGCATCCGCGCGAGCTTGCCGCGGCGCTGGCCCCGCTGCTCGACGACGGCGACCTGCTTCTTTTCCTCGGTGCCGGCGACATCGGCGCCGCCGCCACCGAGCTGGCCCACGCCGGCCGCATCGACATTCCGGGGGCTGCATGACGTCCGCCCTGTCCAATCCCGGCCGCGCCGCCGCCCTTCCCGCGCCGCGGGCGACTGATCCCGGCGCCTTCGGGCGCGTCGCGGTGGTCATGGGCGGCCAGTCCAGCGAACGCGAGGTGTCGCTCGACTCCGGCCGCAACGTGCTCGCGGCGCTGCGCGCGCGCGGCATCGACGCGCACGCGGTGGACGGCATTCCGGCCCTGCTCGACGCCCTGCGCGCCGGCCACTACGCGCGCGTCTTCAACATCCTCCATGGCCAGCATGGCGGTGGCGAGGATGGCGTGCTGCAGGGTGCGCTGGAGTCGCTGCACGTGCCGTACACGGGTTCGGGCGTGCTCGGCTCGGCGCTGTCGATGGACAAGATCCGCAGCAAGCAGGTGTGGATCGCCGAGCGCCTGCCGACGCCGCGCTTCGTGCCGCTGCGGCGTGGCGCCGGTCGGGCCGGAGTGGCCGCCGCCGCCGACGAACTCGGCCTGCCGGTAATCGTGAAGCCGGCCTCGGAAGGCTCCAGCGTCGGCATCAGCCGCGTGTTCCGCGCGGAGGATCTTGCCGCCGCCGCCGAGCTGGCAGCGCGCTATCCCGGCGACCTGCTCGTCGAGGAGCTGATCGAGGGTGACGAGCTCACCGTCGCCGTGCTCGGCGGCGTCGCGCTGCCGTCGATCCGCATCGTGCCGAAGGGCGCCTTCTACGACTACCACGCCAAGTACGTCGCCGAAGACACCCAGTACCTCTGCCCCGGGCTCGAAGGCGAGGCGGAGGCCGCGATCGGCGCGCTGGCGCTGGCAGCGTTCCAGGCGCTCGGCTGCTCCGGCTGGGGGCGCGTGGATGTCATGCGCGACCGCCAGGGGCGGAACTTCCTGCTCGAGGTCAACACGGCGCCGGGCATGACCAGCCATTCGCTGGTGCCCAAGGCCGCGGCCACGCTCGGCATCGGTTTCGAGGAGCTGTGCTGGCGCGTGCTGGAAACCAGCTTCGCGCCGGCGGCCGGGGAGGGCGCACCATGAGCGGCGACGTGCTGGCGCGCATGGCGGCCTGGGCACTGGCGCTGGCGCTGGTCGCGCTGCCCTTCGTGGCGGTGTTGAACGGCTGGCTGGCCAGCGGGCGCTGGCCGGTGCGCCAGATCGTGGTCAAGGCCGAGTTCCGGCAGGTCGACGCGGCCGAGGTCCGCGCCGCGGTGCAGCCGCTGCTCGGCGCGGGATTCTTCGCGGTGCAGCCCGATGTGGTCCGAAGGGCCGTGGTCGCCCTGCCCTGGGTGGAGCGCGCCGAGGTCCGCAAGCGCTGGCCGGACGCCATCGAGCTGGTGGTGCACGAGCGCCACGCCTTCGCCCGCTGGGGCGAGGATCGCCTGGTGAGCCGCAAGGGTGCCCTGTTCGAGGTCGCCGGCGCCACCGGCCTCGAGTCCCTGCCGCGACTGGGCGGGCCCGACGAGCGGGTCGCCGAGGTGTTGTCCTTCTATTCGGAAAGCCGGGCCGAGCTTGCTGGCAGCGGCCTCGTCGTCGACGGGGTCGGACTCTCGCCGCGCGGCGGATGGCGGCTGAAGCTCGACTCGGGCGTGGTCCTCGACCTCGGCCGCGAGAAGCCCCGCGCACGCCTGCGCCGCTTCCTCGATGTCTGGCCGCGCCTCGCCGGCAGCCATGCCGGGCCGCCGCTCGCCATCGATCTCCGCTACGAGAACGGCTTCGCGGTGCAGTGGGCGCCTGCGGGAGCCGGGAATGGGGAATCGGGAATCGGGAATGGTCAAGAACCCGCTCGCGGTGCCGTCGCCTCAAGCGACGACGAGGAGCGGGCCATCCGGTCCGGCCTGCTCGCGCTTTCCCGATTTCCTGTGGCCAGCTCCAGCTTTTTCCATTCCCCATTCCCCATTCCCGATTCCCGGCCGCTATGAACCGCAAGCCCGACAAGAACCTCATCGTCGGCCTCGACGTCGGCACCTCCAAGATCGTCGCCATCGTCGGCGAGCATGCGCCGGGCGAGCCGATCGAGGTCATCGGCATCGGCTCGCACCAGGCGCACGGCCTCAAGCGCGGCGTGGTGGTCGACATCGAGTCCACGGTGCATTCCATCCAGCGCGCGATCGAGGAGGCCGAACTCATGGCCGGCTGCCAGATCCGCTCGGTGTACGCCTCCATCGCCGGCAGCCACATCAAGGACGAGAACAGCCACGGCACCGCGCCGATCCGCGACAAGGAGGTCAGCGCGGCGGACATGGACGCGGTGCTGAACTCGGCCTGCGCGATCGCCATTCCGGCCGACCGCAGCGTGCTCTACCGCGAGCCGCAGGAATACCTGATCGACGGCCAGGAGGGCATCCGCCACCCGATCGGCATGTCCGGCGTGCGCCTGGAGGCCAGCGTGCACCTGGTCACCGGCGCGGCCAGCGCGATCCAGAACATCAGCAAATGCATCAACCGCTGCGGGCTTACCGTCGACGAACTGCTGCCGGCGGCGGTGGCCTCGGCGCGCGCGGTGCTGACCGCCGACGAGCGCGAGCTTGGCGTATGCCTGGTCGACATCGGCGCCGGCACCACCGATATCGCCATCTTCACCGGCGGCGCGCTCCGCCACACCGCCTCGCTCGCCATCGGCGGCGACCAGGTGACCTCGGACATCGCACACATGATGCGCACGCCGACCGCGCACGCCGAGGAAATCAAGGTGCGCTACGCCTGTGCGCTGGCGCAGCTCGCGCATGCCGAGGAAACCATCCAGGTGCCGAGCGTCGGCGACCGGCCGCCGCGCCGCCTCGCGCGGCAGAACCTCGCCGAGGCGGTGCAGCCGCGCTACGAGGAAATCTTCGAGATGGTGCAGGCGGACCTGCGCCGCAGCGGCCGCGAGGAACTGGTGCGCGCCGGCGTGGTGCTGACCGGCGGCGCGGCACGCATGGAGGGCGCGCTGGATCTCGCCGAGGAGATGTTCCACATGCCGGTGCGCCTCGGCATCCCGCAGCACGTCAGCGGGCTTGCCGACGTGGTGGCCAGCCCGATGCAGGCCACCGGCGTCGGCCTCCTTCTCTATGGCAGCCGGCAGGGCGGCGCGCGCAGCGCACCGGCTCCGAGTGGCGCCGTGGGCGGCCTGTGGAACCGGGTGACGAACTGGTTCAGGGGTGAATTCTAGGGGGGCCGGGAATCGGGAATAGGGAATAGGGAATCGTCAAAGCAAGAGCAAAAGCAAAAGCAAAAGCAAAAGCAAAAGCAAAAGCAAAAGCAAAAGCAAAAGCAAAAGCAAAGGCAAAGCAGGGGCGAGAGCAGGAGCAGGAGCGAGGGCAGCAGGGAGCGGGAACAGCATGGCGACCGAAACGGTCGCGGCGCGGCACGCCAGCCGCGCGGACGGGTTCCGGGCGAGAACCGTAATCCGGCAACGACAAGGAAACACAGGCAACACCACTTGCGGAGGAAGGAAACATGAACTTTGAACTCATCGAAGCCCTTGCGCCCAACGCGGTCATCAAGGTCATCGGCATTGGCGGCGGCGGCGGCAACGCAGTCGGCCACATGCTGCAGGCCGGCGTCGGCGGCGTCGATTTCATCTGTGCCAACACCGATGCGCAGGCGCTCAAGGGCAGCGGCGCGGATCTCACCCTGCAGCTCGGCGGCAATGTCACCAAGGGGCTCGGCGCCGGCGCCAACCCGGAGGTCGGCCGCCAGGCCGCGCTGGAGGACCGCGAACGGATCGTCGAGCTCCTGCAGGGCGCCGACATGGCCTTCATCACTGCCGGCATGGGCGGCGGCACCGGCACCGGCGCGGCGCCGGTGGTGGCGCAGATGGCCAAGGAGCTTGGCATCCTCACTGTCGCGGTGGTGACCAAGCCGTTCCCGTTCGAGGGCCGCCGCCGCATGCAGGTGGCGCTGAAGGGGATCGAGGACCTCACCCAGTATTGCGACTCGCTGATCACGGTGCCCAACGAGAAGCTCCTCACCGTGCTCGGCCGCGACGTGACCCTGCTCAGCGCATTCAAGTCCGCCAATGACGTGCTGCTCGGCGCGGTGCAGGGCATTGCCGATCTCATCACCCGCCCGGGCCTCATCAACGTCGACTTCGCCGACGTGCGCACCGTGATGAGCGAAATGGGCATGGCGATGATGGGTTCGGGCACCGCCAAGGGCGACGACCGCGCCAGCGCTGCGGCCGATGCCGCGATCAGCAATCCGCTGCTCGACGACGTCAACCTCTCCGGCGCCTGCGGCATCCTGGTCAACGTCACCGCCGGCAACAACCTCACCATGCGCGAGTTCGACGAGATCGGCCACGCGGTGCACGAGTTCGCCAGCGAGGACGCCACCGTGGTCATCGGCACCGCGCTCGATCCCGAGCTCAAGGACGAACTGCGCGTGACCGTGGTCGCCACCGGCCTCAACCGCATGCCGGCGCGGGTGCCGTCGCGCGGCGAGCGCGAGCGGGAGCGCCCGCCGGCGGTGGCGCAGCGCCCGCCCATGCGTGTCGTGCGCAACGCCAGTACCGGCGAGGTCGACTATCTCGGCATTCCCGGCCAGGCGCTGCGAGCGGAACCGGAGCGTGCGGTCGCGCCGGCCGCCGAGGCCGCGGGCGACTACCTCGACATCCCGGCCTTCCTGCGCCGCCAGGCCGACTGAGCGGCGGCGCCGTCCGCAAGGGCCACGATCCCGCGGCGTTTTGACGCGGCCGCCATCCTGTGGCGTCAGGATGGCGGCACGCGCGGCGCGCAGCGGCGGGATTCGGGCGCACGGTCTGTTGCGCAAGCGCAACAGTGTGTCGGGTCGGCGCATCGTTCAACTTTTCTCGCCAAAACCGCTGTGCTACGCTCGCGGCGTTTTGTCAGCCCTGCCCCAGGGGTACAGCAGAAGAAATGATCAGACAGCGCACGCTCAAGAACGTCATCAGGGCGACGGGCGTGGGTCTCCATACGGGTGACAAGGTGTACATGACCTTGCGGCCGGCCGCAGTCGATACCGGCATCGTGTTCCGCCGCGTCGACCTGCCCGATCCCGTGGAAATCCGCTCCTGTTGCGAGAACGTCGGCGACACCCGTCTATCCACCACCCTGGTCAAGGGCGACGTCCGCATCGCGACGGTCGAGCACCTGCTCTCGGCGATGGCGGGCCTGGGCATCGACAACGCCTACGTGGATCTTTCCGCGCCGGAAGTGCCGATCATGGATGGCAGCGCGGGCCCATTCGTGTTCCTGCTGCAGTCGGCCGGGATCGAGGAGCAGGCCAAGGCCAAGCGCTTCATCCGCATCAAGAAGACCGTCACCGTGCGCGAGGGCGACAAGTGGGCGCGCTTCGAGCCGTTCGACGGCTTCAAGGTCGGCTTCTCGATCGACTTCAACCATCCGATGTTCACCAAGCGCACTTCGACCTCGGAGATCGACTTCTCGACGACCTCCTTCGTCAAGGAAGTCAGCCGTGCGCGCACCTTCGGTTTCATGCGCGACATCGAGATGCTGCGCGAGCGCAACCTCGCCTTTGGCGCCTCGATGGACAACGCCATCGTGCTGGACGACTACCGCGTCCTCAACGAGGATGGCCTGCGCTACGAGGACGAGTTCGTCAAGCACAAGATCCTCGACGCGATCGGCGATCTCTATCTGCTGGGCCACAGCCTGATCGGCGCCTTCTACGGCTACAAGTCGGGCCACGAGCTCAACAACAAGCTCCTGCGCACGTTGATCGCCGATGCCTCGGCGTGGGAAGAAGTCAGCTTCGAGGACGAGCATTCGGCACCGATTTCCTACGTCCACCCGGCGCAGGCGGTCTGAGCGGCACCCATAACCAGAAAGTTGCAGGACGGCCGGCTCCGCAGGAGCCCTGGCCTCGAGGGGAAGCGGGAACCGGCGGTTCCCGGGTTTGGATTCATCGTTCGGCGAAGGATGCCAGATCGAGATACAGGGCCTTCAGTTCCGGGTCCTGGATCGCGTTCGCCGCTGCGCGGAGGTGTTGCGCGGCGGCGCTGGAAAGCGGTTTAGGCTTCGCCGGTTCCGGGGGAACGGTCGGCAAAGGCGCCACTTTCACGGCGAAACGTTCGACGGCGCCGCCCAGCGCGGTGCAGGCCTCGGCCATGAGGATGGCCTGGTAAAGCCGCACGCGGCTGGCCCATGTCGGACTGGACGCCAGGAAGACAAGCCGTCCGTTGCGGATGTCGCCGAGCCTGGTCTCGCGCGCCACCGCGGCGGGCAGAAGATGGCGCAGCCGGTCATCCAGGGCGTCGAGCGCGCGAGCGCGCCCGGCGATCGCATCAAGGTCGATGCACGCAGCAGCGGGACGTAGCCCGCGCGCGGATTCCTGGAGCGGCTTGCGGTTTGGCGACATGACTATACGAACCCGGCCTATCTACGACATGAACATCATTATCGTTCCCGATGCGCATACCTTGCCACGCAGCATCGACCTGAAGCGCGGGCGCGTGCGCCTGGCCCTCACCGGCGGCATCGCCCTGGCGGCGCTCTTCTTCATGGCGATCGGCGTCGCCGCCACCCTGCTGGTGGCGAGCCCGCGCCGGCAGGAGCTCAGGCAGATCTCGGACCTGCGCACGTCGCTGCTCGGCCAGCGCGAGAAGCTCGCCTCCTTCGAGCGCGACGCGCACCGCAACCTCGACGCACTGGCCCTGCAGCTCGGCCAGCTCCAGGCCCAGGCGACCCGGCTCAACGCCCTCGGCGAGCGCCTGACCCAGGCCGGCAAGCTCGACGATGGCGAATTCGACTTCGCTTCGATGCCGGGCATCGGCGGCCCGGAACTGCCGGCCGAGGCCGGCTCGGAGCTGCCGTTCCAGCAGGGCCTGGACGACCTGGCCAACGAGTTCGAGCGCCAGTTGACCCAGCTCGAAGTGCTCGAAAGCCTGCTGCGCGACCGCGAGATCGACAAGGCCCTGCTGCCGAGCGGCATGCCGGTGGCGCAAGGCTACATCTCGTCCGGCTTCGGCGGCCGCACCGATCCGATCAATGGCCACTCCGGCGTCCATCTTGGCGTCGACTTTGGAGCCCCGTCGGGAAGCCCGATCCTTGCCGTTGCCGATGGCCTGGTCACCTATGCTGACACCCGCAGCGGCTACGGTAAGGTGATCGAGATCGACCACGGCAACGGCTTCGTGACACGTTACGCCCACGCCTCGGCGTTCATCGCCCGGCCCGGCCAGCGCGTTCGCGCCGGCGAGGCGATCGCCAAGGTCGGCTCGACCGGCCGCTCGACCGGCCCGCATTGCCATTTCGAGGTGTGGCGCAACGGCCGTGCCGTGAACCCGATGAGCTACGTCAAGGCCAAGGCGCACGTGGCGCGCGGCTGAACGGCGCCCGCGGTCGCTGCCGTGCCATCGCTGCGGGGGCCTGCTTGCAGGCGACCCCGCGCCGCGTTCGCAGCGGCGTCGGCCGCGGCCAGGCTCGCTCCTGCAGCAGCGGTTGCGTGCGTGCAGGCGACGAAAGGACACGGTCGCGACCACGGTCGTCCTACGACCAGGCTCATCGCCACCGAACCTTGAAACCGGCGTGGCGCAACACAAACTGGGTTTTTATTGAGCGGCTGCCGCCTTATGATGGGCGGTCCCGTTTCCGGGTGCCCGCCTCGTGAGGCGCAGGCGCCCATCCGTTTCCCATTCGAAGCCATCCCCATGTTCAACTCTGTCCTGACGCGGATCTTCGGCAGCCGCAACGAGCGCGTCCTGCGCCAGCTTGGTCGCACCGTGACCCGGATCAACGCCCTCGAGCCCGAGTTCCAGGCGCTCGACGACGACCAGCTCCGCGCCAAGACCGCCGAGTTCCGCCAGCGCCTGGCCGAGGGGGCCGCGCTCGACAGCCTGCTGCCCGAAGCGTTTGCGACCGTACGCGAGGCGGCGCGGCGCGTGCTGGGCCTGCGCCACTATGACGTGCAGCTGATCGGCGGCATGGTGCTGCACATGGGCAAGATCGCCGAGATGCGCACCGGCGAGGGCAAGACCCTGGTCGGGACCCTTCCGGTTTACCTCAACGCACTGGAAGGCAAGGGCGTGCACGTGGTCACCGTCAACGACTATCTCGCCCGGCGCGACTCGGCCTGGATGGGCCGCGTCTACACCTTCCTCGGCATGACCGTCGGCGTCGTGTATCCCGGCATGGACCATGCAGACAAGCGCGAGGCCTACGCCGCCGACATCACCTACGGCACCAACAACGAGTTCGGCTTCGACTACCTGCGCGACAACATGGCGCAGTCGAGGGAACAGCGCTACCAGCGCGGCCTCAACTACGCGATCGTCGACGAGGTCGATTCCATCCTCATCGACGAGGCGCGCACGCCGCTGATCATCTCCGGTCCCTCGGACGAGTCGCCGCAGCTCTACGTCAAGGTCAACCGCATCGTGCCGCACCTGACGCGCCAGGCGACCGAGCCGAAGGTCAACGAGCCGCCGGTGCCGGGCGACTACTGGGTCGATGAGAAGCAGAAGCAGGTGCACCTGTCCGAGGAGGGCATGGAGCACGCCGAGGAACTGCTGCACGCCGAGGGCATCATCGGTGAAGGCGAGGGGCTCTACGACGCCCAGCACATCGCGGTGGTGCACCACCTCAACGCGGCGCTGCGCGCCAACGCCATCTACCAGCGCGACGTGGACTACATCGTGCGCGACGGCGAGGTCATCATCGTCGACGAGTTCACCGGCCGCACCCTGGCCGGGCGGCGCTGGTCGGACGGCCTGCACCAGGCGGTGGAGGCGAAGGAAGGCGTGCCGATCCAGCGCGAGAACCAGACGCTGGCCTCGATCACCTTCCAGAACCTCTTCCGCATGTACAAGAAGCTGGCCGGCATGACCGGCACGGCGGACACGGAAGCCTACGAATTCCAGTCGATCTACGGCCTCGAGGTGGTGGTGATTCCCACCCACCGGCCGATGGTGCGCCGGGACGAGCCGGACATGGTGTTCCTGAAGTCCGAGGCAAAGCACGCGGCCATCGTCGAGGACATCAGGGAAAGCCACGAGCGCGGCCAGCCGGTGCTGGTCGGCACCGCCTCGATCGAGATGAGCGAGCTGATCTCGGGCCTGCTCACCGAGCAGGGGATCGTCCATGAGGTCCTCAACGCCAAGCAGCACGAGCGCGAGGCGCAGATCGTCGCCCAGGCGGGTCGCCGCGGCGCCATCACCATCGCCACCAACATGGCCGGCCGCGGCACCGACATCGTGCTCGGAGGCAGCCTGGAAGCGGAGCTGGCCGCGCTCGGCGAGGACGCCCCCGAGGCCGAGCGCGAGCGCATCCGCGCCGACTGGCAGCAGCGCCACGACGAGGTGCTGGCGCTCGGCGGGCTGCGCATCATCGGCACCGAGCGGCACGAGTCGCGACGCATCGACAACCAGCTGCGCGGTCGTTCGGGCCGCCAGGGCGACCCCGGTTCCAGCCGCTTCTACCTGTCGCTGGAAGACAACCTCATCCGCATCTTCATGGGCGAGGGCGTGGCGCGCCTGATGCGCATGTTCGGCATGAAGGAAGACGACGCCATCCAGGATCGCATGGTCAGCCGGCAGATCGAGAAGGCGCAGCGCAAGGTCGAGGCGCACAACTTCGACATCCGCAAGCACCTGCTGGAGTTCGACGACACCGCCAACGACCAGCGCAAGGTCATCTACGAGCAGCGCAACGAGCTGCTCGACAGCGACAACGTCGCCGAGACCGTCGCCAGCATCCGCCAGGATGTCTTCACCGACCTCGTGCGCCGCCACGTGCCGGCCGCCTCGATCGACGAGCAATGGAACATTGCCGCGCTCGAGTCCGATCTCGCCCAGCATTTCGGCCTGCAACTGCAACTGCAGGCCTGGCTCGACGAGCAGGCCGAAGCCGATGCCAGCAGCGTGCTCGAGCACGTGCTCGACGCCGCCGACCGCATGTTCCGCGAGAAGGAGGCGATGATGGGGTCGGAGGTGATGCGCGGCCTCGAAAGACACGTGGTGCTGTCGGTGCTCGACAACATGTGGAAGGACCACCTGTCCAGCATGGACTACCTGCGCCAGGGCATCTACCTGCGCGGCTACGCGCAGAAGCAGCCCAAGCAGGAGTTCAAGCGCGAGGCCTTCGAGCTGTTCGAAGGCATGCTCGGGCGCATCAAGCACGAGGTGGTGGAGCTCCTCGCGCGCGTGCGCATCCGCAGCGAGGACGAAATCCAGGCGCTGGAGGACGAGCAGCGTCGCCTGGCCGAGACGCAGGCGCGCGCGATGCAGTTCCAGCATGCGGAAGTGGCAGGACTCGCGGCAGCCGCGGTCGGCGCCGGCGAGGGTGGCGAGGCCAACGGCGGCGAGCCGCTGCACGCGCAGATGCCGGTGCATCGCGAAGGCCCCAAGATCGGCCGCAACGATCCCTGCCCCTGCGGCTCGGGCAGGAAGTACAAGCAATGCCACGGCAAGCTGGCCTGAGCGCGGCCGCGGCAAGGACTTGAGCGCAAAAGGGTGAGCGGTGGGACGATCCACGTCGCCGCCGGCGTGGTCCGCGACGGCCACGGGCGCGTGCTGCTCGCCGAGCGCACGCCGGGGCGGCATCTTGCCGGCCTGTGGGAATTCCCCGGCGGCAAGATCGAGCCCGGCGAGCTGGCCGTCGACGCCTTGGCGCGCGAGCTGCGCGAGGAAACCGGCGTCGTCGTCGAATCGGCGCATCCGCTGATTTCCGTGCCGCACCGCTATCCGGAAAAGACCATCGTGCTGCATGTCTGGCAGGTCACCGCCTGGTCAGGCATCCCGCTCTCGCGCGAGCGCCAGCGGCTTGCCTGGGTCGCTCCCGCGGACCTCGATCCGGGCTCGATGCCGGCGGCCGACCTCCCGGTGATCCGTGCGCTGCGCCTGCCCGACCGCTACCTGGTCACGCCGCCGCTTCCACCCGGCGAAGGCGAGGCCCTGATGCACGGCATCGAGCGCGCCTGCCGGCTCGGCATCCGGCTGATCCAGCTGCGCTTGCCCGAGTGGCCGCTGGAACGCCTCGCGCGCACCGCGCGCAGCGTACGCAATCTCTGCCAGACCTACGGCGCCATGCTGCTCCTGCACGCGGACTGGCGCCTCGCCGGCGTGCTCGGCCTCGACGGCGTGCACCTGCCCGCCGCTCTGGCCGCGACCCTGGAGGAGCGGCCACTGCCCGCCGACCGCTGGCTCGGCGTGTCCTGCGCGAACGCCGTGGAACTGGCCACAGCCGAACGCCTCGGCGCCGACTTCGCGATCCTCGCCCCCGTCTTCGACAGCGAGGGCGGCGCAGGATTGGGCTGGGAAGGCTTCGAGGAGCTCGTCGCCCCGGCCTGCCTGCCGGTCTTCGCCGCCGGCGCACTCGAGTCCGACGACCTCGACGCGGCCCGCATGGCCGGCGCCCAGGGCATCGCCGCCACGCGCGGCCTATGGGCGCGCGGCATGGCCTGAGCGCCGCAGCCATCGCCGCGCCTCGCGTGGCCCGGGTCGCGCCCAGGTGCGCTCCTACACCAGACCGGGCGCCGCATTCCTTGTAGGAGACGTCCCCCCGTCTTCGCCGGCGCGCTGTCGCGGAGCAAACAGGATGCATGATTGAGGGCGCGCGGAGAGTGGAGACCGACGTCGCAGTGGTGTGCACGTGTGCACCCGTGTAGGAGAGTGGTCCGCTCGGTATCGGCGT
>JAFKNA010000018.1 GCA_017305135.1 Lysobacterales bacterium | reverse complement strand
CGAAGTCATCCACCGTCGTGGTCCATGGAAGACGAAGGCGGCAGTGGAGCTGGCGACGCTGGAATGGGTGTCCTGGTTCAACACTCAGCGACTGCTCGCACCGATCGGCTATATCCCGCCCGCCGAAGCCGAGGCAAACTACTACCGGCTACTCGCGAAGTCGCAGGTTGCCGAAACCGTGTGACTTAAACCCAACAGCCTCCACGAAACACGGGGCGGTTCACTGAAGTTGATAGACGCCTTGCCGCGGAGCTGATCTGGCGTTGCCGCACCGCGTTCCCGGAAATTGCTTGGTTTAAGTCACGCTGCTTTGGACAGCGGTGGCTGGCGCCGCGAGTGGTTCACGACGCCAGCCAAGGGGTTACGATTAGGCGAGGCCAAGATCGGGCTGGACCTCGAACGCCCACATGCGCTCCACCACCACTTTCGGATTGGATCCAATGGGCAGCAACGGCAGGTGAGGTGTGGATTCCCGGTACTCTATTGCGACTGAATAAGGAGGATGGTAGGCACTAGCGGACTCTCGCGCAGTGTCGTCAAGCACGGCACGAACTACCCGATTCTCGCGAAGGCCGTCGATTCGAGCCTCGATCTCGCCGGCGATAAGATGGTGGCCACTCACAATTGCGGTCGTAACAACGGATTGCCCAGGACCCATTCCATGGCTGAAAAGCGTCGGACTTACAAAGGGAAAGGCATAGGCAGTGCCGTTGACCTCAAGACAAGGATCGAAAGCGGCGTCTGCAATGCTCGACAATGCCTTCAGGAGCCGCAGATGCTGCGAGACAGTTTCTCGCCAATCAGAGATCTGGCACAAAATCGTGTCCTTCTCTCGGTCATATGCAAGGAGCTCCTCTATCATCGGAGCATGCTTAATACAGACAGGTAGTCGCGCTGCGGGTTGGAGCATGCGATCCGCCAGTTGGGTTCGCAGCATCAGCTCGGCAGCCTTAAGGAGATCGGATGCACGGGTGAGGCTGGGCAGAAGGTCAGTAACACCGTCAAATAGGTCGGGGGAGAGCTCCAAGTTTCCCTCAAGGGTGATGGCGCTTTTTGTCACACGCGGAACGAATGTATACAAGGCGAGGCGCTGCGTGCGCCAGATCAGCTCCGCCAACGCTGTGAGAAGAGCGTATGCCAACATAATCGTGGTGCGTGGGTCGAAGATGGCGCTAGTTTTTGCTGCGGTCAATGTAAGGGAAATACGCATCATATTCTCCATGGACATGATCGCCTGTACCCGCGCACGATCGGGCGAGCGCTTGGGGAGGCGCAAAAAATGGAAGATCAAAAGGGGTCCGAGAAGTTGCCGTGATCAGTCGTGGCCGGGTGCTCACGACGCGAATCGCGTCTCGGGGCGCGTGGATGCGCAGCAGCATGGAGCCGGCGCGTCGCTTGGTATCAACTGATAGCAGGCTCGGACGAGCTACTAGCAGGCGGATGGGTGCAAAAGTCAGTAGCCCTGAATCTTCAGGCGAGACTTACCTGCATGGGATTTGTTGTGGCCAGTATTCTGGCGACAATATGCCGGCTCTAACGCCTCGCATGGCGAGGCGGACTTCGGCTAGGCGCCGTAATCGTAGCAAGCGCCATGTGATGATCTGCCGCATTCGGCAGTCGGTCGGAAGTACTGGCTTCCGAAACTTGCTATGGTCGCACGGACATCGCGACCTCGGGGGAGACGTGCAGTTCGCCGCACGTGGCGGTGCCGCGGGGCACGACGTGATACAACCACATTTTGTGCGGTCCTGCAAGGCCCGCTTGCGGCACTCGTCTATCAGGGAGCAGTAGACGCGTCGGACGCGGCTAGCAGAACCGACGCGAGAGCAAGGAATGCCAGCCCGGCGATCCGCCGCCGCCCTGTGGCGACAGTCTCGACCACGGCACCAGCAAGCATCCAGCCCTTCGGCGCCCGTACACCGACGCGATGCACATGACATCCCCGGGAGTTCGTACCTTCCGTGATCCGCCGGATGCTGGTGAGCTCGGCCATGCTAACCGAGCTATCCACGACCACCCCCACTCGATAACGCGCTTCCTCCGTTTGCGCGATGGCCGCAGGCAAGCTGTTGAGAGTGGCTACAAACTCTTGATCGCTGCGCACAGCAATTTGGCCCGTGCGGGGGTCCAGTCCATGCAGCACGGTGCGCCATACAGACTCTAAACCCGGATTCGCGATTCGGGCCTCCAGGCAGGCGCTAACCCACTTTCTGTCGACCCGCTCGAAGGACAGCGGGGCGGCTGGCTGTGCACGCGCTCGCGGAACACCGCCTCGGTCGTTTTCAGCGGGAGGAAGATCGAGGCCAAAATGGAGGCCGAAGACATTGGCTCTTGTCGAATCGCCTAGCCGGCGAATGAGGTGCTGCGCGGCCGCGTTCGTAAGGTGGAGTGCGTTCACCATCAGCTGGATGTCACCCTCGCGAAGCGCGCGGAACAGGGCTTCCGAGATCTGCTCGGGATCGATCGATCCACCCGGCATGCGAGTGCGATCCGAGGATTCTTCAAGTCCGTGAGGGAGGGCGTGGTGCAGGCTGGGCGCGCCTGCTTTGATCAGGTAGCGAACCGCCAGGCGTGGTTGCGACGCCGAAAGGTTCGCGCGGCTCAATCGTTGCCGAAGAGCTGCGGGCTTCAGGCCGGCGATTGAGGCGAATGCGCGGCTCGACAATTCATCTGAAGCGCGCCTGCAGGCCCAAGGTTCGATCAATCCGGCTGTGTGCGTGTAGGTGGACACCGGGGTCTGCATCTGGGCGTGACCTCTCCGGGCGCGGAAGCCGGCTGCATGCGCCTGGCCGAGGGGGAGGTCGCCGCCCAGTGACCGACGCATCTGCCGTGAACAAGGAAGCCATTCGGTACCTGCATCACTGCAGCCTTCCCGAACTGCATCCAACACTTCCTGGGTCGCGAACAGGACAAGAATGTCATTAGATACCGCTGTGTGGCGCCACCAGTTGACCTGTGCGTCTTGTCGACCTGTCGAATGACGCAGTGTGGCGGCAATTCGCCGGGTCAAGCGCTCGGTACCGAGAGGAGTCTGGCCGTCTACCGACTCTGAAAACAACATTGAGTGTCGTGCCTCGCTCACCGTACGTAGGGCGCTTGAATTCTCCCGCCATGCGCTGATCGCGGCCCATCCTGCTGCCGGCATGCTGGGCTCGAGATCAATCAGCCGGGTGCTGCGGTGAGTCTTTGTTGTTACCCAGCGGTTCTTTCGAATGAGAAGGGCTCGGCGGCCCTCATCGAGTACCAGCTCACGGCTTTCCCGCAACAATGTTTCCTTCTTGCGTGTTCCGGCGGCAAACCCCAGTGAAATCGCCGCTATCACAGCGCGGATCTCGATGACCGAATCGACGAGTGTTTCCGAACTTCCGAGTTCGGATTCCAGCCCCGTCACGCTATCAGCCATCTCGTTCGGCGCAATGTAGCCCACTTCTGGAAGGCTGGTGATCGGGTCGCCTGCGTGCCCGACCGCCACAGGGGGAGCCCAGCGCTTTTCTACCAGGTATCTATGAAAGTACGCGAGGTAGCCGGTCAGCGTTTCCTTGTACTTGATCGGCGCGCGCCGAATGATGTTGCGGTAGATCTCCGCGTAATCTTCTTCCTCGAGGTCCTCCAAATGCATCTCGGGATCGTAGGCTCGGAGCGCACCACCCGCCCCGACGACGTAGTTATAGACCGTGTCTGGAACGACCTGCGCCGACCACGGCGTGCCGTGCTCCAGTCGATCCAGCGCGTACGCGGTGAGGCCGCGAACAAGAGTTCCATCGAATGGCCACTGCTCAAGGCGGGCTCGAAGATGGCGACAGGCGTCTGCGCGCAGCTGATGCCGCCGCGGCGGCGCACGCTTGCGCCCCCTTTTTCCAGAATCGGCGACGTTGGCCTGTGTGCCTTCCCCTGGTTCAGCGGGAAAGTTCTGGGAGCTATCCTTCGCCGCGCGCAGCACGGCTCGCAGCCACTTGTATTCCTCGGCACCTCGATTCGAGGCGGGATCGGTGCACTGCTGGTTCGAAGCGCTTTCTTCCTTGGCCTGGCAGGGAGCAGCAGTATGTGTGGTCGATGCACGCAGCCCGAACAGGGCACGCAGCCGGTCCACGGATAGATTCACGGAGCGCAGTTGCTCCGACCATACGAGGCGTAGAGGTGGCGGGGACTCGAAGCGGTGGCCGATCCTCGCGATCGAAAAGAGCACGTCCAGCATCCTCCCTTTCGGGGACTTTACGCACCTGGACGGAATCCACGATCCTACAAGGCTTTCCAGTTCCTTTCTGTCCACCTCGGAGATGTGTGCTTTAGCCGTGAGTGCCGCCAAAGCCACTACACCGGTAAGAACCTCGGAGGACGGCTCCGGGCTGGGGTCTTGCGCGAATCGCGAGATCTGGATTGGGACGGCAATTCCTACGCCATCCGGACTGATCGGCTCCGCCTCTGGAAGTCCTTGGAGGATCTTCGCCATGCGATCCCACGACGCCACACCTTGCCAGAGAATCAAGGCGAGGAGGAGATTCAGCTTGGCCAGCGCTGCGGAAGTCTCGGTCTTTCCTGGGGCCGTGTTGAGGCGCGACAAGAAGTGCTGACGTAAACGCTCCAAGGCAAGGTATGCGGGTATGAACGTTGGATGGTGAACACTGGGTGTGGGTCGAAAGGCGAAAAACTGCGGGAGCCGCTTGATTCTCCACCCGTGATCTTCACGTCCTTGAGCCAGGTAGTCGCGGAGGACCCGGATACGCAGCTCAACGAGCGCCGCACTGCTGGCATTGGCGGTCACGGCTAATCTGAGAGCCGTTACCGCTGCCGAATCAAGCTCGTGAGGCTGGTCGGGCGACTTGATGAGATCAAGGCGAACCTGGCCGATGGCATCCAAGGCATCGGTGCGGATCTGATCGCCGTCCAACTCGCGCAATGCGTCTACTTCTTGACGCTGGCGATTGAAGGCAATCTCGACTGCCTGTTCATGGGCAGCCTCAACCCGCATTACCTCCTCTGTTGCAGGCGGGGCGTGATCCAGAAAACTGCGCACCTCGCCGAATCCACCTAGCAGCGGACGCCAGCCGTCCTCCTGCAGCACGCGCTCGATCGCGTTCCGGGTTATGGTGAGGTACTCGCTTGGGACCAGGAAGCTGTCAGGTCCAAAGGGCTGGATGCCTTGCTCAAGGTGGCCCATCAACGCCTGAACGTAGATGCCTGGACACCCGACTTCGCGCAGGCGTGAGGCCAGTCGGTGGCGACAGAAGTTGGCGGGCAGATTCCAGTTTGCGGGAAGGCGAGTGAGTGCGGTCTGTGCATCAAGCGGACAAACTTTGCCGCGCTTGTCGATGATGAAGAAAAGCGGCCCCTCACCCGTTATTGCATGGTGCGCTCCGGTACGAGCGACAAGGCTGATGTCTTGGCTTCGGGACATCAGTTCGAGAACTGCGCCATACGCCGCGAGCGTTTGCATGAGGGTTGGCGCCAGCGGAACCAGACGACCCTCGTGGGCCGCATCCGTGACCTTGTCGACAATGACGGCGCTTTGCGATAGCCAGTTGATCCAGGACGCGCGGACCTCACCGAGTCGAAACGTTGGCCGAAAGCCGGTTCCTGCCATCCATATCCAGGCAGTTGCAAGGGCGAGGTCGTTCTGTAGGTAGAGGATCTCTCGGCCGGCAGTGCGCTGGACCCGCGGCCGATTGAGCAATCCCCGACTGACGGACTGAACGGCTGCTTTGAGGGTTTCGTCGGTGAGAGCGAGCTTGCTGCCGACGAGGTGGCTCGGCAGTTCCGTGGTGTCGTTTGGTGTCAAGCCATGATTGACAACTGCGCGGTTGTAGATGTTCTGGAGCGTTCCCGGCATCGCGGAATAGTAGGACAGGCCGACGGGCGGGGTGCCGAGTGTCTGCCCAGTCACCATTTGGGCGGAAGCGGGGTCACCGCACTGCGCCAGCACTTCAAGCTGGTGTCCACGGAACAGTCTAGCCGCGGTAATGCGAGGCTCCTCACCTCGCGCAGCGCAGAACGCGGAATCGATAATCTGCTCCAGTATGGTGAGATCGGTGCGGAACACGTAGCCGTCGATGGGCGGAGTCAATTTGCGCAGCTCGGCTACCACCTCATTTGGCAGATGGATCGGAACCGCATCGCCTACCTCCTGAAGATACCGAAGCTGTTCGGGCTTGGGCTTGAACCGGTCCTGCTCACCGACAAGCGGCAGGCTGAGCGTGCCGGTGTCCAGCCGAAGAACGTCGGGTGGACTCCCGTCATCCTCCGCCGACTGTGTTCGGATAGCGTGGCAGCGGGCGCGTGGCAGCCCAGTCGATGCGGAGAGAAGGCCCAAGGTCAGCGCTTCGTGACGGGTTGCGTCCGGCGCATGTTCAAGACGCGAGAGTTCTGCCAACAGACGCCCGACGGCATCTCGCATCTCGCCGGGAGAAAGTGCGTCCCACTGGTAGCGTGCCCAGAACCCCTGCCTGACATCGGACAGGAGTCGCAGCGCCGTCGCTCGCCTCTTCACAGCAGATACTGACGGCGATGCCTCCATGACCAAGCTTTCGACCAACGGCGTGCTGTCGTCAATGGCTTCTGCCGCGCCGGCTATGGCCTCAGCGGTATCTGCTGAGGGGCGGTTGGCCGGGCCGTAGATGAATGCTGCGTCCGGTCTCTCCACTCCGGCGCTGGTCACGCTCGGAGGATGGCGATTTGGTGCGCGGGGGCGACGTCGGTTGGGCTTTGGGTAGGGGCCGGGCGATAGCGGAACTCTGGTGGGAACTCCGTGTATGGGTTGCTCAACGCGTGGTTCGGTGCTCTGATCGCCACGATCCAGGATCCAGAATGACCGGAGCAGCTTCTCGTTGGCTTGTGCGACCTCGTCGAGTCTCGGATGCAACGCCTCAGGCACGCCATCGCGATTCGCGAGCGCCTCTTGGAGGAGCCGGGGGACAAGCGTTGATGGCAGAGAGGCAATGAATCTGGCTCGGGCCACGCCGTAGCCATCGTGGACCTCGCGGCTGCCGAGCCGGATGAAGCGGGCCATCTGCTCGATCACTTTCAGGCTGATCGCCTTGGCGTCGCGTGCGCGGATGAGTAAGCAGCCGAGCAAAATTGCCTTCAGCACCGCGTAGCCACCCTCGCTGCCAAGCGCAGGCGGTTGGACCAGAGCGCGATATGGCGTCAACCCATATCCACGCATGAGGTCTTGGGTCCATTGGCTGCGCGTTCCTCGTGCGTCCGCGAGGATGGCCGATCCCAGGTGATCGAGAAGTGCCCGGATGGGCTTGCCCTTGTACCGGACCTCATGAGGACTCAATGCCACCAAGGCAGCTCGAGCGCCATCAAGGAATGCGGGAAACTCGACCGGGATGGCAGGGGGCTCGAAGAGCAGGAGGAACGCACGAGCCTCAGGCAGGATCGACGCTACGTTGAGCCACGTAGGGGCAGGGGCGACAGGAGTCAGCTGCGTCGTGCGGATGGCACGTGGGTCATCACCACCCTTCTTGGCGCGCATGCTGTGTCCCTTGGAACTGTCACTTGGTGGGTCAAATAAACTCGCGGTCCGTGTGACAGTTTACGCGATATTCCTCGGCGTGGCTTGTGACAGGTTACCTAGGATGTCACAGATGTGCATGAGATTTGGAGCACGTAACTCATTGCTGTGCATGGGTGATGGAGGTTTAGGGCAGGTAGCTACATTTCCTGTAGAACAAGGTAGGCTGCCCATAAATAGCTACGAACTTGGGGGGAGTTCGAATCTCTCCGGGCGCGCCATCTGAAAGTCAACAACGCCAGTGACTTACGGTCGCTGGCGTTGTTGTTTCCGGGATCCGGAATCGGCCTGTGACAGGTTCTGTGACGGGTTCTGTGACAGTCGAAGCTTCGGGCCACGTCAAAGTTCGCTGGAAACGAGCACAAAGCCTGTGGCAGTTTGGCTGATGATCTGGCCTGCCCCCGAGTCTCGTCCTGAGGCGATCCAACGTTCGACACAACGGTCTCCGCTTCCGAGCGCCGATGCTTATGCCAAGCACCGTGGGCGCCCGTCGGTGTTGGCGTCACCGAGATGTGCACCGCCACCCTGAACGACCGGCCGGCTTGGCGGGGCTTCACGTAGGCGGCATCAATCCGCAGGTATGGCCAAGCACCTGCAGTGGGACGATTGAGGAACGCATACACGCGTTCGTCGATCCCGCGGTACAGCCGCGAGGCGTGGCGCTTGGACACACCAGAGCCCTATCGCCTCTACCAGGTCATCGACCCTGCGCTCGACGTAGATGTATGCATCCTTGATCATGGCGGCGGGCGCCTTCTCGG
Organism: Lysobacterales bacterium; assembly: GCA_017305135.1. Lineage (GTDB taxonomy): Bacteria > Pseudomonadota > Gammaproteobacteria > Xanthomonadales > Rhodanobacteraceae > Dokdonella_A. Next base: position 73,212 of record JAFKNA010000018.1, on the reverse strand, counting down.
CCATGCGGCGCGGCGCCAGAAAACTTGGGAAGTAGCTGATTTGGCGGAGCTTTTGATCCGCAGCTCTATTGCCTCGGGCCGGGTTTCCTGATCGCGTTCGCGATAGCATTGTGCTTCTCCCCGTAGCCGGCTCCCGTCCCCAAGCTCGATTCGTTTCTCACGTCGCTGGCGCAATTGACCAGGTGGCGGCGTTGGCACAGGCGGCGGAGAAGACTGTCCGCACCGCTGCCAACCCCCAAGCTCAAGAACGCGCTTCGCACCGTCTCAGCACCGGGCAATCGCGTCTACATACGAGCTGACGACACGATGGAATGGCTCAGTCGCCAGAAGGATTTCCGTCCGACGAGATTTGACGCTGGCAGCAAGTGGCAACCCCCGATTCGATCACCGGAAAGCCTCGCTCGCGTATGCGCGTTCTACCGCAAGCGAGCGGCTTGTACGTAGACACGGGTCGGGTCGTAAACCCGGGTTCGACCGGCACCATTTGGTCTTCTACAGCCAGCCTGATGATCGGTGCTACGTCGCTGTGCGTGACGAGACCAGCGGCACCGTCGTCGCCGTCCTTCCGCTCGACCATCAGGCCAATCTCGCGTGGCCGGTCAGCCTGGAGGATCCGGTCTGCGCGGGGCACTGGCGGCACAGGGAGCGTGCCAGGCGCGCGTGGATCTGAGGAGATCGCGGCTCCGCCGAAGCACTTTTATTTGAGCGTCGCTTGCCTCGAGCGCGACAGGTCGCCCCAAGGTGAAGCTGCTCTTGAAGGCACCGTCTGAAGCATACGGAGGCGATGCGCGTGCATTGCTTCAGGACGTTCTCATTCTCGGCCACATCGACAGCGCCATGAGCCGCACGCGGCATCTCCACGGATTGTGTGCTCTGCGTCATCGAGCGCGTCGGCCCCAGCGCGAGCCGATGCTCTTCGATGTGTCGGTCCACCTTTAGCAATGACAAAGAACAACTGCCTCGCACGCTGCGTCGCAATGGGCCGATGCCGTGCGATGGTACGGCCGGCAGCAGCCTGCCCCCCCCGCGCGCGAGCCCACGTTGTCCAACGCGCGGGCAGAACCTTGGCAGCGCACGTACAGCCGAGACCGCCGCCGCGGCTCGCCACCGCTCGATGTTGGCGCAAAAGTTGCTCCTTACGTTATTACGCAAGCTAGATACGGCGGCCGCTACGGCAATAGTTCGTCGGGATGGCGTGCATACGATGGATCCCGGTGGGGTTGGGAGGTGCTGGTCGAATCACCGGAAGCAGCAAGTGACAGGACGAGGAACCCGACGTAGCCGACGTGCTGCAGCGCACCAGTCGAAAACTGACATCAAGCGAACCAACCAGACAATCTGTGCCTGGCCGGCTCGGGGGCGAGCTGGACAACGGCATCGAAGTGGAGGCGCATGATAGAGAACTAGAATGCCTGGGATGAGATCGAGAGCTCCCTGCTTGGGCTGGGTCCGAAAGGTTCCTCACCGCAATCAGAGCCTTGCCACTGTTCTGCTGAATCGACCTCTGGTGCACCGACCAGCAACGCCGCTTCTGGCCACGCCGTCACCGCTCTTCTTGCGCCGGCGCCACCAGAGGTGGCACCCCGACTCCCAGTCGGCATCGATAGCCCGCTTGACCTCGACGGCCGCGGAACAATCATGGCACGGTGACCGAGCTCGAGCTTCCCTCCGGTGGAGGGCTGCATGGTCAAGAGGACGGGTTCCACTGAGCGTGGGGTCTCCGAAGACTTCCGGAGTGCACAAGATCGGAAGGTCGTCAACATACGCTGGTGGTGAGGAGCTGGAAAGGCAGCTCATGGCCTTCCTAGCGCGCGGCTACAAAGTGGTTGGTGACGCGTGCTGATTCTCCAGGGCGGAGATCACGCAATGAAGTCAATGACAGCCAAAAAAGCGACAAAGCCGATAAAACATAACTCCCAGGAGGGTTTGATGACCCAGCAGACCGAAGGCAATGAACAGATGGAGCAATCGCTGATCGACATCGCAGTCGAGAGCTGGCGCTTCTCGCGCCTGTTCGGAAAGGTGGTCAGCAAGCTCGATGCGGGCGAGTCAGGCCGCTACATCAATCAGGTTCGCTACTTCCAAAAAAAGGTTGAGGAGAGCCTCGACTCGAACGGTTTGAAACTGGTCAACGTCGAGGGGCAGCCCTACGACGCGGGGATGGCTGCATCGGCCCTGAACTTGGGCGACTTCGGTCCGGACGATGTACTGCTCGTCGAGCAAATGCTGGAGCCGATCATCATGGGACCGAAAGGGTTGCGCAAACAAGGGACGGTAATGCTGAGGAAGGTGGAAGCATGAAATACGTTGGAATTGACCTCGGCACGACCAACAGTGCCATCTGCTCCTTCGATGGGGACAAGATTCACCTCTACAAGAGCCCTGAGCAGCACGACGTCACGCCTTCGGCCATCTTCATTGACCGGCGCGGCAACAAGTACGTGGGTTCGCGCGCCTACAACAGTGCGGCGAAGAATCCCGACAACGCTGCAGTGCTCTTCAAGCGGCTCATGGGCACAAGCACCCCCGTCAAGCTGCCAGCGGTCAACCTCACGATGACGCCGGAGGAGTGTTCCGCAGAAGTGTTGCGCTCACTCTTCGGCTATCTGCCGGAAGAGATTCGCAGCGATGGCGACACCGGCACTGTGATCACGGTTCCGGCCGCGTTCAACCAAATGCAGAAGGACGCCACGATGGCAGCCGCTGATGCGGCGGGGCTAGGTCGGGTCGCGTTGATGCAAGAGCCAGTCGCTGCCGTGATGAGCGTCATGCGCCAGCGTAAGAACGACGGCATTTTTGTCGTGTACGACATTGGCGGTGGCACGCTGGACGTTGCCATTGCAGAGAGCATTGGTGGCCGCGTGAACCTCCTTGCTCATGGTGGCATTGCCATGTGCGGCGGGCGGGATTTCGACCGCATTCTGTTCGATAACGTCGTCAAGCCGTGGCTACTCGACAACTTTGATTTGCCAGAAGATCTGGCGTCCAATCCGCAGTACAAATCGCTGCGCACCATCGCGACCTGGGCTGCTGAAAAAGCCAAAATCGCGTTGTCGCAGAGTGAAGAGTCTGTGATCAGCCTCGCTGAGAACGAGCTGGGTGTACGTGATCAGGCTGGTGAAGAAATCTACCTTGATATTTCGATTAGCCGGAGTCTTTACGACGGTTTGATTGCTTCCAAGGTGGAAGAGTCGATTCAGGCCACCCGAGAGAGCATCGAGAAGGCAGGCCTGAGCTCTCACGACGTTGAGCGGATCGTCTTTGTGGGCGGGCCGGCGCAGTACAAAAACTTGCGCGACAAGGTCGCTTTTGAGCTGGGCATCGCCCCATCCACCGACGTGAATCCAATGACTGCCGTTGCCGAAGGGGCGGCAGTGTTCGCCGAATCGATCGACTGGGCCTCGCAAAGCCGTGGGCGCAAGAGCGCACGTGGCGCGATTAGTGCCGGTGGTGCGCTCGACCTCTCGTTCAATTACATCGCGCGTACGCCGGAGGCCAGAGCCAAGGTCATTGCCAAGCTGGGCGCACGTACGCCTGCGGGCATCGAATTCCAGATCGACAGCTTGGACACTGGTTGGTCGTCGGGCCGCATGGCGCTGAAGGATGGTGCAAGCGTCGAGCTCAGCCTGGCCAAACCCGGCGATAACACCTTCAAGGTGTTCGTGTTCGACTCCAACAGCGCGCCCGTGAGCTTGCGTGAGGACAAGATCGTCATTGCACGCACAGCCGCCAGCATTGACGCGATCCCGGCGTCGCACTCCATTGGTGTTGAGGCTCGCGACAAGGTCGGTGGACGTTTGGTGCTCGACTATCTTGTCCGGGAAGGCGACCAGTTGCCCAAGAAGGGCAAAAAATCCTTCAAGGCGGGCGAGTCGCTGAAGGCCGGAAGCGCCGGGTCGATCAAGTTCAAGCTGTGGGAAGGTGAAATTCCAGACCCCATCAACGACAACCGCTTCATCGGCATGTTCGAGATCAAGGGAACGGATTTTGACGACGGCGTAATCGCCGCAGGCGCGGAAATGATCTGCGAGTTCGAAGTGCTCGACTCCGGCAACATCATCTTGGAGGTTTCGGTTCCCTCCATCAGCGGCTCGTTCGAGAGCGGGCGCAACTTCTACTCTAGCCAAGAAGGCAAGCTCGACTACACTAGCCAGGCGAAGAACATTCAAGAGCAGTCCGAGCACACACTCGAACGACTCGAAGAAATGGCCTCGAAGGTGGATGACCCGCGCCTGGAGCAGGCTCGCGAAAAACTGGAGCAGGCTAGCACCATCGAGTCTAGCGAGGCTGATCCGGAGACAGCGAAGCAAGCGATGGACAATGTGCAGGAAGCCAAACGCTTGCTGGCCTTGACGCGCAAGGAGCATCTGAAGGATATCCGTCAGCTTGAGCTGGATAGAGCGGCCGGCTTCTTTGATGAAACCGTGCGCCAGTACGCTCGCCCCACGGAAGCATCATCGTTCGACAACTTGGTAAAGACGGCACAACGCGCACTTGCAAACAACAGCAGCGACTTCGAATCACACCTGGACGATTTGCGCGGCCGCAACTTCATGATCCTGTGGCGCCAGGACTGGTTCGTGATCGATCACTTCAAGCGCCTGGCTCAAGCAAGCTATCTCTTCTCTGATACCAGAGAGCATGCACAGCTTGTGGCGGTCGGAGCCGAAGCCATCAAGGCCAATGACATCGACAAGCTGCGCGCAGTGGTTGGCAAACTCATCTCAATTCGGGTGGGCTCTGCGGGTGACGACGACATGATGGCCGGTGCCAATATCGTTCGGAGTTGATTCTCATGGCTTTCGACGCATGGCTCCCCATTGGATTCAAGCTGCCAGATGGCGCAAAGGTTCGCGTCGCCTTGTTCGAGGGCGCAGAGTGGCAGGTGTACGAAACCCAAGGCGGCGGTCGTGCGCTGGTCGTCCACAACGATCTGGGCGCACGCTGGCAGGATGCAGGCCTGATTGACGAAGGCTCGTTCGATGCCTTCCAGTTTGGCGATTGGCCACTGCGGGCAATCTCATGCTCGCCCAGCCAAACATTGTTGCCGGTAAGCGAGGCAAAGTCTCCGGACAACAAGGCCGAGGCGCTTTCCTTCGCCTTGGCATTGAAGGCCACGCGCGACATTGACCCAGAGTCGGCACTACAAGACGCACTCTATGTTGAGAAGATCACGCGCCTGCTGCCGACCTACAGCATCAGCTCCAGAACCGGCGACGATGTTGTGCTCGGCTACTGGCTGACGGGCGGCACCAACGTTCCGGCCAGCGCGTTTCGCCGCCTGCGTCAGTCGATGAGCTGGCTGGGCGCGAGCCACTTGAAGGATGTAGTGCAGGCAGCGGGCTTCGAGGTAGCGGAAATCATCCTGCTCGAACGCCAGCCGGATACGCCGACCGAGAAGACCGAGGCTGTTCCCGCTGACGAAAAGATCGAAGCCAAACGCACCGCCCCAGAACCGAACAAGGTGTTCGATCTGGCGGGGCGACCAGAGTTGGCTGCCTTCTTCAACGAGCACATCGTTGACATCATCTTGCACCGCGAGCGCTACAAGGCGCTCGGCATCGAGTTCCCTTCTGCGGTGATCCTGCATGGCCCTCCGGGCTGCGGTAAGACCTTTGCTGTCGACAGACTGGTGGACTTCCTTGGCTGGCCGAGCTTCCAGATCGATGCCTCCAGCGTGGCCAGCCCCTACATCCACGAGACCAGCAAGAAGGTCGCGCAGGTGTTCGACAAGGCGATGGAAAACGCACCGTCTGTGCTCGTGATCGACGAGATGGAGTCCTTCCTTGCCGACCGCGAGATGGGCTCGGGCCATCACCGCGTCGAAGAAATGGCCGAGTTCCTGCGTCGCATTCCGGAAGCAGTGAAGAACGACGTGCTCATCATCGCCATGACGAACCGCATCGAGATGATCGACCCGGCCATCCAGCGCCGGGGGCGTTTCGATCACATCATCAAGGTGGATTTCGCCAGCGAGATCGAGGTGGAGGCGTTGCTGGACAACCTGCTGTCGTCGTTGCCGAAGGAATCGGACGTGGACGCCAAGCCGCTGGCGAAGGAATTGGCGGGCAGGCCACTGTCGGACGTCTCTTTCGTGGTGCGCGAAGGCGCACGGCTGGCGGCACGCTCTGGCAAAGATCGGTTGGGTCAGGCCAGCTTGATGGCCGCCTTGCACTCGTCACCGGCGCGAGTAAGTGAGGGTGGCGGCGACACCAAGCGACGGATCGGATTCATTTAGGGGACAGGTATGGCTGGGGGAGAAAACGAAAAAAAAGGAGAAAGTAAAGGCTTCGCAGGCCTCTCCTCGCTTGTGTCCGATGTGGACACGACGCCGCCTCCTGCTGCCGAGAAGGAACCTGCTGCTGTCAAGAAGGAACCTGCCGCCGCTGCACCGAGTGCCCCGCGCCCGGCTCCGCAGCCTGCTCAACCACAGCCGCAGCCGCAAACGAGCCAACGTCAAGCTTATCAAGAACCTTCGCAGCCGTCCTCCGGCTCGTCCGGCGGCAAGTGGGTACTGGGCATTGCCGCTGTCATCGGCGTGTTCTGGCTGATCGGCCAGGCAGACAAACCTACAACCTCCTCAGCGCCCAGCTATTCACCACCAACGCAAAACGCCGCACCGAGCTATACGCCACCACCGCACCCACAACCACCATCACGGCCGGTTGAGACCGAGCCGCCGGTTGGCCAAGACCTCGTGCTCTCAAGGGAGCAGATTCGGTATTGCTTCGCCGAAGACATTCGCCTGGACGCCGCGAAGTCCGCCGTCAATAACTACGTCGATGCCGATGTGGATCGCTTCAATGCGATGGTGACCGACTACAACAGCCGTTGCGGTTCATTTCGATATCACACCAATAATCGGGGACGCAATGATTTGAATAGTGCTCGACGAGATATTGAGCAATTCCGGAGTCAGCTTCAATCCGAAGGCAGGAGCAGGTTTTCACGTCCACCTACGGGCTCGCTGTCGATGCCACCACCATTACGTACTGCACCGGATGTGACAGTGCAGGCCATCCAACGCAAGCTCAACGAGCTCGGGTACGCAGCTGGCGCTGCTGATGGCTTGATGGGGCGCGGCACACGATCAGCCATCATCGCTTTCCAGCAAGACAGAGGCTTGGCTGCTACTGGCGTGGCGGATCAAGCGTTGCTGCTTCAGTTACAGCGTGCGCATTCTCGCCCTACTACAGCAGTGACCGCACCTTCTACGTCATCACCTCCGTCGGCGCAGCCCAATGCGCCACGTCTGCCGGACTTGTCGAAATTGGGCTATGAAGAGCGATCTGCGATACAGCAGGCATGCTTCCTTAAAAAATCCGACGGAGCCGCTAGCTACAACAGATGCGTGACAGCCCAGCTCAATGAATTGAACAATGCGCCACGTCTGCCGGATTTATCGAAATTGGGCTATGAAGAGCGATCTGCGATACAGCAGGCATGCTTCCTTAAAAAATCCGACGGAGCCGCCAGCTACAACAGATGCGTGACCGCCCAGCTCAATGAATTGAACAATGCGCCACGTCCGCCGGATTTATCGGAATTGGGTTATGAAGAGCGATCTGCGATACAGCAGGCATGCTTCCTTAAAAAATCCGACGGAGCCGCCAGCTACAACAGATGCGTGACCGCCCAGCTCAATGAATTGAACAATGCGCCACGTCTGCCGGATTTATCGAAATTGGGCTATGAAGAGCGATCTGCGATACAGCAGGCGTGCTTCCTTAGAAAATCCGACGGAGCCGCCAGCTACAACAGATGTGTTGTAGCAGAGCTTCGTGCATTAGGCAGGTGAAGGGGCTTCGGTATGGCAATGGCAATTTGCTTAAAATGCGGCTCTGCGAAATCCGGCGCGCTGACGGCCTGTGGGAGTTGTAATGCCGCGCCGCGTACAAACAGCGAGTATGCGGTTTCGCTCGCGCTCTCCGACTACGTGTCCACTAGAGACCAGCTTGCACAGTATTCGCACGAACTCCGCAACGCCAAGAAGCTGTCCGTACCGCGTGAGGCGCTTACACAGGCGTTCGGTGCGCTGAAGGACCCGCAGCTTCTGGCGATGCTGGGCGGTGAACCCGGACCAGCAGATCCGCCGCCATCCAACCCGGCGGCAACCCGACAGCCTCCGCCCACACCTTCGGAACGCTCGCAGCGGACGGCCCCGTCGTCGCCACCTGTCAAACCAGAGCCTCGACTCACCAAGACGGCTTTGCATCAGTCCCCGTTCGCCATCTTGGGCGTGACGACACGCGATGACCGCAGACGCATCGTTGAGCTTGCGGAAGAGAAGTCACTGGAACTGGATCACGAGGTTTGCCAGAAGGCGCGCTCGGATCTGACCAGCCCGCGCAATCGCTTGACCGTGGAGCTAGCTTGGCTGCCCGGCGTCTCGCCTCGCAAGGCATCCCAACTGCTTGATCACTTGGGCCACAACCCGATGGCAGTTCGCGAAGAGTCTGGTCTGCCTACGCTGGCACACCTGAACTTACTGGCTGCCGCATTCGAATCTGTCGATGGCGAGCACGACCCAGATGATTTGGCCGAGTTCATCGCAGAGACGGCTTACCTTGCTGAAGAGCTGTCCTCTGAAGAGGTGCTGCGCGACATCAATGAAGATCGCGCTGTGTCCGGCTTTCCTGAGGTGCGTGCGCTTGACCAGATCAAAGCAGAACTGGCAGAGCGCAAGCGGTACTACCGTGGCACCATCAAAGACGCACTCGACAGGCTGCCGCCGATGACGCTCATTCAGGTTATGACCGAAACGGTGGATAGCGTGACGTCCGGTGGTGATGATCATGCACCGGGGCTGATTGACGACCTGGTGGACAGCTACGAGGTCGAAACCCAAAGTTTCCTTCAGAAGGAGGCCGAAAACGTTCACAAACTCGTCACGGTAGCCAGAGACCAAGCTGGCGCCGGTGAGGCCGCCGTCAAGCCCTATGTGGACAAACTCGATGCTGTTGCGCGCAATTGGGATAAGATCGCGCAACCCATCCAGCTGAGTGCGAAGGCGCGCGGCATCGACCACGAGGCAAGCCGCGACTTGGCCTACGAAATCCGTAGCCTTGCGATCGAGTTGTTCAACAAACACGACATGCTCGTCCAGTCGCAGCGATTGACCGGATTGATACAGGAGCTGTTCGCAGAAGTTCCTGACGTTGCAGATCGTGTTGAGGAGGATGCGGACGTCCTCGCGGATATCTTTCAGCAGCGCCAGCAGGCCGCAGCCCGTAAAGATGAGTGGGCGCGCGAAATCACCTACCGTGCTGAAATCGGTGTAATTTTCAAGGACACCTTGAGCATCTCGCCTCAAGGCGTCTCATGGAAGGGGCGGAACTTTCCCATCGATTCGATCACGCGCGTTCGTTGGGGCGGCGTCAGTCATTCTGTCAATGGCGTCCCCACAGGTACAACCTACACGGTTGCATTTGGCAACAGGAATTCCGAAGCTGTCGTGGAACTGAAGAAGCAGGATATCTACAACACGTTTGTTGACAAGCTCTGGAAAGCAGTCTGTGTGCGTCTGCTGACCGAAATGCTCGAAGCCCTAAAGGAGGGGCAAGACCTGCACTTCGGTGACGCGCTCCTGCACGACGACGGCATCACGCTGGTAAAGCACAATTTCTTCGGCGCCGATGAGAAGGTACGCTGCTCATGGGGGCAAGTCCATGTGTGGAGCTTCGACGGTTCGTTCTACATCGGATCCAAGGAAGACAAGAAGGTCAAAGCGGGAGTTTCATATATTCATGGCGCCAACACGCATATTCTGGAGCAGGCAATTCGTATGGGCTTCAAAAGGCCGGATATGCACCGTTTGAGTGACTTACTGGAGTAGGCTAGTCGAGAGGATACTGGGTTGGTTGTAGGTTTTCTGTCGAATTTGCTTGCAGGCAATAAGAGAACGAGGCGATTGCGAGGAATGGGAGGAGGTTCACCGCCGCCTCGATGACAAAGACATTCCAGTTGGGACTCGTCCTCGCGCAATGAACGCTCTCCGGGAGTCGGCTCCCGTCTATGACAAAGACCTGACGCGGTTCCCCGGTACCCCCGCGAGATCCGGAGTGTCAGGCGTGCTGAATACCTGAGGCTTCATCGGCCGCAGCCGCTGCCACAAGCTCGGGTCGAGTGCCTACCAGATCCATTGGCCGCTTTCCGCCCAGGACGCTGTTGACCGATGCAAACCAGTACGCCATTCCCCATCCGTTCTTCATGGGCGCCAGCGTGGCGATGGCCTTGGCGGCCCCCGGCAACGGGCGCCATCTCCCGGGCTCCAGGAGGTACTCCGGAATCCGCTCCGTGCCGCCCACGGACACGAAGAAGATCCTGCTCTCCCGCTTCCAGCGGCTCAACTGCGCGGCCGAGTTCCCTTCCGGGAGTTCCGCCGCCTGAGTGATTTCTTCCGCCGTCAGCCACCGGGTGCTCTCCAGCACAGACTGCCGGACCGCTGCGATATCGCGGGTCAAGATGCCTTCAAGCGACACGGCCTTCGTTCTCACGGATTGAGCATACCCGGGAATGATTGTGGGCTCGACTGCCCGGATCGCCGCACCAAGCGTTCTTTGCTCACCTAAGCGCGCGAGCAGCTGAAGAAGCGCTGCCACGCGGTACAAGCCGGCACTACGTTCGCAGCGGGTACCTTCGCGCTTTGCTCCACAGGCTCAACAACAGGACTATCCTGATGGTCAGGGTCGGCGGCCTGTGCTTCCCGTGCCAAGCGGGCAACGTGTCGCTGGCGAGGACGATGTTCTCGGCCTCGCTGCTGGCCCTCGCTTCCAGCATCAGGAAGTTGTTGATGGGAGCACCTTGGTCGGCGATGGCTTGCGCCCGTGCTCGAGGACAGGCGGCGCGTCGCGTGACGTGCCTCGATGCAGGCTTCGAGCAGATGTCGGGACTCCACCACGCGGGATCGGAACTCCGGCACGACGTCATAAGGTGCTGAAGGTCGAAGGACATGTCGATGTTTTCGAAAAAAATCGACACGTCGAAGCAACATGTCGACGGCATCAGCCCTGACGCACCATGGTCGCCCGGAGTTTGCCGACGCGCAGCCGGGCGACCAAGACGATCTTGAGTCCGGCGCCGGAGAGCCTAGGACCAGGAAGCGGGAGTCGATCGAAGGAACCTTGTGAATTCAATGGCTTACACTGAATTAGCTGCAATTATGCGCGGGGAGATAATTAGCTGCGCCCGTATAATTGAGGCTAACTGCAGGCCTCGAGGTGGTTCGGGCAGGTACCGGAGGTGATCGGATGAACGCGAAAGACAAGCCCAAGCTCACCCTGATCGACGGCGGCAGGGAATCCTTGTGTCGCCAGATCGTTGAGGACCTTCTCGCTTTCCGCACCGCCGAGGTCCGGGCGAAATGCGACATCCTGCGAAGTCGTGGCCAGCTGCAGGTCGTGCCTCCGAAGGCCGACCCGATCAGCCCGTGGCGCCGCCGGCGATGGACTGCAGATAGTTGACGGCTGCGTCCGCTCGGCCGTTGATCGCCAGACTGAGCAAGGTGCGCGAGCCCATGGCCGATATTGGTGCGTCCCGGACGAATTGGATCACCAACTGCAGATCAGGCTGGATCTCGACAGCTTCCGCGATGACCTGCAGGACGCCTCGAAGGTTTTCCTGCGCGTGCACAGGTCGTCGCCCACCAGTTGCCGGGCATCCAGGCCCAATCGCTCGGCCAGCCGCTCTGGCGAGATCTGCCCCGGGTTCCCGGGTTCATGGACCGACGCTACAAGCTCTTCGATGGCAGGGTGAATCATCCTTGGTCCTCGATCGCCAGGAGGCACTCGACGCGCGGGACCAGCTCCATCCATTCCGGTCCGATGCGGTCGACCGCTTCCGCCAAGGTGTACCACATCGAGGTGATCCAGTCGGGCTGGCTGAGCCCCATCGCCACGGACAGCTCTTCCCCACGAGATACGGCCCATGCTTCCCCACGGCGTTGTTTGGCGCCTTCCGCCTTGTGAAGGAGGTGGGCGTATTCGGCGTTGTTCACGTCTACGCGAGATTCCTCAGCGTGACTTGTGACAGATGATCTAGGATGTCACAGATGTACGTCTGCTATGTTAGCAGTAACAGATTGTTGTGCATGGGGAAACGTAGTCCCAAGGCAAATAAGTATATTTCTTGCAGAACAACGTAGCCCAGCCATAGATAGCCACGAACTTGGGGGAATCTCTCCGGGCGCGCCATCCACCGTTTCACGCGACGCCAGCGATTCCATCGCTGGCGTCGTCGTTTCAGCCCCCGGTTGGCAGGTCAGAAGGTATCCACGCCGCTCGAGACGATGCGTTCGAGGCCGTCGCCGAGCTGGCCGAGTTCCCCGATCACGCGGTCGAGTTCCTCGCAGGACAGCGAGGCGTAGGGGCGGTTCTCGCACAGCTGCAGGTAGGGTGAGCCTTCCAGGTCGCTGACCGCGAGATAGCCGACGCGCTGCTCCCAGTTGAAGCGCAGGCAGCGCTCCGCGGCAACGCCGGTGTAGGGGCCGACGGGCGTCGAGATGCGCAGGAACCTGGCGCCGGACTCATCTTCCATTTCCGCCAGGTACACGCCCTGGCGGCGCCCGTCGCCGGTATCGAGATCGAGGCTGACGAGGTAGGGGTCGTTGGTGCGCAGCGTGTGCCGGCTGCCGACATGCGAGCGGATCTGTTCGAAGTTCTGCACCGCCAGGTCCCCATCGATCATTGGCCGCTTATGCTAGCGTGCGGGCCCGATGAAGTCAGGCCGGGCCACTCCCGAGACACCGCAGCAGGCCATACGGCGCGTGGTCGCCGCGATTCCGCGTGGGCGGGTGACCAGCTATGGCGGCATCGCCGCGCGGGCAGGGCTGCCCGGGCGCGCGCGGCTGGTCGGGCGGACACTCGGTGAAGCCGATGAGGGCCCGCCGCTTCCCTGGCACCGGGTGCTGCGCGCGGACGGCCGCATCGCATTCCCGCCGGACAGCGACGCCTTCCTCGAACAGGTGCGCCGGTTGATGGCGGAGGGGGTGCTGGTGCGCAACGGCCGGGTGGATCTCGCCCGGGTCGGCTGGGGCAGCGATCTCGACGCGGCGCTGTGGGGCCCCGAGCTTTTCCGCGCGCCGGCACGACGGCGCGGCCCCACCGCCGCGCGCTGATCTTCGCGCAGGAGCGGGCAAGTCGCGCCTGGCGGAGGCGGATGGTCGATCGGCGCGGTCGCGCCCAGGTGGCTCCTACGGCTGGCGCATGGTCCACGGCGACCGTTGCGCGGTTGAATCGCGGCCGTGCAGGCCGCATGCTGGCGCGACCGCCTTGACCCTTCCCCACGGGCGACGCCATCCGCAGGAGGCCCATGCCTTTCGACATTCCGCCCGTTACCCGCGCCCTGCTGATCGCCAACATCGGCATCTACCTGCTGCAGATGCTGACGGGCGGCGACGCCATGCTGGTGCATTTCGCGCTGTGGCCGCTGGGCGCCTCGCCCTACAGCAACGTGCCGGGCTTCGAGCCGTGGCAACTGGTGACCTACGGCTTCCTGCACGGCAGCTTCACCCACATCGCCTTCAACATGTTCGCGCTGTGGATGTTCGGCAGCGCGATCGAGCAGGTGCTCGGCGAGAAGCCGTTCGCGATCTACTACTTCACCTGCATCATCGGCGCGGCACTCGCGCAGCTCGCCGTGGTGCACTGGTTCACCGGCGGCTTCTATCCGACGCTCGGCGCGTCCGGTGGCGTGTTCGGTCTGCTGCTCGCCTTCGGCCTGATGTTCCCGCACCAGCGGATCATGCTGCTGTTCCCGCCCATCCCGATGCCGGCATGGCTGTTCGTCACCGGTTATGGCGTGATCGAGCTCTTCCTCGGCGTCACCGGCACGCAGGCCGGCGTCGCGCATTTCGCGCACCTCGGCGGCATGGCGATCGGCTTCCTGCTGATCGAGTACTGGCGCGGCAAGCTGCCGGTCAAGCCGCGGCGGCGGCTGATGCGGTAAGCAAGCCAAGCCAGGTCTCCCGACGTCATGCCCGCGAAAGCGGGCATCCATTGAACGGATCGCCGCCTGAAGCATCCTCCTGCCGTGCCCGCTCTCCCCGATCCCCAATCCCCGATCCCCGAATCCAGCCCGCTCGCCGACTGGCTCGACTACCAGCAGCGCATCCACCCACACGCCATCGAGCTCGGCCTCGACAGGGTGCGCGAAGTCTGGAGCCGCCTCGGTGCACCGGCACCCGCGCCGTTGGTGATCACCGTCGGCGGCACCAACGGCAAGGGGTCCACGGTGGCGCTGCTGGAGGCCATGCTGGCCGCCGCCGGGAAGCGCGTGGGCGCCTACACCTCGCCCCACCTGGTGCGTTACAACGAACGCGTGCGGGTGGGCGGCAGGGAGGTCGACGATGCCGCGCTGGTCGAGGCCTTCGAGCGCGTCGAGGCCGCGCGGATGGGGCAGGGCGCGCCGGTGGCGTTGACGTACTTCGAATACGGGACGCTGGCGGCGCTGTGGATCTTCGCCCATGCGGGGCTCGACATCGCCGTGCTGGAAGTCGGGCTTGGCGGGCGCCTCGACGCCGTCAACATCATCGATGCCGATGCCGCCATCGTCACCACGGTGGATCTGGACCACCAGGATTTCCTCGGCAATGATCGCGACACGATCGGGCGTGAAAAGGCCGGCATCTTCCGCCACGGCCGCCCGGCGATCATCGGCGATCCGGCGGCACCGTCCGGCCTGCTCGACGCAGCCGGGCAGGCCGGGGCGGATCTCCGCCTCGCCGGCCGCGAGTTCCGCTGGACGCCGCCCCATGCCGGGCACTGGCACTGGTCGGACGGAATGCTCGACCTCGATTTCGCCCTGCCGCACCTCGCGGCACCCTGCCAGCTCGCCAATGCGGCGGCTGCGCTGGCGGCGCTGGCCGCGCTCCGGCCCCGGCTGGAGTGGAACCCGCGGGCGATCGCCGAAGGCCTGGCGGCGGCGCGCCTGCCGGCCCGCCTGCAGCGCTTCGCCGGTCCGCCGGAACTGGTCATCGACGTGGCACACAATCCGCAGGCCGCCGGCGTTCTGGCCGAGTGGCTGGCGGCGAATCCGGCTGCCGGCCGCACCTTGGCGGTGTTCGGCGCGCTGGGCGACAAGGACGTGGCCGGGGTGGCGGCACAGCTGGCGCCGCGGATCGACGGCTGGTTCCTTGGCGGCCTCGACGGCGATTCGCCGCGCGGGCTCGGCGTCGCCGCGCTGGCCGCGCGCATCACGGACGTGTTGCCGGGCGGGACGGAGGTCCGGATCGCCGCGGACATGCAGGCGGCGCTCGCCTCTGCCTTCACCGCGGCCCGCGCCGGCGACCGCATCGTGGCCTTTGGCTCGTTCTTCGTCGCCGCCGCCGCGCTGGATTTCGCCGCCTCTCGCGGCCTGGCCGAGGCCGCTCCCGCCACCGGTCGACCGCCGCCGTGACGCGCCGCCGCGGCTGCGGGATGGCGCAGGTATAATCGCGGCGAGTTCGCACCCGGCAGGCAGGTCATGGATCCCACACTGAAACAGCGCCTCCTCGGCGCCGCCGTGCTGATCGCGCTGGCCGTGATCTTCGTGCCCATGTTCCTGTCGCCCTCGCCGCGCAAGCCGGGCGGCATGGAAAGTTCGGAACTGGCGATCCCGCCCGAGCCCGAAGGCGAGTTCAGGACCGAGGTGCTGCCGACGCTCCCGGAGCCATCGCAGCCGGCGCCCGATCCGAACCGGATCGCCATCGTGGACACGGCCACGGCACCCAGCCCGGAGGTGGCCACCCCGCTGCCGACGCCGGCGCCGGCAGCGGCTGAACAGCCCGCGCCAGCGCCGGCGCCCGCACCGGCGGCGTCCGCCGCGGCCCCGGAAAAGCCTTCGCCGGGGCAGGCGGCCGATGGCCGCTTCTTCGTCCATCTCGGTGTCTACGGCGAGGCGAAGAACGCCAGCGACCTGGTGGCCGGGCTCAAGAAGGACGGTTATCCGGCCTTCGCGGAAGCCACCAGCTTCCAGGGCAAGTCCGCCGAGCGCGTGCGCGTCGGACCCTATGCCGACCGAGCCGCTGCGGAGGCCGTGCGCCTGCGCATCAAGCAGGCACGCCCGTCGGTGCCCGGCAGCGTGGTCGAGAATGCCGCCGACGCGAAGGCCGATGCCACCGCCAGCGCACTGCCCGCCGGTCGCGCGGGCGGCTGGGCGGTGCAGGTGGGCGCGCTCAAGGCCGAGGCCGACGCCAACAAGCTGCGCGACCGCCTGAAGGGCGCCGGCTACGCGGCCTTCGTCGACAAGGCGGAGTCCAACGGCGCCACCCTCTGGCGCGTCCGCGCCGGTCCGGAAGTCGACCGCGCCGCCGCCGACCGCTTGCGTGCCGGCATCAAGGACAAGCTCAAGCTCGAGGGGCTGGTGGTGGTGCTTTGAGGGCCGGGATTGGGGATTCGGGATTCGGGATTGGGGGAAGCGCGTCGCTCCGCGAGTGAAGCCGCCACGAGGCAGCCATGCTTTTCCGAATCCCCAATTCCCAATTCCCAATCCCGGCGATCCCATGAACTGGGCCGACTACGCCATCCTCGCCATGCTGGGCCTGTCCGTGCTGATGGGCCTGTGGCGCGGCTTCGTCGGCGAGGTGCTGGCGCTGGCGATCTGGGTGGCGGCGTTCTGGCTGGCGTGGCTGGGCGCGCCGGCCCTTGCAGGGCACGTTCCCGACACCATTTCAAGCCCATCGGTGCGCCTTCTGCTGGCCGGCGCGGCGTGTTTCTTCCTGGTGCTGGTCACGGGTGCGATCGTGAGCTTCCTCATGCGCAGGCTGGTCGAAAGCAGCGGCCTTTCCGGCAGCGACCGGATGCTCGGCATGCTGTTCGGCCTGGTCCGCGGCCTCGCCCTGGTGCTGCTCGCGGTGCTGCTGCTCGGCTACACGCCGTTTGCGCAGGATCCCTGGTGGCGGGAATCGCGCCTCCTGCCCGGCTTTGCCGGCAGTGCCGCCTGGCTCGGCGAGCACCTGCCGGGGCAGGTCGCCGAATACATCGGGGAGGCCAGCGCGCTGGTCGATCCACCTGCACCCCTTGCCCTGCCGACGACGCCGCCGGCCGTGCCCCCTCCATCCCCCACTCGCTAAGTACCTCCCATGTGCGGAATCATTGGCCTCGTCGGCCAGTCGGAAGTCGCCTCGGCGCTCTACGACGCGCTCACCGTCCTGCAACACCGCGGCCAGGATGCGGCCGGCATCGCCACGCTCGACGGCAGCCGCCTGTGCCTGCACAAGGGCCGCGGGCTGGTGCGCGACGTGTTCGACCAGGCCGGCATGCTCGGCCTGCGCGGCAACGTCGGCATCGGCCACTGCCGCTATCCGACCGCCGGCGCGGAAGGCTCGGCCGAGGCGCAGCCGCTGTACGTCAACTCGCCATACGGCATCGCGCTCGGCCACAACGGCAACCTCACCAATACCGCCGCGCTCAGGCGTGAGCTGTTCGAGGCGGACCGGCGCCACGTCAATACCGATTCGGATTCCGAAGTGCTGCTCAACGTGCTCGCGCACGAGCTGCAGATCCAGGATCGGCGCCTGCTGACTCCGGACCACATCTTCAAGGCGGTGGCCGGCACCAATGCGCGCTGCGTCGGCGGCTACGCGGTGGTGGCGATGATCCTCGGCTACGGCGTGCTCGCCTTCCGCGACCGCCACGGCATCCGCCCGCTGGTGCTCGGCGAGCGCGAGACCGCCACCGGCAAGGAATACGCCGTCGCGTCCGAATCGGTGGCCTTCGACATCCTCGGCTTCACCCTGCTGCGCGACGTGGAGCCGGGCGAGGCGGTGCTGCTGACCCCCGACGGCCAGCTCCACACGCGCCAGTGCACCGAGCCCGCGCTGCACGCGCCGTGCATCTTCGAGTACGTCTACCTCGCGCGGCCGGACTCGATGATCGAGGACGTGTCCGTCTACAAGGCGCGCCTGCGCATGGGCGAGAAACTCGGCGAGAAGATCCGGCGCGAGATGCCGGACCACGACATCGACTCGGTGATCCCGATCCCCGACACCTCGCGCACCGCCGCCGGCCCGGTGGCGCAGGCGCTCGGCGTGCCGGTGCGCGAAGGCTTCGTCAAGAACCGCTACATCGGCCGCACCTTCATCATGCCGGGGCAGGGCGAGCGGGTGAAGTCGGTGCGCCGCAAGCTCAACCCGATCAAGCTCGAATTCCGCAGGAAGAACGTGCTGCTGATCGACGATTCCATCGTCCGCGGCACCACCTCGAAGCAGATCATCCAGATGGCCCGCGATGCCGGCGCACGCAAGGTCTACCTCGCATCCGCGGCGCCGCCGGTGCGCTATCCGAACGTCTACGGTATCGACATGCCGACCGCAGCGGAGCTCATCGCCAACGGCCGCAGCGTCGAGGAGATCGAGAAGCTGATCGGTGCCGACAAGCTGATCTTCCAGGATCTCGACGACCTCATCTGGGCGGTGCAGGACGGCAACGAGGAGCTCACGCACTTCGACACCTCCTGCTTCTCCGGCGAGTACGTCACCGGCATCGAGCCGGCCTACCTCGCCGACCTCGAGTTCGCCCGCTCGGAGGACGCCAAGGCCGAACGCCGCAAGGTGGGCTGAGCGGCCATCGCGCCTCGGCCACGCAGCCGCATCCGTCGGCCGCGCAGGGCGCACCGGCGACACGAGGCCTCGTAGATCGGGCTACGTCCTGGCGATCCCGGCCGATCGCGTGTCCGAGCTCGCGGCGGTCGCGCTCACCGTGTCCGCTTTCCGCAGCGCCGTGCGTATCTTCCTCCAGGGGGATCGATCGCGCGATTGACGCGTCCGCCCGCAGGGGGCGGTTCCGTGACGCGCGGTGGTGCAAGGAGGGCGCATGCCATGCCCGGCGAGATACCTGGGCGGTCGGTTGTCCAGCCGCGTCCGGTCGAGCTGGTCGCGCCCGCCCGGTGGCGCCTGCCTTGGGTCGCCTCGGCCGCCCTCGCGTGGGTGGCTGCCGCCCTCGGCGTGCTGCTGGTCGTGGCAGCGGTGCCCCTCTTTGCACCGCTCCAGCCCGAGCACAGGCTCAGCCATCGCGGTGCCGAGTTCTCGGTGCGGGCGGGGATCGGCGCCACCCTCGACGAGCAGCGCCAGCTCAGCATCACGGCCACCGGCGAGCAGCGCATCGCGATCCAGTCGCTGCCGCTCGACGTGCCGGTCGCGGCCGGCGAGTTCCCGCTCCTGCGCTACCGCTGGCGAGGGTTTCCCCGCTCGCTCGAATTGTCCTTCGTGTTCCGCACTGCCGGCGACCCGGAGGATGTGCAGACGGTCGCGCTGCCGCCGGCGGGCCGGCATCCGGCCTACTTCGACCTCTCGCGCCTGCCCGCCTGGCGCGGCCGCATCACCGAGATCGGCTTCGCCGAGTCGCCGGCAGCGCAACTCGTGCCCGAGGACGTCGCGTTCCGCCCCTTCAGCCTGGTGGAAGTGCAGTTGTGGTCGCCGTCATGGCGCGGCAGTCTTGCGGCACTCGGCACCGACTGGTTCGCGTTCCGTCCGTGGGCGCTGATGTCGGTGAGTGCGTTGGGCCCCGATGCGCCGTGGCCCCACAAGCCCGCGCCGGCCCTGGCGCTGCTGGCCTCGATCCTCACGGCAGCCGCGGTGCTGGCCTTGGCCATTCGGCGTCGCGCCCGCCTCGTCGCAGGTACGGTCGCGGTCGCCTTCGCGGTGGGCTGGGTGCTGCTGGACGTGCGCTGGCTGGTCGATTTCGGTGAGCGTGCCGCATTGACGCGGGAGCTGCATGCCGGGCGTCCGGCTGCGGCGCGACGCGAGGTGGTACCCGATCGCGAGCTCCTGGCGGCCGCCGCGAGGGTGCAGGGACTCCTCGCCGGCGAAGCCCCCCACGCGCGGATCGTGGTAGCGACCGACGCCCCCTACGCCATGCTGCGCCTTTCCTGGCACCTGCTGCCGCTCAACGCGGTGCCGTGGCAGGCCACGGCAGCTGCCGCCCTCGCCAGCACCCGTGCACCGGTATGGGTGGTGACCCATGCCGCCTCCGGCTGGCGATTCGACGCCGCGCGCCGGACGCTGCACGGCCCGGCGTTCGCGCACCGTGCGCGGCTGGTGCTGGCCGAGGGCGAACTGCGTGTCTACCGCCTGGATGGAGCCGTACCGTGATCCTTGCGCTGGCGCTGGCCTGGTTGGCTCCGCTGGCACTGGGCTGCGCGCTGGTCGCCCTCGCCGAGGGACGTCCGCGCGGCCCCGGCGCATGGATGCGGGTCACGGGTTGCGGCAGCGTGCTGGGCCTGCTGGCCTGCGCGTGCGCGGTCGGCAGCTCGGGTCTGCGCGATCCCGCCCTGCTGCTGCCGGTGCTGGCGCCGGTCCTGCTGCTGGTGGCCAACATCGCCGCCTGGCTGGCGCGTCGGCGTACCGCGGCGCCGCTGCTCGCCAGCGACGCCCGCCTGCACCCGTTGGCGGTCGGCCTGCTGCTCCTGCTCGCCTGGCATGGCTGGCTCATCCTCACGGAAGTATCGCTGCGCACGCCCTACCCGTGGGATGCGTGGGCGATCTGGCTGCTGAAGCCGCGTGCCTGGATGCTGGGAGGCCACATGGATACGTTCGTCGGTTTCGAGCAGTGGCTTGCCCATCCCGAGGCGGACCTTCGCACCGCCGCGGCCTGGGACTACCCGGAGGCCGTCGCTCACGTCGGCATCTGGCTTGCGGCGGCCTGGGGCGAGTGGAACGGCGTCGTCGTGACTGCCGCCTGGGCGGTGCTCTGGGTGGCGTTGCTGCTCGGCATCCACGGCCACCTGCGCGGCCTGGGCCTGGCGCCAACCCGCGCCCTGCTCGCGACCTACGTGCTCGGATCGATGCCACTGGTCAACGTCCACGTCGCCCTTGCCGGCTACGCCGACCTCTGGATCGCGGCGACGCTGGCCTTCGCCAGCCTTGCCTGGTTGCGCTGGCTGCACTGGCGCCGGCCCGGCGACCTGCTGCTGGCGCTGGCCTTCGCCATGTTGCTGCCGACCATCAAGCGCGAGGGCGCCGTCTGGCTGCTGGTGCTCGGCATCTCGATCCTGTATTCGCGCCTCGGCCCGCGTGCCCGGCGCATCGCCTGGGCGCTGGGTCCGCTCGCCGCGCTGGGGCTGGTGCTGACCTGGCCGCCGCAGTGGCCGCCCAGGGTTCCGACGCTTGATGGTGGCGCGCCGCCGGGCCGGTTCGGCGGGATCATCGCCCATGCACCCACTGCGGCCGCGGCGTTCGCGTCGGGGCTGTTCGCGCAGGAGAACTGGCACCTTCTGTGGCCGGCGTTCGTGTTCAGCCTCGTCGTGCGCTGGCGTGTCCTGACCGACTCGGCACCCCTCAGGTTCTATGCACTGTTCCTGCTGCTCGGCGCCGCCTTCCTGGTGCTCCTATTCGTGCTCACCCCGGCAGCGCGCTGGTCGGAGAGCCATACCGTGGTCAACCGGCTGGTCATGCACCTGGTGCCTTGCGCCGTCGCATTCGCGGCTCTGCTCTGGCGCGAGCCGGTTCCCGAACAGTCCGGAGATGCGCGCAGCGGCAGCAATACCGCGGGAGAATCGGGCGGAATGAAGGCGAGCCGCGCCTGATTGTGGCCTGCGTACCCGTCGCGGCCGCGCTGGTCGTGGATAATTGCCGGCCGCGCGCCGCGAGAGCGGCCGCGCTTCCGGCGAATGGTTCTGGAGCAGCATGGCACACGACGCCACCGACAGCCTCTTCGACGCCGCGCTGCATTGCCTGCGGAGCGAGCGGCCTGCCGAGAAGGTCGCCTTGACCCGGGAAACCGCAGCGGCATTCGACGACGGCCGCCTGCATATCGCCGCTGCGGCGGCGCCGGTGATGGCGATCGCCGAACCCGGGCGCCCGGCGCGGCCGCGCCTGGTACGCCCGCGCGAACTGGCCCAACGCGGGCTCGGCAGCGCCGAAGGCCGCGCCGCGCTGGTCCATGCGGTGGCGCACATCGAGTTCAACGCCATCAACCTCGCCTGGGATGCCGTGTACCGCTTTCGCGACATGCCGCCCGCGTACTACCGCGACTGGATCGGCGTCGCCGTCGACGAGGCGCGGCATTTCGGCTGGCTGGAGCGCCGCCTTGCGGAGCTTGGCCATGCCTACGGCGATTTCGACGCGCACAACGGCCTGTGGGAAATGGCCGCCAGGACCGCCGATTCATGCCTCGCGCGCATGGCGCTGGTGCCACGCGTGCTGGAGGCGCGCGGCCTCGACGTCACGCCAGGGATGATCGCGCGCCTTTGCGCGGTGGGCGATGGCGCCACCGTCGCCATCCTCGAACGCATCCTCGTCGAGGAAGTGCCGCACGTCGCGGCCGGCTCGCGCTGGTTCGCCTGGTGTTGCCGGCGCGAGGAACGCGATCCGGCAGCGGCCTTCCGCGACCTCATCGCCACACATGCGGTCGGAGCGCTGCGGGGGCCGTTCAACATCGACGCGCGACTGGCCGCGGGCTTCAGCCGCGACGAGCTGGACGCGCTGGAGCGGATGGCCGCATGAGCAGGGCTGCCTGGCGCCTGCCCGCATTCGTGCTTGCACTGGCGACGAGCCTGCTGGTCCTGCTGCTGTGGGCATCGGGCGCGGAATGGCGCGGTCCGCCGCTTCCCGCGCACGAGCGGGTGTTCCCCGGCAGTCGTTTCCAGCCGGCCTTCGGGCGCGCCACGCGCGAGGGACAGCAATTGCAGGTGGAAGCGGCCGGCGAGGATCATTCCGCGCTGCAGGTCACCCAGGTGCCGGGCCTCGATGCCTCCCGCTTCCCCGTCCTGCGCTACCGCTTCAGGGATTTCCCGCGCACCCTGGAACTGTCGCTGGTGTTCCGCACTGCCGAGCGCCCGGACGACGTGCGCACCCTCGGGCTGCCATGGCCGGGCGGCGGCACCGGGACAGTCGATCTCTCCCGGGTGGCCGCCTGGCACGGCGAGTTGGTCGAGATCGGCTTCGCCCAGTTCGCCACCGCCCACAACGTGCCGGCGGAGCTCGGTTTCCGGCCGTTCGAACTGGTCTCGGCCGAGCTCTGGTCGCCGTCGTGGCGCGGCAGCCTGGCGGCGCTCGGTGACGAATGGCTCGGCGGTTGGCCGTGGAGCCAGCGTTCGGTGCACGCGCTGGGGCGGGAGAACCGGGCCGCGCACTCGCAGTCGATGGTGGTGTGCGCGGCGCTGGCCATCCTGGTCGCGCTCGGCTGGGCGGCCGTGCTGCTGCGCCTGCGCGGCCGGCAGCTCGGGCTGGCGCTGGCGGTCGTGGCGGGAATGGCCTGGCTGGGGCTCGACCTGCGCTGGCAATGGAGCCTCGGCCAGCGCCTGCTCGCCGCTCGCGTGCTGTACGCCGACGCCGCGGACTGGCCGGCGCGCTCGCGCCTGGTCGGCGACAGCGACATCCTGCGCGCGGCCGACGAGCTGAAGGCCCTGCTCGAGGGCGAGCCGCCCGGCACCCGCATCCTGGTGCAGGGCGGCAACGGCTACGAGACGCTGCGCCTGGAATGGCACATGCTGCCGCTCAACGTGGGCCTGCTGGCGGCGGCATTGCCGCATGCCCACTCGATTCCCGACGGCAGCGTCATCGTCTTCTACCAGTCGGATGCGTGGCGCCGGAATCCCGCGCTGCGGCGGCTGCTCGCGCACAGCACGCGCCTGCGCGCGGATGCCGACGTGGTGATGGCGGAGGGGTTCGAGGCGGAGCCGCTGGTTGTGTTCAGGTACCGCCATGACGATTGAATACGCCACGGCCTGGCTGCTGCCGCTGTTCGCCGGTTGCGGCATCTGGTGGCTGCTGCATGCGCCGCAACGCCGGAGCGGCGACGTGTTGGCCAGCCTCGGTGGCGGCTGGATCGTCGGCATCCTGCTGGCCGCGCTGGCCGCCGGCGTGCTGGCGCGGGAATATCCGGTCAATGCGGTCGGGCGGGTGGGGCCCTGGCTGGCCGGGGTCGGCGTGCTGGCCTGGCTCGGCGCCGGGCTTCGCTTGTGGCGATCACGCCCGTGCGTGCCGGATCCCGTGCCTGTACGCGCCGGCCTTGGCTGGCGCGCGCTCGGTTGGCTGCTTCTTGCCCTGGTGCTGCTCCGCCTCGCCGTGCTGGTCGACGAGGCGGCGCTCCGTCCGCTGTTCGCGTGGGACGCCTGGTCGGCCTGGGCGGTGCGGCCGAAGAGCTGGATCCTGCTCGGGCACGCCGACGACTACGTGCCGATGGTGGACTGGCTCGCCTCCGCGCCGGCGCCCGAGCGCACCATGCTGGCCTGGAACTATCCGGAGCTGCTGGCGTGGATCGAGGTATGGTTCGCCAGCGGCGCCGGCGGCTGGAACGAACCGCTGGTCAACCTGGCCTGGGCAGGAGCGCTGGCCGCGTTCGCGGCGGCACTCTACGGGCAGGCGCGGGCCTTTGGCCTCGCGCCGTGGATGGCCATGGCGCTGGTGTACGCGCTGGTCTCGCTGCCGCTGATCGACGCGCACGTCGCGCTGGCGGGCTACGCGGATCTCTGGGTGGGCGTGGTGCTCGGCCTCGCCCTGCTGGCCTGGGCCCGCTGGCTCGTGTTCCGCGGCCCGGGCCAGTGGCTTCTGGCCGTGCTGCTCGCCGCCTGCCTGCCGGCGATCAAGCTCGACGGGGCGATCTGGCTGCTCTGCTTCGGGCTGCTCGTGCTGTTGGAGCGGCTGCCGCCGCGCTGGCGCTGGGGCACGCTCGGCGTGGCCGCCCTGCTGGTCCTGGCGGGGCTTGCGCTGGGCGGATTCACGCTGCCGGTGCCGGGCGTGGGCGGCATCCGCATCGCCTGGGGCCGCATCGACATCCCGGGCGTCGCCACCTACGTCATGCAGTGGCATCCGGTCGGCGCGGCCATGCTCGCCAGCCTCTTCACCCTGCCGAACTGGCACCTTCTCTGGTATCTCCTGCCGGTCGTGGTGCTGCTGCGGCTGGACGCCTTGCGCCGCAGCGCGGCCGCGCGCCTGCTCGGCCTGTTCGTGCTGCTGCAGGTGGCGGCGCTGTTCGTGTTGTTCTTCATGACCAGCGCCGCCGCCTGGGCCGAGGATTTCACCAGCGTCAACCGGCTGATCCTGCAGGTGGTGCCCGGCGTGTTCGTGTTCCTCGCCGTCCTGCTGCGCGGCGCGGCAACCGAGGCCGGCCGCGTGGCGCCGGCTCCGCACCTGCCGCACGATGCAGGCAGCGCGTTCTAGGACACGGATCGCAACTGATCGGTCGTCAGGTTCGTGGGATGCGTGGGTCGCGCATAGGGTGCGCTCCTGCACGACGCTTGTCGTAGGAGCGTACCCTGTGCGCGACCGGGGTTGCAGTGCGGCGAGGCCCGGTCGCGACCGGGATCGCTCCTGCATCCGGCTTTCGCGGGCGCGGGTCAGGCCGTCGTATCGCTGGCGAGGACGCGCTGGTACAAGGTGCGGAATGCGGCGGCCGAGCGCTCCAGGGTGTAATTCGCCTGCCAGCGCGCGAAGCCGACCTGGCCGAGGCCTGCGCGAAGCTGCGGGTCGTCCAGTTCGCCAATGCGGCTGGCGAGTGCAGCGGCGTCGCCGGGTGGTGCCAGGAGCCCGCTGCCCCCGTCGGCGACCACTTCACCGACTCCGGAACCGGGGATCCGGCTGGCGACGATCGGCAGGCCCGCGCGCATCGCTTCCAGCAGCACCATGCCGAAGGCCTCGCTGCGGTCGAGCGAGGGCAGCACGAAGGCATCCGCTGCGGCATAGGCGGCGTGCAGGGCGCCATCGTCGAGGCTGCCTGCGAATTCGACCCGGTGCCCCAATCCAAGCTCCGCCGCCTGGGCGTGGAGGGCCGCCTCGCATTCGCCGCTTCCGACCAGCAGCAGCCGCGCGTGCGGCAGTTGCGCCAGCGCCTGCAGCAGCACGCCGAAGCCCTTGTAATGGCTGAGGCGGCCGACGGCGAGCAGGCGCAGGCCCGTGCCCGGCGGCCAGCGCGGCGCGGCATCGGTCGCTGCTGCGTCCAATGCGGCCGGCCCGATGCCGAGCGGAATCACCTCGACCTTGGCCCGCCAAGGCCGCAGGGCGACGCTGGCATCGAGATAGGCCGTGGAGGTGGCGACGATGGCGCCCGCCCGCCGCAGCACCGCCTGTTCGAACGGGCGGTACAGCCGGTAGGCCGCGCGCAGGCGCCAGTCCGGCCCGTCCGGTGGCACGTCGGCATGCCAGTGGACGATCCACGGCCGATGCCGCGCGGCCGGGCTTGCGAGCGCCGCGAAGCAGGAGGGATTGGGGAAATGCAGGTGCAGGATGTCGGGCTGGAAAGCGTCCAGGGCGCCACCGAGCGCGAGCGGAAACGTCGGGCTGAGCGGCGTATAGAGCGGAGCGGCGAGGCAGCCCGCGCGGCGGACTTCCACTCCTCCGAGGTGCTCGACGGTGCCGCGCCAGCGTCCCGGCCGCTGGTGCACCAGCGCGGCCACCGCGTCGCCCGATCTCACGCAGGCTTCCGCCAGCGCCTCGGTATAGCGCTCGATGCCGCCGCGCTCCGGCGCGTAGTACTTGCCAAGGTGCAGGATGCGCATCGCGCTCATCCCGGTCCGCCGCACCCCGCCGGAGCCCGTGGCGGGCACGGCAGGGCGGAGGCGTCAGGCCTCTCCATCATCGTCGTCGGACATCGGCGGGCGACCCCCGAGGCGCTCGATTTCCTGCTCCAGGATGGCGAGCTTCTGGGTCAGGCGGCGCATGCGCCGTTCCTGCCGCGAGCGATCCACGTCGAGCTTCAACAGGCGGATCAGCACCAGCGACAGGCCGACGATGATCGGCAGCACCGGTGCGTAGAAGATGCCGGTGAGGTCGCCGAGCCACACCACCACGTGCGGGAAGACGCCAAGCACGAAGGTCGCTGCGGCCACCGCGAACCACCACAGCGCGTAGGGTCCGTGCATGTGGTCCCGGCGCACCAGGAACAGGATGGCCGCGGTGAGGCCGATGCCCAGCACCGCGGCGGTGATCTGCCCGGTCAGCATGCGTGGCGTTCCCGCCCGGCCGCGGAGGCGTGCCGCCGGCCCGCATCGATCTGCGCAATGCAGATCACCGTCGTATGCACGAGGTAGCGCAGCACCACCGGCCACGACGCGAACACGCGCGAATGCCCGGCCTTGCGCGGCAACATGGGCACCGGCGTCTCCTCAATGGCGAGTTCGTGCTTGGCGAGCAGCATCAGCACGCCGACGTCCTGGTAGTCGAGCAGGCTCGCCGCCGGGCCCGCCAGGATGTCGATCGCATTGGCATCGTAAAGGCGCAGGCCCGAGGTGAAGTCGGCAAGCGCCAGCCCGGTGAGGAGGCGGAGATAATGCCAGGCCACCCGCTTGGCGCGGCTCAGGCGCTCGGTGCAGGTACCGATGACCACGTTCGCGCCGCTCCTCGCCTGCGCGCCGAACAGCGCGAGCAGGGATTCGGGCACGTGCTGGCCGTCCGCATCCAGCGTGATCACGCTGGCGAAGCCGTGGCGCCGCGCGTAGCGGATGCCGGCCTGCGTCGCGCCCCAGGCGCCAAGCCCGATCGGCAGGGTGAGCGTCCGCGCCCCGGCAGCCCGCGCCGCCGCCGCGGTGCCGTCGCTGCTGCCATCGTCCACCACCAGCACCGTGCAGCCGAGCGTATCCAGCACGCCGCCCACCACGGCCGCAACCGTCGCGACTTCGTCGCGCGCAGGAATCACCGCCAGGCAATCGGCGGCACGAAGGGCGGTCTCGGGGGAGGCCAAGGCAGGCGCTCGGGGCAGGGGAGGCGCGATTCTCCGTGGCGCAGGTGGCGAGGTCAATGCACGCGGAATAACGGGGTATTCCCTGTTGCGATGCTCGCAATCGCAGCCCGCCCGGCATGGCTCCCTCACCGCCGTGTCCAGGCGAGAACGAGAGGAATCCGGACGGGCGGACCGCCGCGCGCCCCGCTGGTTTGACCAACCTGACCCACCTGACCGACACGGCTACCATGCCCCGACTCAAGGGGGTTCTGATCAAATCTCCCGACGTCATGCCCGCGGAAGCGGGCGTCCATGACAACAGCAACTTGGATTACTCGCTGCGCTCGCCCCTCCGGGGCCGCCCTTCGGGCGTTCTGCGGGCTGCGCCCTTGTCCCGCTTCCGCGAGAATGGAGGTTCCCGAGCAGGGATAGCTGCATGTCCGCACTCGAAGTCAGAATCTACGACGCAAAACCCATCTCTCCGCGCTTGTCGAACGAGCCGCGAAAGGCGAGGAGATCATTATCACCCGGCGCGGCGTCCCGCGCGCACGACTGGTGCCGCTGGTTCGCACGAGGACCCGTCGCAAGCCGGCCAACGCCATGGAGGTGCGGCATGTTGCCGAGGACTTCGATGCGCCCGATCCTCGCATCGAGGCCATGTTCAAGGGCGACGTCTGATGCGCCTTCTTTCGACCCCAAACCGCCTGCCTCCACCGTGGAGCCCGCTCGGATCGACGGCCGGCAACCGATCGCATGTGGCCGAACACCGCGGGTCGGGTCGACATCCCCGACAAACGCAGATCGGCTCACGCCTTCGCCGATGACACTGCTCGCCACCACCGGACCATCCCCTGCTGGCCGGTGCACGTATTGTGCGCCACAGTCCGCCTCCAGTTCGCCGTCGATGGCGCGTCGGACGATCCGCCGCCGCTGGGGGAAGCCCGTTCGCGAGGCCCGTCGTGCCTTGTCAGAGGCCGCGGCCGCCCTGCCGCGAAGAAATTTCGCCTCACGTGTCCGGTTCGCGTCCGTTCATGCGTCTTACTGCTCCGTGGGCCAGAAGCGCGAGCCGATGGCCGGAAGGGTGCAGCAGGAACTGGGCAACCCTTCAGGAAGCTGGCATGGTTAGCCGGGCCCACGTCCGACCACGTGTTGACATGGTGTTAAGTACTGCACTATCGTCCGCGCGGATCGGGCCTGGTTAACCGTTGTTCAACCGTGGGCACCGGGGACTCACCCCGCCCGAGACACTCTGGGAGATACCTCTTATGAATACCAAGATGAAAGTGCTGTCGCTCGCCCTGGTCGGTGCGTTCGGCTACGTCGGTGCGGCTTCGGCGGCTTGCCCGAGCAGCCCGGTGCCGCCGTGGACATCCGTTTTTGAGAACCAAGGCGCTGCAGTAATTGCATCGCCCGGCTACGACTCAACCGAGTGTCGCTTGGATTCGTCGATCAATGCGGGCGCGAGCTTCTTGGGTGCTGCGACGGTCACTTATAGTCAGGCAACCATTGAACCTAGGTTCCGCGCGCAGTTTATCGTTAACGCTGATACCTTGACGGGTCAGGCATTCGCAGATGCCGTCCAGATCTTCGCTGGCCAGTCGGCAAATGGTGGTGCCGTCAGCTTTAACATTTATAGCTTTGTGGGAAATCGCACTTTGGACTACAAGGTCCGCATGGCAGACGGAAGCGTTCAAAGCGGAACGGCCACATTGCCGGCTGGTGAAGCTCACGTGGAATTCGACCTTTCCACTGCAAGCGCAAGCGGTGCGAGTGATGGGTATTTCAAGCTGTGGATTCAAAACAGCAATGAAGCCGCACCGACTTCGCAGAAGGACAATTTGGCGAATTTCGGGCGTGGAATTGATACGGTCAATTTGGGTCTCGCTAGTCCGACACGTGATTACGTAGCCCATTTTGGCGGGAATAAGGTAGGCTTCGATCAGTTCGATTCACGCCGCCAAACGTTCATTGGATTCTAAGAAAGAATTTCTAGTGAGGAGTGACACAAATGATTAATAAGCTCTGTGTGGCCGCAGTAGGATCACTGTTCTTTGCTGCGTCAGCTTACGCCGCTCCGCCGGCATGTGATGAAATGACGACTGTAAGCGCCCCTAATGTGCTCAACGGCACTACAGTTGGCGCCGGTGGGGGAATCGAAGTTATTGGGCCCTATAGTTTGGCAAACGAGGCTGGCCAGAAGGTTTGGTCTTTCGTTGCCGGTGATAACGTCGACGGCTCCTTTACTGTAACGGCTACCCCGGATTGGGGATGGGGGCTTTTTGTTACAACGGGTTGTTCCGTTGCCCCGCCGGCTCCGATCCAAAGCTTGGCCACGGGAGAGGCCTCGACCACGCTGACTCTGGACCCCGCGCGCTATACCGCCGGCACGACATATTATGTGATTTTGTCGGGCCTTCGTGCTGCTGAAGGCGCAATGCCACTGGAAGGTGGATTCTCGATCAATGTGACCCCCAACCTCCCAGTTTCACTGCAGAATTTCTCTGTCGACTAAGTGCTACTACTCTAGAGATAAAAAGCCCGGCTGATACGCCGGGCTTTTTTTTGGTGCGCCCGGCACGGGCGCACTCTTGGAGGTGCAAGTCCTCCCACAAGCTGATCACGGCGAGTGAAGCGAAGCGCAACGCGGAAGGGAGACCGACCGTGGGGAGGAAGCGCGGAGCGAAGCTGCGGGCCGATGGACAAGAACCGGATAGAAGTCGCTGCCAAGCAGGGCGAGCGGGCCAAAGACCGCGAAGCTCTCGTGATCAAGGCGAGGTGGCGTAGATCCGGCGGTCGTGCAGTGAAGGAGTACGTTCTTACCCGGGGAGATCTCGCCTCGTGGATGAAAGTCCGACGGCGCTGAGCCGGAGCGAGAAGTCAGCGGAGGCCGTAGTAGCCGCCGACCTGGGGTGAAGGGCCAAACGAGGAGAAGTGTTCAAGGCCATGTCGATGCGGGATGCCGGGTAAAAAGGGACGGAGGCAATTAAACATCGCTGCACGCGGAGGAAGGTGGATTCAACCCGGGCTGTCTACATCAAGTTATCGGTACGCACGCCGAATATGACAAGGTCGATGCAGCGACCGTGGAGGCTCCATGAACATCCGCCCGATACACACCGAAAGCGATTACGACGCCGCCCTGCGGGAGCTGTCCGCCTACTTCGATGCCGAGCCGGAGTCTGGCACGAAGGACGGCGACCCTTCGATGTGATGCTGACGCTGGTCGAGGCCTATGAAGCCAGACGCTACCCTATCGATGCGCCTGACCTCATCGAAGCGATTCGATTCCGCATGGAGCAGGGCGGGCTGTCGGTGAAGGATCTCGTTCCATCCATCGGGAACCGAACCGCGTGTACGAAGTCCTGAACCGGAAGCGCGGCCTGACGATCAAAATGGTCCGCGAACTGCACAAGAATCTCGGCCTCCCAACGGATAGCCTGCTTGGCATCAAGCGGCATGTCTTGGCAGCCGATGGCCGCGCTGATGCCGGCGGTACGCCGCGCACATGGCTTTGCGAACTGCGGACGCTGGCGGGCCACTCGGAATGGGTGCTGCCTTCCAGCCGCAGCGGTGGAATCAAGCCGGTTTCAGCATCCGCGCTCAACCAGGCACTGGCGACCGTCGAGCGCTGGCCCGAGGGGTTGCTGATCCACGATCTGCGCCGAACGGTCCGGACGCAGCTTTCTGAAATGGGAGGCGTGCCGATGGAGGTAGCGGAGCTGTGTCTGAATCATCGCCCCAAGGGCGTGCACGGTGTTTACGACCGCGCCGAACGGTTCGACGAACGTGCTGTGGCGCTGCAGCGCTGGGCGGATCGCCTGGACGAGCTGCTCGTCGCGGCGTCCAGCGCAGGGTGGAGTGCGCTGCGCAAGGCGGCGTAACGGAACTCGAGCGACATCACGCGGGATCGGGTGCCTTCCCGGGAGCGCCGAGCTCCGGCTCGGCGCTCTTGAGGCGCAGACGGCAACATCGTTCGACGCTGCCCCGGTTCAGCGCCTGACGCCCGGAGGGAAACGCGAGTGCCGCCGCGCTGGACTCCGGTCGGCCCGCGCTCGCTGGACCCACCTGCGGGCCCACCAGCAATTGCGTGGTGATCTCCAGCCGATACGGACCGGCCGCTCCCGCCGCATCGGTGGCCGCGTCGTGGATGCTGTCGATGTACAGGTAATACGTCTCTCCCGGTACGAAGGCGCTGCCGAAGGCGAAGGTTTCACGCTGTCCGGGCCCGTGCGCGTCGGCGCCGGCGAGGCATTGCTCCCCGCTTCCGCTTGCGTCGGTGAGATAGATGGCGGGGTCGTACTCCGGGGTTTGCGGGATGACCGTGAAGAGCATGCCCGCTTCCTGGTGCAGGGTGAGGCGGTAGATGCGTTCCGGCCCGCCAAGGTGCTCCCGGGAGATGCAGGAGCCGGGAAGCCGGTTGATCGTGTCGGTGCCGCCTGCAGTCGTGTTGTTGTCGAAGAAGGGGAGAGTTTCGACCTTGATATGGCCGACAGGGGCGGGTCCGATGAGGCCCAGCGGCCATGCGCCCAGCGCGCCGCCCGCTTCGTGCGCCGTGACGGGGCACGAAGCGGATAGTGCGAACGCCAGGATGATGCGTACGGCGCGCCTGGTGAAGCCGCAGGTCACGGCCCGGCGTCGAAGCCGTTGGCGAAGATGGCCTCGTTGCCTGCGGCTCCGCAGATGGAGCACGCGTCCGAAGGCGCCGGCGTCAGGTGGAGCGACCAGTCCTCCAGCGCGCCGGTGTTGCCGCTGCTGACATCGGCCGTAATCAGCGTCCAGGTGCCCTGCATGTCTTCACCGGCGAACGTGGCCAGCGGTTCGGTCGGCCCGACCAGATATGCCGGCCACATGCCGCCGTCGGGGTCGCACACGTCCTCGGGATCCGCCTCGCCGTCCATGAAGAAGATGGAGTTGACCTCGTTCTCGCAACCCGGAAATGGCGGATAGCCCGGGCGGTCGAGCAGGGTGATCACCGTTCCCGACGGGCTGCGCAGGCGCAGGATGATATCGCCCACGGTGTAGTGCTTGAGCCTGACCGACACGGCAAGCTCCTCGACGTTGCCGCCCGTCGGTATCTGAATCGAAGATTCGATGCCCTCCTCGTCCGGCTCCGGAATCTTCAGCGGCAGGACGGCGGGTCCGTATTCCTTCGCGCTGCGGCCGACTTCCAGCGGGAAGGTCGAGTAGAAGGTGCCTTGGTCGCTGTCCATCTGCAGGAGAAGCTCGATGTCCTGCATGCATTGGACGCCGGGCTCCAGCGCAATGCGCAGCAGGCCGGTGGCGCTCGCGCCTTCGGCGATCGAGCCCAACGCGGAGTCGGAGATCCTGTACTGCACACCCGGCGGGGCGGGCAGCGCAAGGCGCAGGGTCACTCCGCCGAAGCCGCCGGCGCTGGCGAGCACCGGGACCTGCAGGTCGATTTCCTCTCCCGGTTCCGCGACGCCATTGCCCTGTTCCGGGTTGGCGGCGCAGTGGTCGATCGTCTCCACCTTGTTCCGCTCGACGGCGAGGATTGGTTTCGGCGCGCGCGCGATGGTGCGGATCAGCAGGGCGCGGTAGGACGAGAGAAATGAGAAGTAGAGTGGCGTCCAGGGCGTGAAGGTGTTGCGGTGGTAGCCGCCGGCCAGCGGTCCGCCGGACTCGGCGTCCGAGGCGATGTTGATCATGCTGCCCGGATACGCCATGTCATTCCATTCCACGCCCACGTACACCTCGTCGTTGAGGACGAGGTTGAGCATCGAGATGTCGACGCGGAAGAATGCGCCCTGCGCGCCGTATTCGTACGGGGCGATCTGGGGCAGCGTGGCCGGCACTTCGCCGAGCAGGGTGCCGGGCGCGCCATCCGGGCCGTCCATGGCATAGATCCGCACGTTGAACTGGAAATCCGTGATCTCCGGGCCCTGCACGGCGAAGGCCACGCAGACGGCATCCAGTGTGGAGGGGCGGACCGGCGGATCGAAGCGGTCCACGAATTCGGAGGTGTCGACGGTCTTGAACCAGCCGCCGAAGCCGCTCTCATAGGTGCCGTCGTCATGCACCACGGCGCCCGGAACGGCCGAGCAGTCCGCCGCATCGGCAGGAACGGCGATTTGTGTCGGCACCGGCGCCGAGGCGGCGCTGCCGGGGTGCAGCGCAAGGCAGGCGAAGCTGATGCCGGCCAGAAGTGCGGAAAGGGCACGCATGGGACCTCCTCGAATCGATGGGCTGTGGCCGGATACTGCACCGGCACCGGCCATCCGCCATGCCGCGACCGTAGCGACGGGGTAGTCTCGCGGTAGCCTGGTAGGTGCCGGGCGCCAGCGGCGGCACGGATTTCGTTGGCGCCACCCTGCAAGGGCAGGGCTCCCGCCCGGCCGCTGTTGCTCGCCGCGGCGGCGAAGGCGCCCGACAGCGCGAATCCAGCGCCTTCAACAGCTTGCAAAGGCGCCGGGACCCGGCCTTCGCCGGAATGACGATGTGTCCAGAGGTTCCGGAGGCGACGCCCCAACAAGCCCGCCATGGCGCCACCCGGAAGCCCGCTCTGGCGCCAAAACCCGTTCTGGCCCCATCCCGGGCCCCGCTTTGCCGTCATCCCGGCGAAAGCCGGGATCCATCTTGCTCTTCGAGCAACATTACGCAATCAGGATGGGTCAAGGCCTTCGCCGACGGCGCTGCCTCGATCGGAAATTCCCCAAGCGAATGTCCGCTCCCGCAGGGCAGCCCGGCGCTGCCGTGATGATCCGTCAAGGGCGCAGCGACAGCACCGAACGGGCGGAGTCGGCAAGCTCGACTGGAACGACGCGCTCGCCCGCCATCCCCTGCACGCGGGCAAGGGCTGCGGCCTGGGGGCCGCCCGCGCCGATCGCGTGCGTGAGTTCCAGTTGCAGCAGGGCGCTGGAAAAGTCCTGGTCGGCCCAGAAGGCCACCTGGCCGGCCACGGCCGCGGCCTCGTCCAGGCGCTTTTCGCCGATCAGCCAGCGCGAGTACGCATTCACTACCCGCACCAGGTCCGCCGGGGTGCCGGCATGGGTGGCCCGCCGGAGCCCTGCGCTGAAATTGGCCTCCGCAGCCGTTTTGTCGCCTCGCGCCGCGGCCCACTCCGCGCGCACCACGTCGACGAAGGCGGACTCGGGAATCTCGTCGGGCGGAATGTCCCGGAGCACCGGCGGGACCGCCTCGCGGTCGATGTCACCCGATGCGACGAGGGCCCGCTGGTAGATAAGGCCCAGCGTGTCGCAAGGGAAGCCATCGGTGCGGCAGGGCGCATCCGCCAGTCCCTGGCGGGCCTGCAGCAGTGCCTCGGCGTGGCGGCCGCGTGCCCATGCCAGTTCCGCGCGCATTGCATTGAGGCCCTGGGCAATTGGCCGGCGCATGCCCGGGTAGTCCGCCTCGATGGTGTCGAGGGTCTGCTCCGCGTCGCCAAGCCGGCCCACCGCCAGCAGGGTGCGGCTGCGGTCGACGCCCATCAGGTAACCCTGCATCGGGTCGGCCTTCTGCCGCAGCGCCCATCGCCGCTCGTCGACGGCCAGCGCCTCGTCCCACTGCAGCAGCATGGCGTGCGCATCGGACACCGCGTCCAGCGTGGACAGGACCGGGCCCACTGCCCCGAATTCCTCGAACCGGCGCGCGGCATCCTGCAGCCATGGCAGCGCATCGGCCGGGCGATCGCGTGCCAGTTCGAAGATGCCGCGGTTGGCGTCGACGCGGATCGCGCCGTAGGTGTCTCCCGCGCGCTCCATTTCGCCGCGGGCCTGCCCGAGGTCGGCCAGGGCTTCATCCATCCGGCCGAGGGCCGCACGCGCGACACCCCGCCCTGCCAGGGCTTCCGCGTGCTCCGCGGGACTGCCACCTGCCGCGAGCAGACGCGCCGCAGCATCGAAGGCGGATTCGGCCTCCGCGTAACTCGCGGTCCTGATATGCACGCCGGCCCGCGCGATCAGGATCCTGGCATGCCGGGAGGGATCCCGAACGGCTTCTTCGCTGCCCAGCAGGTCGTCCAGCAGCGAAGCGGCCTCGTCCCACCGAGCCGCACCGAACTCGACGCGCGCCTGCCAGTAGGCCCACTCGATCCCGTCCATCTGGCCGCGCGCATCGTCCAGCAGCGAACGCGCGGTGGCGATCTGGTTGGCCAGGATCGCCGCGCGTACGGGCTGAATCCAGGATTCGCCCGCGACATCGGGGCCGGGTGCCGGGCGGCGACCGAGCGCAATCGCGAGGCGGTCGGTCGCCACGTGCAGGGCGCGGATCGCGTCGGCATCTTCGGCCTGGCCAGCCTCCGGCGGGTCATCGCCTCGCTTCGCGACGAGCTTCACGTGCCACACGGGCGGCGCATGCTCCACCGTTCCGCTGACGATGAGTTCCGCGCCGAAGAGCGCGGCGATGCGCTCGTTCCCGCGCGGCGAATCGGCCTTGGCATCGAGCGCGGCAACCATGCTCTCGGTCCGTGGGACCAGCATTCCGGCCGAGCGGAGCCGCTGCGCCACCAGGTCCATGCCGCCGAGGCGCAACCAGGCGTCCGTCGCGGAGGCCGCGACATCGAGTGGCAGGACGATGGCGCGATCCTCCGAAATCTCCGCGCCGGAGCGGGGAAGCAGTACCCGGGCCAGGATGCCGCCGCACACCAGCACGAAGGCCGCAGCGGCGGCGAGGGCCAGCCAGGCTCTCCCACGCAGTGGAGCATGCGGGCGCGCCGGCGAGCTTCCGGCGACTCCTGCGGTCGGGTCGCCCTCGACCGGCGCCGACGCGGGCTCGGGTTCCGCTTCATCTGCCGCGCTGGCCGACACCGGCGCCGCCCAGCGGTAGCCGAAGCCGGGGATGGTCTGCACGAACTTCTGCTGGTGGGCATCGTCGCCCAGGTGCTGGCGCAGGCGCCGGATCAGCTGGCTCAGCTGCGTATCGGCCACATCCACCCGGCCCCAGACCGCGGCGACCAGTTCATCGCGGCCGATGGCCCGCTCGCGGTGCTCCAGGAGGTACAGGGCGCAGTCGAACACGAGGCGCGGCAGTTCCACGGCTTCCCCGCCACGCCGGACCTGCCGCGTAGACGGCAGCACGTGGAACGAGTCGAAGTGGTACTGCACCGACGCCATCGGCTCCGCGCCCTCCTCGCTGGGCCATCCCGCGCGGATGCTACCCGCGTGGCAGGCCGATGCTACCGGAATCACACTTCGCCGGTAACGCCGGGCGGCATGCTGGTTTCCCGTCCCCCGGTGGAGCCGCATATGCCTGTCCCGACATGGATCCTGTTCCTTGCGGCGTCGCTTGCCGCGCTTGCCATGCCCGAAGCGGCCAACGCGCAGTTCGCGCCGACCGGATCGATGCAGCATCCGCGCATGTCCGCCACTGCGACGCTGCTCGCCGACGGCCGCGTGCTCATCGCCGGTGGTGCCGATGAGAACGACGGGCTCGCCACGACCGAGTTCTACGAGCCTGCGGAAGGCCGTTTCATCGCCGGCCCGCCCATGCACGCGCCGCGCGACACCGCGGCGGCGATCATGCTGGGCGACGGGCGGGTTCTCGTCGTCGGCGGCTTCACCCGCTCGGGATTCCTTGCCAGCGCCGAACTCTACGATCCGGCCTCGGGCGCCTTCGAGGCCACCGGGTCGATGCTCCGCGGCCGCGTCGCCTTCGTCGCCGGCGAACTCCCCGACGGGCGCGTGCTGGTCGCGGGCGGGGCGAACGAGGACTTCAGCGCCGCCGAAGTGTGGGACCCGCGATCGAACACGTTCGCAGCCACGGCGCCCCTGCTCGAAGGCCGCCAATCGGCCGTCGGGGTGCGACTGGAGGATGGCCGCTTCCTGGTGGCCGGTGGCGCCAGCACCGAGGCGGCCCTCGCCAGCGCGGAGGTGTTCGACCCCGCCACCGAAACCTTCACCGCAACCGGGAGCATGGCGCATGCGCGCGTGAACGCGCGGGCGGTCCTGCTTCCCGACGGCCGGGTCGCCATGATCGGAGGCTATGCCAACAGCCAGTATCCGCGCGGGATCGAGATCTACGACCCGGTGACGGGCAGCTTTGGCGACGGCGGTACGCTCCTCCACGGCCGCATGTCGCCGACCGTCACGCTGATGGCCGACGGCCGCCTGCTGATCGCCGGCGGCGCGGATGAGGATCGTGCCCGGCAGGATGCGGAACTGTTCGATCCCGCAACCGGGACTTCGCTGGACGCAGGGTGGATGTCGCGCGCGCGGGACACGGCCATGGCCGTCCGTCTCGTCGACGGCCGGGTCCTCGTGGCCGGAGGCATGGACGCGGCATTCGTCGTGCAGGAGGGCGCCGACCTGTTCGGTCCGGCGTCGAGCGATGGCATCTTTGCGGACGACTTCGAGTGACCTGGTTGGCCGAACCCCGGCTCGGAGCTTGGCCGGCGTGGCCGGGCCTGGCTCCGCGCGGGGCGTGCGTCGGCCGCGCAGGGCTGACCTACGGGTAGCGCGAGCTCCATTCGTCGGCCACGTAGGGCCGACCTGCGGGTGGCATGTACTGCCGCGGCGGGCATCGCTCCGCGTGGGACGTGCGGGTTGGCGCTGCCTGGTGCGGTGCACCGCAGGTCGGGGCTACGACCTCGACCCGCTTCTGCGTCCCGTACCGCAGGGGACACGACGCGAAGAAGCGACCTGTCCCATTCGGGCAGGTCGCTTCGTGTTGAGCGAAGCCGCCGCGGGTGCGCGGTGGTGAACCCGCCAGCTCCTGCGCAGGCCCGGGCTGGAGACGTGTGTCATCCAGCCCCGGGCCGTGGGGCACTTCAGCCCACGACCTCCGGAGTCGGGCGCTTCATGCATTCCTTCACGTACTCCTTGCGCGGGTCGCCCTTGAGGCCCTCGGCCTTGGCTTCCTCGCCGCAGGCCTTGCGCTGCAGCTGGCGGGCGGTGGGCGCCTTGGCCACGGCGGGTGCCGTTTCGGCGGGTGCGGCCTGGGCGGCATCGTCCTCGACGGCGGCGACCGGCACCGGGGCATGGGCACCCTTGAGGCAGGTGCTCATGAACGCCTTGCGCTCGTCGCCCTTGAGCGCGTTGGACCGGGCCTCGGCGTTGCAGTTCTTCATGCGGAGCTGCTGGGCGGTGAGCGGCTTGCCGGACTTGCTGAGCTCTTCGGCGTGGATGCCGGCGCCACCGAAGGCGAAGGCAAGGGCGACGGCGAGGATGGACATGGACTTGATCGACATGGGTGTTCTCCTGGTGGTTTGGATGATCCGCGCCGGTCGGCGGCGGCAGGAGAAGTTTCCCCGGCTCCGGATGTCCGCGGCAGCGGAACACCGCGCGCCACGGCGCCAGCATTTCGTGCTTGCCACGGGAAGAATCCGGACACGCGGCTGTAGGAGATTTCTGAAACGCTGGAGAATCCCGGCTCGGGGCGCGCGTTTCGTCGATTGCTGGAACAGGCATGTAGCGAAATGGCCGGGGCGTCGCGGCGATGCTGCGGCACCGCCACGCACCCCGTGCCTGTAGGCGTCACGATCGCGATGGACCGGCGGCCCGCGTGGACGATTGATCGTCCGCAGCGGCGTGACCCTGGTTCACGGGCCTGAACCTCACCTCGCGGACGGAGGCCGGCGTGCCATCGCACGAAGAGTCGCGCCGTATGACGGCGCCATTGACGCTGGCCCGGTGGAGCTTTGCGCAGACGGCTGACATGTCGAGGCCGGCGGAACGTGATTCGGGTTCCGGTTGCACCGGGTCGAAATCGCTGCGGAACAGCGGCAGGTCGTAATCCAGGCCCGACGCGGCCTCCACCGTCCAGCCGTAGACGGGATTGTCGTCCTCGTCGACGACCTCGATGCGGTCGAGGGTGATGGTCTGGCCGAAGTCGAACGCGCCGGCGACGGTCGATCCCTCCGGCTCGCTTTGCGTGTCGGCGCCGAACCACACATAGAAGTCGCTGCGCTGCTCGTGCGACATCCCGTTGCCGACGAGGTAACGGTTGGTTGCGTAGGTGGCGACGATTTCCCCGTTCGGCAGGTTGGGATGGAACCATGCGAATTCGGGCGCGTGGCTGCCGACCTGGAAGACGATGAAGGCGGAATCGAAGCCGCGTCCGGTCACGTGCCCGTGGATGCGGTAGATGTAGCGTGCGTAATACTGGCCGGCGCCAAAGCCGCCGTAGGAGAGGAGCTCCACCATCCCGGCCTTGCCGTAGGCGTAGAAGTTGTCCGGAACGCCGTTGGGGTTGTCGACCGGTGGCTGTACCGTGGCGTCGAAGAACGGCGGGTTGGCGGGGTTGTAGAAGGTGTCCTCGAGGCGGCCCTGCACCGCCACGTGCAAGCCGACCGGCAGGCCGGGCGCCACCACCCAGGCGCTCGCGCTCGCCGAGTACGCGAGCGTGGCCGCATTGCCGGAACCATCGAGGCCCGCGAACAGGCGGACCGGCAGGTCCGCGGCGGCGAGCCCGCCGTCGGGATCCGTGTCGTAGACCAGCGAGCGCAGGTGCTGATCCCCGCCGTAATCGAGGTTGCTCACGCCGATCGAGACGTCCGAATGCAGCGACTGCGCGCGAACGGTTGCCGCGCCCAGGCCGATGGTGCACGACAGGGCAACTGCGATGTGCCGTCGGTACATGGTCTCCTTCCTCCTGTTCATGCCCGGTGCGGGCCTGGAAGGAAAGGCGACATGCGGCGCGGTTTCGGCTCAGTAGCCTTCCCCGGGAGGTCGACGCCGTCGCGGTCCATGTCGGCCCATGCCGAGCACAATCGCGGTGCGCTGCCGGCGTCGGCAGGTCCTGAGGCCGCCCGGTAGTGCGATCAGCCGATGCCGTGCGCCCGGTCGAGGCGGGCCACGAAGCGGCCGACCCAGAAATCGATGAGTTGATGCAGCTGTTCCTGCGCCGTGCCTTCGCCTTCGGTCACGCGCTCGGAGCCCTCGCGGCTGTCCACCGTGGCGGCAAGGACCTTGCCCGATCGCGAGTCCACCAGTTCGCTTTCGATCGACATGCGCAGCAGGCGCGGCGCCTTGCCGGCGACGGCGCGGCCGACCTTGAACAGGGCCGTGGCCGGCAGCGCGTCGCGGGCCTTCAGCCCGGGCCGTACCTGCACGGCGCCCACCACGGCGACCCGCAGGCGTGCCACGCCCGGTCCCGGCGTGGTCACCACCCGATAGTGGTGGTCGAGCGAGCGGATCATGCTGGCCCGGTAGTAATCGCTCATCGCCTGCAGGCGGACCGGGTCGACCGACTGGAATTCGCCAGCCGTGTCGACGATGACCTCGGGTGCCTCGATGATGAACGCGCGGTAGCGGGTGATGTCCGCATCGGCTGCCACGTAGCGCAGCCAGCCCGGCTGGTCGGGCACGGCGCGGAGCAGGCCGTAATCGCTGAGAAAGCCCGAATGGGGCGCGGGCGAAGATTCCCGCGAGGGCTGCACGTCCCGGGTTGCACACGCGGAACAAGCCGCCGCGACTGAAACAACCAGGATCCAGCGTAAGACACCTGTCGCCACGCGCGCCATGCCTGCCCCATGTCGTTGGGATGTCGAGCGGCCGAGATGCGGCCGGTTCCGCCGTCGCGCCGACCGGTGCAATCCACGGTCGAAGTCCTTCCGCGCTCCCCTAGGGAGTCCGGTCGAATGCGGGCGAGCGACCGGACGCTACCCACTCGCCCAGGACGTGTCAACCTGGCGTCAGGCGTTCCGGTTGCGGGGGTCGGCTTCAGCTTCTATTCTCCATGAACGCGTGGTTTCACGCGCGTCAAGTGGATTCCGCCACCTGACGGGGCGATCACGACAGGGGAAATGCAATGAGCCTTGCACTCTCGCGTGCGAGCGTACGCACTGGCCTGCCAGCGGCACTCGTCATCGGAGTCGCATTCGCCTTTTCCGCGCCAGCCGCGGTCGGCGCCGGGCCCGGCGCGAAAGCGCGTCCGCTGCTGCAGAAGAAGGTCGAAGCGCTCAAGGAATCCGCGGCGGAAAACCAGAAGAAGCTTCGCGCGTACACCTGGACCGAAACCGTCAAGGTCACCGCCAACGGCCGCGAGCTGCCCGAGCGCGTGTCGATCTGCTCCTACGGCCCGGACGGCAAGGTGCACAGGACGCCGGTTGCGGACACGGCGCCCGCGGCGGCGGGCCGCAAGCGCGGCCGCCTCGCCGAGCGCGTGGTGGAGAAGAAGAAGGGCGAGATGAAGGACTACATGGCGGACGTCAGCCACCTCATCTCGCGCTACGTGCCACCCGATCCCAAGATGATCCAGAAGGCCTTCGCGGCCGACAAGGCGGATTTTTCCCGCGGCAAGGACGGCGCCTCGCTGGTCTTCAGGGACTATGCGTTGCGCGGCGATTCGCTGACGATCTATTTCGATGCCGAACGCCGCGACATCCGGCGGCTGGACGTCGCATCTTGGCTCGACTCGCCGCAGGACGCCGTCACCCTCGGCGTGGAGCTTGCGAGCCTTCCCGACGGCACCCACCATCCCGCGCGGAGCGTGCTCGATGCCACCGCCAGGGACCTCCACGTGGTGACCACCAATTCGGGCTACCGCAGGAAGTGAGCGGCGCGAAGGGGCAAGGCACATGACCGGAATCGCACGATTCGCCCGGTGGGCCTTCCCGGTCCTGGCGGGCCTTCTTGCAGCGCCCGTCGCGCTCGCCGCGGCGAATCCGCTGCAGGCGATGAGCGGCGCCTTCGAAGAGCTGGCGAGCCGGGTTTCGCCGGCGGTGGTGGAAGTCCTCGTCACCGGGTACGGCGAGGATGGCGACTCCCCCGATGGCGCCGGGGTGGTGCGGCGCGGCAGCAGCCAGGGCTCGGGCGTGATCGTCGACGCCGACGGCTACATCATCACCAACCACCATGTCATCGCAGGGCAGCAGGAGGTCTCGGTGATCATCGTGCCGCAGACGCGGCGCGGCTCCCAGGCCGACGCGGCACTGAGCCGGCGCCCGCGCATCGTGCCGGCGCGGGTGGTCGGATCCAGCGAGCAGGCGGATCTGGCCGTGCTCAAGGTCGACGCACGCGGGCTGCCGACGATCCCGTTCGCGCGTTACCGGCAACTGCGCCAGGGACAGCTGGTAATGGCGGTCGGCAGCCCCGTCGGCCTGCAGAA
This sequence comes from Lysobacterales bacterium, assembly GCA_017305135.1. GTDB lineage: Bacteria > Pseudomonadota > Gammaproteobacteria > Xanthomonadales > Rhodanobacteraceae > Dokdonella_A. The sequence continues at coordinate 30,643 of JAFKNA010000018.1, read as the reverse complement.
CAGCGTCAGCCTCGGCATCGTCAGCGCGGTGCTGCGCCAGGTCGACCCGGAAAGCCCGATGGTGCACATCCAGACCGACGCCGCGATCAATCCGGGCAACAGCGGCGGCGCCCTGGTCGACGTCGACGGCAACCTGGTCGGCATCAATTCCTCCATCTTCACGCGATCGGGTGGCAGCGAAGGCATCGGCTTCGCCATCCCGGGCGCCATCGCCGAGTTCCTGTACCGGCAGATCCGCGAGCACGGGCAGGTCCGCACCGGCTACATCGGCGCCGACATCCAGGCGCTGACGCCCGCCCTGGTGTCCGCGCTGGATCTCCCCGGGTCGGCGCTTCCCGGCGTCATCGTCGCCGACGTGCACCCCGGCTCGCCGGCGGAGGAGGCCGGCCTCCGCATCTACGACCGCATCGTCGCGATCGACGGCGCGCCGGTGGACAGCGTGCCGACCTTCGTCATGAACGTGTTCCTGCGCAAGAAGGGCGACAGCGTGCGCCTCGGCGTCGCACGCGGCGAGGACGAGTTCGCCTTCGCGGTGCCGGTGATCGAGGTCGGGCCGGGGCCGAGCCGCTTCTCCGACTTGGCCGACCCCGGCACCCACATGATCCCGCGGCTGGGCGTGATCGGAGTCGAACTTGGCCCGGAGATCGCGTCCTTCCTGCCGCCGGCGCGGATCGACTCGGGCGTGGTGGTGACCGCGATCAGCGCCGACGAGGGCAACGACGCGGGCCTGCGCCAGGGCGACATCATCCACGCGCTGAATGGCGAGCCGGTGACCACGCTGGACGGCCTGCGCCTCGGCCTGCGCTCCTTGCCCATCGGCGCGCCGGCGGTGCTTCAGGTCGAACGCGGCGGACGACTGTTGCTGCTGAGCTTCTGCGGTTGAGCCGACCTGGGTTGAACGCCTGGCGCCGCCTCACCTGCCGCAGGCCGGGCTACGTCCCCGACGTGCTTTTCGTAACCGCCGCACCGCACCCGGCGGCCGCGCAGGACCGACCTGCGGCGTTGGCATTTGCGGCGGCCCAGGGGAACTCTGAACAGTCGTCACTCCCGCGAAAGCGGGAGTTCAAGTTGCTGTTTTCAATGGATGCCCGCTTTCGCGGGCATGACGTCGAGAGGACTTGATCAGAGTTTCCATAGCGGCGGGCTGATGCAGGTCAGTGGCCGTTTTGCCGTGCAGGCCGATACTGCCGTTTTCCCGCCGCATGGAAAGGAGCCGTCATGGCAACCCGCTACACGGGCGTTTCCGCCAGCATCCTCGATGCCATCGGCGACACGCCGCTGCTCGAAATCGACGGCGTGTTCGCCAAGTGCGAGTTCCTGAATCCCTCGGGCTCGATCAAGGCCCGCATCGCCGCCTACATCGTCGAGCGCGCGGAGCAGACCGGACAGCTCAAGCCGGGTGACACCATCGTCGAAGCCACCAGCGGCAACACCGGCAATGCGTTCGCCATGGTGGCCGCGGTCAAGGGCTACCGCATGATCGTGGTGATGCCGGAAGGGCTTTCCAGCGAGCGCGTGGCGATCTCGCGCGCCTATGGCGCGGAAGTCCTCTTCTGCGGCACCTTCCACGTCAACGACGCGCTGGAACGCGCGCGTGAACTCGGCCGCCAGCCGGGCTTCTTCTTTCCGGGGCAGTTCGAATCGCAGTGGAACGTCGACGAGAACCGGGAAATCCTCGGACCGGAAATCCTCGCCCAGTTGCCTGACGGCCGTGTGCCCGATGCCTTCGTGCATGGCGTCGGCACCGGCGGCACCCTGATCGGCGTCGGCCAGGCCTTCCGCGCCGTCAATCCGAACGTGCGCCTGTTCGCGATGGAGCCCTCGGAATCGCGCACCATCCTCTGCGGCGAGGTCGCGCTGCACCGCATCGAGGGCATATCCGACGGATTCGTTCCGGGCATCTTCGCCCGCCACCGCGACCTGGTCGGCGATACGCTGAACGTCGCCAGTGCCGATGCGGTGGCGGAAATGCGCAAGCTGGCGCGCACGCGCGGGCTCTTCTGCGGGCCGAGCTCCGGCGCGCACCTCCTCGCCGCGCGCCGCATCCGCGAACTGCATCCGGAACTCGAAACCGTGGTCACCGTCCTCGCCGACAAGGGCGAGAAATACCTGCACGACTTCTTCATGCATCCGGCGCCCGGAGCCGAGCAGCCCCTGCCGTTCCACTGAACGCCGGTTGCCTGTGCGCAGGTTCCTGCGGAAGCGCGTGTTGTAGGAGCGGTCGTGGTCGCGACCGGGCTCAGGTCCTGCGCCGCACCATCCGGTAGATCGCCAGCAGGATGATCGCGCCGATCACGCCGCCGATGAAGCCGGCGGGTTGCACCTGGCCATCGGGGCTCAGGTTGGTGCCGAGGATCATGCTGCCGAGCCAGCCGCCGAGGAACATGCCGGCGATGCCGAGGATGGCGGTGATGATGAAGCCGCCGGGGTCCTTTCCGGGCATCAGGAACTTGGCGACGATGCCGACGATGAGACCAACGATGAACATCCAGAGCCAGCCCATGGAACCACCTCCACGCGTGGGGAAAGGGAGCGCCGGCACTGTACCGCAGGGCCGGTGCCCGCCGCTCGCTGCAGTGCGGCACGACGCGTCCGCGCGGCCGCACGCGGGCAGGGCGGCGCCGGCGCTGTGGTAGAATTTCCGGCTGTCCAGGCCCGTCCGGGCCCGCTTTTCCGAGGATTCCCATGCCGAAGCTCGCCGCGCGCACGACCCGCGCCAAACCCAGCGCGATCATGGTCATTGCCGACAAGGCCCGCCAGCTCAAGGCGGCCGGCCACGACGTCGTCAACTTCTCCATCGGCGTGCCGAACTTCCTCCCGGGCGAGCACGTCTATGCGGCGGTGCGCGACTGGCTCGGCCAGGACAGCGGCGCCTATGGCAGCAACCGCGGCAGCCCGGAACTGCTGGATGCCTTCCTCGCGCACCTCAAGTCCAACGGGCTGGAGGGCTACACGCGCGCCAACGTCACCGTCGGCATCGGCGCCAAGCAGGTGCTCTACAACCTGTGCGAGGCGCTGCTGGACGAGGGCGATTCGATCGCCTTCCCGACGCCGTACTGGACCAGCTACGTCGACATCGCCGAGATCCTCGACGCGAAGATCGATCTCCTGCCGTGCCCGCCCGAGCAGCACTACAAGCTGACCCCCGACCAGCTCGACCGCGCGCTGGCGAAGAAGCCCAGGGTGTTCCTGTTCAACAACCCGTCCAACCCGACCGGCATGGTCTACACGCGCGAGGAGATCGCCGCGCTCGCGGACGTGATGGCGAAGCACCCGGACACCTGGATCATCTGCGACGACATCTACAACCGCCTGGTGTTCGACGGCATCGGCTACCACAACGTGGTCAACTTCCGGCCGGAGCTGCGCGAACGCACCTTCATCATGGATTCGCTCTCCAAGACCTATGGCATGCCGGGCTGGCGGGTCGGCTTCGTCGCCGGGCCGGAGGAGGGCATCCAGGCGCTGGTGACGCTCAATTCCAACCACATCACCTCGTTGCCGGAAGTCACCGTGGCCGCTGCCGTCGCGGCGCTGGCCGGGCCGCAGGACGTGCCGGCGGCCAAGCGCGGGGAGTTCTCGACGCGCCGCGACGAAGTCCTGGCGGCGCTCCTTGCCATTCCCGGCGTGCACTGCCCGCGTCCACAGGGCGCGTTCTATGCCTTCCCGGACATCTCCGTCGCCTTCGGCAAGAGCCACAACGGCACCCGCATCGACAACGATGTCGACTTCTGCAAGGCGCTGCTGGAGAGCAAGTTCGTCGCGACGGTGCCGGGCTCGGCGTTCGGCGAGCCGCGCAGCCTGCGCATCTCCTACACCTGCCCGCAGGCCCAGCTCGGCAAGGGCCTCACGCGCATCCAGGAATTCTTCGCCGAGCTGGCTTGAGGCCGGGTACGCCCCGGCTTCCCGGCTTTTGCGATTCCCGATTCCCCATTCCCGATTCCCGAGGCTCCCATGAAAGCTCCCGTTCGTGTCGCCGTCACCGGCGCTGCCGGCCAGATCGGCTATGCACTCCTGTTCCGCATCGCCGCCGGCGACATGCTGGGCCCGGATCAACCGGTGATCCTGCATCTCCTGGAAATCACCCCGGCCCTGCCGGCGCTGGAAGGCGTGGTGATGGAGCTCAAGGACTGCGCATTCCCGACGCTCGCCGGGGTGGTCGCGACCGATGACGTGAACGTCGCCTTCAAGGAGGTCGACTATGCGCTCCTCGTCGGCGCGCGCCCGCGCGGCCCGGGCATGGAGCGCAAGGACCTGCTGGAGGCCAATGGGGCGATCTTCGCGCCGCAGGGCAAGGCGCTGAACGACCACGCCAGCCGCGACGTCAAGGTGCTGGTGGTCGGCAACCCGGCCAATACCAACGCGCTTATCGCGCAGCAGAACGCACCGGACCTCGACCCGAAATCCTTCACCGCGATGGTGCGCCTGGACCACAACCGCGCCATCAGCCAGCTCGCCGAAAAGACCGGCGCGCACACCTCGGCGGTCCGGCGCGTCGTCATCTGGGGCAACCACAGTTCCACGCAGTATCCCGACATCCACCACGCGACCGTGGACGGCCGGCCGGCGCTCGACCTGGTCGACCGCGGCTGGTACGAGGACGAGTTCATTCCCACCGTGCAGCAGCGCGGCGCGGCCATCATCAAGGCGCGCGGCGCCTCGTCGGCGGCCTCCGCGGCATCGGCCGCGATCGACCACATGCGCTCCTGGGCGCGCGGCACGGCCGAGGGCGACTGGGTGTCGATGGGAATTCCCTCGACCGGTGCCTACGGCATCGCGCCCGGCGTGATCTACGGCTACCCGGTGACCTGCCGGGACGGCCGGTATTCGATCGTGCCGAACCTCGAGATCAGCGAGTTCTCGCAGGCGCGCATGGACGCCAGCGAGAAGGAGCTTCGCGAGGAGCGCGCCGGCGTCGAACACCTCTTCCCGAATACCTGATCGATACCGCAGGTACTGCCCGCATGGCCGTGCAGGGTTGCCCGCGTGCCACCCGGCCACGTAGGATTCCGGCGACAGGCAGCGGGGGATGCCGGACGTGAATCGCGACAAGACGATTGCCGCCGTGGGCGTCTCCGAGGAGGAGGAAGCCCACCTGCGCCTGCTCGTGCGCAGGTGCAGTGCGGAACTGGACAGGCGCTGGACCTGGGCGGACGGCGAGAATGCCGATCTTCTTGTCGTGGATCCGGGCTCGTTCGCCGGACAGATGGCGCGCACGCGGGCGCTGGCGGGCGGCGCGCGCGTAGCGGTGTTTTCCGATGAGGACATCGAGGGCGCGGGGTTGGTGCTGCGGCGACCGCTGCTGCGGGCGAACGTGGTCGAACTCCTGAACCAGGTCACCCGCGAAACCGTCGATGCACCGGCGATTGGTGCGAACACGGGTGACTTCTACCTGCGGGATCTCGGCGAAGCCGATGCTGCCGGCCCGGCGGCGACCACCGAGTCGCCAGCGGCGGGACTCGACGACCTGCTGCGTCCGCTGCCGGACGAGTTGCGTGCAGCGCAGCATCGGCCGGCCGCGTCCGGGTCGCCGGCGCCGGCCTTCCCGACCGGCGCGCCGGTGAGCGAGCCTGGCCGCAGCCCATCGGCCGCCGCGCCGCCGCCGCGCGGCGCGAGCCTTGCCGACGCGGAACCGCACCGGCTCCGCGACTGGCTCGGCGAGGGCCTCCTGAATGCGCCGGCACGGATCGCGCTGCCCGGTGCCCCGGCGCTGGTGCTCGACCCCAAGCACCGCACCGCCTACGCGCAGGCGGGACTGGCGGCGCTGCGCCCCTGGTGCGAGGCGAAGTGGGCGGCGCGCGACTGGCGGCCGCTGACCACCAGCGAGCTCGCCGCGATCCGCTCCGACCACGCGGCGTTCGCCTACGAGCGCCTCGTCTGGCTGGACGTGCTGCACCATTCCGGCGGGCAGCTTGCCCGTCGCCTGGACCCGGGCGGCACCTACCGGCTCACCCGCTGGATGGAGATCGATCATGATCTCGGCCAGCATTTCCGCATCGCCTCGCAGATGATGAAGCCGCTGCGCTTGCACGAGATCGCCGCGGCCAGCGGCGCGCCAATGGCCGACGTGTTCGACGTCGTGAACGCCTATGACGCGATCGGCCTGCTCGAATGGCAGCCGCGGCAGCGCGGCGGTGGCGAATCCGGCGGCTCACTGTTGCAGCGCCTGCGCCGCGGCCTGAAGGACGTCGGCCGCTCCTGAGGGCATGCCGCCCGAGGCGGAGCCCAGGCTGTTGCGGGAGCCTGCTCGCAGGTGATGTAGGAGCGCACCCTGTGCGCGACCGCAGTCGCACCACGGCGCCGGTGCGCAGGATTGCAGGCGCTGCGTGCACGCGATCGAAGTGCGAAGCCGGGCCCAACAGAAGTCGCGACCACGGTCGCTCCTACAGTCCGCTGGCGGGCGCAGGCGACCCATGCCTATACCTTGTCGCCGGCGCGATGCGCCACCCAGGCGCCGATCAGCGCCGAGCCATAGGGAATCGCCTGCGCGGCGAGAATGGCGATCCACAGGCGCCCCTCGACGTAGTTCATGCCGGTCGAGTTGATCATGCCGACGATGCAGGCGATCAATGCCAGGAACAGCAGCAGTTCCTCGCTGACCGAGGTGAAGGGGTTGGGCTTCCTGCCGATGCGCCGGCTCTTGGCGGTGCGGATGAACTCGCCCTTCTTGCGCGCCAGGCCCTCGAAGATGCCGCGCGCGATGGCATGCGAGAGTCCCATGCTGGCGATCGAGGCGGCGAGGGTGTCCTTCCACGAGCAGGGCACGCGCACGCGGTAGAGGATGAAGCCGAACGCCGCCTTGAACAGGAAGAAGCCGATCAGCGGCACCAGGAAGAGGTACATCGGCAGGGTGAAGTACCTTGGCAGCAGCACCATGCCGAGCGTCCACACCAGCGCCATCAGCGTGAACACCAGGTGCAGCGCGTCGCCGAACCAGGAGAACCAGCCGGTGAGGAAATGGAAGCGCTGGCCGCGCGTCAGCGTGGAGCTCCGCGACACCATCCAGTCCCAGCGCGCCTTCATGATCTGCATGGCGCCGAAGGCCCAGCGGTAGCGCTGCGACTTGTAGGCCTTGAAGTCGGCCGGGGTGAGGCCGCGGCCCATGACCTCGTCGACGTAGACCAGCTCGTGGCCGGCCTCCATCAGGCGCAGTCCGAGCTCCGCATCCTCGCAGATGGTCCACTCCGACCAGCCGCCGGTGCCGGCCAGCAGGTCGCGGCGCACCATGGTCATGGTGCCATGCTGGATGATGGCGTTGCGCTCGTTGCGGTGGTGCATGCCGATGCGGAAGAAGCCGTCGTATTCCCAGTTGGTCATGCGGCGGAAGGCGTTGTGCTCCCATTCGCGGTGCGCCTGCGGGCACTGCACCACCGCCACCCGCGGGTCGGCGAAGTAGCCGGTGAGGCCTGCCAGCCAGTCCGCGCGCACCTCGTAATCGGCGTCGACGACCGCGACCACTTCGGCGCGCGGGTCGGTGACTTCCAGGCCGTGATTGAGCGCACCGGCCTTGAAGCCCGGCCAGGGCTCGAGGTGGTAGAAGCGGAAGCGCGGGCCCAGCGCCGCGCAGTGCGCCTCCACCGGCTTCCACACCTCGGGATCCTTGGTGTTGTTGTCGAGGACGATGACCTCGAAGTTCTCGTAGTCGAGTACCGCCAGCGAATCGAGCGTCAGGATCACCATCTCCGGCGGCTCGTTGTAGCAGGCGAGGTGGATCGACACGAAGGGTTGCGGATCCCCCGGCGCAGGTTCCAGCGGGCGGAACTCGCGCAACCAGTGCGGCCGCCACAGCACTTCGGTGAACTCGAAGCCGTTGATGAGCAGGATCAGCAGGATGGCGAGCTGGGCCGGCAGCAGCAGGGTCAGCATCGCCCAGTCGAAGGGGTTGAGGTAGAAGTCGTAGGGGAGCGCCGCCATCCATACCAGGATCGACGCGGAAAGCTGCAGCAGCACCAGGAAGAAGGCGAGGCCGAGCGCGCGGAAGCGGATGAAGTGCCGCGCGAACAGGAACATCGGCAGCAGCGCCAGCAGCGAGGCCAGGCCCGCCTTCCACGGCCAGCCCGGATCCTCGATGACCGGTCCGGTGAAGGAGAACTTGAGCTGCCGGTTGGCGTTGAAGACGCCCCAGTACGCCTCCGCGCGGCCGCCGATCGATTCCTTCCAGGGCTGGTCGATCGCCTCCATCACGTAGTAGTCGATGTGCTCGCGCGCGGCGACGTTGAACCAGTCGCGCAGGAAATGCGCCTCGTTGGCCAGCGAAGGTTGCGCGTACTTGCGGCGGTCGCCGTTGGAGGGCCAGCCGACCTCGCCGATCACCACGGGCTTGCCCGGCGACACGCTCTCGACCAGCTCCTTCGCCGCCTGGTACTGCCCGAGCACGAAGCCGATGGCGTCCTTGCGCGGGATCTCCTCCCAGTACGGCAGGATGTGCACGGTGACGAAGTCGACGTGGCGGATCAGCTCGGGATTGCGCTGCCAGCTGTCCAGCGGTTCGGCGGTGGAGACCGGCACCTTGAGGTGGGCGCGGGCGCGATCCAGGTAGCCGATCAGCGCGCGCGGCCCGAGGTCGCCGCGCAGGATCACCTCGTTGCCGATGATCACGCGCTCGATGTTGTCGTTCTTCCGTGCCAGCGCGATCACCGCGGCCAGCTCGCGCTCGTTGCGTTCGGCGCGGCCCTCGATCCACGCGCCGGCCATCACGCTCATGCCGTAGAACTTCGCGATGCGCGGGATCTGCGGGTTCTCGGCCGAGGAATAGGTACGCAGGCGCTTCGTGTAGCGGGACAGCAGGCGGATGTCGCCGTCCAGCTCGGCGGCGTTCGGGAACAGCAGCCGCGTCGGATCCTGGTAGCGCTGCGAGGGATTGAAGGCGAAGCCGCCGACCTCGCCGCGCCAGTCGGCAATCTCCACCGGGCGGTTGAGGAAGGCCCAGAGCCCGACGTTGAGTGCAGCGACCAGCAGGCTGAGGAGCAGCGCGCGCCACAGCGAGGTGCGCACGACGGGAGGCTGGGCAGCGGCGGTCAACGGGATCCCTGCGGCGGGCAAACGAACGGCGGAGCATAACGGAACGCCGCGAAGCGCCGCTACAGACCGGCCGGCTGGCGAGTTGCCCGGCCTAATCCGCGCCCGGCCCGCGCCGCGCGCGGGCGGATTGCCGCAGGCGGCCGAGCCCGATCGGCAGCAGCGCGAGGCTGGCCATGCCGAGCAGCGGCAACAGCACCTGGCGATGCGCGAAGATGCCGAGCGAGACCGCGCCCTCGCGCAGGATGGTCTCGCTGAGGCCGGCGCCGAGCGCGGTCTCGAAGCCGATCATCACCGTGCCGCCGGTCGCGGTCGCCAGCATGAACAGCCACAGCGGGCAGCGCAGCCAGGCCAGCGCCACCGTCACCGCGCCAAATGGGAAGAAGGGCACCAGGCGCAGGAACATCGTGTAGCTGACCGGCCAGGCGTGGAAGCCGGCGCGCAGGCGCTCGGCCATCGGCGGCGGCGGGCCGCCATCGCCGGTGAAGGCGGCGCGGCTGGCGAGGAACAGGATCAGCGCCCCCAGCGTGGTGCCGATCGCCGAGAGCAAGGTGCCGACGGCGATCCCGAACAGCATGCCGCCCGCCATCACCACCACCACCGCGCCGGGAATGCCGGTGGCGATGGCCAGTGTCATCAGGCCAACCTGGATCAGCCCGGCGGTGAGCGGGTGCGCGCCGATGGCGGCGTGCAGGGTGGCCTGCTGGCGCGCGACGTGGTGCGGGTCGAAGCGCTCCAGCACGCCCGATGCGAGCAGGGCGATGCCGATGGCGACCAGCACCAGCAGGGGCAGGAAGGCGCGCAGGCGTTTCATCGCGGTCCAAAAAGAAGAGCCGGTCGGGCCGGCTCTTCGGAAGGGTGCGGCAAGGATAGCGGCTGCTGCGCTGCAGCGAAACCGATGCCGTCCCACGGCTGGAGAACCCCATCAGAATGTCCCCTCCGAACCGCATGGAAGTGGCACGACGTCAACGGAAGCATCGCGGCTGAAGCCGCTCCCAAGGGTTCGCGGAGCAGCGTGGGAAGGACTTCAGTCCCGATGCTTTTCCGCGGGGCTCGGGCGCTGGCGAGCAGGTGCCATTCCCAAATGGGGTCGACACCCGCTGCCGTCCCGGGGTGTATCAGCGTGATTGGGTAGGGGCCAGCGTCTCCATGCCATCGAAATCACCGGAGAAGATTTCGTCGCCGAAGTAGTAGTCCTCCTGCATGCGGACGCGTCCCTGCGAATTGCTGCCGTTGCCGCCCTGTACCAGGCCATCCACACGTATGGTGAATTCCTGGCCGATCAGCGGCGCCAGCCCGGTGAGCTTCCATCCGCCACTGATGCGTTGCATGCCGCCCAGGCTGCTCCACGTCGCGCCCCCATCGGTGGAGCGGTAGGCGACCGGCGGCGCCATGACTTCGGGACTGGCGCCCGAGCGCAGCCAGGTCACGCTGGTACCACCGCCGCCGACGTTCAGCGACTGCTGCGCCGGGCCGAGCGGCAGCGTGCGGGCAAGATACGGGATCGGCATGCCGCCGATATCCGTGAAGCGACCCACCATCAGCAGGCGGCCGTCCGGCTGCAGGGTGAGGCCATACACGGTCCAGCTCGCGCCGAGGTCCCCGAAGCCCGTGTCCAAGCTGCCATCGCCGTTGAAACGGGCGACGTAGCCACGCGGAACGCCGTTCACGCTGGTGAAGCCGCCGCCGACCACCAGCTTGCCATCGGCTTGCGGGGCAATGGTGTATACCCACCCGGTCGTGATGTTGGGATTGCCGAAGCTGCCATCGCGGCTGCCATCGGCATTGATCCGCGCCAGCGAGCGGTAATCGGCTGCGCCGATCTTGCTGAAGGCGCCGCCCAGCAGGATCCTGCCGTCGGGCTGCAGGGCAATGGCGTGTACATAGAAGTCGGGGCGGGGATTGAATGCGCCGTCGAGGCTCCCGTCAGGGTTCAGGCGGGCGAGGTACTTCCGTTCGGTTCCATTGATGGTGGTGAAGTGGCCGCCGATCAGGATCTTCCCGTCCGGCTGCAGCGCCATTGTTTCGGTCCAGTCGTTCACCTGCGGAGCGAACGTCGTGTCCCGGCTGCCATCACTGTTTAGGCGACACAGGTAAATGCAGCCCGACCCGTTTACGTGGCCTGCCACCAGGACCTTGCCGTCCGCCTGCACGGCGGTCGCCTTGACCCCGCCGTTCAGTGCCGGATCGGCGAAGCTCGTATCGAGGGATCCATCGGCATTGAACCGCGCCACGCCACGGCGCGGCAGGCCCTCGACCATGCTGATGTCTCCCCCGATGACGACGCGATCGTCGGTGGACGCCGAGATGGCCCACGTGCCGCCACGGACGCGGGTGTTCTCGAATTCCGGCACGACATGGCCATCGTTGGCGAGGCGAGTGAAGCTTTCCACATTCAGGCCATCGATCGTGTCGAAGAATCCGCCGGCCAGGATGTCGCCGGCGGGATGATTGACCGCCGTCCATACCTGGTCATCGGGTTGCGGCTGGAAGGCGGCATCAATGGTCTGCGCACCCGCGGCGGGAAGCGCCAGGTAAAGCGCGACGGCGGCGGCGCGGCCGGCGCGGGCGACGAAACATCGGTGCGTCCCTGACTCCTCGGGACAGGCAAGCGTGAACTTCATGCGATCTCCTGGGCAAACCCGCGCCGCGACGCGCGACGCGGATGGCGCATTGCAGCAAGGCCGCGCGCGGCAATCTTCACGCAAGCCTGACGATCCCGTTACCGATTATTATTTGCAGGAAAAATCAGCAGCTTGCGTCGCTGCCTTTCGTGGGACAGCCAATCCTCGCCGCCCGGAACTCAGGCCGGCGGGCCGTGAGCGGGCACCAGATCGGAGAAGGCGGGGCCGAGCGCGAGCAGGGTTTCGTCGCGGAGTGCCTGCAGGCGGGCGGCGCAGTCCTCGGCCAAGGCGTGATCGCCGATGCGGAGCGCCCAGCGGCGGGCCTGGTCGAGAAGGTCGACGTCGACCGCGCCCGAAGGCTGGAAGCGGTGCAGGCCGATCTCGCCCGCGGCGCGATCGCCGGTGACCGTGGCGATGCGAAGCGCTACCTGACGCATGTCCGATTCCAGGCCCTCATTGGCCGGTGCGGCGCGCACCCGTTCGAGGGCCACCCGCGCGTCGGCGGCACGGCCCTCGGCGGCGGCGGCGAGGGCATGGATCAGGTCGAGCAGGCCATACAGGCGGGAGTGCTCGGTGCCGCTGCCCACCAGGGCGGAAGCCTGTGCCTCGATGCCCGCCAGCGCATGCGGTTCGAGCAGCAGGGTGGACATCGCCTCGTCGAGCCATAGGCTGACCCGCTGGGCCGGATCCTCGTGCGGCTCGACCAGCGCGCCGGCCTCGCGGGTGCGGCGCAGCGCTTCTTCTTCTTCCTCGCGGAACCAGGCCACGCCGGCGAGGCCGCGCAGGATCAGCAGCTCGCCCGCGCGGTCGTCGTGGCCATGCACCGATTCCAGCAGGTCGCGGTAGACCCGTTCCGCCGCATCGACCACCCCGCTGTTGCGCAAGGCGCCGGCGAGCTGGCTGCCGCTGCGCATGCGCACCGCGTGGTCGTGGTGCTCCGCGGCCCAGCGCCAGACCCGCACCAGGATCGGCAGCGACTCGCCACGGCGCTGCTGGTTGATCATGGCCCAGGCGACGTTGAAGAGCGCGACGTGGGTACCACGCTCGTCACCCACGGCCTCGTTCTGCACGACCGCCTCGCGGGCCGCGGCTTCGACGCCGGCCATGTCGTCGGCCACCGTGGCGATGGAGATCCGCGCGGCAAGGAGTTCCCGCTCCAGATGATCCAGGCCATGGCGGGCGATCAGGGTCCTGGCTCGCGCGAGATCGGCCCGGGCCTGGGTCGCCTCGCCGAGCGCGGCGCGGCTTCGCGCCAGGCCGAGCAGCGCCAGCGTTTCAAGCGCCGCGTCCTCGGAAGCCGCCGCCAGATGGTGGCACTCGGTGAGGAGGTCCACCGCGCTGCGATAGCGGGATGCGGCATGCTCGGCGGTGGCGAGTTCGCGCAAGGCGAGCACGGCCAGTTGGGGCTGCGACTCGCGCGCCGCGGTCGCCACGGCGCGCAGGATCCCCGCGGCCTCCCGTGGCTGCTCGCCGCGCAGTGCCGCCTGGCCCTGCCGGTAGCGGCCCGGAAGGAAGCCTGGATCGCTGGTCGCGACCACCTCGAAATAGGGCCGCGCCTCCGTCCACCTGCCGCGCGCGGCGGCATCGAGGCCGCGCGCGAAGGTCTGTGCCAGGTAGGCGTTGTCCGGCGAGGAGGTCGCGAGGAAATGGTCACTCGCCTGCACAAGCCCGAGTTCCTTGCGCAGGCGCGGAATCGCCGCCGCTGCGAGGGCGCCCGGATCCGCGCCGTGCAGGGTGAAGGTGACTCCGCTGGCGCTGCCGCGGTCGATCGCGAGCTCGAGCTCGAAGAGGCTCGACAGCTTGCGCAGACGGCCGCTGACCAGCACTTCCGCGCCGGTCGCGAAGCGCAGTTGTCCCGCCTGGTCGCGCCCGCCGGTGGGCGTGAACTCCCACGCGCGCGCGACCTCGAAGGGGTCGACCACATCCAGGTCACCCGCCTGCTGGAGCAGGCCGCCGACCAGGCTCGGCAGCCCGCGCTCGACCCAGTCCTGGCCCGGCTCTCCGGTGGCGTTCGCGAACGGCAGCACCGCCAGCCGCGGTGAGCTTTGCGAGGCGCCGTCGCGAGCGCCCATCCAGGTGACGACCAGCAGCAGCGCGAGTGCCCCGAGCACGCCGAGCGCGGCCAGGCGCTGCACGCGGCTGCCACGCCAGCGGCGGGACGAGGCCGCCCGTGCTTCGGGCAGCGGCATGGGTGGTGGACCAGCGGTTGGGGCCGACGCTTCCGGCGGCGCAGCCGGGAGGCCGGCCGCCGGCGGCACGAACTCGTCCAGTGCCTCGATTGGCGCCACCCATTGCAGGCCGCGCCCGTACACGGTGCGGATCACCGCGCGACCGTCGTCATCCAGTACCCGCCGCGCCTTGTAGACGAGCTGGCTGAGGGCGGCATCGGTGACCGGCCGCTTGCCCCACAGGGCAGTGACGATTTCCTGCTTGCCGAGGGCGCGCTCGTGATGCTCCAGGAGCAGCACGACCAGGTCGAACACCTTGGCCTCGACCTCGACCGCTTCACCCTTGCGCAGGATCTGCCGCGCAGCCGGGACGATGACGAAATCGCCCCATCTATACGCCGCAGCAAAGACCTTTTCCAGCATCGCGAACACCTGTCCGGTTGCGGTGCCGTTTTATCACATGCGACCCGCGCGGACGGACGAGCGGACCACGGTCGTTCCGGGAACCGCGTCACATGGCGCCGCGGCCAGGCCTGCGGCGGACACGTTCGGCGCCGTCAGTCCGGCCGCCGCGCGAATACGGTGATTTCCTCGCGGTCGTGGTAAAGCTGACGGGCGCGGAGCTCGATGCCGGGAATCTGCCCTCGCACCAGCGCGAGGCAACGCTCGACCTCTTCGTAGCGCTTCTTCATCGGCAGCTTGAGATTGAAGATGGCATGGCGGCACCAGCCATTGGCCAGCCATTCGGCCATGCGCGCGGCGACGCGGACGGGTTGCTCGACCATGTCGCAGACCAGCCAGTCCACGGCCTTCGGCGGCCGATGGCGGAAGCCGTCCTCGCGGCGGTGCTCGACCAGCCCCGAGCGCAGGAGCGCGGCGTCCATGGGCCCGTTGTCCACGGCGACGACGTGGATCGAGCGCTGCACCAGTTGCCAGGTCCAGCCGCCCGGCGCGGCGCCGAGATCCACCGCGCGCATGCCGGGCACGAGCCAGCGCTCGCGCTCCCCCTCACTGAGCAGCACCAGCAGGGCCTCCTCCAGCTTCAGGGTGGAGCGGCTGGGCGCCTCGCGCGGGAACCTGAGGCGCGGGATGCCGCCCGGCCACGGCGCCGCATTGCGCACGTCGGCGGCAGCGATGAAGGCGGCATCGCCGGCGGTCAGGCCAAGATGCAGCCGCCATGGCGAGGCGCGGTCGAGCAGCCCGCGCGCCTTCAATGATGCGATGAGCGCCGCGTTGAGGCCGCGGCAGAGCGTCGCCAGTTCGCGGCCGGCGTCGCTGTCCGGCGCCTCGACCCAAGCCTCGCACCAGCGCCGGCCATCCTGTTCGAGCAGCGGCCACAGCGCGCCGAGGCGATCGCCCGTCGGCAGGTTCCTCGCCCGCCCGAGCAGCACCAGCAACTGGCGCGCGAAGATCGTCTCGCGCCAGCGGATCCCGGCCAGCGCGGGATCCTCGCCGACGAACTCGACCAGGCCGCTGCCGCGCTCCGTGCGGGCAAAGCCACCGCTGCCCGAACGCGCGGCGAGCGTCGAGAGTTCCTGCGCACATTCGCCCTCGAAGCCGGGTCGGCACCAGGCGAGCAGGCCGCGGACGCGCTCCACGACCGGTGGGCCTGCGGGGCTCGCGAGGACGATCTTTGGCGCTGGCGCCTTGGCTGCCGGCGGTTTCGCCGCCTTGCCGTCGGGGCGCGGGTGTCCGCCTTGCCACGCGGCTTTCGCGGCGTGTCGGTCCATGGACTTTGCCGGGCCCGCGGCCGCGGCGGAGCGCGGCTTGCGCGCGCCGCTGCGGCGCGATGGCGGTCTGCTTCGGCTCATGCGGATTGCCGCCCGTCAGTAGGACGGACCACAAAGACTTGCGTAGCGTCTGAACACCTCGCAGGCCTCGTCGCGCAGGATGTCGCGCCGCACCGCAATGCCGCGCCGCTCCAACTCGCCGATCCAGTCGGCAGGCAGCGGGCCCTCGTCGAATTCGGACAGCGCCATGACGTCCTCGGCGCGCGCACCGATCAGGAGCTCGTCGATGCCGCTCCAGACGCAGGCGCCGTAGCACTGGCAGCACGGCTGCGCGCTGGTGGCGAGCACGAAGCGTCCGCCGTTGCCGTTGAGGCGGTTGCGGCCGAGCCGGCGCTGTGCCCCGATCATCGCCAGCAGTTCCGCGTGCGCGGCCGAGCAGGTCTCCGGCAGCACGCGGTTGACGCCCGCCGCGATCACCCGGCCGTCGCCATCGAAGATCGCCGCGCCGAAGGGCCCGCCGGTGCGCTCCTCGACGTTGCGCATCGCGAGTCCAATCACGAAGCGCAGCTTGGCTTCGTCGTCCGCACACTGCTGCGTCGGGTCAAGCTCCGGGAACCAGTCCGGCAGCGCAATTACAACGTGGGTCTTCATGCGGCCATGCTACCAGCCGGTCCGGCTCCGCTGCGCTCCAGACACGCGGCGTTGCCGAGCGATACCGCTTGGGAACGGCCGAGCCCCAGCTCGGCCCGGCTTCATGCAGGGCGGGGCTATCGGCCGACCGACCGCGGAGGCTGAGCTGGGGCTCGGCCACTCCCAGCAGCACAGCGCGGGCTACGTACCCAACGATGGGTGTTCGAGCAGCGGCGAACGTCGTTCTCGTAGGGCCGACCTAGCGCACCTCCCCATCCACCCCGCCACTTGGGGCCGCTTCGCAGCGCCCCTCGACGCAGGCGCAGCCCTTGATCACCGGCCAGCCGCAGACGCTCGCCATCCCGGTCTTCTCGCACTCCGCCTGCACCCGCCCTGGGAAGGTCGGGCTGTCGCGGTTCACGCAGGCCGGGTAGTAGCCGCAGCAGTTGCCGACGTCCTTCACCACGCAGTCGGCGTCGCTGCGGCAGGCGTAGTCCACCTCGTTGGGCGGCGGCGAGGCCGCCACCGCGCAGCCGGCGAGGAGGATCAGGATCATGGACATGGCGAAGCAGCGCATGCGGTGCAGCATACCGCTACGCGGCGGTTTAGATCGAACCGGAGCCGTCGGAAGGATCCCGACGCAGCCCGTATGAGCGCACCCTGTGCGCGACCGGGGTGCGCATCGCGACATCACCATGCCGGTCGCGCACAGGGTGCGCTCCTACGGCGTGCGATGTGCCGGTATCAGCCACCGACCACGCGTTCGACGCGCTGCAGGCCGCGTGGCAGCAGCTTGCCGCGGGCGGCGCGGGCGCCCTGGTATTCGACCAGGTCGCTCCAGCGCAGGGTGAGCTTGCGCTGGCCGGCGTGGAGCGTCACCTCGCCCTTTTCCTCCGGGATCACGGCGATGCCGGCGACGCGCTCGCCGCCGGAGAGTTTGGCCTTGGGGATCTCGATAAGTTTGTTGCCCTTGCCGCGGTCGAGTTCCGGCAGGTCGGCGACCGAGAACATCAGCAGGTGGCCGGCATTGGTCGCCACCACGATGCGGTCGCGGGCGGTGTCGGCGACGGCGACCGGCATCAGCACGTGGGCCTTCGCGTCGACGTTCAGCACCTGCTTGCCGGCCTTCTTGTTGCCTAGCAGCGCCTCGAAGCGGGTCACGAAGCCGTAGCCGAAGTCCGAGGCCAGCACCAGGCGGGTGGCCGGGTCGGCGATCGCCAGCGCCTCGAAATGGGCGCCGGGCGGGGTCTGGAAACGGCCGGTCAGCGGCTCGCCGTTGCCGCGCGCCGAGGGCAGGGTATGCGCGGGCGCCGAATAGCTGCGCCCGCTGGAATCGATGAAGGCGACCTGCTGGGTGGTGCGCCCCTGCGCGGCGGCGAGGTAGGCGTCGCCCTCGCGGTAGCCGAGTTCCGCCCCGTTGACCTCGTGTCCCTTGGCGGCGCGCGCCCAGCCCTTCTTCGACAGCACCACGGTGACCGGCTCGCTGGCGACCAGCGCGGTCTCGGCCAGCGCCTGCGCGGCGCTGCGCTCGACCAGCGGCGAGCGGCGCTCGTCGCCGTACTTGCGCGCGTCCTCGCGCAGTTCATCCTTGACCAGGGTCCTGAGGCGCGCCTTCGAGCCCAGCACCACGTTGATGCGGGCGCGCTCTTCCTCCAGCGCGTCGCGTTCGGCGTTGATCTTCATCTCTTCCAGCCGCGCGAGCTGGCGCAGGCGCGTCTCGAGGATGTAGTCGGCCTGCTCCTCGCTCAATCCAAAGCGCGCGATCAGCACGGGCCGCGGCTCGTCCTCATGGCGGACGATGCGGATCACCTCATCGAGGTTGAGGAAGGCGATGCGCAGGCCCTCCAGCAGGTGCAGGCGCCGTTCCACCTTGGCCAGGCGATGGCGCAGGCGCCGCGTCACCGTGTCCTGGCGGAAGCGCAGCCACTCGGACAGGATCTGGCGGAGGTGCTTGACCTGCGGCTTGCCGTCCAGGCCGATCATGTTGAGGTTGACGCGGTAGCTCTTCTCCAGATCCGTGGTCGCGTTGAGGTGCTGCATCATCTGCTCGAGGTCGATCCGGTTCGAACGCGGCATCAGCACGATGCGGATCGGGTTCTCGTGGTCGGACTCGTCGCGGATGTCCTCCAGCATCGGCAGCTTCTTCGCCCGCATCTGCGCGGCGATCTGCTCCAGGATCTTCGAGGGTGAGACCTGGTAGGGCAGGGCGGTGACGACGATGTTGCCTTCCTCCCTCTTCCACACCGCGCGGCAGCGCACCGAGCCGTTGCCGGTTTCGTACAGGGCGAGCAGGTCCGCCGCCGGCGTGATGATCTCGGCGGCGGTGGGGAAATCCGGCCCGCGCACGTGCTCGCAGAGGTCGGCGACGCTGGCCTCGGGATCGTCCAGCAGGCGGATGCAGGCGCT
The DNA here is from genome assembly GCA_017305135.1 of Lysobacterales bacterium. Taxonomy (GTDB): domain Bacteria; phylum Pseudomonadota; class Gammaproteobacteria; order Xanthomonadales; family Rhodanobacteraceae; genus Dokdonella_A. The sequence continues at coordinate 12,067 of JAFKNA010000018.1, read as the reverse complement.
CGCCACCTCGCGCAGGTTGTGCGGCGGAATGTCGGTCGCCATGCCGACGGCGATGCCGGTCGAGCCATTCAGAAGCACGTGCGGCACCCGCGCCGGCAGCCACGAGGGCTCCTCCAGCGTGCCGTCGAAGTTCGCGATCCAGTCCACCGTGCCGTGGGCGAGTTCCTGCAGCAGGAGCTCGGCCATCGGCGTCAGCCGCGATTCGGTGTAGCGCATCGCGGCGAAGGATTTTGGGTCGTCCTGCGAGCCGAAGTTGCCCTGGCCGTCGATCAGCGGATAACGGTAGGAGAAGGGCTGCGCCATCAGCACCATTGCCTCGTAGCAGGCCGAATCGCCGTGCGGATGGAACTTGCCGATGACGTCGCCCACGGTGCGCGCGGACTTCTTGGGCTTGGCGGCGGCATCGAGCCCGAGCTCGCTCATCGAGTAGACGATGCGCCGCTGCACGGGCTTGAGGCCGTCGCCGACGAAGGGCAGCGCGCGGTCCAGCACCACGTACATGGAGTAGTCGAGGTAGGCGCGCTCGGCGTAGTCCTTGAGCGGGATCTGTTCGTGGTTGGCGTGGTGGTTCATGCGGCGGGTCGGGTCCGGATGCAGCCGATCATTGTAGCGGCCGCAGCGCCGCAAGCTGGGACTGGCGGAGCCCCAGCTCCCGCCGCTTTTTCCGACCAGCGCTCGGGCCGAGCTGGGGCTCGGCCGCTCCCAGGAGAAGCACGCGCGGCGTGTGCGCCCCTCAGCGCGGGGCGCGGTAGCCGCCCGGCACGCCGTTCGCCGAGAGCACGATCTGCCAGAGCTGGCTGCGGCGGGCGCGGAAGGTGGCGGCGGAGCCGGCGAGGTAGAAATGCCACATGCGGCGGAAGCGCTCGTCGTAGCGCTTGGACAGCTCCGGCCAAGCGGCGTCGAAATTGTCCCGCCAGGCCATCAGCGTGCGGTCGTAGTCGGTGCCGAAGTTGTGCCAGTCCTCGATCACGAACAGGCCCTCCGACTCCTTCGTGATCTGAGCGGCGGAGGGCAGCATCGAGTTCGGGAAGATGTACTTCGCGATCCAGGGATCGGTGTGCGTGGTGGAAAGATTGGTGCCGATGCAGTGCAGCAGGAACAGGCCGTTCGCAGCCGTCACTCGATGCGCCACCTCGAAATAGGTGCGGTAGTTCTTTACGCCGACGTGCTCGAACATGCCGATGGAGAACACGCGGTCGAAGCGCTCGTCGAGCTCGCGGTAGTCCTGCACGCGGATCTCGATCGGCAGTCCCCGGCAGAGTTCCTGCGCGAACCGGGCCTGCTCCTCGGAGACGGTGATGCCGACGCCGCTGACGCCATAGCGCTCGGCGGCGAATTTCAGCGCCTCGCCCCAGCCGCAGCCGATGTCGAGCACGCGCATGCCGGGTGCGAGGCCGAGCTTGCGACAGACGAGGTCGAGCTTGGCTTGCTGCGCGGCGTCGAGGTCGCTGGCCTCCTTCCAGTAGCCGCAGCTGTAGACCAGGCGCTTGCCGAGCATGGCCTGGAAGAGGTCGTTGCCGAGGTCGTAATGGCGCTCGCCGATCTCGAACGCGCGTTCGCCGCGCTGCATGTTGATGAGGCGCGCCTGCACCGCGAGCCAGGCATCTTCCAGCCCGCGCACCTTGTCGTCCAGATGCGCCTCGATCAGCCGCGTGAGAAAGCCCGGCAGGTCCTCGGCGTCCCACCAGCCGTCCATGTAGGCCTCGCCGAGGCCCAGCGAGCCGTGTGCAATCGCCCGCGCGTACAGGTCCTCGTCGTGGACGACGACGTCGGTTGCGGCCGGGCCATCGATGGTGACACCCGCGTGGGTGAGGAGTTGCTCGACACGTGCGCGCGGATCGGACATGGGCAAGGCTCCAGGAATGGCGGGGCTTCAGGTTTCCATGGGTACGGTCAGGCCGAACTCCACCGTGCTGCGCGTGTAGAAGAGTTCGGCGCCGTCCTCGCGCACGATCGCGAGCAGCATCTCGGCCTCTTCGGCGGGGACGATGAATTCCACCAGCACCGTCAACTGGCCAGCAAGCTCGAAGAAATGCTGCTGGCTGACCACGCCGTGGCGACCGAAGCCGGCTACGGCGCGGAATGCGCTGCCGCCTGGGATGCCGCGCCGCCGCGCCTGGTCGAGCAGCCACTCGTAGAGCAGCGCGCCGCGGTGGCGCTGGTTCTCGTGCATGTAGAAGCGCAGGGCGCAACCTTGCATGGCGCACAACCTCGCAGCGGACCGGTCAGGTGCGCAGCAGCGCACGGACGATGCCGATACCGGCCAGCGTCATCGCGAGCGAGCCGGCCAGGTGCAGGACAATGATAGCGACGGTCCACGCATATTGCTGGCGCAGGAGCAGCGTGACCGTCTCGCCGGAAAACGTGGAAAATGTGGTGAGGCCGCCGAGGAATCCGGTCACCAGGCCGAGCCGCCAGGCGATCGGCAAGGCTTCGAAATGCGCGAACAGGCCCATCGCGACGCCCATCAGCAGCCCGCCCGAGAGGTTCGCCGCCAGCGTGCCGAGCGGCAGCGTCGGCAGGAGGGGGTTGAGCGCCATGCCGAGCAGCCAGCGCAGCACCGCGCCGGCGAAGGCGCCAAAGCCCACGGCAAGGAAGGAAATGAAGTCCATCGCGCATCCGCCGACCGCAACCCGTGAAGGTTCCTCCGAATGGGCGGGCTCTGCAATGCCCGGCTTGCCCGAGAGCGGCCGAGCTGGGGCTCGGCCATTCCCAGGGCGGAGATCCGGTTTTCCTGGGAACCCCGGCTCGGCCGCGAAGTTGCAGAAGCCTGCTTTTTCCTGGGAACGGCCGAGCCCCAGCTCGGCCAGGCTCCATGCGTCGTCCACCCATGCCTTCCTGCATTCGCAGCATTCAAGCGCGCGCCTGTAGCATGCGCCCGCCATGAGATCGCCCGCCGTTCCCCGCCGCCACCTGCTCGCGCCGCTGCTCGCCGCGCTGGCGATGTTCGGCCCGTTCTCGATCGACACCATCTTCCCCGCCTTCCCGGCGATGGAGGCGGACCTCGACGCGACGCCGTTCGCGATGCAGCAGACGATCAGTGCCTACATGATCGCCTACGCGCTGATGTCGCTGCTGCACGGCCCGTTTTCCGACGCCTGGGGCCGGCGCATCGTCATCCTCGGCGGCGTGGCGATGTTCGCCCTCGCCTCCGTCGGCTGCGCGCTCGCTCCCACCATCGAATGGCTGCTGGTGTTCCGCGCCCTGCAGGGCGTCTCCGCCGGCGCCGGCCTCATCGTCGGCCGCGCCATCATCCGCGACTGCTTCGACGGCGTGGAGGCGCAGCGGCTGATGTCCACGGTGTCGATGATCTTCGGCATCGCGCCGGCGCTCGCGCCCATCATCGGCGGCTGGGTGATCGCCTTCGCGCGCTGGCCGGCGATCTTCTGGCTGCTGGCGCTGTTCGCCGTCGGCTTGCTGATCGCATGCATCGCCTGGTTGCCGGAAACACACGCACCGTCCGAGCGCAGCCCCATGTCGCCGCGCGCGCTGGTGCGTACCTGGCGCTCGATCTTCGGCGACGCCGGCTTCTATCCGCTGGCGCTGGCCGGATCGCTCAACTTCAATGCCCTGTGGGTCTACATCGCCTCGGCGCCGGCGGTGGTGCTGGACCTCTTGAAGCTCGGCCCGCAGCAGTTCGCATGGCTGTTCGTGCCCGCGATCAGCGGCATGATGATCGGTGCGTTCCTGTCCGGGCGTCTCGCTGGCCGCATGAGCGCCGCCACCACGGTGCGGCTCGGCTACCTCATCATGCTCGTCGCCGCGGTGCTCAACCTCGTCGTCGCCTGGCTGCTGCCGGAACCGCGCCTGCCCTGGTCGGTGCTGCTGATCGGCGTCAACGCCATCGGCATCGGCGTCAACTTCCCGACCTTGACGTTGCTCCTCCTCGACCGCTTCCCGCATCACCGCGGGGCGGTGTCTTCGGTGCAGACCTTCGTCAGCCTGCTGATCAGCGCGGTCATGGCCGGCCTGATCTCGCCGCTCCTTTCCGGCAGCATGGTGCTCCTCGCCGCCGGCGCGCTGGTCTCCACCATCCTCGGTTTCGCCAGTTGGCGCGTGTACCGTCTCATCGAGCGCCGCCGCCAACCGGTGATCGTGGCGCCGGCGGAGGAGTAGCGTCGGAGCAGAAGCGGCGTCGGAGCAGAAGCGGCGGAGCTGGGGCTCCGCCATTCCCAGTCCGGGCCGGTGCGAGCCTCTCCCTGGAACGACGTGCGCGCGCGGCCGCGGGGTTGGCAGCGTGTCACGCTTCCCGGTATCCGCGGTGATAGCATGGCGTCCGCCCGCATTGCCCGGAGGTCGTCATGCTGCGCATGTCAATTGCCCTCTTCATCGGTTCGATCGGCTGGGCCATGGCGGCCGTGGCCGCAGATGGGGATCTCGATCCGGGGTTTGCCGACGGCGGGCGCCTGCTCATCGGTGCGCCGGATCAGTCGTTCCTCGTGGGTGCGGCCGCCGTGCAGCCGGACGGTTGCCTGTTGCTGGCCGGCGGGCTGTCCGATGTCAGTGGCGGCTTCTTCCTCAACAAGATCGCCCTGTGGCGTTTCGATGCGCACGGCGTGGCCGATGCCGATTTCGGAGAGAAAGGCCAGGCGGTCATCACGATCGATGAACCTTTCGCGCAGGCGACCGGCGTGGCGCAGGCCGGCAACGGCGATCTGCTGCTGTCGGCAATCAGCGGTTTTCGCGTCGCGCGCTTCAGGGCGGACGGAGCGCCGGCGGTCGGGTTCGGCGCGGGCGGGCAGGTGGTCCTTGATTTCGCCGCGTCCGGTTACGGCAATGCTTCGGCCATGGCGGTGGTGGAGGATCGTGGCGGACGGGTCGTGGTCGTCGGTGGCGTCGGCGACGGCGGCTCGCCCGGCACATACGCGCCGGTGCTGGCACGGGTTTCGGGCGCGGGAATCCCGGATGAGTCATTCGGCGATGGCGGTCGGCGCATCGTCGAGCTTGGCACGCCAGCCGCTCCGCGTGATGGCTGGCTGTCGTCGCTGCTGGCGCTGCGCGACGGTGGTGTGTTGGCGGTCGGTTCTGCGGCAGGCGAACACGTGACGGACGGGCGCGGCTTTCTTGCCGTCCGCCTCGATGCGGACGGCGAATTGGCGCCGGGATTCGGTGTTGCAGGGATCGTGTTCGTCCAGCCGCCGGAAGGCTACGGTCGCGGGCGACAGGTCGTCGCCGACCGCGACGGCTTCCTCCTGGCCGGATCCTGCCGCACCGGTGATGTCGATGCGGAATTATGCGTGTTGCGCCTGCGGGCCGACGGCTCGCCCGATCCGGCTTACGGCACGGGCGGCTGGGCGCATCCGGCGCCCGGGCGCATGGTGCGCGCCGACGTCGGCGCCGCACTGCAGTCGGACGGCAGGCTCCTGCTCTCCGCCAGCAGCCCGTTCACCTCGCCGGTGGAGTTCCTGGTCGCGCGGCTCGACTGGGCGGGGCACCCGGATGCGGGCTTCGGCGACGGCGGTGCCGTCACCATCGGCTTCGACACGGCGGCCGGCATCAGCGCATCGGCGCGCGCCATCACGGTGCAGGGCGGACGGCCGGTCATCGCCGGCGAAGTGTCGGGCGACGGCGTTCCCAGCCTCGCCGCGGTGCGGCTCGAAAACGCGCTGGTGTTCGCTGGCGGCTTCGAGTGAGTACGGAACCTCCGATCAAGTCTCCCGACGTCATGCCCGCGAAAGCGGGCATCCATTGAACGGATCGCCGGGAACGATCCGTCGCGCCAGCCCCGAAGGGGCCCGGCGCCTGGATGTGCCGGCAGAACTGCAACTTGGGCTCCCGCTTTCGCGGAAGTGACGGCGCTTCCAGAGTTGCTCTAGAACTTCCGCCCATCCACCGGCATGCGCGGAATGGTGGCGAGGTCCACGTCGTCCAGGCAGCGGATGTTGATCGCGCGCGATTCCTTGCCGTCCGGCGTGCGGCCCTGGGCGAAGGCCTGGGTGCCGCAGGTCGGGCAGAACTGGTGCTGGATCGCGTGGGTGTTGAAGGTGTAGGTGGCGAGGCTGTCGGCGCCGGCGGTGATGCGGAACGCCTCGGGCTCCACGAACCAGAGCAGGAAGCCCTTGCGGCTGCAATGCGAGCAGTTGCATTCGATGGCCTGGTCGATGTCGCCTTCGACGGTGAATTTCACGGTGCCGCAATGGCAACTGCCGGTGTGCATGGGGTTCTCCGGGCGTCGGTGGATGATCAGGTGCGAATCGGAACAGACGGCGCTCCCTGGGTCAACGAAAGGCGGCCGAGCTGGGGCTCGGCCATTCCCAGGCGACGCGAACCGCAGCTCCGGGAGCGGCCGAGCCCCAGCTCGCCCACGGGCATCCGCTCACGCCGGCAGCGATTCCACCAGCTCGACCATGCGCTTGCGCATCGCGGTGTCCGGCAGACGCCCGCGCGCCGCACCGAAGTTGTCGGCCATGTTCGCCGGCTTGCTGGTGGCCGGGGTGATGGCGGTGACGTCCGGGTGGCTGGCGACGAACTTGAGGAAGAACTGCGCCCAGGACTGGGCGTCGAACTCGGCCGCCCAGTCCGGGAGCGGGCGACCGGCGACGCGTTTCCACAGCCGCGTGCGGCCGAAGGGCGCGTATACCAGCACGGCGATGCCGCGTTCCTTCGCCAGCGGCAGGAAGGTCTTTTCCGCGTCGCGGTCGTCGATCGCGTAGTTGGTGCCGATGAAGTCGAGTGGCTCCTTGCGCATCGCGCGGAGCAGGCCCTCGTACTGGGCGGGAAAGGTGGTGGTGATGCCGAGGTAGCGGATCTTGCCGGCGGCCTTGGCCTCGCGCAGGATCGGCAACTGGGTGGCGAGGTCGCCCATGTTGTGCACCTGCACCAGGTCCAGCGGGCGCTTGCCGATTCGTTCCAGCGAGGTGGCGAGCTGCGCCCGCGCGGCCTTCGAGTCGGCCTTGCCGCCGCCGCGCGGGGCGACATTGAGCTTGGTGGCCCAGAAGAGGCGGTCGGTGATGTCGAGTTCCCGCGCCAGGCGGCCGGCGACCTCCTCGGAGGATCCGTAGCCGGGTGCGGTGTCGAATACCGTGCCGCCGAGCTCGATCATCCGATTCAGCACCGCGCCGAGCGCGGAGACGTCCTCCTGCCGCGCGACCTGGGCGAAGGTCGCCGAGCTGCCGAGGCCGATCACCGGCAGGCGCTCGCCGCTGGCGGGAATGGCGCGCGTGATGAGGGCGCCGGCAGTGGATCCGGCGGCGTGCAGCCAGGCCGGTCCGAGTGCCAGGGCGGTGCCGGCCGCGAGGCCGGTCTTCAGGAATTGCCGTCGGGTGGTCATGCCTTCGCTCCTTCCGCTTGCAGGGTACCGCGCCGCTTCTGGGCATGGCCCAGCCACAGCCCGAGCGCCATCCACACCAGGGCCAGCGGCAGCGCGAACGCGGCGAGCGCCGCCAGCCCCATGCCAAGGCGCGCCAGCAGCCCTTCGGTCTGCGCGCCGGTGAGGTCGCCGAGTCGATAGACGACCGTGTCGATGAAGGCCTTGGCCTTGTAGCGGTCCTCCCGGTTCACCACCGTGAACAGGGTTTCCCGCGCCGGCCGCATCAGCCCGCGCTGCACGGCGCGGAAGCTCGCCTCGAAGGCGACCAGCGCGGCCAACGAGCCGACGATGGCGAGGCCAACGAAGCCGAGCAGCGCGGTCAGCGGCAACAGCGCCAGCGTAACCGAGGTGCCGAGGCGTTTCATCAGGTGCCCGGCGACCAGCGCCTGCAGCAGCAGGGTGGCGGCCTGGGTCGCCATGTCGATGCGGGCGAACACGGTGGTGCGCAGGTCAAGGTCGCTGCCGAGCGCGGCCACCAGCTTCAGGCGCGTGAAGTAGATGAAGGTCGCCATCACGGCGAGGATCAGCACGTAGGCGCAGATGGCGAGGAGGTAGGGCGACTTTGCCACCGCACCGAAGCCCTCCCAGGCGCTGCCGCCGATCGCCGCGTGTTCAGCGCGCAGTGGCTGCGCTTCCGGCCGTGCGGGATCGCGTGCCTCGGGCAGCCGCATCAGCCAGGTGGCGGCGCCGAGCGCCAGCATCAGGAAGCCGGCGGCGATCGGCAGCAGCGCGGCGGTGCCGAGCGGCGCGGCAAGAAGGCTCGACAGCCACGGTCCGAACAGGGCGCCCAGCGTGCCGCCGACCCCGATCGGGCCGAACAGGCGCTTGCTCTGCGGCAGCGAGAAGCGGTCCGCCATCAGCGCCCAGAACAGCATCGTCGCGAACAGGTTGAACACGCTGAACCAGACGTAGAACACCTGCCCGCTGTGCTCGCCGACGCTGGCAGGCGCGAACATCAGCAGGGCGTAGAAGGCGACAAGGCCGCCAGCGAAGAAGAGATAGGTAGCGCTGACAAAGGCGAGTCGCCGGAAGCGGCTGACCAGCCACCCGAACACCGGATTGACCGCGAGCGTCACCGCCACGGTGCCGACGAACAGCCAGCGGATCGTCTCGATGCCGCGCTGCATGCCGAGCGCCTCGCGCGCCGGACGCAGCAGCATCAGCGCCGTCAGCACGCAGAAGAAGAACAGCGCCGCGACCAGCGTCGGGCGCACCTCCTCACGGCGGATGTTGGCGAAGCGTTGCAGGAAGCGGCGGGGCATCGCCGTATTGTGGACGCGATGCCAGCTGAGCGCTGCAGTTGCGCATGCTGTTCCGGCAACACCGAGTTCCAGCCCGGCGCTTCAGGCGTGCGGTCGCGTCGAGAAGCAGAGCGGCGGAGCTGGGGCTCCGCCATTCCCAAGCGGGCGGCTGCGCACTGCAATGGAGGGTCGCTACGGGCCGACGCAGTAGGTCGGGGCTACGTCCCCGACGCGTCGGCTACCGCGCGGTACCGCCTCCTGGGAGCGGCCGAGCCCCAGCTCGGCCATTGTGCGAGCCAGGACTCCGAAGCCGCCCTTCGGTGCCCAGCATCGGGAGTTCAGGCGGTCGGGCGTGGCAGCGCGACGGGCCTAGGTGGCGTCCGGGTGCCGCACCGCGCGCTGCCATTCGCGGAGTCCCGCAACGGCGATGGCGATGAAGCCGACGTAGAGCACCGCGGTGACGAACAGGTGCTTGTAGAGGTACATGCCGACGTAGACCGCGTCGACGGCGATCCACAGCCACCAGCTCGCGGTGTGGCGGCGCGCCTGCCACCATTGCGCGACCAGGCTGAAGGCGGTGAGGGCGGCGTCGAGCCAGGGCAGGGCGGCGTCGGTCCGGTGATGCATGAAGGCGCCGAGGGCCAGCGCGCCAAGGACGCCGAGCGCGATGTGCAGCAGCGCGGGTCCGCGCGCCAGCGGCACCGGCAGCACGCGGCCATCGTCTTCCAGGTGGTGCTGCCAGCCCCACCAGCCGTAGAGGATCATCAGCGCGAACGCGCCCTGCAGCAGCGCGTCGGAATAGAGCTGCGCCTCGATGAAGACCCCGCCGTAGGCGAGCACCGAGACCAGCCCCACCGGCCACGCCCAAGGCCGGCGCCTGGCCATCAGCCAGACGCCGAGCGCGCTGACCAGGGCGGCGGCGAGTTCGAACCAGAACATGGCGCTCAGAAGGTCCAGTCGAGGCTGAGGCGCGCCAGCCGCGGCGTACCGGGGAAGAGATAGCTGTCGCCAAGCGTCGAGCCGGTGTCGCGCCAGTAGAAGCGGTCGGTGAGGTTGTCGATGGCCAGCCGCCACACCAGCGCCTGGTCGTTCCAACGCGTCGTGTAGCGCAGGCCGAGGTCGAATACGTCGTAGGCCGGCACGCGGGTGATGCCGTTCGGCGTGGCGACGTTCGCGCCGGCGTGGCGCCAGCCGGCGAGCAGCGCGATGTCCGGCGCGACCGGCAGGCGCCAGTCGAGGAACAGCGCGGTACGGAGCTCGGGCACGTTGACCATCTGGTGGCCTTCGTACTCAGGCACGCCCGAACCCGTCGCGCGCGCGCGGATCCAGTTGAGGCTGCCGGTCAGGCGCAGCGAGTCGGAGAGCTGGCCGGCGGCGCTGAGCTCCAGGCCCTCGCGTTCCTCGCGGCCGCGCTCGATGAAGGTGAATCCTTCCGGCGTATCGTCCGGCTGCGCGAACTGCCAGGGCTGGCGCAGGCGGTAGAGCGCGGCGGCGAGATTGAGGGCGCCGTTCCAGTCGAACTTGACGCCGAGTTCCGCCTGCCGGGCGATGCGCGGCCCGAGCAGCGCGCCGCCGTTGCTGGTCCAGTACGGCGCCTCGGCACCGAGCGACAGGCTCTCGCTGTAGCTGGCGTAGGTGGTCCAGCGCGCGTCCGGCTGCCACATCAATGCCGCCTGCGGCAGCGTGCGCGACAGGCGCGTGTCGCGTGCCAGTTCGCCGCCGTCGCCGTAGGCGCGCTCGTCCAGGGTCAGATGCCTGGCGCCGGCCAGCACCTGCCAGTGCTCGCCGAGGTGCACGCGGTCGAGCGCGAAGACGGCGCGTTGCCAGCTCGTCAGCCGGCGCTCCAGCGGCCCGGGCTCGGTCGGCGAGGGCGCGAACACCGGGATGTCGACCACGTCGATGTTGCTGCTGCCGACGTAGTCGTAGACCCAGTCGCGGCCGTCCATGGTGCGGCGGAATGCGCTCGCGCCGACGCTGAGCTCGTGCTCGAACGGCCCCGTGGCGAAGCCGCCGGCGAGCACAGCACGCACCTCGTCGTTGACGCGCGTGTCGTCGGGACTGCGGAAGTCGTAGATATCGTAGTCGCCGTTCGGCGCGTAGTACCAGCCCGGATGGCTGCCGTCAGCGCATTCGGGGGTATAGAAGCAGCCGTAGGCGAAGGCGACGCGGTCGTCGATCACCGCGCGGCTGTGGCTGGCGGCGAGCTGCAGGTTCCAGTCGCCGAGGCGCTGGTCGAAACGGAGCGTGGCGTTGCGCGCGTCGATGTCGGTCGGGCGCTGCCAGGGCTGGTAACCGAGCATGCGCGTGGCGCTGGCATGGGGCGGGATTTCCGTGCCGCCGAGGAGCTGGTAACCGGATACCGAACGCTGTGAGGTCCGCTGCCAGTTGCCGTCGAAGCGCAACACGCCCTCTTCGGTCAGCTTCCAGTCGGCCGCGAGCGAGGCGAAGTTGCGCCGGCCATTAGCGTGCTCCACCCAGGAATGGATGTCCTCGTGGGCGAGGTTCATGCGCAGGCCGAACTCCGGCGTCAGCCAGCGGCCGAGGTCCGCGGCGAGATGGCGCGAGCCGTGCGAATCGGTGCCGAGCGTCAGCGCGCGCACGTCGGCCGGGCGCTTGCTGACGAAATTGACCAGCCCGCCCGGCGACACGACGCCGGCTTCGAGGCCGCCAAGGCCCTTCAGGATCTCGACGCGCTGCTTGTCCTCCAGCGCCAGCGGCTGCTCGCCGGCGATGGTCATGCCGTTCATCCGGTAGCCGGTGGCGAGGTCCAGCGGGAAGCCGCGGATGGACAGGTTCTGGTAGTAGCCGATCGGCGCGTAGTTGTCGCCGACCGCGGCATCGGCGCGCGCGAGTTCGCTCAGCGAGCGCGGCTGGCGGTCGTCGATGGCATCGCGCGTAATGACGCTGATCGCGGCCGGCGTGTCGCCGATCGGCGCGTTGCCGAAGCTGCCGAAGCTGTCGATCTGCGAGGCCTCGGCACGGTAGCCCTTGATGCGGTGGGCCTCGACGCGCACCGGCGCGAGCTCGGTCTTTTCCGGCTCGTCGGCGGGGTGGCCGGGCGCGTCGTCGGCGGCACGGGCGAGCAGGGGCGTCGCCAGCAGCGCGAGCAGGAGGGCGGTACGGGAAATCGGCATGGTCGTCGCTCGTCGAAGGGATTGCGGACGAAGCGACGGGATGCCGCGGGCCGGACGGCCCGCAACACCAGCAAGCTCCCTACGCCGGCATTAACCGGATCAGGTTCCAAGGGACTCTCTCAGCCCGGCATCGCCGGGCACCCCCGCTTCAAGGGGGCTATTGGACCATAAACGTGGATGGATTTGTTTCGGGTAGGTGAGCGCTGCCCCTTGCGGCGTGTCCGGGACCGTCGCGGTTGTGTCCCGACTCGTGGTGTAGCAGAGATCACCGGTGGTTCTCGGGTTAGGGTTGGGTTGCACACACAACCTGAGCCGAGGAACCACCGATGACCAACGACATGATGCAACTCCAGGGCCTGCTGGAGAAGAGTGCGGATGCTGAT
>JAFKNA010000017.1 GCA_017305135.1 Lysobacterales bacterium | reverse complement strand
TCCCTGACACGCTTGGCATCCGCTGTCGTCACGCCATCGCGGGCACCGGCGTCAACCTCGTGCCGCTTCACCCACGTCAACAGCGTTTGCGGCACACAGCCGATCTTTGGCGCGATCGACTCGACCGCCGCCCATAACGAGGGATACTCGCCCCGGTGCTCCTGCACCATCCGGACGGACCGCTCACGCACCTCAGGGGAAAACTGTTTGGACTTGGTCATGGCTCCATTCTCTCAAGAGTTGGAGCCTCCACGATTCCCGGGGCGGTTCAAAGTGGAGCGGACAACTATCGTGACAGAGGGGGAAGGTGCGCGGGACCCCTTACCAGACTAACAGGTAGTGAACGACCGAGGCGCGGCGCTTCCTAGGTTGTCGTGCCGCGCGTGACCACTCAGGCAGCCGAGGCGGACGGCTTGTTAGTGGATCGCGCGTCGATCAGCACGATGTTCTTGCTGCCCTGCAGCTCCAGCTCGCGCAAGATCGCTTGCGCGCGCTCCCACTCCCCATCGCTAAAGTACAAGATCACCGTTATCGACGAGGCAGTGTCGTTGGCGACTTCATAAATCGCGATCTGGTTCTTGAGATTCGCCCTAAGCTTGGAGTTTCTAGCCAGCTTAAACTCCACCAGAGTCTTGTCCGCGTCCCCAATCGAGATTTTGTAATCGACCGGCCCACGCCCGTTGTTTACTTCCCGATTTACGTCCAGAGGAGAGGCGAACCAGGTCAGGCGATATAAAAGCTGCAAGTGCGATTCCTGCGTGATCGGCTTGCCCTTCACGTAGAACACGCGCCAGCCGTCTTTGTGCTCGATGACGTTCTTAAGGAACTGCACCCTCGCCATCGACTCGGCGAACGTCGTTCCGCCGGGGTAGAAAGGGGTGCCCTGAAGATGATCGCGGACCAGGTCAGTCACGCGCTCGACGAACTGCTCCTGAGTGTCTTGGACCTTACGGTTACTCACCCTATGCGCTTCGTCGCCTGCATCTTCCTTGGCGCGGATGAAATAGTCCAGCACAATGGGATATGCCTCAATCGCCTTCGCGGCGACCTCCTTGCGATCGGCGTCACTGGCGTCCTCCCGGAGACGCGACAGGAAATAGCTGTCGATCTGGTGACGCAGTTGATCGTTAGGGATAGCCTGATAGACGTCCTCGAAGCCGTCCAACAAATCGCCGCGGTTGATCCACGCCTCATCGCGGGTCAGCATGTCCTTGGGGGTGAGGATCACGAAGTCGCCGTGGATATGGGGAAGCGTGTATCTCCCTGGCATCCAGCGATGCGTTTGCCGGTTGAAATGGACGCGCCGCACGGCGACGGTCCGCACCTGGTCTGCACGCAGATGCGTACGCGCAAACTGCTGCGTGTAGTCGAGCAGGAAGCCCTTGATCAAGTTGGTTACGAAGTCGCTGAGGTGGTCTCGCCCGACTCCATTGCTCAACAGGCAGAGCTTTTCAAGGTGGCTGCCTTTGGTGATCGACTCGGCACCGAAGTTGCGGAACACCAGGTGTAAGTTTCGATGCAGCGCCTTGGCAAATTGCTGACCCAGCCCGCTGCCCCGGTTTCCCGAGCGGCTGAAGCCGAGCCAGTTCTGCTTGACCTCGGCGAATCGGAACCACTGATCAACATGCGCCGCGCTGAGCTTGCCCGTCGCCGCCACGTCGCGCAGGAACTTGAGGTAATCGATGATCTCCGCGTGGAGCGCTTGGTACTCCGGCTTCTGGCTATCGAACAGCAGGAACGGATCGATGAACAGGGGCAGGTCGTTGACCAGAGATACGTTGAACGCCCCGTAGTCTTCCAGGACGCTCCGATCCACGCCGAAGAAGTCGGTGAAGTAAATACCGACCGATCCGCTGTGTTGGGTTGAAGCCGCCTCCGCACTATCCAAAGTCTCCTCCTACGTAAACGCTGGGCTCGATTCTATCCCCGACTCGACGAGGGCCCGCCCTGCGACCGCGCGGGACCCACGGAATCGCCTCCACCACCTGGACGACGAAGCCCGCCACCGGTGAAGCTCAAAAGAAGGTGTCTGCTCAACACGATCCGCTGATCATCAAGTCACCGACTGATCCGCTGACCAATTGGCGTCGCCGAGACCGTCACTGAAAACGTGGTGCGGACCCCGGTAGCCCTGCAGGACCTTCAAACTGCGACTGGGGGACAGCAGGCCGCGGCTGCCGTCGTACTCGGTATTGAGCGCGGGGCGCCTCATCCGATCACGGCGAGATCGACTGGACGAGCCTTCGACTACCTGCGATAACGCCTCTTAATCCCCTCTTCTTGATGCTCCACGCTCGCGGTCCGGCGCCCTCGGTGAGCGGCATTGGACACTGAAGTATCCAGCGACTGACGCGACGACATTATGCCGCAGCCCGCCGATTGATCTCCTCTACGACTCCCACGATCGCGTCCGCATCCGCATCGCTGAACGCACCATCCAGGCCCTGGTAGTGCAGCCCCGTGAACGGGGGCTCATACAGCTGCCCCGGCTCCATCACTCCACCCTGGGTCAGCCGGTCGATGATCATCTCGACGAAGCGGATCTGCTGGCTGGTGTAACGGTTCGCGTCCAGGAACTGGCCGAAGGCGCCCTTGGCCGCGTTGCGGTCCAGGCCGACCAGTGAGCGAATGAAGACTGTCAATGGCCTGTCGCTGCCGAAGCTTTCCTCGAAACGCTTGCGGCTTTCCACCACTTCGGACCCATAGACGAAGCGTTCCAGTTCCATGAGGTCCGTCGGGGTCAGCGGCTTGTTGTGCTTCAGCTTGGCAATCGCAACGTGGTTTTCGCTGGCGCGGATGAAGGCCTCGACCTTGCGTTTGTACTGGGCAAGGTTGATGCCGGTGCTGAAATCCTTCAGGCCGACTTCCTTCGCTTCGCCCTTTTCGTCGGTAAGCACTGTATAAACCGGGGCGACCGCCTTGCGCTCGATGAACTTCACCAGCTCGCGCAGCCCTCGTCGCATCGATTCGATCATCGGCAAGGTGATGTCCTTCCAGAAGGCCTCGGTCTGGATTTCCTGGATCAGCACCAGTTGCGCCTTGACGGCGGGAATCGCATCCATCGCCTCCAGCACAACCGCCAGCTCGATGACCTTGTCGCGATGGTTGATGAAGTCCTGGGTTGTGTTGATCAGCGCCAGCTGCAAGTTAAGGCAGAGCAGGTCGAACAGCTTGGCGGTAACGTGCTCGGCCTCGCGCTCGCTGGGCAGTCCGGCGACATGATCCCGCAGGTCGATCAGCGCGGCCTCGTTCAGGCCATCCCACGCTTCGCGCTCACTGAAGCGGCAGACATGCTCGCCCTGCGGACGCACAATGAAGTTGTTGGGGTTCATCGCCGCGACCTCGCTGTGCAGTTCGGCGATGACATCATTGCGAAGCTGCACCAGGGCCTCGTACGCGGCGCGCGCTTCACCAATATCACCAACAGCGGCGGGAGTGACAGGCAGTGCGCCTAGTAGCTCCAGCCGGCGCTTGAACAGGCGCTTCTGCAGCGGTTCGCTCAGGCTCCCAGCGGCGCCGGCCGGGTTCTCGTCGAAGTATTCGAAGTTTCCACAGAAGTCGAAGATGAAGAACTCGCCCTTGTCCTGTCCCGGCCCGAACAGGTCCAGGCACAGGCGCGTACCGCGCCCGATCATCTGCAGGAACTTCACCTTCGAGCGCACCGCCTTGAAGAACACGAGGTTGACGACCTCCGGCACGTCGATGCCCGTGTCCAGCATGTCCACCGAGATCGCGATCTGCGGGAGCCTGGTGGCGCTGCTGAAGTCGTCGATCAGCGACTGGGCGTAGTTCACCGCATGCGTGATCACGCGGGCGAAGCTGCCCTTGTGGTGCGGGTAGTGGTGGTCGAAGCGCCGGGCGATGAACTGCGCGTGCTGCTGGTTGACCGCGAAGATGATGGTCTTGCCCAACTTGTCGCCGCCGTCCACCTTCAGCCCGTGCTCCATCAGGTGCTGCAGCATCAGGTCGACGGTGTGTTCGTTGAACAGCCGCTTGTTGACCTCGGAGGCGTGGACTTCGTCGGGTGGGTCGCCCTCCCCTTCGCGGTCGCCCCAGTCCAGCGATTCCCAGTGCTCCTGCTCGTCCGGCGGCAGGTCGTCGTAGCGGATGCCCTCGCGCACGAACTTTACCGGCACCGACTGCGCCCGCGGCATCACCAGGTAACCATCGGCCACCGCCTCCTCGAGCCCGTAGGCATCGGTGGGCACGCCGGTTTCCAGCCCGAACAGGTGGTAGGTGTCGCGGTCCACCTCGTCGCGCGGAGTCGCGGTCAGGCCCAGCAGGTAGCTGTCGAAGTAGCGGAAAATCGCGCCGTACTTCTGGTACACGCTGCGATGTGCCTCGTCGATGATGACCAGGTCGAAGTGGCCAACGCCGTACCTGCGGCGCTCGCCGTCCATGTCCTCGATCAGGCCCATCATCGTCGGGTAGGTAGACAGGAACACTCTCCCCTGCCCGTCCTTGTCGGTGACCAGGTTGACCGGGCTGGAATCGGGCAGGTGCGCCTTGAATGCGTTGGTCGCCTGCCGGACCAGTGCGATCCGGTCAGCGAGGAAGAGCACCCGCTTCACGAGGTTGGCCCGCATCAGCAGGTCGACCAGCGCGATCGCGGTGCGGGTCTTGCCGGTGCCAGTGGCCATGGTCAGCAGGCCGGCCCGGCGGCCGGTGGCCAATGCCTCGGCCATCGCGCGGATGGCGCGGATTTGGTACGGACGCTCGACGATGGCGTGGTCGATCTTCAGCGTGCGCGGATCCAGTTCCAGCTCGCGGCGCTGGATCGCCAGTTCAAGTTCGTCGCGCGTGTAGAAGCCCTGCATCTCGCGTGGCGGCGCGCGCCGGTCGTCCCACAGCCAGGTGTGGTGGCCGTTGCTGTAGAAGATCAGCGGCCGCTGCCCCTTCATCCGCTCAAGGCAATCGGCATAAAGCCTGGCCTGCTGGCGGCCGACGTCCGGGTCCTTCAGGCTGCGCTTGGCCTCGACCACGGCCAGCGGCTGGCCGTCCGCGCCCCATAGCACGTAGTCGACGAAGCCCTCGCCGCTCCCGTACGGCATGCCGGTCACCGGCACCTCGACCGCGGCGTTGCCGCCGACCTCCCAGCCCGCCTCGCGCAGCAGCACGTCGATCAGGAAGCGACGGGTGTCGGCCTCGTGGTAGTCGTGGTCGTCCGGCACCGCGATGTTGGCGGCCTTGGCCTCGGCCAGCGCCGCGCGCAGTGCGGCGAGTTCGGCGTTGACCTGCGCCAGCGCCGCTTCGCGCTCGGCAAGGGTCG
Source organism: Lysobacterales bacterium (assembly GCA_017305135.1). Lineage (GTDB taxonomy): Bacteria > Pseudomonadota > Gammaproteobacteria > Xanthomonadales > Rhodanobacteraceae > Dokdonella_A. The sequence goes on along the minus strand of JAFKNA010000017.1, from coordinate 82,105 downwards.
CGGCGGTCTCGGCAATGCTGGCTTCGCGCGACTCGATCTGCGCGTGCTGGGCGTCAATCTGCTGCCGGAACTTTGCTTCCTGCTTCTTCAGCTCGTCGCGGGTGAAGATCACCGCCTCGTCGGCCCGCACCAGGTGCGGCACGCGCTTGTCATCCCACTCGGCGACGATGCTCTTGGGGTCGCTGGCGCGGGTGTAGGTGCGCGCCAGCCAGAACAGCAGGTGGAACAGCTCGCGCACCAGTCGCAGCGCGTCACCTGTGCCGATACGCTGGTTGCCGTGCACAGCCTGGTTGCCCAGCTTCTGGATCAGCCGCGCCTTCTGGTGGATATGCGGCGGCAGCAGGCGCTCGAACGACGGCTGGGTCAGCAAAACGCCCAGGCCGTTGTCGTACGGCATCTGCAGATCGCGGTCGTTGGCGTACAGCCAGTGCACCGCCTGCTCCAGCGCGTGGCGGGTTCGCATGCAGCAGGCGCGAGGATCCGAATGAACCAGCTGCTCCGCGCCGCGCGCGGGCTCGAACAGCGGTTTGAATTCCGCACGCAGGAACTGGAAGTTGCTCACCCGCCCCCCTTCAGGATGTGCCGCCAGTGAACCTTCTTAGCTCCAAGATAACCACTCTGCCCTTCGCCTGCACCTTTACCGTCCATCTACGCGAAAGGCAATAAACAACATTTAGCTGCTTCCACCGGAGCCGAGCGGCTGTGTGGCTGCCAACGCTCCGTCGTCTTCTGAGCGAAGGCCTTCTGGACCTCCTGGATCGTCACTGGAAAGTCCAGTACCACTTTCCGGCGGCAGAGTGGTGACCTGTTCCAGACTCAGTGTGTTCTGTTCGATCGGGAGGGAGACCTGCAGGGTCCGCATGCGGTTGCCGCGGCGCAGCGCCGGCACCAGCGCGCCGCGGTTGGCCGCCTTCCACGCGCCCAGCCGCTCGGCGATGTCCGCGACCAGCGTGGTCATGCGGTGAGTGAGCTGGAAGGGCGGCTGGTAGGCGGGCATGGATCAGAGGGTGCCGGTGAAGGCGCGGTGTTGGAGGCTACTGAACATGGCGTCCAAGTGTTTGGAGCTGCGATACACAAGAGCCGCCTGCGCTTGGACGCCTTCGATCCTTCGGGCGAACTCTATCTGCAAATGAATTGGAGGAACCATCACAGGGATCGCATTCAATTGCCCTTGCGTAAGCTTGGCACGCGTGCTTCCCGAGATGTAGGGCATAAAATCAAAGTGCCGCAGCGCGCGATGCAAGAACTCGGTTTCGATCAATCCGGAGTTTGCTCGCAAAATGTGAGCGTGGTTATTGACCCATGAAGGGCCATCGATTCGATATGCAACTCCTCGCTCAGGCTGCTCGAAGTGCCCGCCGTCTTCAGCCACAAGAACTAGCGGCTCATTGAAGATTGGCCTGTCGATCCAACCCTGTTGCCCGTTCGCTCCGTAGTACGGCACATCGCCTGCCACCCTGTCCCTTGCGGTAACGGGTCTCCGGAGCCGATCCAAACACTCAGCAACCTCGCTGACTGGACTGATTGGCCATCCCTTTGAATTTGTCTTGGCATCTCCGAACATGTCGATGAACATGGACTGCAGCAGCTGGTCGAGCTTGGCGATGGCTTCGCGGCGCTTGGCACGAAGTTCGGCGGCCTTGTCCAGTATTGCTGCGACGCGACGTTGTTCTGGAAGGGATGGAAGCGGGATCAGTGCCTCGGTCAGATTGTCAAGTTTTATGTACTTGATGATCCCGCCGATACTTTCTGTGCGCAGTCGATCAAGATAGTTATCCATGAAGTGGAACAAATAGCGGACGTCAAGACGCTCCTTGCTATTCGACTCGATGATGTAAGTTCGCTGGTAGGCATCGAACTTTCCGAAGTGGTATTTGACGTTTAGGTCACCGTTTCCTGCAACCAGAACGCACTCGCAATCGTAGCTGTAGGTCGCGATCCGGAGCGGTTCACGAGCACAGGTAAAAAATGGATACGCTCCGTCCGGAGAGTTGGCATTCGCATCGAGCTTTCCAGTCCGGATTCTGGTCAATTGACCTAGGGGCGTGAGCTGCCAACTCACGTAAGCATCCCCTCAAGGTCTTCCATTCCCTTCAGGATCTCCGCCTCCAGCGCCTTCAGCTCGGCCAGGATCTTCTTCGGCGGGTCGTACGCTACCGCCTCATGCACCACTTCCTTGTAGCGGTTGATCGACAGGTCGTAATCGTTGCCGGCAATCTCCGCCTTCGGCACCAGGAAGCTCTGCTCGGTGCGGACACGCTTGGCTTCGGCCTTGCGGTGCTGCCAGCGCTTGAGGATGTCCGGCAGGTTGTTGGTCTCGTGCTTGCTCGCATCCAGCGGGTTGCGCTTGTCGTCCAGCGAGTAGCCGTCGGCCTGCATGTCGTAGAACCACACGTCGTCGGTGCCGCCTGATTCGGTCTTCGTGAACAGCAGGATCGCGGTGGACACGCCGGCATAGGGGCGGAACACGCCCGAGGGCATGGAGACGATGCCGTCGAGCTTCTGCTCCTCCACCAGCATCCTGCGCAGCGCCCTGTGCGCCTTGCTGGAGCCGAACAGCACGCCGTCGGGCACGATCACCGCGGCGCGGCCGCCGGGCTTGAGCAGGCGCAGGAACAGGGCCAGGAACAGCAGCTCGGTCTTCTTCGTCTTGACAACCTGCAGCAGGTCCTTGGCGGTGCTTTCGTAGTCCAGCGACCCGGCGAAGGGCGGATTGGCGAGGATCAGGCTGAACTGCCCGGCCACGCCCGCATGGCCCTCGCTGAGCGAGTCGCGGTTCTCGATGGCCGGGTTCTCCACCCCGTGCAGCAGCATGTTCATCGAGCCGACCCGCAGCATGGTGCTGTCGAAGTCGAAGCCGTGGAAGGTGTCGCGGTTGAAGCGGCGGGCGGCCTTTTTGTCGGCGTAGATCTCCTGCTGGTGGTGCTGCTGCAGGTACTCGGCGGCGGCGACCAGGAAGCCGGCGGTGCCGCAGGCGGGATCGCAGATGGTGTCGGACGGCTTGGGCGCCATCATCTCGACCATCAGCTTGATGATGTGGCGCGGGGTGCGGAACTGGCCGTTCTGGCCGGCGCTGGCGATCTTGCCGAGCATGTACTCGTACAGGTCGCCCTTGGTGTCGCGATCGTCCATGGGGATGGCGTCGAGCATGTCCACCACCTTGGCCAGCAGCGCCGGCGTGGGGATGGTGAAGCGCGCATCCTTCATGTGGGCGGCGTAGGTGGAATCACCCTTGTCGCCGCCGAGGGTCTTGATGAAGGGGAAGACGTCGTCGGCCACCAGCGCGTACATGGTGGCCGGATCGCCCAGCGACTTGAATTTCGACCAGCGCAGCTTCTGTTGGCGGCTGTTGAAGATCGGGTTCTCGACTGGCTGCTTCGTGCGGTTGGCCTTCTTCTCCTTGACCGTCTGCAGCTCGTCCAGGCGCTTGATGAACAGCAGGTAGGTCATCTGCTCGATGACCTCCATGGGATTGGAGATGCCGCCGCTCCAGAACGCGTTCCAGATCTGGTCGACTTGGGTTTTGATGGTGCCTGTGATCAATGCTGCTCCCCTGCTCTGGTCCGCCGCTGGCCTCGCACCAGGCGCGCCGACCCACTCGCCGCTCTCGGGGGCAGGTTCGCGTCGACTTGGGGGCAAGCTGGTAGTTGGTGAATCCTGACATTGTCGTGGAACCACCCGGTTCCGTCACGCGCCCGCGATGAGAGCAACCAGAGCCAGAGAGGCGCCTACGTGCTGCTCCGGGCGGCGGCTCCCCGTTCGCGCCGCCAAGCCGGCTACCCGGTCGGCTCGCTGATCGCCGTACTCGAGCGCTCGATAAGGGGCATGGTGACCCTCCACGTGCTGTCTCCGCTGCCGCAGCAAGGCTGACGTCGCCGGGCTCGAGCCCCTTCCCTCTTGGCCGGGGCGTAAGGGAAGAGCGCTCTTTCGCCGGGCACCGGCAACCTGTATCGCTTCACTCAGGGGCTGGCCCGCATCGGCATCCTCACGCCGTGCTCCTGACGAACATGATGCCGAGGGCGTCGCGAAGTGGCGTGACACCGAGAAGATCGGCACTGCCGCCAAACATGTGCACCATTGAAACTGACGGAGCGCTCACTCAGCGGCCAGTCATAACTCAGGCGTTCGACGACCGCTTCGGGTCGAAGCCACCTACCCCCTGCGCCGGTAAAGATCCCCACGTCGCTTGCTTAACGGACAACCAATCCGGCCCGCAGAATCGGGTCGGAACACCTTCCCAGCTCAGGAAAGAGGCGCAGACCGGAAGCGGGTCAGCCGCGAAGAGCCAGAGGCGCGGCGCAGGACACCACCGATCATGCGTCTTGGCTCCCTCTCCGCACGTCTCAACGCCAGCGGGATGGCCCGCCTGACCTGTCACAGGCCTTGTGCTCGTTTCCAGCGACCTTTGAGGCTGCCTGAAGACCCGACTGTCACAGAACCTGTCACAGAACCTGTCACAGGCCGATTCCAGACCCCGGAAACGACAACGCCAGCGAACGTAAGTCACTGGCGTTGTTGAGTTTTGTATGGCGCGCCCGGAGAGATTCGAACTCCCGACCCCCAAGTTCGTAGCCTGGTGCTCTATCCAGCTGAGCTACGGGCGCAGGTCCCGCCGTGAAGGCGGCCGCGCAGTCTAGCACTGCGCGGGCCGCTGGTGTGAGCGGCGAGGGCGCGGATTATTCGGATCGAGGGGCTCCGCGTCAAGCCGGGCGCGCGACCGGCGCCCGGAAGCGCGTCCTGCCGCCTGCTACAATGGCGGGCTGAACGCCGCGAGGCGCACCTCTTTCCCACTGGAGCCAGCATGTCCGCGCAGATCCTGAAGGCGCTCGGCCTCACCGAGCACAACTCCGGCACCTACCTTGGCAACGGCGAGTGGTCGCAGGCCACCGATGCCGGCCTCCTGCAGCCGCTGAATCCGAGCACCAACGAGGCGATCGCTGGCGTGCGCGCCTCCAGCAAGGCCGAATACGAGACCATCGTCGCGCGCGCCCAGGACGCCTTCCGGACCTGGCGCGTGACGCCGGCGCCGCAGCGCGGCGAGGCGATCCGCCTGTGCGGCGAGGCGCTGCGCCGGCACAAGGACGCGCTCGGTTCGCTGGTGGCGCTGGAGATGGGCAAGATCAAGCCCGAGGGCGACGGCGAGGTACAGGAGATGATCGACATCGCCGACTTCGCGGTCGGCCAGTCGCGCATGCTCTACGGCTACACCATGCATTCGGAGCGCCCCGGCCACCGCATGTACGAGCAGTGGCAGCCGCTCGGCCTGGTCGGCATCATTTCCGCGTTCAACTTCCCGGTCGCGGTGTGGTCGTGGAACGCCTTCATCGCAGCCATCTGCGGCAACATCTGCATCTGGAAGCCCTCGCCGAAGGTGCCGCTGTCGGCGGTGGCGACGATGAAGATCTGCAACGAGGCGCTCCGCGAGGGCGGCTTCCCGGACCTCTTCTTCCTGTTCAACGACGCCGGCACCGAGCTGGCGCAGGCCTTCGTCGATGACCGCCGCATCGCGCTGATGAGCTTCACCGGTTCGACCAAGGTCGGCCGCGAGGTCGGCGTGCGCGTCGCCGAGCGCATGGGCCGCTCGCTGCTGGAACTTGGCGGTAACAACGCCATCATCGTCGACGAAACGGCGGACCTCTCGATCGCCATCCCGGCCATCGTGTTCGGCGCGGTCGGCACCGCCGGCCAGCGCTGCACCACCACGCGCCGCCTGATCGTGCACGAGTCGATCCATGACGACGTGGTCGCGCGGCTGGTGAAGGCCTACCAGCAGGTCGAGACGAAGATCGGCGATCCAACCCTCGCCACCACGCTGATGGGACCGCTCAACAGCCAGGATGCCGTGAAGCAGTACGAGGCCGCGATCGAAAAGGCGAAGGCGGCCGGCGGCAGCATCGCCACCGGCGGCCAGGCGCTGGCCGACCGCCCGGGCAATTTCGTGCTGCCGACCATCGTCACCGGCCTCGACAACTCGGCCGAGGTAGTGCAGACGGAGACCTTCGCACCGATCCTGTACGTGATGCCGTACCAGACGCTAGACGAGGCGATCGCCATGCAGAACGGCGTGCCGCAGGGCCTGTCCTCGGCCCTCTTCACCCAGCAGCTCAAGGCCTCCGAACAGTACCTCTCGGCGGCGGGCTCCGATTGCGGCATCGCCAACATCAATATCGGCACCTCCGGCGCCGAGATCGGCGGCGCCTTCGGCGGCGAGAAGGAAACCGGCGGCGGGCGCGAGTCGGGCTCCACCGCCTGGCAGGCCTACATGCGCCGGCAGACCAACACCATCAACTATTCCGATGCGCTGCCGCTGGCACAGGGCATCAAGTTCACGGTGTGAGGCCGATCCGCGGCGAATAGAGCAGTTCCGGCCAAGATAGCCCCGGGTCTCACGACGTCATGCACGCGAAAGCGGGCATGACGTCAGGCTGATGGGGCCGTCACCAACAGCCGTCCAGCCGTCGCTGCCCTGTCCGCATGAATCGGCTTTACCGCCTCTGTCGGAGCCCGCATGAACGCCGCCTACCCCCGCACCAGCACCACCGCCATCCTGAGCCTCGTGTTCGGCATCCTGTGCTGGGTGGGCCTGCCCTTCCTCGGCGCATTGCTGGCGGTGGTCTGCGGGCATGCCGCGCGCGCTGAGATCCGCCGCGCGCCGCCCGGGATGATCGAGGGCGATGGCATGGCCATCGTCGGCCTGGTGCTTGGCTGGCTGCAGCTTTTCTGCATCGTCGCGGCCGTGTTCGTGGTGTTCGCGTTTTTGGGCGGGCTGGCGTTCCTGGCGCGGCTGGGGTGAGCGGAACGATGTACCAGCAGGCCGGCCTGGCGTGTGACGCTTCGATCGATGTAGCTTCAATGGATGCCCGTTTTCGCGGGCATGACGTCGATGAGGCGTCCGGCGGCCTGCCAGCGAATGCGTGGCGCGTGGGGCCCCAGCGCACCCGTTCCTGAGCTGAAATCCCGATCGGAGGCTTCATGTACGGCCTTGCCCGTCCCTTCCTGTTCTGCCTCGACGCCGAGCGCGCGCACGATCTCGGCCTGGCTGGCCTCGAAGCGGCCTGGCGCACCGGCACGAGTTCGCTGCTGGCGCCCCGGCCGGCGCCGCTGCCGACCGAGGTGTTCGGCCTCAGCTTCGACAACCCGGTCGGGCTCGCTGCGGGCCTCGACAAGAATGGCGCGCACGTGGATGCGCTGGCGGCGCTCGGTTTCGGCTTCATCGAGGTCGGCACCACCACGCCGCGGCCGCAGGAAGGCAATCCGAAGCCGCGCATGTTCCGCCTGCCCGAGCACGAGGCGGTAATCAACCGGCTCGGCTTCAACAACGGCGGCGTCGACGCGCTGGTGCGCAACGTCGAGCGGGCGAAGTTCGCGGGACCGCTCGGCATCAACATCGGCAAGAACAAGGACACGCCGAACGAGAACGCGGTCGACGATTACCTGCATTGCCTGGAGCGCGTCTACCCGCGCGCCGATTACGTCACCGTCAACATCTCCTCGCCGAACACGCAGGGCCTGCGCGACCTGCAGGAAGAGGACACGCTGAAGCGCTTCATCGGCACGCTGCGCGAGGCGCAGGAGCGTTTTGGCGCACAGCACGGCCGGCGCAAGCCCATGCTGCTCAAGATCGCGCCGGATCTCGCCGAGGCGGAACTCGACGGCATCGCCGCGGTGCTGCTGGAGAGCGGCATCGACGGGCTCATCTGCACCAATACCACCATCGACCGGGCCGCGGTGGGCGGCCATCGCCATGCGCGCGAAGCGGGCGGGCTCTCCGGCAAGCCGCTGTTCGGCAAGGCGACGGCGGTGCTGCGCGGCATGGCGGCGCGCCTCGAGGGGCGCATCCCGCTGGTCGGCGTGGGCGGCATCGTCTCGGGGGGTGACGCGGCGGCCAAGATCGACGCCGGCGCGACGCTGGTGCAGTTCTACAGCGGCATGATCTATCGCGGCCCGGCGCTGATCGGCGAGTGCGTCGAGGCTATCCGTGGCCGCCGCTGAGCCACTCGCCCCGGGCGGGATCACACTGCTCGCCGATGCGGCGCTGGAAGGCCGCAACACCTTGCGCGTGCCGGCGCGGGCGAGCCTCCTGGCCGACGTGCGCGATGCCGCCTCGATCGGCGAACTGCTGGCCACGCCGGCACTCCGCGACCAGCCGCTGCTGGTGCTCGGCGAGGGCAGCAACATCCTGTTCGCGCACGACTGGCCGGGGCTGGTGCTGACGGTCGCCGCGCGCGGCATCGAGATCCTGGATGAGGGCGACAACGCCGCGCGGGTGCGCGTCGCCGCGGGCGAGAACTGGAACGACTTCGTGCGCTGGGCGCTCGGCCACGGCTTTGCCGGGCTGGAGAACCTGGTGCTGATCCCGGGCACCGTGGGCGCCGCGCCGATCCAGAACATCGGCGCCTATGGGGTGGAGGTATGCGAGTTCGTCCACGCGGTGGAGACGTTCGATCGCCAACAAGGCCGGATCATCGAGCTCGCCAACGATGAGTGCGCCTTCGCGTACCGCGATTCGCTGTTCAAGCGCGAGCGCGACCGCTACATCGTCACCGCAGTCGAGTTCGAACTGCCGCGCCGGCGCGAACCGCGCGTCGCCTACGCGGGCATCGCGGAAGAACTCACCGCCATCGGTGCCGCCGGGCCGACGCCGCTGGCGGTGGCCGAGGCCGTCGCCCGCCTGCGCACGCGCAAGCTGCCCGACCCGGCGCTGATCCCGAACGCCGGCAGCTTCTTCAAGAACCCGCTGCTCGCGGAGGAACTGGCCGCCACGCTCGCCCGCGACCATCCCGGCCTGCCCTGCTGGCCGGCCGGGGACGAGCGGCGCAAGCTCTCGGCCGCATGGCTGATCGAGCAGTGCGGCTTCAAGGGCTACCGTGACGGCGACGCCGGTATCTCCGGGCGTCACGCACTGGTACTGGTCAACCACGGCCATGCCAGCGGCGCCGATCTCCTGCGCGTGGCGCGGCACGTGGCCGCGGGCGTGCACGACCGCTTCGGCGTGAAGCTCGAAGCGGAGCCGCGCATCGTCTGAGGGCGTCCGCATCGCTCGCCATCTGGGCAGTCCGTCACATCCGCCGGACCCGGAAACGGCGACACTCCGTAGGCAGCAGCAGACTGATTTCCCAGCATTTTCGGCAGTGCCTGCAGGCGCCGCCGCAAGGAGCCGCACATGTCCTTCCAAGCTCCCTCCGGCGCGCCCGATCCGTCGCGGCGCCTGTTCCTCGGCTTCCCGGCGCCGGAGCCGGTCGCGCTGCCTGACGGGCAGCCGATGCGGCGCCGGGGACGGAGCGGCATCGCCAAGGCCGCCGGCCAGGAAAGTCCCAGCGCCCTCACCACGCCGCCTGCCACCGTGCGCTGGCTGACGCGCGCCACGCACGGCTTCACCGCCGCCGACCACGCGGAACTGCTCGCCCTGGGTGCCGACGACGATTCGCGCTGGAGCGCGTGGGTGGCGCGCCAGCTCGATCCGGCCAGCATCATCGACACCGATTGCGACAACCGCCTCGCCAGCGCCGGCTACCACACGCTCGACCTCGGCGTCCCGGAACTGTGGAACCGGCGCAACACGATCGGCGGCAGCGACTACTTCGAGCGCATGCGCCCGGTCGCGGAGGTGGAATCGGCCACGATCCTGCGCCAGACCTGGAGCAGGCGGCAGCTGTTCGAGGTGATGGTCGGCTTCTGGCACGACCACTTCAGCACCTACGGCTGGGATTACGACGGCGGCCCGATCTTCGTCCAGCTCGACCGCGACGCCATCCGGCCGAACGCGCTCGGCAATTTCCGCACGCTGCTGGAAACGGTGGCCAAATCCACCATGATGATGCTGTACCTGGACCAGTACGCATCGACCCGCGACGGCCCCAACGAGAACTTCGCGCGCGAGTTGCTGGAGCTGCATACCCTCGGCGTCGAACACTACGCCGGCATCCTGCCGCCGGATGATCCCGGCCTCCCGGTCGGCCCGGATGCCAACGGCCAGCCGGTGCGCCTCAAGTACGTGGACAACGACGTCTACGAGGCGGCGCGCGCGCTCACCGGTTGGACGCTCCGCAACGGCCACTGGCAATACCCGGCCGAGAACGACGGCACCTTCACCTACCGGCTTGCCTGGCACGACCCCTCCAACAAGTACATCCTGAACCGCTATTTCGCCTACAACGCCTCCGACAACGGCGCCGACGGGCGCAAGCTGTTCGACATCCTGTGCGCGCATCCGGGCACGGCGCGGTCCATAGCCACCAAGCTCTGCCGCCGCTTCGTCGCGGACAACCCGCCGGCGGCGCTGGTCGACGAGGTCGCCGCGCGCTTCCAGCAGGCCCGCAACGATCCCGACCAGATCGCGCAGATGATCTCGATCATCCTTTCCAGCACCGCTTTCAAGACGAGCTGGGGCAGCAAGATGAAGCGCCCGGCGATGGCGGCGGTGAGCGCGCTGCGCGGCTTGGGCGCCGATTTCGTGCCAACGCCCTCGCCGACCTGGAGCGCGGCCAACTCGATGCTGGTCGGCGACGTGCAGCGCGCCGGCCACCGCTGGTTCCAGTGGCTGACGCCGGACGGCTACCCGGACGTGCAGAACGCCTGGGGCAGCAGCAGCTCGCTCGGCATGAGCTTCAAGCTGCTGGCGCGTATCCCGGAACTCCATTACGACAATGGCAGCGGCGGCAACGCCACCCCGTTCGTGGCCGACGTGCAGGCGCAGACGCTGGCCGCTTTCCCTGATCCGGCCACCCGCAGCGCCAGCCGGATCATCGGCTACTGGTGCGACCGCCTGCTCGGCTTCCGCCCGGAACCCACCCGCGCCACGGTGGTCGATTTCCTGCGCCAGAACGTGGCCGCCGACGCACCGCTGGACATCGTCACCGATTCCAACGGCGCGCACACCGGCACATGGAACGCCAACGACCTGTCCCGCCACTACACGATCGCGCGCCTGCGCACCGCGGTGGCGCTGATCCTGTGCAGCCCCGAATTCCTGCGCCGCTGAGGAGCCGTGTCATGATCCATCTGAAGCGACGCGATTTCCTGAAGGGCATGGGCGCGGCCGGCCTCGCCATCGGCACCGCGAGCAAGGCGGGGGCGTGGGTGACCCCACCCGATCTCCTGCCCGCCGCGGCCACCGAGGACACGCTGGTCATCGTATTCCTGCGCGGCGCGATGGACGGCCTCAGCCTGCTGCCGCCCAGTGGCAGCAACATCGACCGCGGCTACTACGAGCAATTCCGCGATCGCACCCGCATACCGGCGAGCGGCAACGGCGCCGGCCTTGCGCTGGCCGGCAATGGCGACTGGCTGCTGCATCCGCGCGCGTCTGAACTGCGCGACCTCTACAACAGCCAGCACCTCGGCATCGTGCTCGCCGCCGGCCAGATGCGGCCACAGCCGGTGATCCGCAGCCACTTCGATGCGCAGGCCAACCTCGAATTCGGTGTCGGCGGCGGCAGTGGCGGCGGCATCGGCTGGCTCACGCGCCATCTCGCCAGCGCCGGCCTGCCGCCGACGGTGCCGGTGCCGGCGGTGTCGATGGGCAGCATCACCGCGGCCAGCCTGCTCGGCAGCAGCGACGCAATCACGATCGGGCGCGGCGCGGATTTCCGGCTCAACAGCTTCCATTGGGCCTGGGACGACAACGATCCGGCGGGCCTGGTCGGCGCCATCGACCGCATGGGCATGCTGTGGGCCGGCAGCGGCACGGCGCTGGAAACGGCCGGCCAGGAGACGCTCAATTCGCTGGCCCTCATGCGCAGCATCGACTTCTCGGGCTATGCGCCCTCGGGCGGCGCCAATTACGACCTGCCGTACAACGGCGGCTTCGGCCAGCAACTGCGCGACGTCGCCTGTCTGATCAAGGAGGGCGTGGGCCTGCGCGCGGTCACCATCGATCTCGGCGACTGGGACACCCACGTCGGCCAAGGCAATCCCACCCAGGGCTGGGACTGGTTCGGCAACCAGGTCGAGAGCCTTTCCAAGGGCCTCGATGCCTTCTACACCGACCTTGCGAGCGGCGCGACGAACCACATGGAGCGGGTCAGCGTCATCGTGCTCAGCGAATTCGGTCGGCGCGTGCTGGAGAACCAGGACGGCGGCACCGACCACGGCTACGGCAACGTGATGCTGGCGCTCGGCGGCAGCGTGAACGGGCGCACCGTGTACGGAACATTCCCCGGCCTCGGCGACGGCCAGCTGTATGAGAACACCGATGTCGGCGTGACCACGGATTACCGCCAGGTCATTTCCGAAGCGCTGATCCGGCGCCTCGGCAACCCCAACATCTACCATGTGTTCCCGGGCTATACCGGGTACGCGCCGCTCGGGATCTTCCAGGGTGCGGACCTGCCGCCGGGGAATTTCGACAGCGTCTTCGAGAGCGGCTTCGAGGGGGCGTGAGCCGCAACGGGTGCCGGATCGGGCCATAGTCCGGGGAAGCGGAAGCCGGGGTCGTCCCGACCCCCGGAGGCTCGATTGAAAAGCAAGATGGATGCCCGCTTTCGCGGGCATGACGTCGGAAACTGGGTATGGCGCATCGAAGCCGTCGGTCGGGGCTACGCCCCCGACGTTCCCCGGCACGAAAGCCTGCAGAGCCTCACGCCTCCATGCACTGGAAGTACACGCAGTCCCCGCCATCGGCGGCATGCGCCTGGCCGAGGCTCAGGGTGCCGCTGCGGCGCAGGTGCGTCTCGTCGCGGTGCACCAGCAGTTCCTCGTCCTCGCCGGCCTTCAGCCAGGTGCCGTTGGTGGAGCGGTCGGCGAGCATGAAGTAGCCGCGCTTCCACTCGATCAGCGCGTGGTTGCGCGACACCCATTCGGTCTCCACGACCAGGCTGCTGGCCGGATCGCGGCCGATCGAGAACGCACTTCCCTCGTCGAGCTCGAATACCTGGCTGCGGTAGCGCACCACCAGGCGCATGCCGGCCTGGGCGGCCAGCGGCTGCACGATGCGCTGCACGGTGGTGACCAGTTCCAGGTTCTCCTGCCACAGCACGTCGACGATCTCGAGCGGCGCGAGCTTGCCGAGCACGTGCACGCTGCCGAGCGGACGCACGTTGAGGCCGGTGGCGTGCGTGAGTCCGCCGAGCGTGCTGCGGGTCGTGATGATCTGGTCGCGCCGGGCGAGATCCTTGTCGGCCATGCGCGCCGCGGTATTCACCGCGTCGCCGAACACGTCGCCATCCTCGACCAACGCATCCCCGTGGTGCAGGCCGATGCGGATGGCGATGTTGTCGCGCGCAAAGACGGGGTCGTTGTGGATGCGCCGCTGCATGTCGGTGGCGGCGAGCAGCCCATGCAGCGGCCCGGGAAAGGTGCACATGATCTCGTCGCCAATGGTCTTGACGACGCTGCCGCCATGACTCGCCGTTACCTCGGCCAGCGCGCCGAGGACCTGGCCTACAAGCCGCAATGCCTCGACATCACCATGGGTCTCGAACAGGCGCGTGCTGCCGGAGACGTCGGCGAACAGGATGGTCAGGGCGCGGCGCTCGGTCATGAGCGGCGGATGATAGCGAATCCGCTGGCCGGCGGCAGGGCGCGCAGGGCGGCCCCGCGCGGCCCACAGGTTGCATGTGCCCGAGCCGTCGGGGCGGTGCAACCCGTAGGTCGGCCTACGTGGCCGACGGCTGCGTGCTCCAGAAAGCCGTCGGCGCGGTAAGCCCGACCTACGACGCCAATGCGTTGGCGGCGGCGACGATGTCCTCCTCGCCCGGCAGCACCAGGAAGGCGGCGCCGGCGAGCGGGGTGTAGGTATCGGCGCCGACCACGCGGCGGAGCGGCGTCGCGCCGAGGCCGGCTTCCACGATCGCGGTGATGACGCCCTCGCCAACGCCGGCGGAATGGCGGCCCTCGTCGACGACGAGGATGCGCGCGATATCCCTGGCCTGCGCGGCAATGAAGGCCTCGTTGAGCGGCACCAGCCAGCGCAGATCCACCACGCGCACCTTCCAGCCATGCTGCTGGCGGATCGCGCGTGCCGCGCGCAGGCTCATCGGCACGCCGTTGCCGTAGGTGAAGATGACGAGGTCGGGAGCGGAGGGCGGAGGGCTGAGGTCGAAGCCGCCACCAGCGACTGAGGGGGAGGCCGGGATGCCGACCGGAGAGCGCTCCAGGGATGGATCAGCATGAGACGCCGAGGCCTGCAACCCCTCACTGCCCTCGTATACCCTGCCTTCGCCAAGCGGCATCGCCTCGCCCGGGGCCGGGTAGGCGGTCAGCCAAGCGCCGTCGCCGGGTTCGTAGAGGTCCTTGGTCATGTAGAGCGCGATCGGCTCCAGGAACACGCTCACCCGGCCATCGACCTTGGCCAGCGCGGCCAGCGTGCGCAGCATGGTGGCGGCATCATCGCCGCGACTTGGGCAGCCGACCACCAGGCCCGGGATGTCGCGCAGCGCGGCGATCGAGTTGTCGTTGTGGAAGTGCCCGCCGAAGCCGCGCTGGTAGCCGAGGCCGGCGATGCGTACCACCATCGGGTTGCGGTACTGATCGTTGGAGAAGAACTGCAGGCTGGCCGCCTCGCCGCGGATCTGGTCGCAGGCGTTATGGAAATAGGCGAGGTACTGGATCTCCGGGATCGGCAGCATGCCCATGTTGGCGTAGCCTTGGGCGAGGCCGAGGATCATGGTCTCGTCGAGCAGCGTGTTGAAGACGCGCGCGCCCTTGAAGGCCTTCTGCAGCCCCTTGGTGACGGTATAGACGCCGCCCTTCTGCGCCACGTCCTCGCCGAACAGCAGGCTTTCCGGATACTTCACGAACAGCTCGTGCAGGGCGTGGTTGATCTGGATCGCCAGGTGGCGCGGCGGCTGGTTCTCGGGTAGCTTCTCCGCGCCGCCGAAGGCGGCCAGGCGGCGCTCGCCGTAATCGGCCCGTGCCGCCTCCGTCGCCACCTTGTCCGGCGAGTACGGCGCCAAAGGCGCGACCACTTCGGCCAGCGTTTCGATCCTGGGGCGGCGATCAGCCTCCTCGGCGGCAGCGAAGCACCTGGCGCGCACGTCCTCGTACTTCGTCAGCAGCGATTCCCTCGTGTAGAAACCCGCTTCCAGCGCGATCGCCGCCGAGCGCAGCAACGGATCGGAGGCCTCCACCGCCATCAGTTCCTCGATGCTGCGCCACTCGATCTCGAAGTCGGTGCCGGCGTGGCCCATGATGCGCGTGGTGCGCAGGTGCAGGAAGGTCGGCCGGCGCGTCGTACGCACGTGATGCACGGCGCGCGCGACCTGCTCGTAGCCAGCGGCCAGGTCGAGGCTATCGGCGTAGAAGTAGTCGAGGTCCCGCCGCGCGCTGAAGTTCGCGTGGATCCAGTCGTTCGGCGTTTTCACCGAGATGCCGATTCCGTTGTCCTCGCACACGAAAAGGACCGGCGCCGGCAGCTTCTGGTAGGCGGTCCAGGCCGCCGCGTTGAACGCGGTCTGCGCGGTAGCGTGGTTGGCCGAGGCGTCGCCGAAGGAGCAGATGGCGATGGCATCCTCCGGCACCGGCAACGCATGCCGAATGCGCCGCGCCTGCTCGATCGCGACCGCTGTGCCGAGCGCCTTGGGCAGGTGCGAGGCGATGGTCGAGGTCTGCGGCAGCACCCACAGCGGCTTGCTGCCCCATACCTTGTGGCGGCCGCCAGAAGCCGGGTCCTCGGCGCTGGCGGCGAAGGAAAGCGCCGAATCCATCACCGGATCCATGCCCGGCAGCTTCCTGAAGCGTTCGGCCATGAAGGCGCCGCTGCGGTAATGCAGGAAGGCGGGATCGGTATGCCGCGTCAGCCGCGCGACCATCGCGTTGCCCTCGTGGCCGGAAGAGCCGATGGTGTAGAACACCTTGTTTTTCACCCGCAGCACGCGCGCCATCAGGTCGAGGTGCCGGGAGATCAGCTGGGATTCGAACAGTGCCTCGAAATCCGCCCGCGTGCACAGGCTGCCGGGCAGCACGGAATCGGTGGGCTCGGGGCCGGTGCCCGAGGGCTGGCCCGGCCAGGCCTTCACGAACTCGACGAAGTTCTGGTCGCAGACTTCGGCGCGGTTAACGTTCTTGTGGCGAGCGGGAATGGCGGGGGCGATGGACATGGCGTTCCGGGCGGTGCGCGTGCAGGAAAGAGGGCGTCGAGGCAAAAGCGCAAGCATACCCGACGGGCGGCGCGTGCCGCCGTCGCCAGCACCGCGAACGAGCATGGCCGCACCGCAGGTCAGCACCCGGACGGCGCATTCCGCAGGATCGCGCCGGCGCGTGTTCAGGGCCGGTGCGGAACCGGTTATCCAAGATCGACATCCCGCCCGCAGGTCCCGCCATGCGTCCGCTCGCTCTCCTGTTCCTGCTGGCGCTGGCCGCGCCCGCCCACGCCGCCTTCCTCGATTGCCTCTTCATCGACGGCTTCGACGGCGAGCTGGCCACGACGCCCGCCGAATGGCGTGGCAACCTCTCCGTGCACAACTGCGCGCGCCGCACGGTGGCCCCCGCCGCGCGGCCGCCGATGCCGCTACTTGCCTGGAGCCCGGCGCTGGCGGCCACCGCGCAGACGTGGGCGGCCCGCTGCACCTGGGCGCACAGCGGCACCCCGGGGCTTGGCGAGAACCTCTATGCCGCCGCCCCGCCCCGCGCCGTGCAGACGGATGCAGCCCTCAGCTGGGCCAGCGAGCAGCCCTGGTACGACTACGCCAGCAACACCTGCCAGGCCGGCCGGCAATGCGGGCACTACACGCAGATGGTCTGGCGCAGCAGTCGTGAGGTCGGCTGCGCGATCAACAACTGCAGCAGCGGCAGCCCGTTTTCCGGATTTCCCAACTGGACCATCGTGGTCTGCAACTACTCACCGCCGGGGAACTGGGTCGGCCAGCGGCCGTACTAGCGATTCGCCGGGCGCGGCGGCGCAAATCTGCGCGAACAATTGGGCGTACCAGCGACCATCGAGGGCGCAGCCCGGGCTTGCATTCGTAGGACGGCGCTACGTGGCCGACGATGCGAACTCGATGGACAGCGGCGTCGTTTCCGCCACCTTCTTCCATCGCTGCCCGCGTTCGGGGACGGCGCCAGCGTCGATCGCGATCGAGCGGACCCGTCGCCGTGTGGCCTAGAACCCGTAGCCGCCGTACGCCGTCCAGTCGAGCGGCGGCGCGACGTTGACCTCCGGGTTCGGTCCGCACTCCAGATTGGCGCGATCCCACGGCCATTGGGTCAGGTAATGCACGGTGCGGCGCGTGGCGGCGATGGCCGAGGAAAAGCCCGCCGCGGCGAGCGGGTCGTCGTAGTAGCCCTCGGCGATGATCCAGCCGGCATCGCGCCAGCCGAGCGCGCCGTTTGGATCCTCGCGCACCATCGCATCGTGCAGGGCGATGAACTTGTCGGCTTCGCTGACCGTGGGCGTGCCGTAGAAGTCGGCGGCGAAGAGGTAGGGGTAGGTTCCTTCGTAGACGTAGCGCATGTGGCGCACGCGCATGTGCAGCCGCGCGGGATCGGCATCGGTGAGGAAGGAGAAGCCCACCGTATGATCCCGCCCGTATTCGGCCACGTAGTGCTGCCAGAGATCGCGCACAGCGCGGCTCCAGTTGCTGTTGGCGGGGTATTTCCAGGGCTCGGGCAGCGGCGGATCGGAGTCACGCGGCGCGCCTTCCACCATCAGGTCGACCCTGAACGGGAGGCCGGAGTCTTCCAGCGGCCGATGCATCACCGCGATCAGGTTCCAGTACTCGCCGGTCAGCGACGGAACGAATCCGGGATCGGAGGGACTGATCGCGCCGACCGGGAAGAAGCGGAACAGGATCTCGCTGAAGCCGGCCGCCTTGATGTCGGCCAGGTGATCGCGCAGGTTGCTGGCTGCCTGCTCGACGGCCGCCGCCGAGGAGGAATCGACCAGGGTGCCGTTGCCCGCGCCGTGGTGGAAGAAGATGCCGACGCTGAGCCGCGCCTGGCCCGCGGCCCGCATCGCGGCGAGCTGCTGCCGTGCGATCGAACGCACCGTGCCACCGCCGGGCGCCGGCAGGTGGTAGGTGGCGAGCAGGCCGTAGGGCTCGCGGTCACAGTCCTGCACGCGATACCAGAGATAATTGCTGCCACCGCGCGCGCCGGCGGGCTTCTCAATGCCGGTCGCGAAGATGAGATCCCCGCCAAAGCGCGGGTAGCCGGCCACTGCGGGAAGCGCCAACGCCGCCAGCGCCAGGCCGAGCAGGGCCGCGACACGGCTGCGGATCCGCGTGCGCCTCACGCCACCGCCCCGCGTCGTCGGGCCAACCATTCTTCGCGGCTCTGGCCCCAGATCTCCATCGGCAACTCGTGCATCGGCTCCGGCAGGCGACCGGGGCCACGGAGGCGGGAGCCGAGACGCCTGGCCACCGCCTGCGAGGGATGGTTGGCCGGCTGGATGGTGTGGATGACCTCGCTCCAGCCCAGTTCCTCGAACGCCCAGTCGATCGCCGCCGTGGCGCCCTCGGTCGCGTACCCCTTGCCCCAGGCATCGCGTACCAGGCTCCAGCCGACCTCGGTGCCGGGCCAGCCTTCCGGCATCCAGGGACCCAACCGCCCGATCCAGCGCCCGCTGGACTTCTCGATCACCGAGAACATCGCAAAGCCCTGCAGCACCCAGGCACCGACCATGGTGGCGAAGCCACGCCAGGCCTGCGCCCGCGGCTGCGGGCCGCCGATGAAGCGCGAGGCTTCCTCGTCGGCCATGCAGGCCGCCCAAGGCTCGAAATCCCCGGCCGCGGTCGGGCGCAGGATGAGGCGAGGCGTTTCGAGGCGGAGCTGCGGTATCGGGTTCATCAGTCCGCCTTCGCGGGAGTGTTCGGGGCGGATTCGACTGCGGACGGGGCCGCCGCCTTGTATTCACAGGTCGGCAGTGCGCGCCTGATCAGTGGATAATCGTAGGTTTCGCAGTGCCACTGGATACCCATCGTATCGACATGCGCCAGGTCGGGTACGAACAGGACTCGACCTCCGTCGGCGCCCGACTGCGCGTCAAACACCAGTTCGATGCGTCCGTCCGGCAGCAGTCCAGCCGATTTCAATGACTTGCCGCGATACTCCTCCGGCGCCGAAAGGCCCGCATCGGCAGGCGTTGCCGGCATCCTGGCCATGGCCGCGTAGTACTCGGTGATCGCGAGAAGCATTCCGCGGATGACGAACAGGTCTTCACGCATCAGCAGGCTGGCCTTGTCATTGGCACCGGCCAGCGTGTCCTGCGACTCGCTCAGGGTTTGGCGCAGCTTCTCCTGCTCGCTGGCGAGCTGCTCCAGTCGGGCGCGCGATGCTTCCGCCTGTGTGCGGACTTCGGCCAGCACGCGTTCCTGCTGCCTGCGCTGCTCCGCGTTCTGGTACAGCAGGTACGCCGCAATGGCCACCAGCAAAACCGTCGTGATCCGCCAGGCCGCCTTGCCCATCCGTTCGCCCTCTCGCGCGCAGATCTCAGAACGCGTTGATGCCGGTGATCTCGCGCCCGACCACCAGCTGGTGCACCGTTTCCGTGCCCTCGTAGGTGATCACCGATTCCAGGTTCAGCGCGTGGCGGATCGGTGCGTGCTCGGTGGTGATGCCGGCGCCGCCGAGGATGTCGCGGCACTCGCGGGCGATGTCGATGGCGGTGCGGCAGTTGTTCCACTTGGCCAGCGAGACCTGCGTCGGCTGCATGTTGCCGGCGTCCTTGAGGCGGCCGAGCTGCAGCGACAGGAGCTGCGCCAGAGTGATGCGGCGCGCCATCTCGGCAAGCTTGATCTGCACCGCCTGGGTAGCCGCGATGGGCCGCCCGAACAGCATGCGCTCCTTGGCGTATTCGACGGTTTCGGTGAAGCAGGCGATGGCGGCGCCGATCGGGCCCCAGGTGATGCCGTAGCGCGCCTGCGTCAGGCAGCCGAGCGGGCCCTTGAGGCCGCGCACGTTGGGCAGGCGGTTCGCGTCGGGCACGCGCACGTTGTCGAAGAAGAGCGCGCTGGTCACCGAGGCGCGCAGGCTCATCTTCTTGTGCACTTCCTGCGCGCTGAAGCCGGGCATGTCCTTCTCGACCAGGAAGCCCTGGATGCCGTCCTCGGTCTGCGCCCAGACGATGGCGACGTGGGCCAGGTTGCCGTTGGTGATCCACATCTTGGCGCCGTTGATGATCCAGTCGCCGCCATCCCTCTTCGCGCTGGTCTTCATGTTGGCCGGATCCGAGCCGCCGTGCGGCTCGGTCAGGCCGAAGCAGCCGATGACCTTGCCCGCGGCCATGTCCGGCAGCCAGCGGCGGCGCTGTTCCTCGCTGCCGTAGGCGTAGATCGGGTACATGCACAGCGACGATTGCACCGAGGCGAAGCTGCGCAGGCCCGAGTCGCCGCGTTCGAGTTCCTGGCAGACCAGGCCGTAGCTGACACCGTTCATGCCGGCGCAGCCGTATTCCTCCGGCAGCGAGGAGCCGAGCAGGCCGAGTTCGGCCATTTCGGGAATCAGCTCGGTGGGGAAGCGGCCCTGGTCGAAGCAGTCGCCGATGATCGGCAGCACGCGCTCGTCGGTGAAGCGCGCCACGGTGTCCTGCACCATGCGCTCCTCTTCGGTGAGCAGGGAGCGGATGTCGTAGAGGTCGGTCATGTCGAGCGGAGTTGCGGGCATGGGACGGCGTCCGGAGGGCAGGTCAAAGCCCGTTATTCTATCCGACCCGACGGGCGGCGATGATTCCCTGCCCTTCCCTGATCAGGCCCCGCCGTGCGCGTTCCCGTCCTCACCTGGCATTCCAACAACATCCTCGGCGAGGACTACGCACGCAACGACCACGTCGCGCTCGCCGCGGACCTGCGCCTGATCCAGCGGCTCGGCCTACGCATCGTGCCGCTCTCGCAGGTGGTCGACGTGCTGCTCGGGGGGGCGCCCGCGTCGTCCGTCGACCATGCGGTCACGCTCAGCTTCGACGATGGCTCGTGGTTCGACTGGCACGACATCGAGCACCCGACCTGCGGCCCGCAGCGCGGTTTCGCCGGCATCCTGCGGGACTTCGCGGCCGAAACGGGCGCCGCCGTGCACGCGACCAGCTTCGTCATCGTCTCGCCCGAGGCACGCCAGGTGCTCGACCGCACCTGCCTCGTTGGCCGCGGCTGGTGGGGCGATGGCTGGTGGCGCGAGGCGCAGCGCGAGGGCCTGATGGCCATCGAGAGCCACAGCTGGGACCACAATCACGCCACCCTGCCCGCTGGGATGGGCCTGGACGCGGGCAAGGGCAGCTTCGCCGGCATCGACGACCACGCCGCGGCGGATGCGGAAATCCGCCGCGCCAGCGACTGGCTGGATGCGCACCTGGCGCCGCACCGGTGCACGCTGTTCGCCTACCCGTACGGCGAGGCCAGCGACTATCTGGTGGGCGAATACCTGCCGCGCTTCCAGCGCGAGCATCGCCTGCGCGCGGCCTTTGGCGTGGAGCCGCGCCCCATCGAAGCCGGCGCCAACCGCTGGAACCTGCCGCGCTACGTGTGCGGCGCGCATTGGCGTGATCCCGCGGAACTCGAGCGCCTGCTGCGGGATTCGTAGCGTGGGCGGAGCCGCTCTCGGGATCGCCGGCCTCTGGCCCGCATGCGGGCGGGACGCCCGCGCTCCTCACAGACTGCCCGAAAGCCGGCGAGCTGGCGATCGGCCATTCCCAGCATCGAGGTCGTCGCGCGCCGGCTTTCCCGGGAGCGGCCGAGCCCCAGCTCGGCCCGGTTACAGCCTGGGACTCAGCGTGGCGCGAGGATCGCCTCCAGGCGGTCGGGCGTGCCCGGGATGCGTTCCAGGTGCGGATAGCGCAGGCCACCCCTGTAGGTCACCTTCAGCGTGCGGTACTCCTCGCCGTTCTTGACCAGCAGCTCGACGGTCTCCGACCCGCCCCTGGTCGCCGCCACCGCCGCCTTGATTCGGTCGGCATTGAACTCGCGGCCGTTCACCGCGACCAGCGCGCTGGCGGGCGCGAGGCCGGCCTTGAACGCCGGACCGTCCCAGCGCACGTCGGCAACCCGGCCGCTGCCGCTGTCGACGATGAGACCGAGCGAGGCCGAGTAGTCGAGCGACTTGCGGTCGGTTTCGTTTTTCTTCTGGAACGCGCTCGGCTCGTCCCGCCAGGCCAGCTGCCAGCCTGCAGCGGCCAGGCCATCGAGCGGCGGCGCATGGCCTTCGATGCGCTGGCGCAGGAATGCCGCCCAGTCGAAGGGCGCGACGCCATCGAGCGCCGCCACCACGTCCTCGAAGTCGTAGGAACTGACCGCCCAGCTGCCGTCGTCGATACCGAAGAAAGCCCGCGCGAAATCGTCCAGCGAACGCTTGCCGCGCGACAGTTCGCGCAGCTTCGCGTCCACCGCCAGCCAGACGAGCTGGCCCGCGCTGTAGTAGTCCTCGCTCATCTGCCAGTTGCGATACGGCAACGGCCGGCGCTGCGCGATCACCGGATCGCGGGTGGTGTCGAGCACGTTGCGCCAGGCGAATCCCGGGCGGTTCTCGCTGTAGTTTGCCGCCACCAGCGCCAGTGCGTCGCGCGCCTCGGCGGCGCTCCAGAGCCCGGAGCGCGCCGCCAGCACGAAACCCCAGTACTGGGTCTGGCCCTCGTACACCCACAGGAGCTCGCCCTGCATCGGTACGTTGAAATTGGGCGTGGCGAGGCCCGCCGGGCGCCGGAACTTGCCGTTCCAGGAATGAGTGTACTCATGGGCGAGCAGATCGCGGCCCGGCGCGTGGCGGTCCCATTCCGTGAAATAGCCGCGCTTGACGCCGTTCTCGCTGGAGCGGTGATGCTCCAGGCCAATGCCACCGAGCTGGCTGGAAAGCGCCAGCAGGAATTCATAGTGGTCGTAATGCTCGGAGGCGAACAGCTTGCGCGCCTGCGTGACGAGTTCCTGGTGCACCTTGATCTGCGCCGGCGTGATGGCGAGGTCGGCGGCCTCGTCCGCCACGATGTTGAGGTGCACCGGCGCCTTGCCGCCGGCGAGCTCGACGCGCTTGAAGTGGCGCCCGGCGAAAATGGGCGAATCGACCAGGGTGTCGAAATCGACCGGCTTGAAGCGCACCACGCCGCCGGCACCCGTCGCATTCGACGTCTCGCCGGGAGCCACCTCCAGCGCGCTCGCGAACTGCCAGCCAGCGGGCAGCCTGACACTCGGCTCGACCGTGATGCGGCGCGCGAAGTGGCCGGCCGGATACAGCGCCATCATGTTCCACTGCAGGTTGAGCATGTCCGGCGTCATCATGCGCCGGCCCTGGGCACCGTCGAGCGGCGACAGGAACTGGAACTCGACCGTGAGCCGCGTCGTGCCCTCCGGCACCTCGACGTGGAATGCCGCCATCTCCACCGGGTCGCGCGTCCAGGCCAGCGCCACGTCACCGGCGCGGATCTGCAGACCGGCAAGCTTTTCGACCGGCCCGCGCGGGGAATGCCCGCCGGGAACCCATTGCGGATAAAGCAGCGTGAAGGGCCCCGCGGTGACGGGGATTTCCTGGCGCACGCGGAAGATGCGGTGATCGAGGTCGGTCGCGTCCACATCGAGGCGCAGCGTGCCCGGGTAATCCACGTCGCGCGGCGCGGGAACCGCGGCGAACGCCGTCGCCGGCAGCAGGAAAGCCAGCAGCATCGCACCACACGCACCGCGGACGAGCCGCCTCCACGTCAACGCCATCATCGCCACCGTCGGGATCAATGTGCCGCGCCTCGGCGGCGGGACCGGCCATTGTGGCATCCCGGCCCGGCGCGGCACGCATGCCGATCCTCATCTTCGCAAATCGTCCGAATCGGTCTACATTGACGGGTCGGCCCTGCCTCGCGGCACGTTGCTGGCGGCCGAAACGTCACCCGGAATCCATCGATGCTGTACCACTTCCACGAAGTCAACCGCGCCCTCATCAACCCGCTCGTCAACTGGTCCGGCGCCGCCGCGCAGATGCTCGCGTCCGCCGACAACTGGTTTGCGCGCGTGCCCGGCATGGGGCGCATGGCGGCGGGCTACGAACTCTTCTATCGGCTCGGCAAGGACTACGAGAAGCCCGAGTTCGGAATCAGCCACGTCACCGCGCACGGCCGCGAGGCTGCGGTCGTGGAGGAGCGCGTGCTGGAAACGCCGTTCTGCGACCTGGTGCACTTCAGGCGCCTCAGCGACGACCCGGTCGCGCTGGCCGAGCTCCGCGCCGATCCGGTGGTGCTGGTGGTGGCGCCGCTCTCCGGCCACCACGCGACCCTGCTCCGCGACACCGTGAGCACGCTGCTGCGCGAGCACGACGTGTACGTCACCGACTGGATCGACGCGCGCATGGTGCCGCTCGCGCATGGTGGTTTCGGGCTCGATGACTACGTCGCCCTGATGCGCCGCTTCATGCGCCATCTCGGCGCGGCAGACCTCCACGTGATGTCCGTGTGCCAGCCGACGGTGCCGGTGCTCGCCGCCGTGTCGCTGATGGCGTCGGCCGGCGAAGCCACGCCGCGTTCGCTGGTCCTGATGGGCGGCCCGATCGATGCCCGCAAGTGCCCGACCCGCGTCAACGATCTCGCCACCACCAAGCCGTTTTCGTGGTTCCAGACCAACGTGGTGTTCGACGTGCCGCCGAACTATCCGGGCAAGGGCCGCAAGGTCTATCCGGGATTCCTGCAGCACGCCGGCTTCGTCGCCATGAATCCGAGCCGGCATTTCAGCGCGCACTGGGATTTCTACCGCGACCTGCTCCGCGGCGACCTCGAGGATGCCGCCGCGCACCGGCGCTTCTACGACGAATACAACGCCGTGCTCGACATGCCGGCGGAGTTCTACCTCGACACCATCCGCGTCGTGTTCCAGGAACACCTCCTGCCGCGCGGCAGATGGCGCGTGGCGGGCGAGCCGGTGCGGCCAGGCGACATCCGTGATACCGCCCTCCTCACCATCGAGGGCGAGCTGGACGACATCTCCGGCCTCGGCCAGACCCGCGCCGCGCACGAGCTGTGCAGCGGCATCGATCCTGCGAGGCGCCACCACATCGAAGTGGCGGGCGCCGGCCACTACGGCATCTTCAGCGGCCGCCGCTGGCGCGAGCGCGTGTACCAGGAGGTGCGCGGGTTCATCCGGGGCGAGGGCTGAGGGCTGAGGCCCGCTCACGCGGCGCCTTGCCTCCCTGGGAGGGCCGAGCTCCCGCCCGGCCGCTGTTGATCACCAGTCTGCGAAGAGCGCCGAGTTGGAGCTCGGCATCCCGGGAAATGCAGCCGAGCACGGCGAAGGGGCGTGCCATTTGAGTGCAACAGCTTGAATATCCAGCGCAATCATTGGGAGTGCTTGCCTTGAAAGATCTCGCTGCTGCATTGCTGCTTGCATTGCTCGCCGGCTGCACGCCTCCGATCCGCCCAGCCGCGGCGCCGGAGTCCGTCCGAGGGCCGACCATGCAGCAGGTGCTGGATGCCTCGACGCCCGACGACTGGCGGCGCCTCGATCCGGTCGACACGCTGTACATGGACGTGGCCGGTGGCCGCGTCGTCATCGAACTGGCGCCGGCGTTCGCGCCGCTCCACGCGGACAATATCCGTACCCTGGTGCGATCGGGGTATTTCGACGGGCTCGCCATCGTCCGCGTGCAGGACAACTTCGTCACCCAGTGGGGCGATCCGCACGCCGGCGATCCGGGCAGGGCGCGCCCGCTCGGTGCCGCGAAGGCGCGCCTGCCGCCGGAATTCGAGCGCAACACCGGGCCCGACCTGCCCTTCACGCCGCTCGCCGATGGCGATGTCTACGCGCCCGAGGTCGGCTTCAGCGCCGGCCTGCCGGCGGCACGCGACTCGCAGGCCGGGACGACCTGGCTCGCCCACTGCTACGGCATGGTCGGCGCCGGCCGCGACGATGGCGTCGACACCGGCAATGGCGCCGAGCTCTACGTGGTGATCGGCCAGGCGCCGCGCCAGCTCGACCGCAACATCGCGCTGGTCGGCCGCGTGGTCCAGGGCATGGAACTCCTCGCCGCCCTGCCGCGCGGCGGTGGCGCGCTGGGCTTCCACGAAGCGCCGGAACAACGGGTGCCGATCAGCTCGATCCGCGTGGCGGCGGATCTGCCGCACGCCGAGCGCCTGCCGCTGGAGGCACTGCGCACCGACACCGCCACCTTCGCCGCACTGGTGGAATCGCGCCGCAACCGGCGTGACGACTGGTACCACCGCCCCGCCGGCGCCATCGACCTCTGCAACGTGCCGCTGCCGGTGCGGATGGCGCCGGACGCGCCGGCGCCCTGAGGCCTGGACGGCGCCACTCCCTCTTCAAATGGATGCCCGCTTTCGCGGGCATGACGTCGTCCGACCGAGGGACGCAAGCCGATCCATGGCGCCTGCCACGGGCGGAATCTCCCGAACGCATCTCATTCCGGCCGGCGCGTCCACCGCAGCTGGTAGAGGTCGTGGCGGCGGTCCTTGAGGTTCTGCACCGCGCCGTCGTTGCGGGCGCGGGCGAGATCCTCCAGGCGAAGGTCGGCGAGCAGGACCATTTCGGTATTGGGCGTCGAATCGGCAGCGATGCCGTCGCGCGCGAAGGCGAAATCGCAGGGTGTCAGGATGCAGCTTTGCGCGTACTGCATCTCGAAGTTGTTGACGCCCGGCAGGTTGCCGACGTTGCCGGACATCACCACGTAGCACTGGTTCTCGATGGCGCGCGCCTGCGCCGAGTAGCGCAGCCGGAGATACCCCTGGCGCTCGTCGCTGCAGAACGGCACGAACAGGATCAGCGCGCCCTGGTCCACGAGGTGGCGCGCCACCTCGGGAAACTGCGCGTCGTAATCGACCAGCACGCCGATCGGCCCGCAATCGGTGGCGATCGCCTCGGCGCGGGCACCGCCGCGGATCGCCCACCAGGCGCGCTCGGCCGGAGTGGGATGCAGCTTCTCCTGCCGATGCACGCTTCCATCGCGCAGGCACACGGGCGCGACGATGCGGAGCTCTCCGGCCGCGTCGAGCACCGGGTGGGCGCCACCGATGATATTGATGTTGTGGCGCACGGCGATCTCGCTGAAGAGCGCTTCGAGCCGTGCCGCGTAGCCGGCGATCTCGAGCACCGCCTGCGCCGGCTCGAAGGGCTTGTTGGCGATCGACAGGAGCTGCAGCGCAAGCAGTTCCGGGAAGGCGACGAAGTCGGATTCGTAGCTGGCGGCGACGTCGACAAAATATTCCACCTGCGCGGCGAATGCCTCGAAATCGGCGATGCGCCGCTGCTGGTACTGGACGGCGGCAATGCGCAGCAGCCGCGGCGCGCCGCCGGCGCTCGTCAGCGGCGCGGCCGGCGCTTCGAAGCGGTTGGGGTTGCGCCAGACCAGGTGCGCCGCCATCCCCATCGATTCCCGGTCGCTGGGAAGATAGCGATCGAGCAGGCCGACCAGCTCGAAGCCGTTGCGGAGCTGGAAGCTCAGTGTCGCGTCGCGCTGGCGCCCGGCAACCACCGCCTCGACGTAGGCATCGGCGCTGCCGTAGCGGCCGATGCGGCGCGCCAGCCCCGGCAGGCGGCCGCCGAACACGATCCCGCGCAGGCCGAGGCGCTGGCACAGGCGCTTGCGCGCCGAATAGAGGCGGCGCCCGATGCGCAGGCCGCGGTAGTCCGGATCGACGCACACCTCCATCCCGTACAGCCATTCGCCGTCGGGCACGTGGCGCGAGGCGAAACCGCCGCCGGTGATGCCGGCCCAGGTATGCGGCGCCAAGGCTATCGATTCGCCGATGCGGAAGGTGGCGCAATAGCCGACCACGCGCTCGCCATAGATGGCGGCGAACTGCCCCTCGGGAAAGCGCGTGATCTGGCCGCGCAGCATTTCCGCCGAGTAGCCCCAGTCGGCCCCGTAGACGCGCGCCGACAGGTCGACCAGCTGCGGGATGTCGGCAAGCTCCGCAGCGCGGACGTGGAGGCGCGGCGAAGCGCCCGGTTCGGAATTGGCCATCATGTTCCGAGTCTCCGCCCTGGCCGCGCGCGCGGCAAGCCGCGGCGCGTCAGGTCACCAGTCGGAAATCGATCTTGCGATCCTCAAGGCTGGCGCGCAGCACGCGCACGCGGACCTCGTCGCCGAGGCGGAAGGCGAGGCCGCGGCGCTGGCCGCTGAGCATGCGCCGGGTGGCGTCGAAGTGGTAGTAGTCGTTGGGGAGCTGGGTGACGTGCACCAGGCCGTCGATCTTCGATTCGGTGAGCTCGACGAAGAGGCCGAACGAGGTGACGCCGGAGACGATGCCGTCGAATTCCTCGCCGACGTGCTTTTCCATCCAGGCGCACTTGTAGCGCTCGTCGACGTCGCGCTCGGCCTCGTCGGCGCGGCGCTCGTTGTGGGAGCAGTGCACGCAGAGGTTGGCCATGTCGCTCGGGCTGTAGAAATAGCCCGCCGGCTTGCCGCCCGCGAGCGCGTAGCGGATCGCGCGGTGCACCAGCAGGTCCGGATATCGCCGGATCGGGGAGGTGAAGTGCGTGTAGGTTTCGAGCGCCAGCCCGAAATGACCAGGATCGCCGGGTTGATAGACCGCCATGCTCTGCGAGCGCAGCAACACCGATTCGATCAGGCTCGCATCCGGCCGGTTGCGGATCTTCTTCAGCAAAGCAGAGAAATCGGCCGGCGCCACCTTGTCCTGCGGCGGCAGGCTGAGCTTGAACTCGCGCAGGAACTCGAGGAGATCCTCGTACTTGGAAGCCGGCGGCGGCGCATGCACGCGGTAGGGCGCCGGGATGCGCTTCTTCTGGAGGAACTTCGCCGCCTCGACGTTGGCGGCGATCATGCATTCCTCGATCAGCTTGTGCGCGTCGTTGCGCTCGCGCGCGGCGAGTTGAACGACTTCGCCTTCGGAGTCGAGGCGGAAGTCCACCTCGGTGGTCTCGAAGTCGATCGCGCCGCGCCGCCTGCGCGCCTTCGCCAGCAGCTTGTAGAGCTTGTGCAGCACCTTGAGTTGCGGCATCACGTCGGCGAGCTCGCGGCGCGCGTCGGCGTCCTTCTCGCCGATCGCCTGCCAGACGCGATCGTAGGTGAGGCGCGCGTGCGAGCGCATCACCGCCGGATAGAATTTCGCGCGCGTGACCTCGCCGTCCGCATCGATGCGCATGTCGCACACCATGCACAGGCGATCGACCTTGGGGTTCAGCGAGCAGATGCCGTTGGAGAGCGTCTCCGGCAGCATCGGCACCACGAAACCGGGGAAATACACCGAGGTGGTGCGATTCTTCGCCTCCTCGTCGAGCGCGCTGCCGGGCGTCACGTAATGCGAGACATCGGCGATGGCGACCACCAGGCGGAAGCCCTCGCCGGCGGCTTCGGCATACACCGCGTCGTCGAAGTCCTTGGCGTCGGCGCCATCGATGGTGACCAGCGGCAGCTTGCGCAGGTCCGTGCGGCCGTCCAGCTCGGCGGGCGTGACCTCCGGCTCGACCGCGGCCGCCTGGTTCAGCGCCGCGGCCGGCCACTCGTGCGGCAGGTCGTGGCTGGCGATCGCCATCTCGACCACCAGCGAGGGCTGCAGCCGCTCGCCGAGCGCGGTAATGATGCGGCCCATGGGGCCGCGGTGCACGGTCGGCGGATCGGTGATCTCGACGATCACGATCTGCCCCGAGTGCGCGCCCCGGTCCTCGCCGGGCTTGATCAGCACGTCCTGGTGCAGGCGCCGGTCGTCGGGCGTCACCAGCACCACGCCGTGGTCCTCCACCACTCGACCGACCAGCCGCGACGAGCGCCGTTCCAGCACCTCGACGATGGCGCCCTGGCGACGCCCGCGACGGTCGATGCCGACCACGCTGGCCAGCACGCGGTCGCCGTGCAGCACCTTGCGCATCTCGGCCGGCGACAGGTAAAGGTCGTCGCCGCCCTCGTCGGGGCGCAGGAATCCGTAGCCTTCCGCGTTGGCCAGCACCTGCCCGGGCATCAGGTCGAGCTTGCTGGCCACGCCGTAACCGCCGCGGCGGTTCTGGATCAGCTGGCCATCGCGCAGCATCGCCCCCAGGCGGCGGGTCAGCGCCTCGAGGTCCACCGGGTCGGTGAGGTGCAGGGCGTCGGCGATCTTCTCGATCTTGAGCAGTTCGCCCTGGCCGGTCAGCAGGTCGATGATGGCCTCGCGGCTCGGGATGGGCCGCTCGTAGCGCTTCGCCTCGCGCTCCGCATGGGGGTCGGCGATGCGCGCTTTGCGCCCCTTGCCGGGCAGCGGCGGCAAGCGCTCCGGCAAGAAAGGCGCAGGCTTGACGCGCTTGCCCGGCCCGCGGCCCTGCCGCGGATCTTCTCCGGCGGCGGGCTTTCCGCCTCTGGCGCCAGTGTGCGGCGGGGTGTTTTTTCTTCTTTTCACAGGCGGTTCCTTCGTTTGTGGGGGCAGCGTCGCGGAGCGACCCCATGATTGCAAGGGCAGCATTGACAGCCTGTGACCCGGCCAGTATCGTTCGCGCCCCCGGCAGGCCCCGCCCGCCGGCGGGCCCAGGTGGCGGAATTGGTAGACGCACTAGTTTCAGGTACTAGCGGGTAAAACCGTGGAGGTTCGAGTCCTCTCCTGGGCACCAACGAATCATTGAAGAACCCGCCGCCAGGCGGGTTTTTTCGTTGTGCCGCCGGCGGCCACCGCGCGTGCAGCCCGGGTATAATGGCCGCTTCCATCGACGCGGTGGGAGAAGCGGAGGGCATCGGCTTTCCGCTGCCGAAGGCGCAACGCCCGTAATCGCTCAGGCCCAAGACCGCCGCGCGTCGACAACTCTGGAGAGACCGGCCGCGAGCCGGCGCCGAAGGGGCACGAAGCGCATGCGCTTCCAAACTCTCAGGCAAAAGGACAGAGGGGCGCCCCGTGCGGCTTCGCACGCCTGCCTTCGGACGCCTCCATGACCCAGAACACCGCGCCCTCGCTCCGCGAACTCGAACACCACGACGCCTTCATCGGGCGCCACATCGGCCCGAACGACGCCGAGATCGCGCACATGCTGCGCGGCATCGGCCAGGACTCGCTGGAAGCGATGACCGACGCCATCGTGCCGGCCAGCATCCGCTCCGCCGCGCCGCTCGACCTGCCGCCGGCGATGACCGAGGTGGAAGCGCTGGAGAAGATCCGCGCGCTGGCCGCGAAGAACAAGGTCTTCCGGAGCTTCATCGGCCAGGGGTACTACGGCACCCACACGCCCAACGTGATCCTGCGCAACATCCTTGAGAACCCGGCCTGGTACACCGCTTACACGCCTTACCAGGCGGAAATCTCGCAGGGGCGCATGGAAGCGCTGATCAACTTCCAGACCATGTGTGCCGATCTTTCCGGGATGGAGATCGCCAACGCCTCGCTGCTCGACGAGGCGACCGCCGCGGCCGAGGCGATGACGCTGGCGCGCCGCGCGGCGAAGTCGAAGTCGAACACCCTGCTGGTGTCGGGTGACACCCATCCGCAGACGCTCGAGGTGCTGCGCACGCGCGCCGAGCCGCTCGGCCTCGTCGTCGAGACCGCCGACTCGGCCGAGGCCTATGCCGCGGCGCTGGACAAGGGCGACTTCTTCGCCGTGCTGGTGCAGTACCCGGCCTCCAGCGGCTGGCTGTACGACTGGGGCAAGGAGGCCGAGGCGATCCACGCCAGGGGTGCCCTCTTCATCTTCGCCACCGATCTCCTCGCGCTGACGCTGCTGAAGCCGCCGGGCGAGATGGGCGCGGACATCGTCGTCGGCAACACGCAGCGCTTCGGCGTGCCGTACGGCTTCGGCGGGCCACACGCCGCCTTCATGGCCTGCCGCGACGCCTACAAGCGGCAGATGCCGGGGCGCCTGATCGGCGTCTCCGTCGACGCGGAGGGCAACACCGCCTACCGCCTCACCCTGCAGACGCGCGAACAGCACATCCGCCGCGAGAAGGCGACCAGCAACATCTGCACCGCGCAGGTGCTGCTCGCCAACATGGCGGCGATGTACGCGGTCTACCACGGCCCCGAGGGCCTCAAGCGCATCGCCATGCGCGTCGCGCGGCTGACCGCCATCCTCAAGGCCGGCCTGCTGCAGCTCGGCTATCGCCACGACCACCACGACACCGCCTTCGACACCATCAGCCTGAAGACCGACGATCGCACGGACGCGCTGATGGCGCGTGCGACGTCAATGGGCGTCAACCTGCGCAAGGCCTGGGACCGCTATACCTGCATCGCGCTGGACGAGACCACCACGCGCGCCGACGTCGAGCTCCTGTGGCGGATCTTCGCCGACGACGGCGCGCCGCTGCCGTCCGTGGACGAGCTGGACGCGAGCGCGCCCTCGCTGATCCCGGAGGATCTGCGCCGCACCAGCGACTTTCTCACCCATCCCGTGTTCAACACCTACCACAGCGAACACGAGATGTTGCGCTACCTGCGCACGCTGGCCGACAAGGACCTGGCGATGGATCGCACCATGATCCCGCTCGGCTCCTGCACGATGAAGCTCAATGCCACCGCCGAGATGATCCCGATCACCTGGCCGGAGTTCGCCAACATCCATCCCTTCGCGCCGGCCGGGCAGACCCAAGGCTACAGGGATCTGATCAGCGGCCTGGAAGAGATGCTGGTGGAAATCACCGGCTACGACGCGGTCAGCCTGCAGCCGAACTCCGGCGCTCAGGGCGAATACGCGGGCCTCCTGGCGATCCGCGCCTACCACCGCTCGCGCGGCGAGGGGCACCGCGACATCTGCCTGATTCCCGAGTCCGCGCACGGCACCAACCCGGCCTCGGCGCAGCTTTGCGGCATGCAGGTGGTGGTCACCCGCTGCGATGCGAACGGCAACGTGGACGTCGAGGACATCCGCCGCGCGGCGGAGAAGTGGTCCGATCGACTCGCCGCGATCATGCTGACCTACCCCTCCACGCACGGCGTGTTCGAGGAGGACGTGGTCGAGATCTGCGACATCGTCCACCAGCACGGCGGGCAGGTCTATACGGACGGCGCCAACATGAATGCGCTGGTCGGCGTCGCCAAACCCGGCAAGTGGGGTTCGGACGTCTCGCACCTCAACCTGCACAAGACCTTCTGCATCCCGCACGGCGGCGGCGGGCCGGGCGTCGGGCCGTGTGCGGCCAAGGCGCATCTCGCGCCCTTCCTGCCGGGAAGTCTCGGCAGCGACGGCATCCGCACCC
Source organism: Lysobacterales bacterium (assembly GCA_017305135.1). Lineage (GTDB taxonomy): Bacteria > Pseudomonadota > Gammaproteobacteria > Xanthomonadales > Rhodanobacteraceae > Dokdonella_A. Next base: position 49,153 of record JAFKNA010000017.1, on the reverse strand, counting down.
CGGGCGTCGGCGGGGGCGCGATGGTTTCGGCCGCCACCTTCGGCAGCGCCGGCATCCTGCCGATCTCCTGGATGTACATCACGCTGATGGGCGCGGAAGGCCTGCGCAAGGCGACCCAGGTGGCGATGCTCGCCGCCAACTACGTCTCGCGCCGGCTGGAGCCGCATTACCCGACGCTCTACACCGGCCGCAACGGCCTGGTTGCGCACGAGTGCATCCTGGATCTGCGCCCGCTCAAGGACGCCACCGGCATCAGCGCCGAGGACGTCGCCAAGCGCCTGATCGACTTCGGTTTTCACGCGCCCACCCTGAGCTTCCCGGTGGCCGGCACGCTGATGGTGGAACCGACCGAGAGCGAATCGCTGGTGGAACTGGACCGCTTCATCGACGCGATGATCCAGATCCGCGACGAGATCCGCGCCATCGAGGACGGGCGCCTGGATCGCGAGGACAACCCGCTCAAGAACGCGCCGCACACCGCCGCCCAGGTCTCGGCTTCGGAGTGGACCCATCCCTACCCGCGCGAGCTGGCGGCCTTCCCTCTGGAGTCGCTGCGACGGCAGAAATACTGGTCGCCGGTGGCGCGGGTCGACAACGTCTACGGCGACAAGAACGTGTTCTGCGCCTGCGTGCCGGTAGATGACTTCAAGGGCGAGATCGAGGCCTTCAGCGAGCCGAACGTAGCCTGATTTTCCCTGCTACGGCCGCACGCCCCGAAGCCCCGCCATGCGGGGCTTCCTTTTTCCGGGACAGGCGAACCGGACGCTTGCCAGTCATGCGGGAGCACGGTATAACACTGGTTATAACATTTGCCCGGAACAACATGCCATGAAGCTCAAGATCACCACAATCGGCAATTCCGCCGGCGTCATCCTGCCGAAGGAACTTCTCGCACGCCTGCATGTGAGCAAGGGTGATGAGCTGTACGCCCTGGAGACGCCCGACGGCATCCGCCTGACCGTGTATGACGAGAAGCTGGCGGCGCAGATGGAAGTGGCGGAAAGGATCATGCGTGAGCGGCGCACGCTGCTGCACAAGCTGGCTCAGTGAAAGGATGATGATCACCTGGATCGACAAGGACCTGGCGCTGGCGGTGCATGATCGCCAACTCGCCGAACACGGGGGCAGTTCGGGAATCCGCGACGAAAGCCTGCTGGATTCCGCCCTTGCCCGGCCGTTGCAGTTGCATGCCTACGGAGAACCGCCACCCGATGTTTCCGAGCTGGCCGCCAGCCTCGCTTATGGTCTTGCCCGCAATCACCCCTTCGTGGACGGCAACAAGCGCACGGCCGCGGTCCTTTGCGAAACCTTTATCGTGCTCAATGGAGGGCGGCTCGATGCGGGCGATCTGGAGTTGTACCCGGTCTACCTTTCCCTCGCCGAGGGCAGTCTCACCGAGGCCGAATTCGCACTCTGGCTGCGCAGTCATATCCACCCGGCCGCCGACCGCGTACATGAAAGCTGTGCCGGATACGTGCGCTGAGAGTTTGTGAAAAAACGAACTCTCAGCCCGGCCAGGGATGGCCGGTCGCGAAGCGGGCACGCAAGTGCCTGATTCGCGGGAGCGGGTCCAGGCGTGTACCGGACCCGCGACTGGAAAATTGCACAGGATGTGCAATTTTTCACAAGCTCTGAAGGGTCTGCAGAATCTGCAAGCTGCTATCGCACCGGACCCGGCATCCCAAACCGCGCGGGACCGCGCCCGGCCGTCCGCGCTGCACGCGATCTGAGTGCCGAACCGCTCACTCCGTCAGCACGGCCAGGAACGCCTCGCCGTAGCGCTCCAGCTTGCGAGCGCCGACGCCGCTGATGGCGCCGAATTCGGCCAGAGTCTGCGGCCGCTCGCGCAGCATGGCGAGCAGTGCCGCGTCGTGGAAGATGACGTAGGGCGGCACGCCCTGTTCGCGGGCCAGGCGCGTGCGCAGCTCGCGGAGTGCATCCCAGCGGATCGTTTCGTGCGGGGCGATATCGAGGCTGGCGCCGGGCTGGCGACTGCTCGACTTGCGCCGGCTGGCGCGACGCTCGGCGCGATCGGCCGGGCGGCGCAACGGAACCTGCGTCTCCCCGCGCAGCACGCCGCGGCTCGCCGTGGTCAGGCGCAGGCTGCCATAGCCTTCCTCGTCGGTCGCGAGCAGCCCTGCCGCGACCAGTTGGCGGAACACCGAGCGCCATTGCTGCGCGTCGAGGTCGGCGCCGACGCCGAAGGTGCTGATCCCCTCGTGGCCGAGCCGCGCGACCCGCTCCGTCGCTTCCCCACGCAGCACGTCGATGAGGTGGCCGGCGCCGAAGCGCTGGCCGGTGCGGTAGACGCAGGACAGCGCCTTCTGGGCGATGACGCTGCCGTCGATGAGATCCGGCGGCTGCAGGCAGTTGTCGCAGTTGCCGCACCGCTCCGGCCCGGTTTCGCCGAAGTAGGCCAGCAGCCGGCGGCGTCGGCAGGCGGCGTCCTCTGCATAGCCGAGCAGCGCCTCGAGCTTGTTGCGCTCGACGCGCTTGCGTTCCTCGCCGGCCTCCGAGCCGTCGATGAAGCGGTTCAGCAGCACCAGATCGCCGAGTCCGTAGCAGAGCCAGGCCTCGGCCGGCAGGCCGTCGCGTCCGGCCCGGCCGGTTTCCTGGTAGTAGCCCTCCATGCTTTTGGGCAGGTCCAGATGCGCGACGAAGCGGACGTCCGGCTTGTCGATGCCCATGCCGAAGGCGATGGTGGCCACCATCACGATGCCGTCCTCGGCGATGAAGCGCTGCTGGTTGGCGGCGCGCTCGCCAGCCTCCATGCCGGCGTGGTATGGCAGGGCGACGATGCCTCGCTCGGCCAGCCAGCCCGTGGTCTCGTCGACCTTGCGCCGCGACAGGCAGTAGACGATGCCCGACTCGCCCTCGTGGCGGGACAGGAAGGCCTGCAACTGCCGGCGCGCGTCGTGCTTCTCGACCACGTGGTAGCGGATGTTGGGGCGGTCGAAGCTCGACACGAACTGGCGCGCCGCGCCGAGCGCCAGCCGCTCGACAATCTCGCGCCGGGTCGGGCCGTCGGCGGTCGCGGTGAGGGCGATCCGCGGCACGGCGGGAAAGCGCTCGTGGAGGATCGTGAGTTCCCGGTACTCGGGACGGAAATCGTGGCCCCACTGCGACACGCAGTGCGCCTCGTCGATGGCGAAGAGGGCGACCGGGGCGCCAGAAAGGAGGTCCAGGCAGCGCTCGGTCAGCAGGCGCTCGGGCGCGACGTAGAGGAGCTTCAGCCGCCCCGACGCGAAATCCTGCTCCACCTCGCGCTGCGCGCGCGCATCGAGGCTGGAATTGAGGAACGCCGCGGCGACGCCAAGCTGGCGCAGCGCCGCCACCTGGTCCTGCATCAGCGCGATCAGCGGCGACACCACCACCGCGGTGCCCTCGCGCAGCAGGGCGGGAATCTGGTAGCAGAGCGACTTGCCGCCGCCGGTCGGCATCAGGACGAGCGCATCGCCCCCGTCGGCGACGTGCTCGATGATCGCGCCCTGCTCGCCACGGAAGGCGGCGTAGCCGAAGACGGAGTGAAGGATTTCAGCGGCGGAAGAAGGCATCCCGCCATGCTAGCAAACGAGCAGGGCGCAGCCCCTTCGGACTGCGCCCGCTTCAGGAACTCTGAACCACTCGCCGTCCCGGCGAACGCCGGGACCCAGCGCCTCTGAAGGCACTGGTCCGCTTCGCCGGAATGACGAGCTTGCTATCCAACCAGCGCTCAGCGCGGGGTATAGCTGAACTTCTGCCCGGCGAGCACGGCCTGGTACATGGCACCACCCTTGACGATGGTGAACACCGCCATGCCCTTGTAGTAGGTGCCGACGTTCTTGGCGTCGCGCTTGGTCGCGCTCGCTCCGGCACTGGCGCCCGTGGTGCCGGCGGTGGCGCCCGCGGCGGCGGTGATGGCGACGGCGTTGGCGTCGGCGCCGAACTCGAAGCTGCCCTTGGTGAACTCGTTGAAGGCCGCTTCGTTCTCGAAGAAGATGATCTGGCTGTAGGCCTGCCCGCCGGCCTGCGCACCGACGCTGAGCTGGGTCATGCTGGTGTCACCCACGTAGCGTCCGTGCCGGTACACATGGCCGTTGCCGTGCGCCGCGCCGACCACCAGGCCACCCTTGCCGATGGTGGGAAACACCGCGTAGCCGTAGCTGCTGTTGAAGAACGCGGCGCTTTCCGTGGAGTTCTTGAACAAGGCGATGGTGTCGCTGTACTCGTCGGCGTGGGCGAAGGCAAAACCGAGCATCAGCATCAACCCCGACAGGAACACGAGCGGACGTTTCATGGCGCATCTTCTCCTTCGCGAATGAGACAGGTTCCGCGCCTTCATGCGCTGCGCGGCGCATGGAGGATGCAGCCACAAAGCTGAATAGCGGCAATGCACGGCGGCTCCCCGCGGACGTTCCAGGCGACGGATCGCGCGGGCCGGCCTGCCTCCTTTGCGCCCCGCGGCCAAGCCGGTAGGCTACGGCATCCACATCCAGCGCCGGCCGAGGTGGCAATGAGTCCGACCCGATCACTCCTCGCGATTGCCCTGCTCCTGCTGGCCGCCTGCGGCAGCGGGCCGGTGAGGAAGGTGCATCCCTCCACGGCCAGCATCCAGCAACTGGCGATCCTGCCCGGCGGCGAGTGGCAGCTGAGCATCCGCATCGAGAACTTCAGCACCATGGCGATGCACTACGAGGCGCTCGACGCCAGGCTCCTCATCGACGGCGCGGACGCGGGCGAAATCCACGTGACGCCGGACATCGACATCGTCGCCAACAGCGGCGACGTGGTCACGGCGCACCTGCATTCGCGCATGCAGCTTCGCGCCGACGTCGATTTCGGATACCGCCTGGAAGGCAGCATCCGCACCACCGATCCCAAGGCCAGCTTCAAGTTCGAGCGCAGCAGCCGGCTGTCGCCCGTGCCCGGCATCCCCAACACCTGGCGCTAGGAGAATCCCATGAGCCGCTATACCACCCCGCTCGCCGACATGCGCTTCGCCCTGCACGACGTGCTCGGCGTCGAATCGATCTACCGGGAGTTGCCGGGCTGCGAAGCCGCCAGTCGCGAGCTGATCGATGCGGTCCTGGAGGAAGGGGCGAAATTCGCCGAGCAGGTGCTCGCGCCGCTCAACGCCAGCGGCGATGCCGAAGGCTGCCGGTTCGATCCGGCCACCCATGAAGTGCGCACGCCGAAGGGATTCAAGGAAGCCTTTGCCCAATACGTCGAGGGCGGCTGGATCGGCCTCACCGCGCGCGAGGCCTTCGGCGGACAGGGTTTGCCCGAAACACTCGGCGCGGCGCTCAAGGAGATGATCGACGCGGCCAACCTCTCCTGGGGCAACTACCCGATGCTCTCGCACGGCGCCGCCTCGGCGCTGGAGTTCCACGGCGAGGACTGGCAGCGCGAGGTGTTCCTGAAGCCGCTGGTGTCCGGCCAGTGGACCGGCACGATGTGCCTGACCGAGCCCCACTGCGGCACCGACCTCGGCCTCCTCAAGACCCGCGCGGAACCCGCCGGCGACGGCAGCTACCGCATCAGCGGCACCAAGATCTTCATCACCGCCGGCGAGCACGACCTGGTCGACAACATCCTGCACCTGGTGCTGGCACGCCTGCCGGATGCTCCTGCCGGGGTGAAGGGCATTTCCCTCTTCATTGTGCCCAAGTTCAAGGTCGCGAAGGACGGTACGGTGGGCGAGCGCAACGCGCTGGCCTGCGGTTCCATCGAGCACAAGATGGGCATCCACGGCTCGGTGACCTGCGTGATGAACTTCGACGCTGCCGAAGGCTGGCTGGTCGGCCAGGCCAACAAAGGCCTCGCCGCCATGTTCACCATGATGAACACCGCACGCCTGGCGGTCGGCCTGCAGGGCCTCGGTCTCACCGAGCGTGCCTACCAGAACTCGCTCGCCTACGCCCGCGAACGCCTGCAGATGCGTTCGCTGTCGGGCCCGAAATACCCGGATTGGCCCGCCGACCCACTCATCGTGCATCCCGACATCCGCCGCATGCTGCTGACGCAGAAGGCCTTCGCCGAAGGCGAGCGGCTGCTGGCGCTCTACGCCTACCTCCACGAAGACATCGCCAGCCGTTCCAGTGACGCCGCCGAGCGCGAGCGCGCCGAGGCGCTGGTGTCGTTCCTGACCCCGATCGTGAAGGGACTCCTCACCGAAACGGCGATCGAATGCACCTACGACGCCGTGCAGATCTTCGGCGGCCACGGCTACATCGTCGAGAACGGCATGGAGCAGTTCGCGCGCGACGCGCGCATCGCCACCCTTTACGAAGGCACCACACAGATCCAGGCCAACGACCTGCTCGGGCGCAAGATCCTGCAGCTCAAGGGCGTCGGCTTTCGCCACTTCATTGCCGAAATCGACGCCTTCGTCGCGGCCCACGAGGGCGACGCGGCGCTGTCCGAATTCGTCGGCCCGCTGGCCGAGGCCAGCCGCCAGTGGAGCCAGCTCACGCTGGAGATCGCCGCGCGTGCCGCCGCCAACCCGGAGGAGATCGGCGCCGCCGCCTACGATTACCTGTTCTTCTCCGGCTACGTGGCGCTGGCCTGGTTCTGGGCCCGCGCCGTCGAGGCCGCGGACCGCTCGGCGCCGGAGCTGCGCGATGCCAAGCGCCACACCGCGCGCTTCTACTACGCCCGCATCTTGCCCCGCATCCACGCCCATGCGGCGGCAATCCGCAGCGGCGCGGCCACCCTCATGGACATGCCGGACGCGCAGTTCGGCTGAGGCGCCGTTCCGAAGGATGATCGCCGCAGCGCCGCCCGGGCGTGAAGGCGAGGATCCGAAGGTTGGCGCGAGCGCAGCGAAGCGGCCAAGCTGCTGCCGCATCGCAATGAATCGATCGCGGCCCGAAAGGATGCGACGGCAAGCCGACCCGGCGCCGGACGCAACCGCCTTCCCACGCATGGAAACTCTGGTCTATGCTGGCGCGTCGCATGCCCCGATGCGATGGCTTCGGCGCCGTGGCGCCGCAGGAGGTCAAGGTGCAGGCAGTGGTCGCGACCATTGGCGACATCCACTCCACGCGCGTGCTTTCGCTCGATTCGACCGGGCGCATCCTCGACTGGATCAGCTGGCAGGACGCCGCCTGCCTGTACGTGCGGGGGGCCGTGGCCTGGACGCTCGGTGAAGCCTGCCTCACCATCCGCGGCGGCATGAACCGCCTCACAGGGAGGCAGAGCCTGCTGCAGCTGCATCCGATCGTCGCCAGCTCCGGTCATGCACGCCCGGGTGCCAACGATCCCGCGCCGGCGCTGAGCAATGCCAGCCTGTTTGCACGCGATCGCATGCTGTGCCTGTACTGCGGCAACTCTTTCAGCCGCGGCGAACTGACCCGCGACCACGTGGTGCCGGTGTCCCGTGGCGGGCGCGATACCTGGATGAACGTGGTCACCGCCTGCTGGTCCTGCAACGTGAAGAAGGGCAACCGCACCCCGCAACAGGCCGGCATGCCACTGCTCGCGGTCCCGTACCGGCCGAGCTGGGTGGAGCACCTGATCCTCTCCAACCGCAACATCCTGGCCGACCAGATGGAGTTCCTGGTCGGCCATCTGCCCCGTGATCGCCGGCCGCACTGACACGGCTGGAGCGGGTCACCGCCTGCGCGCGCAGTTGTCGCGCGGCGTGGCCGCGGTCGATCGCCATCCCTCGGCTATCCTGCTCGGGGCACAGCTGCTCGCGCTGCTCGCCTATCCCTTTTTTGAGAACACGCCAGCCGGGCGCGCCGCCCTGGGCACGACCGGCATTCTGGTCCTGCTGCTGGCACTACAGATGGTGCATCGCACGGCGGGTGGCCGTCGCGTGGTGGTCGCGGCGGCGATTGCCATTCCCGCGGGCGCCGCCTACCTCCTCGCGGTGCTCGGCGGGATGCGCTGGCTGCTGCCTTGGGGGATGGGGCTGGAGGCGCTGTTTTACTTCCATGCGGTCGCCTGCCTGGTGGCCTACATGCTGGCGGACCGGCGCGCCACGCGCGACGAACTGTTCGCCGCCGGGGCCACCTTCACCCTGCTCGCCTGGGCCTTCGCCTACGTCTTCGCCACCTGCCAGATGGTGCAACCCGCCTGCCTCAGCACCGGCATCGACCCCAACGCACCCCACACCTGGACCGAACTCCTCTTCTTCAGCTTCGTGCTCCTCTCCAGCACCGGGCTGGGCGACATCGTGCCCATGTCACCGGCGGCGCACGCCATCGCCAGCCTCGAGATCTTCGTCGGCGTGATGTACCTCGCGCTGGTGGTGTCGCGGCTGATCGGCATCGCGGTGACCCAGCGCGCACGCTGACCGGCGGCCGCCTTGCCCGCGCAGCGGCCGGAACAGACAATTCACGCATGATCGACCCGCTGCGGTTTCCCCACCTGGCGCGCATCGACGCGCCCGCCGACCTGAGGCGCCTGGCCGCCGCGGAATTGCCCGCGCTGGCACAGAAACTGCGCGCCTATCTCGTCGAATCTGTCGCCACCTCCGGCGGGCACTTCGCCGCCAATCTGGGCGTGGTCGAACTCACCGTGGCCCTGCATTACGTCTACGACACTCCGTCCGACCGGCTGGTGTGGGATGTCGGCCACCAGTGCTACGCGCACAAGATCCTGACCGGCCGGCGCGACCGCATCACCACCATCAAGCACAAGGGCGGCCTGGCCCCCTTCCCCTCGCGCGAGGAAAGTGCGTACGACGCCTTCGGCGTCGGTCATTCCTCGACCTCGATCGGCGCGGCACTCGGCATGGCGGTCGCGGCGCAGCGGCGGGGCAACCCGCAGCGCACCGTGGCCGTGATCGGCGATGGCGCGATGACCGCCGGCATGGCCTTCGAGGCCCTCAACCACGGCGGCGAGCTCGCGCCCGACATGCTGGTCGTGCTGAACGACAACCGCATGTCGATCAGCGAGAACGTGGGCGCGATGACACGCTCCACGACGCACCGGCCCAGGGAGCGCCCGGACGGGGGCGAAGACGGTTCCGCGCGATATCGCGAGAATGGCTTCGTACCGGCGAAGCTGTTCGAGGAACTCGGCTTCCGCTACACCGGGCCGATCGACGGCCACGACCTGCCGGCGCTGCTGGCGGCGCTGCACGCGCTCCGCGATCGCAAGGGTCCGCAGCTGCTCCACGTCCTCACCACCAAGGGCAAGGGCTACCCGCCAGCCGAGCGCGCCCAGGTCGCCTACCATGCGGTGGGGCCGTTCGACCCGCTCACCGGCGTGGCGCTCAAATCCACCCGCACGGCGGTCACCTACACGGAGGTCTTCAGCGACTGGTTGTGCGACATGGCGGCGGCCGACCCGCGCCTGTGCGCGATCACCCCGGCCATGCGCGAGGGCTCGGGACTGGTGCGCTTTTCGCGCGAATACCCGGATCGCTACTTCGATGTCGCCATCGCCGAGCAGCACGCAGTGACCTTCGCCGCCGGCCTCGCCTGCGGGGGCATGAAACCGGTGGTCGCGATCTATTCCACGTTCCTGCAGCGAGCCTACGACCAGCTCATCCATGATGTCGCGCTGCAGAAACTCGACGTCACCTTCGCCATCGACCGCGCAGGCGTGGTCGGACCCGACGGCGCCACGCATGCGGGGAGTTTCGATCTCTCCTACCTGCGCGCGATCCCGAACCTGCTGGTGATGGCGCCCTCCGACGAGGACGAATGCCGCCGCATGCTCACCACCGCCTTCCTGCATAAAGGCCCGGCGGCGGTGCGCTACCCGCGCGGCAGCGGCATCGGCGTGGTGCCGGCGCGAGAGCTCGCGCCGCTGCCGATCGGCAAGGCCAAGCTCCGCCGTCGTGGGCACGGCATCGCCCTGCTCGCCTTCGGCCCCATGCTGGAACCGGCAGCGGCGGTGGCCGAAGCGCTGGATGCAAGCCTGGTCGACATGCGTTTCGTGAAGCCGCTGGACGAGGATCTCCTGCTGGAGCTTGCCGCCTCCCACGAGGCCCTGGTCACGATCGAGGACAACGCGGTGATGGGCGGCGCCGGCAGCGCCGTGGGCGAGTGCCTCCATGCGCACGGCCTGCGCACTCCGCTGCTCCAGCTCGGCCTCTCCGACCGTTTCCTGGAGCACGCGACGCGCGAGGAACTGCTGGCCCTTGAAGGTCTCGACGCCACCGGCATCGAAGCCAGCGTGCGCGGACGCTTCACCCACCTGCTCGCCCCGGCCAGCCTGAGCAACGTGGGTTGATTGAAAAAAACCCCCGCGTCGGCAGGGGTGAAGGTTTTCGAGAGGAAGCCATCCTGGCGGCCATCCGTGGCCCGTTCGTCCCTTCGGCACCGCTCCCTGCGATGCGCTCGCCGGCCCCTGATTGGGCAGGGCCGGCCCGTGGCGCTCACGCGCGACATCCGCGGCGGCCGGGTTTGGAGCGGCCCGCCGGTGCGCACATGATGCGGTGGCGCGATGGAGGAATCCGTGTCGCATCCGCCGCACGCCGGCGTGCGCGGCGCACAGCGGGGCCGTGACATGGCGCACGTTTCAGTGATCACCTGGGCGGCCGCGCAGAACGTGCACAGGGTGCATGGAGGACGCCGCGAAGTCTCCCGCGCGGGGGCCGGCGCGACTCAGCCGGGCCAGCGGCCCGAGCTGACCCGATCGCGCCCACCAAGATCCTGCGCGGTGGCAACCGCGGCGAAACCGGCCGCGCCGAGCAGCGCCCGCACCGCCGCGCCCTGGTTCCAACCATGCTCCAGCAGCAGCCAGCCGCCCGCCTGCAGATGCGCCGGAGTCGCCCGGATGATGGCGCGGATCGCATCCAGCCCGTCGGCGCCAGATTCCAGCGCGGCCGGCGGTTCGTGCGGGAGGTCGCCCTGCGCAAGGTGTGGATCGCCGGCCTCGATATAGGGCGGATTGGACACGATCGCATCGAAGCGCCGGTCGCCGAGCGCCGCGCACCAGTCGCCCTCCGCAAACTGGATGTTGCGCAGGCCGAGCCGCCGGGCGTTCGATGCGGCCACGGCCAGGGCGTCTAGGCTGGCATCGGTGGCGAGCACTTTCGCCATCGGCCGTTCGCTGGCGAGGGCAAGCGCGATCGCACCGGAACCGGTGCCAAGATCCGCGACCGCGGCATGCCGAGCTTGCGGGATGCGCTCCAAGGCCAGTTCCACCAGCCGTTCGGTCTCGGCACGCGGGATCAGCACTGCCGGTGTCACTTCGAGCTCGAGTGACCAGAACCCGCGCCGGCCGGTGAGATAGGCGACGGGCTTTCCGCCTTGGCGCGCCCCGACCAGCCGCCAGAACGTCGCTTCGGCGGCGCCATCGGGCTCGAACTCCGGCCAGGCGAACAGCCACGTGCGCGAGCGCCCGAGCGCATGCGCGAGCAGGATCTCCGCCTCGCCGCGCGCTTCCTCGCCGCCGCCGAGCCTCGCGGTGGCGGCTCCGAGCAGCTGGCGGATGTCGCTCATTCGGCAGGCACTTCCGGCGGCGACGCGGGGGTCGTCTCGACTCTCGCCCTGCGCGGCCAGCGACGCCAGTAGCCATCGTGGCTCCAGGCGAGGAAGCCGCGCTTCAGCCAACTGACCAGCGCCGTCGCCAGCCACAGCGACCAGGCCAGCATCGCCACGCGATAGATCCAGAGCGGCAGGCTGATGACGCTCGCCACCGGCAGGAGGTCGGGACTGCGGTCGGCGAACCACTGCAGCGAATGCGCGCTGGAACCGTTGCCGGTCACGTGCATGTCGGGCCAGGCGAGCAGGCCATGCCGGATCGCGTCCAGCAGCGCCAGCAGCGCGCACAGCGTGAATACCGCGAGCCCGACCTGCGCGAGGTTGAAACGAAGCGGCGAGGTCACGCCGGCGCGTCGGCGCCACTCGAGCGCGAACAGCCAGGCGACCACGATCCCCAGCGCCAGCCACGAAGTGGTGGAAAAGCCGAGCCCGAGCAGGATCCATTGCCACAGGCGCAGCGGCGAGCGCGGCAGGCGCGACAGGGCGAAGGCCACCAGCAGCATCACCAGCAACTCGCCCCAATAGAGGACAGCAGGCCCGTTCACCGGCCCCGACGTGGCGAGCAGCCAGCGATCCTGCGGAAGGCCCATCTGGAGCTGGATGTTGGCCGCCGGAGCGCCCAGCGCGATGGGCGGCGTGGCGACGCGGAAGGCGACCGGTACGGCCTCGCGGAACTCGACCGCGAACTGCTGCGTGCCGCGCGCCAGCGGCAGCGTGAGCCTGCCATCCACCGCGCGCAGATTGAGCGGCACGCCATCGCGCCTCACGCCGAGCAGCTCCGCATCGGCGGGCAGGGTGATCGCCTGCTCGCCGCCCTGGCTGGCGCGCATCGAGAGCTCGAGCGTGCCCGTCGTGGCCCGCTTGCCTACATCGTGCCGCAGCACGACGCGGTCGATGGCGCGGCTCGCACCCTGCACCGGCTCCGGCCGCGTCACCGCCACGCGGAGCTGCTCGCCCGGAAGCGGGTGGAACTCGAAGGCATGCCAGGCGTCGCGATCGCCCGTGCCGGATGCCTCGGGCGCCACTGGTGGCACCCCGCTGAACTCCACGTGCCACGTGGGACTGACGAGCACGAACCAGGTTTCGGCACGGTCACCCAGCGACGGCGCAGTCAGCTCGAGCGTCGCCGCCTTGTCGAGATCCGACTGCCAGTGGGTCGTGTCCGCGTCGGCGGCCAGCGCAGCCAACACGCTCCCGCCCTCTACGCGTACATCGGTCGCCACGTGTTCGCCGGCCAGCACTGGAACCGCGACGGTGAAACCGCCTTCCGCCGGCGCCAGCCGCTCGACCCCGGTATTCACCCACCAGTCCAGCCCCAAGCGCAGCTCGCGGGTCACCCGCACGAATGGCACGAACTGCTGCGCACCGCTGCCGATCGCCGCTGCCTCGCCCCCGTCACGCAGCCTCGCCAGGCCCAGGGTTTCCGTCTGCAGGCGATCCTCGACCAGGCCACTCGAATCCCATCCTTCGCCGGAGAACACCACACGCTTCGGCGTCAACGGAAACGCCAGCGCGGCCTTATCCGCATGCGCGACATAGGCGAGCTCGAGCCGATGCACGCCGCGCTCCAGTGATAGCCACAGGCGCCCCCGGTGGCGTGCGGCAAGGTCATGGCTCACGCCATCCACGCGCACCTCCGTCAACGCCAGGGCGGAGTCATCCGTCGGCAGCGGCAGGGCAACCCGCGTGCTCGCGTGGGCCTGCAGCACCACATCGATGGCCTCGCCGCGGGCACGCACCTCCGCCAGAGCGATCGAGGCACAGGCCGGCGCGCACTCGGGCGCCTCGGCCAATCGGTCATGCAGCTCGCCAATCAGGGCGTCGGGCGGGAATTCCTGGGCGTTGGCCGGCAGCGGGGCGGCGACGCCCAGGGCCATCACTGCCGCAAGCGCGCCGGTGCTGCCACGCAGCCATGTCCTGCCTGCCCCTGCCATGCGCCACAGCAGGAAGCCGAGCAACGCCACCAGCACGATGCGCAGGCTCCGTACCAGCCACAGCGGCGCGATCACCAGGCGTACGGTCTGCGTCGGCAGGATCGGCCCGGTCCAGCCCAGGCTGTACCGATGGCCTAGCGTCCAGGAGGGCTCGCCTGCGCCCGTCTGCAACACGGTGGATTCGCTGTAGCGCTCCACGAGGTCCTGAGCACGAACGCGTGAACCGGTGACGGTCACGCTTTCCAGTCGGTTTTGGCCGCTGCCACCCTGCTGCAGGTCGGCTGCGGGGGCGGGTGGCGGCGGCGGGGCGGGTGGTGACGGTGGCAGTGTCATGGGCGCGACTTCCTCCACCGCCCTGCTGCGGTCGGCGGGTTCGCGAAACTCGACCATGACGAACGTCTGCGGCGCGGTGGCGGCTTCCAGTTGCGGGTAGACCGCCGACCGCACCTGGGTGGCGACGAAGGGCAGGGCGACGAGAACCAAAAGAAGCATGGCCGCGTTGCGCAGCCACGCGCACGCAGTCCTGAGCCGCCCGATCGGGAGCTCGCGCACGACCAGCACCAGCAGGCACACGGCGATCAGCGTCCATACCGGCGCGCCCGCCTCCTGGTAGCCCAGCACGAGGTAGAACACCGCGGCGATGCCGGCGGCCCGCCCGAATGCCTTCCAGGCCAGCAGCGCCACCACGGCGGCGAGGAACACGTCCAGCAGCGTCCAGCGCGACATCCAGCTGCCGTCGGCGCGATCGGCGCCGGGGGCCGCGAGCAGGCGGTAGCCGCTGGGAAGATGCAGCGTGCTGTCGATGCCATCGAAGGTTTCCTGCCAGCCGGCGACCGGCAGGCTCGCATTCGCCGGCTCGACGCGAACGCCGGCGGAAAGATCCACCTGCGGCGTCCGCCATTCGACGCCGCGCAGATCCGCCTGCGCGCCCTGCGTCACCAGCAGGAGTTCCGCGTTGCCACCCGGCGCCGCCTCCGCGCGCTCCAGCCGGAACGGGGCGCGCGTGTCGAGGCGCCAGCCGGCGCGCATCTCGCCGCTGATGCGGTCACGTGCGAACCAGCCCCCACCATCGAAGTCGAGCCACATCTCCCGCTGGAGCGAAAGCCGGTTGCGCGCGTCGGCGGCGAGGCCGCGCGAACGCTCCTCGATGTCGAGCACGGCGCCCGCGCCGAGCGCGAAGGCCGGCAGGCCGGACCACTCGGCGGGCACCTGCGCCTGGGCGGGATCCACCTGGATCGCGCCGGTCGGCACCGTCACGCGCAGGCGCGGCGCATCCTGATAGCTCCAGATTTCCTGTGGTGGCCAGGGTGCTGCATTCGACGGCGCCACCGCTTTATCGAGTGGCGCGGTGGCACGCGCCTCGACCGTCACCGTAGCGGCGCCCGGGGCGACCCGCACGCGCAGGCGCCCGTCGGCGTCCATCCGCGCGGGCCAGACGCTGTCTATGGCGAGCGGCGCAAAGCCTTCCGGCAATGCCGGGCCGACCAGTTCCTCGCGCACCTGGCCGGACACGGAGAACTGGATTTCGGTCGCCAGCATGGCCGGCACGCCGTCGCTGAGCCGACGGTAGACGCGCAGTTGCAGGCTGTCCGCCTCGGGAGCCGGGCCTTCGGCGCGACCCAGCGTCAGCGCGTCGCCGTCGCGCTGCACGGGGAGGATCGCCTTCCCCTCCAGCGTGAGTGCGATCAGGCCGACGGCGGCCGGCACCGCGAGGGATTGCGGTCGCCTGGCCCAGGGAATGCGTGCGCGCAACTCGTGCCGCCCAGGCGCCAGCCGCAGGGCCGGACCCTTCCGATCGACCACTGGCACCAGGCGGCCATCCACCGTGACCTCCTGCGGCCAGTGCTCCGCATCCCCGGGCAAGGGCACCCAGCTTTCCGCATCGACCTGCCACGCCTGGCGGATCCCGGCGCCGCCCGCGCCGGCATCGATGTGCAGCACGCCGGGCCAGGCGCACAGGAAGTCGGCGCGCTCCGTGCCGCCCTGTCCGGCCACCAGCGGGCAGGCGCGGTATTCCTCGCCATGCATGGCCCAGCCCTGCCAGGGCTCAAGGGCGGGCGGGACTTCAGCCTCGGCCGCGCCGGTCCCGACCGGCAGGAACGGCAACAACAGGACGATCGCCAGCACGAAGCGGCATGCGCGCATGAAGGAGCTCCCCGAACCTCGATGGTGCGGCGAACGATACCGGAAGCCGCACCCGGATCGGCGGCGCTCAGGGCGCCAGCATCGTCCACGCCCGGACCACGCATGCGCAGACCAGCCCGGCCAGGAAGAACAGGTAGCTGTAGCGGAGATAGCGGTACTTGCGATGGGCGAGATACCAGCCGATCGAATACAGGTCGTTGGCCATGGTGAGGTACACCGAGCCGTCCGGCTTCATCGAACGGGTGACTTCCTCCAGGAAGCGTTCGCGGCTGAGGCCGGCGAAATGGCCGAAGAACAGCAGGTTGAAATCCTGCGGCAGCGGTCCCTGCTCGACGCGCATGCCGCGGTACTTCGGCAGCACGGCGAGAATGGCGAGGAACAGCGCGACCAGGGTGAAGCCGGCCAGGGTCAGGATGGTGGCGCGGGCGTCCGGGTCGCCCATCCGTCCGAGCGACCAGGTCAGCACGATGGTCGAGATCGTGATCAGGATGTTGGCCTTGAGGTCGGCCATGCTCGACAGCGAGACATGGTGCTGCTGGGCGGTGCGCAGCAGCACGTCGCTGGTGTTGCGCTCGGGAATGCGGGCGAAGGAGCCGCCCGGCGCCGGTGTCTCTTCCATCGTCTGCCCTGTGCCGCCCGGGCCGGCTGGCCCCTGCGCCACGCTATTGAACCACCGCGCGATTGGCAAGCGGCGTGCCCGCAGCGCGGGCCGCGGATGATTCATGCGGGGTTCGGCGCGGCCGCCCTAGCGTGGATTCGCGTGTCATGAATCCGATGGAGGACCCATGCGCACCCTGCGCTTTCGCATTACCGGGGACGATGCCGGCTTCGAGTCGGTGATGAAGACCCTGTCCGGAATGGAGCATGTCGACCGGGCCGACGAGGTCGGCGCGCTGATGCTCGGCATGCGCGACGATTCCAGCTCCCTCGAGCTCTCCGCGGACGACCGCGGCGACGTGCACGACGTGGTCGTGCATGCCTCCTCCAGCACGCACGCCGAAGAGGTGCAGAGGGTGCTGGAGGCGCGTGCCATGGAGCTTGGCCTCGCCATCGAATTCGTCGACCGGTTCTGACATGAACGTACACACCCACGGCAAGAACCCGCCTTCGCGTCCGGCGGGCCAGAGCGACGACCGCACGCTGTGCGCCCACGGCCCCTGCCGCTGCGAGGTGCTCAGCCCGCGCCAGGGCTATTGCAGCGAATACTGCCGTCATGCCGCCACCAGCGGCCCACCGCGCGAGGAGCCGGTGTGCGAATGCGGGCACGCGGCGTGCAGGGATTGAGGAACGCTGCTCCGCACGCCTCCGGAATGCGCTGAGGCGCTGCGCTGGCTTTACCGCTTCGGCGTTGCGGGCATTTGCGTGCGGGAACCGGGCCCACCCGCTTCCCGCGCGGCCGCGTGCCACAATCGGTGCATGAATCTGCGCGATCTCGAATACCTCGTCACCCTCGCCGAGCACCGGCATTTCGGCCGCGCCGCCGCCGCCAGCCACGTCAGCCAGCCGACGCTCTCGATGCAGGTCCGCAAGCTGGAGGAGGAGCTTGGCGTCGCCCTGGTCGAGCGTGCGCCGCGCAAGGTGCTGCTCACCGACGCCGGGCGCGAGATCGTCCAGCGCGCCCGCGAAGTGATGAACGAGATCGAGCAGATCAAGGCGATCGCGCGGCGCACCATCGATCCGGAATCGGGCAGCGTGCGCCTTGGCATCTTCCCGACGCTCGGCCCCTATCTCCTGCCCCACGTCGTGCCGCGCGTCCGCGAGCGCTTCCCGCGCCTCGAACTGCTGCTGGTCGAGGAAAAGACCGAGGTGGTGCTGAAGCAGCTGCGCGAAGGACGCCTCGACGCCGGCATCCTCGCCCTGCCGCTCCACGAGCCGCAGCTCCACCAGGAATTCCTGTTCGAGGAGCCGTTCGTCCTTGCCGTTCCGGAGGGCCATCCGCTGGGCAGGCGGAAATCGCTCCAACTCGAGGATCTCTCCGACCAGACCCTGCTGCTGCTGGAAGACGGCCATTGCCTGCGCGACCAGGCGCTGGAAGTGTGCCAGCTCGCCGGCGCCGGCGAGCGCACCGGCTTCCGCGCCACCAGCCTCGAAACCCTGCGCCAGATGGTGGCCGCCCACGTCGGCATCACCCTGTTGCCGGTACTCGCGACCAAGCCGCCGATCGCCGCCTCCGACGACATCGAGCTGATCGCGTTCCGGGGCGCCGCGCCAAGCCGGCGCATTGCCATGGCCTGGCGCAGGAGTTCGGCGATGGCGCCGTTCCTGCAGACGCTCGCGGCCCTCTTCCGCGAACTGCCCGGCGACCTGCTCGAACCGCAGCCCTCCCGGTCACGCCGCGCGGCCGCCCGGCGCGCACTGACGAGTCGCTGAGCCCGCGCCGCGCCCGGCCCGCTTCGTTCATCCCCGCCCTGCTAGTTGGGGAAGGGGATGTCCATTCAGGAGGGACGTATGGAAGACTGGTTCGACTTGGCGATGCCGTGGTGGGCGTTCGTGGTGCGCGGGCTGCTCGGCTACTTCGGCCTGCTGCTTCTGCTGCGGATGGCCGGCCGGCATTCGCTGGGCGAAATGTCGGCGTTCGACATCGTCGTGCTGGTGATGGTCGGCGGCGCGCTGCGCCCCGCGCTGCTGGGCGGCGACAAGTCCGTGCTGGGTCCTTTCATCGCCGTCACCACCATCGTCGCCGCCAGCGCGATGCTGGCGCGGCTGTCCTCGCGCTTTCCGCGCTTCAACCGCTGGCTCGAGGGACCGGCGGTGGTACTCGCCAAGGACGGCAGGATCCTCGATGAAGTCCTGCGCGAGCACTCCATCCCGCGGGCGGCGCTGGAACGCGAATTGCGCCTCAAGGACGTGCATGACGTGAGCACGGTGCGCGTGGCCCGCCTGGAGGCCAATGGACACATTTCCGTGCGTTGCAAATGAGCGGAGCGGCGGTCAGGACGCCGGCGATGAATCGGCGACGGGCGGCCCGCTCGACCCCATGGCGGCCAGCAGGCGGGTGATCGCGGGCCGCCCCTGCTTGCCGTGCACCGGCAGCACCACGGTGTCTCCCGGGCGAGCCCATTCGAGCAGACTGCGTGCCGCCTCGACTTCGTCCAGGCGCTCCAGCACACGCTCCTGTCCCAGGCCCCGCCGGCCCAGTTCCTCGCGCAGGATCGCCGGCACCTCGCCGCTGGCGCGGCCGCGCAGCATGCCACCCATGTCCTTGAGCACGATGCGATCGGGCTGGAAGGATGCCGCGACCCGGGCGAGTTCGCGGATGTCGGCATCCCCGCGATTGCCGGCCTGCCCGAGCAGGAGGCCGAGGCGACCGCGGCGATCACGGCTGGCGACGGCGAGGAGACCGGCGAGGCCGTCCGGATTGTGGGCGTAGTCGAGGAACACGCGGATGCCGCACGGGTTCCAGAACTGCAGGCGACCGGGATTGTCCGCGCGCCCGCTGCCGAAGCCCGCCAGCACCATCCGGATTTCATCCGGACGGATGCCGAGCGCCTGCGCCGCGAGTGCCGCCGCCGCGGCGTTGGCGATGTTGTAGCGCGCGCTGCCGCCAAAGGTCAGCGGCATGGCTTCGACGGCACCGAGCTCGTGCTCGACACCGGCGATGCCAAGGACCAGGCGCCCGCGACGAACGCCGCAGGTGCGGCCGCCGTGCGCTCGATGCGCGAGCAGCCCGGGTGCATCGGCATCGAGTGCGAACCAGGCGATCGGCACCGCCAGCCGTGCAGCGCTGGCGACCAGGAGCGGGTCGTCCGCATTGAGCACCAGCACGCCCTGCTTGCCCAGCGCGCGGGCGACCGTCAGCTTCGCCTCGGCGAGACCGTCGAGATCGTGCACGCCGTACTCGCCGAAATGATCGTCGCTGAGGTTGGTGACTACCGCGACCTGCGCGTGCTGCACGGCGAGGCCCCGCCGCAGGATGCCGCCGCGGGCGGTCTCCAGGATCGCGGCCTCGATGCCCGGCTCGCGCAGGGCCAGGCGCGCGCCGGCCGGGCCCGAGTAGTCGCCCTCGGCGAGCGCGGCCTCGCCGACGTGGACGCCGTCGGTACAGGTATGGGCGGTGCGCCAGCCGTGGGCGCGTGACATCGCGGCAAGCAGCCGCGTGGTCGTGGTCTTGCCGTTGGACCCGGTGACCAGGGCGACGGGCACGTCATGCACGGCCGACCAGTCGACGCGCGCCGCGTCGGGCAGCTGCGCCAACGGCCAGTGCCGCGACCCTTGCCCGCTGCCGATCGACAGCGTGTCGTCGTCGATGAGTACGTTGAGGCCGCGGCGCTCCGCGGCATCAACCAGGCCCACCAGCGGCGGAGAGCGCTCAGCGGCGGCAAGGCGGCGCAGGGTTTCGAGGGCGCTGGCCTCGTCCCACGCGGCCGGGTGGCCGGGTGCATGGAAGCGCCCCGCATCGATGCCGGCGGCGTGCACGGCGGCGAGCCAGGCCCATTCGTTGACCTCGGTCGCGGCAAGGAGCTGATCCGGCGGCGCGGCGAAGGCCAGCGAGGCCTGGCCGCAGTGGCGGCGGACCTCGATCGCGGCGTCGGGCCAGCCGAGCGCGGCGCGCATGCGCGTGACGCGGGCCTTCCAGGCGTCGACCAGCGCATCGCTGGCCGGCACCTGCAACGTTTCCAGCACCGCGCCCGCCGCCGCGAAATAGCGGTTGTAGCCGGTCAGGCGGCGGGAATCGTCGAAGGGCAGTTCGGGTGGGCTGGTCACGGGTGGCTTCTGAAATGAGGGCTTCGGCCCCGGGTGGTGGAAGGCACTGAGGAAGGTCTGAAGGATGTCGTCACTCCCGCGGAAGCGAGAGTCCAGGTTGCTGTTTCAAATGGATGCCCGCTTTCGCGGGCATGACGCCAAATGATTGATCAGAGCGCCCTTAACAAGGATCCGTCCTTGGAGCACTCTCCGGACGGCATCCCGCTCTCCCCCATGCCCTTCTGGCCGTCCAACATCAATCATCCATCTCGCGCGACACCGTGATGCCCCGCTCGTCGCGGACGATGCCGCCGAGGGCGGCGAAGCTCGCCTCGTCGAAGGCCGCCGCCGTCGCGGGCGCGGCGGCGAGGACGGCCGCTGGCGCGGCCTTCACCGGCATGCCTTCCGGGCGGAACTTGATGATCTGCTTCCACGAACGCACCAGGGCATCGGCGAAGACCAGCAGCAGGTCGCCGGTGCGCGCCATGCGCAGCGCGGCATCGATCGCTTCCTGCTCGTCCGGGATCTGCTCGACGGCCGCCTTCGGCACGCCGGCGGCGACCAGCGCGCGCGCCATGATGCGCGGCACCTCGTCGCCGTCACGCCCGCGCAGGGCATCGTCGCGGCGGCAGATGTAGTGGTCGAAGCGCCCGGCCACGGCCTCGGCGATGGCCACCAGGTCTTCGTCGCGGCGATCGCCCGGGCCGGCCAGCACCACGATGCGCCGCCCGGCCACTTCCAGGCGCTGGGCGAGGTCGGCCATGGCGGCGACCGCGGCGGCATTGTGGCCGTAGTCGAACAGCACCTTGAACGGGTGCTCGTCATAGACGTTCATGCGGCCTGGCGCCTGGAAGAAGGTCGTGTCGAAGGTGCGCAGGCCCTGGCGGATCGCCTCCAGCTTGATGCCGAGCGAGAAGGCGCAGGCGGCGGCGAACATGGCGTTCTGCACGTTGTGCAGGGCGCGCCCTTCCAGCGTCGCCGGGATCAGGTGCGTCCATAGCAGCGGGATGTGGCTGTTCTTGTCGTAGAGGGTGATCATCGAGCCGTTGACGCCCGCCTCCAGCGCGCAGGCACGGCCGCCGGCGCGCACGTGCTCGCGTACCAGCGCGTGCGAGGGATTCATGGTCACGTAGCAGATGACCTTCGCATCGGTGTAGCCGGACATCCGGAGCACGTTGGGGTCGTCGGCATTCAGCACCGCGCAGTCCTCGGCGACCTCGGCGACGATGCGCTTGACCTCGGCGAGCTGGTCGAGGGTGTCGATGCCCTTCATGCCGAGGTGGTCGGACTGGATGTTGAGCACGGCGCCGACGTTGACGTTGCGCACGCCCATGCCGGCGCGCAGCAGGCCGCCGCGGGCGGTCTCGAGCACGGCGATGTCGATGTGCGGGTCGGCCAGCACCATGCGCGCCGAAACCGGGCCGGTCATGTCGCCCTCGACGGTGCGGCGGCCGTCGATGTAGACGCCGTCAGTGGTGGTGAGGCCCGGCGTGAAGCCGGCCATCTTGGTGATGTGGGCCAGCATGCGCGCGGTGGTGGTCTTGCCGTTGGTGCCGGTAATGGCGGCGATCGGCACGCGCACCGGGCTGCCGGGCGGGAACAGCATGTCGATGACCGGGCCGGCGGCGTCGCGCGACGTGCCTTCGCTCGGGCTCACGTGCATGCGGAAGCCCGGCGCGGCGTTCACCTCGCAGATGCCGCCGCCGACCTTGCGCCAGCTTTCGGCGATGTTGGGCGAGAGGAAGTCGACGCCGCCGACGTCGAGGCCGATGGCGAGCACCGCGCGCTCGGCCATGTCGCGGTTGTCCGGGTGGATGATGTCGGTGACGTCGGTGGCGGTGCCGCCGGTGGAAAGGTTGGCGGTCGAACGCAGATACACGATCTCGTCGGGCTCCGGCACCGAATCGGCCGCGTGGCCGGCGCGCTCGAGCATCAGCGCGGCCTCGCGGTCGAGGTTGAGGCGGGTCAGCACCTTCTCGTGGCCGACACCGCGGCGCGGGTCCTGGTTCACCTGCTCGATGAGGTCGGCCACCGTGCTGGTGCCGTCGCCGACGACGTGGCCGGGCGTGCGCTTGGTCGCCGCGATGAGCTGGCCGTTGACGACCAGCAGGCGATGGTCCTCGCCTTCGAGGTAGCTTTCGACGATCACCGAACGCGAGTGCTCGCGGGCGGCGGCGAAGCCGGCGCGCACCTCATCATCGTTCATCAGCCGGATCGAGATGCCGCGCCCATGGTTGCCGTTGTAGGGCTTGGTGACCACCGGATGGCCCAGCCGCCGCGCCGCGCGTATCGCGGCATCCTCGCTCTGCACCAGTTCCTGGCGCGGCACCGGCAGGCCGAGCGAGCCCAGGATCTTGTTGGTCTCTTCCTTGTCACTGGCCAGCTCCACCGCGATGTGCGAGGTGCGGCCGGTGACGGTCGCCTGCAGCCGCTGCTGGTACCTGCCATGACCAAGCTGCACCAGTGAAAGGTCGTTGAGGCGCAGCCAGGGGATGCCACGCTCCTCGGCCGCACGCACCAGCGCACTGGTGGAAGGCCCGAGCGCGCGGCGCTGCGCAAAGCGGATGAAGGCATCGCGCGCCTCCGGCCACTGCCAGTCCTCGGGAACGCTACCCTTAGGCTGCAACGACACCGGCAGCAGCGAGGCCAGCAGCCGCAGCGCCAGCTCGCCGGCAGCGATGCCTTCCTCGCGCTCGGAGTATTCGTACACCACGGTGTAGACACCGGCGCGCTCGGTGCTGCGCGTCTTGCCGAAAGTGACATCCTCGCCGGCGATGTTCTGCAGCTCGATGGCGACGTGCTCCAGCACGTGGCCGAGCCAGGTGCCCTCGCCTTCGCGCAGGCGGCGCACGAAGCCGCCGGGCTCGCGATAGGAGCAGCCGTGCTCGGTGAGCCCCGGCAGCGCCTCCAGCAGCGCATCGACGAAGCCGTCGCCGAGCTTCGCAGTGGGCCAGGCTTCCAGCTCGCCCAGGTCCAGTTCCAGCCGGATCACCGGGAAGTGCGCATACAGCGAAGGGCCGACGTAGACCGAACGATCGAGGATGCGCATTGCGACTCTCCGCAGGATGGGATCGGGGACCGGATTCGATGGTGGCACATCCGGGGCCGCGGCAACCGCGCCCATCGGCGTGCCTCAGCAGTTGAGGTTGAGCTCCCTGGCGCGACGGTAGCTGATGACGCAGAGCGCCGCGCACACCAGCGCGAACGCGATGAAGAACCAGTTGGCGCCGCCATAGCGGATCTGCATGAACGCACCGAGGGTTCCGAACAGCACGGCGAACATGCCCCAGATCAGGACCAGCATCGGAATGCGCCGGCGCGCCCCCGCGCCGATGCCGTAGATGCGCTTGGCGCGCTCGTTGATCTCGTTGGCCTCGCCGATGAGCACGATGCAACGCTCGCTGCAGGCGAGCCCGAGATCATCCTCGGGCGAGCGCGCGCAACCGTGGCAGACGCCGCGGCCGCAGGCCCGGCAGATTCCCACCGCGGGCGTCGGCGCATGCTGGAAACAGTCCACCCGCGGCCTCCTCGGGATCAGTGCGAATTCTTGGAAACCGCGAGCGTGCCCGCCGAGGCGCGCCGCGTGTGCAGGTTGAAGGTGGCGCCGGCGACCAGGATGTGCACCCTGAGGCCGAGCAGGCACACCGGCTCGTCCTCGTCGGCGCGATCCATGGACGAGAACTGCAGCTCGCTGGCATCGACCACCGTCACCGCGCCGCTGCCTTCCACTTCCAGCGTGTTGTCGGGGCGGATGAAGGCGGCGGTGTCCTCGTCCAGGCCAATGCCGACCGCGAACGGGTTGTAGGCGAGCGCCGCCAGCAGGCGGCCGAGGCGGTCGCGCTGGCGGAAATGCTGGTCGATGACGAAGCGGTTGGTGAGGCCGAGTCCCGGCGCCAGGCGCACGCTGCCGGCAGTCGGCGAGGAGCCTTCCTTGCCGAAGGCGATCATGTGCTCGGAGAGGATGCTGGCGCCGGCGCTGGTGCCGCCGACGTGCACGCCGCTGGCATTGCGCAGGCGCACCAGCTTGGCGATCGGCGTGCCGCCGAGCATGGTAGCGATGCGCAACTGGTTGCCGCCGGTGAAGAAGATGCCGCTGGCCTCCTCGATGCGCTCGAGGCGGTTCTTCTCGGCGGCATCGCGGCGGGTGTCGAAGTCGAGCGCGGTGACGCGCCCGGCGCCGAGTTCGGAAAAGATGCGCTCGTAGCGCGTGCCGGTGTCGGCCAGCTGGCTGGCGGTCGGAATGACCACGATGTCGGCCTCGCTGCCTCCGCACAGCTCCACGAAGCGGCCGAGGATGCGCGCGTCGTGCTCCTTGTGCTCGGCGCCGCCGATCGGAATGATCCAGCCGCGCTCGTCACCCTCGTGCACCCTGCTTGGACACATGCAATCGTTCCTGTTCCAGTCGATCGGGACTATCTACACGCTGCGCGCCGGCGCCGCAATGGCACGTCCTTTGCCGGCAGAAAGTTCACGCGCGCGGCTCGAACATGCCGCGCCGCTCCAAACGCCCGTCGCGCACGTGCACCACGCCGCGGGCAACAAGGGTGTGCACGGCGCCAGCTTCGTCGAGCGCGAGGAGGTCCGCGTCGGCGCCCGGCGCGATCCGCCCCTTGCCGCCCAGGCGCAGGACGCGTGCCGGATTGCTGGTGAAGGCGGGCAGCGCCTCGGCCAGCGGCACGTCGCGGGCGATGAGTTCGCGCAGGGTCTCCAGCAGCGCACCGGCCTCGCCGACGTCCATGTGCGAGACGCGCCCGTCGGCGTCGAAGCAGGGCAGGCAGCCGCCGGCATCGGAGCTCACCGTGATGCGCTGGCGGGCGATGCCGCTGTCCAGGAAGCGCAGCACCGCATCGGCGGCGCTCCAGGCGTCCTCGCCTTCCTCCACCGGGAACGCGGTGACGTCGATCACGCCGCCCTGCCGGGCGAAGTCCAGCGCTTCGTCGAACAAGGCCTTGCGCCGGTTGACGTGGGTCGGATGGAACACGCGCGGCGGCAGCTCGCTGGTTTCGAGCGCGCGGCGGACGAGGTCGAGCCCGCGCGGGCCGTCACCAAAATGCAGGTGCACGATGCCCGCCTTGCCGGTCATGAGGCCCGCCACGTGCGCATCGGCGGCGAGGCGCAGCAGCTCGTCGAGCGTCGGCTGGCTGGAGCGATGATCGCTCAGCGCCACCTCGCCGACGCCGATCAGCGGCTCGATGAAGACGAGGTCGTCGCGCACCGAGCCCGTCAACGTAGCCGGCGGCAGGTGATAGCCGCCGGTGAAACCGTAGGCGGAGAGCCCCTCCTCGCGGAGGCCCTGCACGGCCGCGACCAGTTCGCGCGTGCTGCGCACGGTGTCGTCGGTGCCGAGCAGGCCGACCACCGTGGTGATGCCGGCGCTGGTGAAGCGCGATAGTGCGAGTGGCGGCACGCGGCTGCGGAAGCCGGCCTCGCCGCCGCCGCCGGTGATGTGCACGTGGGCGTCGATCAGGCCGGGGACCAGGCGGCGACCCTCGAGGTCGATCGCCTCCACGCCGAGTGCGGCGGGAACCTCGGGCGCCTCGCCGCCCATCCACAGGATGCGCCCGCCGCCGAGCAGCAGATGACGGAGTCCGAGCGGCTCCGGCGCGAAGACCTCGGCATTGCGAAGCAGCAGCAGGCCCATCCGGTCAGGAATCGAAGCCGTTCTGGAAGATGAGGCCGGGATCCTCGTCCGGCGGCGGGGTGAAATCGCCTTGCAGGTGGAGATCCATGGCATTGCTGCTGCCGGCCACCGCGGCATTGATCTGCTCGCCGTAGCCCGCGCATGCGCTGGCCGCGACCGGCGGGATGGTGAACGCCGGATCGGACACGTCCAGCCCGGACGCCGCACCGGTCCCGACCAGATAGAGCGTGATCGGCTCGAACACGCACTGGCCGACATCGATGGGAATGATGCCGCCGAGGAACGCCGAGACGATCTCCAGGCGCATCGCCACGGGCGTCAGCACCGCGATGCCGTCGGCATCCACCTCGCCGGTCGAGGTATTGCTCTGGCCGAGCTGGTATGTGGCGACGACCGGCCCGAGCGGCGAGTCGAACGTCACGCTGCCCGGCGGCAGCGTGAACCTGCCGGCGGACAGGATCCCACTGGACGCATCGTAGGTCGAATCGCCAAAACTGCCACCGGCCGGGAGCGTGGCTGGCACTTCGTTGACTGTGACCGTGCCGGACACGGGGAACTGCATTGCTGCGGCAGGCGCCACGACGATCGCCATTCCTACGAACATCAGGAGGACGGCAGGCAGCCGCCCGCTACGCATGATCGATCGCATCACACCCTCCCCGAGCTGATTGAGCGCTGATCATACGCGCTGCCGTTCAATGGATGCCCGCTTCCGCGGGCATGACGTCGATGACGTTTTCGAGAGCAGCCAGTGGATGGCCGGGCAGCGACTGTGCCCGTCCATCCAACGACCGCTTCCCGCCGGTGTTCTTCGTGGCTCTCTATTTCAGCCGGCCCTACTTTCCACTCTTGTCCGTCCAGCGCTTCAGCCAGGCGTTGACGGTGTCGTGCCACTGCACGCTGTTGTGCGGCTTCAGCACCCAGTGGTTCTCGTCCGGGAAGTAGAGGAACTGGCTCGGCACCTCGCGCCCTTGCGCCGCGGTGAACGCGGCGATGCCCTGCTCCACCGGGATGCGGAAGTCCTGCTGGCCGTGCACGATCAGGATCGGCGTGCGCCAGTCCTTGACGTGGTTGACCGGGTTGAACTTCTCGTAGAGCTCGGGTGCCTGCCACTGCGCCTTGCCATCGTGTTCCCAAGTGTCGAACCACTGCTCCTCGGTGGCGTAGGCCATCATGCGGCTGTCGAACACGCCATCGTGGGCGACGATGCACTTCCAGGGCTCGTTCCAGACGCCCGCCATCCAGAACATCATGTAGCCGCCGTAGGAGGCACCGAGCGCGCAGGCGCGATCACCGTCGAGGAAGGCGTATTTTTCCTGCGCCGCGGCCCAGCCGAGCTTCAGATCCTCCAGCGGCGCGCCGCCCCAGTCGCCGGAGATCGAATCGGTGAACTTCTGGCCGTAGCCGGTCGAGCCGTGGAAGTTGATGGTGACCACCGCGAAGCCTTGGCCGGCGTAGGTCTGCGGGTTCCAGCGGTAATGGAAGTCGTTGGTCATGGCGCCCTGCGGACCGCCGTGCACGATGAAGGCCACCGGGTACTTGCGGCCCTTCTGGAAGCCGGCCGGCTTCACCACGTAGCCCTGCACGGCATCGCCGCCATGGCCCTTGAAGGTGAAGAACTCGGCGTCGCCGAACTGGATGTCCTTGAGCCGCTCCGCGTTGGCGCGGGTGATCGGCTTGAGATTCTTCGCGGTGGCATCGGTGGCGTAGAGATCGGTCGGGTGCTTGAAATCCTGCCGTGCCACGATGAGTGTGTCGGCGCCGACATCAAAGCCCTTCACCGAGCCATCGCCGACCAGCCGGGTGGCCGCGCCGGTGGCAGCGTCGATTGCGAACAGCGCGTGGTCGCCGTGGTCGTCGCTGCTGGTGTAGAGCGTCCTGCCGTCGCGCGATTCCTTGAGCGGCGAAGCCGAGCGATCCCACTCCGGCGCGACCTCGCGTTTCGCTCCGCTGGCGAGGTCGAGCGCCATGATGCCGAAGCGATCCGCCTCGAAGCCGGGGCGCTTCATGGCCAGCCAGTAGAGGGTCCTGCCATCGACCGAGGGCAGCGGGTAGCCGTCCCAGGCGAGGTTGTCGGCGGTGAGGTTCTTCGGCGCCGCCGAGCCATCCGCCGGCACCTGGTAGATGTCGAAATTGGTCGACCAGGGTTCGGTGCGACCGGCAATGCGGGCATTGAAGTACACGGTCTTGCCATCCGGCGAGAAGGCGTACTCGCTGGCGTCGCCGAACGGCTTGGAGGGCACGTCGCCGTCGATGTCGCGGGTCAGCAGGCGCGGCGCGCCGAGCTTGCCCTTGTCGCCGACGTCGGCAATGAAGAGCTGCGAGCGGCGCCCGTCCGACCATTGGTCCCAATGACGGATGAAGAGCTGGTCGTAGACCGTGCCGCTGGCCTTGTCGGCCTTGCGCGCGTCGAGCCTGCCCTTCGTGCAGGTGATGGCATCGGCCTCCTTCGCGCACTCAGGGAAGATCTCGATCGACAGCAGCGCGCGGCTACCGTCCGGCGACAGCCTGAAGCTGCCGACGTCGAGCGGCAACGAGGACACCGCGCGCGCCTCGCCGCCGGCGGCGGTGACGCGCCAGAGCTGGCTGACTCCATTGACGCCGGCGAGGAAGAACACCGAGTTGCCATCCGCCGCCCACTGCCCGCCGCTGCCGCCAAGGCCGGGCTCCGTCAGCTTGACCGGCTCGCCGCCATCGATCCCCACTCGCCACAGGCTGGTGCGGCCGCGGTTGGCCTCGTAATCGGTCTGGCGCAACTGGTACAGCACGTTCCTGCCGTCCGGCGCCAGCGCCGGGTCGCTGACGCGCTCCATCATGACGAGGTCGTTCGCGTTGAACGGATGCGGCGCGGCGAAGGCGGCGGCCGGCAGCGCGGCGGCCAGCGCCACGGCGAGGACAGGCTTCATCGGGTTCTCCCGGGTGAATGGGGACGTGATGGTAAGCGCTGGACCGGCGCGGGCCAACAGGCCGCTGGAGGCGCCCTCCTTACGCCGTTCGCCTTGGCGAGTTCCCACCCGCGCGATGCACGGACCCGGCGGCTGGATCGGCGCGCCACGACCTTCGAGCGCGCACGGGCTCGCGTCCCGCCCCGCTACACTGCGCCACTTCTCCACGCGAGCCACGCCCCATGGCGACTCCTGCCGCGGCGCTCCCTGCCAGCCCCGACGAGTTCCTCGGCCATCCCAAGGGCCTCTACGTCTGTTTCTTCACCGAGATGTGGGAGCGCTTTTCCTTCTATGGAATGAAGGCGCTGCTGCTGCTCTACCTCATCAAGTACCACCTCTTCAGCGACGAGCACGGCTACAACCTGATCGGCGCCTACGGCGGGCTGGTCTACGCGATGCCGGTGATCGGCGGCCTGGTCGCCGACCGCTGGCTCGGCATGAGGAAGGCGGTGGTGTTCGGCGGCATCCTGCTGGTGCTGGGGCACCTGGGCATGGCCATCGAGGGCCACCCGGCCAGCCGCGTCGATGGCGTGGTGGTGCGCGACGCCGGCGCGCTGCAGGCGTTCTACTTCTCGCTGGCGCTCATCATCGTCGGCGTCGGCTTCCTGAAGCCCAACATCTCCACCATCGTCGGCAAGCTGTACGGGGAAAACGATCCCCGTCGGGATTCGGGCTTCAGCATCTTCTATGCCGGAATCAACCTCGGCGCGACGGTCTCGGGCGTGCTCTGCGGCTGGCTCGGCGAGACCTTCGGCTGGGGCTGGGGCTTCGGCGCCGCTGGCATCGGCATGCTGGCCGGGCTGGCCAACTTCATCCTCGGCCAGAAGCACCTGCACGGCCACGCCGAGCCGCGCGAACCGGCGCGCCTGCGCGAACGGATGCTGGGCCTGCTCACCCGCGAGCACCTGATCTACCTCGGCGGGCTCGCCGGCGTGGTGGTCGTGTGGGGCCTGATCCAGTCCCATTCGCTGGTCCTCGACCTCATTCCCGGCGTGTTCGAACCGAGCCCGGTGCTGCTCGCCATGCACGCGGTGGCGGCCTGCCTCCTCGGCGGCATCCTCTGGTTCATGTTCACCCGCTGCAGCCGCATCGAGCGCCAGCAGATGTCCATGGTGCTGGCCTTCATCGCCATGGGCCTGGTGTTCTTCGCGCTCTACGAGCAGACCTACGGCTCGTGGCTGCTGTTCTCCGACCGCGCCATGAACCACCGGGCGCTCGGCATCGAATGGACGGCCAGCCAGCTCACCTCGCTCGGCGCGTTCTTCATCCTGGTGCTGGCGCCGTTCTTCGCCTGGCTCTGGCCGCGCCTGGAGCGGCGCGGCTGGAATCCCGGCAGCGCGGCGAAATCCGCGTACGGCCTGGTCTTCGCCGGGCTCTCCTTCCTGGTGCTGGTGTGGAGCGCGCGACATCCCGAGGCCAACGGCCTCACCGGCATCTGGTGGTTCGTGCTCGCCTACTTCGTGCTGGAAGTGGGCGAGATGATGCTCTCGCCGATCGGCCTCTCGGTGGTCACCGCGCTGTCGGTGCCGCGCGTGGTCGGCCTCATGATGGGCGGCTGGTTCCTCGGCACCTCCTATTCGGAAGTGCTCGCCGCCGAGCTCGGCAAGCTCTCCGCCATCGACATCCCGGAAGGCGCGGTGCTCGACGTGGCCGCGACGCTGTTGAAATACGAGGAGCTCTTCATCTTCTCCGCGAAGATCGGCATCGGCGCCGGGCTGCTGGTGCTGGTCCTGAGCCCGTTCATCCGACGCTGGATGCATGGGGTCAAGTGAGTTGAGGGCCGAGTGCTGAGGGGCAGCCCGCCTGGCAGCACGGCCGCAGGGTCGCGTTTTTCTGATTCGCGTCGAGCCTCAGCCCGGGAAGGCAGTGCGCCCGAACCGTCCCAACGTGGCTTCAAACGATGCCGATCAGGTCTGTGCGCGGGGATCAGCGCTTGCCGATGTTGCGATCGAGGAACTGGAGCATCTTCGTGTAGAGCTCGACCTGGTTGTCGGTGCGATAGAAGCCGTGGCCTTCCGTGTCCTTCATCAGCCACTCGTACTTGTGCCCCGCCTTGTCGAGCGCTCCGCGCAGGGCCTTGGCCTGGGAGGGTGGCACGCGCTCGTCGCGACCACCGACGACGATCATGAGGTCGGCCTTGATGCGACCGGCGTTGTCGGCCGGGGAGCGCTGGCGAAGGTCGGCCGTGTCGGTGCCGAGCACATGGCGCAGGTAGCGCCGCCCGTAAAGCGCCCGCCGGATATCGCCGTCGCGGTACATGAGGTTGAGGTCATACACGCCGACATAGCCGATGGCGCAGCGGTAGAGCTCGGGTTCGCGAACCACTCCCTGCAGTGCCGCGTAGCCGCCGTAGCTCGCGCCGTAGATGCACAGGCGCGCCGGATCGGCATGGCCCTCGGCGACCGCCCAGCGGGTCGCGTCGGTGAGGTCGTCCTGCATCGCCAGGCCCCACTGGCGGTAGCCTGCAGCGAGGAAATCGGCGCCATAGCCGCCCGAGCCACGGAAATCGAGCTGCAAGACCGCGTAGCCGCGGCTGGCGAGGAGCTGCACTTCCGGGTTGAAACCCCAGTAGTCGCGCACGCCGTGCGGGCCGCCGTGTGGGTTGACCACCAGCGGCGCCTTGCCATCGCTGCCCCTGGGCAGGGTCAGGTAGCCGTGGAGTTCACGGCCGTCACGCGCCGTCAGTTGCACCGGCCGCATGGGCGCCATCTCCTCCGGCTCGATCCACTTGCGCGCGCTGCCGATGTACTCGGCGTCCTTCTTCTGCGTGTCGAAGAGGTAGAAATCGCCGGGGTTGCGGTCGCTGAAGACGTGCACCAGGCCATGCTTGCCGTCGCGCGAGAAGCTGCCGAAGAGCGCCACCTGGCCCGGAAAGGCCTTCTGCACTGCAAGCGCAAGGCGTGCGGCCGGCGATTCCTGGTCGAACACGTGGAAGGCGGTCTTGCCGTCGTGGGTGACCACGCCGTAGGCGTCGAGGCGATCGGGCGTCAGCAGCAGCTCGCCCGGATCCGCGCCGCCCGCGTAGAGGAGCTCGCGCTTGCCCGATTCGAGGTCGATCCGGTACAGCGCATCGGGCTTGCCGGGCCGCGAAACGTCCGCGTACAGGTGCCGGTTGTCGCGCGCGAACAGGCGCGGCGAGATGATCGTGCGCGTCGTCGCCGGATCATTGAACACGCGCCAGTCCGACTCGCCCTCGCCGCGCACGTACAGCACCGCTTCCAGGTTATCGTTGGGCGCACTCGCCACGCGCACCCGCTGCTTGTGGTCGGCGACGAAGCTCGCGCCCGCCTTGGGCCCGACGCCGATGCGGCGGGTCTTGCCGGTGTAGACGTCCAGCAGCTCGATCGAGGGCGGCGCCTGTTCGCTGTTCCGCCAGTCGAAGACCTGCACCAGGATGTTCTTGTCGTCGCCCGGGATGGTGTCGATCACGAAGGCACTGGCCCAGCGCGCCTCGCCGCCGCGCTGGATGCGCGAGCCGGTCTGCTGCGCGCCGCGGTATCCGAACAGCTGCGTGGAGCCGCTGCCGTCGGCGTTGATCGCATAGAGCTCGCCATTCGGCTGCGGGCGATCCACGCCACCGAGTTGCTCGGCCACCGACGCGACCAGGCGCGTGTCGTTGACCCACCAGTACTCGTCGACGACGTTCTGGCCCGCCGCGCGAATGGTCGCGGTGCGCTTGTTCTCGACGCGGTCGATCACCACCACGATGGCGGTGTCCTCGTACGGCATCTTCACCGCGAGGTAACGCCCGCCGGGCGAGATCGCCATCGAGGAGAACTCCGGCAGCCTGACGAAGTCCTCGATGGGAATCGCCGCCGGCGTGCGTGCGGGTTTGCCGGCGGCGGGCTCGGCGCCGATCGCGAGCAGAGGCAGCGCGGCCAGGCCGGCGAGCAGGAGGGTCCTGGCTGCGTTCGCCACACGGCGTCCCGCCTCCCTCATGCCGACACCCGCCCGTAGCGGTCTTCCAGTCGCACGATGTCGTCCTCGCCGAAATAGTCGCCGCACTGCACCTCGATGAGGTGGATGTCGCTGTCGGTCGGGTTCTCCAGGCGGTGCACGGTTTCCATCGGGATGTAGGCCGATTCGTTGCGCTCCAGCAGGAACTCGCGCTCGCCGATGCGCACCCTGGCGGTGCCGTGGACCACGGTCCAGTGCTCGCTGCGGCGGTGGTGGAGCTGCAGCGAGAGCACCTGGCCGGGCTTCACGGTGAGGCGCTTCACCTTGCAGTCGTCGGCATCCTCCAGCACGGTGTAGCTGCCCCAGGGGCGGTGCACGGTCGGATGTACGCTGGCCGCGGCATGGTTGGCGGCGCGCAGGCGTTCGACCACCAGCTTCACCTGCTGCGCGCGGTCACGGTGCGAGACCAGTACCGCATCGCCCGAATCGACGATGACGAGGTCCTTCACCCCGACCGCCGCGACCATGCGCGTGCCGGACTGGATGTAGCAGTTCTCGCTTTCCACCAGCACCGCCTGGCCGTGCACGCGGTTGCCATCGCCGTCCGCCTCGGTGTCGATGTCGCTCATCGCCTTCCAGGAGCCGATGTCGCTCCAGTCGAAGCTGGCCGGCACCAGCGCCACCTTCGGCGCCTTTTCCATGATGGCGTAGTCGATGGAGATGTCCGGCTGGGCCAGGAAGGCCTCGCGCGCAAACTCGACGGGACTCGCGCGGTTGATCGCCTGCGCGTGGCAGGCGGCGGCGGCGGCGAGCACCTCGGGGCAGGTCCTCGCCGCGGTTTCGAGCAGCACGTCGGCGCGGAAGCAGAACATGCCGGAGTTCCAGACGTAATCGCCCGAGGCGACGTAGCTCTCGGCGGTCTGCATGTCGGGCTTCTCGACGAAGGCGGCCACCTCGCGCCCGTCGTGGCCGGCGACCGCGCCGCCCATGCGGATGTAGCCGAAGCCGGTTTCCGGATGGGTCGGACGGATGCCGAAGGTGACCAGCCAGCCATCCCGCGCCAGCGCGGCGGCGCGTGCGGCATCGGCCTGGAAGGCGTCGAGATCGCGGATCAGGTGGTCGGCCGGCAGCACCAGCAGCACCGCATCCGCGCCGATCGTATCGCGGGCGTGCAGCGCCGCCAGCACCACCGCCGGCGCGGTGTTGCGACCGGCCGGCTCCAGCAGGAAGGGCAGCCGGTCGAGGTCGGCGCCGGCGTGCTGCGCGTACTCGTCGCGGGTCAGGAAATAGTAGTCGCGGCCGGTGACCGTCAGCACCGGGCCGCCCCCGGCGCAGGCGAGCGCGCGCTGCAGGGTCTTGGTCAGCAGCGATTCGCCATCGCCCATGCGCATGAAGGGCTTCGGATAGGCACTGCGGGAAACGGGCCAGAGCCGCGTGCCGGCGCCGCCGGAAAGAATGATGGGAACGAGCATGGGACTACTCCTGTAACTGCGGGGCCGGACACGTCCAGCGGGTCGGCCTGGAACTTGGCGCAGGATCGGCTGCGCTTGCGTGCGCCAGATCCGATCAGGCCCTCCCGACGTCATGCCCGCGGAAGCGGGCATCCATTGAAGGATCACCAGAAGCGACCCATCCCGGCGTGGGAGTGACGATTCTCCGGATTTCCCCTACGAACGCGCGGGGTCCTGGCCGGCGATTTCGTCGAGGACGGCATCGAGGCCCTCGCGCCAGCTGATTGATTGTATTCCGAATGCGGCTTCGAGTTTGCTGGCGTCGAGCACCGACCAGGCCGGCCGGCGCGCCGGCGTCGGGTATTCGGCGCTGGCGATCGGCAACACCTGCGGCGCGCGCGCGAGCAGTCCGCGCCGCACCGCGCCGGCCATGATGGCGCCGGCGAACTCGTGCCAGCTGCAGCGGCCGCCGGCCACGCAGTGCCAGGTGCCGCTGCCCACATCCGTGCCCCGGTCGAGCGCCGTCGCGGTCGCTTCGGCGATCCAGCGTGCAGCGGTCGGCGCGCCGACCTGGTCGGCAACGACGCGAAGCTCCTCGCGCTCCGCCCCCAGCCGCAGCATGGTGCGCAGGAAATTGTGCCCGCGCGCGGCATAGACCCAGGCGGTACGGAAGATCCAATGGTGCACCCCGCTCTCGCGCAGGGCCTCCTCGCCGCCGAGCTTGCTGCGGCCGTAGACGCCGAGCGGGCCAGTCGGATCGTCCTCGCGATACGGGCGCGTGGCGCTGCCGTCGAAGACGTAGTCGGTCGAGTAATGCACGACCCGCGCACCGCTGGCGCGGGCGAAGGCGCCGATCTCGGCGACCGCCTGCCGGTTGATGCGCCCGGCGAGTTCCGGTTCGCTCTCGGCACGATCCACCGCGGTGTACGCGGCGGCGTTGACGATCAGCTCGGCTCTCGCATCGCGCAGCGCGCCGGCGAGCGACGCGGGATCGGCGAGGTCGGCGGCGAGGCATGCTCCTCCGTCGGCGAGCGCGCCCTCGCGGGTGGCCGCGGCCACCTCGCCGAGCGGCGCCAGCGCGCGCAGGAGTTCATGGCCGAGCTGGCCATTGGCGCCGAGGAGGAGGATCCTCATGCCGTTGCCTGCGTGAGCCATGGGGGAGGGACTTCAGTCCCGATGCCTGCCGGGAGCGGCCGGAAAAGCATCGCGGCTGAAGCCGCTCCTACAAGAGCGCGAAGGCCAGGATCCGACTCTGTGGGAGGGACTTTAGTCCCGATGCTCGTCGCCCGACTCCGCCAAAGCATCGCGGCTGAAGCCGCTCCTACAACAGCGCGAAGGCCAGGATCCGACTCCGTGGGAGGGACTTCAGTCCCGATGCTCGTCGCCCGACTCCGCCAAAGCATCGCGGCTGAAGCCGCTCCTACGGGAGCACGGCGGCATATGGCCATCATTCCTGCCATGGCGGCAACCGCTCGCGCGGGATGTCGGCGAGGAAGGGCGCGCGCTGGTCCTTGGCCGAGAGCTGCGGTTCGGCAATGGGCCAGTCCACGCCGATGTCGCCGTCGTTCCAGCGGATGCCGGCATCGGCGGCGCCGTCGTAGAGCGCGGTGCACTGGTAGGTGAAGGTGGCGAATTCCGAGAGCACCACGAAGCCGTGGGCGAAGCCTTCCGGGACCCAGAAATGGCGCTTGTTGTCCGCCGACAGGATCGCCGCCGCCCAGCGCCCGAAGCTCGGCGAGCCGACGCGGATGTCAACGGCCACGTCGTAGACCTCGCCTTCCAGCACGCTGACCAGCTTGCCCTGCGGATTGGGCCACTGGTAGTGCAGCCCGCGCAGCACGCCGCGCGCCGAACGCGAGACGTTGGTCTGCACGAAGCGCAGATCGAGGCCGGCGTCGGCGAAGCGCTTCGCGTTGAAGCTTTCGTAGAAGAAGCCGCGCGCATCGCCGTGCACGGTCGGCTCGATCACCACGCA
The DNA here is from genome assembly GCA_017305135.1 of Lysobacterales bacterium. Taxonomy (GTDB): domain Bacteria; phylum Pseudomonadota; class Gammaproteobacteria; order Xanthomonadales; family Rhodanobacteraceae; genus Dokdonella_A. The sequence goes on along the minus strand of JAFKNA010000017.1, from coordinate 13,059 downwards.
GCCGGGAAGCGCGGTCTCGATGATCCTCATCGCGCGCGCGCCTGCTCGACCAGCGTCCTGAGGTAGTGGCCATAGTGGCTCTTGGCCAGCGGCGCGGCCAGCCGCAGCACCTGCTCGGCGTCGATCCAGCCCTGCTGGAAGGCGATTTCCTCGGGACAGCACACCTTGAGGCCCTGGCGGCGCTCGATGGTGGCGACGTAGTTGGAAGCCTCCACCAGCGATTCGTGGGTGCCGGTATCGAGCCAGGCATAGCCGCGACCGAGGCGCTCCAGCATCAACGTGCCGCGATCGAGGTAGCGGCGGTTGAGGTCGGTGATCTCCAGCTCGCCACGTGGCGAGGGCTGCAGCTCTGCGGCGTGGTCGCAGGCATCGCCGTCATAGAAGTAGAGGCCGGTGACGGCCCAGTTCGAACGCGGCCGCGCCGGTTTTTCCTCGAGGCCGACGACGCGCCCGGCGGCATCGAACTCGGCCACGCCGTAGCGCTCCGGATCGCGGACCCAGTAGCCGAACACCGTTGCGCCGGCATCGCGTGCGCCGGCGCGGACGAGGACCTCGGTGAAGCCGTGTCCGTAGAAGATGTTGTCGCCGAGCACCAGGCAGCTCGGTCGCCTGCCGATGAAATCGCGCCCGATCAGGAACGCCTGCGCCAGGCCGTCGGGAGATGGCTGCACCGCGTACTGGATCGACAGGCCCCACTGCGAGCCGTCGCCGAGCAGGCGCTGGAACAGGGCCTGCTCATGCGGCGTGTTGATGACCAGCACCTCGCGCACCCCGGCCAGCATCAGCGTGGACAGGGGATAGAAGATCATCGGCTTGTCGTACACCGGCAGCAATTGCTTGCTGATGGCCTGGGTCACCGGGTAGAGCCGGGTGCCGGAGCCGCCGGCGAGGATGATGCCTTTGCGTGGAGTCATGGATGGAGGGCTGAGGGCTGAGGGCTGAAGACTGAGGGCTGTCGGCATGGCGTGCGGCCGTTCAGGTCGTGGGCATCGACCGCCGCCTCGTTACGGACGCTACGCCGGGCTCGCGGCGCCGAGGCGCTCCATGCGGTAGCTGCCGTCGAGCACGTGCCCGACCCAGTCCTGGTGGCCGAGGTACCAGTCGATGGTCCGCGCAAGGCCCGACTCGAAGGATTCGCTCGGCTGCCAGCCGAGCTCGCCGCGAATCTTCGAGGCATCGATGGCGTAGCGGCGATCGTGCCCCGGTCGGTCGGCGACGAAGGTGATCAGCGACTCGCGACGGCGGCCGTCGGCGAGCGGCCGGCGTTCGTCGAGCAGCGCGCAGATCGTCTTCACCACCTGGATGTTCTCGCGCTCGGCATCGCCGCCGACGTTGTACACCTCGCCGACGCGCCCGCCCTCCAGAACCCGCCGGATCGCCGCGCAATGGTCGCCGACGTACAGCCAGTCGCGCACGTTGCGGCCGTCCCCGTAGACCGGCAGCGGCTCGCCGGCGAGCGCCTTCTGGATCACCAGCGGGATGAGCTTCTCCGGGAACTGCCAGGGCCCGTAGTTGTTCGAGCAGTTGGTGGTGAGGACCGGCAGGCCGTAGGTATGGTGGAACGCGCGGACGAGGTGGTCGGACGCGGCCTTGGACGCCGAATAGGGCGAATTGGGCGCATAGGCCGTCGTCTCGGTGAAGCGTCCCTCGGGCCCGAGCGAGCCGTACACCTCGTCGGTCGAGACGTGCAGGAAGCGGAACGCGTCGCGCCGCTCCGGCGCGAGGCCGCGCCAGTGCACGAGCGCGCACTCGAGGAGATTCAGCGTGCCGACGACATTGGTCTGCACGAACGCGGCCGGGCCGTCGATCGAGCGGTCCACATGTGATTCGGCGGCGAAGTTGATGATCGCGTCCGGCCGGTGCTCGGCAAGCAGCGTCCGCACCAGCGCCGCATCGCCGATGTCGCCGTGCACGAAGGCATGGTCCGGGTTGCCGGCCAGCCCGGCGAGCGTCTGCGGATTGCCGGCGTAGGTCAGCGCGTCGAGGTTGATCACCCGCACGCCGCCCGTCGCAATCGCGTCGAGCACGAAGTTGCCGCCGATGAAGCCGGCACCGCCGGTGACGAGCCAGGTGGACATGGAAATCCCGCAGCCAGATAGGAAGACCGGCGGTCACCGGCCGGCGCGTATGCTAGCGAGTGCGCCCGGTGAACGCGAACGCGCACGGGCCGCCGGGCCTGACGGCCGACCGCGAGATGCGGCGCCAGCGCTCCGGATCTGGGAACCCTGCACCCGCCGTCGACCCGGCAAAGGCCAGCACCCATCTGTTTCGGGCTTCTTCGTTGGAGAGCCGCAGGTCGAGGCTCCGTCTGCGACGCTGGCCTTCACGTCGCATCGGCCACGCAGGGCCGACATCCACCTGGGCTTCCTTGGTGTCCCTGGGCTGCTTCGTGCTTCAGGCTTCCCGTACGAGTGCAAGCCCTCTCAAAACGGGTGTCCGAACCGGAGCAGTGTAAACTGAGTAGGTTTGCCAAAAAAATCAATGAGTTTTTTCACAGCCGCAACTCCCGCCGTCAAATGAGCAAGTGTCAACTAGTGCTAAGCCCTTAATTTTATGAGACTTCGGTCACTCCAACCTGCGGACCGACTGCCTTGCCGAGACCTACCGCGCCGAGGCCGCCGCCCTGCTCCAGATCCTTTCGGGGTAAGCGTCAGCCCAACCGCGCAACGGCCCGGCGAGCCAGTCGAGGCAAACGTCTTCGAGGTGGTTTTCGTTCATTCGGCCAGCCTATGCATCAAGCACCTTCATCGCATCCTGGCCATACCCTTCACTGATGACCGCGCTGATCCGCCCGGGTGACTTCAACTTGATGAGGAAATTGCATCCCAGTCGCTCCGGCAACCATTGCGGACACCCAAGGAAATACTCGTCCAACAGCTCATCCGCGGTGGCGTTTTTCCGTCGCAGGCGAAGCGACTCACCATGTACCGGGCATCGGTACTGCGAAATGCCGACGGACGAAGTTCGATTCTGTTCCCGGATGCCGTCGAGAGCTTCCCGGAGACGCTTCTGCCGACCCGGGTCGAGAACGCGTCGAGACAGTTCCGTCGCGGTTACCTGGAACTCGGGTCGCTTGACGTTTGCGAAAATCCTGAAGTCTGCGTCCGCCAGCCGTTCCGTGTGGGTGCAGGCGCTCCGCCCATTGGCGAGCTTCACATACCAGCCCGAGCAGCCCCAGAAGAAGTCACGCAAGCTCGGCGCTGCCGCCCTTCGTTCCCACTGCAGAACCATGGCTCGAGAACACGCCCGGCACCGTTTTCCGTACGTGCTCTGGCCCGTAACCATGTCGATCAGATGGGCATCGGCCTCGGTCACTTCCCTCGTCTTATACTCGCTCGCTTCATCGACGACGTCTTGGGCGAACTCAGCCGTATCGAGATTCTGAAGGTCGTCGATCAATTGGTCCCGGCGCGCCTTCAGTCGCTTCCACTCTTCCTGTTCACGGCCGGTGAGCGCACCGTTCTGCTGGTGATTCTTTCGCAGGCGCGCAATCCTGGCGTTCACCTCCTGCAACTGGCGCTCGACGACCTCCTTTTCGGAGTTTGCGTCACCACGTGCGCGTTGAATCCGCCTTACAACTTCATCGAGGCTATCCCGCGCGGTTTCGACGACCTTTCGTATGACCTGTGCAGACGCCCCCATGATCTGCTTGCCAGTCCGGATGAAGCCCTCCGCAGCGCCCCTGAGAGTCTGGCCCAGTGCGTGCCAGAAGCTCATGCCGGGCTACCCGCCAGCTTCAAGATGTAGTCTCTGCGAGCCTCCTGGCGCTTGCGATGCGCCAACGCCACGCTGGCCATCGCGTCGATGTTCCTGAACCGGTCATACCACCAGCCACCCAAGAGACCGGCCGGAATGGCAAGCCACACGCTGCCGCTAGCCACTTTGACGACCGCGCCAGCCGTGCCTGCCACGAGTCCACGGGCGGCGCGCTCGATCGCAATGGTGAAGGCATCCTCTACGCGCTGCCGGCCGATGACCACCTGGTATCCCTGGGTGGCCGCGATGATCAATGCGGGTAGCAGTGGATTGAACGCTTCCCAGAACTGGTCGAGCACGCCGGGATCGAGGCCATGCAGCGTCTGGTCGATTACCCCGGCAAGATCACTCTCGTCCATCCTGGCGTCGAGCACCATCTCGTTGTGCGCCAGATGCACGGCGGCCTCGTTGGTGGCCACGATCCTGATGTCAGGATAACGAGCGAGCGCGTCGCTGACATAACCTGCACTTTCGGTGGCCTTCAACTGCAACAACTCGACCACCTGACCCTGATCGTCGACGATCTGGATGTCCCAGCCCGGTTGCGTCATGGATCCGGCCATCATGGCACTCTGCCCGTCCCCCAGATAGAGATCACCCACGATCTCCCCGGCATTGAGCCGATCGACGACCAGATATTCGAAGTACTTGCCCTTGGCCGCATTCGTGATGCCCATCCACTCCGCCTCGGAGTACTCGCCGATGCGCGATGGATCGAACGTGGGATTGGTTTCCCGGATCGCCCGCAGTGCCAGTTCATCGAGTTCATCGCGATCCACGATAGTGAGCGAGGTCGCGACCGCCGCGAGATCCAGCAATTTCGTCCTGCGCATGGCCGCATGCCGGGTGGCGATGCGCTGCAGCGCGTCCGGGTCATCACTGCCGAGCCCTGCATAGCGGGACCGCAAGTCGCGCAGGCAGGACGAATTCATGGCGCTCGACCCAGGATGATGCCCGGGCTGGATGGCCTGTCGCTAGGATCATCGTCGCAAAGGCTCTCCACCAGCGCCGCCAATTGGCCTTCGAGGCGGTCGATCCGTTGCTCGGCGGTGGCCGCTCCCCGCTCCGCCTCGGTGGAAGCCCTTCCTTCCAGCCGGGCGACACGCGTTTCCAGCCGAGTCAACACCACGTCCATGCCGGAAAGCACTTCTTCGATGCGGGCGAAATACTCGCGCAGTTCACCTTGAAGATCGATCAGCGTCAGGCTCATGAAGCCACCTCCCAGTTGGTACGTTGATTACAGCATGCCGTATCCTCAGTCCACGGTGTCGGGAAGACGCAGCTTGCCGGAGATCAGGCGAGGAAGGAGGGCTTCGCGCAGTGACGCTAACACCTGGCCTCTTGATCGGTTCTTCAGGACGCGCTCCATGAGTGGCGCCGTCAACTCGCCGAACGCAGTAGCAACAGCCAACGGCCTTACAAATCCAAAGCCACTTCGAGCTAGGGAAACTCTGAACAAGTCGTCACTCCCGCGGAAGCGGGAGTCCAAGTTGCTGTTTTCAATGGATGCCCGCTTTCGTCGGGTGACTTGATCAGAGTTTCCCTAGAACGGAATGTCGTCGTCGCCGATGTCGTCCATGGGCGCCGGCGCCGGCTGGCGGCTGGCCTGCTGCGGCCGGGCCGATCCCTGCTCGCGATCCTGGCCACCGAAGCCGCCTCGGCTGCCGCCGTATCCGCCGCCTTCGCCGCCGCCACCACCGAGCATCTGCATCTCGTCGGCGACGATGTCGGTGAAGTAGCGCTCCACGCCGTCCTGGCCCTTGAACTTGTCGTAGCGGATCGAGCCTTCGATATACACCTGGCGGCCCTTCTTCAGGTACTCGCCGGCAATCTCGCCCAGGCGACCGAACAGCTTTATCCGGTGCCACTCGGTGCGCTCGATCTGCTGGCCCTCCTTGTCCTTGCGGACGCTGGTGGTGGCCAGGCTGAGGGTGCAGACGGCCATGCCGCCTGCGGTGTACTTGACTTCCGGATCGTTGCCGAGGTTGCCGACCAGGATGACCTTGTTGATGCCGCGTGCCATGTGCGTGGGGTCCTTTGTGCTCCAGCGATGGCGCGCATCGTAGCATCGCGACGGCCGCCGCCTCGCCGTCCCGGCGCCGGCTCCCGCGTGCGCCTTCGCCGCGACCGCGCGTGCGCGATTTCGCACGCCGCGCGCGCTGGCGGACGCATGCGCCAGGCGCCCGGCGCAAGTCGCCGCCGCCGGATCGTTATACTTGCGCCCTTCGCGCCCCGGAAGACGCTCCCCTTGAGTCCAGCCGTCCCGCTTGCCGCCGCACCGCCGATCGGCAGTTTCTCCGATGTCCAGGCGTTTGCCGCGGCCGACATGGCCGCCGTCGATGCCCTGATCCGGTGCCGCCTCGCCTCCGACGTCGTGCTGATCAACCAGGTCGCCGAGCACATCATCGGCAGCGGGGGAAAGCGCCTGCGCCCGATGCTGCACCTGATCGCCGCGCGTGCCGCGGGCTATGGCGGCAGGCGCCACGTGCAGCTTGCGGCGCTGATCGAATTCATCCACACCTCGACCCTGCTCCACGACGACGTGGTCGACGAGTCGGACCTGCGCCGCGGCCGCAAGACCGCCAACGCGGTCTGGGGCAACGCCGCCAGCGTGCTGGTGGGAGATTTCCTCTACTCGCGTTCGTTCCAGATGATGGTGGAGCTGGACAGCATGCGCGTCATGCAGATCCTCGCCGACACTACCAACCGGATCGCCGAGGGCGAGGTGCTGCAACTGCTCAACATCGGCAACGCGGCGACGGGCGAGCAGACCTACCTCGACGTGATCGAGCGCAAGACCGCCGTGCTGTTCTCCGCGGCCACCCGCCTCGGCGCGGTGCTGGCCGGCCTGCCGCGCGAGCAGGAGGACGCCCTCGCGCGCTACGGCCTGGCGCTCGGCTTCGCGTTCCAGATCGCCGACGACGTGCTCGATTACGCCTCCGACTCGGGCACCCTCGGCAAGAACATCGGCGACGACCTCGCCGAAGGCAAGCCGACGCTGCCGCTGATCCTCGCCATCGCGCGCAGCGCCCCGCCGCAGGCGGCGATGCTGCGCCACGCGATCGAAACCGGCGGGCTCGAAAGCCTCGAGGAGGTGCTTGCCGCGATCCATGCCACCGACGCACTGGACGCGGCGCGCGCCACCGCGCACCGCTACGCCGATGCCGCGCGCGAGGAGCTGTTGGCGCTGCCCGACTCGGGAGCGCGTGGGGCGCTTGCCCTGCTCGCCGATTACGCCATCGACCGCGCGCGCTGATCGCGTGCCGGCGCACGCCGGCGCTGTGGGAGGGACTTTGGCTGTCGTCGAACGGGGCGAAGCCATCGCGGCGTGAACCCGGCGGGCACGTGCCTGCGGGCGCCGGCCAGTCGGGTTACGGCTACACTCGGTCAGGCATTCTTCGACCGACCGGAGCCGTTCATGCGTATCGCCGCCCCTCTCGCCATGGCCGCCTGCCTCGTGGCCACCAGCCCCGCCCTCGCCGCGCCCAAGGCGGAAGATGCGATCCGCTACCGGCAGAGCGTCTACACGGTGATCGGCTGGAACTTCGGCACGCTGGCCGACATGGCCAAGGACAAGCAGCCTTTCGACGCCGGCGAATTCACCCTCCGCGCCGATCGCATCGCGGATCTTGCCCCGCAGCTGCTGGAGGGCTTCCCGCCCGGATCGGACACCGGCGCGAAGACCGGCGCGAAGGCCACGATCTGGACCGACCGTGCCGGCTTCGAGGCGAAGATGCAGGACTTCGTGGACGCCGCCAGGGCCCTTTCGCAGGCCGCCCACGGCGGCGACGAGGCGACGATGAAGGAGCGCTTCAAGGCCACTGCAGGCACCTGCAAGGCGTGCCACGACCAGTATCGCAGCCGTAACTAGACGACAACGGTCAGGCCGTCGTTCCGCGCTGGCGGAAGTCCTCCCGCCCTGGCGGGCCGATTCGGGCGCCAGCCCGGTCGCCGCCTGACAATGACCGCGCTCGCCGAAAGCGATGCCCGACTGGCCCAATGCGAGGGCGCCGGATTTCCCGCGCGCGGCACAGCCGCGCCGGGCGGGCTTCGCATGTCGCATTGCACCATCACGTCCAGTGGGTCCGTCACATTTTCCAAGGCGCGACATTGCGCCGCATATCGTGCTACGTTCACTGCTTCGCTGAAGCGTCGCGAGACGTCTTGGCGAAGACTCGGATCGCTCGCATGATTGGGGTATGGCCTGGCGCTGGAGATCCCTGGATGGGGATATCTCCATGCCGGCGAGGAAGGCCGGTCGCCTGGTAGCCGGGAGTTGGCTGCCACGCGCAAACGGATCCGGCTGCATGCCGGAGAAGTGACCGGAAAGTCCACACAGGAAGTACGTGCAACAGGCAGATTCGTCTTGCCTGTCCCTGCGCATCGGCCCGCCGCCCTGGTCGCGGCCGAAATGCGGGGAGATCGCGCGATCCATGCTGATCGGAGTGTGGCGGATGCCATGCGATTTCCTTTCCGTGGAGAAACTTATGCGTAAATTGCTTTCTCTCGCCGTCGTGCTGGCGTTGCCCCTGGCAACCTCCGCCGCCGAGCGGGATTGCCTGGTGTCGTTTTCCGGCGCCGAGCAGGATGTCTGTACGGGGAACGCCACGACGGCGGCGCCCACGTTGCAGGGCCTGCTCTCGCTGGACGCGGTCGCCGACTCGACCTTGCGTCTGGTCAAGTTCAATGGACCGATCACCACCGAGCAGCGTGCCGCGGTGGAAGCCGCCGGCGCCCGCATCCTCAGCTACGCCCCGCATTACGCCTACATCGTCCGCATGTCCCCCTCGCGGGACACGGCGATGAAGGCGATCGACGGCGTGACCTGGAGCGGCCCGCTGCTGCCGGCCCTCAAGGTCGATCCGAACATCTACAACCAGCTCCAGTCCGGCGGCATCGTCGAAGGCCTGGACATCGATTCGCTGGAAATCTCCATCGATACGGACGCCAGCCGCGGCGACGTGCGCAGTGCGTTCGCGTCCGTTCGCGGCCTGTCCGTCACCAACGTGGTCGAGAGCGCCGGTGAACTGCGCGTACGCGCGATGTTCGCGCCATCGCTGCTGTCCAGCGCGGTGGAGGAACTGGCGCTGCGCGATGACGTGGTGGCGGTCAGCTTCCGTCGCCCGATGCGCCTGTCCAATTCGCAGGGGCACTGGCTGCACCAGAGCGGCAAGAACACCCCCACCCCGCAGATGCCGATCTGGAACAAGGGCCTGTATGGCTGCGGCCAGATCGTCGGCGAACTCGACACCGGCCTCTACATGGACAACGTGGCGTTCAAGGACGCCAGCCAGAACCTGCCGATCAGCGTCTGCACCACCGGCACCTCGTGCACGTCCATCACGCCGAACCTCAACGCACGCAAGGTCGTTTCGTACTACAAGTGGTCGGGCCTCTCCGGCGGTTCCTGGGCCGACAACCATGGCCACGGCACGCACGTCGCCGGCTCGATCATCGGCAACGACAACGTCGCCAACCCGGGCACGGACTGCGCCAACTTCACCACGCCGGGCGGCGACACCAACCTCGACGGCATGGCGCCCGGCGCCAAGCTGGTGATGCAGGAGTCGGGCGGCAACCTCGCCTACCTCAACACCATGGGCGGCACGCCCTACCACGCTGCGGACATCGCCTACCAGAACGGCGCGCGCATCCACAGCAATTCGTGGGGTGGCGGCTGTACCAACCAGTTCGGCCAGTGCGTCTCCGGCTGCACGATCACCTACGACGAGTCCTCGCGTGACGCCGACAAGATCATGCAGGATCGCTCCGACCTGCTGATGGTGTTCGCGGCCGGCAACGACGCGCGGGCCTGCCCGAACGGCAACAACGTCGGCAGCCCGGGCAACGCCAAGAACGTGCTGACCATCGGCGGCAACGCGCGCGGCACAAACGGCAACAACACCTACACGTCCTCTTCGCGCGGCCCGACCCTCGACTCGCGCACCAAGCCCGATCTCACGGCACAGGCGGTCGGCATCATCTCCGCTTCGCGTACCACCAACGGCACGACCGCGATGAGCGGCACCTCGATGGCGACGCCGACGGCGGCAGGCAACGCGGCGCTGGTCCGCGACTACCTGGCCCGTGGCTTCTACCCGAGCGGCGTCAAGACGCCGGCCGACGCGATCCCGAATCCCTCGGGCGCGCTGGTCAAGGCGATCATGGCCGCCGGTGCGTTCAAGATGACCGGCAGCGGCGTAGGCGTGAACCCGGGACAGGACCAGGGCTTCGGCCGCATCCTGCTGGACGACTCGCTGTACTTCGCGGGCGATGCCAGCCAGCTCTACATCCAGGATGCGACCGGCGGCCTCGCCACCGGCGGCACGGCCAACTACTCGGTCAACGTCACTGGTCCCGAGCGGCTGACCTTCATCCTGACCTGGAGCGACGTCGCGGCGGCGGTGAACGCCAGCCCGGCAACGGTCAACTCGCTGCGACTGGAAGTGCAGGCGCCCAACGGTGACGTCTGGACCCAGAAGCTGCCGGCCGGCTACAACGTCAACAATGCCGATCCGACGCAGAGCACGGCGACGTCGAACTACGACGACATCAACACCCTGCAGCGGATCCAGTTCGACACTCCGACTCCCGGCACCTACCAGATCCGCGTCCGCGGCATCAACGTGCCGCAGGGTCCGCAGAAGTTCGCGCTGGCAGCAACGGGCACCTTCATCCCCGGCGGTGTCACGACCTACACGGTGACGCCAAGCGTCGGCACGCAGTCCGGCACGATCTCGCCGGCGACTCCGCAGACCGTCAGTGAAGGCAGCTCCGCGACCTTCACGCTGGCACCGGCCAGCGGCTTCCAGGTCGACAACGTCGGCGGCACCTGCGGCGGCACCCTCACGGGCCTGAGCTACGTGACCAACGCCGTTACCGCCAACTGCACGGTGATCGCGAACTTCAAGGTTGCGGACGCCAACAGCCTGGTCTGCTCCAACACGATCAACCATGCCATCGCCAACAACATCGATGGCACCTCGGTGAACTGGATCACCGGCGACATCCAGGATGCGGACGTCTCGGGTTACCACTTCAACCCGTACAACAACAGCAACCAGCTGACCTTCTGGTGGCAGACCGGCGCGCCGAACATCGCCGGCGTGTCGTCCAGTGCCACCAGCTCGGATTTCCGGGTGCTGCAGGACGGTGCCGTGGTCGGACCGTCCTCGATCTGGTCGACCACCAACAATCCGGGCCCGGCGGCCTGGGCGGCGGGTGCGGACGGTTATCTCGGCTTCCGCTTCGACTGCTCGACGCTTCCGACCGCGCCGGCCAACGGCATCTGCTATGGCTACGTGCACCTCAAGACGACCGCGCCGAACGGCTTCCCGGCCACGCTGGTCGACTACTGCTACGACAAGGCGGGCAATGCCGTCACCATCGGCGGCGGTACCCCGGGCGGCGATCCGGTGGCGAGCATCACCCCGACCGCCATCAGCCTGTCGGCCGAGCAGGGCACGTCCGATTCCAAGCCGCTCACCATCGCCAACACCGGTGGCGGTTCGCTGACCTACACCATCACGGAAAGCGCAGTCGCGCGCCCGACCAGCAGCTTCGCCACGGCGAGCCTGCGGACGGACAAGCTCGGCAATGCGATTTCCGGCACGCTGTCGGCCAACCCGAACGCCGTCAATGGCGCGCTGGGTCGTCCGGTCACGCTGCTGGCGACCGACATCTCGCAGATGACCGACAACACGCCGGGTGACGAGGGCGTGTCCTGCGGCCAGCAGTCGACCAGCACGGCCGACAACAGCTGGTGGCGTCGTTTCTACTTCAACGAGCACCCTGCGGTGGGCGCCTCGGCGACCGTGCAGAGCGTCAAGGTGTCCACGGGCAGCATCAGCATTCCCAGCGGCGTGCCTTCGACGATCAACCTCTACACGCTGCCGCACTCGACCCCGGTCAACACGATCCCGACCGGCAGCCTGACGCTGATCGGCACGGCCAACTTCACGGCCACCGGTTCGCTGCAGACGATCACGGTTCCCGTCACCGGTGCGATCGACGACACGGCTGGCAAGGACTTGGTGGTGGAGTGGCATACCGAGGGCAATGCGTCCGGCGGTCAGTTCTTCCCCGGCGCCAATGCTTCGCCGCAGACGCACCCGACCTTCATTTCGTCGGCCGCCTGCAGCATCACCGATCCGACGGCGACTGCCGACATCAACTTCCCGGACTTCCACCTGACCATGGTGGTCACGCTGGACGACGGCGGTACCCAGCCTGAGCCGGGTTGCGACAATCCGAGCGACATCCCGTGGCTGTCGGCGACCCCGACCAGCGGCGCGGTCGCCGGCGGCAGCAGCTCGACGGTGACGGTGGCGGGCAACGCCGGCAGCATGGCGGCGGGCAGCTATACCGCCAACGTCTGCGTGGCCACCAACGATCCGACCCACGCGATGACCGCGGTTCCGGTGACGCTCAACGTCACGCAACCGGCGAGTTCAGCGATACCGGCTCCATCGCCGGTGCCAACTTCAACCCGTACGACAGCAGCGGCCTGGCCTTCTTCTGGCCGAACTCGGGAACCGGCAACGCCGGCGTGGCTTCGTCCACGGGCACCACCTGGCTGGTCCTGCAGGCCGGTGACGTCGTCGGCCCGAGCCAGACCTTCTCCACGGCGACGGGTGCGGCCACCAACTGGCGTGCCGGCGTGGATGGCTACCTCGGCTTCCGCTTCAGCTGCTCCACGGCGAGTGCGTGCTACGGCTACGCGCACATGACCACCACCGCCGGTACCGGCTTCCCGGCCACCATCGAGAGCTACTGCTACGACCCGACCGGCGCGGCGGTGACGATCGGCGGCGGCGGTGGCGGCGGCGATCCGACCATCGCGGTCACCCCGGCCAGCATGACGGCAAGCCAGGCGACGGGTGCGACCACCACGCAGACGCTGTCGATCAAGAACGCCGGTGGCGGCCTGCTGAACTGGAACATCACCGAGCAGAACACCACCGCACTCGGCGCGATGCCGAACCAGGCGCACGCGGCGCAGCCTGCCAGCGAACGCGTGGGCGCGGCCGTGAACCGTGTCCCCGCCCCGCAGGGCAATGCGGGCAGGCCGTGGGCGGTGCCGATGGCGTCGCTGTACGACAACGGTCCGCTTGTCACCAACGCGGGCGCCGGTGCCGGCGGCAAGGATGCGAGTGCGTTGCAGACCAGCGTCGGCAACAGCGCCTACGGCTCCAACGTCAGCGCTTCGGCCGGCTTCCGCGCCGCCGATGACTTCGTGGTGCCGGCCGGTGGCTGGACGGTGGATACGATGACGTTCTTCACCTACCAGACCGGTTCGACCAC
>JAFKNA010000016.1 GCA_017305135.1 Lysobacterales bacterium | reverse complement strand
CGTCGGCGACACCATCACCTACAGCTTCTCGGTCGAGAACACCGGCGACGTGACGCTGACCGGCGTCTCGGTCAACGATCCGCTGCTCGGTGGGACGATTGCCTGCGCGCCGGCAACGCTCGCCCCGGGTTCAAGCGCCACCTGCGGCCCGGTCGACTACACCGTGACTGCGGCCGATGTCCAGGCCGGCCACGTCGCCAACACCGCGACGGCTAGCGGCACGCCGCCGACCGTCCCCGGCAATCCGCCACCGGGCCCGATCGACTCGCCGCCGGATTCGACGGACACGCCGATCGCGCAGAACCCTGCGCTGACGCTGGAGAAGTCGGTCACTTCGACCGGCCCCTATGGCGTCGGCGACACCATCACCTACAGCTTCTCGGTCGAGAACACCGGCGACGTGACGCTGACCGGCGTCTCGGTCAACGATCCGCTGCTTGGCGGCACGATCGCCTGCGCGCCGGCGACGCTGGCTCCCGGCGCGACCGCGAGCTGCGGTCCCGTCAACTACACCGTGACCGTTGCCGACGTGCTCGCCGGCAGCGTCCACAACACGGCCACCGCAAGCGGTACGCCGCCATCAACACCGGCCAATCCGACGCCCACCCCGGTCACGGATGTCGACGATGTCACCACGCCTGTCGTCCAGCCCGGCGTCAGCGTGGCGAAGAGCTCGAATCCGGCGTCGGGCTCACCCGTGGCAGCGGGCGACACGATCACCTATACCCTGACCGCTACGGTCAGCGACGTTGCCCTCACCGATCCGCTCGTCCTGACCGACACCCTGTCGGGCGACCAGACCTTCGGGACGGTGACGAGCCTTGGCAGCTTCACGGCCAACACGACCGGTGCGCCGACGCTGATGTTCACGCTGGCGAGCGGCACGGTTCCGGGCACCTACAGCGTCTCGTACACCGCCACGGTGGACGCGACCGCGACCGGCACGGTCGGCAACAGCGTGGTCGCGACCGGCGGCACGCCTCCGGGCGGTACGCCGCCGAGCTGCACGACCTGCTCGACCGACCACCCGATCACCGATCCCGTGGTGAGCGTCGCCAAGAGCTCGAACCCCGCGAGCGGCACGGCCGTGGCAGCAGGCGACACCATCACCTATACGCTGACCGCGACCGTAAGCGATGCGGCGCTGGTCACCGACTTGGTGCTGACCGACACCCTGTCGGGCGACCAGACCTTCGGCACGGTGACGAGCATCGGCAGCTTTACCGCCAATACCGCCGGTGCGCCGACGCTGGTGTTCACGCTCCCCAACGGTACGGTGCCGGGCACCTACAGCGTCTCGTACACCGCCACGGTGGACGCGACCGCGACCGGCATCGTCGGCAACGGCGTGGTCGCGACCGGCGGCACACCTCCGGGCGGCACGCCGCCGAGCTGCACGACCTGCACGACCGACCACCCGATCACCGACCCCGTGGTGAACGTCGTCAAGAGCTCGAACCCCGCGAGCGGTACCGCCGTGGCAGCGGGTGACACGATCACCTACACGCTGACCGCGACCGTAAGCGATGCGGCGCTGGTCACCGATCTGGTGCTGACCGACACGTTGTCGGGCGACCAGACCTTCGGGACGGTGACGAGCCTTGGCAGCTTCACCGCCAACACGGCCGGTGCGCCGACGCTCGTCTTCACGTTGCCGAGCGCCACGGTTCCGGGCACCTACAGCGTCTCGTACACCGCCACGGTGGATGCGACCGCGACCGGCAACGTCGGCAACAGCGTCGCCGCGACCGGCGGCACGCCTCCGGGCGGTACGCCGCCGAGTTGCACGACCTGCTCGACCGACCACCCGATCACCGACCCTGTGGTGAGCGTCGCCAAGAACTCGAACCCCGCGAGCGGCACGGCCGTGGCAGCAGGCGACACCATCACCTATACGCTGACCGCGACCGTAAGCGATGCGGCGCTGGTCACCGACCTGGTCCTGACCGATACCCTGTCGGGCGATCAGACCTTCGGTACGGTGACCAGCCCCGGCGACTTCACGGCCAACACGGGCGGTGCGCCGACGCTGGTGTTCACGCTCCCGAGCGGTACGGTGCCGGGCACCTACGCGGTGACCTACACGGCGACAGTGGACGACGACGCCACGGGTAATGTGGGCAACAGCGTTGTGGCGACCGGTGGCACGCCTCCGGGCGGCACCCCGCCTGGGTGCACGGACTGCAGCACGACGCACCCGCTGACCGACCCCGCGGTCACCTTCGAGAAGGCGTCCGATCCCGCAAGCGGCACGGCCGTGAACGCGGGCGACACCATTGGCTTCACGCTGACGGTGAACGTGGCCAACTCGGCGACGCTGAGCGACGTGGTGCTGACCGATACGCTCGGCGCCGGGCTCACCCTGGTGTCCGGTTCGCTGCCGTCCACCTGCAGCGCCAGTGGCCAGGTCGTCACCTGCACGCTGGCCGCGGGCGCGACTCCGGCCGGCAGCCCCTACACCTTTGCCTACCAGGCGACGGTGGATGATGACGCGACGACCTCGGTCGCCAACGGCGTGACGGCCACCGGCGGCGGCGATCCGGGCGATCCGGGCGCGCCGGATCCGGAATGCGCGAGCGTCGGCGCCTGCGAAACCACGCATCCGCTCAACGATGCGGCGGTCACCTACGCCAAGAGCGCCAATCCGGCCAACGGAACGGTGGTCGCGGCGGGCGACACCATCGGCTACACGCTGACGGTGAACGTGGCCAACTCGGCCACGCTGAGCGACGTCGTGCTGACCGACACGCTGGGCAGCGGCCTCACGCTGGTCCCGGGCTCGCTGCCGGCCGGGTGTTCGGCCGCCGGCAACGTCGTCACCTGCACGCTCCCCGCCGGTGCGACGCCTGCCGGCAGCCCCTACACCTTCGCCTACCAGGCGAACGTGGACACGGATGCCACGGTGTCGGTCGGCAACTCGGTGGTGGCGACGGGCGGTGGCGATCCGGGCGATCCGGGTGCGCCGGATCCGGACTGCTCCAGCGCGGGTGCCTGCGAGACCACGCATCCGCTCGAAGCGAACGTCAGCGTCACCAAGGCGCTGACCGCCGAGGACGGCACGCGCGCAGGCATCGCCGAGCCGGGCGAGGCGCTGACCTACACCATCACGCTGGCCAATACCGGCGGCGTGGACGCGACCGGCGTCGGCGTCACCGATCCGCTGGATGCGAACGTGGTCTTCGTCAGCGCCAGCAACGGTGGCAGCCATGCCGGCGGCGTGGTCACCTGGTCGGGCCTGACCGTGCCGGCCAACGGCACCCTGGCGATCACCGTGGCGGTCGAGGTACTGGATCCGATCCCGCCGGGCGTGACGCAGATCGCCAACCTCGCCTACCTCACCGGCAGCACGCCGCCGCTGTGCCCGCCCGGCGGGCCGCAGTGCGTGGTGACGCCGACCGAGGCCGACATCTCGGTGACCAAGGCCGTGTCGGGCGAGAGCATCGTGGCCGACGGCATCGCCGAGCCGGGCGAGGAGATCACCTACACCATCACCGTCCGCAACGACGGCGGCACCGCGACCACGGGCACCCTCGTCAACGAGGTCGTGCCCGAGCACACGACGTTCGTGTCCGGCTCGCCGGCCTGGAGTTGCCCGACCGGCGCGCCGGCCGGCACCGCCTGCGATGCGCTGGTCAACGTGCCGGCGCATGACGGCAGCGCCCCGGGCGTGGCCACGCTGACCTTCACGGTGCGCGTGGATGATCCGCTGCCCGCCGGGGTGACCACCATCGCCAATGCGGTGGCGGTCAATGACGGCACACCGCCCGATTGCGGCGCGCTGCCGACCTCGCCGGCCTGCGCGGTCATGCCGACCGTGAACCTGCGCATGACCAAGACCGTGGCGTCGGTGACGACCACCGGGCCCTCGGCCTTCCTCGTCAGCTACCGGATCGAGGTGGTGAACCTGGGCGGCGCGGCGACCACGTACACGCTGACGGACACCCTGGGCTTCGCGCCGGGCGTGGTCTACACCGGCAATGCGCAGGTCTCGACCAGCGGCGGAACCGTCAATCCGGCGCTGCCGGGCGGCGCCTTCGCCCCGGTGAACGGCACCGTGGTCCAGCTGTCCGCCTCCAACACCGGCCTTGCCGTCGGCGCCACCCACGAGTACCTGCTGCGGGTGCCGGTAGGCGTGCAACCGGGCGCGCTGCAGGATGCAGCCTGCGATGGCACGCCCGGCCACGGTTTCCATAACGAGGCCCACCTCGCGGGCAGCTTCGACCTGGACAGCGCCGCCTGCGCGCCGGTCGACGGCAGCGTGGCCCTGATCCACCTGGTCAAGCAGGTCACACTCGCCACCGACCACAATGGCAACCGGTACGGTGATGTCGGCGACGTGCTCGGCTACACCTTCACCATCAGCAACCCGGGCACGCTGCCGCTGAGCACGGTGTATCTCTTCGATCCACGCGTGCAGAACCTCTCGTGCCCGGCGTTCACGGTGGGCGGCCAGCCGTTCACGGTGAGGTTCGGCGACGAGCTCTTCGGCAGCGGCTTCGAGTTCCGCGCCGGCGGCGGCACCCTGCAGCCGGGCGACTCGGTGGTCTGCAGCGCGGGCTACACGCTGACTGCGGCCGATGTTGCCAATGGACGCGTGGTCAACACCGCCACCGCCACCGGAACGGGCCCGGCGGGGCAGACGGTATCCTCGGTGGCCACCGCCATCTTCACCCAGTTCCGCTGAGGGCCACGGACATGAACCCCATGAAGCTCACGTATCGCTCCGCGCTCATCCTCGCAGCCGCTGCCGCACTGGCCGCTCCGGCCAGTGCCGGCGAACTCCGCGTCGCGGCTGGCAGTTCCGCTGCCACCGTCGAGGCCGGCAGCGGCTTTGCGATGACGATCCGCAACCAGGGCAGCGGGACGCTGGACGGTGTCCGCGTGCTCTCCGACCGCAACCATCCGGTGCGCTGCGCCGCAGTGACGGCCGGCGGCCGCGGCTTCGCTGGCGCCGGTCGCCTGCTTGCCGGCGACAGCGTGGCCTGCAGCGGCCGCTCGCTGGCGCCACGCGGCAAGCCGCTCGCCAGCGTGGTCGTGATCGCCCGCGACGGACAGGGCAAGCCGGTGCAGACCCATGCCAGCTTCGTGCTGGAACCGGCGGCGACGCCCGACCAGGGTATCGTCGCCGTGCTCGGCGGTGGCGTGCACGACGACGCCAATGGTGATGGTCTGCTGGATGCCGGCGAAACCATCGATTACCACTACACCGTGCTCAATCTCGGCAATGGCGCGCTGTCGGGGCTGGGCGTCGCCGACCAGGACGGCGCGGTGAGCTGTCCGGCGACCACCCTCGCCGTCGGCGCGGCGATGGCGTGCACGCGCCAGCACACCGTCACCGCCGCCGAGGCGGGCGACGGCTTCGTCATGAACGAGGTGGGCGTCAGCGGCAGCGACAGCTTCGGTGGCTCCGTGCATGCGGCCGACGTGGTGCTGCGCATGGACCTCGGCGGCGCGGCCGACATCCGCGGCCTCAAGAGCCCGTTCCTCGCCGACGACGCCGATGGCAGCGGCTACGCCAGCGAAGGCGATCTCATCACCTATACCTTCGCGGTGAAGAACAGCGGCGGTCTCGCCCTGTCGGCGGTGAACCTCACCGAGCCCGACCCGGGCCTGATCGACACGCCGATCACCTGCGCGACGACGACGCTCGGCGGCCAGCCGTTCGCCGGCCTCGGCAGCGGCGTGCTGGCGTCCAACGATGTCGTCCTGTGCACGGCCGACCACACCATCACCGCCGCCGATGCGGCCGCGGGCGAGGCGCGCAACCTGGCGGAACTCGGCGGCCAGCCGTCCATCGGCGGACGGGTCACCGGCGCGGCGGCTTCGGCCGTGGTGATCCCGCTTCCGGCCACCGTGGAGGTCACCAAGGCGCTGGTCGCCGAGAGCGGCAGCCAGCCGGGCATCGCCGAGCCCGGCGAAACGCTCACCTATGCCATCCGCCTCGGGAATTCCGGCAGCACCGACGCGCTCAACGTCGGCATCATCGATCCGCTCGACCCCAACGTGGTGTTCGTCAGCGCCGACAACGGCGGCGTCCTCGCCGGTGGCAATGTGGCCTGGTCGGGACTCACCGTGCCGGCCGGCGGGCACCTGGACCTCGGCATCGTCGTCAGGGTCGCCGACCCGCTGCCGGCAGACGTGCGCGCCGTGGGCAACCTGGCCTACGAGGCGGGCGGCGTGCCGCCCGATTGCGAGGCGAGCCCGCTGCCGGCCGGCTGCGTGATCACGCCGACTCCCGGCACCATCGACATTTCCAAGGCGCTGGTGGCGGAAAGCGGCAGCAAGCCCGGCGTCGCCGAACCGGGTGAAACGCTGACCTATGCGATCACCCTGGAAAACCGCGGTGGCAGCGCCGTGACCGGCTTCTCCGTGACCGATCCGCTGGACCCGTACGTCGGCTTCGTCAGCGCCGACCACGGCGGCAGCCACGCCGCCGGCGTGGTCACCTGGGCGGGGCTCACGATCCCGGCGGGCGGCAGCGTGGTGCTGACGGTCGTGGTCGAGGTCGCCGACTTCCTGCCACCGGGCGTGGCGCGTGTCGCCAACGTAGCGCATGAGTCGGGCACGCCGCCGGTCGACTGCAGCCTGGTGCCCTTGCCGGCCAGCTGCGCCGTCATTCCTGCCGACGAGGCGCCGCGCCTGCAGGTGACCAAGTCGGCCAATGCCGGCAGCGTGGTGCCGGGCGGCACCGCCACCTTCGTGGTCACGGTGCGCAACGTCGGCACCATCGCGGTCAACAACATGACCGTGAGCGATCCGCTGCCGGCCGGCGTCAGCGGCTTCAACTGGACCTGCGCCGCGGCGGGCGGGGCGAGTTGCGCCAACGCCAGCGGCAGTGGACCGCTCGGCGAGGTGATCGCGGTGTTCCCGCCGGGCGGTGAGCTCGTCTACACGATCGCCGCCGCGGTCTCCGATTCGGCCAGCGGCGAACTCCTCAACACGGTGCTGGTCGAGCCATCGGCGCTGACCGCCTGCATGCCGGGCGGCACGCCCGCGCCGTGCGACGCGACGGCCACGGTGACGGTGGTTGCCGCCGCGGTGCCGCATCCGGTGCCGGTCGACGGGCGCCTGGCATTGATGCTGATGGCGCTGGCGCTGGCCTTCCTCGGCGCGCGCCGCTCGGGGCTGCGTTCCTAGGCTGTTTCTGAACACGTCGTCACTCCCGCGAAAGCGGGAGTCCAGGTTGCTGTCTTGCTCGGCGCATCCGTGCGCCGAGCCCTTCGGGGCTGGCGCGATGGATCGCTCCTGGCGATCCGTTCAATGGATGCCCGCTTTCGCGGACCTGCGTCGGGATGACGAGGCGTGTTGTGGTGCAACTCGGGTGTGCGCCAGGATTTCCGGGAGGGCCGGTCTCCCAACCGGCCGCTGTCACGTGAGCTGACCGCCTCACCGAAAGCGCCGAATTGGAGCTCGGCATTGCCAGGGAGCCGTGAAAGCAAGAGCGGCCGGTCGGGAGACCGGCCCTCCCAGGAAGCGTCCGCCCCGCAGTTCCGGCTCTTCGCGGGAACGCAGAGCCCCAGCTCGACACCCATCGCCTGTGCCGTCGAGTGGCTTGGCCGGTCTTCCTCAGGCGCGGGCGGCGAGGAGCTGGCGCAGCTCGTCCTTGCCGGCTTCGTCGAGCTCGCCGGCGGCCTGCCGTTGCAGGAGATCGTCGGTACGCTGCTGGCGCGCCTGGCGGGCGAGTCCCGCCAGCGCGTCACGGAACTCCGCTTCCGCCGCTGCGTGGTCGTCGAAGATGTCCGCGCTCGTGGCGAGCTTCTGCAAGGCGCCCGCTTCGTCGCGACCGGCGTAATGCTGGAGCAGCATGGCGGTGTTCCAGGCGGGGTGCGCCTGGCATAGGCCGAGCAGTTCCTGCAGCAGTTCGACGCCCGGCTGGCGCAATCCGGCCGCCACGAGCGGCGCTTCCACGGCCAGCGCCAGTTGCGGTCGATGCACCAGCAGGGTGATGGCGGCGCGCACGAGAGAACGCGGTGCCGAGGCCGTGGCGCGCCGCGCGGTCGCGATCCTGGTCGCGGGCGCATGCAGGCTGACGCCGCTCAGGCGTTCCAGCTCCCCGTGCATGAGGTCGCGGAAGGCGCCGTCGGGCACCTGCGCGAGCAGCGGCCGCGCGCGCTCGGCAAGGCGCGCCTTGCCGTCGAGGCTGGCGAGGTTGACGTCGCGGCCGAGCTCGGCGAAGAAGAACTGGCTGAGCGGCATCGCGGCGGCCAGGCGGCGCTCGAAGCCCGCGGTGCCCTCCGCCGCGACCAGCGAGTCGGGATCTTCGCCCTCGGGCAGGAACAGGAACAGTGCCTGGCGCCCGTCGCGCAGGCGCGGCAGCACCGATTCCAGCGCCCGCCATGCGGCCTGCCGTCCGGCGCGGTCGCCGTCGAAGCAGAAATACACGTCCGGCGCCTGGCGGAACAGGATTTCCGCATGGTCATGGGTGGTCGCGGTGCCGAGCGTGGCCACCGCCTGGGTGAGGCCTGCCTGATGCAGCCGGATCACGTCCATGTACCCCTCGACGACCAGCAGGCGCGCGATCTTCGGATTCGCCTCGCGCACGTGCCAGAGCCCGAACAGTTCGCGTCCCTTGTGGAACAGCGGCGTTTCCGGCGAGTTGAGGTACTTGGCGGCCTCCGACTTCTGCAGGATGCGCCCGCCGAACGCGATCGTGCGCCCGCGCCGGTCGAGGATCGGGAACATCACGCGGTCGCGGAAGCGGTCGTAGATGCGGCCGCGCTCGCCGCGGATCAGGAGTCCTGCCTTCTCCAGCAGCGCCACCCGCGCCGGGGTGGTGCCGAGCGCGGATTTCAGCGCCTCCCAGGCATCGGGCGCATAGCCGAGGCCGAAACGCTCGAGCGTCGCCGGCTCCAGCCCGCGCTGGCGGAAATAGGCCTGTGCCGCCTCGCTCGCGGCGAGCTGCCGGCGGAAATGCCCTGCGGCGCCGGCGAGGAGTTCGTAGAGTTCGGTGAGGTCGTCACCCGGCTCGCGGCGGCGCCCCTCGTAAGGCACTTCCAGGCCCACCCGGCGTGCCAGCTCCTCGACCGCGTCGGTGAACTCCATGCGGTCGTAGTTCATCAGGAAGCCGATCGCACTGCCGTGCGCGCCACAGCCGAAGCAGTGATAGAACTGCTTGCTCGGGCTCACCGTGAACGAGGGCGTGCGCTCGTCGTGAAACGGGCAGCAGGCCGACCATTCGCGTCCGGCCTTGCGCAGCTGCACGCGCTCGCCGACCACGTCGACCACATCGACGCGGGCGAGCAGGTCGTCGATGAAGCGCTCGGGGATGCGGCCGGCCACGGTTTCAGGACCGTCGCGCAATTCGCCGCGGCCGGCCGCGCCCGCATGGCCGGCCCCGGCACGCGCCGAAGGATCGCGCCAACGGGCGCGCCTCAGCCACCGAGCTTGCGCTTGATGAGCTGCGACACCTCGCCCATGTCGGCGCGCCCGGCGACCTCCGCCTTGACCAGGCCGACCACCTTGCCCATGTCACGCGGGCCGGCGGCGCCGGACGCGGCGATCGCCCGCGTCACGATCGCCTCGATCTCGGCCGCCTCGAGCGGCGCCGGCATGTACTCCCGGATCACGCCGAGCTCGTATTCCTCCTGCGTGGCGAGATCTTCGCGGCCGGCATCGCGATAGGCGGTGATCGAGTCGCGCCGCTGCTTCTGCATCTTCTCGAGCGTGGCCAGCACCTGCGGGTCGTCGAGCTCGATGCGCTCGTCCACCTCGCGCTGCTTGATGGCGGCATTGACGAGGCGGATGATCGCCAGGCGCGGCTTGTCGCCGCCCTTCATGGCGGCCTTCATGTCTTCGGTGAGGCGGTGCTTGAGGGACATGGGAGAATCCTTGGGGGGCTGGGGCTGGAGCTGGGGGCGCGCGGCTCCGGATGAACTTCTGGCGCGGGCGCGGCATGGAGCGCACCGCCTATTATGCCGGTGCGCCGCCGGGCCGGCCCGTGGCCATCTGCTACCATCGACGGGCGCCGCATTGCACGCCATGCGACGGAGGGGAAGCCCCGGCGCTACGCGCGACCGGCTTCGAACGACGTGCAAGACCCGGGGAGCCACCGATGTTCCGAACTGCAGTCCTGCTGTTGGCCGCTGTCGCCCTGCCGTCACTCGCGCATGCCGCGCCCGTGCTCGATACCTTCTCCATCCAGGCCGGCGCCTACGCCTACAACCTGGACGGCAGTATCCGCGTGGATGGCTCGGCCGCAACCGGCAGCAAGCTCGATTTCTCGCGCGACCTCGGCATCGACTCGGGGCGCCACGTCGGCACCCTGGCGCTCAGCTGGCGACCCTTCGAGCGGCATGAATTCGGCTTCAGCTACTTCGGCGACTCGGTCTCCGGGGCACGCGCGGCGTCGACCTCGTTCCGCTTCCTCGGCCACGAGTACCCGGCCGGAGTGGATCTTCGCTCCAGGGTGTACTACGACGTCTACGGGCTGTCCTACACCTGGTGGGGATGGGTCGACGGCCAGAGTGCGCTCGGCATCGTCGGCGGCATCCTCGACTACGAATACGGCGTGCGCCTCCAGGGCTCGGCGGAAGCCGGCGCGAACGCGGCGAGCTTCGACGACGAGGTGAGCACGAATGCCCTCGCCGCGGCGCTTGGCCTGACCTGGCGCCGGGCGCTGAACGACCACGTCCGCATCTTCGCCGGCGCCGGCGGCCTCAAGGCCGAACTCGACGGCATCGACCAGTGGGTGTGGACGGCCAACGTCGGCGTCGAATACCTGCCGTGGGAGAACTTCGGCTTCCGCGCCCAGTACAGCGGCAACCGCCTCTACACGGAGATCGACGAGCGGCTGTTCAAGGGCGAGGCGCGCTTCGCGTTTTCCGGGCTGCAGGTGCTGGCCATCGCGCGCTTCTGAAGTCGCGGGCCGGGCGCCCGGCGCTGCATCGGCCGGGGAGGATCTTCGACGGATGATGCGCACGCAAAAAGCCGGCCCCGCGGGTGCAGGGCCGGCCCTGGTGATCCGGTGTCCGTGCGGCCGGGCAAGTGCCGGCTGCCGGAATCAGTACATCCGCTGGCGCTTGGTCACGTCGCGCGAAACGCGGCGGAGGTGACGCTTGACGGCAGCGGCGCGCTTGCGCTTGCGCTCCTGGGTCGGCTTCTCGTAGAACTCGCGCTTGCGGACTTCGGCCAGCACGCCGGCCTTCTCGCAGGTGCGCTTGAAGCGGCGCAGGGCAAACTCGAAGGGCTCGTTTTCGCGAACTTTGACGCTGGGCATGGATGCTCCGTTGGTGGGCCCGGATTGACGGGAAAGCCGGCTATTATACGGGGATGGTCAGCCACATTGCAAAGCCGCTTGCCGGCCCCGTGCTCGGGGTCGAAACCTCGTGCGACGAGACCGGAGTCGCCGTCTTCGACACCGCGCGCGGACTGCTCGCGCACACCCTCTACAGCCAGATCCGCATGCACGCCGATTACGGCGGGGTGGTGCCGGAACTGGCCTCGCGCGACCACGTACGCAAGCTGCTGCCGCTGGTCAGGGAAACCCTGGCGCGTGCCGGCATCGGCGTGCGCGAGCTCGCCGGGGTGGCCTACACGGCGGGCCCGGGCCTGGTCGGTGCGCTGCTGGTCGGCGCCGCCGCGGCGCGCGCGCTGGCCTGGGCGCTAGAGGTGCCGGCGATCGGCGTGCATCACATGGAAGGGCACCTCCTGGCGCCCATGCTCGAAGCCGATCCGCCGCAGCCGCCGTTCGTCGCGCTGCTGGTGTCCGGTGGCCATTCCATGCTGGTCGAGGTGGCCGCGATCGGCCGATACCGCCTGCTCGGCGACACCCTGGACGATGCCGCCGGCGAGGCCTTCGACAAGACCGCCAAGCTCATGGGCCTGCCGTATCCGGGCGGGCCGGCGCTGGCGGCGTTGGCCGGCACCGGCCGCCCCGGCGCATTCCGCTTCGCGCGGCCGATGACCGACCGCCCGGGCCTGGACTTCAGTTTCTCCGGGCTCAAGACCCAGGTGCTGCTGGCCTGGCAGGCGAGTGACCGTTCGGAGCAGACCCGTGCCGACATCGCGCGCGCCTTCGAGGAGGCGATCGTCGAGACGCTGGCGATCAAGTGCCGGCGGGCGCTGGCCGCGACCGGCGCACGCAGCCTGATCGTCGCCGGCGGCGTCGGCGCCAACCGGAACCTCAGGGCCGCGCTCGCCGAGGCGGGGCAGCGCGAGGGCTTCCGCGTCGCCTTCCCGCGCCTGGAGTTCTGCACCGACAACGGTGCCATGATCGCCTACGCCGGCGCGCTGCGGCTCGCGGCGGGACAGCGGCAGGACACGGAGATCGAGGTACGCCCACGCTGGCCACTGGAGGAATTGCCGCCACTCGCAGCCGCCGCCGCGAGCGCCTGAGGCGTCGACCTGCGGCGCGTGCGCGTCGCTCCATCAAAGACGAACGGCGCCGCAAGGGCGCCGTTCGCGTGTCGCGGTTTGCGGATGCGCTCAGTGCATGCGCTTGCGCGTCGCCTGGCCGGCGCGGGCCGGAACGCGTGCCGCGGGGCCGGCGTCACAGTCGAGCGTCATGTCGTCCATCATCACGCCGCCGATGTCGCCGCCCGGGGCGCTCGCGCTCCAGTCGAATTTCACCTCGTGGGCCTGGCCGTCGAGGTACTGCGCCGGAATCTGGAAGGAATACCGCTCCCACTCGGACGCTTCATCAGACGGCTTGAGGTTCTGCACCACGGTGCCGTCGATCAGAAGCCGCAGCGAGGCCGTTGCGTCCCCGCCGATCTGGTTGACCATCCAGTAGTTCAGGAAGCGCGGCTGCCCGGCCGGGAACACCACGCTCTGGCTGAGATCGGCGGTGTTGGCTTCATCCCAGCCGCCCATCCACACGAACCACTCGCCGGTGCGCGCGACGAAGGTGCCGCCATCGTCGCAGGCGTCGTCGCAGAACGAGGTGCCACCGAGGCTGTCATCGCTGTCCCAGTACGGATTCTCGTAATCGACCGTCGCCTCGAAGCTCGGATCCTGGAACAGCTGCTGCGGCGCGCAGGCGAGTTCGCCCGCGTCGAAGCCGTCGGCGAAGATGACGTCGTCGGCCTCGCTGACGCAGGTCACCGCGACGTCGGTGACGTTCGCGCTGCCGATCGTGCCGCTGCCGTTGGCGACGCTGCAGGTCTGCGTCGGGCCGGTCGGCTGGGTCGCGACGGTGACGGCGTAGGACGCGCCGCCGGGCAGGCCACCGGGGAAGACGAAGGAACCGTTCGCGGAGACCGGCAGGCTGGTGCTGCCGTTCAGCATCAGGGCGAGGCCGTCACCGGCGAGGCCGCTGACCGTGCCGCCGACGGTGTAGGTGGCGACCGGCGCGTTGCAGTCCACCACCACGTCGGTAACGTTGGCGCCGGCGATCGTGCCGCTGCCGTTCTGCACCACGCAGGTCTGGCCGGCCGGCTGCGCGGTGATGCTCACCGTGTAGGCATCGCCATCGGCGAGCGGAGTGGTGAACTGGAACGGCCCATTGCTGTTCACCGCCAGGTTCGAGCCGCTGTTGAGGCGGAGCTTGAGGCCCGTGCCGGTGAGGTTCATCACCGTGCCGCCGACGCGGAACGAGGTCTGCGCGGCGCAGTTCACCTGCACATTGGTGACATTGCCGGTGCCGATCGTGCCGCTTCCGTTGCTGACGGTGCAGACCTGCGCGGGCGCCGTTGGCTGCGTCGCCACGGTTACCGAGTAGACCGAACCCGCGGCGAGCGTGGTGGGGAAGGTGAAAGCGCCATTGCCGGCGATGGGCAGGGCAGCGTCGCCGTTGAGCTTGAGTGAGAGACCCGAGCCGAGAAGTCCGCTGACGGTGCCACCGACGGTGTAGCTGCCCGTTCCGGGCGTGATGCTGAAGTTGGCCGGCGAAACGTTGAAGAAGATGTTGTTGGCACAACTGACCCGCACGCGCGCCTGGCTGGTGGTGACGGAAGGCACCACGATGATCGCGTTGCCCGAGTTCGGCACGTTGCTGGCCAGCGACGCGCTCCAGGTATTGCCGCCATCGGAAGAAAGGTCGATGTCGACGCTGGCGCAGCTGATCGGCGCCGCGTTGGTGCCGGCCACGTCCCAGGTGACGCTCTGGCTCTGGCCCGCGCCCCAGCTCGCGCCCGCCGCCGGCGTGTTCACCTTGAACGGGCCGGCGGTGTTGTTGACGGTGATCGACACGTCGCTGCTCTGGCTGGCGCCATTGCCGTCCACCAGGTCGCGCGCGGTGAGGCGGAACTTGAGCGTGCGATTCGTCGTCGGCAGGGTCTCGCCCTTGAGTGCCGGCCCGCCGAGGATGGTCGAGAGCGTGGGGAACAGGCGCACGCCGGTATCCTTGGGAGGCCAGCTGCGGAAGATCGGGCTGCTGCCGTTGTCGCCGGCACTGAGCGGCGCCTGCGGGCCGAGATCCCATTCCTCCCATGAGTACTTCACGGCATCGCCGTCCGGATCGCTGGCGACGCCGCTCATGAAGAAGGGCGTGCGCGCCGGGATGGTGTAACCGGTGGTGAGGCTTGCGGTGTCGATCACCGGCGCCCGGTTCGGATTGGGCGTGTTGGCCGAGCAGGAACCGCCGGTGGACGTGTTTTCCGTGAAGTTGGTGATTTCCTGCAGGCTGATCGCGTGGAAGAACGGATCGGAATGCGGTTGCAGGTCGTCCCCCGAGCAGATGCCGGCGTAGCTCTGGATGGTGGAGCCGCTGCCCGGCTCGTAGGCGGTGGAGCCGTTGCGGTTGCCGCCCGAGCAGTTGCCGAGCGAACCGTTGAATGGATGGTTGCCGCCGAACTGGTGGCCCATCTCGTGCGCCACGAAGTCGATGTAGAAGGCGTCGCCGGTCGGGTTGGGCAGGCCGGTGGTGCCGCGCGCCTTGGCTCCGCCGCAGACCACGCGCAGGCCGGCCACGCCGCCGCTGCCGGTGGTGAAGACGTGGCCGATGTCGTAGCTCGCCTCGCCGATGAAGCTGTTGATGATGCTGGTGCTGTTGTTGATGACGCCGGTGCCGTTGCTGGAGAACGGGTCGTTGGCGGCGTCGGGGAACATCAGGAGGTCGTTGTTCGGCACCAGCGTGAGCTGGATCGACATCTCGTATTCGTAGACCTCGGTGACGCGGTTCATGGCGGTGGTGGTTGCCGCCAGACCGCCGGCCACGGTACCGCCGCCGACGGCGGCGATGTAGCGGTTGTTGGCCGCCACGGCGGTGCGGTACAGCCGATGCGTGACGCCGGTCTGCGTCATCGGCTCGTCATGGCCGCTGAGGTTCAGCCCGCTCGGATCGACGTGGCTGTCGTGCACCTCGCAGGTGCCGGTGCCGCCCGGCACCTGGAGCTCGCTGCGGCGGAACACGAGATGCGCATCGCCGCTGCCGAAGGTTTCCGGACGCACCACCCACACGCCGGCGGGATCGAACACCATGGCCTGGAAGCCGAGCGGCGACACGTCCACGCGCACCCGGCGGCCCTGCGCATCCTTGCCCTTGAAGCTCAGGATGTCCGGGTACTTCGCCTGCAGCTCCGGCGGCAGCGTGCCCGAATTGGTGATGAGGAAGTCGGTGAAGCCGCCATTGGGCTCCGGGAGTGCGATCTCGACCGCGATGCCCTGGTGGAAGGCGTCGCGGAGATGGTTTGCGGCGGCCGTGCGGTCCAGCGACATCAGGCGGAACTCGGCCGGCTGCGGGGCGCCGGCGGCAGGGCTGCGCGCGGCAAGGTCATGCCAGAACGCTTCGGTCGGCCCGGCCCATGCGAAGGCCGACCCGGTGAGGCAGACGGCGAGCGCGAGCCGCCGGGCCAAGGTCAGGATATTCAGGTTCACGTGTTACCCCAGGATCAGCAGGAGGAAGCGGCTGCGGATATGCACCGACCCGCGCCGGAGGCGGACCCACTCGACGGCAGGCGCCCGCCGACTGTACCGAAGCGAATCCGCCGTTGCGAGCACTTCGTTTGCTGCATTGCAGCGCGCGCCGTGCCCGTTCCGGATGGCTACAATCGACGGTCCGATCGTCGCAGCTTTCCGAGATGGACCGCGTATTCATCGAAGATCTCCGCATCGAGACCATCATCGGCATCTATGACTGGGAGCGCAGCACGCCCCAAATCGTGGCGCTGGACCTTGAGATGGCCTTCGACAACACCCGGCCGGCGGCGAGCGACCGCATTGCCGACACCCTCGACTACAAGGCGGTCGCCAAGCGCCTGATCGCCTTCGTCGGCGACTCGCGCTTCGAACTGGTGGAGACGCTGGCCGAGCGCTGCGCGGCTATCATCCGCGAGGAGTTCGGCGTCACCTGGTTGCGCCTGAAGCTCTCCAAGCCGGGCGCCGTCACCGGCTCGCGCGCCGTCGGCGTCATCATCGAACGCGGCACGACGCCTTGAGTGGAGCCGACGCGGGCGCCGCCTTGCCCAGAACCCCGATCGCGGAGCGCGGCACCGCCTGGCTCAGCCTCGGCTCGAACCTCGAGCCGGAGCGGCACCTTCGCGCCGCCCTCGCCGAACTCCGCCAGCGCTTCGGCGCATTGCGCGTGTCGCCGGTGTACCGCTTTTCCGCGGTCGGTTTCGACGGGCCGGATTTCCTGAATCTTGCCGTCGGGCTCGAGAGCGACCTCGATCCGCCCGCGCTCGACCGCTGGCTGCATGCGCTGGAAGATCGCCACGGCCGGCGCCGCGACGTGCCGCGGTTCTCCAGCCGCACCCTCGACGTCGATATCGTGCTGTTCGGAGACCTCATCATGGACGGACCCGGGCACCTGCAGATCCCGCGCCGGGAACTGGCCGAAGCCTTCGTCCTGAAGCCGCTGGCCGACCTTGCGCCGGACCTGCGCGAGCCGCGCTCCGGACGCACGCTGGCGGAACTGCGCGCCGCTTCGCCCGCCGCACTGGCTGATTACGAAACGGTGGCGCTCGACCCCTGGGCCTGACGATGCTACAAGGCAGGCTCATGCCGCTGGGGGAGAAGGCCATGGGACGCTTTGCACGCAGTTGGGCGCTGGTGAAGGCGAGTGCGGCGGTGCTGCGCTCGGATCGCAAGCTGATGGTGTTCCCGCTGCTCTCGACGCTGGCGCTCATCATCGTGGCTGCCAGTTTCCTGGTGCCGCTCGCCTTCAGCGGCGTACTGCAGGATGTCGAGGGGGACGCCGCGCCGGCGTGGGCCTGGCCGCTGCTGTTCGTCTTCTACCTGGTGCAGTACTTCGTCATCTTCTTCTTCAATGCGGCGCTGGTGGCGGCGGCGCGCATCCGGCTGGACGGCGCTGCGCCCGGCGTGCGCGACGCGCTGCGCATCGCCGCTGCCCACTGGCGCCCGATCCTCGGCTACGCCGCGATCGCCGCGACCGTCGGCCTTGTCCTGCGTGCGATCCAGGAGCGGGTCGGCTTCCTCGGCCGCTGGATCGCCGGGTTGCTTGGCCTTGCCTGGACCGTCGCCACATTCCTCGTGGTGCCGGTGCTGGTCAACGAAAACCTGGGGCCGGTGGACGCCATCAGGCGCAGCACCGAGCATCTCAGGCGCACATGGGGCGAGAATCTGATCGGCAATGGCGGTCTCGGCCTGGTGTTCGGGCTGGTCATCATGATCTGGGCGATGGCCGGAGTGGCCGCTGTCATTGCCCTGGCGGTGACCGGCCATGCCGCGCTCGCGGTCGCGACCGCCGTTCTCGCCACCGCCGGGCTGATGCTGCTGGTCCTGGTGCAATCGGCGCTGCAGGGCATCTATGCCGCGGCGCTGCACCGTTACGCGGAAACGGGCGATGCCGGCCTCGGCTTCGGCAACGAACTCGCCGCGGACGCGTTCCGGCTCAAGGCGTAGCCGCGGCGGCCGGGCCACGCGCTGCCGGCTCAGATCGGCAGCGTGCGCCCGCCATCGACGCGGATGACCTGCCCGGTCACGAAGCGGGCGTCGCGGAGCAGCCACAGCACCGTGCCGGCGATGTCGGCGGGTTCGCCGGTGCGGGCCAGCGGCGTACGCGCCAGGATGTCCGCGCGCGCGGTCTCGTCCTTGCCGGACTCCGGCCAGAGCACCGCGCCGGGGGCGATGCCGTTCACGCGCACCTCCGGCGCCAGCTCGCCGGCGAGGGCGAGCGTCGCCGCGGTGAGCGCCGCCTTGCTCATCGCGTACACGCTGTAGCCGGGCAGCGGCCGCTCGGCGTAGATGTCGACCAGGTTGACGATGGCGCCGCGCGTGCCGCGCAGGGCGTCGGCCGCCGCCTGGGCGAGGAGCAGCGGCGCGCGCGCATTGACGGCGAACAGCGCATCCCAGTCCTGCGGCGTGATCTCGCCGAGCGGGGTCGGATGGAAGGCCGAGGCGTTGTTGACCAGGCCGTCCAGCCGTCCGAAGCGGCGCAGCGTGTCCGCCACCAGTACCGGCGCAGCCTCGGCATGGGCGAGATCGGCCTGCAGATCGAGCGTGCTGCCCGGGCGCGACGCTTCGAGTTCGCCGCGAAGCGCGTCCAGCTCCGCGCGCGAGCTCCGGCAGTGCAGCGCCAGGTCGAAGCCCGCCGCGTGCAGGGCGCGCGCGATGGCGGCGCCGATGCGACGGGCCGCGCCGGTGACCAGCACCACGGGTCGATCGCTCGGGTTGATCATTCGCCGGCTCCTCCGTCGGGGTTATGCTGCATTTCCCCTTTTCCGGAGAGTGCCGCAGAAGCGCGCGCACGACCAGCTTGAACGCCCAGCTTCCAGAACCCGGACCCGACGAGCGGGCCCACTCCGCCGAACTGGCCGCCCTGATCGGCAACGAGATCCGTGCCGCAGGACCGGTGCCGTTCTCGCGCTACATGGAGCTGGCCCTGTATGCGCCGGGCCTCGGCTACTACAGCGCCGGTCGCACCAAGTTCGGCGCCGCCGGCGACTTCGTCACCGCACCGGAACTGGGCTCGCTGTTCGCGCGCTGCATCGCCGCGGCGCTGGCGCCGACGCTGGTCGAGCTCGGCGCCGAGGCGGACTTCCTGGAGCTGGGCGGCGGCAGCGGCGCCTTCGCCATCGCCGCGCTGCGTGAGTTCGCCGCCCGCGATGCCCTGCCGCGCCGCTATCGGGTGCTGGAGCCGAGCGCGGACCTGCGCCAGCGCCAGCAGCAGCGCGCCGAGGCCGAATTGCCGCCGGAGCTCGCCGCGCGCATGGAATGGATCCTGCGCCCGCCGGAACGGGACTGGCGCGGCGTGCTGTTCGCCAACGAGGTCATCGATGCCCTGCCGGCCACGCGCTTCACGCTGCAGGAGGGCGAGGTGATGGAGGAATGCATCGGCCTCGACGGCGCGGAGCTGGTGCGGGTGGAGCGGCCGGCCGACCTGCTGGTGACGGGCGCGGTGCGCCACCTGGAACGCAGCCTCGGCACGAGCTTCGCGGACGGCTATCGCTCCGAGGTGCTGCCCCAGCTCCCCTACTGGATGCAGGCGGTGCTCGGCTCGCTCGACGCCGGCGCCGCGCTGTTCGTCGACTACGGCTATCCGCGCCACGAGTACTACCTGCCGGAACGGAGCGATGGCACCCTGGTCTGTCATTACCGGCACCGCGCCCACGCCGACCCGCTGCTCTGGCCGGGCCTTTGCGACATCACCGCCTTCGTCGACTTCACCGCCATGGCGGAAGCGGGCACTGGCGCGGGCTTCGATTTCGTCGGTTATGCGCCGCAGGGCCAGTTCCTGCTGGCGAGCGGACTGCCGGCCCTGCTCGAGGAGGCCGGCGCGCTGCCCGAACCCGAACGCCTGCGCGTCGTCGCCGAAGCCAAGCGCCTGACCCTGCCCGGCGACATGGGCGAGCGCTTCCAGGCCATCGCCTTCGCGCGCGGGGTGGAAGATCCTCTGCCGGGGCTGCGTGCGTTCGACCTGTCGCGCCGGCTGTAGGGGAGGTCCGAACCCATCATCATTCCCGCGGGAACCAAGTGGCTGTTTTCAATGGATGCCCGCTTTCGCGGGCATGACGTCAGGAAACCCGATCAGCGCTTCCCTGATCCACTCGCAACGAGTGGCGTACTTCGCGGATCGCGGCCACGCGCGCCTTGCGCATGGCCTCGCCGATCGCCGGGCCGGCGAGGCCGTCGGCGACGAACGGCGTGGCGTCGATCCGCCGCGCGGCGGCGTGGGCCTGGCGCAGGTAGTCCGCTTGCGGATAGGGGGCGACGACATGGCCGAGCCGGCCGCGCTTGTCGGCGGTGCAGGCGGCCAGGAAGCGCTCCAGCCGTTCCGGGCGGCGCAGGCTGTCGAGCCGCTCCAGCAGCTCCAGCACGGTCTGCGGGCGCAGTTCCAGCGCGCGGTGGGCGTTGAGGTGGAACTCGCAGACCAGCGCCGCCAGCGCGGCATGCTCGGCCGGCACCCTGAGGCGCGCCGACAGGGCGCGCAGCGGTTCCAGGCCGCGGTGCTCGTGGCCGATGTGGCGCGGCAGCACGTCGGCCGGGGTGAGCGCCTTGCCGAGGTCGTGGGTGAGGGCGCACCAGCCGACCAGGTCGTCGCCCGGCGCGATCCGCGCCGCCGCGTCGAGCACCAGTTCCACGTGCGCGCCGGTGTCGACCTCGGGATGGAACTCGGCGCGCTGCGGCACGCCGTAAAGCGCGTCGACCTCCGGGAACACCACGGCAAGCGCGCCGCAGGCGCGCAGGCTGCGCAGGAACGCGGAGGGCGCGGGTTCGGCCAGCGCCTTGCGGGTTTCCGCCCAGACGCGCTCGGGCACGAGGTGGCCGACCTCGCCCTCGGCGACCATCTCGCGCATCAGCTGCAGGGTTTCATCCGCCACGGTGAAGCCGAGCGGCGCGTAGCGGGCGGCGAAGCGCGCCACGCGGAGGACCCGCACCGGGTCCTCGACGAAGGCCGATGAGACGTGACGCAACAGGCGCTTGGCGAGATCCGCCTGGCCGCCGAAGGGATCGACGATGGCGCCGTCCGGCGCCTCCGCCATGGCATTGATGGTGAGGTCGCGCCGTTCGAGATCCTGCTCCAGGGTGACTGCCGGATCGGCATCGAAGGCGAAGCCGTGATAGCCGCGCCCGGTCTTGCGCTCTGTCCGCGCCAACGCATATTCCTCGCCCGTTTCCGGATGCAGGAAGACCGGGAAGTCCTTGCCGACGGACTTGAAACCCTGTGCGCGCATCGCTTCCGGCGTCGCCCCCACGACCACGTAATCGCGATCGGCGACGGTGAGGCCGAGCAGCTTGTCGCGGACCGCGCCGCCGACGAGATAGATGTCCATGAGCAGGGCTTGGGATCGGGACCGGGGATTCGGAGAGGCATGTCTGCCACCCCACGACGCAGGGTGCGCGGGCGCGCCGGGATGTGCAAGCGGCGGTCGGTGGGCGTGCGGGTGCCGCTACCATGCGCGCCATGGATTCGCCGCACTTCCTTCCGGCTCCCGTCAGCCCCTCGCGCGTGGCCGGCGTATTCGCATTGTGTGCGGCCGCGTTCGCGCTCGACCTGTACGCGTGGTGGCCCGGGCAGGTGTCCTTCGACGCGGCCTATGCGTGGTGGCAGGCGCAGGGCGGAGCCTCCACCACCATCGTGCCGCCCGCCTTCGTGCTCGCGCTCAAGGCCTGCGGCGCGCTCGGCGGCGGGCCGGGGCTGCTGCTGGCCTTCCATTCGGCTCTGTTCTGGACCGGCTGTGGCGCGGCGGCGCTGGCCCTCCGCTGGCGCTTCGCGCATGCGGCGGCCGTCGTGCTTGTGCTGGCCCTGGCGCCGGTCGCGTGGCTGCTGCGCGGCCATGTGTGGACCGACGTCGGCCTCTTCTCGTCGCTGGTGTTCGCCACCGGGATGCTGGCGCTGGCGGCTTCGTCGCGGCGTTCGCTGCCGCTGGCGGCGGCGCTTCCGGCGCTCCTGTATGCGGCGGCGCTCTGCCACAACGCGCTGCTCGCCGTGCTGCCCTTCCTCGCCTGGTGGACCTGGCTCGCCGGGCGCCGATTGCGACCTTCCATGAGTCCCCGGCAGGCCGTCCTGCCGGCGCTCGCGATCGTGCTTGCCACCGTCGGCATGGTGCGTTCGCTGGATGGCCTCGTCGATCGCCGCATCCCGCTCTGGCCCTCGCTGGCCCAGTACGACCTGGCCGCCGTTTCGGTGGCACGCGGGCGCATGCTGCTGCCCGAGTTCATGATCGGCCCGGGCCTCGAGGTCGCCGAACTCGCCGCGGCCTTTCGCGACTGGAGCAACCTGCCGATGCTGCACGGCACCCGGCACGGCATGCGGGCGCCATTCGACGCCTTCAGGCCAGAAGAGTTCGCCGTCCTGCGCGCCGCGTGGATCGGCGCCGTGTTGCACGAGCCGGCCGCCTGGCTGGGGCATCGCTGGCGGCTGACGCGGAACCTCGTCGGCACCCATGGGGCGGACTGGCCGGTGGAACTCGTGTTCGCACCGGGATGGGCACGCTATGGCGACGAGCCGCGGCCGCCCGGCAATGGCACGGCCCTGCACCGCTGGCTGCTGCAGGCTGCCGGCGCCCTCCGCGCCACCCCCGCGCTGGCGGCCTGGCCTTACCTGTTGGCAGGCCTGGCCGTCCTGCCGGTCGCGCTGCGCCGCCGCCGGGAGCCACGCGGCCGCCTGGCGCTGCTGCTCCTTGCCAGCGCCTGGCTCTACGGGCTGACGCTCGCGCTGCTGGCGCCGTCGGCGGAGCTTCGCTATCTCGGCTGGCCCTGCGTGGCGAGCCTGTTCGCCTTCGCTGCGGCGTGGATTCCGGTCAACGCCGCAGCCGTGCCGCCGGGGCCAGCAGGCGCGGCATGACCGCCTCCATCGGTGTCGCCACGATCCCGAGCGTCGCCAGGCCATTGTCGCGGACCACCGAATCACGCCCGAGCGAGCGGAAGTTGTCCCGGGTGATGGGCTTCCCGGGCAGCCATTCCCCGATCCATGCCTGCGTCCAGCCGAGCGCGTCGGGAAGCCCGATCACCAGCCGGCGCTTACCGAGCATCCGCGCCGTCCAACGCACCAGCTCGCCGAGCGCGATCGTGCGCGGGCCGCCCAATTCGTAGCTGCGCCCGATGGTGTGGGGATGCACGAGCGCGCGGGCGAACGCCTCGGCCACGTCGCCGGCGTAGACCGGCTGGAACAGGGCGCCGGCGCGCCCGAGCGGCAGCACCGGCGTCCAGCGGAGCAGGCCGGCGAAGCGGAAGAACAGGCCGTCGCCGCGGCCGAAGATCACCGAGGGGCGGAACAGCGTCCACGCCAGCGGCGAGGCGCGCACCCGCAACTCCGCTGCGCCGCGGGACTTGAGGTAGTGGCTGCGGCCTTCGCCGGCGCCGAGCGCGCTCATCTGCAGCAGGCGCGGCACGCCGGCGTCGCGGCAGGCGGCGACCAGGGTCTCGGTGAGTTCCACGTGGGCGCGGTGGAAGCCGCGGCCGTCGTCGCGCGGCTCGTTGAGGATGCCGACCAGGTTGATCGCGGCATCGGCCCCGGCGAGGCGGGCGGCAAGCGCCGGCCGATCGTGGACGTCCGCGCTCACCACGCGCACGCCGGGCCACAGCGTCAGGTCGCGGTGCCGCTCCCGGTTGCGCGACAGCAGCGTCATCCGGTGCCCCTCGCGCGCGAGTCGCGGCACCAGGTAGTGGCCGACGAAGCCGGTGGCGCCAAGCAGCACGATGTTCTGCGGTTTCATGCCATCCCCGCGGCCGGTGCGATGCGGGCGAGCATAGCCGATCCGTGCGGGCCGGCCGGGATGCCGGCGCTGGGCCTGGGATCGTCGCTGGCGGATCAGGCCGGCGCGGCGGACGCAGCCACCTCGCCGTTGTCACGCGGCGCCACCAGCGCGGTGAGCGACCAGCCGGGCCGCGTGACCAGGGCCGTGGTTTCCGTCGCTACGCGCGTGCGCTTCTGCTCGTCGACGCTGAACAGTGGCAGCGCATCCGCGCCATGCTCGGTGTGGAAGGCGGCCAGGTCGAAGGCCTTGGAGAGGCGCGTCGTCTTGATGCGCCAGCCCTGCTGCAGGCGATCTTCCAGCATGGTGAGGGTCACGTCGTTGCCGAACAGGCGCGGCGCGCGGATCGATTCGTCGTGCTGGCGGCGCCCGTTGCCGTCCTGCGCCCGCGGCAGCACGCGCAGGCGGAACAGGTGGTGGCGCCCGAACTCGGCGCGGTAGCGCACGCAGGCGAGGCCATTCAGCTCGCGCCGCGCGGACATGGCGAAAAGCTGGCCGAGGCCGTCGAGGTTCAGCGTGCGCGTGGCGTGCTCGCTGAGGGGATCGCCGTACCAGGTCGGCAGGTTGGACATGCGCGCGGCGCGGATGTCGAACCAGTCATCGTCGGCCAGCACGACCTTGACCTCCTGCTCGTGCAGGGCTGCGGCAATGGCGCGGGCGACCCGGTTGGAGCCGACGATGAGGACGCCGTTGGGCTCGGGCGCGGCCACGCCGAGGAAGCGTGCCAGCGGCCGCGCGGTCGCGCTTTGCACCACCACGGTGCCGATGATGATGGCGAAGGTGAGCGGCACCAGGAGCTCGGCGCCGGCCAGGCCCTGCTCCTCCAGGCGCAGGGCGAACAGCGAGGACACCGCCGCGGCGACGATGCCGCGCGGCGCGAACCAGGCGAGCATCGCGCGCTCGCGCCAGCTGAGATTGCCGCCGACGCTGCCCGCCCACACCGACAACGGCCGCGCGACGAACAGGGCGACCAGCAGGATGGCGAGCCCGGCGCCGAGGGCGCCATCGGGCAGCGGCCAGGCGAGGCGCGCGGCGAGCAGGATGAACAGCGCGCTGATCAGGAGCGTGCTGAGGTGCTCCTTGAAGGAGAGGATCTCGCCGATCGCGAGGCCGCGCAGGTTGCCGATGGTGATGCCCATGATGGTGACCGCGAGCAGCCCGGATTCGTGCGCGACCTCGTTGGAAAGGGCGAAGGTGGCGAGCACCAGCGCCAGTGCGGCGAAGGTCTGCAGGTATTCGGGCAGCCAGTGGTGGCGGAGCAGGAAGGCCAGCACCATCGCCCCGATCGCGCCGCAGATCGTGCCGACCAGGATGGTGGCGCCGAACACCGCCAGCGCATGCCCGCCCTGGTGCGAGACGATGGCCTCGTAGGTCAGCACCGCGAACAGCGCCCCGAGCGGGTCGATCACGATGCCCTCCCAGCGCAGCACGTTGGCGATGCGCGCGTTGGGGCGCACCGCGCGGAGCATCGGCGCGACCACCGTGGGTCCGGTGACGCAGGTCAGCGCACCGAACAGCGCCGCCAGCTCCCAGGACATGCCGGCGATCCAGTGCGCGGCGGCGGCGAGCACCGCCAGCGTCACCAGGGCGCCGACGCTGACCAGGCGCAGGATGGTGCCGCCGACCTCGCGCAGCTCGCTGAAGCGCAGGTTCGAGGAGCCCTCGAACAGGATGATGGCGACGCCGAAGGAAATGAACGGGAAGAACAGCTCGCCCATCGCCGCCTGCGGGTGCAGCCAGCCTACGCCGGGCCCGAGCACCAGGCCGATCAGCAGCAGGAACAGGATCGCCGGCAGGCGCACGCGCCAGGCCAGCCACTGCGCCGCGAAGCCGATCACCA
The DNA here is from genome assembly GCA_017305135.1 of Lysobacterales bacterium. GTDB lineage: Bacteria > Pseudomonadota > Gammaproteobacteria > Xanthomonadales > Rhodanobacteraceae > Dokdonella_A. The sequence continues at coordinate 62,111 of JAFKNA010000016.1, read as the reverse complement.
CCAGCGCGGCGAGCTGCAGCGGGACGGAAGGATTCATTCGGCGGCGGTGTCGTCGCCGGCGCCGCCCGCCGGGGGTACGGCGCAGACCACCGCCTTGCGCGCCGCGTCCTTGCCGGATGCGGCGTAGGCCTGGCCCACCTTCGGCATGCGCACCGACAGCGGCAGCACCTTGCCGTTGAGGCGCCAGTCGTAGATCACGCTGAAGGCGAGCACGCGCGCGACGTACTCGCGGGTTTCCCGGTAGGGAATCGTCTCGATGAAGAAATCCGGCTCGAGGCTGCCGCGGGCACCGATCCAGCGCCCGACCGGCGCGCCGCCGGCATTGTAGGCGGCGCTGGCGAGCCAGGGGCTGCCCTGGTACCTGTCGGCCATCTGGCCGAGGAAGCGGGTGCCGAGCCGGACGTTGTAGGAGGGCTCGAAGAGGCCGCTCGCGCCCGACCAGGGCAGGCCGGCCTCCCTGGCGACCTGCTTGCCGACGCCGGGCAGCAGCTGCATCAGGCCATACGCGTCCGCGCCCGAACGGGCGTCGCTCATCCACGCGCTCTCGGCGCGGATGATGGCGTAGGCGAAGGCCGGGTCGACGCCGGCCGCCGCCGCCGCGGCACGCACCTCCTTCTCCATGCCGAGCGGGAAGCGCTGCTCGTAGAGGCGCAGCGTGTCCGGATCCTTCGATAGCGCGAACACCGCGCGGTCGTACCAGCCGCGCCGCCAGGCAAGATCCGCGGCCCGCTCGCGTTCGCCCGCGTCGAGCTTGTCCATCGCGAAGTTCCATTCGCGCCGCGCTTCGGGCAGCTTGCCGAGGGCGTGGAACTCGAACGCGCGCGCCAGGTCGGGCTGCCGCTCGAGACGGACCTGTGCGGCGGGGTCCCCGCCGAGCGTGCGCGGGCAGATCGAATAGGGTTCGCCGATCCAATCCGCGGCCAGGAAGCCGTGGAAGTTGGCCTCGCGCGCCAGCACGGCGAACAGCGGCCGCGCTTCTCCGGCGCGGCCGAGCTTGTCCAGCGTGCGCGCCTTGAGGTAACGCCAGCGCTCGTCCCGCTGCTGTTCCCCGGACAGGCGATCGAGTGCCTCCAGGGTGGCCGCGGAATCACCGCTGGCTAGGGCCACGCGCACGCGCCATTCGCGCGTCGCATCGTCCTCGGCGGCTGGCGGCAGCGCCTTCAGGCGCGCCATCGCGTCGTCCGAATAGCTGGTCGAGCGATACAGGGCGATGGCGTTGAGGATGCGGTTCTTTTGCACCGGCTGCCATTCGAAGCGCGCCTGGAGGCCGGCCCAGGCGGTCTCGGCGGCGGCGCTGTTGCGGCGGGCTAGGCGGGCGAGGGCGAACGAGACCGCCTCCCGCGCGGCCGCCTCGTCGCCCCAGTTCTTCGCCTTGGCGAGGGTCGCGGCGGGATCCTTCAGCGCCGCGACGAGGCGGTCGGCGGCATTGCGGCGCGCCCCGGTCAGGAGCGCGGCGGCGGCGCCCGCGGCACTGGCGTGGCCCGCTTCGGCGCTGCGCCCGAGGCGTTCCTCCACCCGCAGGTCGGAAAGCGCGCCACTCGCGCGCAGGGCGCGCACCACCGGATCACACGCGGCCGGCAGGGCCTGGCTGCCGTTCCACAGGGATTCGAAATCGGTGTAATCGAGCGTTTCGCCGCCGGCGAGGCGCGCCTCGAGCGCGTGGCACTGGAGGTCCCGCGCCGGCCGCGCCACCCGGAACGCGCGAAAGCCCGCCCAGTCGCCACGCCGGGCGAGTTCACGGAGATATGCGTCACGAAGGTCGCTCGCCGGCAGCGAGTCCGGCCAGCGCGCGAGGAAGCGCTTCACGTCGGCCGCGTCGACCTTGGCGACGTGCTGGCGCAATGCGGTGTACTCGATGTACGGCGCCAGCGGATAGCCGGCCTCCTCGAGACCCGCCGCGAGCCGCTTCCAGTCGCCGCCGGGCCGGGTGGCGAGCTCCATGGCTTCACGGAACTGCACGCGCTGGTCGGCGAGGTCGGCCGCCTGCGCGGCGAGGGCGAGGAACAGCAGGAGCGGAAAAAGCATGGCGCGCGGCCAGCGGGGACCGTTGGATTTGATCGGCATCGGCGTATCGGATCAGGGGCTTGCAGTGGAGGGGCAGACCGGACCCGGGCGTGGCGTCAGGCCGCTCCGGCACCCGGGTTGGCGACGTTGCCGGGCACGCGGATGGTGGCGGCGATCGGCAGGTGGTCGGAGACCGGATGCGGCACCACCCAGCGCTTCTCGACCTCGATCGATCCGGAGACGAGGATCTGGTCGATGGCGCGGGTCGGGCGCCAGCTCGGGAAGGTGGCGGGCGACTCGTCCGGGCGCACCAGCGCGGTGCGCGTGTAGAGCAGGTCCATTTCGCGGCTCTGCGCGGGCGTGTTGAAATCACCCATCAGGACCGCGTTCGGGTGCCGGTCGAGAAGCTCGGCAATGAAGGCGAGCTGCCGCGCGCGCGCCGTCGGTCCGAGCGAGAGGTGGGCGATGACCACCACCAGCGCGTCGTCACCGCTGCCGAAGCGCGCCCACAGCGCACCGCGTCCGGGAATGCGCCCGGGCAGCGGGTAGTCGCGGATCTCGTCGGGCTGCCTCCGCGCCAGCAGCCCATTGCTGGAAGCGGCGAGGCGGGCCACGCGCCGGTTCGGCTGGTGGCTCCAGAAGGGAAACTCGGCCACCTCGGCGAGATAGCGGGTCTGGTTGAGGAACCCCGAGCGCAGGCTGCCGGCGTCCGCCTCCTGCAGCCCGACCAGGTCGAACTGGTCGAGCAGGCGCGCCAGGCCGTCCAGGTTCGCGCGCTTGCCGTTCGGCAGCATGTGCGCCCAGCTCTGCGTCACATAATCGCGATAGCTGCGGACCCGCCCGCCGGCGAGGATGTTGCAACTCAGGAGCCGCAGGCGGTCACTGGCGGGCACGCCGGTTTCGGGAGCACTCATGATGGCAGGCTAGCCAGCCCCCGCGGCCACGGCAAGGGCCGGCGCGGCGGTCGCTGCCGCGCCGGTCAGCATCGGCTTATTTGCCGCCGCCGGCCTTCTGCTGCTCGGCATGGGCCTTCTTGACCAGCCAGTCGACCAGCTCGACGAGCTGCTCGTAGCCGCCGGCGGAGGCGCCGGTGGCGCGGTACCTGCCCTGCACGACGATGCTCGGGGTGCCGTCGATGCCATCCTTGGTGACGATCTCGCGGGCGCGCGCCAGCTTGCTCTCCACCTCGAAGGAGTTGGCGGCGGAGAGGAACTTGGCGCGATCCACGCCGTGCCGGGCGTAGAAGCCGGCCAGGTCGTCCAGCGTGCGCAGCGGCTCCCGCTTCACGTAGAGCGCGTCGAACAGCGCCTGGTGGGTCCTGTCCAGCACGCCCAGCGACTCGGCGGCGTAGAAGGCGCGCGCAAACGGTTCCCACACCGGCTGGAACACCGCCGGCATGTACTTGAACGCGGCGTAGGAGGGCAGCGCCTTCCTGATCTCCTCCGCGTGCGGCTGGAAATGCGCGCAATGCGGGCAGGCGTAGGAAAACACCTCCAGCACCTCGATCTTGCTGCCGGTGGCGGTCGGCTGCGGCGGGTCGATCACGAAGTAGTTCTCGCCGGCCTTCCATTCACGCGTGGTGGCGGGCTCGGCGGCGGTGGCGAAGCTGGCGGCCATGAGGCCGGCGCAGAGCAGGGCCAGGTACTTGTACATCTTCATCTCCTCGTCAGGCCTGGAGCGGCAGTGCGGAACGCCGCCTCACTTGGCGCCGTTTTCCTTTTCCACAAGATGGAGCACCAGCGGCACGACCTTGTCGAAGCCGCCGGCGGACGTCCCGGTGACGCGGTACTTGCCGTTGATGACGAGCGTGGGCGTGGAATCCACCCCGTAGGCCCGCAGTTGCTGGTCGGCGCGCTTCATCTTCGTGTTGACCGCGAAGGAATTGGCCACGCCGAGGAACTCCTCCTTGCCGACGCCATATGCGGAATAGAACGCCGCCGCGTCCTCGATCGAGGGCATCGGCTTCTTCGGGCGGTTGGTGGCCGGATCGGTGATGCGCAGCGCGCCGTCGTTCTTCCAGATCGCGTCGAAGGTGGCTTCGTGCACCTTGTCGAGAATGCCGAGCGCCTGCGCGGCAAAGAACGCGCGCTGGAACATCGGCCAGTTCTCGTCGGAGCGGAAGCTCGCCGGCAGGTAGGCGATCTCGGCGTTCTCCGGCAGCGCCTCCTTGAGCTTGCGCATGGTCGGCTGGAACATGTTGCAGGCCGGGCAGGCGTAGGAGAACACCTCCAGCACCTCGACCTTGTCGCCGGTGGCGGTCGGCTGCGGCGGCTCGATGACGAAGTACTGCTTGCCGGCCTCGTAGGTGTCCGCGGCCTGTGCGAACGCGGCAAAGGCGAGGCCGAACAGCAGGGCGGTGACTCGTTTCAACATGGCATGCTCCAGCGATAGGGTGCGGCGCGTTCCGCGCGGCAGGCTGCCGCGCTCGGGATGGCGCGCCGCTATGGATTACTTGGAGGCGGTCGCAGTTCCCGCGCCGGCCGTATGCAGGCCCTCCACGTAGGAAGACACCGCATCGATGTCCTCCTTGGAGAGCTGATGCGCGATTTCCGGCATGATCTTCGCGTTGGCGTCATCGCCCCAGGTCACGCCGTCCTTCCATTCGTTGAGCTTGGTGGCGACGTAGTCGGTCCACTGGCCCGCGAGTTGCGGATAGCCCGCACCGGCCATGCCGCGTCCGTCCGGCCCGTGGCAGGCCATGCAGGCCGGCACGCCGGCGTCGGCATCGCCGCCGCGGTACAGCGCCTGGCCGCGCTGCAGGGTGGCCTCGTCGGCGACGCCCGGCATGGCGCTCTTGCCGGCGAAGAAGGCGCCGAGGTCGTGCATGTCCTGGGTCGACAGCGGCATCGCGAAGCCGACCATGATGGCGTTCTGGCGCTGCTGCGACTTGAAGAGGGCAAGCTGGCGGGCGATGTAGGCCTCGTTCTGGCCGGCGAGCTTGGGATACATCGCGACCGCGGAGTTGCCGTCGGCGCCGTGGCAGGCGGCGCACACCGCCGCCTTGGCCTCGCCCGCCTTGGCATCGCCGGCCACCGCCCTGCCCGGCGGCAGCGTCTCGGCGGCCGGTGCGGCCGCCGCGGCGCTGGCCGCGGGCTCGGCCTGGGCGGCAGCATCCGTGGTTGCGGCGTCCGTGGTGTCAGCCGGACCCGGTTCCGCCTGGGCGGCCGGTGCGGCTTCCTGGGTCGCAGGCTCCGGCGGAGTGTCCTGGGCGACGGCCCAGCCTGCGGCAAGCAGCGCCATCAGCGCGATGGCGAGCCGAACAAAGGAATGCCGAAAGCTCATACACTTGACTCCGCAGGCCCGGGGGTTGTCTAAGGATTTGCAGCGGCGCCCCACCGCGCGCGGCGTGCAATCGCGGAATTATCCCTGCGCGCCAGAAGGCGGTCAAACCGACGCGCTTCATCCGACAAGGCTCATGACGACCAATCCCTTCCGCCAGGCGGCCTTCCTGACCAGCGCCCACCGCCTCGACCAGCTCCCCGCCGACAGCGGCGCCGAGGTGGCCTTCGCCGGCCGCTCGAATGCCGGCAAGTCCAGCGCGATCAATGCCATCTGCGACCGCCAGGGTCTGGCGCGCACCTCGCGCACGCCCGGTCGCACGCAGCAGCTCAACGTGTTCGTGATCGACGCCGCGCGCCGCCTGATCGACCTGCCGGGCTACGGCTACGCCAAGGTGCCCGAGGCGCTGCGCGAGCACTGGCGCGGCGTGCTGGACCGGTATCTCCGCACGCGCGGCTCGCTGATGGGCCTGGTGCTGGTGATGGACGTGCGCCATCCGCTGCGCGACTTCGATCGCGACATGCTGGCCTTCGGCGCGGCCAGCGGACGGCGCTGCCATTGCCTGCTCACCAAGGCCGACAAGCTGTCGCGGAGCGAGGCCGCGCGCGTGCTGGCGGCGGTGCGCAAGGAACTTGCCGCCAACCAGGCCGAGGCTTCCGCGCAGCTGTTCTCCTCGGCGATGAAGTCCGGCGTCGAGGAAGCGCGCGCGGTCCTCTCGACCTGGCTGGCCCCTGCCGGCGCGGATCCTGCCGGCGCCTGACCTGCGGGCTGGTGTACGGCCCTTTGCAGGGCGCCCGGTCGACCCCATAGTGCACGGACTCCATCGAGGCTCAGCCGTGTCCGGACCATCCGTCGTCGAGGAAACACCCATTGCCGGCCGCGCCGAACTGGTCGACTACGTCGCGGCCGGCGAAAAACCGCCGCTGGACTGGCGCATCGGCACCGAGCACGAGAAGTTCGGCTTCCGCCTGCCCGCTGCCGCGCACAGCCCCGACGAGGCCCTGCGCCCGCCGGAATGGGGCGGCGAGCGCGGCATCCGCGCGCTGCTGGAGGGCATGACGCGCTTCGGCTGGGAGCGCGTGGAGGAACACGGCCGCCTGATCGCCCTGGCACGTGGCCTGGGTTCGGTGACGCTGGAACCGGCCGGCCAGCTCGAACTCTCCGGCGCGCCGCTGGAAACCATCCACGAGACCTGCGCCGAGGTCAGCCAGCACCTGCGCGAGGTGAAGACGGTTGCCGACGAGCTGGGCCTCGGCTTCCTCGGCATGGGCTTCCAGCCCAAGTGGCGGCGCCAGGACATGCCGTGGATGCCCAAGGACCGCTACCGCATCATGCGCGACTACATGCCGAAGGTCGGTTCGCTCGGCCTCGACATGATGACCCGCACCTGCACGGTGCAGGTGAACCTCGACTTCGCCAGCGAAGCGGACATGGTGAAGAAGTTCCGCGTGGCGCTGGCGCTGCAGCCGGTCGCCACCGCCCTGTTCGCCGATTCGCCCTTCACCGAAGGGAAGCCGAACGGATATCTCAGCTACCGCTCGCAGATCTGGACCGACACCGATGCCGGCCGCACCGGCATGCTCGATTTCGTCTTCGAGGACGGCTTCGGCTACGAGCGCTATGTCGATTACCTGCTCGACGTGCCGATGTATTTCACGCATCGCGATGGCGAGTACATCGACCTCGCCGGCCGTTCGTTCCGCCGTTTCCTCGCCGGCGAGCTGGACGAGTTGCCCGGGGCGCGCCCGACCCTGCGCGACTGGGCCGACCACATGACCACCGCCTTCCCCGAGGTGCGCCTCAAGAAGTACCTGGAGATGCGCGGCGCCGACGGTGGCCCCTGGAATCGCCTGTGCGCGCTTCCCGCGCTCTGGGTTGGCCTGCTCTACGACGATGCGGCGCTCGATGCCGCCTGGGACCTGGTGCGCGATTTCACCCGCGAGGAGCGCCACGCGCTCCGCGACGGCGTGCCGCGGCAGGCGCTGAAGCTGCCGTTCCGCGGCGGCACGGTGCGCGAACTCGCCGAGCAGGCGCTGATGATCGCCGCCGAGGGCCTGCGCCGCCGCGCCCGCCTCACCCCGGCCGGGCTCGACGAGCGCATCTTCCTCGACGCACTGCTCGACATCGTGGAGAGCGGCCAGACCCCGGCCGAGCGCAAGCTGGAGCTCTTCCATGGGCCCTGGCAGGGCGACATCGACCGGGTGTTCCGCGAGTTCGCCTATTGAAGCCACCGCCGGTGCGGCCGGCAGTGGCTGCAGGGGCCGGAATGACGCCTCCGGCCCACATTGCGCGGGTCAGCGCGAGCGGCACTTCCCCGTGCGCGTGCGCTCGCGATCGCCGTCGTCGTACTGGATGGCGAGCGACTCGCCGTCCTTGTCCGCGGCGGTGATGCGCCCCGGATACCAGTCGTTCCCCGACTGCCACTGGCACTCGACCCGCGTGCCCACGCGCCAGTCGTACGGCTTCACCTCGCGGAGCGGGCGGGTATCAGACATGCCATCGTCATAGCTCACCGTGATCATGTCGCCGCGGACGCTCTTCACTACGCCGGGGAACCAGAACCCCGCCCCCTGCCAGCGTGCCAGCACCCAGTCGCCCTGCTCGAAATCGTGCGCGAAGGCCTGCGGCGCCATTGCCAGTGCGAGCGCGAACGCGATCGCCATCGATGCTCTCTTCATTGCCTGTTCCCCCTGTGGTGGGCGCGAATTGGGCCATGCGGGCGGGGAAAGCACAAGCGCAACCTTGCCGCTTGAACCCTTGATGTGCCGCACGCTCAAGCGCCGGTGACGGCCGGCAAGCTGAAGCGCATCTGAAACATCGCGGCAGGGCATGACTTCTGGCCGTCGCCCCGGCGTGGCTGCGGCGCGAAAAGCACATTCCCGTCGACTGCGCCGGAGCCTGCCATGTCCCTGTTCCGCTTCGTCCTGGCTGTTGCCGTCTCCCTCGGCTGTGCGGTTCCGGCGGTCGCGGCCACCCGGCTGCTGCGTTTCCCCGACATCTGCGGCGACAAGGTGGTGTTCACCTACGCCGGCGACCTCTGGACCGCCTCCAGCGAGGGCGGCACCGCCGTCCGCCTCACCGCCGGCCCGGGCGTCGAGCAGTCGGCGCGCTTCTCGCCGGATTGCTCGCGGATCGCCTTCACCGGCGAGTACGGCGGTGACGACCAGGTCTACGTGATCCCGGCCGGCGGCGGCGAACCGCTGCAGCTCACCTGGTATCCGGGCAAGGGTCCGCTGCCGCAGCGCTGGGGCTTCGACCACCAGGTCTACGGCTGGACGCCGGACGGCAACGACGTGCTGTTCCGCTCGTGGCGGGATTCCATCAACGAATCCAGCCCGCGCCTCTACACCGTGCCCGCCGCGGGCGGCCTGCCCACCGCGCTGCCGATGCCGACGGCGGGCGTCGGCCGCTACTCGCCGGACGGCAGCAAGCTGGTCTATTCGCCCAAGTACCGCGATTTCCGCACCTGGGCGCGCTACGTCGGTGGCTGGGCGCAGGACCTCTACATCTACGACTTCGCCGCGAAGACGGCGAAGAACATCACCAACGACCCCAACACCGACCGCGATCCGGTGTGGATCGGCGATGCGGTGTATTTCCTGTCCGACCGCGCCGAGCACCTGAACCTCTACCGCTACGACAGCGCCAGCGGCGAGACCACCCAGCTCACCCATTACACCGACGTCGACGCGCGCTGGGCGAGCGGCGACAAGGACGGGCGGCTGGTGTTCGAAGTGGATGGCAGCCTGCACGTCTATGACACCAGGGCCAACCAGGACCGCGCGCTCGACATCACCGTGCCGAGCGACCTCGTGCAGGCGCGCGCCAGCGAGCGCAGCGTCGCCGACCACGTCGAGGGCTTCGACCTCAGCGCGAACGGCAAGCGCGCCCTCTTCACCGCGCGCGGCGAGCTTTTCAGCGTGCCGCTCAGGCACGGCATCACGCTCGATCTCACCCACACGCCGGGCGCGCACGAGCGCGAGGCATCCTGGTCGCGGGATGGCCGGCGCATCGCCTACGTGTCCGACGAGGGTGGCGAGGAGGCGATCTGGGTGCGCGGCGCCGATGGCAGCGACCCGCGCCAGTTGACGCAGGAGAAGCTGGGACGCCTGTACGCGCCGCGCTGGTCGCCCGACGGCGCGCGCATCGCCTTCGCCGACAGCAGCAACAACCTGCGCGTGGTGGCGGCGAGCGGCGGCCCGGCGCCGGCGATCGCGCACGATCCGGCCATCCTGCGCGCCGACTATGCCTGGTCGCCGGGCGGGAGCTACCTCGCCTACACCCTGACCAATGCGGATACGCAGCAGACCCAGCTGTTCGTGCACGACTTCAGGGCCGGCAAGGGCGTGAAGGTCAGCGACCCGCGTTTCGATGGCCTGATGCCGCAGTTTTCGCCCGACGGCAAGTACCTCTACTTCCTCGGCAACCGCGAATGGGCGCCGCAGCTGTCCAGCATCGAGTGGGATTTCGCCGCCAACCGCACCGCGGCGATCTTCGCCCTGCCGCTGCGCAAGGACGTGGAGAACCCGTTCGCGCCGCGCAACGACAGCGCCGGATCGGACGACGACAAGACCGCTGCCGAAAAGGGCGGCAAGGCTGGCGCGGACAAGGACGGGGAAAAGCCCAGTGCGCCCTCGGAAATCAACGACCGCATCGATTTCGACGGCATCGACACGCGCGCCGTGCGAGTGCCGATCGACCCGGACAACATCGTCTGGGCGGCACCGACGAAGAAGGCGCTGCTCTACCTCGTCCGCGACGCCGGCTATTACGGCCGCAAGCCCGCCTTCGAGCCGAAGCTCAAGGCGTGGTCGTTCGAGGAACGCAAGAGCAAGGACGTCTACGACGAAGGCGTGGAGGACCTCTCGCTGGCCGCCGACGGCAATACCGTGCTGGTCAAGCACGGCAAGGCCTGGAAGTGGATCGACCTTACCGCCGGCAAGCCGGAGGCGAAGGACGTCGACACCAAGGGCCTGTACGCGCGCGTCGATCCCAAGGCCGAGTACGCCGAGATCTTCCGCGAGGTGTGGCGCCGCTACCGCGACTACTTCTACGTGCCGAACATGAACGGCTACGACTGGGAGGCGCTGCGCGCCAAGTACGAGCCGCTGCTGCAATACGTCGGCGACCGCAGCGACCTCAACTACGTGCTGGGCCAGCTGGTGGCGGAGCTTTCCAATTCACACACCTACGTCGACGGCGGCGACCTCGGCCTTCCGGACAAGCCGCACGTCGGCCTGCTCGGCGCGCGCTTCGAGCTCGACGCCGCCAGCGGCCGCTACCGCATCGCCAGGATCCTCGCCGGCGAGAACGACGAGGAGCGCTACCGCTCGCCGCTGACCGAATTCGGCGTGGACGTCCATGAGGGCGACTACGTGCTCGCCATCAACGGCCAGCCGCTCGGCGCCGGCGACAATCCGTACCGGCTGCTGCGCGTGGCGCCCGGCCAGCCGGTGCAGCTCACCGTCAACGCCACGCCGTCGACGAACGGCGCGCGCACGGTGCTGGTGAAGCCGATCGACGACGAGATGCCGCTCAACTACTACGCCTGGGTGCGCCACAACCGCGACTACGTGGCCCGCGCCAGCGAGGGTCGCCTCGGCTACATCCACATCCCCGACATGGGCGCCGACGGCATCCGCGAGTTCATCAAGTGGTACTACCCGCAGCTGCGCAAGCAGGGCATGGTGGTGGACGTGCGCGACAACGGCGGCGGCAATGTCTCGGCGATGATCATCGAGCGCCTGTCGCGGCAGCTCCTGGGCCTCGACTACGCGCGCAACATGGACATCGTCGGTACCTACCCGCAGCAGACCTTCCTTGGCCACCTGGCCGCGCTCTGCAACGGCACCACCGCCTCGGACGGGGACATCTTCTCGTACATGTTCAAGCAGGCGAAGCTCGGGCCGCTGATCGGCACGCGCACCTGGGGCGGCGTGGTCGGGATCACCGACTGGGGACCGCTGATCGACGGCGGCAACGTGTTCGTGCCGGAGTTCGCCAGCGCCAGCACGAAGGGCCAGTACGTGGTCGAAGGCGAGGGCGTTGAGCCGGACATCGTCGTCGAACAGGACGTCGCCGCCCAGCTCGAAGGCCGCGACCCGCAGCTCGACCGCGCCATCCAGGAACTGGACAAGGCGGTCGAAGCGAAGCCCTCCACCCTGCCGCCGCGCCCGCCCGAACCGGTCAAGGCGCCGGCCAGCATGCGGCCGGGCGGCAAGGTCGAGACCTGAGTCGCCTTACACGCTGCTGACGTTGCGCAGCTTCCAGTGGCGGCCGATCAGCAGCGTCAGGCGGTGCTGGATGATGGCGTGCGGCAGCGAGCTGATCACCTCGCAGGTGACATGCACATCGGTCTGGTGCGCGGTCACGATGGCTGTCGGGTCGTTGACGCCAAGCGCCGGGTCGACCTCGTCGGGATCGGGTTGCATGGCACGCCAGCGCCGCCACAGGGCGGGTTCGCGCAGGGCTTCCTGGAGCAGCGCCGCGAAGCTTTCCGGCGAGCCGCCCTGGAAGGACAGTTCGTCCGACTCGCCGCGTGCCTTGACGAGATCGTCGATCGAGAAGGTGAAGCGTTGAGCGGTCGCCATGCCGTCTTCCCCGAGTTGCCTGCGGCGAGTCTAGCAGCGCGCAGGCAACGCGAGGCCAACGGCGGCAGCCGTCGCCATGCGACCGGCAGGGCACCGCCCGGCCCGGATCGGCCCTGCGGAAGTGCGTGCAGGCCCCCGTTCGCGCATGCGTCGTACAATCGGATGCTCCATCCGCCGGAGCACCGCCATGTTCAATTCCGCCCCGATCGACACCAGCGACAAGCCCAGGCTGTACGCGGAACTGGCCGAGCAGGCGCGTGGGCTGCTCGGCGGCGAGCGCAACATGATCGCCAACGCGGCAAATTTCGCGGCACTGGTCTGGCACGCGCTGCCGGCGCTCAACTGGTGCGGCTTCTATCTCTACGACGGCCGCGAACTGGTGGTCGGCCCGTTCCAGGGCCGCCCGGCCTGCGTGCGCATCCCGCTCGGCAAGGGCGTCTGCGGCACCGCCGCCGTGACCCGGCAGACGCAGGTGGTGCCCGACGTCAATGCCTTCGACGGCCACATCGCCTGCGACAGCGCCTCGCGCTCGGAGATCGTCGTGCCGCTGTTCGCCGGAGAATCCCTGTTCGGCGTCTGGGATGTCGATAGTCCCGAGCTCGCGCGCTTCGACGAGGCGGACCGCGCCGGCATGGAGCGCCTGTGCGCGGTATTCATGGAGGCCCTGGCGCCGGCGCACGAGGAAGCGGCATGAGCAGCCGCGACGTCAAGATCCGCAACGTGGGGCCGAAGTCGGCCGCCTGGCTGCGCCAGGTGGGCGTGCGCAGCACCGAGGACCTCGCCCGCATCGGCCCGGTCGAGGTCTACCTCAAGGTCAAGCGGGCCGGCTTCCGGCCGACGCTGAACCTCCTCTATTCCATGGCCGGCGCCCTCGCCGACTGCCACTGGGCCGAACTGCCCGAGGCGCACAAGCAGGAGCTCCTGCAGGATCTGGACGCGGCCGAATCCGCCAACCCGATCCAGACCCGCTGGGAGCGGCAGAAGGCCGCCAGCGAGGGCGCCTTCGGCGGCAACGGCGAGGCATCGGGCGCGGAGAGCGAGCGGGATCGCGACGCGGAGTTCGGCGGCGAGGAAGACCGCGCCATGGATCAGTTCGACTGACGAGTTCGTAGTCAGCCGCAGCCGCTACCGTTTGGGGGCCCTCACCGCACGGCCGCGTAGTCGCGCGCGTCCGGGCTCCAGCGCGGCGCATCGCGGATCGCCGGCAGCACGTCCTCGACCCGTTCCACCGAGCTCCACAGCCCGCGGTGTTCGGGGTTGATGAAGCGCTGCTCGACGAGGCTTTCGAGGAAACGCTCCAGCGGCGCGTAGAAGCCTTCAACGCTGAGCAGCACGATCGGGTTGAGGTACAGCGCGAGGCGCTTCAGGGTGATCGCCTCGAACAACTCCTCCAGCGTGCCGGTGCCGCCGGGCAGGGCCACCACCGCATCGGCGCCGGCGAGGAGGCGCAGCTTGCGCTCGCGCATGTCCTCGACCACCTGCATGTCGCCGACGCCCGGGTGCTGCCATTCCACCTCGACCATGAAGCGCGGGATGACGCCGACCACCTTGCCGCCGGCGGCCAGCGCGCCGTCGGCCAGCGCGCCCATGAGGCCGCTGGCGCCGCCGCCGTACACCGTCGTGCAGCCGGCCATCGCCAGGGTGCGGCCGAGCTCGCGCGCCGCCTGGTGGTGAACCGGGGCGCAGGCCTGGCTGGAGGCACAGTAGACGCAGACGCGCACGCGCCTACTCCACGGTCACCGACTTGGCGAGGTTGCGCGGCTGGTCGACGTCGGTGCCGCGCAGCACCGCGACGTGGTAGGCGAGGAGCTGCAGCGGCAGGGTGAACACCGCGGGCGCGATGAAATGGCCGCCCGATTCGATGGTGAGCAGGCTGCCCCCGGTGCCATTGAGGCTGACGTCCGCGCCGGCATCGGCGAACACGATGAGCTCGCCGCCGCGCGCGCGGACTTCCTCGAGGTTGGACTTCAACTTCTCCAGGAGCTGGTTGTTGGGCGCCACCGCGATCACCGGCATGTCCTTGTCCACCAGCGCCAGCGGGCCGTGCTTGAGCTCGCCGGCGGGATAGGCCTCGGCGTGGATGTAGGAGATCTCCTTGAGCTTGAGCGCGCCCTCCATCGCCACCGGGTACTGCACGCCGCGGCCGAGGAACAGCGCGTGGTGCTTGTTGACGAAGCGCTCGGCGAGCCTGGCGATGGCGGGCTCCAGCGTGAGCGCCTCGCCCACCAGGCGGGGCAGGCTGGCGAGCTCGGCGACCATTTCGGCATGGCGCGCGGGCTCGATGCCGTTCAGGCGCGCCAGCTCCAGCACCAGCAGCGCCAGCGCGGCGAGCTGGGTGGTGAAGGCCTTGGTCGAGGCGACGCCGATCTCCGGGCCGGCGCGGGTCATGAGGCGGAGATCCGCCTCGCGCACCAGGCTCGATTCGGGCACGTTGCAGATCGCCAGCGAACCGAGATAGCCGTGCTGGCGCCCCTCGCGGAGCGCGGCGAGGGTGTCGGCGGTCTCGCCGGACTGCGAGATCGCCACGAACAGCGTGTCCGGCGACACCACCACGTGGCGGTAGCGGTACTCGCTGGCCACCTCGACGCTGCAGGGAATGCCGGCGACGCCCTCCAGCCAGTAGCGGGCCACGAGTCCGGCGTGGTAGCTGGTGCCGCAGGCGACGATCTGCACGCGCCGCGTGCGCGACAGCACGGCCTCCGCGTCGACGCCGAAGATGTTGGGCAGCACGTGGTCCTGGCCGATGCGGCCCTCCAGCGTGTTGGCGATCGCCGCCGGCTGCTCGAAGATCTCCTTCAGCATGTAGTGGCGGTACTCGCCGCGCTCGACGGCGTCGGCCGAGAACTCGCTCTCGTGTACGCTCCGCTCCGCCGGCCTGCCGTCGGCGCCGAGGATGCGCATCGCGTCGCGGGTGATCTCGACCACGTCGCCTTCCTCCAGGTAGGCGAACTGGTGGGTCACCTTGATCAGCGCCTGCACGTCGGAGCCGAGGAAGTGCTCGCCGATGCCGATGCCGACGCACAGCGGGCTGCCGCGGCGCGCGCCGACGATGCGGTCGGGCTCCTCGCGATCCAGCACGGCGATGGCGTAGGCGCCCTGCAGGCGAGCAATGGCCGCCTGCACCGCGGCGAGCAGGTCCAGCCCGCGCGCCAGTCCGGAATGGACCAGATGGCCGATGACCTCGGTATCGGTTTCCGAGTGGAACTCGTAGCCGGCGCGCTGCAGTTCGCCGCGGAGCTCCGCATGGTTCTCGATGATCCCGTTGTGGACCACCGCCACGCGCCCGCCGGAAACATGCGGATGGGCGTTGGCCTCGCTGGGCACGCCGTGGGTGGCCCAGCGCGTATGCGCGATGCCGGTGACGCCGGCCAGCGGACGGCTGGCGTACTGGGCTTCCAGCTCGCGCACCTTGCCCGCCGCGCGCATGCGCTGGAGGGCGCCGCCGGCGTCGATCACCGCCACGCCGGCCGAGTCGTAGCCGCGGTATTCGAGCGCATTGAGGCCTGCGATCAGGATGGGTACCACGTCGCGCTGCGCCGTGGCGGCGACGATTCCGCACATGTCAGGTGTCCTTTGCTGAAGGATGGGAAAACGCCGCAGGCGCTGCCGCTTGCCGCCTGCGGCGCGACGCTGCGAACATCACGGACCGCCGCGCCGACAGGGCGTGGCGGTCACGCGACGTGTCATTCGCCGCGCGCAAGCGGGCAGCCACCGGGCCCGCCACGGGAAGATTGCACACAGTGCGCAGTCCTCCACAAGTCCGAGAGGCGCGCATGCTGCGGTTCCTGCGTCAACACAACAGCCGTTGGCTGGCATTGCTGATCCTCCTGCATGGTCTCCTGCTGATCGCCTCGGTGGACATCGCCGCGCACCTGCGCTACCTCCGCGATGCCGCGAGCTTCAACTATTTCGCCAGCGACATATGGCCGCGCGCCGCGCTGTTCGCGGCCGCCCTGATCGCCGGCATGGCCGCGCTCGGCCTGTACCAGACGCATTTCCGAGAACGCTGGTCGGGACAGATGACGCGCCAGGTGGCCGGCTTCGTGCTTGGTGGCATCCTGCTCATCATCATCTGGTATGCCTTTCCACCCGCTTACATCGGACGCAGCGTGTTCATCATCGCGCTGCTGTTCGGCTTTGCCGGGGTGGCCCTGCTGCATTGGGCGTTCCTGCGCCTGGTGGACAGCGACGCGCTGCGTCGCCGCGTGCTGGTGTGGGGCGCGGCCAGCCACGCGGCCACCATCCCGCAGCAGCTGCGCCGGCGTGCAGATCGGCGCGGGTTCCGCGTGGTCGGCTTCGTGCCCCTCGCCCACGAGGACGTGGCGGTGCCGGTCACCGATCTCCTGGTGCCCGCGACCGGACCACTGCTGGATTGGCTGCGGCAGCTCCGCATCGATGAGATCGTGGTCGGGGTGGACGATCGCCGCCGTGGCCCGGCGATGGACGAACTCCTCGCCTGCAAGCTCGGCGGCGTCGAGGTGACCGAGCTCGCCACCTTCTTCGAGCGCGAGTCCGGGCGCGTCGAGCTGCACCTGGTGGAGCCGTCGTGGCTGGTGTACTCGGACGGCTTCCATGTCTCGCCACTGCGGCGCGTCGTCAAGCGCGCCTTCGACCTGGTCGCGGCGAGCGCCGTGCTGCTGCTGGCCTGGCCGCTGATGCTGCTGGTGGCGATCGCGATCCGGCTGGAATCGGGGCGGGGCCAGCCGATCCTGTACCGCCAGCAGCGCGTCGGCCAGGGTGGGACGCCCTTCATGCTGGTCAAGTTCCGCAGCATGCGCACCGACGCCGAGCGCGACGGCGTGGCTCGCTGGGCCAGCCAGCACGACGACCGCGTCACCCGCGTCGGCCACATCATCCGCAAGGCGCGCCTCGACGAGCTGCCGCAACTGGCCAATATCCTGCGCGGCGACATGAGCCTGGTCGGGCCGCGGCCGGAGCGCCCCGAGTTCGTGGCCGGACTCGCTCGGCAGATCCGCTATTACGAGCTGCGCCATTGCGTGAAGCCGGGTCTCGCCGGCTGGGCGCAGCTCCGCTTTCCCTACGGCGCCTCCGCCGAGGAGGCCGCCGGCAAGCTCGAGTACGACCTCTGGTACGTCAAGCACCACGGCCTGCTGCTCGATCTCCTGATCCTGCTGCAGACGGTCGAAGTGGTGCTGTTCGGCCGCGGCGCGCGGTGAGTGCAACAACGTGAATCGCAGCCGACGTCCGCAGCGGCGCGGACGCGATCGCGCTTGCGTCGGCGGCGCGGCGGCTGCGAGCATCGGAAGATCGCGGCCCGGCCGCATCAGGGACACCCCCGGCAATGGCTGAATCCTCCGTCCTCGTCACCGGCGGCGCCGGCTACATCGGCAGCCACGTGGTGCTGCAACTGGTGGCCGCGGGCCGCCGCGTGATCGTGCTGGACGATCTCAGCACCGGTTTCCCCGAGGCGGTCGTCGGTGCCGCGCTGGTGGTCGGCAACTGCGGCGACGGCGCGCTGGTCGGCGGCCTGCTGCGCGAGCATGCCGTCGACACCGTGCTGCACTTCGCCGCCCGCACCATCGTGCCCGAATCGGTAGCCGATCCGCTGCGCTACTATGGCAACAACACCTGCGCGACTCGCAATCTGCTCGCCGAGTGCGCGGCCGCCGGGGTGCGCCACATCGTCTTCTCGTCCACGGCCGCGGTGTACGGCATCCCCCCGGGCGGCATCGCCGCGGAGGATACGCCGACCGCGCCGATCAATCCCTACGGCAGCTCCAAGCTGATGAGCGAGTGGATGCTGCGCGACCTCGCCGCCGCGGGCGGTCCGCGCCACGTGGCGCTCCGCTACTTCAACGTCGCCGGCAGCGACCCGGCCGGCCGCATCGGCCAGTCGACCCGGCAGGCGACGCTGCTGGTCAAGGTCGCCTGCGAGGCGGCGCTCGGCAAGCGCCCGCACGTGGCGGTGTTCGGCACCGACTACGACACCCCCGACGGCACCGGCGTACGCGACTACATCCACGTCGACGACCTCGCCCGCGCCCACCTCGATGCCCTCGCCTATCTGGAAGCGGGCGGGCAGAGCGAAGTGTTCAACGTCGGCTACGGGCACGGCTACTCGGTGCGCGAGGTCCTGGCGGCGGTGGCGCGCGCGCATGGCGCGCCGGTGCCGATGATCGAGCAGCCGCGGCGCGCGGGCGACCCGCCATCGCTCGTGGCCTCGGCGCAGCGCATCCGCGAGGTGCTCGGCTGGACGCCACGCCTCGACGACCTCGATGCCATCGCGGCGACCTCGCTGGCCTGGGAGCGCCGGCTGGGCGCCTGAGCGGCGGCCTGCCTAGCCGCCGCCGAGGAGTTCCCGCACCGCAGCCAGCGCGGCGCGGCGCATGGGTTTCTCGGTCACGCGGTCGAGCGGCGCCTGGCGCAGCCGGTCGTAGGGCAGCAGGGTGACGTCGAGCGTCGCCTCGCCGGCGCGGAAGCGCAGGGCGGGGTAGTCGCCGCTGCGCCGGCGGTCGAGGCGCAGGCGCCGGTCGAGTTCCTCGTAGGGAATGCGGTGCTGGCCGAGAAGGTCCAGCACCGCCTCGGGCTGGTCGGTGTAAAGATGCAGGCACACCGCCGAGTGCTCGTCGGCGGTTCCCTCCAGCACCGCGCCCACCAGGCGCGGCTCGTGGCCGGCGAAGAACTCCATCGCCTCGACGGCCGTGCCACGCAGCGCGCGCAGGGTGCCTTCGCGGCCGCTGCCGAACAGCCGCTGGTGCTCGCGCAGCGCATCCTCGATGGCCTGGTTGGGTGGCAGGATGGATTCGTCGGCGATGCCGAGCCGGGCCGCCGCCTTGAGCTTGGCCTGGCGATAGTCGCGCAGGCCGCTCTCGCTCATCAGCCGTGCGGCCTCCAGCGCGATGCGGCGCCGCGCTTCCTCGGAGTGCGCCTGCGCCGGGCTGCTGCGACGGCGGCTCATTTCAGAACACGTCGTAGGCTTCGCGCCGCTCGTGGTTCGCATCCTCGTCGACAGGCGGCTGGGTGGCGAGGCGGGTCGCGTCCTCGCTCTTCATCACCTCGAGGATTGCGTTCGGGTCCCCGGCACCGGCGAGCAGGCCGCTGTAGCGGTCCACGCGCACACGGGCGATGCCCTCGGGCATGTCGAAGGGCTGCTCCGGCACGCCATCGAGGGCCACGCGCATGAAGTCGATCCAGATCGGCAGCGCCGCCTTGGCGCCGAACTCGCCCCGCCCTAGCGAGCCGAAATCGTCCAGCCCCACCCAGCAGCTCACCGCCAGCGCAGAGTTGAAGCCCGAAAACCAGGCGTCGCGGTGATCGTTGGTGGAGCCGGTCTTGCCGGCCAGGTCCTCGCGTTTCAGCGACATCGCCGCGGAGCCCGTGCCGCGGCGCACCACGTCGCGCATCAGCGAGGTGACCAGATAGGCATTGCGTGGATCGAGCGCGCGCGGTGCCAGGTGCATCGCGGGGTCGTTGGCTGCGTGCGCGCTGGCGATCGGGTTCAACGGACTGGCTGCGGTGGCCGGCGCCGGCGCGCCGAGATCGGGCGCTGCGCAGCTCGCGCAGGCAATGCCCGGCGTGGCCCGGTAGACGGTCGTCCCGTCGCGGTCGTCGATGCTGGCGATGAGGTAGGGATCGACCAGGTAGCCGCCGTTGGCGAACACCGCATAGCCGCGCGCCATCGCCAGCGGCGACACCGAGGCGGTGCCGAGCGCCATCGAGAGGTTCTCCGGCACCTGGTCCAGGCCGAAGCCGAAGCGCGTCATGTACTCGCGCGCATAGCGCACGCCGATCGCATCGAGCAGGCGCACCGACACCAGGTTCACCGACTTGACCAGCGCTTCGCGCAGCCGGATCGGGCCCTGGAAGCTGCCATCGTCGTTCTTTGGCGCCCACATGCCATCGGGGCGCGAGGGATCGGGGAACTGCACCGGAGCGTCGTTCAGCACCGAGGCCGGCGTAAAGCCCCGCTCGAAGGCCGCCGAATAGAGGAAGGGCTTGAAGCCGGAACCCGGCTGGCGCGCGGCCTGGGTGGAGCGGTTGAACTTGCTGCGCTGGAAGCTGAAGCCACCGACCATGCTGCGGATCGCGCCGTCCGCGGGCTCGATCGCCACCAGCGCGCTTTCGGCGGCGGGGATCTGCGCCAGTTGCCAGTCGCCTTCGGCATCGCGGGCCATGCGCACGATGTCGCCGCGCTTGAGCACGTCGGCGACCTTGGCGGGCGCGGCGCCGCGGCGATCGCTGTCGATGAAGCGGCGCGCCCAGCCGATCGATGCCAGCTCCACGCTCGCGCCCTGGCCGTCGGCGAGGCGCAGCGTCGCTTCCTTCGCGCCGCTTTCGAGCACGAGGGCGGGAACCAGCCCGGCGATCGGGCGGTAGTCCGCCAGCGCGGCATCGAGGGCCTCGTCGCCGGCGTCGGCGGGAAGGTCCACGTGGCCTTCCGCGCCGCGCCAGCCGTGGCGGCGATCATAGGCAAGGAGGCCGTCGCGCACCGCCCGGTTGGCGGCTTCCTGCATGCTCGCATCGAGCGTGGTGGTGATGACGTAGCCATCGGTCAGCGCCTCGTTGCCGAGGCGATCGATGGCCTCGCGCCGCACCAGCTCGGCGAAGTAGGGAGCATCCACCTCCACCGGTGGCTCGTGCGGCTGGGCGAGGTCGGCGGCCGCCATCGCCCGGTCGTAGTCGGCGCGATCGATGAAGCGGTTGTCCAGCATGCGCCCGAGCACGTAGCCGCGCCGCTCCAGCGCGCGCTGCGGGCGGCTGAGCGGATTGCCGGTGGAGGGGAACTTGGGGATCGAGGCGAGCATGGCGCACTCGGCCAGGGTCAGCTGGTCGAGCGTCTTGCCGTAATAGAACTCGGCCGCCGCGGCGACGCCATAGGAGCGATGGCCGAAGAAGGCCTTGTTGAGGTAGAGCTGCAGGATCTCGTCCTTGCTGAGCGCGTTCTCGATGCGGAAGGCGAGGAAGATCTCCGACAGCTTGCGCGTGTAGCTGACCTCGGGGCTGAGGAAGAACATGCGCGCGACCTGCTGGGTGATCGTGCTGCCGCCGGCGACGTGCTTGCTGCCGGTGGTCACGGTCAGCCACACCGCGCGCGCGATGCCGCCGAGGTCGATGCCGCCGTGCTGGTAGAAGTCGGCATCCTCGGCGGCGAGGAAGGCTTCACGGAGCTGCGGCGGGACGTCCTCGATGCGCACCGGCGTGCGCTTGGTCTCGCCGAACATGGCGATCAGGCGGCCGTCGGCGGACTTCACGCGCAGCGGCACCTGCATGCGCACGTCCCTGAGGGATTCGGCGGAGGGCAGGCGTGGCGCGATCAGCCAGTAGGCGGTACCGAGCGCAATCCCACCCAGCAGCACCCCGGCCAGGCCGAGGTACAGCGCCCAGCGGAGAAAACGAAGAAAAGCAGGCATGCGGCGGGACTTGTGATACCAGTCAAGGTACGCCAGCGGCGGGTGGCCGAGTATAGCGCATGGGGAGGGAGGCCCGGCCTGGCGCACGCACGTGCCGGAGTCCCGATTTTCCCTCGTCGGAGCGGTCGCGGAAACAGGGTTCGGGACCCCTGTTGAAATACCGTTAACTATTGTATTTAATGTAACAGCGCATCTTTCGCTCGTAAGAGCGCGTGGGAAAGGGGAAAAGTGTGGGCCTGTTCACACAGAAAGCGCCGCCGTTGATCGGCGTCGACATCAGTTCGACCGCGGTGAAGCTGCTCCAGCTGGCGCAAGCCGGCGGGCGCTACCGGGTGGAGCACTACGCGGTCGAGCCCTTGCCGCCGAACGCGGTGATCGAGAAGAACATCGTCGAGGTGGAGGCGGTGGGGGAAGCGATCCGGCGGGCGCTCAACCGCTCCGGGACCAAGACCCGCACCGCCGCGGCGGCCGTCGCCGGTTCGGCCGTCATCACCAAGCTGATCCCGATGCCGGCCGACCTCTCCGACGAGGACATGGAGGCGCAGATCGAGGTCGAGGCCAACCAGTACATCCCGTACCCGATCGAGGAAGTCAGCCTGGACTTCGAGGTGCTGGGGCCGGTGAAGGACAACCCCGACATGGTCAACGTCCTCCTCGCGGCCTCGCGCACGGAGAACGTGGACCTGCGCGTCGCCGCGCTCGACCTCGGTGGCCTCGCCGCCCGGGTCATGGACATCGAGGCGTTCGCGATGGAGAACGCCTTCGGCCTGATCGCCGACCAGCTTTCCGTGTCGCGTGACGCGGTGGTGGCCATGGTCGACGTCGGCGCCACCATGACCACCCTCATCGTGCTCAAGAACCAGCGCACGATCTACACCCGCGAGCAGGTCTTCGGCGGCAAGCAGCTCACCGACGAGGTGATGCGCCGCTACGGCCTCTCCTACGAGGAGGCGGGCCTGGCCAAGCGCCAGGGCGGCCTGCCCGAATCCTACGAGATCGAGGTGCTCGGCCCGTTCCGCGAGGCGATGGTGCAGCAGGTCAGCCGCCTGCTGCAGTTCTTCTTCGCCGGCAGCGAACACAGTCGCGTCGACCAGGTGGTGCTGGCCGGCGGCTGCGCCTCGATCCCGGGCGTGGGCGACATGGTCGAGGAACACCTCGGCGTGCCCTGCATCGTCGCCAACCCGCTTGCCGACATGTCCCTGTCCAGCCGCATCCAGGCACAGACGCTGGCGCAGGACGCCCCCGCGCTGATGATCGCCTGCGGGCTCGCGATGAGGAGCTTCGACTGATGGCCAGGATCAACCTGTTGCCGTGGCGCGCCGAGCGCCGCAAGCAGCGCGAACGCGAGTTCTACGCCATGCTCGGCGCAACCGCGGTCGGCGCATTCGTCGTGCTGTTCGCCGCGATCTTCTGGATGAACTACCTGATCGACGACCAGAACGGCCGCAATGCCTACCTGCAGGGCGAGATCAAGGGGTTGGACAAGCAGATCGCGGAAATCCAGGAGCTGGACAAGACCCGCGCGCAGCTCCTGACGCGCAAGGAGATCATCGAGCAGCTGCAGTCCAACCGCTCGCAGATGGTGCACCTGTTCGACGAGCTGGTGAAGACCATTCCCGACGGCGTCAGGCTCAGCGCCATGAAGCAGTCCGGCGACGTCCTGGTGCTCGAGGGCATCGCGGAGTCGAACTCGCGCGTCGCCAGCTACATGCGCAACATCGAGGGCTCGCCCTGGATGGGCCACACGGACCTGCGCAAGATCGAGAACAAGGGCGGGGCCAAGGACGCCGACAAGAAGCTCCCCTACGAATTCTCGCTCGACGTGAAGCTGCGCAAGCCCGAGGAGGCGCAGCAGGAAGAGGCGGTGGCGGCCGAGGACGCCCAGCCCGGAGCCGAGGCCGCGCCCGCCCCGGCTGCGGCTCCCGCGCCCGCGTCCGCCAGCGGCGATTCCGAAGCCACCACCCCGGCCACGAGGGAGGAGAAATGAGCTTCCTCGACGATCTTCGCAATCTCGACCGCAACAACGTCGGTGGCTGGCCCAGGTCGGCCAAGGTGTTCTTTGCCGGCCTGATCGTGGTGCTGATCCTGTTCTTCGGCTGGTATCTCCACATCAGCGACCAGCAGGACGAGCTGGAGAGCGCCCGGCAGAAGGAAACCGCGCTCAAGAAGGAGTTTTCGGACAAGCAGGCCAAGGCCGTCAACCTGGAGGCCTACCGCAAGCAGCTCGAGGACATGAAGGAGATGCTGCAGACCATGCTGCGCCAGCTCCCGAGCAGGACCGAGATGCCCGATCTCCTCAACGACATCACCCAGGCCGCACTCGCGGCCGGCATCGAGACCGAGCTCTTCCAGCCGGGCGGCGAGGTGATGAAGGACTTCTATGCCGAGAAGCCGATCCAGCTCAAGATGCTGGGTTCCTACCACCAGTTCGGCACCTTCATCAGCAACGTCGCCTCGCTGCCGCGCGTGGTCATCCTGACCATGCACGACGTGTCGCTGCGCCCGGCGGGCGGCGCCAAGGGCGGCGCGGGCAGCAATGCACAGCTCAGCCTGGAAGGCGTGGTCAAGACCTACCGCTACCTCGACGACGAGGAAGCGGCGGCCAATGCGGCCGACAAGCCCGCCAGCGGAGGGAAGTGAGATGCCCGATTCCCTCGACATGATCCGCACGATCGCACTGCTGGCCGTCCTCGGCGTGCTCGCCGCCTGCACTCCCAGCGAATCGCCGCAGCACTGGGTCGCCGAGCAGAAGGCGAAGAAGGGTTCGCCGCCGGAATCCTTGCCGGTGGTGAAGACCTTCGAGACCTTCCTATACAAGGATCACGACCTGCGCGACCCGTTCGGCCTCGGCGTCGACGAGCAGGAGCAGGCCAGCGGCGAATCGGGTCCGCATCCAGACCAGAACCGTCCGCGCGAACCGCTGGAGAGCTACCCGCTCGACAGCCTGAAGATGTCCGGCACGATCGGCGTCGGCAGCGCGGTGGAGGGCCTGGTACGCGACCCGGACGGGGTCGTGCACCGCGTCCGCGTGGGCAACTACGTTGGCCAGAACTACGGACGCATCACCGCGATCGACGAGGATCGCATCGAACTCGTCGAACTGGTTCCGAACGGTACCGGCGGCTGGATGGAACGGCCGGCGGCGATTGCACTGGGTGACGCGAAGCAATGATCGATCCATCGGGGACCCATCTCATGACCACCACCACCGTTGCAACCCGCGGGCCTCGCCGCGCCGTGCCCGTCCCGGGCATGCGCTCCTGCCTGCTCTGGGCGCTGGTCCTCATCGGCGGTTTCGTCGGCGCCAGCGCGCAGGCCGAAAACGTGCTCAACGACATCAACTATGCGGCCCTGCCGGGTGGCAAGGTCGAAGTCACCCTCCAGTTCGCGCAGCCGGTGGCGGCGCCGCAGGCCTTCGCCACCGAGGCGCCGCCGAGCATCGCACTCGACTTCGCGAACACCCGCAACGGCGTGGCGCGGCGCCACATCGACGTCGGCAGTGGCGCCACCGCCGGCATCTCGGCGCTGGAAGCCGCCGGGCGCACGCGCGTGGTGGTGGATCTCTACCGCCCCGTCAGCTACGACACCCGCGTCGCCGGCAACAACGTCGTCGTCACCGTCAACGCCGGCAGCGGCGGCAGCAGCAGCGCCGCCGTGGCGGCCGCCAGGACCGATCCGACCAAGGCCGTCGCCTCGGCCCGCGCGGTCGAGGTCACCAACGTCGACTTCCGCCGCGGCAGCGATGGCGAGGGCCGCGTGGTGGTGTCCTTCAACGACCCCGCCGCCACCGTCAACATGAAGCGCGAGGCCAATGCGATCGTGCTCGACATGCCGGGCACGCAGGTCGCTTCCGGCCAGGCGCAGCGCCTCGACGTGCTCGATTTCGCCACGCCGGTGCAGTCGATCGAGACGCAGGCGCGCCCGGGCGGCGCGCGCATGACGATTGCCGCCAAGCCCCCGTTCGAGCCGCTCGCCTACCAGTCGGGAAGCCAGTACGTGGTCGAGGTGGCGCCGAAGAAGGAAGAGGCCAAGCTCGACCGCAACGCGCCGCCGGTCTACAGCGGCAGCCGCGTCACCTTCAACTTCCAGGACATCCCGACGCGCTCGGTGCTGCAGCTGATCGCCGACGTCTCCGACCTCAACGTGGTGGTCGCCGACAGCGTGCAGGGCAACGTCACGCTGCGCCTGGTCAACGTGCCGTGGGACCAGGCGCTGGACATCGTGTTGCAGGCCAAGGGCCTGGACAAGCGCCAGCAGGGCAACGTGATCTGGGTCGCGCCGCAGATGGAAATCGCCGAGCGCGAGCAGGCCATCGCCGACGCCCGCCTCAAGATGGAGGACAAGGAACAACTCGTCTCCGACTTCATCCCGATCAGCTACGGCAAGGCGGCCGACATCGCCGCGCTCCTCACCACCGAGGCGCAGACCAACCAGGCCGGCGGCCAGCAGGGCGGCGGGCAGATGCAGCGCGGCTTCCTCTCGGCGCGCGGCAGCGTCACCTACGACGACCGCACCAACACCCTGCTGGTCAGCGACATCCCCTCCAAGATCCAGGAGATCCGCCAGCTCGTCGCGGTGCTCGACAAGCCCGTGCAGCAGGTGCTGATCGAGTCGCGCATCGTCATTGCCACCGACAGCTTCGCGCGCGAGCTCGGTGTCAAGTTCGGCCTCAGCGGCGGCTACCAGGACCGCCACGGCAACGTCATCAGCACCTCCGGCACCGCCACGGCCACCGACACCATGAGCAACGTGGTGCTCAACAACCGCATGAACCGCCCCGGCCGCGGCATGCCGAACACCGCGCCCGGCGCCGTTCCCGGCGGCATCGCGGTCCCGCTGCTCGACAATCGCCTCAACGTCAACATGCCGGTGACCAGCCCGGCCGGCAGCTTCGGCGTCGCCATCCTCGGCGCCGACTACCTGCTGGACCTGGAGCTCTCCGCGGCGCAGACCGAGGGTCGCAGCGAAACCGTGTCGAGTCCGCGCGTGATCACCGCCAACCAGAAGGAGGCGCACATCACGCAAGGCCAGGAAATCGGCTACTCGACCATCCAGGCCGCGCAGGGCGGCGCGCAGCCGACCGTCGCCTTCAAGGACGCCACCCTCGAGCTCAAGGTCACGCCGACCATCACCGCCGACGACCGCGTGGTGCTCGACCTCGAGGTCAAGAAGGACACCCTGGCCGGCTACTACAGCGGCCCGACCGGCGACATCCCGCTGATCGACAAGCGCCAGGTCGCCTCGCAGGTGCTGGTCGACAACGGCCAGACCGTGGTGCTCGGCGGCGTCTACGAGGTCACCAAGTCCGACCTCACCAAGAAGGTGCCCTTCCTCGGCGACATGCCCATCCTCGGCAACCTCTTCAAGCACAAGGGACGTGACGACCGCAAGGCGGAGCTCCTGATCTTCGTCACCCCGCGCATCCTCAGCGAAAACCTCAAGTGAGCGCGCCCGCGCCGCATTCCCGAATGCCCATGAATACCGTTCCCTGGAGATACCCCATGAGTTTTCCCGGCAAGATCCTCGGGCTGCTGCTCGCCAGCCTCGCCCTGGCCAGCTGCGGTGGCGGCGGCGGCAACGGCGGTTCGTTCTCACCGCCCGAGAGCAGCAAGCTCGAATTGACTGCCACCCGCACCACCCTGCCGGTGAACGTGTGGGGCTACCAGCCCATCCAGTACGGCAACCCGACCCAGGCCGAGGTCACCATGACCTGGCGCAACCCGGACGGCTCGCTGGTGAACGGCCAGGACATCCACGTCAGCATCGCGCCGACCAACGTCGCCGTGCTGTCCTGCCTGGTCGACGGTGACGAGTGCACCGACGGCAACGCGCTGTTCGGCTCGATGGTCGTCAAGGGCACCAATGGACGCGCCACCATCTTCGTGAACTCGTTCACGACGGCGGGCACGGCGACCTTCACCGCCACCGGCACCGATCCCAACACCAACCGTTCGGTCAGCGCCACGCTGACCTTCAAGGTGGTGAGTGGCACCGGCCCGCAGCCGGCATCCATCCAGCTTTCAGCCAACCCGGGCCATGTCTACCTCCCCGGTTCCGGCGCGTCCAGCAGCTCGATGATCAGCGCCCACGTCTATGACGGCGCCGGGCAGCTCGTGCCCGACCCCGCCACCGGCAACGGTGGCTTCGACAACATCCAGTTCGAGGTGGTCGGCGGCGCCAGCCGCGGCACGCTTTCCACCACCTCGGTCGCCGGACCGGTGAGTGGCGCGGTGGTCACCTCGCATACCGTGCACGGCATCGCCAATGCCTCGTTCTCGGCCGGCTCCGAGCAGGGTCCGGTGCAGATCAGGGCCACCACGGATCGCGCCGACGGCAACGTCAGCAACGGCATCACCGATCCGGTGTCGTCGACCATCACGGTCGTGGTCTCCGATGGCGAGCTCTTCAGCCTGGTGCTGACCTCGCCGACGACCAATGACATCACCGTCAATCCGGTGTCGGACAACGTCTCCAGCGAGGTCGTGGCTCCCAGCCCGGACGGCAGCTACAGCATGACGGTCAGCGCGTTGGCCACGGATCGGCAGGGCAACCCGGTACCGCCCGGCACGGTGATCGAGTTCGGTCTGGTCGACAGCCCCATGAGCGGTTTCCCGAACTCCGGAGCAGGGGATTTCCTGATCGCCGGCAATGACGGAAATCCGCAGGAAGGGGGCAGGCTCTTCACCGCCCCGAGTGGACATTTCCGCACCGCGGGCGGTGGTACCGGGCCCGGCGACACGCTGCTCGTGTTCGGCAAGGAAGTGGAAGGCAACTCCGATCTTGAATCCGCGCGCCAGGTCGCCACGGTGAACAGCGAAACGAGTCTCACCGTCACCTATCCGTTCAACCCGAACGACACCACCGGCCACACCGTCGATTACGGCCCGGTGCTGCCTTACGTAATCGGCCGCGCGCAGGAGGGCAACATCGGTGCGCGCGGCACGACCGACGCCAATGGCGTCGCGCGGACGACACTGAACTATCCGGTGTCCCGACTCGGCAAGGGCGCCTACATCTGGGCCCGCGGCGCGGGTGCGCCGGTCAACGGCACGCCTCGACTGGTCACGGCCATTTCGCGCGGCGGCTTCGCCGGCATCGCTCCTGGCGTGCTGGTGGTCAACCAGACCCCGCTGCCCGGGAATACCACCACCCTGGTCGAGGTCTGCCTCTACGACGCGCTCGGCGCTGCGATCCAGGGTGCCCATATCGGCTTCGGCTTCACCAACCTCGGGCTTGGTCGCGGCAGCATCGACGGTATCCAAACCGCCGGGGTGTTCGCACGCCCCACCGGCACCTCCGGTTGCACGAGTGGCGAGCTCCAAACCAGCGGCCTCAGCGCGGACGGCGAGGAGCCGACGGTCACCTTCACGGCTGGTCCGCGCGTTCCGGCACTGCCGGTGCCGATCGCGGTCGGCGGCTCGTTGATCCTGCAGGCCAGTCCTTCGACGGTGACCGGTAATGGTCAGGCGGTTACGTTGCGCTTGACGGATTCCAGCGGTCATGGCGTGGCGGGCGCGCAGTTGTCGGGCACCTGCACGGGCGGCGCCGGAATCATGGGAATGCTGGGCGCCACGGACGCCAATGGCGAAGCCACGGTGAAGATATCGACCAGTGGGATCGCGCTGTCCTGCCCTGGCGACGATGCCAAGACCGGGACTTGCACCTTCCAGACCGGCCTGCAGGGCGGTCCGACGGCTACGGTCACTGCGGTCGGCGGGTTCTACGCGGGAGGCGGCGTAAGCCCGCCCGAGCCGAGCCCGTGTGACGACGGGAACCCCTGACCACATGCATCGATGAAGGTGGCCCGTGCAGCTGGGCCGTCATCTCGCCACCCCAGGGGCCGCAATGCGGCCCCTTTTTTGAGTTACCATCAGCCGGCGAAGCTGTCAAGCTGGCGTCGCCAATTCCCGGGGAGCTCCGCCTTGCAGCCCTACAGCGAACTGTTCAAGGCCGGGGAACTCATCTTCGCCGAAGGCGATGCGCCGACCGGGGCCTACCTGATCGAGGCCGGGCGCATCGAGATCACCACGACGCATAATGGCGCGCCGTGCGTGCTGAGCGAACTCGGCCCCGGCATGCTGCTCGGCGAGATGGCGGTGATCGACGACTCGCCGCGTACCGCGACCGCGCGCGCCCTCACCGATTGCCGCCTCACCCGAATCAGTACCAGCCAGTTCGCCGAGCGGCTGGCGGCGGCCGACCCCATCGTGCGCGCGCTGCTGATGAGCCAACTGGCGCGCTACCGCTCGGCCCTGGCGACGCTGACCGGCGTCACGCGGGGGGCGCCGCCACCGAGGTTCGAGCCGGCCTCCGACGCCGGGGCGATGGACAAGATCCGCCTCGAAAGCGAATTGCGCGCCGCCATCGAGCGCAAGGAGCTCGAACTCCGCTTGCAGCCGATCTGCGCGATCGCCGATGGCCGCATCGCCGGCTACGAGGCACTGGTGCGCTGGCGCCACCCGGAGCGCGGCGAGGTCTCGCCGAGCGAATTCATCCGCCTGGCCGAGGAAACCTCGCTGATCCTTCCGGTCGGCGACTACATCCTCGCCCACGTCTGCGAGATGCTGGCCGAGATGATGCGGCGCGGACGTGAGGCGCTGCCCTTCATCGCGCTCAACGTCTCGGCGCGCCAGCTGGAGGACCCGTCGCTGGTGCCGCGCATCCTTGGCCACCTGGAGGCACGGCGCCTGCCGCCCGACCGGTTGAAGCTCGAGATCACCGAAAGCCTGGTCTTCGACCTGGAGCGGGTGGCTGACCTCCTCGCGCAGTGCCATGGTGCCGGCATGCACGTGGCACTCGACGATTTCGGCACCGGCTATTCCAACCTCGGCCCGCTGCTGACGCTCGATTTCGACCAGATCAAGCTGGATGCGGGTTTCGTGCGCGCCATCCACACCCCGCGCGGCGCGGCACTGGTCGGGGTCATCGTGCAGATGGCGCGGGCGCTGGGCAGCGAGCTGGTGGCCGAAGGGGTCGAAACTCGCGAGCAGTACGATGTGCTCGGGCGGCTCGGCTGCCATTACGCCCAGGGCTGGCTGTTCGGCAAGCCGATGCCGCTGCAGGAGGTCCTCGATGCTGGCTGAGGGCCGGTGAAGAGCAGGCTTCAGGCGGCGCCGGTTCCCTGCCAGTGGGCATCCGGTCCGTCGCGCCGGTCGCAGCGGTAAAACTATCCGCCCGCGGCGTTGTCCCAGCCTCGCCCGCCCGCGTGCGACGATTGACGCCCCTTTCCGGAACCGCCCATGGACATGCCCGAACCGAGCACGGCCGCGGCCGCCTTTTCCGCCCTGCGCGAGCAGCTTGGCCACGCCATCATCGGCCAGGCGGCGCTGGTCGACCGGCTCCTGATCGCCCTTCTCGCCGATGGCCACCTGCTGGTGGAGGGCGCGCCCGGTCTCGCCAAGACCACCGCGATCAAGGAACTCGCCGCCCGCATCGAGGCCGACTTCCACCGCGTGCAGTTCACCCCCGACCTGCTGCCGGCCGATCTCACCGGCACCGAGATCTACCGCCCGCAGACCGGCGGCTTCGAGTTCCAGCGCGGCCCGCTGTTCCACAACCTGGTGCTGGCCGACGAGGTCAACCGGGCACCGGCCAAGGTGCAATCGGCGCTGCTGGAAGCCATGGGCGAGCGCCAGGTCACGGTCGGGCGCGAGAGCTTCGCCCTGCCCATGCTGTTCCTCGTCATGGCGACGCAGAACCCGATCGAGCAGGAGGGCACCTACCCGCTGCCGGAGGCGCAGCTCGACCGTTTCCTGCTGCACGTGCGGGTAGGTTATCCCGATGCCGCCGCGGAAACCGCCATCCTGGATCTGGCGCGTGCCCGTGCGCGGGAAACCCTCGCCGAAGTGATGCGGCCCGCACGCGTGCTGAGCCAGCAGCAGGTGTTCGCGGCTCGCGCCGAGGTGCTGGGACTCCATCTCGCGCCGGCGCTGCAGAACTATCTCGTGCAACTGGTGCTGGCGACGCGCGATGCCGCTCCGTTCGGCGCCGACCTTGCGCGCTGGATCGCCTATGGCGCCAGCCCGCGCGGCACCATCGCGCTGGAACGCTGCGCGCGCGCCCACGCCTGGCTGGCCGGGCGCGACTTCGTGACGCCGGCGGACGTGCACGCCGTTGCCGCCGACGTCCTGCGCCACCGCGTGCTGCTGAGCTACGAGGCGGAGGCCGAGGGCGTCACCCCCGACCGCGTGGTCGCGGCCCTGCTCGAACGCGTGCCATTGCCTTGAGGAGCAGGGCTGAGGGCTGAGGGCCGCGCAGTTCCACGCGACAGCCGGCGCCGAGTCCTGGGCCACCCGTCCCACTGAATCCATGTCAACTCCTGCCGCCAATCCCACCCGCGTCGCCCTCGACGAGTTGATCGCGCTCGCGCCGCTGGCACGTGGCGCGCGCCTGGCGCGCCGCCGGCCGGCCAGCGCCGCCGAGGCGGGCGGCTTGCGTTCCCGCTGGCGCGGACGCGGCATGGATTTCCGCGAGTCGCGCATCTACCAGCCCGGTGACGAGATCCGGCACATGGACTGGCGGGTCACCGCGCGCAGCGGCAAGGCGCATACCAAGCTGTTCGAGGAAGAGCGCGAGCAGGCGCTGCTGCTGGTGATGGATTTCAATCCCTCGATGCGCTTCGGCAGCCGCGTGCGCTTCAAGAACGTGCAGGCGGCCCGCGCCGCCGCCTTCCTCGCCTGGACGGCCGGCGGCGCCGGCGATCGCGTCGGCGCGCTCGCCTTCGGCGGCGGCGTGGCGGGCGAGGTCAAGCCGGCGTCCGGCCGGCGCGGCGTGCTCGGCGTGCTGAGGGCGCTGCACGACTGGGACGCGGCGGCCGCGCCCGACCGACACGGGAGCCTGGAAGAAGGGCTGGTGCGCCTGCGTCGCCTGCTGCGCCCCGGCGTGCGCGTGGTGGTCGTCAGCGACGGCTTCCTGCCCGGCGCCGACGCGCCCCGCCGGCTGACGGAGATCGCCGCGCGACACGAGCTGGCGCTGGTCCTGCCCTGCGATGCGCTGGAGCTCGCGCCGCCGCCGCCAGGCCGCTATGCCGTCCATCTCGGTGGCCTGCGCGGCATGCTGGACTTCTCCGACCGCGCCACGCGCGAGGCCTGGGCGAGCCGCCTGGCCGCGCCGCGCGCCGAGCTCACGGCGCATTGCCGCCGGCTCGGCATCCGCGTCGCCGAGCTGGAGACCCAGGCCGATCTCCGCCCAGCCCTGGCGCCGCTGCTGGCCAGCGGCCGTTCCGCGGTGCGCGCTCCATGAGTGGCTCCGCCGCCGCCGCCCTGGCGCTGCCGCTGCGGGACATCCACCTGCCGCCCGAGCCCGCCTTCTGGCCGCCCGCCCCCGGCTGGTGGCTGCTGGCCGCGCTGCTGCTCGGCGCCGGCCTGCTGCTCGGCCGCCGGCTGCTGCGATGGCGTGCGCAGCAGCGCTGGCGGCACGCCATCGAGGCCGAGCTCGACGGCATTGCCGGCGCGCCGCATCTTGACCCCGCCGCCCGCGCCACCGCGCTGTCAGGCCTGCTGCGGCGGGTGGCGCGCCTCATCGATCCGGCCGCCGTGGCGCTGTCCGGCGACGACTGGCTGGCCTTCCTTGATCGGCAGTGGCCGCCGGCGCGGCGCGAGGCGGCGCCCTTCCTGACCGGCCCGGCGCGCGTGCTGGCCGATCTGCCCTATCGGCCTGCCGCCGTGGCCGGTGCCGAGCCGGTGGATTTCCCGACGCTGCTCGCGCTCGCACGCGAGTGGCTCCACCACGTCCTGCCGGGTGCACGCGCGCATGCTTGAGCTCGCCTGGCCCTGGTTCCTGGCGCTGCTGCCGCTGCCACTCGCGGCGGCGTGGCTGCTGCCGCCGTCGCGCAGCGAGGTCGGGGCGGCGCTGCGGATGCCGCACCCCGGCCTCGCGCTGCCGGCCGCGGCGCAGGCCTCGCCGGTGCCGCCGCTGCGCCGGATGCTGGCGCTGCTCGCCTGGTGCCTGCTGGTCGCCGCCGCCAGCCGCCCGCTGTGGCTCGGCCCGCCGGCCGACGTGCCGCGTTCCGGCCGCGACCTGCTCCTCGCCGTCGATACCTCGGGCAGCATGAGCATCGAGGACATGCAGCTCGGCGGCATGGCGGTGCCGCGCTTCACCGCCATCCAGGCCATCGCCAGCGACTTCGTCGAACGCCGCGCCGGTGATCGCGTCGGCCTGATCCTGTTCGGCACGCGCGCCTACCTGCTGGTGCCGCTGACCTTCGACCTCGGCACCGTGGGGCGCCAGCTCGAGGAATCGACCATCGGCCTCGCTGGGCGCGAGACGGCCATCGGCGACGCGGTCGGCCTCGCCGTGAAGCGCCTGCGTGAACGACCCGCCGGACAGCGCGTGCTGGTGCTGCTGACCGATGGCGTCAACACCTCCGGGGAGCTCGAGCCGGACCAGGCCATCGCCCTCGCCGAGGCCAACCAGGTGCGCATCTACACCATCGGCATCGGCGCCGATGCGCTGCGCATCAACAGCCTGTTCGGCAGCCGCATGGTCAATCCCTCCGCCGACCTCGACGAGGCGATGCTGACGGCCATGGCCGAAGCCACCGGCGGACGCTATTTCCGCGCCCGCAACAGCGAGGAACTGGCCGACATCTACCGCAGCATCGACCGCCTCGAGCCCGCCGCCGATACCAGCCAGAGCCTGCGCCCGGTCGACGAGCTCTACTGGCTGCCGCTGGCGGCGGCGCTCGGCGTCGCCACGCTGGCGCTGCTGCTGCCGGGTGGCGCGTGGCGGCGGAGCCTGGCATGAGCGGGCTGCCGGCCCACTTCCATTTCCTGCGTCCGGCGGCGCTCCTGCTGCTGGCCGCGCTGCCGCTGCTCTGGTGGGGCTGGCGGCGCGGTCGCGGCGACGCCGGCGGCTGGCGCGGCGTGGTCGATGCCGCGCTCCTGCCACACCTGATCGGGCGCAGCGCGGTTCGCCCCAGCCGGCACGCGACGTGGCTGGCCGCCCTCGCCGCGCTGCTGGCGGTGCTGGCGCTCGCCGGCCCCGCCTGGGAGCGCGAGCCGTTGCCGCTCTACCGCAACCAGGCGGCGCGGGTGATCGCGCTCGAACTGGCGCCGAGCATGCTGGCCGCGGACGTCAAGCCGAGCCGGCTGGAGCGCGCGCGCTACAAGATCGACGACATCCTCGCGCGCAGCCGCGATCACCAGACCGCCCTCGTCGGCTACGCCGGCGACGCCTTCGTCGCCGCGCCGCTGACCGACGACGTGGCGACGGTGCGGAACCTCGTCGCGGTGCTGGCGCCTGACGTGATGCCGGTCGCCGGCAACGACACCGCACGCGCCATCCAGGCCGCGGTCGAGCTGATCCGCCAGGCCGGCTTGCGCAAGGGGGAAATCGTGCTGCTGGCCGATTCGGCCGGCGCTGGCGCCGAGGCGGCGGCGCGCCAGGCGCGCGACGCCGGCATCTCGGTCTCGGTGCTCGGCGTCGGCAGCGATGCCGGCGCGCCGGTGCCGCTCGCCGACGGCGGCTTCGCCAGCGAGGCGGGCCAGCTCGTGCTCGCGCGCCGCGACGAAGCGGGCCTGCGGGCGCTCGCACGTGCGGGCGGCGGGCACTATGCCGCGCTGGCGGTCGATGCGACGGATCTCGACACGGTGCTCGCCGCCAGCGTGGATCCGGCCGGGCGCGGCGAGACCGATGGGTTGGCCGAGGGCAGCCGTTGGCGCGACCGCGGCCCCTGGCTGCTGCTTGGCCTGCTGCCGCTCGCCCTCGCCGGGTTCCGTCGCGGCTGGCTGATGGTGTTCGCCGCGGCCCTGGTGCTGCCAGCCGGTGGCGTGCGTGCGGCCGGCTGGGCGGACTTCTGGCAGCGCCCGGACCAGCAGGCCGCGCGTGCCCTCGGCGCCGGCGATGCGGCGCGGGCGGCGGCGCTCGCTGCCGACCCGGCATGGCGCGCCAGCGCGCATTACCAGGGCGGCGACTTTGCCGCCGCCGCGGAAGGCTGGCAGGGCGCAGGCGGGGCCGACGCCGCCTACAACCGCGGCAACGCGCTGGCCCGGCTGGGGCGTTTCAAGGACGCGCTCGGCGCCTACGACGAGGCGCTGGCACTGGCGCCCGGCATGGAGGACGCGCTCGCCAATCGCGCGCTGGTGGAACAGGCGCTGCAACAGCAGCAGGATGAACAGGCCGGGCAGGGCGAAGAGCCGCAGCCGGGCGACTCCGGCGATTCCCAACAGGACGCACGATCCACGCCGCCCCAGCGCTCCGCCGATGGCGCCGAAGGGGAGGGCGCCGAGCCTGCTACGATGGACGGCGAGGCCCCCAGGGCCGAAAGCGAGCAGCGCGCTCCGTCGCAGGGCCGCGACGAGAGCGGCGCCGGCGCGGACCGGACCGGCGCACCGGCCGCCGCCGGAGAGGCGCCACCGCCCGACGCCGCGCAACGGGATGCGCTCGCGCGCTCGATCGACCAGGCGCTGGCCAGCGAGCCCGGCGATCCCGAACAGGCCGCCGCGGCGCTCGACGCCGCACCGGAAGACGCGGCCACGCGCGAGAAACAGCAGGCGCTCGAGCACCTCCTGCAGCGCGTCCCCGACGATCCGGGCGGACTGCTGCGGCGCAAGTTCCAGCTCGAATACCAGCGCCGACAGCAGGGAGGCGACCCACGGTGAACCGATGGCATTGCTCGTGGCTGGCCGCTTTGGCCCTGCTGCTGATCGCCCCGGCGCTCGGTGCCGCGCCGCGCGCCTGGCTCGACCGCAACACGGTCGAAGCCGGCGAATCGGTCACCCTCAACGTGGAAGTGGAGGGCGCCAGCGCCGCCGCACCGGATTTCTCGCCGCTGGAAGCCGATTTCCGCGTGCTCGGCACCCAGTCCAGTCGGCAGGTCAGCCTGGTCAGCGGCCGCGCGACGGCCAAGACCCTGTGGGCGGTGGGACTCGAACCCCGGCGGCAGGGCCGCATCCAGCTGCCTGCGCTCCGCGTCGGCACGGAGCAAACCGCAGCGCTCGAACTCGAGGTCCGCGCCGCGGCGGACGCGAGCGTCGCCGGCGCGCGTGGCGACGTGTTCATCGAGGTGCGCGCCGAGCCGCCCGACCCCTACGTCCAGCAGCAGGTGCGCTACACGGTCAAGCTCTACTCGGCGCAAGACCTCACCGACGGCAATCTCTCCGAGCCGGCGGCCGATGGCCTGGTGGTGCGGCGCCTCGGCCAGGGCCAGGACACCTCGTTCTTCGCCACCGTCGGCGGCCGGCGCTATCGCGTCTACGAGCGCCACTATGCGCTGACGCCCGAGCGCAGCGGCCGCATCGAGATTGGCCCGCTGACGTTCCAGGGCAGCGCGCTCGCCGGCGGCGACCCGACCGGCTTCTTCAACCGCGGTCGCCGCCTCTCGGCGGCCTCGGACGCCGTTTCGCTGCAGGTGCGCCCGCGTCCGGCGAACGCCCCGGCCGGCGCGTGGCTGCCGGCCGCATCGCTGCAACTGCAGGACGAGGAGCCGCTGCCGGCCGAGCTGCACGTGGGCGATCCGGTCACGCGCGTGGTGCGCCTCAAGGCGCAGGGGCTCGCCTTCGAGCAGTTGCCCGAGCTTGCGCCGACCGCGCCCGCGGGGGCGGAGATCTATCCCGACAAGGCCGACACCCGCACCCGCGACGATGGCGAGTGGCTGCAGGGCGAACGCGTGCAGAAGTTCGCCTTCGTCCCGGGCCGGGCCGGCACCCTGGTGCTGCCGGAAATCCGCGTCGACTGGTGGAATACCAGCGCCGACCGGCCAGCGGTCGCCGTGTTGCCGGCGCGCACCGTCCGCGTGCTGCCCGCCGCAAGCGGCGCTCCGCCAGCGCCGGATGCGGCTGCGGGTCGTCCGGCCGCGACCGTGGCGGAGTCGGCGCCGGCCCGGCCGGCCACGGCGGTGCGGATCTGGCGGGCACTGGCCGCGGCGGCCTTCCTGCTCTGGCTGGCCACGCTCTGGCTCTGGCGCTGGCGACGGGCCGCGCCGCCACGCCAGGCGGCGGCCGGCCCCGATCCGGCGCCCGGTGCCGCGCGCGCCGATTTCCTGCGCGCCTGTTCCCTCGGCGACCTCGCCGCGGCCGAGCACGCGCTCGTCCGCTGGGCGGGCGCCACGCGGCAGGACCTGCGGAACGCCGGTGAACTCGCGGCGATCGTCACCGATCCGCGCCAGCAGCAGGCACTCGCCGAGCTGCAGCGGGTGCGCTATGCAGGCGCTGCCGCCGATGGCTTGGCGGGGCGCCTCGCCGATGCCTTCCGGCAGGGTCCGGCGTGGCCGGCCGCGGCGCCGACCGCCGCCTCGCCGCTGCCGCCGCTGTACCCGGAACGCGGCGCGCCGCGCGGCTGAGAGTTTGTGAAACAGACGCTCATTTTCACAAGCGCTGATGCCTTCGCGCCGCCTCAGGCGGCGTAGGGCGGCAGCTTCTTCGGCAGCGGTTCCAGCGCCGCGCGCAGGTAGCTGGGCAGCCCGTCCCGGCCATACGGCGGATACGCCTCGCCGCGGATCAGCGGCGCGAGGTAGCGGCGCGCCGCCGCGGTGATGCCGTAGCCGTCGCGGCTGATGTAGCGCCGCGGCAGCTTCTTCTCGCGGTTGGCGATCCGCGCCAGCGGTGCCTCCTCGATTGTCCAGCGGTACGGCGCGTCGGAACGGCGCCGGATCACCGGCATGATCGCATCGCGGCCAGCCAGCGCGTATTCCACCGCCGCCTGGCCGACCGCCCAGGCCTGCTCGGCATCGACCGCGGAAGCGACGTGGCGGGCCGAACGCTGCAGGTAGTCGGGCACTGCCCAGTGGCACTTGTAGCCGAGCCGTTCCTTGACCAGTCCCGCCAGCACTGGCGCGACGCCGCCGAGCTGGCGGTGGCCGAAGGCATCCTCGCTGCCGGCCTCGGCGAGAAAGCGGCCGTCGCCGTCGCGCACACCCTCGGAGGCGACCACCACGCAGAAGCCGCGGCGCTCGACCACCTCGCGCACCCGCGCCAGGAAGCCGGCCTGGTCGAACGGGATCTCCGGGAACAGGATCAGGTGCGGGGGATCGCCCGCATCGCGGGCGGCGAGGCCGGCGGCGGCGGCGATCCAGCCGGCGTGGCGGCCCATGACCTCCATCACGAACACGCGGGTGGAGGTCTCGTGCATGGATTCGACGTCGAGGCCGGCCTCCAGGATCGACAGCGCGACGTACTTGGCCACCGAGCCGAATCCGGGGCAGTTGTCGGTCAGCACGAGGTCGTTGTCGACGGTCTTGGGCACGCCGATCACCCGTACCGGATGGCCGAGCGCGTGGGCGGCGGCGGAGATCTTCTGCGCCGTATCGGCCGAATCGTTGCCGCCGTTGTAGAGCAGGCAGCGGATGTCGTGGGCGCGGAACACCGCGATCAGGCGCTCGTACTCGGCGCGCCCGGCGGTGAGGTCGCGGAGCTTGTAGCGGCAGGTGCCGAAGGCGCTGCCGGGCGTATGGCGGAGCGCGGCGAGCCCGGCCCGGCCGAGCCGGCGCGTGTCGACCAGTTCCTCGCGCAAGGCGCCGAGGATGCCGGCCCGCGCCGCCAGCAGCGGCACGCGGGCCGCGCGCGCGGTTTCGATCACGGCGGCCGCGGTGGTGTTGATGACCGCGGTGACGCCACCCGATTGCGCATAAAGCAATTTGCCCTGCATGGGTTCTCCGTGATTCCGTTTGACACGCTTTGGGCCAGCCGCTAGCGTAAATGCCCCTTCTGAACCGCCCCCACTGGAGCATCATGCGACTCGTTCTACTCGGCGCGCCCGGTTCGGGCAAGGGGACCCAGGCGCAGATTCTCAAGACCGAGCTCGGCGTGCCGCATGTCTCGACGGGGGATCTGCTGCGCGCGGCGGTCAAGGCCGGCACGCCGCTCGGCGTCAAGGCCAAGGCGGTGATGGAGGCGGGGCAACTGGTCTCCGACGATATCGTGCTCGGCATGCTGGAAGAGCGCCTCGCCGTGGCCGACGCCGCGCGCGGCTTCATCCTCGACGGCTATCCGCGCAATCTCGCCCAGTGCGAGGCGTTGGAGCAGCTCCTGGCGCGCCTCGGCCAGCCGCTCGAGATCGCCATCAAGCTCGAGGTGCCGGGCGAACTGATCGTCGAGCGCATCGCCGGCCGCGCGGCCGCCGAGGGCCGCAAGGACGACACGCCGGAGACCGTGCGCGAACGCCTGCGCGTGTACGCCGAGCAGACCGCGCCGGTGGCCGACCATTTCGCGCGCCTCGGCAAGCTGGCGGTGGTCGACGGCGTCGGCAAGCTCGAGGAGGTCTCCGGGCGCATCCTCGCGGCGCTGCCGGCCGGGACCGAGGAAGCCCGCGCCAGCGCCTGAGCGGGCGCCTCCATGCGCATCCACGTCCTTGGCATCTGCGGGACCTTCATGGGAGGTCTCGCCGCGCTCGCGCGGGAGCTCGGCCACGAAGTGGAGGGCTCGGACGCGAACGTCTATCCGCCGATGTCGACCCAGCTCGAGGGCCTCGGCATCACCCTGAAGCACGGCTATCGGGCCGCGCATCTCGACCCGGCGCCGGACCTGGTCATCGTCGGCAACGCGCTGTCGCGCGGCAACCCGGCGGTCGAGTACGTCCTCGACCGGCGCCTGCCCTACGTCTCCGGCCCGGAATGGCTGGGCCGCACCCTGCTCGCGCAGCGGCGCGTGCTCGCCGTCGCCGGCACCCACGGCAAGACCACCACCACCTCGCTGCTGGCCTGGCTCCTGGATGCCTGCGGCCACGATCCGGGCTTCCTGGTGGGCGGCGTCCCGGCCAATTTTGGCGTCTCTGCGCGGTTGGAGCCGGGATTCGGGATTCGCGATCCGGGATTGGTCAAAGCTCAGGATGCCGCGATGCGCGGCGCTGCTGAATCCCCAATCCCCAATTCCCAATCCCCGCTCTTCGTCATCGAAGCCGACGAATACGACACCGCGTTCTTCGACAAGCGCTCCAAGTTCCTGCACTACCGGCCCACGGTGGCGATCCTCAACAACCTGGAATACGACCACGCCGACATCTTTCCCGACCTTGCCGCGATCCAGCGCCAGTTCCATCACCTGGTACGGATCGTGCCGGGCAACGGGCGACTGGTGGTGAACGCCGAGGACGAGCACCTCGCCGAGGTGCTGGCGATGGGCTGCTGGACGCCGGTGGAGAGCTTCGGCATCGCCGCGGGCGACTGGCGCGCCGAGTTGCTGCGCGCCGACGGCTCGGCGTTCCGCGTGCGCCACCGGGGGCGCGACCTCGGCAGCGCGGAATGGAGTCTCACCGGCCGCCACAACGTCATGAACGCGCTGGCGGCGCTGGTCGCGGCGCACACGGTGGGCGTCGACGTGGCGGCGGCGCTGCCGGCGCTGGCGGGGTTCCGCAGCGTGGCGCGGCGGATGGAGTTCATCGGCGAGCGTGATGGCATCCGCATCCACGATGACTTCGCCCACCACCCGACGGCGATCGCCACCACCCTCACCGGCCTGCGCGCGCAGGTCGGTTCGGCGCGCATCCTGGTGGCGATGGAGCCGCGTTCCAATTCCATGCGCATGGGCGCCCACGCCGCCCAGCTCGCGCCGGCGCTGGCCGACGCCGACGAGGTGGTGTTCCTGCAACGCGCCGAGCTTCCCTGGGACGCCACGCCCGTGCTGGACGCGCTCGGCGGACGCGGCCATGCCGCGCCCGATGTGGACGCGATGCTCGGCCTGCTGCTGGACGCGGCGCGCCGCGGCGACCATGTCGTCTTCATGTCCAACGGCGGCTTCGAGGATGCGCCGCGCCGTTTCCTGCGCCGGCTCGGCAACGGCGACGGGGGCCGTTGACGGAGGCGCCTCGATGGACCGGCACGCGTCGCGCATCGATCGCCTTTGCCGCGGTTCCCGCCGGAGAGGATGGTGGACCTGATCGATCTTCCGCTGTTCCCGCTCCGGATGGTGCTGTTCCCCGGCGGCTCGCTGGCGCTGCGCATCTTCGAGCCCCGCTACCTGGACCTGGTGCGCGATTCCGCGCGCGACGGGTCGGAGTTCGGCATCTGCCTGATCCTGGATGGCGAGGAAACCGGCGCGCCGGCCATTCCCGCCGCGGTCGGCACGATGGCCCGCATCAGCGACTTCGATACGCTGCCCGAGGGGCTGCTCGGCATCACCGTGGAAGGGCGCGGGCGGTTTCGCGCGCGTTCCACCCGCGTGCGTGACAATGGCCTGGTCACGGCCTCCGTGGAACCCTGGCCCGAGGAGCCGCATCTTCCCGTGCCGCCCGAGCACGGCCTGCTGGCGACGATCCTGGAGCGCCTCGTCGAGCAGGTCGGTGGTCGCTACGCGAAGGCCCGGCGCGAATGCTTCGACGACGCGAGCTGGGTCGGCTTCCGCCTCGCCGAACTGCTGCCACTCGCGCCGGCGGAAAAGCAACACCTGCTGGAAACGACCGACCCGCTGCTGCGGCTCGCCCAGCTTGCCCACTACCTGCCGCGCTTCCAGGACGGCTGAAGGAGAATCCGATGCGATACCTGCACACCATGATCCGCGTCCGCGACCTCGACGCGAACCTGCGTTTCTTCTGCGAGGGCCTCGGCCTGCGCGAGCGGCGCCGCATGGAGAACGAGGCCGGCCGCTACACGCTGGTGTTCCTCAGCGCCGACGCCTCGTCGCACGCGGAGATCGAGCTCACCTGGAACTGGGGCTCGGACGAGGACTACGGCAGCGCGCGCAACTTCGGCCATCTCGCCTTCGAGGTGGACGACATCTACGCCGCCTGCGCGCACCTTGAATCCATGGGCATCACCATCAACCGCCCGCCGCGCGATGGCCACATGGCCTTCGTGCGTTCGCCGGACCTCATCTCGGTGGAGCTGCTGCAGAAGGGCGAGCGCCTGCCGCCGGCGGAACCCTGGGCGTCGATGCCGAACACCGGCAGCTGGTGAGGCGCCCGCGATGCCAAGCCTTGCCGGCAAGACCCTGTTCATCACCGGTGCCTCGCGCGGCATCGGTCTCGCCATTGCCCTGCGCGCCGCGCGCGATGGCGCCAATGTCGCGATCGCCGCCAAAAGCGCGGTGCCGAATCCGAAGCTCCCGGGCACCATCCACAGCGCCGCCGCCGCGATCGAGGAGGCCGGCGGCCAGGCGCTGGCGCTCCGCTGCGACATCCGCGACGAGGCCGCGGTGCAGGCCGCCGTCGCCGCCACCGTGGATCGTTTCGGCGGCATCGACATCCTGGTCAACAACGCCAGCGCGATCTGGCTGGCCGGAGCACTGGAGACGCCGATGAAGCGCTATGACCTGATGCAGGAGGTCAATGCGCGCGGGACCTTCCTGTGCGCGCAGGCCTGCCTGCCGCACCTGCTGGAGGCTGGCAACCCGCACATCCTGAGCCTGGCGCCGCCGCCCTCGCTGGCGCCGGAATGGTGGCGCCCGCACACCGCCTACACGCTGGCCAAGATGGGCATGAGCTTCGTCAGCATCGGCCTCGCCGCCGAATTCGGCCCAAGGGGCGTCGCCGTCAACGCGCTGTGGCCGCGCACCATCATCGCCACCGACGCGCTCAACATGATCCCGGGCGTGCCGATCGAACGCTGCCGAAAGCCCGCGATCGTCGCCGATGCCGCGCATGCGGTGCTG
Source organism: Lysobacterales bacterium (assembly GCA_017305135.1). Taxonomy (GTDB): domain Bacteria; phylum Pseudomonadota; class Gammaproteobacteria; order Xanthomonadales; family Rhodanobacteraceae; genus Dokdonella_A. Next base: position 19,349 of record JAFKNA010000016.1, on the reverse strand, counting down.
GTCCGCGAGGCGGCCGGCTTCCACGGCCGCTTCCTGATCGACGAGGAAGTGTTGCGCGAGGCGGGCGAGACTGATTTCAACCGCTACGCCGTCCAGCCCGGACAGCCGCTGCTGCCCGACCTGTTCCTCGATCCGGATTGAGTCCGCAGTAATCCCGGGAAGCCTGCGCCGCGCAGGTCGGGCCTGCGCGATCGACGCGCGCGACGGACCGGTGTCGGGGACGCAGCCCCGACCTGCGGTTCAACACCGTCCCGCAGGTCGGCCCCACGCGGCCGACGCCCACGACTGCCTTCGTGTTTCAGGCTTTCGCGCTCGCCATTGCGCGGGCCGGGTATCTGCAGCGCCCCGCCGCCGCTCAGTCCACGCCGCCGGCGGGCACCAGCGCCGCGTGCGGCAGCACCTCGGCGGCGAGCTTGTCGTTCGCGCGTACCATGCCGATCTCGTCGGCGAGGATGTGCGCGGCCTCGTCGAGTACCACGTCGCGGCGCTTCTTGGCATCCTGCTCGCGCTTGAGGTCGCTCTGGATGCTGCGCTCGTCCGGCTGCAGGCCGTCGTCGGTGGGCGAGACCAGCGACGCGTCGGGCGTGGCGCTGCCGGCACCGCCCGCGCCTGCAGGAGCTGCCGGCGTGGGCGCTGCGCCGGTGTGTGCCGGGCCGGCCGGGTGGGCCGCTGACGGGTCGGCGGCTTCGCGGATCTCCTCGCGGGTCTTCTCCGCAGGATCCAGTACCGGCACCGCCGGCGTCGCCGCCGCCTCGCGCGCCTTGCGGCGGGCTTCCTGCTCGTCGCGCTGCTCGCGGCGCGCCGTCTCGTTGAGCGACACGGTCTTCTCGGCGCGCAGCTTCCCGAGATCGGCGAGATCGCTCTCGAAGTTCTGCCATTCGACGTTCTTCGCCACGCGCGCGTCGTGGCGCTCGATCAGCGCGGGAATGACGGGCTTGAGGTTCGCCACCGGCGTGTACTTCGCCGGCGCGATCGAGGTCCATGGCAGCGCGTTCTCGTAGCTGGATTCGCCAAAGTCCTTGGCATCCACCGTGAGCGGGAAGCTGATGTCCGGGGTCACCCCGCGCAGCTGCGTGGAGCCGCCGTCGATGCGGAAGAACTGGGCGATGGTCATCTTGACCTCGCCGTATTCGGGCGTCTCGTTGCGTGCCACCTCGTCGAGGTCGATCAGGTTCTGCACGGTGCCCTTGCCGAAGGTCGGCTCGCCGATGATGAGGCCACGACCGTAGTCCTGCATCGCCGCGGCGAAGATTTCCGAAGCGGAGGCCGAGGCGCGGTTGACCAGCACCCCGAGCGGGCCGTTCCACACCGCCGGCCGCGTGGATTGCTCCTCCTCGACGCGGCCGCCGGCATTGCGCACCTGCACCACCGGGCCCTTGCCGACGAACAGGCCGGTGAGATCGGTGGCTTCGGCCAGCGAGCCGCCGCCGTTGTTGCGCAGGTCCACCAGCACGCCATCGACCTTGTCGGCCTTGAGCTCGACCAGCAGCTTCTCGACGTCGCGGGTGGCGCTCTTGTAGTCCGCCTCGCCGCGCCGGCGCGCGTCGAAGTCCTGGTAGAAGGTCGGCAGCGAGATCACGCCGATGCGGCGCGTGTGGCCGCCGTCCTCGACCTCGATGATCGACTTCTTGGCGGCCTGCTCCTCGATGCTCACCTTCTTGCGCACCAGGGCGAGGGTGACGTGCTTGCCGTCGGGCCCGGCGTCGACCGGCTGCACCTCCAGGCGCACGGTGGTGTCCTTGGGGCCGCGGATCTTCTCCACCACGTCGTCCAGGCGCCAGCCGATGACGTCGGTGATCGGCCCGTTCTCGCCCTGGCCGACGCCGACGATGCGATCGCCCACCTTGAGCTTGCCGGAGAGCGCCGCCGGGCCGCCGGGCACGATCTCGCGGATCGCGGTGTAGTCCTCGTCGCGCTGCAGCACCGCGCCGATCCCTTCCAGCGAGAGCTTCATGGCGATGTCGAAGTTCTCCGAGGCGCGCGGCCCGAGGTAGTTGGTGTGCGGCTCGATGGACGAGGCGTAGGCGTTCATGAAGGTCTGGAACACGTCCTCGCCGTTGAGCTGGCGGACGCGGTCGAGGTAGTTGGCGTAGCGCTTGTCCAGCGTCTCGCGGATGTCCTTGTCGGGCTTGTTGGCGAGCTTCAGGCGCAGCCAGTCGTTCTTGACGCGCTTGCGCCAGATCTCGTCCAGCGCCGCGGCGTCGGGCGCCCAGGCCGCCTTCTCGCGATCGAAGTCGTAGCTCTCGTCCTTGCTGAAGTCGAAGCCCCTGGCCAGCAGCGCGCGCGCGTGGGCCACGCGCTCGGCGACCCGCTGTTCGTACACGTTGAAGATCGCGAAGGGAACGGTGAGATCCTTGTCGTAGATCGCATCGTCGAGCTTGTCGCGCCAGGCGCCGAAGCGCTCCACGTCGCCAGCGGTGAAGAACAGCTTGTCCGCATCCAGCGATTCGAGGTAGCGGCTGAAGATCTTCTCCGACATGGCGTCGTCGAGCGCCATCGGCTTGTAGTGGAAGCGGGTCAGGAAGCGCGTCGCCCAGATCGCCGCCTGCGCCTGCGAAGGCGTGGCCTTGAGCACCGGCACAGCCTCCGGCACCGGCTTGGCGAACGCCGGCCCGGCGAGGAGGAATGCCAGGGCCAGGAAGGGGAGCAGCTTGCGCATCGGGTGGTTCTCCAGGGGACGATCAGTTGGCATCGCTGCCGGTGGGCGGCCGGTCCGCGGTGGGCCGGACGGCGAGGTGGAGCGGCTCACGCGCCGGCCAAGGCCAGGCAGGTGGCGCGCGGAAGGCGGCAGCGGGATGGGACGGGCGCCACCGCGGCGTTGCCGGGCGGCGCGGGCCATGGAGTGTGGACAACCGGCACGCGCCAACGTTCCGCATCCATGTTGGCCGCTCCGCGGCAAGGCCCGGCCCGCGCCTGGACGGCACGCCGGGGCGGCCGTTCATTGCGCGACCATGGCCGGCATGGCCGATCCGCCGAGGATCGCCGCGTTCGGCGCCGCGGCTTCCGGCGCGAGATCGAAGCGGGCGGCGATTTCCGCCGCGAGCACCGCCTCCACCGCGCCGATCGAGCCCGGCCCGCCGAGATCGCTGACCTGGGTCACCGCCATGCCGCTGTAGCCGCAGGGATTGATGCGGTGGAAGGGTTCGAGGTCCATGTCCACGTTGAAGGCGAGTCCATGGAAGGTGCAGCCACGGCGCACGCGTAAGCCAAGCGCGGCGATCTTGGCGCCGCCGACGAAGACGCCGGGCGCGCCTTCGCGGCGCGTGGCGACGATGTTCCATTCCGCGAGCGTGTCGATCACCGCCTGCTCGATGCGGCACACCAGCTCGCGCACGCCGAGCTTCATGCGGCGCAGGTCGAACAGGGGATAGGCCACGATCTGGCCCGGACCGTGGTAGGTCACCTGGCCGCCGCGATCCACCGGCAGCACCGGGATGTCGCCCGCCGCCAGCACGTGTTCCCATTTGCCGGCCTGGCCGAGCGTGAACACCGGATCATGTTCGAGCAGCCACAGCTCATCCGGCGTGGTGGCGTCGCGATGGTCGGTAAACGCCTGCATCGCGCGCCACACCGGTTCATACGGCTGGCGGCCGAGGCGACGCACGATCAGGGGCAGGGACATGGAGGGGAAATGGGGGCGGCGCGCGGCCAGGCAATGCTCCGCGACGTGAGGCGATGGTCCGATCATCCTACCGGTTTTTCCCCGCCCGCGCCGCGCAGGCGTGTCCGCCGCGCCGTCCCGGTTGCGTATACGCTAGGGCGGCCGGAATCCGGCAGCGGACGCCACGGGGAAAAGGGGCTGCCGCGCCGCTCGGCCATCACTCGGATGGGAGACCCACATGCGCCTTCAGAACCTGCTACCCGCAAGCCTGTTCCTGCTCACCCTCGGCGGCTGCGCCAGCACGCAGCAGGCCTCCCGTCCGGGCCATGCTGCGCCACCGGTGGCACGGACCGTCGCGGTGGTTGACCGCGAGTTCGGCCTGGCCCTGCCCGATCCCTATCGCTGGATGGAGGGCGAGGACAATGCCGAGTTCGAGGCCTGGCTGAAGGCGCAGGGCGCCGATACGCGAAAGCGGCTGGATGCGCTGCCGGGAGACGCGGCATGGCAGGCCCGGCTGGTCGACGTGGCCGGCGCCACCACCGTCCACCGGCGCTTCGTGCAGGTCGGCGAGCGGCTGTTCGTGAAGCGTGCCGAGGCGGGACGGGAAGCGCTGCTCCTGGTCCGCGAGGCGGACGGGAGCGAGCGCGTCCTGCTCGACCCGACGACGCTGGAAGGCGAGGCCAGCCTCAGCGGCTACAGCGTTTCGCCGGCCGGCGACAAGGTGGCGGTCAACATCGGCTTCGGCGGCAACGAGATCGGCGAGATCGCCGTCTACGACGTCGCCAGTGGCGCCCGCATCGACACGCTGAAACCGGTGTGGAGCGAGTTCCAGGCGAACTGGCTGCCGGACGGCAGCGGTTTCTTCTATACGCGCATGCGCGACGTCGGCGCCGGCGATCCGGACCCGCTGCAGGGCATGGCGGCCTACCTGCACCGGCTGGGCCAACCGCAATCGGCCGACCGCCTGCTGGCCAGGGCCGGTGCGGGTGACGCGCTGGCGATCCCCGCCAACGACTTCCCCAGCGTGCAGACCACCCGTGGCTCGGACTGGGCGCTGCTCGCCATCAGTGGCGCGCGCGCATCGTGGCGGATCTGCGTGGCGCCCCTGGCCGACGCCACCGCGGCCCGTGCCAACTGGCGCTGCATTGTCGATGACCCGGACAACATCCAGGGTGCGGACCTGCGTGGCGATACGCTGTACCTCCTCGCCGCCGATGCCCCGAACCGCCGCGTGCTGGCGCTCGATCTTGCCGCTCCCGCGCCGACGCTCGCCAAGGCGCGCGAGGTGGTCCCCGAGCGCGTCGGCATCGTGCTGAGCGACCTCGCCGTGGCCCGTGACGGCCTTTACCTGAAATCCATGCAGCAGGGCATCGACCGCCTCGAACGACTGGATCCGGCGGGCGGAACGCCGGTGGCGCTGACGCCGCCGCGCGAGGGCTCGATCTGGGAAACGTCGGCCGATCCGCGCCAGGATGGCCTGCTGCTGTCGCTGGAGAACTGGACCACGCCGGACCGGATCTTCCGCTACGACGGCGCTTCCTTCATCGATACCGGCCTTGGCACCTGGAATGCCCCCGCCTATCCGGAGCTCGTCTCCGAACGCATCGAGGCCACCAGCGATGACGGCACCCGCGTGCCGATGAGCGTGGTCCGTCGCGGTGACCTCGCCCACGATGGGCAGGCGCTGGCGCTGGTGTCCGGCTATGGCGGCTACGGCATCAGCATCCAGCCCTTCTATTCGGCCCTGCTCCTCGAATGGGTACGCGCCGGCCACGTCTACGCGACCTGCCACGTGCGTGGCGGCGGCGAGAACGGCGATGCCTGGCGCCTGGCCGGAAGCGGCATGAACAAGCAGCGTGGCATCGAGGACTTCACCGCCTGCGCGCGGGAACTCGCCCGCCGCGGCTACAGCACGCCTGCACGCACCGCCGGCACCGGCGGCAGCATGGGCGGCGTCCTCACCGGCGGCGCCTACACCACGGCGCCGGACGCCTGGGGCGCGATGGTGATCGAGGTCGGACTGCTCAATCCGGTGCGCCTGCTGGCGGCGAAGAACGGCGCCAACCAGGTCGCCGAACTCGGCGATCCGCGCACGGAAACGGGCTTGAAACAGCTGCTGGCGATGGATCCCTACCAGCATGTCCGCGACGGCGTGCGCTACCCGCCGCTGCTGCTCGTCACCGGACTCGCCGACCAGCGCGTGGCGCCCTGGAACAGCGGCAAGTTCGGCGCCCGCGTGCGGGCGGCCTCGCCGGCGACGCCGGTGTGGTTCCGCACCGAGGAGGCGAGCGGCCACTTCGCGACCAGCGGCAACGCCGCCGCCATCCAGTACGCCGACATCTACGCCTGGCTGGAGGCGACGCTGGGCGGGACCCCGGCGCGGTGACACGCCGTCTGGCTCCCGGCCGTGAGCCGGGCGGTCGGGGCGCTTGTGACGGGAATCGACGGAGGATGCAGATGATCGACAGGCTTCGCTTCATGATGCTGGTTCTCCTGGCCTCCGGATTCGGCTGGGTCACCGCCAGCCAGGCCGCAAGCCGGCTGGTACCGGTTGACTCCGTCGAGGCCTTGCGCAGCGCCATGGCGGCGGCGCAGCCAGGCGACACGATCCTGGTCGCCGAGGGCCTGTATGAGATTTCCGGCAATCTCACCGCCGCGGCCGCCGGCCTGTCGGGTGCGCCGATCGTGGTGCGCGCGGCGCGCCCGCGCGGCGTGCTGCTGCGCTTCCGGGACAGCACCGGTCCGGTTGAAGGCTTCCGCGTGACGGCTCCCTGGTGGCGCTTCGAGGGACTGGACATCGAAGGCGGCTGCACCGTTGACAGCGACTGCGAACATGCCTTCCATCTGGCCGGCGATGCCGACCACACGGTCATCCGCAACAACGTCCTGCGGGACTTCAACGCGCAGCTCAAGAGCAACGGCCGGCAGGTCGGCGCGGCCACCGTGTTTCCGGACGACGTGGTGGTGGAACGCAACACCTTCCGCGACACGCGGGCGCGGAGCACCTCCAATCCCGTCACCAAACTCGACGTGGTCGGCGGCCGGCGTTGGGTCGTCCGCGCCAACACCTTCGCCGATTTTGCCAAGGGTGGTGGCGACGGCATCAGCTACGCGGCGTTCCTCAAGGGCAATTCACGCGCGGGGCTGTTCGAGCGCAACCTCGTGCGCTGCGCCTGGGCCACCAGTGGCGGCACGCGGATCGGCCTCTCACTGGGAGGCGGAGGCACCGGCTCGCCAACCATGTGCGAGGACGGTACCTGCCAACCCGAACACCAGGACGGCACGCTGCGCAACAACATCATCATGGATTGCAGCGATGTCGGCATCTACCTGAATCGCGCGGCGAACTCACGGCTTGGCCACAACACGTTGTATGCGACCTCCGGCATCGACGTCCGCTTTTCGGATTCCACCGCCGAGCTTCGCAACAATCTCGTCGGCGGCCCGATCCGCAACCGCGACGGCGGCAGCAGCAGCAGCGACGGCGACGTGTCCGGGATCACGCCCGCCACCTTCGCCGCCTGGTTCCGCGATCCGGCAAACGCGGATTTCCGCCTCCGCGACGGCAGCGCGATCGTCGATCAGGGGGTTCCGGTTCCATGGGTGGCGGACGACTTCTGCACGACCGTGCGCGATGACGGCTTTCCCGACGTTGGCGCGCTCGAATACGTGCCCGAGCCCGCCTGCCTTACCCATGTCGGTGGCGGCATCCCGCTCGACGTGCTGTTCGCCAACGGCTTCGAGTTTCCCTGACCCGTGCCGGCCGCCTGCCGCCGGGCCACGCGCTCCCGGCGAGGCGGCGATCGGGCCTAGAGCGTCCAGCGCACGTCCGGGTGGGCGCGCAGCGCGGCGTGGATCTCATCGTACTTGTCGCGGCTCGGGCACATGAAGCTGGCCGTGACCGAGACGTAGTTGCCTTGGCGCGACGGGCGCACCTGCACCGCCTCGGCGAGGATCGACAGGCCCGCTTCCTCGATGATGCGCTTGAGTTCCTCGTCGAGCTTCGCCTGCGAGCTGCCCATCGCGGTGATCTCGAACACGCCGGGAAACTGGAAGCCCTGCTCCGGGTTCTGCGGGGTGATGTCGCTCAGGTCCTTCATGTCGATCCTCGCGCGCCGGGCGCGCCCTTCATGGCGATTGCGCGGCCGGTGCCGCGGCGGACACGTCCGGGCCCGCTTCGCCCTTGAACCAGAGCCAGGCGCCATCGGTGAGGCGCTTGAAGAAGCCGCCCTCGGCGCCGTCGGCCAGGGCGACCAGCGGCCGTTCCAGCAAGGTCTTGTCGCCCATCGTCACTTTCAAGTTGCCGACCGCCTTGTCCTTTTCGATCGGCGCCACCAGGCGCGAGGGCATGTCCAGGCTCGCCTCGAGCTCGCCGTAGCGCCCGCGCGGGAAGGTCACGACGACATCCTCGCTGACGCCGAGCGGCAGCGAGCCGTCCTCGCCCTTCCACAGCTCCGGCTTCGCCAGCGGCGTGTTGGCCGCGTAGAGCTTGCGCGATTCGAAGAAGCGGAAGCCGTAGTTGAGCAGGGCCTGGTTGTCGTTGGCGCGCTGCTTCTCGCTGCTGGCGCCCATCACCACCGCGATCAGGCGCTGGTCGCCGCGCCTGGCCGAGGTGGCCAGGCAGAAGCCGGCTTCGGACGTGTGCCCGGTCTTGATGCCGTCCACGGTTTCGTCGCGCCACAGCAGCGTGTTGCGGTTGTGCTGCTTGATCCCGTTCCACTCGAAGTCCTTGATCGCGTAGATCCTGTAGTCCTCCGGGAAATCGTGGATCAGCGCGCGCGAGAGCACCGCCACGTCGCGGGCGGTGGTGTAGTGGTCGGGATTGGGCAGGCCGCTGGCATCCATGTAGTGCGTGCCGGTCATGCCGAGGCGCGCCGCGTACTGGTTCATGAGCTCGGCGAAGGTCGCCTCCGAGCCGGCCACGTGTTCGGCGAGCGCAATGGCGGCATCGTTCCCCGACTGGATGATCATGCCGTAGAGGAGATCCTTCAGCGGCACCTTGCTGTTGAGCTTCAGGAAGCTGGTCGAGCCGTCGGTGCCGGCGCCGCCGGCGCGCCAGGCGTGCTCGCTGATGAACACCTCGTCGTCGAGGTGGATCTTGCCGTGGGCGATCTCCGCCGACACCACGTACGAGGTCATCACCTTGGTGATCGAGGCCGGCGCGACCCGCGTGTCCTCGTTCTCGCCGGCGAGGATCTGCCCGCTGGCGTAGTCCATCAGCACCCAGCTCTTCGCGTCGATGGCGGGCGGCGGCGGAGTCGGACCGCTGCCGGCGCCGGGCACTGGCAGCGGCGCGGGCCTGGGCACCGCCTGCGGCGCCGGCAGGGTGTCGGGCGCGGCGGCGGCTGCGGCAGGCTCATCCGCCGGGGCGGCGTGCAGCATGGCCGGGCTGGCGGCGCTGGCGAACAGGAAGGCGAGGGCGGCGAGGAACGGCAGTTTCATTGCGGTACGGGGTCCTGCGAAAAACGGGAAGCGCGCGGCGGCCGGATGGCCGGCAGGCATGGCGGACTGTGACAGCGGCGCATGCGCCATGTTCCGGTTGGCCTGCACGGCGCGCCGTATTGTTGCAGAGCGCGCCAGCGCATACACGCACCGCGTGCGAATCGGGAATGCTAGCGCGCGGCCTCGATGGCCACCCGCGGCACGCCGAGCCCCAGTTCCGCCGCGCGCGTCGTGAGCGCATCGGCCGCATCGACGTCGGCCAGCGGGCCCACGCGCACGCGGTGCACGGTGCGCCCGTCGACCGCTACCGATTCGATGCCGACCGGATCGATGCCGGCCGCGCGCGCGCGCGCCGCCGCGCGTTCGGCATTGCCGCGCTCGCCGAACGCGCCGAGCTGCAGGAACACCTTGCCGGTCGGCGTGACGGCGGCGGATGTCGTCGCGGTGGCGGTCGGCGCCGCCGCGCGAGTCGCCGCGGCCGGCGCGCTGGCCGCGCGTGCGTAGCGGTTGCCCGTGTCCGGCCGCGCGGGATCGATCGCCCGCACCTCCACCGGCGCCGTGCCCTTGGGCCACACGCCGATCTTCACCGCCGCCGCGTAGGAGAGGTCGATCACCCGCCCCTCGTGGAACGGACCGCGATCATTGACGCGCACGACCACGCTCCTGCCGTTGTCGAGGTTGGTCACGCGCACGTAGCTCGGCAGCGGCAGCGTCTTGTGCGCGGCGCTGAAGGCGTACATGTCGTACGGCTCGAACGAGGAGGTGAGATAGCCGTGGAACTTGTTGCCGTACCAGGACGCCGTGCCGCGCTCGACGTAGCCGGATGGATCCGACAGCAGGGTGTAGGTCTTGCCGAGCACGCTGTAGACCGGCTTGTTGCCGTAGCGCGCCCGCGGCTCGACCTTCGGCACGGGCTCCGGAATCCTGCTGACGTCGAGCGGCGGGCCGTCCGGGCCGCCATCGCGGGCCTGGCGATAGCGTTCGGACTGGCTGCGCGAGGTGTCGTCGTGGTGCGCCCTGGACGAAGTGGATGGCTTGGCCGTGCCGGCCGGCTGCGGCTTGGGTTTCTGGCTCGCGCAGGCGCCGAGCAGCAGCGCGACCGCGGCCGGCAGCAGCCAGCGCCAGGCGGCGCGGGGCGGCGCCTTCATCGCGGCTCGCCGCGCCTGCCCGGCTGCTGCCGTGCAGGCCACGCTCATGAGGGCGCCCGGCCCGCGCCGCGGGCGATTTCCTCGGCCAGTTGCCAGACCGCCATTGCGTACATGGGGCTGCGGTTGTAGCGGGTGATGACGAAGAAGTTGCGGAAGGTCAGCCAGTGTTCGCGGCCGCGCTCGCCTTCGAGCGCCAGCAGGGTGGCGGGACGTTCGGCGCTGGCGCGCTCCACCGGCGCATAGCCCCAGGCCTCCATCTGCTGCACGGTATGCACCGGCTCGTAGCCCTGGACCTCCAGCGGCCGCGCGTCCGCCGCGGCCTGCGCGCGCACGGTGACCGGCTGGCCGTGCTCCCAGCCGTGCGCGGCGAGGTAGTTGGCGACGCTGGCGGTGATGTCCGGGAGCGAGGTCCACAGGTCGATGCGCCCGTCGCCGTCTTCGTCCACCGCCCATTTGGCGATGCTGGTCGGCATGAACTGGCCCCAGCCCATCGCGCCGGCGTAGGAACCCTTGAGCTCGTCGATCGGGTAGGCGAGGTGCTTGTCCCCGAGCAGGAACAGCTGCTTGAGCTCGCCGCGAAAGAAGGGTGCGCGCGGCGGGTAGTGGAAGGCCAGCGTCACCAGCGCGTCCAGCACGCGGTAGCTGCCGGTGATCCGGCCATAGCTCGTTTCCACACCGATGATGGAGGCGATCGCCTCCGGCGCGACGCCGTATTTCGTCCCGACGCGATCGAGCAGGACGCGGTTGGCGCGATAGAACCCGACGCCGTCGTCGATGCGGCGCTCGGTGATGAAGATCGGCCGGTAATCCTTCCACTCGCGGGTCTTTTCCGCCGGCCGCGCGATGGCATCCAGGATCGACTGCTGCACCTTCGCGCCGGCCAGGATCGCCAGTACCTCGGCCTCCGGCGGGCCACCCTCGGCGGCGACTTCCGCGGCGAAGGCGCGCTCGTCCGGGCCGGTTGCGGCGGCGGCTGCGGAGCCCAAGCCGGCGGCGAAGAGGCCGCCCGCGAGGAGGAGAAGCGGTGCGCATGCCGCGCGAAGAAGTGCCTGCATTGGGGTACTGTACATCAAGCCTCACAAGCGGTCGCGCCCGGGCAGCGCCTGCACTGCCGGCCTTTTTGCAGGAGCCCGCTGGTGGGCGATCAGGGTCGCACGGCCACGCCGCGGCGGCGGTCGCGCGCGAGCGCGCTCCTACACCGCAATCGCCGGCTTTGTAGGAGCCCACTTGTGGGCGACCAGGCCCACGCGGCTGCGTCGGTCGCGCACAGGGTGCGCTCCTACACCGGAATGTCGGTTTTTGTAGGAGCCCACCCTGTGGGCGACTCGGGCCGCGCACGCGGCAAGACGTGGCGCATGGGCGGGGCCAAGGGTAGTCGACGCCGGATGCGACATGGCACGGCCCGGCTTCACCCGCGATGGCGCATCATCCGCAACGACCGTTCACATGCGAGGGATCACCCATGGAACCTGGCTTCTGGCTGCAACGCTGGCAGGAGGGACGCACCGGCTTCCACCGCGACAAGGTGATGCCGTTGCTCGAAAGGCACTGGCCGGCGCTCGGCGTCCCGCCCGGCAGCCGCGTGTTCGTGCCGCTGGCCGGGAAGTCGCTCGACATGATCTGGCTCGCCGCGCAGGGCTACCGCGTGCTCGGCGTCGAACTCTCGCCCCTCGGCATCCGCCAGTTCCTGGACGAGAACGGATTGCGGGCGGAGGTGCACGAAAGCCGCCTCGGCCGGCATCACGTGGCCGGCGACATCGAGCTTGTCGAGGGCGACGTGTTCGGCTTCGACGGCGAGGTGCTCGCCGATTGCCGCGGCGTGTACGACCGCGCCGCCCTCATCGCCCTGCCACCCGAGCTCCGCCGCCGCTACGCCGACGGTCCCTACGCCAGCCTGCCACGGGATTGCCGCGGCCTGCTGATCACCCTCGAATACCCGCCAGAGGAGAAGGACGGGCCGCCGTTCCCGATCGACGCCGCCGAGGTCGAGCGCCTGTTTACCCCGAGCTGGCGCAGCGAGCTGCTGGAACGCCGCGACATCCTCGCCGATGAGCCCGGCTTCCGCGCCGAAGGCGTGACGGCGCTATCCACCGCAGTGTGGGCGCTGGCGCGGCTGTAGCGTCGCTGCCGCAGACTGGCTCAAGCCGCGCAGCGGCGGATCCGGCGTGGCGGCGGATCCGGCGTGTTCGTGCCTTGATCCACCCCACGGCCACTCGACTCACCCCGCGCCGCGCTTCCTGTGCGCGTGGATCGACATCAGCACACCGAAGCCGGCGAGGATGGAGACCGCCGAGGTGCCGCCATAGCTCATCAGCGGCAGCGGAACCCCGACCACCGGCAGCATGCCGGCGATCATGCCGCCGTTGACCATCACGTAGACGAACAGCGCCATCGAGATCGAGCCGGCCAGCAGCCGCGCGTAGGTGTCCTTGGCGGACGCCGCGATCCACAGGCAGCGGGCGATGATGAAGACGTACAGGGCGAGCAGCAGCAGCACGCCGACCAAGCCCCATTCCTCGGCGAACACCGAGAAGATGAAATCGGTGGTGTGCTCGGGCAGGAATTCCAGCCGCGATTGCGTGCCGCGGTGCCAGCCCTTGCCCCAGATGCCGCCGGAGCCGACCGCGATCTGCGACTGGATGATGTGCCAGCCGTTGCCGAGCGGATCGGCTTCCGGGTCGAGCAGGGTGAGCACGCGGTTCTTCTGGTAGTCGTGCAGGAACTGCCAGCCGATCGGCACCGCGGCGGCGGCGGCGGCGAGCAGCGCGCCGATGCGCCACCAGGCGAGCCCGGCGAGGAACACGCCGAAGGCACCGCTGGCGGCGACCAGCAGGGCGGTGCCGAGGTCCGGCTGCTCGGCGATCAATGCGGCCGGGATGAGGATGAGGATGCCGACCACCGCCAGCGTCGCCCAGCCGGGCGGCAGCGGGCGGCCGTTGAGGTACCAGGCCACCATCATCGGCATGCTGAGCTTCAGGAATTCCGACGGCTGGAAGCGCAGGATTCCGAGATCCAGCCAGCGATGCGCGCCGCGCCCTTCGCCGAGCAGCGCCACGGCGAGGAGCAGCAGCACGCTGGCCCCGTACAGCCACGGCGTCCAGTTGCGCAGCACCAGCGGCGGCACGCGCGCGATCGCGAACATGAAGGCGAGGCCGAGCAGCAGGCGCAGCGCCTGCGCCAGCACCTGGCCACGGTCGAGGTCACTGGCGCTGTAGAGGGTGACCAGGCCGATGCCCATCAGCAGCAGCAGCGCGCCGAGCAGCGGCAGGTCCATGCGCGGCCGGCCGACCATCCCGCGCAGGCGGTAGCCGAGGCGGGCGATCGCTTCGTCGATCATCCTGCCGGCTCCGCGGCGGAGGCGGTCGCGGCGTTGCGGCCGGCTTCGCGTTCGAGGTCGCCGGGCAACCAGGCATCGAGCATCCTGCGCACGATCGGCGCGGCGTCGCGGCCGCCGCTGCGGCCCGCTTCCAGCGCCACGATCACTGCGATGCGCGGGTCCTCGGCCGGGGTGAAGGCCTCGAACAGCACCTGGTGGCGTTCGATCGCGCTGGTGCTGATGCTGGTCCAGGTCTCGTCGGTGCGCGAGTAGCGCTCGGCGGTGCCGGTCTTGCCGGCGATGGTGTAGGGGAAATCGCGGTCGATGCCGCGCGCGGTGCCGCTCTTCACCACCTCGATCATGCCGCGCTCGACCGCCAGCCAGTCGCCCTCGCGGTGCACCACCTGCTCGGGCGGCGGCGCCGGCTCGCGTTCGGGCGCATCGCCGATGCCGCGCTGCACCTCGCGCAGCAGCCGCGGCGTGTGGCGCAGGCCGCGCCCGGCCAGCATCGCGGTCGCATTGGCGAGCTGCAGCGGCGTCACCACCCAGTAGCCCTGGCCGATGCCGGCGATAACGGTCTCGCCCGGATACCAGGGCTGGTTGAAGCGGCCGCGCTTCCATTCCCGCGAGGGCAGCACGCCGCTGCCCTCGCCGACCAGGTCGATGCCGGTGGGACGGCCGAAGCCGAACTGGCCCATGACCTCGGAGAAGCGGTCGATGCCCATGTCGAAGGCGACCGAATAGAAATAGGTGTTGACCGACTGCGCGATCGCCTGCACCAGGTCGACGCGCCCGTGGCCGCCGCGCACGTCGTCGCGGTAGCCGCGCGACTGGCCGGGGATGTGGAATTCGCCCACCGAGAGGATGGTGTCGCCGGGCTTGCGGATTCCGGTCTCAAGGCCTGCGAGGCCGACGAAGGGCTTCATGGTGGAGCCCGGGATGTAGTTGCCGCGCAGCACGCGGTTCATCAGCGGCTTGCCGGGCGCGGCGAGCAGCGCGGCATAGTCGGCATGGCTGATGCCGTTGACGAACAGGTTGGGGTCGAAGCTCGGCACGCTGATCATGGCCAGCACCTCGCCGTTACGCGGGTCGATGGCGACGGCCGAACCCGGGCGCCCGTCGAAGGCCGCCTCGCCGGCCTCCTGGATGTTGATGTCGATGCTGAGGAAGAGGTTCTGGCCCGGTTGCGGGGCGACCCGGTCGAGCACGCGCAACGGCCGGTGGTCGGCGTTCACCTCGACCTTCTCGTAGCCGGGCGTGCCATGCAGGCGCTCCTCGTAGTACTTCTCCACGCCGGTCTTGCCGACGTGGGTGGTTCCCGCGTAGTCGCCCTTGTCGAGCCGGGTGAGGTCCTCGCTGTCGATGCGCCCGACGTAGCCCACGGTGTGGGCGAACTCGGCGCCGAGCGGATAGGAGCGGGTGAGGTAGGGCACCACCTCGACGCCGGGAAAGGCCCAGCGGTTGACGGAGAAGCGGGCGATCTCCTCCTCCGACAGCTTCATGCGCAGCGGCACGCTCTGGTAGGAACGCTTGCCCTTGCGCAGGTTGTTGAAGCGGGCGACGTCGTCCTCGCCGATCGGCACCACGCGGGCGAGCGCCTGCAGCATCGCCGCCATGTCGGCGACCTGCTCGGGCGTCACCTCGAGCCGGAACGCGGCGACGTTCTCCGCCAGCAGCACGCCGTTGCGGTCGTAGATCAGCCCGCGCGCGGGCGGCAGCGGCCGCGTCAGCACGCGGTTGGCCTCCGAGCGGGCGCGGAACTCGTCGTGGCGGTCGATCTGCAGCCAGGCGAAGCGCAGCGACAGGGCCGTCAGCGCCAGCACGATGAGCAGGAAGCCGGCCACCGCGCGGCGGCGGAACAGCGCGGCCTCCTGGTGGGCCTCCTTCATGCGCTTGGCGGCGCCGCCGCGCCAGCTGATCGCGGAACGGTGCCGGCGCCGGAAGCGCAAGCCAGCCACCCTCAGTCGCTCCCGCGCAGGCGCAGGCGCAGGTCGTCGACGAGCAGGAACACCAGCGGACAGGCGAGCATGCCGAGCAGCGGCGAGATCCAGAACTCGGGCGGCGGCATCGGCGCGCCGGAGAAGCCGCGCACCATCAGGATCACGATGCGGTCATTGAGGAACAGCGCCAGCACCGCCAGCGCCTGCTGCCACACCGGGAAGAAGCGCAGGCGCGCGCGGAAGCGCAGCACGATGAAGGCCAGCACCAGCAGCCGCAGCGACTGCTCGCCAAGGAGCTCGCCGGTAAGCGCGTCGCCGGCAAGGCCGAGCAGGAAGGCGAAGCCGAGGCCCGCGCGTTCGGGCGCCTCGATGGCCCAGTACACCAGCGCCAGCCCGATCCACCACGGCTTGAGCGGCAGCAGCACCTGCGGCAGCGGCATCAGCTGCAGCAGGAAGGCGAACGCGAAGCTGCCGGCGAACAGCCACAGCTGCAGGCGGCGGCGGTTCATGGCGAGGGCGGCTCCCCAGGCTGCACGCCGGCTGGGCCGGGACCGGCGAGCTCGGCTGGCGGTCCGACCGGCGGCTCCGGCGAGGGCGGGCCGTAGGGCTGCGGCTGGTCGCGCAGCAGCAAGACCTCGCCGCTGCGGTCGAGCGCCGCCGCCGGCGTCGCCAGCGCGGCCGCGAACATGCCGCTGGCGTCATTGCTGATGGACTGGATCTCGCCGACCGGAAAGCCCGCCGGGAAGCGCCCGCCAAGGCCGGAGGTCAGCAGCTTGTCGCCGACCTGCACGTCGCCGCTGATCGGGATGTTGGGCAGCTCCAGCCGGTCGATGACGCCGCTGCCATAGGCGATGGTGCGCAGCCCGGTGCGCTCGACCACCACCGGCACGGCGTGGGTGGGATCGGTCACCAGCATCACGATCGAGGTATTGGGCAGCACTTCGACGATCTGCCCCATCACGCCGGTGGCATCGATCACCGGCTGGCCGACGGCGAGGCCCTGCTGCGCGCCGACGTCCAGCACCACGCGGTGCCGGAACGGGTCGAGGTCGACGTTGACCAGCCGCGCGAACTGCACGCGCAGGCCGAGGTTCTCCTGCGCTTCGAGCAGGCCCTTGAGGCGCGTGTTCTGCGCCACCAGCGTGTCGAGGCGACGCAGCCGCGCCTGCGCCAGCAGCAGTTGCTCGCGCAATTCGCGGTTCTCGCTGGCCAGCTGATCCTGGGTCGCCACCGCCGTCCGCGTCGCCCGCGCCACCTGAGACGGGAACGCCGCCAGCCGGTACACCGGCTCGACCGCGAGGCTGGCCGTGCGCCGCAGCACCTCGAGGTACTGCCCGCGATGGTCGAGGATCATCACCACGACCGCGAGGGCGAGATACACGATCAGCCGCAGCGTGCCGACCGTACCTTCGGCAAACAGCGTGGCGGTGTCGGAGCGCATCGAGCGGGGATTCGGGATTGGGGAGTGGGGATTGGGAAAAGCGATGTTCAGCTACGCACACTATCGCGACGCGGTGGCAGCCATCGCGCTTCCAACTTGCCGAATCACCAATCCCCAATCAGGGCCTCACTCCGGCGCGAAGAAGTCGCCGCCGTGGAGGTCGACCAGTTCCAGCGCGCGACCGCCGCCACGGGCGACGCAGGTCAGCGGGTCGTCGGCGACGTGCACGTGCAGGCCGGTTTCCTCCGACAGCAGGCGATCGATGTCGGACAGCAGCGCACCGCCGCCGGTCAGCACGATGCCGCGCTCGTAGACGTCCGAGCACAGCTCCGGCGGCGTCTGCTCGAGCGCGCCGCGCACCGAGCTCACGATCCCCGACAGCGGCTCGTGCAGGGCTTCGAGAATCTCGTTGGAGTTGACGGTGAAGTTGCGCGGCACGCCCTCGGCGAGGTTGCGCCCGGAGACCTCGATCTCCTTCACCTCCGACTGCGGGAAGGCGCAGCCGACCTCCACCTTGATGCGCTCGGCGGTGGATTCGCCGATCAGCGTGCCGTGGTTGCGGCGCACGTAGTTGATGATCGCCTCGTCGAAGCGGTCGCCGCCGATGCGCACCGACTGCGAGTAGACCACGCCGTTGAGCGAGATCACCGCCACTTCCGAGGTGCCGCCGCCGATGTCGAGCACCATCGAGCCGCGCGCCTCGTGCACCGGGATGCCGGCGCCGATCGCGGCCGCCATCGGCTCCTCGATCAGGTACACGTCGCGCGCGCCGGCGGATTCCGCCGACTCCTTGATGGCGCGGCGTTCGACCTGCGTCGAGCCGCAGGGCACGCACACCAGCACGCGCGGGCTCGGCCGGAACATGCGCGCGCGGTGCACCTTGCGGATGAACTGCTTGAGCATCTCCTCGGTCATGGTGAAGTCGGCGATGACGCCATCCTTCATCGGCCGCACCGTGCTGATCGCCGCCGGCGTGCGGCCGAGCATGCGCTTGGCGTCGCCGCCCACCGCCGCGACCGAACGCGGGCCGCCGGGGCCGCGCTCCTGGCGGATGGCGACCACGGAGGGTTCATTGAGCACGATGCCCTGGCCACGCACGTAGATGAGCGTGTTGGCGGTGCCGAGATCGATCGACAGATCGTTGGAGAAGAGCCCGCGGAGACCTTTGAACATGAGCGCGGCAGCAGCCGTTGCCTTCGATGCGGAAAGCCGGCGATTCTAACAGCGCGGGCCGCGCGAACAAGGCCGCAAGCGTTAAAAATCCCTTGCGTGGCGCGCATTTCCGGCACTTTCGATGCCCGGTGCCGGACGCCGGGGAGCCGTGCCCGCCGCGCCCTAGGGTAAACTGGCGCGCTTTGCCGCCCGGGAATGCCGATGCCAGCGCTGATCTGCGGTTCGCTCGCCTACGACACCATCATGGTGTTCCAGGACCAGTTCAAGAAGCACATCCTTCCCGACCAGGTGCACATCCTCAACGTGTCGTTCCTGGTGCCCAGCATGCGCCGCGAGTTCGGCGGCTGCGCCGGCAACATCGCCTACAACCTGAAGCTGCTCGGCGGGGATCCGCTGCCGATGGCGACCGTCGGCGAGGACTTTGGCCCCTATCGCCAGCACCTGGAAAGCTGCGGCATCCGCCTCGACCAGGTGCGCGAGGTGCCGGGCCAGTTCACCTCGCAGTGCTTCATCACCACCGACCTCGACAACAACCAGATCACCGCCTTCCACCCCGGCGCGATGCTCTCGGCGCACCAGAACCACGTGCGCGACGTGCCCGACGTCAGCTTCGGCATCGTCGCCCCGGACGGACGCGAGGCGATGCTGCAGCACGTCGACGAGTTCGCCGCGCGCGGCGTGCCCTTCATCTTCGATCCCGGCCAGGCCATGCCGCTGTTCGACGGCGCCGAGTTCCGCGACATGGTGGAGAAGGCGACCTACGTCATCGTCAACGATTACGAATCGCAACTCCTGCAGGCGCGCACCGGCTGGAGCGAAACCGAGATCGCCGCGCGCACCCAAGCCTTCATCGTCACCCATGGCCCGCACGGCTCGCGGGTGCACGTCGACGGCGGCCGCACCATCCACGACATCCCGCCGGCGCAGGAGCGCGCCGTCGTCGACCCGACCGGCTGCGGCGACGCCTATCGCGCCGGCCTCATCTTCGGCCTCAGCCGCGGCATGGACTGGCCCACCGCCGGCCGTGCCGCCTCGCTGATGGGGGCGATGAAGATCGAGCACGCCGGAACCCAGAACCAGCGCTTCGGCTTCGACGAGTTCGCGGCCCGGTTCAAGCAGGATTTCGGGTATTCGCCACTGTAGATACCGTCTTGATCGAGGTTAGGCAAGAGCGATTTTCGGGTCGAATGATTTGCCGGAATGAATGACGCCCCAAGCGAGGTGGAGGAGCTTGCGCATCGCGGCGCCGAGGGCCAGCAGGGGCGGCTTTCCCCGCGCGACCAAGCGC
>JAFKNA010000003.1 GCA_017305135.1 Lysobacterales bacterium | reverse complement strand
ACGAACCGGCTGCCCTGGTACATCCGCCGCGCCAGCTCGCCCAACCAGCGCTCCGAGCTTCGCAATCGCTTCAGAAGCCCCACGTCCGTGATCTGCGCCAGGCCCTGTGCGTGCGCTCGCGCGGACGCCTGCTTCAAGGACAAGCCAGTAGCCACGTGAAGCAGCAGCACCCTCAACAGCGTGTCGGGGTCGCCAATCGCACCCCGCGCCCGCCGCATCGCGCCCGTCTCACGCGCCAGTTCGCGCCAATCCGCCGGAAGCAGGCGGGTCAGCACACCCCATTCCTCGTCCAGCACGTCGGTGGCCATGGCGCGTACGGTACACGAGCTCCAGCGCAGTGGCAACAATTAGGTTAGCGCTTATGGGGTGGGCTCCTACAAGGAGAACGCAACGTAGGAGCGCACCTGGGCGCGGCCGGCGAGGCGGGAACGGCTGGTCCACCTGGGTCGCGCGCGAGCGCGCTCCTACAAGGGCGCCTGGTTCCACGTGTAGGAGCGCACCCTGTGCGCGACCGACGCGATCTGGGTCGCCCACAGGATGGGCTCCTACAAGGAGAACGCAACGTAGGAGCGCACCCGGGGGCGATCGACGCGGCGGGAACGGTTGGTCCGCCCGGCTCGCGCGCGAGCGCGCTCCTGCAGGAGCGGATTTCGGGGGCAACGGGACAATCGGAGGCCAGGCCTCGCGACGGTCAGAGATCCTGGCGATACTGGATGTAGGGTGTGCGCCCCTGGGTGTCCGCTTCGCGCGGCGTCTTGCCGGGCGCGCTCCAGAGGTTCTGCGCGCCCAGGCTGAGCTCGCCGCTCCATGGCGTGCGCCAGGAAATACCGAGGTCGAGCGCCGTCCAGCGCTTGCCGGCGAGGGCCGGATCGTCGCTGCGGGTGACGTGGCCGACGACCGCGCCGCGCAGCGAACCGGCGGCAAGGCCGAGGCTCAGCGACAGCTGGTCGAGATCCAGCCCCGGCGCAACCACGTTGAAGGGGCCGGGCGACACCAGCCGGCTGCGCCCGAAGCTGGCGCCGATGTCGAGCGCCTTGCCCTGGTCGATGTGCCAGCTGCCGCGCGCATAGACGGCCGCCTCGCTGTCGACGGAATAGCCGCTGGTGCCCGGGATCGCCAGCGCCGGCAGCCAGGAATGGCCGCTGGCCGGCCGCCGCCAGGCCGATGCCGTCGCGGGGGCCTGCGACGTTTCCAGCCATGAAAGCCCGTAGGAGAAATCGAGTCCGGCACCCGGCGAGGTCCAGCCGAGACCCAGAAGTCCCGTCATGCTGGCCGGCGCCCAGGCGGAACACGCATCCCCGGCACACGGTGACGTGCTGCCGAAACCGTACTGGCCGAACGCGGCATCCGCGCGGAACCCGTTGCCGAACTGCCAGCGCAGCCCCGCCCCCGAACCCGTGTTGCCGGCAAGGTGCCAGCCGGAAGGGCCCGCGTACCCGGGCGTCGTCGCGGCGGGGGAGCCGACCCAGCCCCGCGGCAGGGCGACGACCGCGAGCAGCTGGCCGTCGCTGCCCGACCAGATCGGCAGCACCGGGGTGGCA
Source organism: Lysobacterales bacterium (assembly GCA_017305135.1). Classification (GTDB taxonomy): domain Bacteria; phylum Pseudomonadota; class Gammaproteobacteria; order Xanthomonadales; family Rhodanobacteraceae; genus Dokdonella_A. The sequence goes on along the minus strand of JAFKNA010000003.1, from coordinate 7,807 downwards.
TCCGCGCCGCCGAACGCGCTGCCGTCGAATGCCAGGAGCTGGTCGACCAGCGGCGTCGCCGATTGCGGCGCCGGAGCCAGCGACGGCAACTGCGCCACGCCCGCGAGCGGGAACAGCGACAACAGCAGCGTGGGCAGGGCGAGGCGCAGCTTCATGGCAGGGGCAGGCGGCAGTGCGGTACTACAAGGAGTGCAGGCCGTTACGGAAGTTCAGTCCGGCCGGATGGCCATCATAGTCCCATTCACGGAAAACTAACAGCGACGCTGGACACGTTTCAAACAGGCACGCCGGCGCAACTCGAACGCTCGCAAGGATTGTGGGCCGACCCGAAGGCGCAGCATACTGCGCTTCCACTCGGCCCACCTGGGGAAACCATGAACACGCTGCCGTCCCGTACCGCCCTTGCCGCGGCGCTGACGCTTGCGCTGGCTGCCGGCGTCGCTTCCGCCGCACCGCCCGCGCAGCTCTCCGCCAGCGCGCCCTCGTCCACCAGCATCGATGCGGCACGCCGCAATCCCGACCTGCTGATCCTCAATGCCGGCGTGTTCGATCCCGCCGCCGAGACCATCGCCGCGCGCAGCGTCGGTGCGGCGGGCGATGTCGCGGCTTCCGCCTACGCCATCGTGCAGTTCAGGGATTCGGCGGACTTCACGGCCGCGCGCACGGCGCTGTCCCGCCAGGGCGTGACGTTCCTCGCCTACGTGCCCAACAACGCCTGGTACGTGCGCCTCGGCCAGGGCGGCCTGCGCGCGGCCCAAGGCCATGCGGACGTGCGCTGGGCCGGACTGCTGCAGCCGGCGCTGAAGGTCGCGTCGGACCTCTGGAACAGCCAGCGCCAGTTCTCCACCGCGCTGCAGGAAGACGGCAGCTACGAGATCCGCATCGACGGCTTCGACGGCGTGTCGTCGACGGCCATCGCCGCCGAACTGGCGAAGAAGCTGCCCGGCGTGCGAATCACCGCGCGCAGCGAGCGCGCCGAGGCCGCGCCCTACGTGCGCGCCGCCATCGACCTCGGCGCCTTCGATGCGCTGGTCAAGGTCGCCAGCGCCATCGAGGGCGTCGTCAACGTGTCGCCGTGGGCGCCGACCACCACCATGAACTCGGCCAGCATCGGCGCGATCCAAGGCAACAGCGTCGGCAACTGCGGCGGCAGCGGGCCGGTCTGCGGGCCGACGCCGCTGTGGGACCACGGCATCATCGGCACCGGCCAGATCGCGGCGGTCGCCGACAGCGGCACCTCGCCCAACGCCGGCTGGTTCACGACCCTCGACAAGGGCGCCGGCGCGCACACGGCCATCACCCCGTCGGACAATCCGCCGCCGGTGTTGCCGAACGTCGGCACGCTGCATCCGGACAACAAGATCATCGCCTACTGGCTGCAGCCGGGCGGGCCGATCGACTACGACTTCAGCTCCGGCCACGGCACCCACGTCACCGGCACGGTGGCGGGCGATGCCGCCGGTACCTTCGGCGCCAACACCTATCTTGCCGCGACGCCGCTGCTGCCGAACCACGATCTCGCCGACGGCATGGCGCCGGGCGCGCAGATCCTGATGCAGGACGCCGGCCCGGCCTCGGCGACGTCGATCATCATCAACGACTTCGAGGGCACGCTGACGCAGGCCTTCCGCGGCGGCGCGCGCCTCCACAACAACAGCTGGGGCTCCAAGACCGGTGGCCGCTACGAAGCCAACGACGCCAATCTCGACCGTGCCGCGCGCAAGCATGAGGACATGCTGGTGGTGGTCGCGGCCGGCAACGACGTGTCCGGCGCCATGGCGACAGGCTCGCCGAGCAATGCCAAGAACAATCTTGCAGTGGCGGCGCTCGGCCACGGCGGCAGCCTCGCCAAAGCCAGCTACTCCAACCGCGGCCCTGCGCGTGACGGGCGCATGAAGCCGGACATCGCCGCGCCGGGCAGCTCCATCATTTCGGCGGCGCGCGAGACCAGCTTCGACATGGTCGCCAAGGCACCGCGCACGGCCGGCATGTCCGGCACCTCGATGGCCTCACCGACCATTACCGGCAATGCGCTGCTGGCGCGCCAGTTCTTCGCCGACGGCTTCTATCCGCGCGGCGAGAAGAACGCCGCCGACGCCTACAACCCGACCGGCGCGGCGCTGAAGGCGGTGCTGCTCAACGGCACCAACACCGACGCCACCGCGCCCTCGCCGGACATCGGCTGGCCGAACGCCGGCACCGGCTGGGGCCGCGCCTGGCTGGACGGCAATCTCTGGTTCAAGGACACACTTGGCGATGGCGACGACAGCCGCCGCCTGCGCCTTTTCGAACGCCCCAACGGTGCCGGCCTGAAGACCGGCGACAGCAACGAGTACATCATCGCCAACGTCGGCGCCGGCGCGGAACTGCGCGCGACGCTCACCTGGTTCGACGTCGATGCGGCGCCCGGTGCGGCCGCCACGCTGGTCAACGACCTCGACCTGGAAGTCCTCGCCCCGGGCGGCACCGTCTACAAGGGCAACGTGTTCGCCGCCAGCGAGTCGCAGCCGGGCGGAAGCGCGGATGCCAGGAATACCGTGGAACAGGTGCGCCTGCTCGCGCCCGCCGCCGGCAACTACACCTTCCACGTGAAGGCGGCCGGCGTGCCGGGCAACGGTTCGGAAGGCTCCGACCGCCAGGGTTACGCGCTGGCGGTGTCCGGCGACTTCGCGATGCCCGATCCGGCGGCCTTCCCGGCCCCGGGCGCGCTGTCGATCACCAGCAACGACCCGGCCGGCATCGCCGTCGCCTTCAACGCCGCCGCCGGCGCGCAGGGCTTCCAGCTCTACCGCGCCACCGGCACCTGCGCCACCGCCGACGCCGGCGACTTCCGCATGGTCGGCGCCGGCGCGGGCGCGCCGCTCGTCGACGCCACCACCATTGGCGGCTTCAGCTACGCCTACAAGGTGCGCGGCGTGCAGGGCGACGTCGAGGGCGAGGTCTCCGGCTGCGTGGACGTGGTGTCCAACGCGATCTGCACCCTGATGCCGAGCCTGGATCGCCAGTCGCTGACCGCCGACGGCGCCGCCAGCGATTGCAGCGTGGAACTCGCGTGGGCCGCCGCGGAAGCGAACTGCCCCGCCTCGACCGGCATCACCTACACCATCGAGCGCGATACCGATCCCTACTTCGGCTCGCCGCAGACGGTGGCATCGGAGGTGGCCTCGCCGCTCTTCATCGACGTCGACGTCAGCAACGGCACGCCGTATTTCTACCGCGTCTTCGCGCAGGACAGCTTCGGCAACTCCTCGCTGCTCTCGCGCGTCGCCAACGTCACGCCGAGCGGCGCCGACGGCCCGGATCCGGCGGCGTTCCTGGATGACGTGGACACCCACACCTACATGGACCTCGAGGCGCCGTGGCAGGTCACCGACACGGCCGCCAGCAACGGCGACTACAGCTATCGCAACGCACCGGACGGCCAGCCATATCCCAACGCGACCTGCGCCAGCATCACCACGCCGCCGCTGACGCTCAACCCCGGCACCACGCTGAACTTCATGGCCCGCTACAACCTGGAATACCAGTGGGACGGGGTGGTGATGGAGATCTCCAGCGACGGCGGCGCGAGCTGGCAGGACCTGGCGCCCGATGGCGGCTACCCCGCCGACTTCGGGCAGACCATGGATCCGCCGATCAACGCCTGCGGTTTCGCCGCCTCGCACGGCGCCTTCAGCGGCGTCACCACGCCCACCAGCAACGCCGACCCGGACAATGACAACCTCACCGCCGTGTTCAAGCCGTTCTCGGCGGACCTCGCGGCCTTCGCCGGCCAGACGGTGCAGATCCGCTGGCGCATGTCGACCGATCCGGCCAGCGGCTACGAGGGCTTCCTGCTCGACGAGATCGAGATCGGCGACGGCAGTGGCGGCACCACCCCGGATCCGGACGTGATCTTCGCCGACGGTTTCGATGGCGGCGACGGCCCCGACTACATGTGCCATTGACGGCGCAGGCGGGTAGGCTGTGACGAGCCGGCGCGGACCTCCGCGCCGGTTTCGTTTTGGGGAGGACACATGCCAAAACGTGCGCCGCGCCGGCGCTGGCTGCGACCGCTTCGCTGGCTTGGCTTCCTGCTCGGCGGATGGGTCCTGGCGGGCATCCTCGCGGTGCTGGCCCTCCGCTTCGTGCCGCCGCCGGTTTCCGCGGTGATGGCATGGGACTGGATCGACGCCAGGACGGCCGGCGAACGCGGCTTCTCCGTCGACTACCGCTGGACGCCCTGGGACGAGGTCTCGCCTGCCGTTCCGATCGCCCTGGTCGCCGCCGAGGACCAGAAGTTTCCCTTCCATCACGGCTTTGACGTCGAATCGATCCAGGACGCCTTGGCCGCCGCCGATGACGGCGCGCGGCTGCGCGGCGCCAGCACCATCAGCCAGCAGGTGGCCAAGAACCTGTTCCTGTGGAAGGGCCGCAGCTTCGTGCGCAAGGGGCTGGAAGCGTATTTCACCGTGCTGATCGAGGCGCTCTGGCCGAAGCGCCGCATCCTCGAGGTGTACCTCAACATCGCCGAGTTCGGCCCCGGCATCTACGGCGTCGGCGCCGCCAGCGAACGCTTCTTCCATGTTTCCCCGGCACGGCTCGATGCCCGCCAGGCGGCCCTGCTGGCGGCCGTCCTGCCCAATCCGGCGCGGCTGCACGCGGAGCGCCCGTCGCGCTACGTCCTCGAGCGCGCGCAGTGGATCGAGCGCCAGGCGCGGCAGCTTGGCGGCGCGGCTTATCTTCCGGAATGAAGGCTCCCGCATCCGGAATGCCGGGCAGCGGTCGCGCACAGGGTGCGCTCCTACGGAGAGCGCGCGTGTAGGAGCGCCCGTGGGCGCGACCACGCCGGCATCCATCGCGTGAGTCGCCTGCACGCAGGCTCCTACGAGGGCGGAAGACCGGATCGCGGGCCCCGCGATCCCACCGGGCTCAGGGCGGGGCGGCGAATGCGCTTTGCGGCAGTGCCGCCGCGAGCATGGTGCGGGCGCCTTCGAGTTGCCCGGCATAGCGGCGCCAAGCGCCGATACCGCGCGTGTGCACGGGCTCACGCACCTGCGAGCTGCTGGCGGTGGCGGAAGGCGTGATGTTGCGCTCCAGGTCCACGCATTCGGGCTCGAACGGCAGACCGCAATGCTCCATCACCCGCTGGGCCACGGCGAGCGGATCGCGCACCATGTCCTCGTAGTTGACCGCGAGCACCACGCCCGGCATCACCTCCTCCCAGTGCGCGAGCAGCTCGCGCAAACGCAGGTGGTGCCCGGCCGCCTCCAACGGGTCGTAGCTGTAGGGGTAGGCCGACCCGGCGAACAGCTCCTTGAGGTTGGAGAAGCAGGTGTCGAGCGGGTCGCGCACCATGCAGATGATGCGCGCGGCCGGCAGTGCCTGGTGGATCAGCCCGGCATACCAGATGTTGGCGGGCAGCTTGTCGATGAGGTAGCGCCGGTCGCCACCGCGCCAACCGGTGCGCTGCAGGTAGCCGCGCCCGACGGCGGCGAGATCGACGTCCGCGGCGGCGCGCACCAGCAGCGGATCGACGTGTTCGAGCAGGAGATCGGTCTGCCAGCAGAGCTGCAGGTGGAAATCGTTGAGCTCGCCGGCCGATGCCACCTGGCTGTGGTTGCCGAGGATGCGCTCCATCACGGTGGTGCCTGTGCGCGGCTGGCCGACGATGAAGATCGGCACCCGGCCGGATGCCTCCTGCGGGCGGGGCCGGGCCGGGCCACGACACACTTCGCGGATGGCATCGAGGCGCTCCGCATCACGCGAGGGCTGCCAGGTGAGGCTGCTGCGCTTGATGGCCGCGCCACGCATCAGCGCCTGCCAGGCGCCATCGGTATCGCCGGCCGCATCGAGGTGGATGAACAGGGCGTACTCCAGCGCCGCCGTGGCCGGTTCTCCCGGCGCCGCCACCAGGAGGGCGTTGCGGATGCGCTCCAGCTGGCCGGGCGCATCGGCGTGGCGATCGTGCTGGGCCAGCATCAGCATCGCGGCCGCGTAGGCGGGGGCCATGTCCAGGCAGCGCTGGTACTCCGCCGTCGCCTCGTCGCGGCGACCCAGGTGGCGCAGGGTCGTGGCCCGCATGAACACGAGTGCCGGCGTGGGCGCCGAGCGGGCGATCGCGTGATCGAGGAGCCGCAATGCCGGCTCGTGCTGGTCGGCGAGGCCCAGGCACTGCGCCAGCTTGTCGGCGGAGGCGAGGGCCTGCGCCTGGTTGAGGTTGATGGCGCCGATCAGGCGCAGGGCCATCAGCGATTCGCCGAGCGCCTGCAGCAGCAGCGCGGTTTCGGCGAGGGCGCTGCCGTCGCCGGTTTCATGCACCGCTGCGGCGGCATTGCGCGCGTACTCGACGGCGGCCCGGCAACGTCGCTCGCCCTGTGCGATGCGGGCGAGCAGCAGCCAGGCGCGGGGATGGCGCGGCTCCTGCGCGACGACCGCTTCCAGCTCAGCGATGGCGGCATCCATGTCGCCCGCATCGAAGTGCTGCCGTGCACGCTGCCAGCGCGCGTCGAGGTCCTGCGCCACATTCATGGCGCGGCAGGGCCGGTGGCGCGGCGGGCGCCGATATCTAAGGTGGGAAAGATCATGCAACCGCGACCATGGTTCGGAACCGGCGCGACGGTACTGGCCGGCCCGGGCCATTGCAAGGGAAGCGCCGATTTCAGGCACGGCCTGAAACCGCTAGCATGATCGATCCTCCACCCGAACGCCGCCATGCCGAGCCTCACCGTCGTCGTTCCCGCCTACAACGAAAGCGAGGGCCTGCGCGCCTTCCATGCCCGGCTCGCGCCCGTGCTCGACGGGCTGGCTCTCGACTGCTCGGTGCTCTACGTGGACGACGGCAGCCGCGACGACACCTGGGCGGTGATGTGCGCGCTCCGCGACGGCGATCCCCGTGTCTCGCTGCTCCGGCTGTCGAGGAATTTCGGCAAGGAGCTGGCGCTGACCGCCGGGCTCGACCACGTCGCCAGCGACGCCGCGGTGGTGATCGACGCGGACCTTCAGGACCCGCCCGAGCTCATCCCCGTGTTCGTCGAACACTGGCGCGCCGGTTGCGACGTGGTCTATGGAACGCGGGCCTCGCGCGCCGGCGAGACGGGCTTCAAGAAGGCCACCGCCTCGGGCTTCTACCGGCTGATGGAGCGGCTTTCCAGCACGCCGATCCCGCGCGACACCGGCGACTTCCGCCTGCTGTCGCGGCGCACGCTCGATGCCCTCGGCCAGGTGCGCGAGCGCCAGCGCTTCATGAAGGGCCTGTTCACCTGGGTCGGCTTCCGCCAGCAGGCGGTGCTGTACGACCGCGATCCGCGCCATGCCGGCCACAGCAAGTGGAACTACTGGCGGCTGTGGAACTTCGCCATCGAGGGCATCACCTCGTTCTCCAACGCGCCACTCAAGGTGGCGACGTACGTGGGCCTCATCGCCGCGCTGTTCGCCTTCCTGTTCGGCCTGTGGGTGCTCGGCAAGGCGCTCTGGTTCGGCGATCCGGTGCGCGGCTACCCGTCGCTGATGGTGGTGGTGCTGTTCCTCGGCGGCATGCAACTGATGGCGCTGGGCGTCATCGGCGAGTACCTCGGGCGGCTCTACGTCGAGGCCAAGAAGCGGCCGCTGTACCTGGTCGATGAATACCACCCGCCAGCGGCAGGCAAGTAACGCGCAGGTCGCACACAGGGTGCGCTCCCATAAGCGCTAACCTAATTGTTGCCACTGCGCCGGAGCTCGTGTACCGTACGCGCCATGGCCACCGAGGTGCTGGACGAGGAATGGGGTGTGCTGACCCGCCTGCTTCCGGCGGATTGGCGCGAACTGGCGCGTGAGACGGGCGCGA
>JAFKNA010000015.1 GCA_017305135.1 Lysobacterales bacterium | reverse complement strand
CAGCACCACCAGCGGGTCGCCCAGCGCCTCCAGCTTGCGGTGGCGCGTGTCTTGATCGAACAGACCCAGCGAACGGTGCGACATCGTGAGAACCTCGGCAGGCAACAGGCGCTACCCTACGGGTTGCGGGGGATTATGCAAACCGCTCTTCAATGAGGCCGCGGCTAGTTAGCCGCGGAAACTCGAAGAAGGGGCGCGGCATCCTCGCTGAATCGTCGCTTCAATGAGGCCGCGGCTAGTTAGCCGCGGAAACCGAATGCCGCGAATGCCAAGAAAAAGGCTCCGGCCAAGCTTCAATGAGGCCGCGGCTAGTTAGCCGCGGAAACCGAGCGCGGAGGGCTTCCTGCCTCGCTATTGCCAGCCGCGCTTCAATGAGGCCGCGGCTAGTTAGCCGCGGAAACCTGGCGAGCGAGGGCGAGCGCGGCGTGCTCGAAAGCCTGGCTTCAATGAGGCCGCGGCTAGTTAGCCGCGGAAACTGCCGGGGCCGGCGCGATGGTGACGCTGCGCCTGGAGCTTCAATGAGGCCGCGGCTAGTTAGCCGCGGAAACCGTTGAGAATGGAGCATGGAACATCGGCGCAGCTGCGGCTTCAATGAGGCCGCGGCTAGTTAGCCGCGGAAACCTTGCGCGCATTCGATTCAATGGCAGCTCTTGGGCTTTGCTTCAATGAGGCCGCGGCTAGTTAGCCGCGGAAACCGAGTAGATCGTCCAGCCCGCCGCCGTCGATACCCAGCTTCAATGAGGCCGCGGCTAGTTAGCCGCGGAAACGGAACTCGCCGATCTGGAACCTCGCCATGGAGTGCACGCTTCAATGAGGCCGCGGCTAGTTAGCCGCGGAAACCTACCAACCTTCGGTGTCGTCCGGGAGTTCAATTGCCGCTTCAATGAGGCCGCGGCTAGTTAGCCGCGGAAACCGACGCTCACGCCCGAGGAAGTGGTGCAGTGGCTGGCTTCAATGAGGCCGCGGCTAGTTAGCCGCGGAAACCAATGCGACGAACCCCGGAAGCCGTTTTCGTTGTCCACGCTTCAATGAGGCCGCGGCTAGTTAGCCGCGGAAACGCGCCGGACTTGGCCGGCTCGGCCTGCGTCGCGGTGCTTCAATGAGGCCGCGGCTAGTTAGCCGCGGAAACGGCAACGCGGCTGCTGGGCCAAGCACCCGGCGGGCTGCTTCAATGAGGCCGCGGCTAGTTAGCCGCGGAAACCTCCTGCATCACGTCCACCGCTGGGTAGAGCGCGGCGCTTCAATGAGGCCGCGGCTAGTTAGCCGCGGAAACCGGATCAGCGTCTCGCCGAGCCCTTCGCCCACGCGTTGGCTTCAATGAGGCCGCGGCTAGTTAGCCGCGGAAACCGCCGGGCTGGCTGGCTTGAGCTGCCTGCGCGGCAGCGCTTCAATGAGGCCGCGGCTAGTTAGCCGCGGAAACTGGCAGAAGGAGGGGCTGTTCCAGAAGTAACTGAAGGCTTCAATGAGGCCGCGGCTAGTTAGCCGCGGAAACTGGCAGTACGCTGGTCGAGCACTTCAATACGCTCAATGCTTCAATGAGGCCGCGGCTAGTTAGCCGCGGAAACCCCGAGCCAAGGAGGCCGTGCTAACCCTCTTGGAGAGCTTCAATGAGGCCGCGGCTAGTTAGCCGCGGAAACCAGGCGCCGCGCAGGTAATCCAGCGGGCGCAGCAGAACATGCTTCAATGAGGCCGCGGCTAGTTAGCCGCGGAAACTGAGGATCGCCCACAGTCCGGCGCGGGGGATGCTGTTGCTTCAATGAGGCCGCGGCTAGTTAGCCGCGGAAACCCCCGGAGGCTGCGGCAAAGGCGTTGGCGACGGTCCAGCTTCAATGAGGCCGCGGCTAGTTAGCCGCGGAAACACGGCCGCACCCGCGTCCTTGGCGCGCTCGCGCCGGTGCTTCAATGAGGCCGCGGCTAGTTAGCCGCGGAAACCCGGCCACAGTCAGATCGTCCCTGACTTCCTTTCGCAGGCTTCAATGAGGCCGCGGCTAGTTAGCCGCGGAAACAATCGTCCAAGCGCGTCCGGCCGTGGCGGCAGGACGTGCTTCAATGAGGCCGCGGCTAGTTAGCCGCGGAAACGGGGCTGGCGCGGCGCAGTCGATCGCGGCGTCGCGGTGCTTCAATGAGGCCGCGGCTAGTTAGCCGCGGAAACGCAGGATCACGCGGCCTCCGGCATGGTGAAGTCCGGCTTCAATGAGGCCGCGGCTAGTTAGCCGCGGAAACCCGCCGTCGATCCCGGCCACCACGACCTCGGATCGCTCGCTTCAATGAGGCCGCGGCTAGTTAGCCGCGGAAACGAAATGGAGCCCCCTTGCCATCGCTCGGCGGGCCGTGGCTTCAATGAGGCCGCGGCTAGTTAGCCGCGGAAACCGTGACCGGGGAATAGACCTCGCTCCCGACCCCCATGCTTCAATGAGGCCGCGGCTAGTTAGCCGCGGAAACCGGGGGCGGTCATGGGCCTTCGTCCCCGACATAGCTGCTTCAATGAGGCCGCGGCTAGTTAGCCGCGGAAACCAAGCCCGCGCCGCCAAGCTCCGCATCGAGGCCGGCATCAGGCTTCAATGAGGCCGCGGCTAGTTAGCCGCGGAAACCGCGTGGTCCTTCCCGCCGCTCGCCCTCGCTGGCGTGGCTTCAATGAGGCCGCGGCTAGTTAGCCGCGGAAACCGCTGATGTGCGAGGCCGGCACCCCATCCCCCGCAATCGCTTCAATGAGGCCGCGGCTAGTTAGCCGCGGAAACTCCGACGCGGCGGGCGATCATCTCGTTTGGCCGCAAGCTTCAATGAGGCCGCGGCTAGTTAGCCGCGGAAACGGCGCCCACGGGCGCGGCGGATGCGGTCAGCATGGTGGCTTCAATGAGGCCGCGGCTAGTTAGCCGCGGAAACTCCACCGCCGTGATGTCGAAGTAGTAGTCCTTGCCGAGCTTCAATGAGGCCGCGGCTAGTTAGCCGCGGAAACCGGAACCGGCACCTCATCCACGGTGAGCTGGCCGCTGGCGCTTCAATGAGGCCGCGGCTAGTTAGCCGCGGAAACGATCTCCTCCAGCGAGCTTTGCTCCAGCGAGTTCATGCTTCAATGAGGCCGCGGCTAGTTAGCCGCGGAAACGATGCCAAGCAGGTGCTGAAGGACTCGCAGCGCCGCGCTTCAATGAGGCCGCGGCTAGTTAGCCGCGGAAACAACGCTGCGCCCGTGCTGCCGGTGCCTTGGCTGACGCTTCAATGAGGCCGCGGCTAGTTAGCCGCGGAAACCGCGGGCTGAGGTCGCCGAGCAGCAGGCGGATGGCATCGCTTCAATGAGGCCGCGGCTAGTTAGCCGCGGAAACGGAAGAACAGGACGTCGGCTGGGCGCCCGAAGCGCCGCTTCAATGAGGCCGCGGCTAGTTAGCCGCGGAAACGTTGCCGGTGGGTTCTGTGGGGGAAACCCAGACCAGCTTCAATGAGGCCGCGGCTAGTTAGCCGCGGAAACCAAGGCCTATCCCCCGCGGATGGCGGTCGAGCTGCCGCTTCAATGAGGCCGCGGCTAGTTAGCCGCGGAAACGGGAGTTCTACGAGCAGGTCGCCAGGGGCGCCGCCGCGCTTCAATGAGGCCGCGGCTAGTTAGCCGCGGAAACCGTGATCCGCAATGCCAAGGAATGGCAAGCCTACGCGGCTTCAATGAGGCCGCGGCTAGTTAGCCGCGGAAACTGCCACCACCGCGGCGCCCGCCGCCACCCGCGCCGCTGCTTCAATGAGGCCGCGGCTAGTTAGCCGCGGAAACGGCGGCGGCGGCGCGGGCGGCTTCGGCCCAGGCGCGGCTTCAATGAGGCCGCGGCTAGTTAGCCGCGGAAACCCTAATGTTGGCGTCCATGGACCTCCACTCGTACCTGGCTTCAATGAGGCCGCGGCTAGTTAGCCGCGGAAACCGAACTTCACGCCAAAGCTCTACTGTCTTTTGCGGAGGCTTCAATGAGGCCGCGGCTAGTTAGCCGCGGAAACCCTGAATCTCTCCCCGCCCACCATCCACCAGTGGCGGCTTCAATGAGGCCGCGGCTAGTTAGCCGCGGAAACGGATGCGATTGATCAAGCCTGCGACATCAATCGCTGGCTTCAATGAGGCCGCGGCTAGTTAGCCGCGGAAACTGCGGTTGCTGTTACCACGCCGGAGCCGCCCTGCGAGCTTCAATGAGGCCGCGGCTAGTTAGCCGCGGAAACGTTCGGGGGCGCCGCATGATCGACTGGCGCCCAATCATGCTTCAATGAGGCCGCGGCTAGTTAGCCGCGGAAACCGCGTCTGCGGCGCCTGGTCGGCGCCAAGCTCGACGGGCTTCAATGAGGCCGCGGCTAGTTAGCCGCGGAAACCTGGCGACGGGAATCACGGGCAGTGCTTCCAGCAGCGGCTTCAATGAGGCCGCGGCTAGTTAGCCGCGGAAACCAAGGGTAACGTGCTTACGAAGAAGGGAGCGACGCTGCTTCAATGAGGCCGCGGCTAGTTAGCCGCGGAAACGGCGAAGTGGACCTGCGCAATTACTACGACCGCCTGGCTTCAATGAGGCCGCGGCTAGTTAGCCGCGGAAACGCCAGGCCCTCCTGGCGCTGCTGGCGCTGCTGGTCGCGGCTTCAATGAGGCCGCGGCTAGTTAGCCGCGGAAACCGAGGTCACGCTGAAGCTGGCCGGCGTGGAAGTCGGCAGCTTCAATGAGGCCGCGGCTAGTTAGCCGCGGAAACCCGCTCCCTAGGCTCAGGTTCACGCCTTACTGAGTTGCTTCAATGAGGCCGCGGCTAGTTAGCCGCGGAAACCCAAGCGCTACTGGCCCGATTGCGCGCCGGAGCAAATTGCTTCAATGAGGCCGCGGCTAGTTAGCCGCGGAAACCCCGCGCAATTCGCAACATGGAGCGCCCGATGCCGGGCTTCAATGAGGCCGCGGCTAGTTAGCCGCGGAAACGCCTGACACTCAGGGATGCCCCGCGTGCAGTGCCTGGCTTCAATGAGGCCGCGGCTAGTTAGCCGCGGAAACCGGCGACGCGCTTGCTGAACCGCCGCCCGCCTCAGGGCTTCAATGAGGCCGCGGCTAGTTAGCCGCGGAAACCACCGCACCCGGCGCCGACTACGCCGGAGGCAGCGGCCACGCTTCAATGAGGCCGCGGCTAGTTAGCCGCGGAAACCGCCGCCACCGATGCGGAGGGGAGCTTGCGCACGTCCCGCTTCAATGAGGCCGCGGCTAGTTAGCCGCGGAAACCGCGACCGGGCCGAGGATCGCCGCCACCACCTCGAAGCTTCAATGAGGCCGCGGCTAGTTAGCCGCGGAAACCGGCCCGCTCGCAAGCATCTGAAGCGTAAGCGCTTTCGACCACAGTTGCGAGCGGTAGCCTGATCTTGAAGCCGCTCGCGGTGGGTGCTGACAGCGTACATTCAAAACGGCCTACAACATGCTGATTATCAAAGAGCTTCACCGTGCGAGCGCTGAGCGGCTTTTTGAGCACCACCTGAGCGCTCGCATCTGCTCGGCGAGTATGGCGCGAGTTTGGGTCGAATGGTACGTTCACCTTCAGACGATGATCGGCTTGCGCGGAACTGCCTCGAACTTGTCGCCAAGGCTCAGCACCCGGGGCTTGACCTTGTCGGCCGAACCTAGATCTATGATCAGCAGTGCATCCACCGTACGATCGATCACGCCGTCCAGCAACTGGACGAGTTCCGCGTGGGCCTGGCGGCTCAGTCGGCACTGGAATACCGAGAGCTGGAGCCATTCGCCGAAGCCCTTCATCAGCTTGAACACGCGGCGCCAGCGCTTGTCGTCGCGGATGTCGTAGGTCACCAAGTAGAGATGTTCGTCCATCGCGGTCTCGGGTCCTGCGCCGCTGTCAGCGCGTGGTGAAGTTTGGGTATTCGTCGAGTTCGCCGAGCAAGAAGCGGCCAAGCAGGCGGGCCTGAAGTTCCAGCAACCGGCGGTAGCTGAGGCGGTATCCGAACAGGGGATGCGTGATCTCGTGGCTGAGCCGGCGTTCGAAGGCGCCGATGAAGCGTTTTCGCCCGCCGGCGTCCAGATTCACGCTGCCGGCGACGCTGACGAAATCGGTGGGGTGCACTTCGCCGTTGTTGATGACCTGCATCACGACCGAATCGGCCAGCAGCGGGCGGAACGGCTCCATCATGTCCAGCGCCAGGGCGGGGCGTCCGTAACGCGGCTGGTGGTAGAAGCCGCGGAATGCATCGAAGCCGACGGCGCTGAGGACGGTGGTCCAGGTGCGCGCCAGCATCGTATAGGCAAACGACAGCATGGCGTTGACCGGATCGGCGGGCGGCCGACGGTTGCGTTGGGTGAAGTCGAAGGCGGTCACCGCCTCGTCGTCGGGCGTCAGCGGTTTCAATGTCTGCCTGAACTGGCCGAAATAAAGTGCCGCCGCATGCCCTTCAAGGCCGAGCAGCACTTCGAGGCTGTTGGCGCGCTCGGCCTGCTCCCGCACGCGTTTGAGATCCGCCAGCAGGCGCTCGGGCTTGTCTTCCGGCTTCCAGTTCCGGCGAAGCTGCGTGCGGCAATTGCTGATCTTTGCAGCGACCAGGCCGCGTGCAATGCGAAGGCACATGCGATCGTCGAAGCTCGCTCGGAATTGTGCCGTACGCAGCTCCACGTTCTTGTGGCCATTGCCCTGGGTATGACCGAAGAAGAAGCCGCCGTAACTGTGCCAGGTGATCGGGATGCCGCGTTGCATGAGCTCCTGCAGGCACGGCGTCGTGACGTAGATGTTGCCTTGGATGACGACCTGAGAAACCTCGCGCACGCGCGCCGTGGCGAGCACCCGTCCGTCCTTGTCCGCGACCTCGAGCTCGTCCCCCTTCTTCGCCAGCTTGGCGCTGTAATGCTGGATGTAGAGCGGCAGCGCCTCGTGGCGGGGCACGGCAAGCGGCCGGGGCGAAAGCTCCGCCTGCTTGAGGAACTGCACCTCGTCGGGCAGGCAGATCGTGACCAGCGAGCAGCGCGGGCATTTCGGACTGTCCACAAGCGGCGCCGGTATGTGCCCGCCAGCGGCCATCGTGCGCAGCTCGGCGATGGCATTGCGGGTGAGCGACAGCAGCTCGTCGTCGAAGGCGACCGCGACGCGCTCCTTGCTGCCGACGTAGTAGATGGCGCCTTCTTCGCAGGTATAACCGTGCTCACGCAGCAGCAGTCCCTGCGCGCAAAGTTGCACGCGCTCGGGATCGTACACGCCGCGCGCCGTGTGGGGACGCTTGCCACGCTTGTAGTCGACCGGCGTGACCGTACTGCCCTCCCCTTCGATCAGATCAAGCTTGGCGATGAGCCCGAGCGCGTTCGACGACAGCGTGATCGAACGCGCATGGATGTCTGCCTGCTCTTCCTCGGCGGTCTGCGCATCCGGCAGATCACCGGCCCGCCGATCGACGCGTTTGTGCTTGTGGCGCCCTTCAACGGTATCCGCGGAATCGGCCCATTCGCCCTGCACCCATTCCAGGTAGGCCAGGCGCGGGCAATACACATGCTCGTTGAGCATGCGTACCGGAATCAGCGGCTGATCGACGCCGAGTTCCGGGAACGGGAGTTCCAATTCACCCTGTCTGTGTTCCATCGAAGGCCGCTCCGCGTGGCATTCGAAGATTCCCGCTATGGGTTCTACGCCAATCAGCGACGGGAGGCAACAGGTGAGTAACGAGCTGGCACTGGAATCGCCTGCTCAGGCTGATGATTCCGGGGCAAACAACCCGAGGCCGAAATGACAGGCGAAACCCAGGGCCAATGGTCCATCAACGGGCTCGGGAAAGGTCAAACACCAGAAGCTTCCCAGCCGATCGGGCTGGGACAACCCGCGCCGGCTACGAAAACGGTGGAAATGAATGGGTCGACGCTTGCGGTTCCTGCCCACGTCGATCTGCTCCAGGGGCTGCACTGCGAGCGGTTCCGGTAGACCACGCTCACGGCACTCGCGGCGGATCTGGTCTTCAATGGAGAACCGCTTCTTGACATGCCAGGGATGCAGATAGGGCGTGACGGATCTCCAGGTCCGGTTCTTCATGGTGATCCTTTCGGCAACTGCAGGAGTCCCGCTGCCTTCGAACACCAGCCGCCATTCGACACCCTCCTGGTTCCACAGTTTTTGCACCCTGAGAAGTGCCTGCTGCTCCGAATCACTCATGCCGCCGGCCACGTAAACCAGCACGCGATCGAGCTTGCCATCGCCATCACTGTCCCAAGGCAGATAGAACGCGTGACCATGGCGATTTTCCGCTGGTAACCGGTGGCCGGAAAAGACCGATGGAACATGGGCCTCGCCGAAGATGCGCTTGCATTGACTCATCGTCGCAATGCGCATCAGTTCGCCCATACGCAAGCTGTCCTCCACTCGCGGCAGCGGCTTGCCGTCGAGGACGAAATTGACGGCGACCACTTTCCGTACCTTGGCTGGCGGGGCGGCTCGCCTGGGATGCAGCGCGTGAGGCGGGCGCAGGTAGCTCACCTTGCGTGCCGCGGGAGGCTGGCTCCAACCGACCTTGCGCAGGTCGGCCGTGTCCACGCTGAGCGCCGCAAGCAAGTTGTCCGGCAGTGTGCTGCCGAGTTTCTTCCTGGCCTTGGCATCGGCAAGGAATTCGGCGCGCAGGGACTGGTACTCATCCTCCGGCAAGGGTGCGTGGAGCGTGACGAGTTCGCCGAGGAACTCGCCGGTGCTGATGTCCACCGCTGCTTCTCCGGGCCTGCAGTCGGGCTTCGGGGCTTCGGAGACGCGCTTCGCTTCCACCCAGGATTCGGCGCGCCCGAGATAACCCATGGCGGAGAGGAGATCGTCAAGCAGAGCACGCTGCGGGTCCGGAAGGTCGATGTTCTGCCAGATGACGGTCAGCGAGTCCTGGCGCCCGATTGCTGCGAAGGCGTCGAACACCAGCGAGGTCTTGCCGGCAGCGAACTGCGGCATGTAGTGGCGGGTGTGGCTGTGGCTGGCGGGCGGCAGACGATACTGCGGCAGCTCGCCGGACAGCGCCTCGACCAGCGTCAGAAGCGTCTTCTCGTCATGTTTCCCAAAGTGCTTGACCTTGTGGTGCCATGTGGCGATGAGACCGCGCAGGATGCGCCACGGTTCGGGCGGCCACGCAACGGCGCCCTCGTTGACGTGTCTGTCCCAAGGTGTGGCGTGGTAGCGCCCGGCAGGAAAGGTGAAGGCAAGCGCGAGCATGGCTCAGCTCCCGTTGCCTTGGCTTTCTGATGGCTTGGCTTCTTCTTTCCCCTTCCCTGCCTTCTTGCCACCACCGGTGTATGTCACGCTGGTGGTCTCGAACCCGGCATCGGCCGCGGCTGCCGCGATCAGGCCGGGGAGCGCCTGCTCCAAGGCAGCGAGACCCGGCAGTTCGAAGCCATGCGGGCGCTGCACTTCAATGCCTTCGCAATCCAGGTCGCAGGCGGTGCGCAAGCGCAGGCCACGCTCGAGGAAGGCGCGGATTTTGTATAGCGCCAGTGCCACCAGCAGGTTGAATGCCGAATCAGGCAGACCGTAGCCGCGCAACTGTGCGAGATCGAGATTGAAGTAGGCCTCGATTTCGGGCGAAACGAACTCATCGCGCGCGAAGGGCACGTTGCCAAAACCCTTGGACGTATCGCCCGATGGATTGACCGAGTCGTTCTTCACGCCGCCACTGGCCGCCACCTTGCTGTCGCGTGCCTCGATGAATCCGGACAACGCGCGGGGAAGGCGCAGGCGGCCGCCAGCCAGTTCCTTTTTGGCGAGAAACACGCCATGCAGAAGCGCGTTGATATCCAGTGAGAGCAGGATGCGTGCAAGCTTTCGCAGGTCCACAAAGCCTTCATCCATGTCGGCAAGCTCGTTCCTGAGCTTGTCGAATACGGTCTTGTCCTGCCCTTCGAGGATGTAGGGCGAGTTGATACGGTGGGCTTCGAGCACCGAGTTGGTCAGCGGCTTTCCGCCCTTGTCGTTGACCTTGATAACGGGCAGTCCCCTCAGCGGACTGACCCAGTCATCGGCAACCGTATCCCAGCACACGGCTTCCATGCGGTTGGCCATACTCTGCGCGGATTCGACCAGCAGCATGGGCGTGCCGTCCGGGCCATCGTATTGCGCAGCGCCGATTTCCGGGAAGCCGGTAGGCTGGAAACGGGTTCCCTGAAGGGGCTCGAGCGTGGCACGCAACAACAGGCGGGGTGCATTGGCGAGTGCCGACAGATCGGGATTCATGGTCGTTCTCCTTGAAAGAGTCGCGTCAGGCGAGATCGGTTTCGGGCTCTTGCGTGATGCTGCGCGCCAGCACGGCGGTCGCGCCGTAGCGCAGCGGGATCAGCAGTGCGGCGCAGGCGCGCAACGGGTCGACGGCGGCCAGCGTGGGGAGGGCATCAGGGGTGAACAACGGGGCGAGACCGGCCGTCCGCAGGCGTCGCCAAGCGGTCACGACTGCGCGATTGCCATGATTGCCCGCCGCGAGTTGCGCCGGGAGGCCAGCGGGGAGCGCCATCCGCTGCCTTTCGGGCAGGAGCTGGAGGGATTGCAGGATCGCGTTGGGAGTCAGGCTCAGCTTGAGCAGTGCGAAAGCCGCCGGAATCATGCCGGGGCCAGCGGAGTGGCTGGTGTCTTCCGGAATCCTGCAAAGCGATAATCCGGGCAGCAGCTCGGCAATGCGTGCATCCATGTGATCATCAATGAGGAACGCGCGGATATCGTCCAGTTCGACACCGGCCCGGCTCTCCAGGGGTTTATCGTCCATCTCCAGCATGTCGGCCAGCCAGAGGCGACGCTCGAGCAAGGTCCGGAGGGTATCGATCAACCGGCCTTGCTGGCCGCTGCAGATGCGATAGTTCTCGCCGGCCTCCAGCGTCATCCATTGGTCGCGATGACGATGGACGGGAAACAACTGCGCGCGCAATGGCAACGGATGTCTGGTCGTACCACGCAGGCCTGCCAGCGCCTTGGCGATGCGAAAGGCCGGTGAGTGGTGGTCATCGGCGGCGCTTATCCATAACTCGGAAAGCCGCGGAACAGGGCCGATGCTTTCGCGTGCTTTCATGCTGTCCGAAAGCGCGGACTGGATCTGGCCGAGCAGTATCAGCAGCGACTGGGCTTCCGCCTTGCTGGGTTCGCGGCCAGAGAACTCGAACAAGCGGTCTTCGAGCTGCCGGCGATAGGTGAGGTAACGACAGGCAATGTTGTCTCCCTGCGCGTACCGGCGGAAGCGCTCCAGCCAGCCATTGCGATCCAGCTCGTCGAGCCATCGGACCTGCGGCTCATCGCTGACGGTCACGCGCGACAGCGGCGTGGCCAGGTAGGCCTTGCCGGACCGCATCAGCAAACCGAACCGCTGGAAGCTCGAGACGCCCCGGTAGCCGCCCAGTTGGTGCACGGCGCGGACGAAGTCCAGCGCATCCCGCGCGGGCTTCCTGCCGAACGCGACCCTGCCCTCCGCCATCAGCGCATGCACCTCCGCGTAGGTGGCTGCTTGCGACCACAACGGCATCCACAGTTCACCGCGCGCATTGACAGCATCGCCCTCGCCCAGGCTTCCCGCGCCGGCCCCGACAGCACGTACGGTGAAGGGATAGCTCAACACGCCGAAGGGGTCGTCGGCATTGCGTCGCACGGTGGCCGCCGCGAACGGCAGGGCGCCTTCGATCATCAACACGAAATCCCACGGGTTGATGGCGGCGTCGGCCTCGAATCCGGTACCGGCATTCGGGCCTCCGGCCTGTCCCGGGGAAAACTGGCCGATCGCATTGCTTGCCAGCCCCGGGGCGGGCTGATCGAACAGCGTCGTGGCCAGCCACCGCCTTGATGCTTCCACCGCGTGGGCATTCTTCGTGCCAAGTACATCCAGCAGGCGCTGCATGAAGTTGTTGGTGAAATCGAGCCGGCCGTCGTTGCCTCCGGTACCCAGCAGCGGCGGATACTGCGGCGAATCGCCCGCCAGCAGTACCGAGGCGTCGAACCAGCCCAGCGCCGCGTCGGGCAGGCTGCTGCGGATGCGCATCAGCAGCGCGGCCTTGTCGTCGCCCTTCGGGCTGGCCGCGCGATCCACCCCGGCAAGCGCGGCCTCCGCGATCGCGAGACATGCACGGTAGGCGTCGAAACGCGGATCGGCGTCCTTCAGGACGGCCGTCAATGCGACCTTGTTGTCCTTTTCGTAGAAGCCACTCCCGCCATTCCACGGCGCCATGATCGGCGTGGGCATGTAGTCGTGGAGGAAGAAGCTCTCGACCCCCGCGCGATCCAACGGTGTGCGCAGGACAAAGTCGTCACCTCGCCAGAAGCCGCGTGTATCCGGATATTTCGACGACAGAAGGCGCAACACACCCAATGCCTTGAGGTAACCCGCGAGGGGCGTGGGCGCACAACCTGTCAAGACAAGTTCTTGTCCGGATTGCTGTGCAGAGTAGTGCGCTTCCGGTTCGCGCACCGGAGCCGCCGACGTGGCGGCGCTTGCATTCCGCGGCATGGCTTGCATGCGTTCTGCCAGACCGGTGAGTTGATCCAAGGCTTCCAGCCTCTGGCGCACCGACATGGCCGCGGCCCTTCGCAGTTGCTCGCGGCGACTGCCGTCGAAGGTGGTCCTGCTCCAGTCCACGGATTGGCGGTCGTTGCTCATCGGGATGCGTCCTCCTGCAGCCACTCCAGGTGCTGGATGTCGTCGAGATCCTTCGCACGACCGGCCGCCCGTTTCATCTGGATCAGCGTGGGAATCGAGACGAACCGTGCCACCAGGCCCGGCAGGAGTTCGCCCTGCAGTGCGATTTCGTATTCACGTGCGAAATCGAACGGCTCGTAGACGAAGACGTCCACCGCCGTCCCGGGAAAGTCGTCGCTGAAGAAGCTGAGCACCTGCATGTTCTTTTCATCCCGCCAGCGTTGCCGCTGCTCCGCCTGGGCGAAGGATCCGGCGTCGACGGGTACGGAGGGGCGATAGCCGATATCGGCCAGGGCCTTGAAGGCACGATGTGTGTTGTTCGGATCGAGGGCGACGACCAGGTCGATGTCCAGGGTCAGGCGGACGTGGCCATGGGCGACCACCGCCAGGCCGCCGGCGACGAGATAGCGAACCTGGGCGGTGTCCAGGACCTTCGCTACCGCCTCGAAGGCGGCGAGCTTCATGCCGTGTCCTCCTGCTCGGCCGCCGAAGCACGCCAGTCGGCGAGGCGCACCAGCGTCTCCAGCCAGGCCAGCCGGAACGGACCGTGCTGGTCGAGCAGGCGCAGGACGCGTTCCGTCCAGGACGGCCCTTGCTCCCCTTCTCCGATTTCCATCAATGCCAGCCTGAGGCTGGTCTGCGCGCTGTGCTCGCCATCGAAGTCGAGTGCCGGCAAAGAGTCACCCTCGTGGATTCCGCGCGCGAAGCGTCTGGTGCCGGGCGGAATGTGCTCCGCTTCACCGGGCATGGCTCGCAGGCTGGTGCGCACCTTGCCGTGATGGGCCAGGATCAGGTAGGCGATCAGATCGGCCTCGGGTTCGCCCTCGTGCTGGTCGAGCCAGGCAAGCATGGATGCGAGCTCGTGGCGGAAGTACTCGCGTTTGTGATGCATGGGGCCACTGCATGAGGACTTCGCGAGCGGCCGCGCCGGGTCGGCGGGAAGCCGACAGCGGTACATCGAGTGCTGGAACACCTCATGCAGCTTTCCCAGATCATGCCAGCGACCTGCACGGACGATGCTGTCGCGATGCCCCACTTCCTCGACCATTGCGCAGAGACGGTCGGCATGCTGCGCGACATGGCGCAGGTGTGCAGCCAGCGCTACGGGCCTGCTCTGTTGCGAGCGCCAATCGCCCTTGAAATCGCGCTGCGGGACGGTTCCGCCGGCGGAGGGAAGATCGTCGAGCGGCCGGGTGATCCCCGGGTCGAAACCGATGTCCCGGTCGTAGCCCCCGGCGCTGGCGTGTGCGAGCAACGTCATGCCCGGGCGCGGATCCCGGTCCACCTTCACCCACCTGCCATCGAGCGTGTCCCAACGCCACAGGATGACGTCCTTGCGCCGGAAGAATGCCCGGGCCTGCGTGATCGAAACGGGGCACAGTTCGGGCGGGCCAGCCGCAAGCTGCCGGTTTGAGGGATCGTTCGGATCGCCCCTGAAGTCGCGCCAGAACACCTGGACGGAAGGCAGGCCGCTGTCACGGATGTAGTCGGAAACATCCACATCGAAGCCGGACAGATCCGGGTCGGTGTTGAACAGATCAAGCAGATCCCTGCGCCGCAGGACGGCCGTGAGTGGTCGCTCGTTGTCGGTCCTGGGGAGCGCATCCGGACTGGCGCTGTCCAGCGCTTCCAGCCTGCTGCGCGCGAAGGCCAGTTCCTCGGGCGAATAGGGCCGGGCAAGGTCTGCGTGGCCTTCAACATCCACCCACAGGATACGTGCACCATCGGTGTTGTACTCGCCATAGCGATTGCAGCGGCCGAACCGCTGCGCCATTGATGACCAAGGGGCGAGTTCGGTGACCAGCGCCCTGGACGAGATGTCCACGCCGGCCTCGATGGCCTGGGTGGCGACGACGATGCGGTCGTTGCCGGTGTCGGCCTCGCGCAGCCGGCGTGCGTGCCCGGTGCGCTCGGCGGCACGGAAACGGGCATGGACGAGCAGGTCATCCTGGCCGCCTCGCCGCTCGCGCAGCAGGCGGAACAGCTGCTGGGCACGGTCCACGTTGTTGACGATGACGAGGGTCTGCGACCGCACGTCATGGACCTCAAGCACCAGATCGCACAGCCTTGCCAGGTAGTCCTTCAGTCCCGCCTTGTTGCCCGCTTCACTGGTCAACGACAGCGGCGCGCGCTCCAGTGTCTTGACGGCACGGAGGCGGTCGCCCGCCTGACGTCGATCCTCATCGCCGACACCGACGCATGGCAGCGAAGGCAGATGTGCGCGCAGGTCCACTGTCGCCAGCCATCCGCGGTTCAATGTCGCCGAAACCCACAGCGTGTGGCTGTCCCTCGCCAACGGGAAGTCGCGGCGAAAGGCTTCGAGCTGTGCCGAGGCGGCAAGCCCGGCACCCATCAGCTGCACTTCGTCGAATACCCACAGGCAATCGTTGTGGAGCAGCGCGAAATGGATCGGCCACTGGTAGCGGCTCATACCATAGCCACGCATCAGCGCGCGCGAGAGCAGCATGTCCTGGGTGCCGATCAGGATCATGTCCTCTTCCGGGAATTCGGCCCAGGACTTGAGGTCATCCTCGCCGCCCATCAGCACATGGACGGAAACCCTGCCCTCACCGAGCTTGCCCCACAGGCCGAGCCGCTCCAGCCACTGCTGGATGTTGTCCGCGGTCTGCTCGACCAGCACCCGCATCGGCAGGCACCACACCAGGCGGCGTGGCGTGGCCGAATCGACGTCACCTTCGCGCCCTCCGATCCGCCAGCCACGTTTCCACAACCAGGCGAGGGTCACTGCAGCAGTCTTGCCCATGCCGGTCGGCACGTCGAGCAGACTGGGCCAATCCTGTTCGGCCAATGCACGCTGGTACGGATAGGGAACGAGCGCCGACTCATCCCCTTTGCCGAAGGCAGCGACAAAAAAACGGTCAAACTCCATGCCCCCTCCCCTATAACCCGTAGCGTGCTTTTCCAGCCGCATGAGACAAGTAGCACGCCAACGTCTCAAATATTGAGATCGCCAGGCATTTGCGTCGTCACGCTACATGCACGGCTCCGCCACACACCTACGCAAACTAGCTATCGGGCGACACCACTTCTTCCCCCGCCGTTTGCGTGGCAACCCAAGTATGCAGCACCGCGAACAGGGCAAGCAGATCGCACACATGGCCCGATGGCCGCCGCTCCAGCTGAGCGGCAATGCTGCGTGGCAGGGCGACGCGAACGATGTCGGCAGGCTCGGCAAGTGTCATATCTCTCATGCTCTGCGGGGTGGCAGGACCCACTCTACTCCCGCCCTACGCACATGTCTATTCCCCGTCTACTACTAATCATACGAATCTGATTTTACTCATGGTCGCTGACATACCGGGGACCAAGGCTTTACAATACAGATCTGCTTGGTGCGGCCTCGTTGAAGTGTATGCTTGGCTGGCGAAGGGGACAATCGCCAAGGTTCTTCCGCACCAAGCTTCCGAGCCTCAAGCGTTCCAAGCCTCAAGCGCCGCAGTTCGACCGAGGCGAGCGCGAAAGCATCACCCGTCGGGGACCCTACTCCGAATACCCGAACTGCCTCAGCGCCTTCGCGTCATCGCTCCACGACTCGCGCACGCGCACCCACAGTTCCAGGTGCACGCGGCGGTCGAAGAGTTCCTGCATCTGCCTGCGGGCGGCGCTGCCGATGGCCTTGAGGCGGGTGCCGCCGGCGCCGATGACGATGCCCTTCTGGCCGTCGCGTTCGACCCATATGACGGCGCCGATGCGGCTGATGCCGGGGCTGTCCTCGAAGCGCTCGATCTCGACGGCGGTGGCGTAGGGGAGCTCGGCGCCGAGCTGCAGCATGAGCTGCTCGCGGACGAGTTCGGCGGCGAGAAAGCGCTCGCTCCGGTCGGTGAATTCGTCCTCGGCGTATCCCGCCGGGGCTTCCGGCAGGCGCGCGACGATGTCGTCCAGGAGCGCGGGCACGCCGTCGCCGCGGCGGGCGGCGATGAAGTGCACGGCGGCGTAGGGGCGTTCGCGGGTGGTCTCGGCGGCGAAGGGCAGCAGCGCGGCTTTTTCCGCGAGCTTGTCGACCTTGTTGACGGCGAGCAGGCAGGGCGCCGCCTGGGCGGCGACGAGTTCCCACACCGCCTGGTCCTCGTCGGTCCAGCGGGTGCCGTCGATGAGGTGGACCAGCACGTCGGCTTCGCCCGGCACCTGGCGCGCGACGCGGTTGAGCTGGCGGTTCAGCGCCTTCTTGCCGTCCTGGTGCAGGCCCGGCGTATCGAGGAAGGCGACCTGCGCATCCGGGCGGCTGACGATGCCGAGGATGCGGTGGCGGGTGGTCTGGGGCTTGGGCGTGACGATGCTGAGGCGCGTCCCGAGCAGCGTGTTGAGGAGCGTCGACTTGCCGACGTTGGGTCGGCCGATGAGGGCGACGTGGCCGAAGCGGTGCGGGGTTTCAGGGTTTGGCATCGGAATGCTCGATGGCGGCGGCGAGGGCCAGTTCCGCGGCGATCTGCTCGGCGGCGCGGCGGCCGGAGGCGCTGCCGCCGGTGAGGATGGAGAGTGCGTCCAGGCGGCAGCTGACCTCGAACACGCGCGCGTGGTCCTCGCCGGTGGTGGCGACCAATTCGTAGACGGGCAGCGGAAGGCCGCGGCCCTGCAGCCACTCCTGCAGGCGCGTCTTGGCGTCCTTGGGCGTATGCGCGCCTTCGTGCACGCGTCCGGCGAACAGGCGCCGCACGGTGTCGCGGCAGGCCTGCCAGCCGGCATCCGCATAGATGGCGGCGATCAGCGCCTCGAAGGCATCGGCGAGGATCGAGTCGCGGCGGAAGCCGCCGCTCTTGAGCTCGCCGGGGCCGAGGTGCAGGCGGTCGCCGATGCCCTCGGCGCGGGCGATGGTGGCCAGCGAGCCGCCGTTGACCAGCGCGGCACGGCGGCGCGTCATCTCGCCCTCGTCGGCGCGCGGGTGCTCCTCGTAGACGAGTTCGGCGACGAACAGGTTGAGCAGCGCGTCGCCGAGGAATTCCAGCCGCTCGTTGTTGAGGTGGCTGGCGCTGCGATGGGTCAGCGCGCGGTCGAGCAGTTCCGCGTCGGCGAAGCGATGGCCGAGGATGGACGGTTCAGCCACCCGTCTTGTCGAGCTTGACCGACTTGTCGAACTTGCCGACGAGGTCGATGTTGTAGAGGAATGGCACGCGCTTCTCGTAGGCGATGCGCAGCACCGCCGCGCCGCCTTCGCGCTTGAGCATGATCGCGGAGGGCGGCACCGAGGCCTCGTCCACGTACTGGGTATCGAACTTGAGGCTGAGATTGCTGCGGATCTCCTGCAGCGAGCGCTGCCCCGAGCCGGGCTCGTTGCGCACCTGCTC
Organism: Lysobacterales bacterium; assembly: GCA_017305135.1. Lineage (GTDB taxonomy): Bacteria > Pseudomonadota > Gammaproteobacteria > Xanthomonadales > Rhodanobacteraceae > Dokdonella_A. The sequence goes on along the minus strand of JAFKNA010000015.1, from coordinate 152,367 downwards.
CATCGCCTTGACCACGCCGAAATATTCCACGTACATCGGCACCAGGCGCATCGCCATGTAGGCGAAGAAGCCGAGCACGCAGAGCCCGATCAGGAAACCGATCAGCGTGATGCCGCGAACCTTGCCGATTGTGTTCATGTCCCCTCGCCCCTTGAACGGTGCGGCGTCGCCGCCGCGGCTATTTGATCACGGTTCCGATGCGGCTGAAATCGATGCCGTCGTCGAAGTTCATCCAGATCAGGAAGGCCTTGCCGACCAGGTTCGCTTCCGGCACGAAGCCCCAGAAACGGCTGTCGGCGCTGTTGTCGCGATTGTCTCCCATCGCGAAGTATTGTCCATCCGGCACCTTCCAGGTGCCCTCGTGGCCGATCCAGGCCTGCGGCATCTCCATGATGCGGTGCTCGACGCCGCCGAGGTCCTCCAGCATCACCTGTGCGCCCGCCATGCTGCGGCCGCGCTCGGATGGGCCCTCGTAACTGCCCATCGGCGTTTCCGGCACCTGCTCGCCGTTCACGTAGAGCGTCTTGTTGCGGTAGGTGATCTCGTCGCCCGGCAGGCCGATGACGCGCTTGATGTAGTCCTCGCGCCCCACCTTGCGGAACGGCTGGTTGCAGGGGTTGCCGCTCTGTACCCACTCGCCGCCCTGCTGGCAGCGGAAGCCCGGATAACGGAACACGAAGACATCGCCGCGCTTCGGCTCGCCGACCTCGAAGATCTTCCTGTTCAGCACCGGCAGGCGCAGGCCGTAGGCGAACTTGTTGACGAGGATGAAATCGCCGACCAGGAGCGTCGGCATCATCGAGCCCGATGGAATCTTGAACGGTTCGGCGATGAAGGAGCGGAACAGCAGGATGATCAGCAGCACCGGGAAGAACGAGTGGGCGTACTCGACCACCACCGGCTCGCGCAGGGCGTTCTTCATGCGCGCCTCGCGCTCCTCCGGCGGCAGCGAGGCCAGCCCCTCCAGCGCCGCGGCACGGCGTCGGCGGCCCGGCTTCAGCAGCAGGTGGTCGAGCAGCCAGATCACGCCGGAAACGGCCGTCAACACCACCAGCAGCAATGCGAAATCAAAATCCATCGTGGCTCCTTCGGAGCCGGGATTGGGGATTCGGGATTCGGAGTTCATGCTCCGCCTGCCCGCCTGCCGCTCATCCGTCCCGGTCGATCAATGCGATGTTTTCTACCACTCTCGGGGCCGCAGTAGCATCCGCTTTCCCAATCCCGAATCCCCAATCCCCAATCGCGGCTATTTGTCCATCTGCAACACCGCAAGAAACGCTTCCTGCGGGATTTCCACGTTGCCAACCTGCTTCATGCGCTTCTTGCCTTCCTTCTGCTTTTCCAGAAGCTTCCTCTTGCGCGAGACGTCGCCGCCGTAGCACTTGGCGAGCACGTTCTTGCGCAGCGCCTTGACGTTGGAGCGCGCGATCACCTGCGAGCCGATCGCCGCCTGGATGGCGACGTCGAACTGCTGGCGCGGGATCAGCTCCTTCATCTTCTCGACCAGCTCGCGGCCGCGCCGGTCGGCGCTGGCGCGGTGCAGGATGAGGCTGAGCGCATCCACGCGGTCGCCGTTGATGAGCACGTCCACGCGCACGAACGGGCCGCCCTGGAAGCGCTCGAAGGCGTAGTCCATCGAGGCGTAGCCGCGCGAAACGGATTTCAGGCGATCGAAGAAGTCCAGCACCACCTCCGCCAGCGGCAACTCGTAGCTGATCTGCACCTGGGTGGCGAGGTAGTTGATCGAGCGCTGCAGACCGCGCTTTTCCTCGCACAGCTTGATGACGCTGCCGACGTGGTCGGGCGGGGTCAGGATGTTGGCGACGATGATCGGCTCGCGCACTTCCTCGACGTTCTGCGAGGGCGGCAGCTTGGCCGGATTGTCCAGCGTGATCACCTTGCCGTCGGTCATCAGCACCTCGTAGACCACGGTCGGCGCGGTGGTGACGAGGTCGAGGTCGTATTCGCGCTCCAGCCGCTCCTGGATGATCTCCATGTGCAGGAGGCCGAGGAATCCGCAGCGGAAGCCGAAGCCCATCGCCTCCGACGTTTCCGGCTCGAAATTGAGCGCGGCGTCGTTGAGCTTGAGCTTCTCCAGCGCCTCGCGGAGCGAGGGATAGTCGTCGGCGACGGTCGGGAACAGGCCCGCGAAGACGCGCGGCTGCATCTTCTGGAAGCCGGGCAGCGGCGCCGGCGCCGGATCGCGCGCCTGGGTCAGCGTGTCGCCGACCGGTGCGCCATGGACATCCTTGATGGATGCTGTCACCCAGCCCACTTCGCCGGCGCGCAGCGCATCCCTGACCAGGCGCTTGGGCGTGAACACGCCCACCTGGTCGACCTCGTGGGTGCGGCCGGTGGACATCACAAGCAACTTGTCGCGCGGCTTCAGCTCGCCCTGCATCACCCGCACCAGCGAGACGATGCCAAGGTAGTTGTCGAACCAGGAGTCGATGATCAGCGCCTGCAGCTTGTCGCTGTCGCGGGGCTTGGGCGGCGGGATGCGATGGATGATCGCCTCCAGCACCTCGTCCACGTTCTGGCCGGTCTTGGCGCTGATCGGGATGGCCTCGGAGGCGTCGATGCCGATCACCGCCTCGATTTCAGCCTTGGCGCGCTCGACGTCGGCGGTGGGGAGATCGATCTTGTTGAGGACCGGCACCACTTCCAGGCCCATCTCGACCGCCGTGTAGCAGTTGGCGACCGACTGCGCCTCCACGCCCTGCGCCGCATCCACCACCAGCAGCGCGCCTTCGCAGGCGGCCAGCGAGCGGCTCACCTCGTAGCTGAAATCGACGTGGCCGGGCGTGTCGATGAAGTTGAGCTGGTAGACGGTGCCGTCCTTCGCCGTGTACGGCAGCGACACCGACTGCGCCTTGATGGTGATGCCGCGCTCGCGCTCGATCGGGTTGTTGTCCAGCACCTGCGCGGCCATCTCGCGCGCGGTCAGCCCTCCGCAGAGCTGGATGATGCGATCGGCGAGCGTGGATTTGCCGTGGTCGACGTGGGCGATGATCGAGAAATTGCGGATGTGGCGCATCGGGTTGGACAAGCTGGACACCGTTCCGGTTGGCCTCAAGGCGCCCGGACGGCGGCTTGGCACAAGCGCCGGATTATCGCAGAAACGCCGGCGCCGGGGCAGATCGGCAAGCGCTCCGGTACCTGCCACGGTGCTGTGGAAGGGAGCGGACGCAGCAACAGCATCGCGGCTGAAGCCGCTCCCACGGGGCAGTCGCACGAAAGAATCCGGGAGCGCGCGGGGCGCTCCCGGATCCGCCATCACTCGCCGGCCTTCGGCACCGTCAGCGCGATGAACTGGGTCTGGTCGTTGCGGCGCACCAGCAGCATCACCGCGTCACCAGGCTTGGCGCTCTTGACGGCCGCATTGAAGTCGGCCGGGGATTTCACGGGCTTGCGGCCCACCATCAGGATCACGTCGCCCGGGGCGAGTGCCGAACGGCGCGCGGTATCGCCGACCAGGCGCGTGATCACCACGCCCTGGTCGCGGTCGATGCCGAGCTGCTTGCGCTGCTCGCCAGTCAGCTCGTCGACGACGATGCCGAGCGGATTGCCGGCCGCTTCGGCGCTGCCGGAATCGCCCCCGGCGAGCTGTCCGCCGAGGTCGGCGGGCTGGCTGCCGACGGTGACCGGAAGGGTCAGCGTCTTGCCATCGCGCCAGATGGTGAGGTCGGCCTTCGCGCCCGGCTTGGTGGTGCCGACCAGCGGCGGGAGGTCGGACGAGGTCGCCACGTCACGGCCGGCGAAGGCGAGGATCACGTCGCCCACCTGCACGCCGGCCTTGTCGGCGGCGCCGCCGGGGGTCACCTCGTTGACCAGCGCGCCGCCGATGCGCGGCAGGCCCAGCGCCTTGGCCTGCTCACGGTCCACGTTCTGGATGCGCACGCCGATCATGCCGCGACTGACCCGGCCGGTCGCCTTGAGCTGGTCGACCGCACTCATGGCGATGTCGATCGGGATCGCGAACGACACGCCCATGAAGCCGCCGGTGTTGGAGAAGATCTGCGAGTTGATGCCGACCACCTGGCCGTCGAGGTTGAACAGCGGGCCGCCCGAATTGCCGCGGTTGATCGGCACGTCGGTCTGGATGAAGGGCACGTACTGCTGGTCGGGGCCGCCGAAGCTGCGGCCGACCGCGCTGACGATGCCGGCGGTCACCGAATGATCCATCCCGAACGGCGAGCCGATCGCCACCACCCATTGCCCGGGCTTGAGGTTCTTCGAGTCGCCGATGCTGACCACCGGCAGGTCGCTGGCCTCCAGTTTCAGCAGGGCGATGTCGTACTGCGCGTCCTTGCCGACCACCTTGGCGTCGAGCACGCGCCGATCGGACAGGCGCACGGTGACGTGGTCGGCGCCGTCGACGACGTGGTTGTTGGTGAGCACGTAGCCGTCGGCGGAGATGATGAAACCCGAACCCATCGACACGCGCTCGCCGCGGTCGGGCCGCTGCGGCGGCAGCGGACCGAAGAAGCGGCGGAAGATTTCCGGCACGTCCTGCAGGTCGTTGCCCTGCGTGTCGACGCTCCCGGTGGCCTGCACGTTGACCACCGCCGGCCCGTATTTCTCGACCAGCCCGGTGAAGTCGGGCAGGTCCGCCGCCAGCGCCGGCATGCTGACCAGCAGCATCAGCACGGGCGCAAGCAGCCAGCGGCCAAGTGTCCCACTGCGCAAGATCGTCATGATTGGATAACCCTCGCTTTTCCCTGGTGGATGGAACGGTGCCTTCGCGCCCGGACGAACGCCGCGGCGGATGGCAGGCACGCGCTTGGATGCAGCATGCCGCGGCAAAGTTCCCCCGCGGGCAACGAGCGTGCCAGGCGCTCAGTCGAGCTTCAGCGCGGCGCCGGAATGGCCTCGACGGAGCCCGCCATGCGCGCGACCGTGGCGCGGGGCACGTCCCCGACGGCCGTGACCCGCCAGCCCTCGCGCGTCTGTGCATGCAGGCTGATGACGCCGCGTGCCAGGTCGCGATCCGGCGGAGCGGCCGCCTCGGCCGGCTCGATGTACACCGAGACGTTGGCGATGCCGTCGCTGTAGACCTGGTGTTCGGCGCCGTCGGGCGCCTTCGCCGGCCGCTGCAGGCGGGCGAGGAAGAACCCGGGCGGCACTTCGGCCACGCGCCAGCGTGCGTGACGCAGCGACTCCTCGTCGGGCGAGGCCACCAGCCCGGTCTCGCCGACCGGGGCGAGGTCGCTCTCGCGCGGCGCCGCGCCGATCTCCAGCGCGACGAACATGAACTGTTCCAGGGTGCGCTGGCGGGCGTCGATCACCGCTGAGCGGAGCAGCAGCCTGGCGCCGTCCTCGATCCACAGGCGATAGCCGTAGCGCCAGGCGTCGCGCGGCACCACCTCGACGACGCGTGCGGGGTACCCGGCGACGCGATCCGTGCCAGCGTCGCGCAGGGCGTAATGCTGCAGCGCGCGACCCTGCAGGCGCGGCACCAGCGGCAACAAGCGGGTGTTGCTGCTGCCGGCCAGCAGCACCCCGCGCTCGCTGGCGGGAAGACAGGTGACCGTAGGCCCGCTGCGGATGACCTCGCTGCGCGGTCCGCTGACGCTGACCAGGCGTTCGCGCTCAATCGGGCCGGCGGCATGGAAGATGCGCAGGGCATCGATGCGCCCGTCGCGCTCGTAGACGAACGAGCCCTGGTAGTCGAGATCGCGCACGGCGCGGTTCATCTGCGCGACCAGCGCCGCGGGCGCGGGCACCTCGGGTGCCGCCGGCGCGGGCAGGGGCGCGAAGGCCAGCACAGCGAAGGCCGCGACAAGGAAGCGTTTCAACATGGAAGATCGCACGCCGGTGCGCGTGCCGGGACCGCTGCCGCCACGCTGGTCAATGCTCGCGCGTTGCGGACTGCGCCGCCTGCGGCTCCTGCTGGGGCGTGACCAGCAGCACGTAGGGGACGAACGCCGACGGGCCGTTGCGGCCGACGCTCTGGTAATGGCGGATCAGGTAGGGCTCCAGATGCGGATCGATGCCCGCCGGGCCCACGTCGCTGCTGCCGAAGCTCGCCGGAGCGGTCTCGATCGGCGTCACCGGCAGCAGCGGCGCGCGGAACTCGCGCGGCGCGGTGGTCGCCGACACGGGAGCCGCGTCGATCGCCCTGCCCGGCGTCGCCGACTGCGCCGCGAAACCCTGTTGCGGCATCGCGAAGGGCTGGCCCGGATCCTCGTTGGCCGGAGGCGCGACCAGCAGCGCGGCCATCGCCACCGAAGCCGCGATCGCGCCACCCGCGCCCCAGCGCAGCCAGACCGGAACCCCGCCCCGGACCGGGGCGATGTGGGTGCCTTCGATGCGCGCCAGCACCGCGTCGGCGAAGGAGGCCGGCAGCACCATCGTCGACTGGCGGCGCAGCGCCTCGCGGGCGACGTGCCAGCGCGCCCACGCCAGGCCAAGCTCGCGCTCGCCCGCCACCCGCTTCAGCACGAAGCGCGCAGCATCGCGTTCGAGTTCGCCGTCCATCAGGGCCGAAAGCTGTTCGTGAATCGGACTCATGTGTCTTTCTCCGACAACAACGGGCGCAACTCCTCGTCGATCGCCTCGCGGGCGCGGAAGATGCGCGACCTGACCGTGCCGATCGGACAGTTCATCGCTTCCGCGATTTCCTCGTAGCTCAGACCATCGACCTCGCGCAGCGTGATCGCGGTCCTGAGCTCCTCCGGTAGCCGTTGGACAGTGGCGAATACCGTTTGTTCAATTTCCTGGCGCATCAGTTCGCGTTCGGGCGTGGCCGACTCGTGCAGGCGCGTCGCGCCCTCGAACTGCACCGCATCCTCGATCACCACGTCCTCGGTCGGCGGGCGGCGGCCCTGCGAAACCAGGTGGTTCTTGGCGGTGTTGATGGCGATCTTGTACATCCAGGTATAGAACTGGGCATCACCCCGGAACGAGCCGATGGCGCGGTACGCGCGCACGAAGGCTTCCTGGGCGACGTCCTGGCACTCGCTCCAGTCGTTGATGTAGCGGGAAATCACGCTGATCAGCTTGTGCTGGTATTTGCGCACCAGCAGGTCGAACGCGTGCCGGTCGCCCTTCTGCACACGCTCGACGAGCGCCCGATCCAAGTCGCTTTCGCCCATCCGGGCCGTACTCCCATGGTGCCGACGGGCAGGACATGGAAGCCATGACCGCGCCGCGCGGAGACAAGTTCACAAGCGTGTAGAAGTGGGGCCTGGCAAGCGCCGGCTCAAGCATTGGCCGCCGGCGCCAGCGGCACCCCGCCGAGGAGGCTCGCGCGCTGCTCCAGCAGGCGCTCGAAACCGGCTGCCGGCAGCGGCCGGCAGAACAGGAAGCCCTGCAGCACCTCGCAGCCCTGCCGGCGCAGGAACTCCAGGTGCTGCTCGGTCTCGACGCCTTCGGCCACCACTTCGCGGTTGAGATTGTGCGCCATCGAGATGGTCGCCTGCACGATCGCCTCGTCGTCGGGATCCAGGCCGATGTTGCGCACGAATGCCTGGTCGATCTTGATGCGATCGGCCGGGAAGCGGCGCAGGTAGTCGAGCGAGGCCTGGCCGGTGCCGAAGTCGTCGATGGAGATGCCGCAGCCGAGCTGCCGCAGGCGCTGCATGGTTTCGATCAGGCGCGGGATCGACTTCATGCTCATGCTTTCAGTGATCTCGAGGTCGAGCAGCTGCGGCGGCAAGCCGGTCTCGGCGAGGATCCGCGCCACCAGCTCGACGAATTCCGGCTGCCGCAGTTGCAACGCGGAAAGGTTCACGCCGACCCGCAGCGGCAGGCCGTAGCGCTGGCTCCAGCGCTGTGCGTCGCGGCAGGCTTCGCGCAGGATCCACTCGCCGATCGGCACGATCAGGCCCGATTCCTCCGCCAGCGGAATGAAGAAACCGGGGCTGATCATGCCGAGCTCGGGATGTTCCCAGCGGATCAGCGCCTCCATGCCGACGATGTCCTCGCTGGCGGCGTCGACCTGCGGCTGGTAGAAGGCACGCAACTGCCCGGCGGCCTCCGCCTGGCGCAGCCTGGATTCGAGCATCAGGCGCTGCTGGTGGGCTTCCTCCGGCACCGCCACGTAGGCCTGGAAATTGTTGCGGCCGAGCCCCTTGGCCGAGTACATGGCGACGTCGGCGTGCTTCAGCAGCCGCTCGGCCTCGGTGGCATCGTCCGGATAGAAGCTGAGGCCAAGCGATGCGGTCATGCCAAGTTCGAGCCCGCCAGCGAGCTGCAGCGGCACTTCCATCGCGCGGACGATCTTCTCGGCCACGCGCATGGCGTCCTCGCGCTGGCCGATGTGGCGCAGGATCAGCGTGAATTCGTCGCCGGCGTAGCGCGCCACGGTGTCCGATTCGCGCACGCAGCCGCGCAGGCGGCGGGCGATCGCCGCCAGCACCTGGTCGCCCACCGCGTGGCCGAGCGAATCGTTGATGTTCTTGAAGCGGTCGAGGTCGACGAACAGCAGCGCGAATCGCTCCTGCCCGCGCTGCGCTTCGCGGATGGCGAGGTCGAGACGGTCATTGAAAAGGAGCCGGTTGGGCAGGCCGGTGAGCGGGTCGGACAGGCTGGCCGCGCGATCCTGCTCGCGCGCCTGGCGGAGCTCGAGCTCGCGCGCCGCGGCGCGTGCCAGCACGCGGCAGGCGTCGATCGTCGGCACCTCGTTGGCAAGGGCCTCGGCGCGCACCACCAGGATCGCACCCAGCGGGTCACGCCGCTCGTCCACCAGTGGCAGGGCAAGGACGCATTCGAATCCGCCAGTGCGCACGAACTCGGCCGCTTCCGGTTCACGCCAGGCACCGGCGAGGCGGATGATCTCCTCGCCATCTAGCGCGCGGGCCAGCCACTTGCTGGCGAACACGTCCACGTCCACCCCGGCGCCCAGGCGATGGTGCAGGTGCAGGACCTCGGGCAGCGTGGCCGGGCCGGTGGGCGCGGCGACCACGGCCACCAGTTCCGGGGCGAGCCATTCGCCGAGCACGCGCACCACGGTCTTCAGGATGTTCTCGTGCTGCACCGGCGGACGTGCGAGCTGCGCCACCGCGCCGAGCGCGCTGCGCCAGCGGTTGAGCTCGCCGACGTCGCGAAACGCGTACAGGTGCACCACTTGGCCGTCCTGGATCGCGCGCCGCACGTGCATCTCCACCGGATAGGAGCCACCGCCGGCGCGCGGTTTCCGGCAGCGCAGGCGGATGCCGTCCTCGTCGGCGAGCTTGCGCGCCAGGGCCTGGCGCTGCTCGGCCGACAGCACCGCGTCGAAGGCGTCCATGCGCGCGCCGACGAGCTCGGCGCGGCCGTGCCCCGAGCGCTGCACGAAGATCTCGTTGACGTCGAGCACCTGCCCGTCCTCGGCATCGACGATGGCGAGCTCGTCGAGGCTGCCTTCGAACACGAAGCGGTAGCGGTCGGGCGCGGCGGCGGGCGCCGCCACCGCCGGCGGCGGCGCTGCCGTCGCCCCCGCGAGCGCGGCACGGATGCGGGCTTCGGCATCGTAGGCGCGCACGGGACTGGCAATCCATTCCACCAGTCCGGCGGGCGCCTCGCGGGCCAGCCAGCCGGCATCGCCGAGGATGCCGATCACCGGAGCCTGGCCGGACACCTCCTTGCAGAACGCCGCGGCCGCCGCGGCCTCGGTGCCGAATTCCAGCAGCACCAGCCGGATCGAAGGATCATCGGCCAGGAAACCCCGCGCCTGCTCCACGTCCCGCGCGGAATAGACCGCATCCAGTTGCTGTGCATCGAGAACGTCGAACAGCACGCGGCGATCGTCCCGCCCGGAGGCGACGATCAGCGCCGCTCCGCTGCTCGCATCGGTGCGCGCCGGGGCCATCTCAGGCGACCCAGCGCCCATCGCGCAGGCGCAGCCGCGGGCGCGCGGCGCCACTGCCGTCGAGGCGCTCATAGAGCCCGTCCAGTTCCTCGGGCAGCTCCAGCCGCGGACCCACGAACACCAGCTTGCGCTGCTCGTGGGCCGGCAGGCGCGACATGCGCCGCAGCAGCAGGGTATCGACCGCCTTGAGGTGATCCTCGAAGCCGGTGAAGAGGTAGACGCCGAAGTGCATGCTCTGCATGACGTAGCGCAGGGCGTCGGTCATGCGCCGGGAGCCGGGCACGTGCAGGCCGCTCTCGCGCAGCGATACCAGCCCGGTGTCCGGCTCCCAGCCGTAGATCGACGCGCCGCCACGCATGGCCAGCACGCGCATCTGCGCCATGAACTCGCCCGCCTGCGCCGTCTGCAGGGCGAGCACCTGCTGCGGCGAACCGACGATCCGCTCGAAGAGCTTTCCCACGACGGCCAGGCCGTCCGGCTGATCGACCACCAGCGCCTCTCGATGCTTGCAGGGCTTGTCGGGCGGCGCCACATTGACCCGGCGCACGGCTTGCCGGGATTATAGCCATCCCGCCTGCGATTTCCGGAGCCTGTCATGTTCGAAGGCCTGCGTTTCCAGCACTGGCAGCCGCTCGGCGGCGAGGATGGCATCGTCGTGCTCACCCTCGATCGCGCCGGCCGCTCGGTCAATGCGCTCGGCCGCGAGGTCATGGACGAGCTGGCCGAGATCGTCGAACGACTTTCCTTCGAGCCGCCGAGGGGCGTGGTGATCCACTCCGGCAAGCCCGGCTTCGTGGTCGGTGCCGACCTCACGGAATTCGAAAGCTACGCCCGGGAAGGCCGCGTCGCGGACGTGCTGGAAAACGGCCAGCGCGTGCTGGAAAAGCTGGCGCGCCTGCCCTGCCCGACCGTCGCCGCCATCCACGGCGCCTGCATGGGCGGCGGCACCGAAATGGCGCTGGCCTGCCGCTGGCGCGTCGCTTCGCGCGATCCGTCCACGCGCATCGGCCTGCCCGAAGTGAAGCTCGGCATCTTTCCCGGCTGGGGCGGCAGCGCGCGCCTGCCGCGCCTGATCGGCGCCCCGGCGGCGCTGGAGCTGATGCTGACCGGGCGCGCTGCCTCGGCCGAGAACGCGCGCCGGATCGGGCTGGTCGACCGCCTCGCCGATCCCGCCAGCCTGCTCGACACCGCCAGGGACATGATCCGCCGCCCGCCCGCGCGGAGCTTCGCCCAGCGCTCGACCGCCTGGGCCACCAATCTCTGGCCGGCGCGCCAGGCGCTGGCGCCGATCCTGGTGAAGCAGACCTCGGCCCGCGTGCGCAGGGAACACTATCCCGCACCCTTCGCACTGATCGAGACCTGGCGCCGCGGCGGCTCGAGCCTGCGCCAGCGCCTGAAACTCGAGGCGCGCGCGGTGGCGAAGCTCGCCACCACGCCGACCGCGCAGAACCTGGTGCGCGTGTTCTTCCTGCAGGAGCGCCTGAAGGGCCTCGGCAAGGGTGCCGAGCACGGCATCGGCCACGTGCACGTGGTCGGCGCCGGCGTGATGGGCGGCGACATCGCCGCCTGGTGCGCGCTGCGCGGCTTCGAGGTCACGCTGCAGGATCGCGAGATGAAGTACGTCGAGCCGGCACTGGCCCGCGCCCGCGACCTGTTCGCGAAGAAGCTGAAGACGCCGGAGCGCATCGATCCTGCGCTGGCGCGCCTGCGCGCCGACGTCGAGGGCGCCGGCATCGCCAGCGCCGACCTCCTCATCGAGGCCATCTACGAGAACGCGGCGGCCAAGGAGGCGCTCTACCGCGACGCCGAGCCGAAGCTGAAGGAGACGGCGCTGCTCGCCAGCAACACCTCCAGCATCCCGCTCGACGAACTGCGCCAGGCCGTGGCCGATCCGGCGCGGTTCCTGGGACTCCACTACTTCAATCCGGTGGCACTGATGCCGCTGGTCGAGGTCGTGCGCCAGGATCGCCTGGCCGAGGCGAACGAAGCGCGCGCGCTGGCCTTCTGCAAGGCCATCGGCAAGCTGCCGCTGCCGGTCGCCGGCACGCCCGGCTTCCTGGTCAACCGCATCCTGATGCCCTACATGCTGGAAGCCGCGCGCGCCTTCAGCGAAGGAATTCCGGGGCCGGTCATCGACCGCGCCGCGAAGAAGTTCGGCATGCCGATGGGACCGATCGAGCTGATCGACACCGTGGGACTCGATGTCGCCGCCTCGGTCGGCGCGGAGCTCGGCCCCTTCCTCGGCCTCGACATCCCGCCGGGCCTGGACGAACTGGTGCAGGGCGGCAAGCGCGGCAAGAAGGACGGCGAGGGCTTCTACAAGTGGGAAGACGGCAAGCCGCAGAAGCCGCCGGTCGATGCCCAGTACCAGGCGCCCGAGGATCTCGAGGATCGCCTGATCCTGCCGCTCCTCAACGAGGCGGTCGCCTGCCTCCACGACGGCGTGGTGGATGATGCGGACCTGCTCGATGCCGGCGTCATCTTCGGCACCGGCTTCGCGCCCTTCCGCGGCGGCCCGATCCAGTACATCCGCAGTGCCGGCGCCGATGCGCTGGTGGCGAAGCTCGAAACCCTGACCCGTCTCTACGGCCCGCGCTTCGCACCGCGACCTGGCTGGGACGCGCCGGCGCTGCGCAAGTAGGTGGCCCATGCGGACGCGCCATGGGTCGCGCGCAAGCGCGCTCCTACAGGATCGGCGCAGGCGCGGGCGTGATCTGAACCACGCGACTACAGCGATTCGACGCGGGCGCGCGTGACGCCGGGGCGAAGCTGCTCCGGCCAATCGGTGACGTTGGCGACCTGCGCCTCCTGCTTGAACGCGTCCAGCAGCTCGAGATCCAGTTCCTCGATGGCCCAGTCGCCGCCGTCGGCCTGTACGGCGATGCCGCTGGCCGGAAAGCCGTGGTCGATCGGCGTATAGACGGCGGCGCGGCCGCTGTTGAAGTCGAGGACCGGGCTCCAGTGCGCCTCGCCGGCGGTGACGGCGCAGGCAACGAACACCTGGTTCTCCAGCGCGCGCGCCTGGCAGCCGACGCGGACGCGGGTCGCGCCGGCCTCGGTGTCGGTGCAGCTGGGTGCCAGCAGCAGGCGGGCGCCGGCCTCGACCTGGGCACGCGCGTAGAGGGGAAATTCGATGTCGTAGCAGATGTCGATGCCGACGCGACCAAAGTCGGCCTCGAATACCTTGAGTTCGTCGCCGGGCTCGATCACGGCCGCATCGCGCTCGTAGCCGGTCAGGGTCAGCTTGTCCTGGAAACCATGGCGGCCGTCCGGCGCCATGAAATAGGCACGATTGCGATAGCGCCCGCCGCCGACGTCGAGCAGGAAAGTGCCGGCAAGCAGATACACCGAATGGCGCCTCGCCAGCTCGGCGGCGAGCGCGAGGTAATCGCCGTGGCGGGGCTGCAGGCCGGCCAGCGACCGGTGCAGGTCGCCGCGCGCATCCGCCGGCAGGCTGGCGGCGGATTCGAACGCCAGGTACTCGGGTAGGACCAGCAGCTGCGCGCCCGAGGCGGCGGCGCCGGCCACGCGCCCGGCCACGCGATCGGCGAAGTCGGAAAAGGCGAGCGGCTCGCCGATCGAATACCGGGCGACGGCAATCTTGAGCTTCATCGTTCTCCGAGCGGGCGCAACCAGAAGCGCAGGTGGTGACAGGTGGGAAAGTTCTGGCCGATTTCCTGCCATTCAAGCTGGCAGAACATGTCCTCCTGGCGCCGATAACCGCGCTTCGTCCAGAACGCGTCGTTGTCGCGATGGCCGGGCGGGCGGCGTGGATCGTCGGCGCAGCGCTCGACGGCACAGAACGCGGTGAGGTCGAACCCGCCAAGGCGCCGCGCGCAGGCTTCGCGCTCGTCGAAGAAGCGGTGGCCGAGCCCCTGCCCGCGATAGGCGCCGAGCAGCACCGATTCGCCGAAATAGAACACCCGCTCCAGCGCGATGCCGCGGTCCAGGAACGGCTGCTGGAACGCGGCCGTCTCGTCGTCGAGCGGAATGCCGGTCGAGGCACCGACCACCTCCGCGCCGTCGAAGACCAGCACGAACAGGCTGCGCGGGGAATCCGCGTAGGTGGCGAGGTAGTTCTTCTCGTACTCGCGATCGCCGGCATACAGATACGGCCAGTCGCGGAACACGGCGATGCGCAGTGCCGCCACCGCGTCCAGATGCGGCGCGACCTCGCTGCCGGTGAAGATTCGAACCTGGGTCATCGGCGCACGGTAGCGGCTTGCGCGCGCCGCCGCAAAAGTGCCGCGGCGCGGGCCAGCACCTCCTGCCGGCGCTCCCATCCGTAGTCCGCCTGCACGTGCCGACGCCGGTGACGCATTCCTGCCGTACGGGCGTATAGTGCCGGCGAGCTGCGCATCCGCCCATGGCCCACGGGCGAACACAGCATCGGCACGACACCCACTCAAGGGGAAGAGCATGCCAGATGGCCTGATAGCCGCTCTTGTGCGGGCGGGGCGTTCCGGCGTTGTCCGGAGGTCCGGCGAAGCCGCGCCTGCCGTCGAGGCGGCGACGGCATCCGAACCGCCGCACGAAAGACGATCCTCTCCCGGCCGGGGAAGTCCAATGCTTCCGATGCCCGCGCGAACCATCGTGGCTGCGCTGGCGGCGGCGGCCGCGTGCTGGCTGGCCAGCAGCACGCCGCTGGCGCATGCCGAGTCCCCGGCCCAGGAAGAAACCTGCGCGGGCGGCATGCTGCAGCCCGGCACGCCCGGCACGAACCTGGTGCTGCGGGCACCCTGCGTCGTCGGGGCCGGCACCTACCAGTTCGCCGACGTCCACGTCCTGGATGGGGGCGTCCTGACCTTCGAGGATGCCGCCATCGACTTCTGGGCGGCCAACATCCTGATCGAGAACGGCGGCAGCCTGGTGGCGGGGTCGCCCGCGGCGCCCATCGGCACCCACGGCGGCACGCTGACCATCCACCTCTGGGGCAAGGACCAGACCGGCACCGACCCGAACCGGCAGGGCCAGGGCGTGCCGTGCATCAGCGACCGCAAGGCGCAATGTGGCGTGCCCGACGCGATCTGGAACGGCAACCGCCAGGCCGACGGCATGGCCGTGCCGCCCGGCGCGGCACGTTCCATCGCCAGCCTCGGCGGCACCGCCGAATATCCCCAGGCCAGCGCCGACATCCGCATCGCCAACGACTACTTCTACGCCTACACGCCGCTCAACTTCGATGGCCTGGTCGATCGTGAATACGGCCCGGGCTATTTCGGCTACAAGGTGCTCGGCGTCTCCTACGGCGGATCGCTGCGGCTGTTCGGCAGGAAAGGCGCGACCTACGCCACGCCGGAGTGCGCGGCGGCGCCCACCTCGAGCGGTGCGAGCTGGGCGCGGCTCGACAAGCCGGCGGCGATCGGAGCCTCCCGCCTGGTGGTCGATCGCCCGCTCTCGCTCGCCGCGGGCGACCGCATCGTGGTCACCAGCACCGACTACCTGCCCGGGCACTCCGAGGAGCGGACGGTCGCCGCCGACGTCACCTGCGACACCCGAATCGAGCTCCGCGAGCCGCTCGACCATGCCCATAACGGCACCCGCTTCCCGCTGGCCTCGGTGCCGGCGGCGGTGGGGCTGGACGACAAGCTCCACGCCGAAGGCGCGGAAGTCCGTGCCGCGGTCGGCGTGCTCACCCGCAGCATCCGCATCGTCTCGGGCGGCGACACCGCGGGCGCCGATTTCCCGCCCGAACCCGCGCACGGATCCCGCGCCGGCTACCACTTCGGAGGCCAGCTGATCGTGCGGCAGGGCTTCAAGCGCTTCCAGGTCCAGGGCGTGGAGTTCCGCCAGATGGGCCAGGGCGGCCGCATGGGCCACTACCCCATCCATTTCCACCACATCCGCCGCGCGCCGGACGACACCTTCGTGCGCGATTCGAGCATCAACGAATCGATGTCGCGCTGGATCACCCTGCATGGCGCGCAGAACGTCAGCCTCGAGCGCAACGTCGGCTGGAAGTCGATCGGCCACGGCTTCTACCTCGAAGACGGCACCGAAACCGACAACCGGCTGATCGCCAACCTCGGCGTGTTCGCGCGCGCCGCGGTGGACAACGTGCAGAACCCACGCAAGGTGCCGGGGATCCTCGCCGCGCCGGACCTCCACGCCAGCACCGGCGAGCAGGTGCCCTACCGCTCCGACTACGACCATCCGACGGTGTTCTGGATCATGAACGGCTGGAACGACTTCGAGGACAACCTCGCCGTCGGCGCCGGCACCTGCGGCGTGTGCTACTGGTGGCTCACCAGCCTCAACAGCGGCATGTCGCGCGAGATGAAGTGGACCTCCTACGCGTCCATGCAGGAGCCCGGCAATCCGCTGGCCTGGGATCGCGCCGGCATGGTCCCGCTGAAGTCCTTCAGCGGCAACATGTGTTCGGCGGCGATGACCTCCTTCCAGACCGTGACGGCCACCGAAGCCTGCCTCGGCGTCGGCCCCGGCGACGCACCCGAGCCGCATCCGCTCAACCTGCCGCCGATCCGGAACCCACTCGCCGCCAACTCGGGCGACCTCGACTACTACCCCACCCTCGATCCGGGCGGCGGCCATTTTCCTACCCGCTGCAACACGCTCGACTGCAGCACCGCGCCGCCCAAGTGCGGCGATGGCGCACTCAGGGACTGCATGGTCACGGTGCTCGATCGCTACACCACCTCGTTCAACTGGGCAGCCTTCAACTACGCCGCGATCTGGCTGCGCCCGCAGTGGTATCTGGTGACCGACAGCGTCATCACCGACGTGCAGCAGGCCGGCCTCACCATGGTGACCGGGGGCGGCTACAGCGCCTCGGACGTGGTGCCGGGCCATTGGGCGCTGGTGCAGAAGAGCGCCTTCATCGGCGAAACCCAGCCGGACAACCCCTACGCCTCGCGCGGCAGCGCCTTCAATCCCCGTGGGCTGCATTGCGCCGTGGACGCGACCCACAACCGTCCGCGCAATTATTGCCTTGCGGTCGACGAGGGCGTCTCCATCCAGACCAGCAACTGGGGCATGTACCAGCGCCTGTTCAGCGTCTATGACGGCCCGGCCTACCAGGCATCCAATGCCTACCTGGGCATCCGCGAGCTCAGGATCGACGACTGCAAGCCCTTTGTCGACCGGCAGAACCTCGACGGCAGTTGCCGGCCGGCGGCAGGCGCCGACACGCCCATCAGCCAGTGGCTGGCGGGTTCGCTGCTCGGCCTGCCCAAGGCCGGCCCAGCCAGCGCGCCGTACTGCTACATGCCGAACGCGGCCATCGGCTGGAAGCAGCCCAACGGCTTCTACTATCCGCCCGCGTTCCACTCCAGGAACCTCTACTTCGAGGACGTGGACATCCGCCATTTCGTCATCACCCCGCGGGTCCTGAACGGAACCTACAAGACCGACTACGCGGCGGTCGAACGCGAGTTCTGCGTCTGGAACAGCCGCATCTTCGACGGCTTTTCCAGCAACGACCGGCAGACCGTGTTGAACGATGACGACGGTTCGCTGACCGGCTACGCCGACAGCACGGTCATCAACATGGACGAGTACTTCGCCGCACCGGTCGATGCGACGCAGTGCCTGTCCGCGAACAGCTCGCGCACCAGTCCCTACGCCTACGTGACCACGGTGATCTACCCCGCCTGCCGGCTCGACGGCACCTGCGCCGCGCCTGGCATCGTCAACCAGGGCGACTGGAGCGGCGACTGCGCCACGGAAACGTGCTACGGCGTGCCACTCTGGCGCCAGGACCTGATGCCGGTCGCCGACCGCGGCGACGGCCGCGATCCCACCGACAAGGGCATCCGCATGATGGGCCAGAATACCGGCCAGCGCGCCTCGCTGACGGTCAACCACGGCACCTATTACATCGACACGACGGTTTCCGAGGCGACCCAGCGCGGCGAGGGCTGCAACCAGCCGGGCAGCAACGGGTGCCTGATCAACGTCTTCAAGGCGGGCCAGAGCTATTACCTGTTCCTGATCTTCGCCAAGGAGGACACCGAACAGACCTACCGCTTCCACGTCGGCGACGCCCCGGGTTTCGATCCCGCCAGCATCCAGATGGTGCGGGCGCGCCTGCACACCAACCCGGTCCAGTTCGACGAAACCCTCGGCCCGCTGCCGCCCGGCCGCGCACGCTGGCTCAACACCAACCAGGCCGACTCCAACGGCGTGGTCGAGGTGACCCTGAGCCTGGCCGACCTGCCCGGCGCCGCCGCCGCCTTCGAGCAGGGGCGCAGGGACAAATGCCAGCCGGAGTCGTTCTGCCACCTGGATGCCGCAAACCAGTGCGTCGCCAACGATGCCCGCCATGGCGACGCCTGCAGCTGGGCGGGCGCCGACCAGGATTGCCCGGCCGGGGGCTGCTTCGGCCTCAAGTTCACGCTGCCGGCGGGATTCACCACCCGCGAGCCGGGCGATCCACGGCCGGATCCACGACCGGAAGCACGCTGCCTGATGCCGGAGCTGCCGTGGAACATCACCTACGAGCCGGCCCAGCAGGCCTTCGCGGACCGCGACTGCCCGCGCCAGGCCGACCTCCACCGGCGCGACTTCTGTGGCCTCGCGCCGATCAGGAACCCACGCGAAACCCCACCGCGCGATTCGCCACACGTTCCGTGGACGCCCATCGTGCGTTGATACCCACCCTGCCACGAGGATGAGCCGATGATCCCGTCACGCCGACAGTTCCTGCAATCCGCGGCAGCCGCCACCCTGCTCGCCGCGCCACCGGCGCTGGCCACCGCTTCGCCGAAGGCCGGGTTGCTCGATGCGGCCGAACTGGTCGCGCTGTTCGACGGATTGCCGGGCCAACTCAGCTTCAGGATCCTCGTGCCGGGGTTTGCCGGCAGTGGAGACTTCGTGGCCGAGTTCGAACCGGCCCGGCGCCTCTTCGCCGCCAGCGCGATCAAGACCTTTGCGCTGTGCGAAGTGTTGCGCCAGCACGACTCCGCGGACGTGAAGAAGCGGCTGGAAGAACGCCAGCTCGCGCTCGATTCCAGCATCTGGTCGCTCGGCAGCCCGACCTTCAATCCGCCCGGGCTCGCCGGCGAGGTGTCGGCACGCACCGTGCTGGAAGCGATGATCACGCGCAGCGACAACACCGCCACCGACATGGCCTTCAAGCTGGCCGGCGTGGCCAATATCCGCGACCTGATCGCCGCCGCCGGGCTGACGCACACCAGCATTCCGGACAGCACGCGCGCGTTCACGGCCTATCTGTGGGGCGCGCCGGACTACCGCGACATCGGCTGGGAGGAACTCCTCCGCCTCATCGAGGGGCCCATGGTGCATCCTTTCCTGAATGACGAGCAGAGCCTGGCCTCGTCCGCCGGCGACTTCGTTTCCTACTACGCGAAGGCGCTGCAGGGCGGCTTCTTCGAGCACCCCGAAACCCTTGACGAGTTCCGGCGCGTGCTGACCCTGTGCGACTACATCTACCTCATCCCGCTGCCGCTCGGCATGAGCGCCTACGCCAAGAGCGGCAATGCCGACATGGCCGGGTTCCATGCGCGCACCATCGCCGGCGGCATGGAGTGCGGCGGGCGCTGGGCCTATTTCGCATTCCTGCTCAACTGGGACGCGCAAGAGGCGGCCGACCCCGCGACCGTGGACGCATTCTTCGCCGCCATCAACCAGGCATTGACGCGGGTGCGCGACGCGCTCGCCACCACCGGCGCCCCACCCCCGTGGCCGCAACCGCCGCGCCCGATCCGTCCGCGGCGGGAATAGGCGCGCCGGCGCGCCTCAGGCAGTCACCTGGTCGATCCAGTCCTGGAGGTTGTAGTAGTTGGTGACGCGCGTGATGCGCCGGCCCTGGACTTCGAAGAAGGCACCACCCGGCAATACGTAGGCCTGGCCCCGCGCCGGCGGCAGGCCGGCGTCGTCCGCCTTGTAGGTGCCATGCACCACGTACTCGGCGGCGGCACGGGCGCCATCGCCGCTCGCCATCACCGTGATGTCGCGAAGCTGCTCGGCGTAACTCGCATCCATGCGGTCGAGAAAGGCGGCAAACGCGTCGCGGCCGGTTTCGCGTGTGCCTTGGTTGAGATCATGCACGACATCCTCGGCAAGGCATTCCAGCATGCCGTTCCAGTCGCCGCGGTTGAAGGCGGCGTAGTAGGTTTCGATCATCGCGAGGGTGTCGTGCATGCTCATGCGGCGGCTCCGGCAACAGGAGCGCCGAGTGTAGCTGGCCGCCGGGGAAACCCCGCAGCGGGCCGCCGCGTGCCTCAGTCGTGGATCGGGAACACCTGGGCACCCGGGTCGAGGTCGCCGACCACGTCCACGCCCTTGGGCGGGGTGAAGGTGAAGGTGCCGGCGGGCAGCCGCGGATTGCGCTGCCAGTCGCTGAAGCGGATCTCGGTGACGTTGCCGAGCTGGTCCTTGAAACGCATCTCGCGCAGGGCGTCCGCGTCGAAGCCGAGCTCGGCGTATTCGAACTCGGGCTCCTTCGCCTTCGAGGCGAGTTTCAACCATTCCAGGCCATCACGCGTGCCCGCCTCGCTGGCGGTGAACTCGCGGTCGAGCTGCGCAAGGTCGGTCAGCACGGTGAGCGGGCTGTGCGCTTCCTCCGAGCTCTGGCTGCGCACGGAAACCTGCTCGAGATCGGGCTCGTACACCCACACGCGCGTGCCGTCGGCGACGATGGTCTGCTGGTAGGGCGCGGTGGTCTGCCAGCGGAACTGCCGCGGCGCCTCCAGCGCCAGCGTGCCGCTCGATTCCTCGCCGGCGCGTCCATTGGCATCGATGACGCGCTGGCTGAATGTCGCACTGACCGAATGCAGATCATTCGAGAAGGCCTCCATGCGCGCGCGCGCCGACGAGCCCGGCGCGACCACGTCGGCGGCATGGGCGGCGACGACGCCCAGCAACAGCAGCGGGAAGACGAGAACGCGCATGGGCAAGCCAGGTGACGGAAAGCGCGATTATCCGTGGTCCGGCTGAATGCTGCACGGATCGTCCATCGGCTCCGGCAGATCCTGCCGCTGCGGACACCGTCACGAAACCGTCATGCGGCTGCAACGATGGCTTCACCGCCATGCGTGACGCTCGGCGCAGCGTCCATACCGGTGCTGCGCATGCGCATCTCGATCGTTACCGAAACCTGGCCGCCCGAGGTCAACGGCGTCGCCCTCACCGTGCAGTCGCTTGCGCGCGGGCTGGCCGCGCTCGACCACGAAGTCGAGGTCGTGCGCCCACGCCCGGAGGACGGCGGGCAAGCCGCGCCGGAATTCGCCGAGCAGCTCCTGCCCGGCGCCGCGCTGCCACGTTATGCAGGCCTGCGCGTCGGCCTGCCCGCGTACCGCCACCTCGTCCGCGCGTGGTCGCGGCGTCGCCCCGATGCACTGTACGTCGCCACCGAAGGCCCGCTCGGGCACAGCGCGCTGCGTGCGGCAGGCGCTCTCGGCCTCGCCGCCTGCACCGGGTTCCACACGCGCTTCGACGATTTCGCCGCCCATTACGGATTCGGACCGCTCGCGCCGCTGGTGTTCGCATACCTGCGCCGTTTCCACAACCGTGCCGCGACGACGCTGGTGCCGACCGAAAGCCTGGCCGCGTTCCTGCGCGAACATGGCTTCCGCGACGTGCGCCCGCTGCGTCGCGCCGTGGATACCGCACTCTTCCACCCGCAACGCCGCGACGAGGCGCTGCGCCGGCAATGGCAGGTCGCCGACGGCGAGCTCGCCATCATCCACGTCGGCCGGCTCGCCGCGGAAAAGAACCTCGAACTCGCGGTGCGCGCGTTCGACGCGATCCGCTCGCGCCAGCCGGGGGCCCGGCTGGTGATGGTCGGCGACGGCCCACTCCGCAGGCGCTCGCCGAACGGCACTCCGGGATTATCTTCGCGGGCATGCGTCGCGGGCGCGATCTTGCGCGCCACTACGCCGCGGGCGACCTGTTCCTGTTCCCGAGTCTCACCGAAACCTTCGGCAACGTGACGCTCGAGGCGCTCGCCAGCGGCGTGCCGGTCATCGCCTACGACTACGCTGCGGCGCACGAGCATCTGCCTGACGGAGGCGCCGGCTGCCGCGTGCCACCCGGCGATGCCGACGCATTCGTCGCCGCCGCGCTCGACTGGGCCGAGCACCTGCGCGAAAACGGACGGGAGCGCACCCGCCAGGACGCGCGCGCAGCGGTGGAGGGCCTGAGTCCCGCCGAGGTGTCCGCCCGGTTCGCGCAGATCCTCGGCAGCCTGACGCAGCGGAGCGCCGCGTGAGAGCGTGGCAGCGGCTCGAAGCCGGCCATCGCGAGCGCGGCCTGTGCCTGGCGATGAACCGCTGGGCGGCGCGGCGCGCGCTGGTCCTGATGTTCCGGCTCGTCAGCCGCCTCGGCGACGGCGTGTTCTGGTACGCGCTGATGGCCAGCCTCGCGGCGTTCGGCGGCACGCGCGGAATGCGCACGGCCCTGCACATGGCCCTCGTCGGCGCGATCGCGGCCCTGCTCTACCGCGCGCTCAAGCGCTGGACGCAACGCCCGCGGCCGTTCCGTACCCACGCCGACATCACCGCCTACGTCGCGCCGCTCGACGAGTTCAGCTTTCCGTCCGGGCACACGCTGCATGCGGTCGGCTTCACGCTGGTCGCGCTCGCCTGGTTCCCGTGGCTGGCCACGCTGCTCGTGCCTTTCGCGCTGCTCGTCGCCCTATCACGCATCGTGCTCGGCGTGCACTATCCCAGTGACGTGCTCGCGGCGACACTGATCGGCTTCGCGCTCGCCGGCGGCTCGTTCTGCTTCGTGCCGAAAGGGTGGATGGCCTAGCGACTCAGCCGCCGGGCTGCGCACACCTCAATCTTCCGGGGGCGGCGGCGCCAGCACCGTGCGGTTGCCGTTGTGCTCGGGCGCGCTGACCACGCCGTCGCGCTCCATCTGCTCGATCAGCCGCGCGGCGCGGTTGTAGCCGATGCGCAGGTGTCGCTGCACTCCGGAAATCGAGGCGCGGCGCGTCTTCGTGACGATGGCCACGGCCTTGTCGTAGAGCTGCACGTCCTCGCCGCCCTCGGCCTCGCCCGCATCCTGCGGCAGGCCGGTGTCGCTGATGACCTGCCCGTTGCCGAGCGGCTGCACCTCTTCCAGCACGCCGTCGATGTAGTCGGGCTCGCCCTGGGCGCGCAGCCACTCGACCACCTTGTGCACCTCGTGGTCGTCGACGAAGGCACCGTGCACGCGCTCGGGCATGGCGGTGCCGGGCGGCAGGTACAGCATGTCGCCGTGGCCGAGCAGGGTTTCGGCGCCGGACTGATCGAGGATGGTGCGCGAGTCGATCTTGCTCGAAACCTGGAAGGCGATGCGGGTGGGGATGTTGGCCTTGATGAGGCCGGTGATGACGTCCACCGACGGGCGCTGCGTGGCGAGGATCAGGTGCACGCCGGCGGCACGGGCCTTCTGCGCCAGGCGCGCGATCAGCTCCTCGACCTTCTTGCCGACGATCATCATCATGTCGGCGAACTCGTCGATGATGACGACGACGTAAGGCAAGGGCTCCAGCGGCTCGGCGACCAGTCCGGGCTGGGAAGCGTCCGGGCGGAACAGTGGATCGAGCAGCGGCTGGCCGGCCTGCTCGGCGTCCTTCACCTTCTTGTTGAAGCCGGCGAGGTTGCGCACGCCGACGGCGGCCATCAGCTTGTAACGCCGCTCCATCTCGGCGACGCACCAGCGCAGCGCGTTGGCGGCCTCCTTCATGTCGGTGACGACCGGCGCCAGGAGGTGCGGGATGCCCTGGTAGACCGAGAGCTCCAGCATCTTGGGGTCGATCATGATCATGCGCACGTCGCGCGCGCTGGCCTTGTAGAGGAGGCTCAGCACCATGGCGTTCAGCGCCACCGACTTGCCGGAGCCGGTGGTGCCGGCGACCAGCAGGTGCGGCATCTTCTGCAGGTCCACCACCACCGGCGCGCCGCCGATGTCCTTGCCGAGCGCCAGCGCCAGCGGCGACTTCAGCGCGTCGTACTTGCCCGATCCGAGGATTTCCGAGAGGTAGACGATCTCGCGATTGGTGTTCGGGATCTCCATGCCGATCACGGATTTCCCGGGGATCACGTCGACCACGCGCACGCTGACCACCGACAGGCCGCGCGCGATGTCCTTGTCGAGGCTGGAGATCTGGCTGCCCTTGATGCCGGGCGCGGGCTGGATCTCGAAGCGCGTGATGACCGGGCCGGGATGGGCGCTGACCACCTGCGCCTCGATGCGGAAGTCCTTGAGCTTGAATTCAACCTGGCGCGAGAGCGCCTCCAGCGTCTCCGGCGAATAGCCGGCGGACTGCGCCTTCGGCTCGTCGAGGAGCGACAGCGGCGGCAGTTCGCCCTCGGCGGCGGCGCCGAGGAACAGCGGGATCTGCGTCTCGCGCTGGGCGCGCTCGCTCCTGGCGATCGGCGCCAGCACCGGCTCGATGCGCACCGGATCGCGTTTCGCGAGCTTGACGGTCTCCGCCTTGCGCACCGATTCGCGTTCGGCGCGCGCCTCCCGTGCCGCGGTTCTGTCCGCGTTGCGACGCAGGCTGGCCGCGGCCGACGTGCCGAGCCCCAGCAGGAAGCGGCCGATCGTATCCATCAGCCGGAACCAGGAAAGGCCGGTCGCAAGGGTGATCGCGACCAGCAGCAGCGCGAGCAGGAACAGCCCCGCGCCCAGTGGTCCGAAGGCGTGGCCGAGACTGTCGCCGACCAGTTGGCCGAGGATGCCGCCCTCCCCGGCCGGAAGCTGCGTCGGCTCGCTGCCGTGGAGGCGCGCCAGGCCCGGCGCGGCGACGATGAAGGCGACCAGGCCGAGCAGGCGCAGGGTGGGTTCCAGCGGCGAGTGCTCCTCCTCCGTCGCCCCGCGCAGCACGATCCAGCCGATCACCAGCAGCAGCAGTGGCGCGACGTAGGCGACCAGGCCGATCAGGTAGAGCGCGAGGTCGGCGATCCAGGCGCCAAAGGCGCCGCCGAAGTTGCTGATTTCCTGCGCCGGGTTGCCGGCGTGCGACCAGCCGGGGTCGCCGGAACTGTAGCTGGCGAGGCAGGCGAACAGGTAGATCGCCAGCGGCAGCAGCAGCAGGAATGCCGCTTCGCGCAGGCGCTTGTGCCAGCGCTCGTCAAGGCTGGGAGCTATCGCTTTCTGGACCCGCGCCACCTGGATGGATTACCTGAAGACCCTGCTGCAAGCCATTGTTTACAAGATTACCCGCCCCGGCAAGCGCCGGGGCGTGGGTGATCGCTTCAGGCCTTCAATGCCGGGTGCACGATTTCGCCACCCGCAACGTTGATGCCGGCCTTGAGCGGCGCGAACGCCTGCCAGTCCGGGTCGGAGGCAAGACGGCTGACGTAGGGCAGGATGGCCGCGCAGATCGCCTGCGAGGAGGTCTGCGGCACCGCGCCCGGCATGTTGGTGACACAGAAATGGGTCACGCCGTCGACCAGGTAGGTCGGCTCGGCCCAGGTGGTCGGGCGCGAGGTCTCGAAGCAGCCGCCCTGGTCGATGGCGATGTCGACCAGCACGGTGCCCGGCTCCATCGACTTCACCATCTCCGCGGTGATGACCTGCGGCGCCTTGGCGCTCGGCACCAGCACCGCACCGATGACCAGGTCCGCGTCGCGCACTTCCCGCGCCACGGTCTCCTGGTAGGGATAGAGCGCGGTGACGTTGTGGCTGACTTCCATCATGTGCGCGAGGCGGTCCTGGCGCATGTCGAAGACCACCACGTTGGCGCCGCCCGCCGCGGCGAGGATCGCCGCGTTGCCGCCGGCGGCACCGGCGCCGAGCACCACCACCTTGCCGCGCTCGGTCGAGGGCAGGCCGCCGAGCAGCTTGCCCTTGCCGCCCGCCGGCTGGTGCAGCAGGTGGGTGCCGACCTGGGTGGCGATGCGGCCGGCGATGATCGACATCGGCGCCAGCAGCGGCAGGTTGCCGGCGGCGTCGGTGACACTCTCGAAAGCGAGGCCGGTGAGGCCGATTTCGAGCAGGCGCTGCGTCAGCTTCGGCTCGGCGGCCAGGTGCAGGTAGCAGAACAGGAGGTGATCCTTGCGCAGGTGCTCCAGGTCGCCGGCGATCGGCTCCTTCACCTTGACGATCATCTCGCTCGAATCGTAGAGCGCCTTCGCATCGGCGGCGATCTTCACGCCGACCTTCACGTAGTCCTCGTCGCGGAAACCGCTCTTCACGCCGGCCCCGCTCTGCACGTGCACCTCGTGGCCGTGGCGCACGAGATCGCCGCAGGCGGCGGGAATCAGGGCGACGCGCCCTTCCAGGGTCTTGGTTTCCGAAGGCACACCGATGCGCATGGCAGATCCTCGCGGCGAAGCGTTGGGCGGATGAAAGGAAACGGCGCCTTGAATCGCATGCCGGTTCGCCTCATTCTCCGGGCATCCGCAAGACCGCGCGCCGCGATGCGGCGGACAGTGGACGGAAGCGGGAAACGGGGCGCCAGCGATGCCGGCGTCGGGAAATCCAACGTACGAGACGGCCGTCCCGAAAGCGGCCCGGATTATACATGAGCACAGCCAAGCACTCGCGTCTGATCATCCTGGGTTCCGGCCCGGCCGGCTACACCGCGGCCGTGTATGCGGCGCGCGCCAACCTCAGGCCCACCCTCATCACCGGCCTCGCCCAGGGCGGGCAACTGATGACCACGACCGACGTCGACAACTGGCCGGGCGACGTGGAGGGCCTGCAGGGCCCGGACCTCATGCGGCGCATGGCCGAGCACGCCGAGCGCTTCGAGACGGAGATGGTCTTCGACCACATCCACAGCACCGATCTCTCGCAGCGCCCGTTCCGGCTCAAGGGCGACAGCGGCGAATACACCTGCGATGCGCTGATCATCGCTACCGGCGCCACCGCCAAGTACCTCGGCCTCGCCTCCGAGGAGCACTACAAGGGCCGCGGCGTCTCCGCCTGTGCCACCTGCGACGGCTTCTTCTTCCGCGATCAGGACGTGGTCGTGGTCGGCGGCGGCAACACCGCCGTGGAGGAGGCGCTCTACCTTTCCAACCTCTGCCGCAAGGTCATCCTGGTGCACCGTCGCGATCGCCTGCGCGCGGAGAAGATCATGCAGGACAAGCTGTTCGAGAAGGAGCGCGCGGGCAAGGTCGAGATCGTCTGGAACCACACCGTCGACGAGGTGCTGGGCGATGACAGCGGCGTCAGCGGGGTGCGGCTGCGCAGCACGGGCAGCGACGAGATCCGCGAGATCCCGGTGACCGGCTTCTTCGTCGCCATCGGCCACACGCCGAACACCTCGATCTTCGAGGGCCAGCTCGACATGGAGAACGGCTATATCAGGATCCGCACCGGCCTCCTCGGCGGCGCCACCGCGACCAGCGTGCCGGGCGTGTTCGCCGCCGGCGACGTTGCCGACCAGGTCTACCGCCAGGCCGTCACCTCGGCGGGCTTCGGCTGCATGGCGGCACTGGACGCGGAGAAGTTCCTGGACAAGGGGTGAGGGCTGCGCAGAAGCGGCGCGGCTGCCGAATGCCGTGGGAGGGACTTCAGTCCCGATGCTCTTCCCTGGTCCCGGGCAGAAGCATCGCGGCTGAAGCCGCTCCCACAAGCGGGCGCAGGAGCTGGCGTTTCTCCAGCCCTCGCCCTCAGCCCTCGACCCCATGCACGCCCGCTTCCACTCCTCCCTCGACGAGATTCCCGCTGCGGACTGGGACGCGCTGCGGCCCGACGACAACCCCTTCGTCAGCCACGCCTTCCTGGCGGGCCTCGAGCGGCACGGCTGTATCGATCCGCGCACCGGCTGGCGGGCGCATCACCTTGGCCTGCACGAGGACGGGCGGCTGCTGGCGGCGGCGCCGCTCTATCTCAAGGGCAATTCGCATGGCGAGTTCGTGTTCGACTGGAGCTGGGCGCGCGCCTACGCCGAGCACGGCCTCGACTACTATCCCAAGCTCCTCTGCGCGGTGCCCTATTCGCCGGTGACCGGCCCCCGGCTGCTGGCTGGCCGCGGTGCCGCGGCGGCCGAGCTCAAGCGGTGCCTCGCCACGGCGATCCGCGGGGAAGCCGCGCGCCTGCGCCTTTCCTCCGCCCACCTCAATTTCGCCGACACGGATGACGCGGCGAGCCTCGAGGGCGGCGGCTGGCTGGCGCGGTCGGACTGGCAGTTCCACTGGGAGAACCGCGGCTGGCGCGACTTCGAGGAATTCCTCACCGCGCTCAGCCACAAGAAGCGCAAGAACATCCGCCGGGAACGCGCCGAGGTCGAGAGGGCCGGCATCGCCTGCGAGGTCCGCCACGGCGATGAACTCGACGCCGCGGACTGGCGCGCGTTGCACGGCTTCTATCTCGCCACCTTCGAGGACAAGGGCAACCATCCCAGCCTGAGCCTGGCGTTCTTCCGACACCTTGGCGAGACGCTACCGCGCAACGTCGTGGCCGTGCTCTGCCGCCGCCACCGGCGGGCGATCGCCGGCGCCCTCATGCTGCGAAGTCCGGACACCCTGTACGGCCGCTACTGGGGCGCGGATGAACATGTCGGCGGCCTCCATTTCGAGGCCTGCTATTACCAGGGCATCGAGTATTGCCTGCGCCATGGCCTGGCGCGCTTCGAGCCGGGCGCTGGCGGCGAGCACAAGCTGGCGCGCGGCTTCCTGCCGGTGCGCACGCGCTCGTTCCACTGGATCGCCGACCCCCGCTTCGAGGCGGCGATCGCGCGCGCGCTGCGCCAGGAAGAACACGCCCTCGACGAGTACGGCGAGGACCTCCGCGCCCATTCGCCCTACGCCGCGCGCACATGATCCGCCTGCCCTTCCTCGACGGCGCGCCCCCGCACGCCTTTCCGCCGGTGGACACCGCGCAAGAGGTTCCGGACGGCCTGCTGGCGGCAGGCGGCGACCTCTCGCCCGAACGCCTGCTCGCCGCCTATCGGCGCGGCATCTTCCCGTGGTACTCGGACGGGCAGCCGATCCTCTGGTGGTCGCCGTCGCAGCGCGCGGTGCTGGACACCGCCAGCGTGCACGTGCCACGGCGGTTCGCCCGCTGGCTGCGCGGCTGCGACTGGCGGCTGCGCGCCGACAGCGCCTTCGCCGAGGTCGTCCGCGCCTGCGCCGAACCCCGGCGCGGCGAAGCCGGCACCTGGATCACCGCCGACATGCAGGAGGCCTATGGTCGGCTGCATCGGCTCGGCCACGCGCATTCGGTGGAGGTGTTCGCCGGCGAGCGACTGGTCGGCGGCATCTACGGCGTCGCAATCGGCCACATGTTCTTTGGCGAGTCGATGTTCAGCGGCGAGCCGAACGGCTCCAGGGTCGCGCTGCTCGGACTGGCCAAGGTACTATGCGATTGGGGTTTTCCGCTCCTGGATGCGCAGCTCGAGTCGCCGCACCTGGCCCGCCTTGGTGCACGCGGCGTGCCGCGCGCGCTGTTCTGCGCCGAGGTCGCCAGACTGGCGGACCGGGAGAGTCCGGCCGGCACCTGGGGCGGACGTTTCCCCGCACTGGCGGCCCGCGACCTGGCCCCCTGAGAATGGCACTTGCTTTCCGCCAGCCCGCGATCGTGTCAGAATCGCGCGTTTTTACGGGCCCTGCCAGCCCCGCCACCCAAGGGAACAATGTCCAAAGACGACGTCATCGAAATGGAAGGTTCGATCCTCGAAACCCTTCCGAACACGATGTTCCGCGTGAAGCTGGAAAACGGACACGTGATCACCGCCCACATCTCCGGGCGCATGCGCAAGCACTACATCCGCATCCTGACGGGTGACCGGGTGAAGGTCGAGATGACCCCCTACGACCTCACCAAGGGCCGCATCACCTACCGCATGAAGTGAGTTCAGGATGAACTCACCCCGTGCAGTACAGGGATGTACGACGACACGGGGTCCAGCGCCTCCAAAGGCGTCATCCCGGACAGTACAGGGATGTACGTTGATCCGGGATCCAGTTCCTGCACGGCGAACTCACCCCGTGCAGTACAGGGATGTACGACGACACGGGGTCCAGCGCCTCTGACGGCTTCGCGCCTTCTCCTGTAGGGGCCCACCCTGTGGGCGACCTCGCGTTGCCACACCGCATCCGAGGCACGGTCGCACAGGGTGCGCTCCTATAACAGCCTTTTGGACGACACGCACCTGGTCGCGACAGGCGTCGCTGCCACAGGCGGGCGCGGGGCGCCTGCCTGTGGACACTCCTACTCCACCACCGCCGGCACCGGCTCGGCGGCCTCGCAGTCGACCGCGAGCCGGTCATCCCTGACCGACAGCGCCACCTTGCCGCCTTCCGAGAGCTTGCCGAACAGGAGTTCGTCGGCGAGCAAGCGCTTGACGTTGTCCTGGATGACGCGCGCCATCGGCCGCGCCCCCATCTGCGGGTCGAAGCCGTGGCGGGCCAGCCAGCTGCGCGCCTCGGCGTCGACGTTGAGCGAGACGTGCTTATCCTGGAGCTGCATTTCCAGCTCGATCAGGAACTTGTCCACCACGCGCAGGATGTGCTCGAAGTCGAGCGCGTTGAACTGCACCACCGCATCCAGGCGGTTCCGGAACTCCGGCGAGAAGGCGCGCTTGAGCGCTTCCATGGCGTCGGTCTTGTGGTCCTGCTCGACGAAGCCGATGGTGCGGCGCGCCGCCATCTGTGCGCCGACATTGGTGGTCATCACCAGGATCACGTTCTTGAAGTTCGCCTCGCGGCCGTTGGTGTCGGTCAGCGCGCCATGGTCCATGATCTGCAGCAGCACGTTGTAGACGTCCGGGTGCGCCTTCTCGATCTCGTCGAGCAGCAGCACGCAGTGCGGGTGCTTGACGATCTGCTCGGTGAGCAGCCCGCCCTGATCGAAGCCCACATACCCGGGCGGCGCGCCGATCAGGCGCGATACCGAATGTGCCTCCATGTACTCGGACATGTCGAAGCGCACCAGTTCGATGCCGAGCTGCATGGCGAGCTGGCGCGTGACCTCGGTCTTGCCGACGCCGGTGGGGCCGGTCAACAGGAACGAGCCGATCGGCTTCTCCGGATTGCCGAGGCCCGAGCGCGCCATCTTGATCGCCGCCGCGAGTTCATCGATCGCCTGGTCCTGGCCGAACACCACCATCTTCAGGTTGCGATCCAGGCTGCGCAGGACGTCGCGGTCCGAAGCCGATACCTGCTTGGGCGGGATGCGCGCCATGCGCGCGACGATGAACTCGATTTCCGGCACGTCGATGCGGTGGCTGCGATCCTTCTCGTCGAGCAGGCGCTGGCGCGCGCCGGCCTCGTCGATGACGTCGATGGCCTTGTCCGGCAGCAGCCGGTCGGGGATATGCTTGACGGAAAGATCCACCGCCGCCTGCAGCGCGTCGCCGGTGTACTCGACCTTGTGGTGGTCCTCGAAGCGGCCCTTGAGGCCCTTCAGGATCTCCACGCTTTCCGACACCGACGGCTCGACGACGTCGATCTTCTGGAAGCGCCGCGCCAGCGCGCGATCCTTCTCGAACACGCCACGATATTCCTGGAAGGTGGTCGAGCCGATGCAGCGCAGTTCGCCCGATGCCAGCACCGGCTTGATCAGGTTGGACGCATCCATGGTGCCGCCGGAGGCCGATCCCGCGCCGATGATGGTGTGGATCTCGTCGATGAAGAGGATTGCGCCGGGTTCCTTGCGGATCTCGGCGATCACCGCCTTGAGGCGCTTCTCGAAGTCGCCGCGGTACTTGGTACCGGCAACCAGCGCGCCGAGGTCGAGCGCCCAGATCGTCGCATTGGCCAGCACCTCGGGAACATCGCCCTCGACGATGCGCCGCGCCAGCCCCTCGGCGAGGGCGGTCTTGCCGACGCCAGCATCGCCGACGTAGAGCGGGTTGTTCTTGCGCCGGCGGCACAGCACCTGGATGGTGCGCTCGATTTCCTCCTGGCGCCCGATCAACGGGTCGATCTTGCCCTGGCGGGCCAGATCGTTGAGGTTGTTGGCGAACTCGCTGAGGGGATTGGCGCGCGCGTCCTCGCCCGCCTCCGCCTCGCGGCCCGACTCGGCCGCAGCCGGCTGCGCGCCGGCCGACTCGTGGCCGATCTTGGCGATGCCGTGCGAGATGTAGTTGACGACGTCGAGCCGCGACACGTCCTGCTGGCCGAGGAAGTAGACGGCGTGCGAATCCTTCTCGCCGAAGATGGCGACCAGCACGTTGGCGCCGGTGACTTCCTTGCGACCGGAGGACTGCACGTGGTAGACGGCGCGCTGCAGGACGCGCTGGAAGCCGAGCGTGGGCTGCGTGTCGCGCTCGTCGTTGGGGGGCAGCACCGGCACGGTTTCGGTGATGATCGCGCGGAGGTCGCGCGCCAGGCGGGCGGTATCCGCACCGCAGGCACGCAGCACCGCCGTGGCCGCCGCGTTTTCAAGCAGCGCCAGCAGCAGGTGTTCCACGGTCATGAACTCGTGGCGCTGTTCGCGCGCCTCCTTGTAGCACTGGCCGATGGTGATCTCGAGATCCTTGCTGAACATGTCGGAATGGTCTCCGAATTACACTGCTGGCTATGTGAGGGTGCGGGTGCCGCCCTTCAATCGTGCCCCCGTGATAGGGCCTCATCGCTGCTCCGACCCGGTGGCGTCGGGCTAGGCTTTCTCCATGGTGCACAGGAGGGGGTGCTGGTGGATGCGCGAGAACTCGTTGACCTGGGTCACCTTGGTTTCTGCCACCTCGCGCGTGAACACTCCGCAAACGCCACGGCCGCGGGTATGCACGTGGAGCATGATGCGCGTGGCGTGCTCCCGATCCATGCTGAAGAACGTCTCCAGGACCGCCACCACGAAGTCCATCGGAGTGAAGTCGTCGTTGAGCAGGATCACCTGGTAGAGCGGCGGCCGCTCGACCTCCGGGCGGCTCTCCTCGACGACGAGGCCGGGGCCGTGCTGGGGGTGCTGGTCGGGCTGGTGGGACATGGAAAACCTGGAACCTTTCTGTGCTTCGAGTATACCCGCGGCACCTTGCCGCAAGCGCTCCGGAGGCGCTGCCGCGGAGCTCTGGCGCGGGCTCCGTGGCTGCTAGACTGCAACGATGAGCGAAACCCCTGTCGCCCCGCCGGAGGGCTCCGGCATCTGGCGTCCGCGCGTCACCGTGGCCACCATCGTCCAGCGCGGCGAGGCATTCCTGCTGGTCGAGGAAGATGTGCGCGGTGCGCGCGTATTCAACCAGCCCGCCGGGCACCTGGAACCCGGCGAATCGCTGCAGCAGGCGGCCGTCCGCGAGACCCTCGAGGAAACCGGCTGGGAGGTGCGCCCGACCTGTCTCGTGCGCGTCTACCAGTGGCGCGCGCGGAGCGGCCGCGAGTTCCTGCGCTTCACCTTCGGTGCCGAGGCGCTGCGGCACGACCCTGCGCGCCCTCTCGATTCGGGCATCGTGCGCGCCGTCTGGCTGACCCGCGACGATCTCGCCGCCGACCCGTCCCGCCTGCGCAGCCCGATGGTGCTCGCCGGCATCGACGACTGGCTGGCCGGGCGCCGCCTGCCGCTCGATGCGGTGGCGCGGATCGAGCCCGCACCTTGACTGCGCGCGTCGCGGCCATACCTGACAAGTCCCCGATCCAGAACCTTCCGGCATGAGCCACACGGTCATCGTCGGCCTGTCCGGCGGCGTCGATTCCTCCGTCGCGGCGCTGCTGCTGCAGCGCGAGGGCGCGTCCGTCGCCGGCCTGTTCATGCAGAACTGGGAGGACGATGGCGAAGGCCCCTGCCGCGCCGATGCCGACCGCAAGGATGCCGTGGCGGTGGCCGCCCACCTTGGCCTGCGCCTGCATGCGCGCAACTTCTCGGCCGAGTACCGCAGCCAGGTGTTCGCGCACTTCCTGGCCGAGTACGCCCGCGGCCGCACGCCCAACCCGGACGTGCTGTGCAACCGCGAAATCAAGTTCAGGACCTTCCTCGACGAAGCGCGCGCGCTCGGCGCGGAGCGCATCGCCACCGGCCACTATGCGCGGGTCGAGCGCGCCGGCGGCCGCTGGCGCCTGCTGCGCGCCGTCGACGAGGCCAAGGACCAGAGCTACTTCCTGCACGCCATCGGCCAGGAGGCGCTGGCCGCGACGCTGTTCCCGCTCGGCGATCTGCGCAAGGAGCAGGTACGCGCACTGGCGCGCGAGGCCGGCCTGCCGACCCACGCCAAGAAGGATTCGACCGGCATCTGCTTCATCGGCGAGCGCGACTTCCGCGCGTTCCTCGGCCGCTACCTGCCGGCCCGCCCGGGGCCGATGGAGACGCCCGGTGGCGAAATCGTCGGCGAGCATGCGGGCGTGTTCTACTTCACCCTCGGCCAGCGCGGCGGGCTTGGCATCGGCGGCCGCCACGGGGCCGCCGATGCGCCCTGGTACGTGGTCGGCAAGGACATCGCGAGGAATGCGCTGATCGTGGCCCAGGGCAATGCCAATCACTGGCTGCAGTCGCGGCGGCTCGCCGCCAGTGGCCTCACCTGGATCGACGGCAGCCCCCCGGCGCGGCGCTTCCGCTGCCACGCCATGACCCGCTACCGCCAGCCCGGCCAGCCCTGCAGCGTCGAGATCGGCGAGGAGACCTGCACCGTCCATTTCGATGCGCCGCAGCGTGCCGTCGCACCCGGGCAGTCGGTGGTGTTCTACGATGGCAAGGCCTGCCTTGGCGGCGGCGTGATCGAATGCAGCGATGCGCCGCTCGGCGGCTGGATGGAAACCCCGATGACCGAAGGATCCGCCCATGCGTGAAGCGCGCGTGATCGCCCTCGCCGGCGTGCTGCAGGCCTGCCACCTGGTGCACCAGCTCGCCACCCGCGGCCGCGCCGACGAGGGCGCCGCCGAGTCGAGCCTCAGCAGCGTGTTCCGCATCGATGCGGACAGCGCCGCGGATGTCTACGGCGGCCTCACCGGCGTGCGCAGCGGGCTGGAAATCCTGCAGTCGCATTTCGAGAACGGCACCGGCGACCTCGCCCTGACCCGCCTCGGCATGTCGGTGCTGCGCCTGGAGCGGCGCCTCAGCTCGGATCGACGCGCGCTCGCCGAACTGCGCAGCGGCATCGATGGCATCCAGCGCCAGGTGGAGCATTTCGGCGCCGCGCATGCCACCGTGCAGGCGCGCCTGGCCGAACTCTACGTCACCGTGCTGTCGCCGCTGCGGCCGCGCATCATGGTGCACGGGGATCCGCAGCATCTCGGCAATCCGCAACTGGTGGAGCGCATCCGCGCCCTGCTGCTGGCGGCGGTGCGCGCGGCGGTGCTGTGGCGCCAGGTCGGCGGCAGCCAGTTGCGCCTGCTGATGCGCCGGCGCGAATACGCGATGGTGGCGCGGGGCATGCTGTCGCGCGCCACGCTCGATCGCGGCTAGGCTTCGCTGCCGGGCGTCGGCGGCAGCCCGCGCGGCGCCGGCCCGCGCCAGCAGCGCGTGCTGCGCTGGAAGAACAGCGTGTTCGGAATCTGCAGGACCGATCCACCCGGCTCCTGCAAGGTGGTGTAGATCAGGTTCACGCCGCCGACGCGCCCGCGCAGGCCGGGCTTCTCGCCGTTCTCCAGCAGCTCGACCTCGTCGCCGAGGCGGAACGGCCGCGTGGTGAAGATGAGCAGCGAGCAGAAGATGTTGGAGAGCACGCTCCAGGCGGCGAAGAACGCCACCGCGCCCACCGCGGCGAAGCCGGTGAAGGCGGTCCACAACACCGAGGCGGAGACGCCGAGCCGATCCAGGATCAGCAGCACGGCCGCCCCCGCGATGACGAAACCGACCACGCTGCCGGCGACCTGGATCATCTGCTCGGGCACGCCGTGGCGCGCCCCGACGCGGCTGAACAATCTGCGCGCCAGCCCGCGCACGAGGAACGCCAGCATCACGATCAGCAGGATCTGCGCGGTGAGCGCCAGCGGGGCGGCCCAGCGCAGGGCGAATTCCGGGAGTAGATCCTTCATGGGCGCCGCCAGGAAAACCGGCCGCGCATCTTAAACGATGCGACCGGGCGCAATCCGACTCTCACAAACCGGAATGCGAATCGCCCGCATTCACGCGCTACAATCCGGCGTTGCACGACGATCCGCGCAGCGGCGCCCGGCCGTGATCCCGGTCTGGCCGCGCCCCGCATGGGGCGCTGGATCGCCACGACTGCCAGCCCGGCCGGGCTCGACGCGTCCTTCTGGCGCGCTCACCCGTACCAGCCAGCCCGTCGCCACTCCAACACTCCGAGGTCTGCATGACGGGTCCCCTGTTGCGCCTTGCTTCCATCCTTCTCCTCGCCGCCACGCTGATCCTGGGGGGTCGCGATGCCCGCGCCGCGGATGCCGACGTGGCGACGGCCTGGCGCCTGCTCGACTACATCGCCGTCGATTACGAAGGGGCGGTCGAGGATGGCAAGGTCATCAACGAGGTGGAGTACCAGGAGCAGGTGGAGTTCGCCGGCACCGTGGCGAACACCCTCGCCGCCTTGCCGGAGAAACCCGGACGCGAGGCGCTGGTCACGGGCGTCGCGGGTCTCCAGAAGGCGATCGCGGACAAGGCCGCTGCGGACGATGTCGCGGCATTGGCGCGCCGGCTCGGCGGCGAGCTGCTCGCGATCTACCCGGTCGCCGTGGCCCCGGCACGCGCACCGGATCTGGCCCGCGGCGAAGTGCTCTACGGCCAGCAATGCGCCTCCTGCCACGGCGTGGCGGGCGACGGCAAGGGTCCGGCCGCCGCCGCGCTGGAGGTGCCGCCGATCGATTTCACCGACCACGCCCGCGCCCGCCAGCGCAGCCTGTTCGCGCTGTACCAGGCCACCACCCAGGGCATCGACGGCACGCCCATGCCGGGTTTCGCGCACCTCTCCAGCGACGACCGCTGGGCACTCGCCTTCCACGTCGGCCAGTTCGCGTTTCCGGCCAGTGAAGCCACGCAGGGCCAAGCCCTGTGGCAGGAGGATGCGGCCCTGAAGGCAGCGGTACCGGACCTGAAGTCCCTCGCCGACACCACGCCGGCGGCCCTGGAGAGCCGCCTTGGTGCGGCCACCG
Organism: Lysobacterales bacterium; assembly: GCA_017305135.1. Classification (GTDB taxonomy): domain Bacteria; phylum Pseudomonadota; class Gammaproteobacteria; order Xanthomonadales; family Rhodanobacteraceae; genus Dokdonella_A. The sequence continues at coordinate 115,734 of JAFKNA010000015.1, read as the reverse complement.
CGGACGCGCTCACGGCGTACCTGCGCCGCCACCCCGAGGCGGTGGTGCCGCAGGGCGCCAGCGGCTCGCTGGCGCTTGCGCGCACCCGCCTCGCGGAAAGCCTTGCCGCCTATCGGGCCGGTGATGCGCGCAAGGCATCGAGCCTCGCGCTTTCGTCCTACCTGGATGGTTTCGAGACCGTGGAACCGGCGCTGGCGGGACGGGATGGCGCCCTGCTCGGGCAGGTCGAGATGGCAATGGGCGAGCTGCGCGCCGCGATCCAGCGCGGCGAGGACGCCGCGGCGGTGCAGGCGCGCGTGGAGCGGGTTGACGAGCTGCTCGTCTCGGCGCAGGCCATCCTCGCCTCCGGCCCGGCCAGCCAGTGGTCGACTTTCCTCGGCGCGGCCACCATCCTGCTGCGCGAAGGCCTGGAAGCGCTGCTGATCATCATTGCGATGCTCGCCTTCCTGCGCAAGGCGGAACGCGTCGAGGTGGTGCGCTACGTGCACGCCGGCTGGATCAGCGCGCTGGTCGCCGGCGTCTTCACCTGGATCGCCGCCACATGGCTGATCCGGATCAGCGGCGCCAGCCGCGAGCTGACCGAGGGCTTCGGCTCCATCCTGGCCGCGGTGGTGTTGGTCTCGGTCGGCATCTGGATGCACGGCAAGGCGCATGCCGACCAGTGGCAGCGCTACATCCGCGAGAAGATGTCCAGGGCGCTTTCGGGCCGCACCGCCTGGCTGCTGCTCGGCCTCGCCTTCATCGTGGTCTACCGCGAGGTGTTCGAGACCATCCTGTTCTTCGCCGCGCTGTGGTCGCAGGGCAATGGCGGCGCCCTCCTCGGCGGTGCCGCCAGCGCGGCGGCGCTGCTGGCGATCATCGCCTGGGCCATGCTGCGCTTCAGCCAGCGCCTGCCGCTCGGCAAATTCTTCAGCTACAGCTCGTGGCTGATGGCCGTGATCGCGGTGGTGCTCGCCGGCAAGGGCATCTCCGCCCTGCAGGAAGCCGGCATGGTCGACATCACGCCGCTGGCGACGGCGCCGCGCATGGTCGCGCTCGGCATCTACCCCACCTGGCAGACCATCCTGGCCCAGGTCGCCGCACTGGTCGCGCTGCTGGTCGGCTTCGCCTGGAACCGCCGCAGCGCGTCCTGATTCCGAGTGTTCAACCGGCGCCTTCAGCAGCGCCCGGAACGCCGAAGCGGACGACCCAGTGCCGGCGCTCCCCGGACAGGGCGTGATGGGCTTGGGAACGCCGAGCCCCGGCTCGGCGCCTGGTGGCCCGAGCGCAGATCACAGGCAGGGTTCGTCCTGAGCCAGGAGTCGCGCACCCCTCAGGCTTGTGCCTGACGCGAATCACCGCACCGATCCGCGCCACCCGGGTGTCGCCGCGAACGCGCGCGTGCCTGGCGCACGCCCCGCCGAAGGTTGCCGGCTGATCGCTTATCGACATATGATAAGCTCGTGATCAAGACCTTCGCCGACAAGGACACGGAGGCGCTCGCGAAGGGCGAGCGCGTGCGCTGCTGGATAACATCGAGAGCGTCGCCCGCCGCAAGCTGGCGCAGCTGAACGCGGCGGCGACGCTGGACTTCCTGCGGGTTCCGCCGGGCAACCGGCTGGAAGCCCTGAAAGGCAGCCGCAGCGGACAGCACAGCATCCGCAGCAACGACCAGTTCCGCCTCTGCTTCGTCTGGAAGGACGGCGATGCCCCACGAGGCCGAGATATGCGATTACCACTAGCGGACGATGCCAACCCGAAGCAGGCAGGAAAGACCATGACGATCAAGAAGCCCCTCCCCCCGGTACACCCTGGCGAAATCCTGCGCGAGGAGTACATGAAGCCTTTCGGGCTGTCGGCTAACGCCTTGGCCAACGCCATCGGCGTCACGGCCGCCCGCGTGAACGAGATCGCCAACGAGCGACGCGGGATCACCGCCGATACCGCCCTGCGCCTCGCCGCGTACTTCGGCACCGACGCGCAGAGCTGGCTGAACTTGCAGAAGAACTACGAACTCGAACGCGCCCGCATCGAGCTGGCCGCCGAGCTGAAGCACATCCAGCCACGCGCGGCCTGACGCGCGGCAGCCGGACCGCACGTCGCGCAACAGCCTGTCAGGCCACGCTCCGGCGATCTCCAGGCCCTGCGGCTGGCCGGCGAATGGATGATTCCGGCGGCGCTGACGATCCTGCCGGCGCCCGACGGCGGACCGGACAATCACCTGTCTCATGTCACGCGCCAGGCGGCGAACTTCTTGGCTCGCACCAGCAAGCAGCGCACTACCGGCAAGCAACTCGACACGTTCCTGGTTGAATACTGGAAACCAGGTATTCGAGGGAGTTGCTGCTATCGACCAGTGTCTTCGGGATCCGGGGCCATGGAGCAGGATCGGGAAGCGCCATTTGCCTGTGTCGATGGGCGTACTGTCCTCGCCCGAAACACCGCGCTGATCCGCGCCGGCTGCTCGCGCCGGGTCTTGGGAATCCCGTGCTCGTGGGTGCTCTGCGAGGCGTGGCTCATCGAGAGCAGGCTGCCGGGCGCGAGGTCGATCGCGATCGTCTCGCGGCGTCCACCGCGGGCGCGGATCAGCATGCGGCGATGTGCGCCGAGCGATACCAGCGTGATCGGCTGGCCGACGGCCAGCGTGGGCAGCTTGTCGTGGTGCATGGCCACGCTGTCGCGGCCGTCGCGGTAGAGGTTCATGCCGACGTGCGTATACGGCGCCGGCACGACTGCCTGCACGCGCGCCAGCAGCTCGGCCAATGGCAGGTTCTCCGGCAACGCGGCGAGCGCGTAGCCAGCGAGCAGGCGCGGCACGTCGACGACGCGGTCGTACATCGGCCGCTGCATCGAGGTCCACGGGGCGTTCGCGCGCAGGCGCTCGAACCAGGCCGCCGCGGTGTCCGCGTCGAGGAGGCGCGGCCAGTAGCGGATGCCGCCTTCGGCGTCGTCCACCAGTTGCAGCATGGACGGCGCGAACAGGTCGTCGGCGCGGGCGGACAGCGCGTGCATGCTCAATGGAAGTCGCGCGAGGCGGCCGGCAGTTCGCCGAGCAGGTGGCTGAGGTCGAGGAGATCGCGCGCGATCAGGTGCTGCACGCCGTCGACCCGCTCCCAGCGCCCACGCACGGCGAGCAGCCGCGCGCCGAGCAGCGCCTTGCGCCGGCGCAGCGCGAGGTCCGGCCAGACCACGATGTTGACCATGCCGTGCTCGTCCTCGAGCGTCACGAAGATGGTGCCCTTGGCGGTGGCAGGCCGCTGGCGCTGGGTGACGATGCCGGCCGCCTGCACGTTGCGGCCGTGCGGCGCGCCATGCAGCTCGCTGGAATCGAGCACGCGCCGTTGCCGCAGCCGATCGCGCAGCAGCGACAGCGGATGCGCCGCGAGGGTGAGACCGGTGGCGCGGTAGTCCGACAGCACCTCCTCACCCAGGGTCGGCGCAGGCAGCGCCACCGCGTCCTCGTCAGGACTGCCGGCGAGCAGCGGGCGCCGCGACTCGATGCCGGCCACGGCCCAGCGCGCGGCGTGGCGGTGGCCGGCCAGCACCTGCAGCGCGCCGGCCTCGGCCAGCACGCGGCGCGCCTTGCCGTCGAGGCCGGCGCGCAGGCACAGGTCGCGCACGTCGCGGAACGGGCCTTCGGCGCGCGCGGCGACGATGGCCCGCGCCATCGCCTCGGACAGGCCCGCGACCTGCCGCAGGCCGAGCCGGAGCGCCGGCTGGCCGCTGTCGTCCATGCCCCGCCGCGCATGGCCGCCTTCCAGCGTGTTGTCCCAGTCGCTGCGGGTCACATCGACCGGGCGGATCCCGATGGCCGGACGCTTGCCCGCGCCGCGGCGCGCGTCCTGCACGATCTGGCTCGGCGAGTAGAAGCCCATCGGCTGCGCGTTGAGCAGCGCGCAGGCGAACGCGGCCGGCTCATGCCGCTTCAGCCAGCAGCTGATGTAGACCAGCTTCGCGAAGGAGGCGGCGTGCGACTGCGGGAAGCCGTAGGAACCGAAGCCCTTGATCTGCTCGAAGATCTGGTCGATGAACGTGGAGGAATAACCCTTGCCTTCCATCAGGCGGCGGATGCGCACACGGTGCGGCTCCATGGCGCCGCCGCGGCCCCAGGCGGCCATCGAGCGGCGCAGGCCGTCGGCCTCTTCCGCCGAATAGCCGGCATGCATCACCAGTTCCATGACCTGCTCCTGGAACAGCGGCACGCCGAGCGTGGACTCAAGGATGCCTTCGATTTCCGGCGAGGGATACGCCACCGGCTCCTTGCCCTGCCGGCGGCGCAGGTAGGGATGCACCATGCCGCCCTGGATGGGCCCCGGCCGCACGATGGCGACCTGGACGACCAGGTCGTAGAAGGTCCGGGGCTTCAGGCGCGGCAGCATGCTCATCTGCGCGCGCGACTCGATCTGGAACACGCCGACGGTGTCGGCGGCCTGGGCCAGCGCGTAGGTCGCCTCGTCCCCGGCCGGCAGCCGCGCGAGGTCGATGCGATGGCCGCGGTGCCGCTCGACCAGGTCGATGGCCTTGCGGATGCAGGTCAGCATGCCGAGCGCCAGGCAATCGACCTTCAGCATGCGCATCGTCTCCAGGTCGTCCTTGTCCCACTGGATGATGGTGCGCTCGGCCATCGCCGCGTTCTCCACCGGCACCACGGTGGAGAGCGGCGCATCGCTGATGACGAAACCGCCGACGTGCTGCGACAGATGCCGCGGATGCCCGCGCAGTTGATCGGTCACCGCCAGCACGCGCGCGATCAGCGGGTTATCCGGATCGAAGCCCGCCTCGCGCAGGCGCTGCTCCATCGGCGCCTCGCCGTTGCCCCAACCGAAGCATCCGGCGAGCAGTGCGACCTGGTCGGGCGGCAGGCCGAATGCCTTGGCGACGTCGCGCACCGCGCTCTTGCCGCGGTAGCGGATCACCGTCGCCGCCAGCGCCGCGCGCTCGCGGCCGTATTTGGTATAGACGTACTGCAGCACTTCCTCGCGGCGCTCGTGTTCGAAATCGACGTCGATGTCGGGCGGCTCGTTGCGCTCGCGCGACAGGAAGCGCGCCAGCAACAGCCGGCTCTCGGCGGGATCGACCACGGTAATGCCGAGCGCGAAGCACACCGCCGAGTTGGCCGATGAGCCGCGTCCCTGGCAGAGGATCCCGCGCGATCTGGCGAAGCGCACGATGTCGTCCACGGTCAGGAAGAAGGCCTCATATTCGAGTTCGGCGATCAGCGCCAGCTCGCCTTCGATCTGCCGTGCGACCTCGGATGGTGCGCCCTCCGGCCAGCGCTCGCGCATGCCCGTTTCGGTCAGCTCGCGCAGCCAGCTCGCCGGCGTGTGGCCGGCGGGCACCAGCTCGGCCGGGTACGCGTAGCGCACCTCGTCCAGGTGGAAGCTGCAGCGCCGCGCCAGCCGCACCGCGGCGTCGAGCAGCGCGGGCGGATGGATGTTGCCGAGCGCCCGCCGCGTGCGCAGGTGGCGCTCGCCGTTGCGGAACAGGTGCGCGCCGCAGTCCGCCAGCGGCAGGTTGTGGCGGATCGCGGTCAGGGTGTCCTGCAGCACGCGCCTGCGGCGCACGTCCATGTGCACGTCGCCGGCGGCGAGCGGAGTTAGACCCAGGCGCGAGGCCAGCGCGAGCAGCTGCGCCAGGCGCGCGGCGTCGTCCCCTTCGCGGTGCAGTTCCACCGCGAGGTGCGCGCGCTCGCCAAGGAGTCCGCGCAACCAGCGGCCCTCTTCCTCGTCCGGCTCTGCCGCCGGCAGCCACAACGCAAACAGGCCGCAGTCTTCCGCGTTGCCGAGGATGCGCGCCACGTCCGCACGCGAAAGCCGGTACTCGCCCTTGGGCGCGGCGCGGCGTGCCAGGGTGATGAGTTCGCACAGGCGGACATAGCCGGCGCGCGTCTCGACCAGCAGCACGAAGCGGGTGCCGCAGGCGAGGCTGAACTCGCTGCCCACGATCAGCTTCAGGCCGGTGGCGCGCGAGGCTTCCAGGGCGCGCACGATGCCGGCCAGCGAGCACTCGTCGGTGATCGCCAGCGCCTCGTAGCCGCACTGCGCGGCGCGCAGGAACAGTTCTTCCGCACTGGCCGCGCCACGCAGGAACGAGAAATCCGACAGGCAATGCAGCTCCGCGTAGACCGGCAGGTCGTCGCCCTGCACGTCGTCGTTGGCCGCGCGCCGACCGAGCCGCTGCGCCACTTCCCAGGCACGCGGCGGACGCGCGCCCGGCGTGTCCGGCGCAACGCCGTGGACGAGCTCGTCGCCGCTCACGCGAACCACCCGTGCAGCATCCAGCCGCCCTGCTCGCCCGGCGGCGCGAAGGCCCAGGCGCGCTGGCCCTGCGAGGTTTCCAGGACGTAGTAGTCGCGGCGCGCCTCGGCGCCGTCCCACCAGCCGCTTTCCAGGCGCTCCGGGCCCGACACGACGACGAGGTGCCGATCGCACAGCGGCATCGGCCGGTGCAGCAGCCACAACGGTCGCGGCGGGCGCGGCGGCGCCTGGGCGATGCGCAGCGCATCTCCGTCCACGCGCTGCCAGGCACGCTCCGGTCGCGGGTCGCCGGTCGGCGCGATCCGGTGCACGGCGGCGTCGCCGAGGCGGGCGCGCAGGCGCTCGCGCAGGTGCGGCCATGGCAGCGCCTGCTGCAGGCGCGCGTCGAAGAGGTCGCGGGTGGCCGGCACGAAGGGTGGCAGTTCCCGTGCCAGCAGCCGCATCGCCAGAACGGGGCGGTCGAGCTGCACCCGTTCCAGCCGGCCGCGGGCGAGCTCGAACAGCAGGGCCGGTTCGCGTTCGGCCGCGAGCAGGCCGACCTCGACGTCGGTGTGCGCTTCCTCGTGCTCCAGCCGCAGCACGAAACGCTGCACGCCGCCGTCACGGATCGAGAGGCAGGTGCACAGGTCGCCGATCATCCGGCGCAGCGGGAACAGCAGCGCGGTGTGGCTCTCGACCTCGCACTCCAGTTCGATCCGCGAGTCGAAGTGGTCGGGCGGCACGTAGTACGTCAGCGGGTCATCGGCCTCGCCGTACAACTGGGCGAGATGTTCGAGCAGGGACAGGCCGAAGCGCCGGCGCAGGCTGTCCGGCGGCAGCGCCCGCACGCCCTGCAGGTCGTGCAGGCCCATGCGATGCAGCCGTTCGCCGGCGTCGTCCGGCAGCAGCGCGCGGCGCACCGGCACGCGGTCCAGCAGGGCCTGCATCGCCGCCGGCTGCTCGACCGCCAGGCCATCGCGCAGGCCTGCCAGCACGCGCGCGGCGCGCGGCGTCGGCGCCATCGCGATGCGATGGGAAAAACCCAGCGCGGCGAGTTCCCCGCGCAGCCGCGCCTCGATCCGCGGCCACGGCCCGATCAGGCCGAAGCTCGCGCGCACCTCCAGCACCAGGCAGCCCGGCCACTCGGCGCCGACCAGCGAACTGTGGCGATAGGCCCAGGCGGCGAGGAAGCGCTGCCAGCGCTGCTCGGCGCCAGGATCGTGCTCGACCATCGCCACGTCGGGCAGCAAGGCCTGCGCGGCGGCGAGGCGCATGCCGGCGCGCAGGCCCGCCGCGGCCGCGGCTTCATTGACCGCGTGCAGGACGCGCAACTGCGCCGGCCCGCCGACCAGCGCCAGCGGCGCGGCGGGATCAGGCAAGCGGCGGAGGACCGCGTCCAGCGCCAGTTGCGGCAGCCAAATGCAGGCCCACAGCATGCGCGTGCCTCACCGCAGGGCGGGGACGAAGGGCTGCGCCGGCGACGGACCGCCGCGGCACTTGCGCACGCGCCAGGCACCGGCGCCCGCCCCACCATCCCGGTATTCCAGGCGCAGCGCCGCTGGCGAGGGATTGTCGGCTTGCGCGCGGTCGCGCAGCGCAAAGCCGAGGCAGGCGCCGCTGCCGGCCGCCACCTGCAGGCGGCGCAGCGCCGCGGCGTCGGCCTGCAATGGCCAGCCGACCACCGCCGCACAGGCGCCGCTGCGCAGGCACTGCTCGAACGCCCACAGCGCATCGCGCGGCGGTGCCTCCACCACTTCCAGTTGCATCAGGTCCACGCCGGCGGCCTGCCAGGCCGGCGCATACGGCAGGTAGGGCGGCGCCACCAGGACGATCGGCGCGCCGCGCCGGCTGAGGCGCGCCAGCGTGGGCAGGAGCAGCGACAGCTCGCCGACGCCATCGGCCGGCAGCAGCAGTTCGGTGAGCGCGCCGCGCGGCCAGCCGCGCTGCGGCAGCAGCGCGTCGAGTTCCACGTGCCCGGTCGGCTCGCCGTCGGTGGTAAGCGACGCGGTGCGGCCCGCGTGCCACAGGGTCTGCGCGGCCAGCAGCGATTCGAGGGCGACGACGGCGGCCATGTCAGTCCCGGCGCACGAGGCCGCAGTAGATGCCCTCGATCGCGAAATCCTGGCCGGGCGCGACCACGATCGGCGCATAGGCCGGGTTGCGCGGCAGCAGCCGGATGCGGTCCGGTTCGCGCCGCAGGCGCTTGATGGTCATCTCGCCATCGACGCGGGCGACCACGACCTCGCCATCGCGCGCCTCCGGTGTGCGACGCACGCCGACGAGATCCCCATCGAGGATGCCGTCGTCGATCATCGAATCGCCCTTGACCCGCAGCAGGTAGTCCGGGCGGTGGGCGAACAGGCGCCCGTCCAGCCAGAACTCCAGGTCTTGGCCAGGATCCGGCCCGATCGGCGCACCGGCCGCGACGCGGCCCAGCACCGGCAGCGCCACCACGTCCGGGCGCTTGGCCCCGGGCAGGCGGATGCCGCGTTTCTGCCTCGGCGCCAGCTCGATCAGCCCGGCCTCGGCCAGCGCCAGCACGTGCTTCTGCGCGGCATTGCGTGAGGCGAAGCCGAAGGCTTCGGCGATCTCGGCCAGGCTCGGCGGCTGCCCGGCCGCGATCCGCTCGCGGATGAAGGCGAGGATCTGCTGGCGCCGGGAGGAAGGCTCGATGGGCATGGTGGACATTTGTACACCCATCCCGGGCAAAACGCGAGTGCCCTGCCTTCTGCCGCCACCAAAACCAGGCCCTCGTTCTCAAAGTGCCGGAGAGCGGCCTTGCAGGCCCGCATCAGGGCCATCGGCTTGCGACACCCATGGCCATGCATTAATGTTTCCATTAATCATTACGATGGAGCCCGGTCAATGGCCATCACCCCCGAAGACATCGTTCCCCTGAACAAGGTCCGTGCAAGCCTGACCGCGCTGGCCGAAGAGGTGCGCCATGGCAGCGAGAAGATCATCACCCGCAACGGTGAGAGCTACGTGGCGCTGGTGGATGCCCGGCGCCTGGATTACTACCACAGGCTGGAACGCGAGGTTCAGCAGTTGGGCTTGCTCAATGAGGCCGCCGATGGGCTCAAGCGCGTTCGCGCCGGCATCGGGGGCGCCAGCCCGGATGCTGCCAGGCGGCGCCTGCGGCAACCGCTCGATGTCCCCCAGTCCCGCGCCCGGTAGGCGGGCCGGCGCATGCGCGTCGTGGTCCAGCCCGGCTACGAGCGCACGGTCGCCGCCGCGCTGGATGCCCTGATCGGGAACGGTGCCCTTCCCGCGGCCGAACACCTGCTGGACCGTACCCTGCACTTCCTGCCCAGGCTGCTGGCGGAGTTCCCGCGGGCCGGCCGGGATTTCGTCGTCCGCAACCCGGCCAGCCCCAGGGTAGCCGAGGCCGCCGGGCAGGTGCGGGCGCTGCTGGGCACGGATATCGAACTGCGCGAATACATCCTCGACGACTACCTCGTCCTGTATGCCATCCGCGGACGAGTGGTCCACCTGCTCGCCTTGCGCCACCATCGGCAATCCGGCTTCGATGCCGGACCCTGACCTCTCCTCCGATGACCCAAGCCACCCAAAGAACGAAAGCACCCGACCCCAGGGGGCCGAATCTGGAACACACCCCGCTGATGCGCCAGTACCTCGCCACCAAGGCGGAGTACCCGGACACGCTGGTGTTCTTCCGTATGGGGGACTTCTACGAGCTCTTCTACGACGACGCGCGCAAGGCCGCGCGCCTGCTGGACATCACCCTGACCCAGCGCGGCAGCTCGGCGGGGGCGCCGATCCCGATGGCGGGCGTTCCCTACCACGCCGCGGAGGGGTACCTGGCGCGGCTGGTGAAGCTCGGCGAGTCGGTGGCGATCTGCGAGCAGATCGGCGATCCGGCGCTGGCCAAGGGCCTGGTCGAGCGCAAGGTGGTGCGCGTGGTGACACCGGGCACGGTAACCGACGCGGCCCTGCTGGAGGACCGGCGCGACAACCTGCTGCTCGCCATCGCCGCCGGCAAGGCAGGCTTCGGCCTGGCTTGGGTGGACCTCGCCAGCGGCCGCTTCCTGCTTTGCGACGTGGCCGACGCCGAGGCGCTCGACACCGAGCTGGCGCGCCTCGCGCCGGCGGAAACCCTCATCGCCGAGGACGGCGCCTGGCCGCCCTGCGTCACCGGCCTGCCGGGCCTGCGGCGGCGCGCACCTTGGCACTTCGATGCCGAGACCGCGCGCCGCGAGCTGGCGCGCTTCTTCGGCACGCGCGATCTCGCCGGCTTCGGCGTCGAGGGCCAGCCGCTCGGCATCGCCGCGGCCGGTGCGCTGCTCGGCTACGTGGAGGAGACCCAGAAGTCCGCCCTGCCCCACGTCGGCGGCCTCGCCGTCGAGAGCGCCGGCGAGACGCTGGTGCTCGATGCCGTGACGCGCCGCAACCTGGAGCTCGACACGCATGCCAGCGGCGAGCGCGCCTTCACTCTGCTCGGTATCCTCGACCACTCGGTCACGCCGATGGGCGCGCGGCTGCTGCGGCGCTGGCTGCACCGGCCGCTGCGTTCGCGCGAGGTGCTCGGGCGCCGCCAGCAGGCCATCGCCACGCTGCTCGACCAGGGCTGCGTCGAGGCGCTGCGCGAAGTCCTGCGCGGCGTCGGCGACCTCGAACGCATCCTCGCCCGCGTGGCGCTGCGCTCGGCGCGGCCGCGTGATCTTTCCACCCTGCGCGACGGCCTTGCGCTGGCGCCGCGGATCGGCGCCCTCCTCGCCGGCTGCGCTGATGCGCTGGTCCCCGCGGGCGAGGATGCGGCGCTCGGGACTGCGCGCAACGGACCGCTCCTCGGCGAACTGGTGGCGCATCTCGGCGACCATGCCGCCACCGCCGCGCACCTCGCCGCCGCCCTCGTCGACCAGCCACCGGCGTTGGCGCGCGACGGCGGCGTGATCCGGCCCGGCTTCGACGCGGAACTGGACGAATTGCGCACGCTGTCCACCGATGCCGACCGCTTCCTGGTCGAGCTGGAACAGCGCGAGAAGGCCGCCACCGGCATTCCGACGCTGAAGGTCGGCTACAACGGCGTGCACGGCTACTACATCGAGATCAGCAAGGCGCAATCGGAGCGGGCGCCCGCGCACTACACCCGCCGACAGACGCTGAAGGGCGCCGAGCGCTACATCACCCAGGAGCTGAAGGTCTTCGAGGACAAGGTGCTCGGCGCCCGCGAACGCGCGGCGATGCGCGAACGCGCGCTCTACGACGGGCTGCTCGGCGTGCTCGGCGAGCGCCTCGCGCCGCTGCAGCAGGCTGCCGCCGCGATGGCCGAACTCGACGTGCTGGCCACCCTCGCCGCCCGCGCCGACGCTCTCGGCTGGGTCCGTCCGGAACTGGCCACGGAACCGGGCATCCACATCGTGCGCGGCCGCCACCCGGTGGTCGAGGCGGTGCGCGAGGAACCCTTCGAACCCAACGACCTGGCGCTCGGCGAGGGCCGCCGCATGCTGGTCATCACCGGCCCCAACATGGGCGGCAAGTCCACCTACATGCGCCAGGTCGCGCTGATCGTGCTGCTCGCCCACGTCGGCAGCTTCGTGCCGGCCGAATCGGCCGTGATCGGCCCGGTCGACCGCATCTTCACCCGCATCGGCGCGGGCGATGACCTCGCGCGTGGGCAGTCGACCTTCATGGTCGAGATGAGCGAGACCGCCAACATCCTGCACAACGCCAGCGCGGCGAGCCTGGTGCTGATGGACGAGGTCGGCCGTGGCACCAGCACCTATGACGGCCTCGCCCTCGCCCGCTCCAGCGCGGTGGCACTGGCGACGGCGAACCGCGCCTTCGCGCTGTTCGCCACCCATTACTTCGAATTGACCGCGCTCGCCAGCGAGTTCGATGGCATCGCCAACGTCCACCTCGACGCGGTCGAATACGGCGAGCGCCTGGTCTTCATGCACGCGGTCAAGGAAGGCCCCGCCAACCGCAGCTTCGGCCTGCAGGTGGCCGCACTCGCCGGACTGCCGAAGGCGGTGATCATCGACGCGCGCCGCACCCTGGCCGAACTCGAGCGCGGCCCCTCCGCGGCGCCGCAGCGCGCGCGCGAAGCCTCGCCCCAGCTCGCCCTTTTCGCGCCGAACCCGCCCTCGGCGGTGGAATCGGCGCTGCGCGAAGTCGATCCCGACAACCTCTCTCCGCGCGAGGCGCTGGATGTGCTGTTCCGGCTGAAGGAGCTGGCCGAACGGCCCGCTGGATAGCCCGAAGGTCGAAGAGCGCGATTGCTGCTTGCCGCAGGCAGGCCGAGCTGGGGCTCGGCCGCTCCCAGGAAGAAGCCGACTGCCCGGAATACGTATCTGGGAGGCCGAGCCCCGGCTCGGCCGCTCCTGCTCTGCAGGCCCTACAGCGCGTCGATGTCCCCCAGCGCGCGGATCAGGCGGCGCGCCCGCTTGTCCGGCTTGCCGCGGGGATGCGCCTCGTCGGCGCGGGTGAGGCGGCGTTCCTCGGCGGCCGCGAGGCGCGCCTCGCGGCTGGCGTCGGTCTCCCGGTACAGGGTCTGCGCCACCGCTGCCGGGCCGCGGCGCTCGGTCAAGGCGAGCACTTCGACCTCGAACCGATCCTCGCCGCGGGTGATGTCCAGCCGCATGCCGGCGTGCACGGCCTTGCCGGGCTTGCCGGCGGCGCCGTCCAGCTTCACCTTGCCACCCTCGATCGCCTGCTTGGCGAGGGCGCGGGTCTTGAAGAAGCGCGCCGCCCACAGCCAGACGTCGAGGCGGACGGTTTCGGGTGGCGGGCTGGCGGTCATGCGGGGTGGAACGCTCCGGGATAGCGAGCATTGGAGTCTAGCAAGCCGGAACCGGACCCCACCGCTGCACGAGTTGTTGGACCACGGGTCGAATTCGCGTACAATAGCCGCGTTTGTTGCGTCGCAGCACGATCTTCCCTTCGGGATTCCGGGCACTCACGGCCTTGCGGCCTGCGCCCTCCTGCACCGTTCGACGTTCGTCGCGCCAATCCGGAACCGCCGCCTTCCGCGCCGGTCCGCCCCATCGATGCCATCCGCCGCGAGGTTCTCGGGAACGCGCGAATGGCGCCGGCTCAGCGCCGGATCCTGCCGATCGCGCACCACATTGCCGCGATCGCGCACCCAAGGAGTTTTCCAATGTCATTCGAAACGCTTGGCCTCGCGCCCGCGCTGCTGCGCGCGCTGGCCGAACTCGGCCATACCGAGCCCACTCCCATCCAGGCCCAGTCCATCCCGTCGGCACTGGCCGGGCGCGACCTGCTCGCCGGCGCGCAGACCGGCACCGGCAAGACCGCGGCCTTCTCGCTGCCGCTGCTCGATCGCCTCTACGTGAAGGAGCGCCGGCCGGCGCAGCCGAAGAAGCCGCGCGCGCTGGTGCTGACGCCGACGCGCGAGCTGGCCGCCCAGGTCCACGACAGCATCAAGGCCTACGGCCGCCACCTCGGCGTGCGCTCGACGACCATCTTCGGCGGCGTCGGCATGCAACCGCAGGTCGACGCGCTGCGCCGCGGCCTCGACATCCTGGTGGCGACGCCGGGGCGGCTGATCGATCACGTGCAGCAGAAGAGCGTCGACCTTTCCGGCATCGAGGTGCTGATCCTCGACGAGGCCGACCGCATGCTCGACATGGGCTTCCTGCCTGCAATCCGTCGCATTCTCGGCTTCCTGCCGAAGCAGAACCGCATCACCTGGCTGTTCTCGGCGACCTTCGCGCCGGAGATCAAGGCGCTGGCCGGCGACTTCATGCGCGATCCGCTGGAGATCCAGGTGGCCAAGCCGAACAGCGTGGTCGCCACCGTCAGCCACCGCATGCATCCGGTGGAACTGGCCAGGAAGCGCGACCTGCTGCTGCACCTGCTCGAAGGTGACGCCCGCCAGACGCTGGTGTTCAGCCGCACCAAGCACGGCGCCGACAAGCTCGCGCGCATCCTCGAGCAGGCCGGGCTCGACGCCGCCGCCATCCACGGCAACAAGAGCCAGAACCAGCGCACCCGCGCGCTCAAGGATTTCAAGGGCGGCAAGGTACAGGTGCTGGTGGCGACCGACATCGCCGCGCGCGGCCTCGATATCGACCAGTTGCCGATGGTGATCAACTTCGACCTGCCGATGGTCGCCGAGGATTACGTGCACCGCATCGGCCGCACCGGTCGCGCCGGCGCCGAGGGCCTCGCCATCTCGCTGGTCTCGCACGAGGAAGAAGGGCTGCTGCGCGACATCCGCCGCCTGCTGAAGCAGGACATCGCGATCGAGCCGGTCAGCGGCTTCGAGCCGACGGTGCCGTTGCGCGCCGATGGCACCGCGCGGCCAATACAGAAGGCCCGCCAGCGCGCACCGCAGCGCGCCGCCCGCGACCCCCGCGCCAGCAACAACATCGCCGGCGAACCCCGCCCCGGTGGCCGACGCAAGTCCGGTCGTCGCCGCGGCGGCCAGCCGGCGCGCCAGCCGGGCTGACCCATCCGCGTCCCGGGAGGGCCGGTCTCCGACCGGCCGCTCCTGCCGCGGCGATCGACGAACCCGCCTTCAGGCGACGTGGTGAAGTGCGGTTTCCTGGGAGGGCCGGTCTCCCGACCGGCCGCTTCTGCAGCGGAGCCGTCAACGAATCCGCCGTGGCACAGGCATCGCGGCTGAAGCCGCTCCCACAGCGGCGAGCGCCAGCGTCGCTCAGCCGCAAAGGGCGAGACGCAACGCCGTTCCGAACGCCGCGGGTTCGCTGCGTCCGAGCCGGATTTCCGGCGTGCCGTGCCACTCCGCGCAGCGCCGGATCGCGTCAATGATGGCGGTCGCCAACGCCGCCGTCGGCGCGACGCCGTCCTCCAGGTACAGGGCCTTGACCTCGAACACGCCCTCCGCGCGATGCGCCTTGGCATCCAGCCGCCCGACCAGGCGGCCGCGGTGCAGGATCGGCAGCACGTAGTAGCCGTAGCGGCGCTTGGGCGCCGGCGTGTAGCACTCCAGCCGGTAATCGAAGCCGAACATCGCCGTGGCGCGCTCGCGGTCCCAGACCACCGGGTCGAAGGGCGAGAGGAGCGTGGTGTGCGTGGCGCGCAGCCGGCCCGCGGCGGCGGCGGCGAGGCGTTCCGCGTGATCGGGATGCACGTAGGCCGGCCGCTCCCAGCCGCCGACCTCGACCCGCAGCAGTTCGCCGGCTTCCACGCACAGATCGAGATCGGCGTCCTTCAGGCGCGGGCCGTGCCGGAAATAGTCGTTGATCCAACGTGCCTGGGTAATCCCGAGCGCGCGCACAGCCGCGGCGGTGAAGTCCTCGCCGGTCGGCGTGGCCATGCCGGCCTGCACGCCCGCGTTCGCCAGCACGCGTTCGCTGAGGTCGTACACGCGCTGGAAGCGCTCGCGCCGCGCGACCATCAGCTCGCCGCCCGCGAACAGCGCCTCCAGCCAGCGCTTCTCGTGTTTCCAGTCCCACCATCCACTCGCCGGCGCAGGGCCCGGGCGCGCGAAATCGGCCGCCTTCACCGCGCCGCGGGCGCGGATGTGCTCGAGCAGCGCATCCATTTCCGCCCCATGTGCCGAGCGTGCGCGTTGGGCGTGGCGCATGGCCCAATGGTTCCCGCGCTCCTCCCGGTGCCCGCGGTGCAGCGCGTAATCGCCGATGGGCGCGAACGAGGCCTCGTGCGCCCAGCATTCGAAGATCGCGCCGATCGCGAGGAGCTCGTCCAGCCACGCCGGGTCGTAGGCGCCCAGCCGCGAGAACAGCACCAGGTAGGGACTGCGCGCGACCACGTGGATGGTGTCGATCTGCAGCACGCGCATGCGCGAGATGGCGGCGAGCACGTCGGCCTTGCGCGCGCGCCGGCGCGGGCGCGCGAGCAGCCCCTGCGCGGCGAGGTGGAGGTTGCGCGCCTGCTGCAGGCCGAGGCGGATGGCGCTCACGGGCTGCCTTCGTCTGCCGTGGCTTCGAGCACGACCAGGTCAAGGTTGCGGCCGATGCCCCTGAGAGCGACGCGCCACTCGACCGTCGTGCCGGGAGCGCAGCCGGCGCAGGCATAGGCGAACGAACCACCATCGCCGGCGAGCAGCGTCACCGGCGCATCCGCCGCCTCGACGGCAAGGATCTCGAGCGGAGCGGCGCCCGGATGGCGATTGGTCAGCACCACTACGTCGGCGCCACGGGTGGCAAAGCGGAATTCCTGGCGCGTGGCGGGTCCGGGTCCACTCTCCGGCGCGATCTGCAGTCGCTTGAGCGGGGCGGGCGTGCCGCCCACGGTGGGTGCAATGGCACGCACATGCGTGTAGAGCGCCATGCCGGCCACGACGCGATCGGGAGCGAAGCCGATCGCCTCCGCCATGCCCGGCAGGAGGCCCGCCAGGTGTGGACCGGCGCCCTCGACGCCGCCGTAATGAAGCGCCGGCCAGCGCCCGCAGGCCTTGCGCATCGGTACGCCGAGCGAGCCTTCCGCCACCACGGCCAGGCGTCCATGCAGCACCGCGGGACCGCACAGTTCCTGCGCCAGGCGGTCGAGTCGGGACACCGGATAGAACGGGACCGGCACCTTGACGTAGCGGTCGCCCTGCTCGATCACGTCGAGGAAGGGATTCACGCCCGCCATCGTGCGCGCCGCGCGGAGATCCCGCAGGGTGAACGCGAACGGCGCCAGTGAAAGCGCGATGACCATCCCCAGGGCCGCCATCGCGAGCCTGCGCCGCCATCGCCAGGAGCGCGGCGAAGCGGCGATCCAGCCGTACCAGCCGAGCGCTACGGCCAGGGCCAACGGCGGCAGCGTGCCGGGCACCATCCACATCGGCGTGATGGGGCGCAGGACGGCCACGAAGACGCACTGGAAGACGAACAGCAAGGCGGCCCAGCCGGCCAGGCGCACCAGCTGCGGATCGCGGCGCCACAGCGGCACCAGCCCAGCCAGGCCGAATACGAGGGCGGCGCACCAGAGCCACCAGGCGACGCGCACCGCCGTGGCCGACCAATTCGTCATCAGCAGCAGGCCCCACCAGGCGCCACCGACCGCAACGCTCCGCAGCAGCGCCGGAATGCGCGAGGAAAGGCCGACGGCGACATCGCCACCAAGGTAATCCGCGGCGGGCTTGAGTGCCTCCGGTGGGATGCCGCTGCGATCGAGCCAGGGCGGGGCGAGACTGGCCAGCGCGATCAGCGCCGCTACCGCCATCCATCCGACGGCGACAGGCGAGCGATGGCGCCACAGCAGAACCAGGCCCGCCAGCAGCACGAACCCGGCCGTGGCCGGATGCGCATGCAGGCAGGCCGCCGCAGCGAGCCCGAGCAGGACGGCATTCCGCGCCGTGAAGCGTTGCCAGCCGTTCCACGCCACCCAGGCCAGCAGCAGCACGGCGGCTTCCGTGAGCATGGTGTGGGTCGGGAACAGCATCGGCAGCAGCGACCAGCCGGCGATGGCGAGGCTGGCCGCGAAGGCGAAGCCGAGCCGCGCATCGGCGATGCGGATGCCGAGTCGCCAGGCGATCAGGTACTTGCTGGCGGCCAGCGCCTGCGCGAAGGCCGAGGCCGCGGCGACACCGCCACCGAGCGCCATCGGCGCCGCCAGCAGGTAGAACCACCAGGGGCCGAGTTCGGCCATCTCGTAGACGGGCGGCCCGGCCAGCGGCAGGCGCTCGCCGTGCGCGATCGACATGGCCCAGTACATGTCGCGCCAGAAGTCCTGGAAGCCATTGTTGTTGAGACCGGCCGCCACGTGCACGGCGAGCATGCCGAGGCAGAACACCAGCCCCGCCAGCCACCAGGCACGCGCGGATTCATCGGACTGATCACGCGGACGTGCGGCAGGCAGGGCGGTCGACATCGTGGCCATCGGATGGGAACTGGCGAGGGTGGCGCGCATTGCAGCGCCTGCGCTCCCGGTGCGCAAGCTCATGCTGCTGCCGGGCGACGGGAGCGCACGTGCACAGCCGGCGCGATGTCGCGCGTTTGGCTACCCTGTACCCATCGCAGCGGAACCCCCGACCATGGAACGCGACGCCATCCACACCATCCCCGAGCACCTGCGCGGGTTCTTCACCATCACCGAAGTCGATCATGCCGGCTTCATCGCCGGGGCGCTGTTCCAGCGCAAGTTCGCCGCGCCGCCGCCGGACGAGCGCCGGCACCTGGCGGCCTTCTATCGGGGCGCGGACGGCGCGCTGCACCTGGCCGGCTATTCGCACATGCGGCCCTTCGGCGAGGTCTATCTCTCGGGTGGCTCGTGCAGCGAGGGCGCAACGATCCGCCTGATGCAGCCTGCCCACCGCGAGGCAATCCAGGCCGCGGGCGGGGTGTGGTTCCTTGTGCTGAAGTACGCCTTCGAGCGCTACGCCGACTGCTGCGATGCCTTCTTCGGCCACTGCGGCGACCGCCGCGCGCTGGAGGTGGCCACCGCCGCCGGCTTCGAAGCCGCCGGTCCCGAGCACCTGATCGCGCACTGGCACAAGCCGCTGCACCCGGTGATCCGCCGCGCGCTGGTCGCCAAGGTGCACGCGCTCGGACCGTTCTAGGCGCTCATCCGCCCTCGGCGGCGGCGATCCGCCGCGGCACGTGGCCGGTGGCGACGTGCTGGCGCGCGGATTCGACGTTGACGGCGGAATCGTCGAAGAAGATGTCCGCGCCGAAGGCTTCCAGGAACGGCCCCTTGGGACGGCCGCCGAGGAACAGTGCCTCGTCGATGCGCACGCCCCACTCGCGCAGGGTCAGGATCACCCGCTTGTGCGCGGGCGCCGAGCGGGCTGTGACCAGCGCGGTGCGGATCGGCCCGCTTTCGCTGGGGAAGGCCGCCTGCAGGTGGTGCAGCGCATCGAGGAAGCCGCGGAAGGGGCCGCCCGACAGCGACTCGCGGGCGCGCTCGGTCTCGTTGCGGTGGAAGGCGTCGATGCCGCCCTGCTCGTGGATGGTTTCCGATTCGTCGCCGAACAGCACTGCGTCGCCGTCGAAGGCGATGCGCAGCTGCTCGGACTGCCGCTGCGGCGCCTTGGACGGCAGGATGGTGGCGGCGGCGATTCCGGCGGCCAGCGCCTGCGCGACGCTGTCGGGATTGGCGGACAAGAACAGGTGCGCGCCGAAGGCGTGCACGTAGGGCGAGGTCGGCGCGCCGCGCGTGAACACGGCGCGCGAGATGTCGAGGCCGTAATGCTCGATCGAGTTGAAGATGCGCAGGCCGGTGTCGGCGGAGTTCCGCGACAGCAGGATCACTTCTACGCGTGGGGCTTCCGGCGCGGCGCGGTTCAGCGCCAGCAGCTTCTGCACCAGCGGGAAGGCGATGCCGGGCGCGAGCAGTTCATCCTCGCGCTCGATCTGGTAGCGCGCGAAGGCCTCCACGCCGTCGCGCTCGAAAAGTTCGTGACTCTCGCCGAGGTCGAACAGCGCGCGCGAGGAAATCGCCACCACCAGCAGGTCGCAGCCGCCCCGGATGGGCGGCTCGCGCAAGGTGCGGGAAGTCTCCATGCATGCATCCTCTCGTGCCGATGCGACAAATGATGTCGCGTCGATAATCGCCACCATCACCCGCGCGGGCCAGCGCCACCCCAGGCTGCATGGGCGAAGGCCGCGGCGCCCAGCAGGCCCGGCTCCGGGTGGGTGATGACCACCGTCGGCACGCGCGCCAGCGTGTCCGCGTAGCGGCCCTTGTCCTCGAAGCGGCGGCGGAAACCGCCGCGTTCCAGCCAGGGCAGCGCCACCGGCGCGAGCCCGCCGGCGAGGTACACCCCGTCCCAGGAACCATACGCCATCGCGAGGTCGCCGGCGACGGAGCCCAGCACCTCGCTGAAGATCTCGAGCGTCCGCAGCGCGGTGCGATCGGAGCCTTCCGCCGCGCGATGCGTGATTTCTTCCGGGGGCGGATGGCCGGCCTGCGCGCCGCTCATCGCGGCGAGTGCCCGGTAGATGTTGACCAGGCCCGCGCCGCTCAGCAGGCGCTCGTTGGATACCCGGCCGAATTCCCGGGCCAGGTGGCGCAGGATGCCGATTTCCTGCTCGCCGGCCGGCGCAAATCCGACGTGGCCGCCCTCGGTCTGCAGCGGCAACGCCCGTCCCTCCCGCCACAGCAGGGCGCCGGCGCCGAGGCCCGTGCCCGGCCCCAGCACGGCAAGGTTGCGCGGTTCGCCCGCGGCGGCCGGGGCGAGCCGCGGCGAACCCAGCGGATGCACGTCGCCGGTGCCGAGCAGGGTCAGGGCAAGGCTCATCGCGGCGAAGTCGTTGACCAGGAGGAGGTCGGAAAGGCCGAGCCGCGCCATCAGTTCGCGTCGCGAAATCACCCAGGGGTGATTGGTCATGCGCACGCGGTCGCCTTCCACCGGCCCGGCAACGGCCAGCACGCCGTGCGTCGGCGTGGCGCCTGCCGCGGAGAGGAAATTCCGCGCGGCCGAGGCCAAGTCAGTGAAATCGGCGACGCGGAAACCCTGCACCGGGCGGCCGGCCAGGGGATTGGCCTCGGTCGGGTCGACCAGGGCGAAGCGCACGTTTGTGCCGCCGAGGTCGGCGAGCAGGCAGGATGCCGCGGGCATGGATATCGATCCTCCTTCGCCGCCCAGTGTGGCAGATGGCGCGCGGTGCTGCCGCCTGCAGGAGTGACCCTGGTCGCGACCGGAGCGTCACCGGATTGCAACGCCCAGTCGCGCACAGGGTGCGCTCCTACGAAGCGCATCTCGGGCGACCCACGAAGCGGGGGCGAGCTTGGAGGCGGCTAGCCGGCGAGGGCGGGCAGCGGCTCCAGCGTGCCGATCGAATGGCCCTGCCCGGCGAGATATTCCAGCCAGCGGTTCAGGAACGAACTCATGCGCACGCGCTGCTGGAACTCGCTGCGCGACGGACGCACCAGGCCGATCGCGCGCGCCAGGCGGCGGTCGGAATGGCAGGCCAGCACCTCGGCCATGTGGGCGTCGGTGTAGAGGCGGATCTGCGCCGAGGGCGCTTCCTCGCCGGTGTCGTCCAGGAAGCAGTAGGTCAGGTGCAGGTCGAGCGTGTAGGGATGCCGTGCGACCACTTCCAGGCGGAGGTCGAGACCGTCGTCCAGCGAGGAGACGTAGGTCCCGCAGGCGAGCCGCTGCGGACCGAACAGGCGGGTGAGGCGATGGTAGTTTTCCGCGTAGAGACCCATCAGCCATTCGAAGCGGCTGGGCAGCAGGGTTTGCGGGCGATCGAGGACTGCGGACATGCGGGGATCATAGGTGGCGCGGGGCGGCGCGAACAGTCTTGCGATCGCCGCGCCGAGCGCACAAGATGGGGATCGCTGCCGCCCGCGCAAGGCGTGCCGGCCGGGCGTCCCTGCCCGGCCCGTGCCCAATCAGGGCCGCACGGTGATTGGCATGTGCAGCACCGGCAGCGGCTCGGCTGTCGGCGGCTCCTCGTCCCCCTCGCCGTCGAAGCCGTCGCGAAGGATGGTGTCGAGATCCTCCTCGGGCGGCGGCACCACGTTTTCCAGCACCAGCTGGCCGAAGTTCCAGCCCGAGGCCAGTGTGCTGCCATCGACCGTCAGCGTGATCACCTGGCTGTCGCCGGGCTCGATGCTGAACTCCGCGGGGCTGACGCTGACCGCCGCGGCGAAGGGGCCGACGGCGGACAGCGCCCACTCACGGGTGTCGGCGGCGCTGCTGCGAACGGTGCGGCTGAAGCTGCACGAGGTCGCGCAGCTCCCCTGCGTGAACTCGGCCAGGTTGAGATCGGCCAGCACGCCGCCCGCGGAAGGATTGGCCGCGATGAAGTTGGCGGTGGTCTCGTCCAGCACCAGGCCGCTCCGGGCCGCGCGGGTGAGGTCGACGCGGCCAGAGCCAAGATCCCAGGCATCCACCAGGGTGCCATCGGCCCGGATCAACCCTTCGACTTTGGCGGTCATGTTGATGGCCGAGCGCATCTCGGTCGGCGTCCATTCCGGCCGCACCGCGCGCAGCAGCGCCGCCGCGCCGGCGATGTGCGGGCCCGACATCGAGGTGCCGTTGGACATCGCGGTGGCGGTGGCGCCGCCGGCGTTGAAGGAATACGCGGCGAGGATGTCGGTGCCGGGCGCGGTGATGTTCGGCTTCACCAGGTACTGGCTTCCGTTCGCCCGCGGGCCGCGGCCGCTGTAGTCGGAGACCACGTCGCCCCGCTGCGGGAACGAGGCCGCGGGAAGCAGGAGCGATGCGCGCGCGCCCTGCGGGTCCGCCGCCATCGCCGACCACGCGATGTCCCAGTCGGCGCGCAGCATCGACCACGAGGTCTCGCTGGCACCGAGGTTGATGAAGTCGCGGTCGATGAAGATCACGCCGATCGCGCCGGCAGCGAGCGCCGCGCTGCGGCGCGCACCGCTGCCGCAGTTGCTGGCGTTCTGGTCGAGCGCGAGCACCGCCACCGCGCCCTCGCCACCCACCATGAAGGTGCCGGCCGGGAATGCCGAGCAGCCGTCGTTGCTGCCGTCGGCAAGCGTCGGGCTCGGCACGACCGGCACGTCGACCAGGCTCGCCGTCGGCAGCGGCGGCGCGGCCGGGCGCAGCGGCAGGTTCTGCGTCTCGTCCGGCGGCGTGCCGGGCGCGGTCAGGTTGAAAGCGAAGCCGACCACGTTGTCCTTGGTCGAAGCCGCCACCGTCTCCACCCACGGTCCCGTGTGGTTGGTGGAACCGGCGACCGGGCCGTCGTTGCCGGCCGAGGCGGCGACGAAGATGCCGGCGGCGACCGCGTTGCGGAAGGCGACCGCGACCGTGTCGTTCCACGGCGAGGTGCCGCCGCTGATCGAATAGTTGATGACGTCGACCACGCCGAGCGCCACCGATTCGTTGACCGCCTGCGAGGAGGCCGACGAACTGCAGCCGGTGGTGCAGACGCGGAACGCGACCACGTTGGCATGCGGCGCGACGCCGGAAATGGTGAACTCCCCGCCGCCGAAGGGCGCCAGCCAGGTGTTGCCGGCGACGGTGCTGGCGGTGTGCGAGCCATGGCCGTTGAGGTCGGTCGCGCTCCGCGTCGAGGCGGTGGTGGTGAAGTCGTACATGCCGATCAGCTTGTCGTTGCAGCGGCCAAGGTCGGCATTGGGCGGCGTCGGCCCGCACTGGCCGACATAAGTGCCGGCGCCGAGCGGATTGACGTGGACATGACCGTCGGCGGGGCCGATCGCGGCGAAGGCCGGGCTCTCCCAGTTGATGCCGGTGTCGAGCACGGCGGCGGTGACGCCCTCGCCCTTCGAGGCCACGCCGTCGGCCGCCGAGCCGTCCCAGATCGACGGCGCGCCGATGAAGGCCGGGCCGCGGTCGGTCAGGAGCTCGAGTTCGTGCTCGCGTTCGACCAGTTCCACGTCGCCGCGTCGGGCGATCCGCGCCGCCTCGGCCGCGTCGATCTCGACGATGACGGCGTTGAGGGCGTGCTGCATCGTCGCCACCGGCACCAGCGCCCGCCCGAGTTCCGCTGAGGCCGACTCGATGAACTCCGCCTGGCGCTGCTGCAGCCAGCCGACATAGGCGCGCGCGGCGGGCGCGTCCACGTCGAGGCGACCGGCCCGCGGGCCCGCCGCGACGCGCGGCGCGGCAGCCAGGCCCGCCACACCGCCGCGGTAGGCCGCCAGCGGCTCGCCGCGCAGCACGATGGTGTACTTTGCCACGCCGCTTGCGGGTGCTGCGGCGACCGGCAGGCCGGATTCGCCGGCGAAAGCCGGCAGCGGTGCCGCAAGTGCCAGGCAAAGGCCGGCGCAGACGGCGGCCGGCAGGGACTTGAAGCGGACGGCGTGCAGGGACGGGGGGCGACTCTGGCGCATGGGTGCTCCGGAATATGGTTCGAGAGGTGGGATCCGGCGCGACCCCCGCACCGGCTTGCGCAGCATAGCCCGGATTCGGGCCCGGGGGCTGACGCGCGGTCGGGCGCGCGATGGCCTGGATGGATCAGAAAAATGGCCAGCGCCGGCCTGGCCACTTCTGTCGCCTGAGCGCCATACCGGAAGCGCCGGGCTGACGCTCGGCATCCCCAGCCGCCGCCCGCAAGGCTGTAGCGGCTCACCGCGCGGGCAGCCGCTCCCGGGGTGCCTCACCGGCGCACGCCGGCCCGGCCGGGCCGGATCAGAACAGCTGCCGCTCGATGCCGAGTTCGGAGAGGATCTTGCTGGCGATTTCCTCGATCGACGTACAGGTGGTGTTCTGCACCGCGATGTTCTCGCGGCGGAACAGCTTGTCGGCCTGGGCGAGTTCCCACTGGCACTGCCTGAGCTCGGCGTAGCGGCTGCCTGGCCGGCGCGCCTCGCGCACTTCGGCGAGCCGTCGTGGTTCGATCGACAGGCCATACAGCCGCGGACGGTACGGAACCAGGCGCGGCGGCAGTTCGAGGCGGTCGAGGTCCTCCTCGGTGAGCGGGTAGTTGGCGGCCTTGACGCCGTAATGGAGCGCCATGTAGAGGCAGGTCGGCGTCTTGCCGACGCGCGATACGCCGACCAGGATCACGTCCGCATCGGTGTAGTTGACGTCCACGCCGTCGTCATGCGTCAACGCGTAGTTGGTGGCGTTGATGCGTGCCTCGTACTCGGTGAAGTCGTTGAGCCCGTGCGCCTTGCCGACCCGCTGCGAACGGGGCGCGCCGAGCTCGGCCTCCAGCGGGCCGATGAAGGGCGCGAACACGTCCAGCATCAGCGCGCCGCTCTCGGCCACGATGTCGCTGAGGCGCTTGTCCATGATGGTGTTGACGACGATCGGCCGCGCGCCGCTCTGTGCGTACATCGTCTTGATGCGCGTGGCCGCCGCGTGGGCCTTGTCCTCGCCGTCCACGAACGGCAGGCGGAAGGTGTCGAAGCTGACCGAATCGAACTGGGTCAGCACGCTGTGGCCGATGGTTTCGGCAGTGATGCCGGTACCGTCGGAAACGTAGAAGATGGTGCGTCGCATGGACTCTCCCGGAGGCTGCGCACAGTCTATGCAATCGCGCACGCCCGTGCGTTCGTGGCGAGCCCCGGGTCCGAAGCCGAGCGACTCGCCCGTAGCCGCGGCGAGGCGCTCCGACCAGGCCAGTGGATCACCGCATGCCCGGTGGCGACTCCGGACAGCTCAGTGACGGCGGGAAGATGTAGCGTTCGACGCCGACATCGACCTGCGCGCGGAACGCGACGTTCTGCGGCCCCGAAACCAGGTTGGCCTCGATATCCGCGCGGACGCGTCCATCGCCCAGATCGCCGAAGCGGATCGAAGCCTGACCGAGCAGGCCGAGGATGTAGCTGCCATTGACCGGGCCGAGCACGGAGATCTGGATGATGCTGCCCTCGCCGGTCGCGGCGTCGACGGCGAGATCCAGGCGCAGGTACTCGAACTGGCCGTTGGGCAGATCGTTCATCGCTGTGACGAGAATCTGCCTGCTGCCGTCGGGACGGTCCTGGTAGATCGCATAATTGTTGCCGGGCGTGTCGATGTCGTAGGCGCTGGCAATGCCGTCCGCAACCGCCGTGATCGTGCCGTCGCCGAGATCCTGCGTCGAATCCGGCAGCAGCCCGAGGAAGCGGAATGCACCGAACGTTCCGAGTCTGCCGAAGGACTGCAGCAGGCCGCCTTGGCTCTGTCCACACGCCTCGATCAGCACGAAGCCGCCTTCCGCGGGCACGTCCACCGCCAGGCCACCGCGACGACCATCCTCGCGCGGCACGCGCACGCTCGCCGGCGGGGTGAGCACGAGTGTGTCGGGTGTGAAACGGAACGCCGGACCGGCCGGTTCCATGTCGAATGGCGCCGACGGGGCGGATTCGAGGCGTTCGATACCGAACGTGGTCGGGGCGCCGACCGAACCGGCTGGTATCGTCAGTTGCGCCCCACACAGGCGCAGCACGCCGCCTTCGGGTCCGATCGTGCTGTGCACCGGTGCACAGCCATCGAAACCGTCGAACATGACAATCGGATCGTCTTCGGCGAAGACCGAGGTCGAAGCCGACGCAAGGGCGAGGAGAAGCGACACACAACTGCGGCGGCCATTCAGGGGGGAAACGGACATGAGATCTCCAGATGGGAAGGAACCGCGCCATCGAGACGGCGGCGGCGCGGGGGCAGCCACAAGTCGCCGACCATCGCGCGCGGCGCCGTATACTCGCTATCGAGCTGCGACTAGGGATGGAGCGAATCGAACTCCACGCCGGCGAGCGACAGCGGACGGGTGGCACGTTGTCGCGCCGTCCAGATCGGTGCTGGTGACCGATGTCCAGATTGCCGCCCCGATGACCAGTTCGCCGGCACCGAACAGCATCATGTCGGGCAAGCTGCCGAACGCCGGAAAAATCGGTTGAGCAGGTAGTTCGAGTCCTCGATCGGGAACCCACCGCCGAGGCCGCCGTCCAGCCACGAGCCGGGTGTGAACGGCTCGTGCTCCGGGCCGGACCAGCAGCCGTGGACTTCGTAGGCTTCCCGACAGGTCACGCCGTTATAGCGGAAGCTCGTTTCCCGGGCACCTTCGATCAGGTCGTCGTACGCGCTGACGGCATTGGCCGGCGGCGCCTCGTCGAAGCCATCGGCGAACAGCCGGTCGGCCGGCGGCTCGGTCGGCTCGACCCGACCGAACACGTGCATGCCGGTGGTGGTGCCGAAGGCGAACACGCGGCCGTCGCCGGTGGCGCGCAGCCGGCGCGGCACGAAGCCGGCCAGGCTCGCCTCGCCGACCAGCGACGGGGCGCTGGGTGTGGTGATGTCGAAGGCCCTGAGACCGTTGGCGTCGGCATACCAGGCACGATCGCCGTGGATTGCCACGCGCGCCTCCGCCCACTCGGCCGCGTAGCCGCCGACCCGCGTCGGGCTGGCCGGGCGACCGAGGTCGAGGATATGCAGCCCGGTCGGACAGCCGACGACGGCGAGGGTGCCGGCTTGGTTGAGCGCGATGTCGTGGGCGGTGTAGCCACCCGGATCGGCGCAGCCGTCGTTCCACAGCTGCACCTGGGTCGGCGCGTCCGGGTTGCTGACGTCGAAGACGTGAATGCCGGCGAGTTCGTCGGCGGCATAGACGTAGTTGCCGTGCACCTGCAGGCGATTGATCGTCGGCACCGGCAGGCTGCCGCGCAGCACCGGCTTCTCCGGCACCGACACGTCCACGACCTGCAGGAAGCCGCCGTTGGTGGACGTGCCGAGGTATGCGTAGTTGCCGCTGGCGGCCACCGCGGATGCGTACGGGAACTCCAGCCGTCCCAGTTCGAACGGCCTCTCGAACGAGAGGTCCGCGACGATGAGACCATAGCCCCAGGCAGCCAGGTAGGCGCGCTGGCCGTCGACAGCGAACTGCTCGAAGTCACGCTGGTTGAGCGCCTCGGGCAGCGCGGCATCGAACCGTGACAACGTTTCGAAGTTCACCGGATCCGCCTTGGTGAGGCCGTAGTTCTCCTGCAGGATCAGCGCCTTGCCATTCACCAGCGCGATGTCGCGGGCGACCGCGCCGCCCGGTGGCGTGACGACGCTGGTCTCGATCGGGTCGAGGGGATCGGTGGTTACGTCCAGCCGGATGAAGCGGTCCGTGCTGGTCAGCACCAGCGCGCCGTCGGGCAGCGGGGCGACCGCGTCGGCGCCGAGCGCCCTGACCGGCGAAGAACCCACCGTCACGGGGGCGGCCGGAGTGCTGATGTCGTGGATGTCGATCCCGTCGAAGCCGAGGCTGTAGGCGTAGTTGCCGGCCAGGAAACCGTCGGTCGCCGGCAGCGTCTCGATGCTGCCGATCGGCCCGCCGCCGGCCGGCGTCGCCGGATCGTACAGGCTGAACCGCAGTCCGAACGTAGCCGCGTACGGCGCCTGGATTCGGCTGCGGAAGTTCTCGAGCGGGTCGCCGCTGCCGCAGTGGGTGTCCAGGAAGACCGGCGCGGACGGCGTGGCGACATCCAGGGTCGAGCACACATGGAGCGGCTCGGACGATCGGGTCGTGCCGCTGATGTAGATGCGGTCGCCGGCGGCCTGGCTGCGCCCATATGGGATCGGCGTACGCAGCAGCCGCGTGAAGGTGGGATGCAGCGGGTCGGCCGCGAGGTCGCCGAAGTAGATGCCGTTCTCGGCGTCGAACAGGTACAGGTAGCCGTTGGCCGCCGCCAGCGTCCAGAGGTCCTTGTAGGCCGGAGCGGCGTAGTCGCTGAACTCGTTGACCAGTTCTGGCCGTGCCGGATCACGCAGCGAGTACACCGCCACGCCGCCGCTGTCGTCGCCGGCCTGCCAGCTCGCGTAGAGATAGTCGCCCCAGCGCGTCAGGCCGCGCAGGGTGCCGCTGGCCGGCTCCAGCCGGGTGCTCGACACCAGCACCGGGGCTGCCGCATCGGCGTAGTTCCAGGTGCTGACGATCCGCCCGCTGGGCACATACACATGGTCCCCTGCGATGAGCGGGTCCATCAACGAGCCACCGTAGACGCCGGCCAGCGGCAGTTCGCCGCTTCCGGCAGGCGCCGGCGCGGCGGTTGCCGCATGGGCGGCGCCCAGGGCCATGCAAATCAATATCGACAGAACCTTGTTCATGGGATCGAGCTACCTCGGATCGTGTGCGGGATGGCAGGCAGAGCGGCGCGGCCGCTCTTTGCAAGCGGAGTCTCACGCGGAATGGCGCCGGATGCATTCGGTCGTGATGCGTGAATGATTCGGCAACGATTCGAAGGGGCTGATGAGCGATACATCAGCGGCTTACGCCATGCATGACCGCTTATGGCGGAGTTCGGCCGGCCCGCCCGTTCAGGCTTTTAATCGATGCTCGCGGCCGGCAACGCGCGCTGGCCGGCCAGTCTCAGGACCTGCTCGGTCGTCCGCTCCCAGGCGCTGGGCCGCGCCTGGGCACGGTACAGCTGGGCCTGCGCCCAGGCCGCGCGCACATCGTGCTCGGCCCAGGCGGCGACGCGGCCGACCACGGTGCTGGCGCGATCGACCTGCCCGATTCCGATCAGCGCCAGCGCATACGGTTCGGCCACCTGGACCAGATCGTCCGGGATGCTCAACCCCTCCGCCTGTTCGAAGGCATCGGCGAAGCGCTGCAGTGCCGCTTCGGTGCGGCCGAGCGCCCACGCCTGCTCGGCCTCGGCCAGCGTGGAATGGATACGCCGCCAGGGATTGGACCGTTCTTCGACCCAGCTGCGCAGCGCCTCGGTTTCCGCGGCCGCCGCGTCCACCTGCCCGCTACGGCGCAGGCAGCGCAGCCGCTCGGCCCAGGTGGTCAGGTACAGATCGGGCTGCTCGTATTCCAGTTCACCGGTGAGCGCCGCCTTGGCCAGTGGCGCGGCCTCTTCGAAGCGGCCGCGCGCCGCCACCACCAACGCGGTCAACGCCCGTCCGGCCGAATGCGCCGCATAGTCGTCAGCATCACCCGCCCCCCGCTCGATCTGCGAGAGCAAGGCATCGGCCTCGTCGAGGCGGCCGGTCGCGAGCAGGACGTAGACCCTGGTTACCGTCAGGCGCCAGCGCAGGCGCGCATTGCCGGTATGCGCCTCCGGCGGCCAGAACAGTGCGACCGTGGCCTCGGCGCCGCTGTAGTCGAGCAGCTGCAGCTGGGCCCCGACCATGCCATAGCGGACGTAGGCCAGCTCTTCGCGTGCGCCCAGCACGGCTATCCGGGCCTCGGCCCCGCGCAGCATTGGCAGCGCCTGCGCCGGCCGGTAGTTCTTGGCCTGGACCAGTCCGAGGTTCATGTCCACCTGCGCGAGGCCCAGTGCATCGCCGCCCGCCTCCATCTCCACCCGGGCACGGCCGAGGTCCGCGGCGGCCTGGTCGAGTTTCCCGTCCTGCGATGCAATGGCGGCCCGGCCGCCGTATGCGCCGGCCAGCGCGATCGGATCGCCGGCCCCCACAAGGACCTCGATTGCCTCATCGAAGGTCTGGCTGGCAGGGGCCAGCTGCCGGCGTCGGTACTGGGTCGAGCCCAAGCTGATCAGGATGCGGCCGCGCAAGGCCGGGTCGAGACTGGCCGGCACACGGTCCAGCAGCGCCTGCAGGCGCACCTCCGCCTCGGCGTTGAGGCCGCGCCCCTGGTCGATCTGGGCCAGGCGCAGCTCCACTTCGGGCGCATCGCGCAACGTGGCGGGGGCCTGCTCGATCAGGTAGCGCGCGAGATCGAACTGATCGGCAAGGATCGCCGCCTTGGTGCGCTGGACCAGCTCCTCCAAGGCCAGCGAGCGCACGGCGTTGCCGCCCTGAGGCGGCGTGTAACCGAGCCGGATGAGCAGCACATCGGCGGCGCTGCGCGCCGCCTCGAGCACGTCCTCGGACGTCGCTTCCACCTCGTGCGGCGGCCCGGCATCCCGCCGCGCGTGCAACCGGACCCTCCATGCTCCATCGTGGTACTCGGCGTCTGGCGCGATGCGCCAGGCGCCGTCGGCAGCGGGCGTGGCAGCGAGATCGGCGTCACCAAGGCCGCCGAGCAGCGCCAGCACGTTCTCGCTCGGCGCGGTTGGCAGGCCGCCCTGCCGTAGCCGATTGCCGACCAGGTCCATCAACCCGAGGCGCAGCCAGCTCCAATCGGCCGCGTCCGGTACGTTCGCGGGCAGCACCAGGGCGGGTGGCGGCGAGGACGTCCCCAGCGGGGTTCCCGACACGACTGCCGTTTCCGCAGGATCCGAACCGCTCCGACCGAACCAGAGCACCGCCAGCATGGCAATGCAGGTCATGCCCAGCACGAGGGCCACGACGGGCCAGAACGTCCGCCGCCGCGGCAGTGGCTCGCGGAGCGCCACCGGAGGCCCCGGGTCCTGCGTGACCTCGCCGCCCGCCTCGCCCGACCCGATCGCCGCCCGCGATGCAACCGGTTCGCTGACATCGCCGCCGACTGCCGTCTCTTCGACCCAGCGGTAGCCGAATCGGGCCACAGTACGGATCGCGCCATCGCTGCCGCTGTCGCCGAGCGTGCGCCGGACCCGCAGTACGGTCTGCGCGAGCAGCGTATCGGCCACGTCCGCCCGTCCCCAGACCGCCGCGATCAGCTCGTCGCGGCCGACGGCGCGTTCGCGCTGCTCGACCAGGTAAACCAGGCAATCAAGCGCACTGCCCGGAAGCGCGACCAGTTCGTCGTTCTTCCAAAGTTCCCGGGCGGCGGGGTCGAGCGTGAAGTTGCGGAAACGGTAATGCCTTGCTCCCATCGGCGTAGCGTAGCAGGACCCATGCATCCAGCCCGCCGATGCGTAGCGCGCCGGCCGTGAACGGACGCCGCGGCGAGATCCGACGGACGACGCGGATCGTGGCTCTCCGGGCTTCCCTTGCCCCTCCTGCCGCAAACCCCGAAAATTGCCCATCCTCGGGCCGTCCGGCCCGCGCATGCCTTCCCTTCGCTTTCCGGAGACTGTCTTGAGCGATCTGGTGCTGTGGCTTGATACCCTGCGCATGTCCGACCTCGCCCAGGTCGGCGGCAAGAATGCCTCGCTGGGCGAGATGATCGGCAACCTCGCGCAGCTCGGGGTATCGGTGCCGGGCGGCTTCGCCACCACCGCCGACGCCTACCAGGACTACCTGGAAAAGAGCGGGCTCGCCGAGCGCATCCAGGCGCGCCTGTCCACGCTCGATGTGGAGGATGTGGACGCCCTGACCGCGGCGGGCAGCGAGATCCGCGGCTGGATCGTCGATACGGCGCTCCCGGCGGAACTCGACAAGGCGATCCGCGCCGCCTACGCCAAGCTGTGCAAGGACGCCGGTGCTTCCGACGTTGCCGTTGCAGTGCGCTCCTCGGCCACCGCCGAGGACCTTCCCGACGCCTCCTTCGCCGGCCAGCAGGAAACCTTCCTCAACGTCGTCGGCATCGAGGACGTGCTGCACAAGGTGAGGGAGGTGTTCGCCTCGCTCTACAACGATCGCGCCATCGCCTACCGCGTGCACCACGGCTTCAAGCACGAGGATGTGTTCCTCTCCGCCGGCGTGCAGCTCATGGTGCGCTCGGACCTCGGCGCGTCCGGGGTCCTCTTCACGCTGGACACGGAATCCGGCTTCCGCGACGCGGTGTTCGTCACCGCCAGCCATGGCCTCGGCGAGATGGTCGTGCAGGGCGCGGTCAACCCGGACGAATTCTACGTCTTCAAGCCGACGCTCAAGGCGGGCAAGCCGGCGATCCTGCGCCGGCACCTCGGCGCCAAGCAGCAGCGCATGGTGTATTCGAAGAAGCCCGGCGAGCGCGTCGCCGTCGAGGACACGCCCGAGTCCGAGCGCATGCGCTTCTGCATCAGCGACGAGGACGTCGCCGAACTCGCCCGCCAGGCGCTGACCATCGAGGAGCACTACGGCCGCCCGATGGACATCGAGTGGGGCAAGGATGGTCAGACCGGCAAGCTCTACATCCTGCAGGCGCGCCCGGAAACGGTGAAATCACGCAGCCGCGCCACGCAGATCGAGCGCTTCCAGATGAAGGAGCGCGGCAAGGTGCTGGCCGAGGGCCGCTCGATCGGCCAGAAGATCGGCTCGGGCGTGGCGCGCGTGATCCGCACCATCAAGGACATGAACCGCGTGCAGCCCGGCGACGTGCTGGTCGCCGACATGACCGACCCCGACTGGGAGCCGGTGATGAAGCGCGCGGCGGCCATCGTCACCAACCGCGGCGGACGCACCTGCCACGCGGCCATCATCGCCCGCGAGCTCGGCGTACCGGCGGTGGTCGGCACCGGCAATGCGCTGGACGCGATCCCGGACGGCGCCGAGGTCACCATCTCCTGTGCCGAGGGCGACACCGGATTCATCTATGAAGGCAAGCTCGCCTTCGAGCGCGTCACCGCGGATCTGGGCGCCATGCCGCCGGCACCGCTCAAGATCATGATGAACGTGGCGAATCCCGAGCGCGCCTTCGACTTCGCCATGCTGCCCAACGCCGGCATTGGCCTGGCGCGCCTGGAGATGATCATCGCCAGCCACATCGGCGTGCATCCGAAGGCGCTGCTCGAATACGACAAGCAGGACGCGGAAACCCGTCGCCAGATCGACGAGCGCATCGCCGGCTACGCGGGACCGGTCGAGTTCTACGTCGACCGTCTCGCCGAGGGCATCGCCACCATTGCCGCGTCGGTGTATCCCAAGCCCGTCATCGTGCGCCTGTCGGATTTCAAGTCCAACGAATACGCCAACCTCCTCGGCGGCAAGCGCTACGAACCGCACGAGGAAAACCCGATGATCGGCTTCCGCGGCGCCAGCCGCTACGTCTCGCCCGATTTCGAGCCGGCCTTCGCATTGGAGTGCCGCGCCATGAAGCGGGTGCGCGACGAGATGGGGCTCACCAACGTGTGGGCGATGATCCCGTTCGTCCGTACCACCGGCGAGGGCCGCAAGGTGATCGAGGTGCTGGCCCGGCATGGTCTGAAGCAGGGCGAGAACGACCTCAAGGTCATCATGATGTGCGAGGTGCCCTCCAACGCCCTCCTTGCCGACGAGTTCCTGGATATCTTCGACGGCTTCTCGATCGGCTCCAACGACCTCACCCAGCTCACCCTCGGTCTCGACCGCGACTCGGGCATCGTCGCCAGCCTCTTCGACGAGCGCGACCCGGCGGTCAAGAAGATGCTGTCGATGGCCATCCAGACCGCCAAACGCCGCGGCAAGTACATCGGCATCTGCGGCCAGGGCCCGAGCGACCACCCCGATCTCGCGGAATGGCTGATGGAACAGGGCATCGAGTCGGTGTCGCTGAATCCGGACACCGTGGTCGACACCTGGCTGAAGCTGGCGAAGAAGAAGGCCGCCTGAGCACGCCGCCGCGGGGCGCCGGCTTTCCTGGGAGGGCCGTCTCCGGACCGGCCGCTCTCGGCACCGACCCTGCACCTGGGAGGGCCGGTCTCCCGACCGGCCGCTCTCGGAATGGGGAAATGCCAGCGGCCATCGCTGCTCGCGGGATTGTCGCCGGCGTGCGAATGGCAGATCGTCCCGGAGGGATGCGCAAAGCGGCGGGTCGGGAGACCGGCCCTCCCGCGAGAGCGTTCCAGCGCGTGCGGATCGATGACGCCCGGGCCCTCGCCCGCGCAATGTCAGCCGGCGTGCCGCAACATCGACGCGCGGCGGCGCGGTGAATTCTCGGCATCGAGCAGGCTCTCGATGCGGCTGAACACTTCCTCGCGCGAGAACGGCTTCTTCATGAAGGCATCGGCGCCGATGCGCTGCGCGTAGAACTGCTCGGTGGCCTGCGCGTTGCCGCTGATCATGATGACGGGAATGTCGACGGTGCGCGGATCGTGGCGCAGCACGCGCAGCGCGGCGAAGCCGTTCATCGCCGGCAGCACGATGTCGAGGAAGATCAGATCCGGCCGCTGGGTCCGGGCCAGCGCCAGGCCATCTTCGGCATTGCCGGCCTCCAGGGTCTGGAAGCCGTTCTGGCGCAGCAGCTTGCCGAGCAGGGCAACGATGGTCGGCGAATCGTCGACGATGAGCACCCGCGTTCCTGCACGCGCGGCGGGACGCGGCTGGCGCCGACGATCGAGATCGCCCCGCGCGGCCTGGAAAAGGGTTCTCAATCGCTGGAGCGCGCTCATCGCCACACCTCCTTTTGAGGGCACTTCGCAGTGTCGATGGTTGCAGTGCACAAAACAAGTGCGGCTGCCGGCATGACGTGATGCAGCGCACGAATCGGAACTCTCAACGCTCCGCGTGGCCCGCCTCCGGTCGGTCGGCGCGGGAAAAGAGCCCCGGCCGGACGAGATCGACGAAGGCCTGGGCCTCCGCGGAAAGGTATTTCCCCTTGCGCATCACCACCCCGTAGCTCCGCTGCGGGAAATACGCCGCCATGTTGCGCACCGCCAGACGCTGCCGATCGGCGGGGCCGATGCAGATGCCGGTCACCACGGAAATGCCGAGGCCCATCGCCACGTAGTTCTTGATGATCTCCCAGCCGCCCACTTCGATGGCGACCTGGTAGGGCACCCTGCGCTGCTGGAACACGAGGTCCACCAGCCGATAGGTGGTCAGGCGCTGCGGCGGCAGGATCAGCCCGTAGGGCGAGAGATCCTCGAGTCGGATCTCGCTGCGCGCCGCCAACGGATGGTCCAGCGGCATGATGAGGAACGGGTCGTAGGCCTGCACCGGCTCGTAGGCGAGGTCGTGGGGCACGTCGAGCATCGAGCCGACGGCGAAATCGACCTGGTCTGAACGCAGCAGCGCCAGCCCGTCCTTGCCGGTGACGTTGTGGAGC
Source organism: Lysobacterales bacterium (assembly GCA_017305135.1). Classification (GTDB taxonomy): domain Bacteria; phylum Pseudomonadota; class Gammaproteobacteria; order Xanthomonadales; family Rhodanobacteraceae; genus Dokdonella_A. The sequence goes on along the minus strand of JAFKNA010000015.1, from coordinate 80,549 downwards.
TGCAGTCGCGCCTGCGGACGTTGCTGGCGGAAGGCGTGCACCAGCGGCGGCAGCAGGTACTGGATCGTCGATGCGCCGGCGGCGATGTTGAGCTCGCCGCCGGCGAGGTCGGAGGTGACCGCGCGGAAACGTGCATCGATGGCGTCCAGCCCTTCCACCAGTGGCAGCGCGAGTTCGTAGAGGGCGAGGCCTTCGCGGGTCAGCACCACCCGCCGGCGGCGGCGCTCGACCAGCCTGGCGCCGAGTTCCTGCTCCAGCGCGGCCAGTTGCAGGCTGACGGACGGTTGCGACAGGAACAGCGATTCGGCCGCCCGCGACAGCGTGCCGAGCTTGGCGATGGCGCAGAAGGCACGCAGTTGCCGTGGCCGGTTGCCCTTGTAGTAGAAGCGCGGCGCCGACGGCTCCTGCGCCCTCGTCGCAGGCCGCCGTACCGGTTGGGCAGGACTTTTCTTCGCCACGGCACCACCTTGTCGGTGATATTGAAGAAATCAATACTAGTTATTGAAACATGCCCTTTGTCAATACAGCTTTGTACCTCTAGGCTCGGAAGCCATCCCAGCCACAAGGATGCGTCATGGCCGTCACGAGCGAAACGCTGCAGGAAGGTGGCAAGGCGGATCTGCGGCTTTCCCGACCCGAAGGCCCGCACCAGGCGCTGCTCGCGGCCGCGGCGCCCTTCCTCGTCGAGCTCCATCGGCGCTTCGACCATCGCCGACGCGATCTGCTGGCCGCGCGCATCGCGCGGCAGGCCCGCTACGACGCGGGTGAATTCCCGGACTTCGACCCCGCCACGGCGGAGCTGCGCGCCGACGACTGGAAGATCGCCCCCATCCCCGACATCCTCGCCGACCGCCGCGTGGAGATCACCGGCCCGGTCGATCGCAAGATGATCATCAACGCGCTCAATTCCGGCGCTAAGGTGTTCATGGCGGATTTCGAGGATTCCACCGCGCCGGCCTGGGACGCGCTGCTCGAGGGACAGGCGAACCTTTGCGACGCCGTCGCCGGACGCATCGACTACCACGCCACCGACGGGCGCGATTACCGCGTCGGCCCGGATCCGGCGGTGCTGATGGTGCGGCCACGCGGCTGGCATCTCCCCGAACGGCACGTCCGGGTCGACGACCAGGCCATGTCGGGCGCGCTGTTCGACTTTGGCGTGTTCGCCTTCCACAACGCGGCGTCCCTGCACGCGCAGGGATGCGGGCCCTTCTTCTACCTGCCCAAGCTCGAAGCGGCAGCGGAAGCGGCGCTGTGGGACGAGGTCATGGTATTCGCCGAGGGCACGCTCGGCCTGCCGCAAGGCGCGATGAAGGTCACCATACTGATCGAGACCCTGCCCGCCGCGTTCCAGATGGACGAGATCCTGTGGGCGCTGCGCCGCCGCGTGGCCGGCCTCAACTGCGGGCGTTGGGACTACATCTTCTCCTGGATCAAGACGATGCGCGCGCATCCCGACCGCGTGCTGCCCGAGCGCGGCCAGGTGCAGATGACGGTGCCGTTCCTGAAGGCCTACTCCGAGCACCTGATCCGCGTCTGCCACCGCCGCGGTGCCTTCGCCATGGGCGGCATGGCGGCGCAGATCCCGATCAAGGGCGACGCATCCGCCAACGAGGCGGCGCTGGCCAAGGTGCGCGCCGACAAGCTGCGCGAGGTGAAGGCGGGCCACGATGGCACCTGGGTGGCGCATCCGGCCCTGGTGCCGGTCGCCATGGCCGTCTTTGACGAGCACATGCCCGGCCCCAACCAGCTCGACGTTCTGCGCGAGGGGGCGGCGGACCTGCGCGAAACCCTGCTCACGCCCTCCGCCGGAACCATCACTCGCGCCGGCTTCGGGAACAACGTCGAGGTGTGCCTGCGCTACCTCGCCGCCTGGCTCGATGGCCTCGGCTGCGTGCCGATCCAGAACCTGATGGAGGACGCCGCCACCGCCGAGATCGCCCGCGCCCAGCTCTGGCAGTGGCTGCACCGCGGCAGCGCCCCGGCGCTCGCCTTCGGCGACGGCGCACCGATCGACATGGCGCTGTTCGACTCGGTGCTCGCCCACTTGCGCCACGAGCTCTCCGCCACACCGATGCCGGGCCAGTCGCGCATCGATGCCGCCGCGGATCTGCTCGCCGAGCTGACGCACGCCGATGAGCTCGCGCCGTTCCTGACGCTTGCGGCGTATGCGCAATTGCCCTGAAAGGCAGGGTTGAGGTCCGAGGGCGGAGGGCTGAAAAGCACTCGCTCCTGTCCCGGATCCGAATCTGATCCAGGGAGTTCACAGGCCAGCCACCAGTCGTCCCGCAATGTCCTTCGGCCTTCAGCCCTTGCCCCTCAGCCCTCGCCCCTCGCCCCTCAGCCCTCAGCCCACAAAACGCGAGACCTCCCATGACCCAGCTCCCCAGTGCCGCGCAGCTCGAACAGCAATGGAACTCCGATCCGCGCTGGCGCGGCGTGCGGCGTGGTTACGGCGCCGACGAGGTAGTGCGGCTGCGCGGCAGCGTGGCGGTCGAGCATTCCCTCGCCAGGCTCGGCGCGGAAAAGCTATGGAAGCACCTGCACGCGATGCCCTTCGTCAACGCGCTCGGTGCGCTGACCGGCAACCAGGCGGTGCAGCAGGTCAAGGCGGGGCTCAAGGCCATCTACCTTTCCGGCTGGCAGGTGGCGGCCGATGCCAACCTCGCCGGGCAGATGTATCCGGACCAGTCGCTCTACCCCGCCGACTCGGTGCCGTCGGTGGTGCGGCGCATCAACAACGCCCTGCTCCGCGCCGACCAGATCCAGCAGGCCGAGGGCGGCGGCGAAGTCGATTACCTGCAGCCGATCCTGGCCGATGCGGAGGCCGGCTTCGGCGGCGTGCTCAATGCGTTCGAGCTGATGAAGGCGATGATCGAGGCCGGTGCCGCCGGCGTGCACTTCGAGGACCAGCTCGCCAGCGCCAAGAAGTGCGGCCACATGGGCGGCAAGGTGCTGGTGCCGACCCGCGAGGCGGTGGAAAAACTCATCGCCGCACGCCTCGCCGCCGACATCGCCAACGTGCCGACCGTGCTGGTCGCCCGCACCGATGCGGAAGCGGCCAGCCTCCTCACCTCCGACATCGACGACGAAGACCGCCGCTTCCTCACCGGCCAGCGCACCGCGGAAGGTTTCTACCGTACGCGCAACGGGCTCGAACAGGCGATCGCCCGCGGCCTCGCCTACGCGCCCTACGCGGACCTCGTCTGGTGCGAGACCGGCAAGCCGGACCTCGGCTTCGCCCGCGAGTTCGCCACCGGCATCCATGCCGAACACCCGGACAAGCTCCTCGCCTACAACTGCAGCCCGAGCTTCAACTGGAAGCAGAACCTGGACGACGCCACCATCGCGAAATTCCAGGACGAGCTCGCCGGCTACGGCTACCGCTTCCAGTTCATCACCCTGGCCGGCTTCCATGCCCTCAACTACTCGATGTTCCATCTCGCCGAGGGCTACGCGCATTCGCGCATGAGCGCCTTCGTCGAACTGCAGCAGGCCGAGTTCGCGGCCGCCGAACGCGGCTTCACCGCGGTCCGGCACCAACGCGAGGTCGGCACCGGCTACTTCGACGCGGTGGCGCAGGCGATCCAGGGCAGCGAAACCTCCACCACGGCGCTCAACGGTTCCACCGAGGAAGCGCAGTTCCAGCACGAGGCCCGCGAGGAACCCGCCAGCGTCGCCTGAGCTTGGGATTGCCGCCGCCGTCCCGATGTTGTCGGGGCTCGGCTGCGCATCCGCCTCGTGCGCGCGATGCGCGCCGACCCCCTTCCATGGCAAAGGAGCCAGCGATGAAACGGCATGCATCAGCGGTATGGAGCGGCGGCATCAAGGACGGCAAGGGATCGATCTCGACCGAAACCGGGGTGCTCCGGGAATCGCCCTACGGCTTCTCGTCGCGCTTCGAGAACGGCCCGGGTACCAACCCGGAGGAACTGATCGCCGCGGCCCACGCGGGCTGCTTCTCGATGGCCCTGTCGCTGATGCTCGGCCAGGAGAACCTCGTGCCCGAGCGCATCGAGACCCGCGCCGAGGTGGCCATCGAACAGAAGGACGGCGGTTTCGTGATCCCGACCAGCCACCTCGACGTGGTGGCGAAGATCCCGGGCGCCGATCAGGCCACCTTCGAGCGCATTGCCCGACAGGCCAAGGAAGGCTGCCCGGTCTCCAAGCTCCTCGATGCCGACATCACCATGACGGCGAAGCTCGAAAGCTGAGTCCCGGACCAGGATCTCGCCCGGTCGGCGCCCGGGCGAGAGATCCCTGGCGGCTGGGCTTACCTTGCGAAATGCGTCCGACGGACTTCCTCGACGCCGTCCCTCGTGTACCCACTCGCCACGACAGCCCGACAGCGCCGGCACCGAACGCCCGCTCGGACGTGCCATCGCCCGAGTCGTTTCGCCGTGGGCCTGTCGGCCGCCGGTCGGAATGCAGTATCCCCGCCATCCGCCATCCAAGCTGGAGATTGACCATGAAGACCTACAACGTCGGCTATCTGGTCGGCAGCCTTGCCATGGAATCGATCAACCGCAAACTCGCGCAGGCGCTGGTCAAGCTCGCGCCCGAGCAGCTCAAGTTCAGGGAAATCTCCTTCGCCGACCTGCCGGTCTACAGCTACGACTACGATGCCGACTACCCCGAGCCAGGCCGCGCCTTCAAGAAGGCGATCGAGGATTCGGATGCGATCCTGATCGTCACGCCCGAGTACAACCGCTCGATCCCCGGCGGCCTGAAGAACGCGATCGACTGGGCCAGCCGTCCCTGGGGCACCAACTCCTTCGCGCACATTCCCTCGGGCGTGATCGGCACCTCGCCCGGCGCGATCGCCACCGCCGTCGGCCAGCAGCACCTGCGCAGCATCCTCGGCTTCCTCAACTCGCCGCAAATGAACTCGCCCGAGGCCTACATCCGCTTCAATGACGACATGTTCAACGACGCAGGCGAGATCGCCGACCCGTCGACCGCGGCGTTCCTGCGCAAGTACCTGGACGAGTTCCACGAGTTCGTGGCGCGCGTGCTGACGGTGCTGCCGCGCGGCGCCTGAACCGCGCGATGCGATAAGCCGCACCAAGCGCCCAGGGCCGCAAAGCATCCTCCGCCCTCGCCGCGCCGCGAGGCATGCACCGGAGGGCCGGGCTCCCGCCCGCAGCGGACGGAACTAGCGCCCGACCGGCGGCTCGCCGCCGAGGTCGTCCAGGATCGGGCAGTCGGGCCTGCTGTCGCCGTGGCACTGGCGCGCGAGCTCGCGGAGGGTGCGCTGCATCGCCTCCATTTCGGCGATCCGCGCGCCGAGTTCGTCGGCGTGCTGCTGCGCCAGTCGCTTGACTTCGGCGCTGGCGCGGGACTGGTCGGACCAGAGCTTCAGCAACACCTCGATGTGCCCAGGCGATGGACGTCGGCATCGCCGTAGAGCCGGTAGCCGGCCAAGGTGCGTACCGCTTCCGGGATCAGCCCGATGCTTTCGTAATGCCGGATCATCTTGGCGGAGACGCCGGACAGGCGCGCCGCCTCGCCGATGTTGTGGAAGCCCTGTTCGCGCGCCTCGGCCAGCTCCGGTCGAATCGCGTTACGCGCCATATGCCGTCTCCCTGGAAGGAAGCTGCCGGGCGGGCCTCCAGCGCTTGAGCAGCAGCGTGTTGCCCAGCACGCTCACCGACGAGAAGGCCATGGCCGCGCCCGCAAGCACCGGATTGAGGAAGCCGAGTGCCGCCAGCGGAATGCCGACCACGTTGTAGCCGAAGGCCCAGAACAGGTTCTGGTGGATCTTGCGCGTGGTGCGCCGGGACACCTCGATCGCGTCGGCCACCAGCGACAGCTCCGGCCGCACCAGCGTGATTGCCGCCGCATGCATCGCCACGTCGGTACCCGAGCCCATGGCGATGCCGACATCGCTCGCCGCCAGCGCCGGCGCATCGTTGATGCCGTCGCCCACCATCGCCACCACGCCCTTCTCCTTCAGCGCGCGAACCACCTCGACCTTCCGTTCCGGCCGCACGTCGGCGTGGACCTCGTCGATGTCCAGGCGCTCCGCCACGCTGCGCGCGGCGCCCTCGTTGTCGCCGGAGACCATGACCGTGCGCAGGCCCAGGCGTCGCAGGCAAAGCAGCGCCTCTGGCGCGCCGGTGCGCGGCTCGTCGCGGAACGCGAGCAGGCCCCGCACCTCGATGCCATGCCCGCCCCCGCCCGCCAGCCAGGACACGGTGTGGCCCTGTTGCGCCAGTTGCCCGGCGCGCGACTCGAGCGCTGTCATGTCAGCGCCCACCTCCTCCATCAGCGCCTGGTTGCCAAGCCACACGCGGCAGCCGTCGACGCGGGCGGACAGGCCGCGCCCGGGCAGCGCCTGCACGTCCGAGGCCGCGGCGCCTGGCGCGGCTTCCCGCAGCACGGCCCGCGCCAGCGGGTGCTCGCTGCCACTCTGGAGCGACGCGGCAAGCTGGACGATCGGGCCGCGCTCGCCCGCCACCGGCACGACCTCGACCAGCCGCGGCTCACCGGCCGTCAGCGTGCCCGTCTTGTCGAAGGCGACGATGTCCACCCGGCGCGCCAGCTCCAGCGCCTCGGCATCCTTGATCAGGATGCCGGCCCGCGCCGCCACGCCGGTTCCCGCCATGATGGCCGTCGGCGTGGCCAGGCCCAGCGCGCAGGGACAGGCGATCACCAGCACCGCCACGGCATTGAGAATGGCGGTGTTCCAGTCCTGGGTCACGAATCCCCAGCCCGCCAGCGTCAGCAGCGCGAGCGCCACCACCACCGGAACGAACACGGCGCTCACCCGGTCGACCGTCTTCTGGATCGGCGCCTTCCTTGCCTGCGCATCCTCGACCAGCCGGATGATGCGTGCCAGCACGGTCTCGGCGCCGACGGCCCGCGTTTCGACCACGACCACGCCCTCGCCGTTGATGGCGCCACCGGTGACGCGATGCCCGATGTCCTTGGCGACGGGAATCGATTCGCCGGTGACCAGCGATTCGTCCGCATGCGTGCGGCCCTCGCGCACGGTGCCATCGACCGGGAAGCGCTCGCCCGGCCGCACCAGCACGAGATCGCCGACGCGCACCTGCTCCACGGGCACGTCCATATCGCCTTCGGGCCCGCGCAGGCGTGCCGTCGCCGGCCGCAGCGCCTGCAGCGCGCGGATGGCCTCGGTGGTCTGGCGCCTGGCGCGCATCTCCAGGAACTTGCCGAGCAGGATCAGGGTGATGATCGTGGCCGAGGCCTCGAAGTAGAGCCCGGTCGGCCCCTGCCCACCGGCGCCCTGCAACAGGTGGAACAGGCTCAGCCCGTAGCCGGCCGAGGTCCCCAGCGCCACCAGCAGGTCCATGTTGCCGGTGCGCGCGCGCAGGGCGTGCCAGGCCGCGCGGTAGAAGCGCGCGCCAAGCCAGAACTGTACCGGCGTCGCCAGCAGCAGCTGCAGCCAGCCCGGCAGCATCCAGTGCCGGCCGAACGGCATTGCCAGCATCGGCAGGACCAGCGGCGCCGTCAGCAGCATGGCGACCAGCAGGTGCCGCCACTCGCGCGCATCCGCCCGCGTGGCTTCGGCTACGGGCACGCCGCTCGTCGGGTCGGCGGCGAGCCGCCGCGCGGCATAGCCCGCCGCCGCCACCGCGGAGGCGAGGCGCTCGACATCCGCGGGGCCCGCGGTGCGCACGCGCGCACGCTCGGTGGCGAGATTCACGCTCGCCTCGAGCACGCCGGGTACCGCCTGCAAGGCGCGCTCGACCCGGCCGGCGCAGGTCGCGCAGGTCATGCCCTCGATCGCGAGTTCCGTCTCACCGGTCGCCACGCGGTAGCCGGCGGATTGGACGGCGCGACGGAGCGCATCCATGGCGGGAAGCGGCGTCCCGCGCACCTCCGCCAGCTCGGTGGCGAGGTTGATGGTGGCGTCCTCGACGCCGGGCAGATCCTTCAGCGCGCGTTCCACGCGCCCGGCGCAGGACGCGCAGGTCATGCCCTCGATCGGCAGGCGAACGAGGGTTTCATCGGCAATGGCGGCACTCATGACGTGGCTCTCCGGATTCATGGGTGCCAGCCTGCGCCTTCCCATGGTGGGAAGGTCAAGCGGCCACGCAACCCACACCGGAACCTGGCCATGCCCCTCCTGGGCAATCTTGCGCCTACTGCCCCGCCAGGCTCGCGTTGTCGATCACGAAGCGATACCTCACGTCGCCCTTCAGCATGCGCTCGTAGGCCTCGTTTATCTGCTCGGCGCGGATCATCTCGATGTCGGCGACGATGCCGTGGTCGGCGCAAAAATCCAGCATCTCCTGCGTCTCCGGGATGCCGCCGATCAGCGAACCGGCCAGCGAGCGGCGTTTGGTGATCAGGTTGAACACGTTGGGCGAGGGATGCGGCGTCGCCGGTGCGCCGACCAGGGTCAGCGTGCCATCGCGCTTGAGCAGGGCCAGAAGGGCGTCGAGATCGTGTGGCGCGGCCACGGTGTCGAGGATGAAGTCGAAGCTCTTGCGGTGCGCGGCCATCTCCTCGGCATTGCGCGAGACCACCACCTCGTCCGCGCCCAATGCGAGCGCCGCTTCGCGCTTGGACTCGGAAGTGGTAAAGGCCACCACCTGCGCGCCCATGGCGTGCGCCAGCTTGATGCCGACGTGGCCGAGGCCGCCGATGCCGACCACGCCGACCTTCTTGCCCGGCCCGGCCTGCCAGTGCCGCAGCGGCGAGTACGTGGTGATGCCGGCGCACAGCAGCGGCGCAACCGCGGCGAGCTGCTCCTCGGGGTGGCGGATGCGCAGCACGTAGCGCTCGTTCACGACGATGCGCTGCGAATAGCCACCCAGCGTGTGGCCCGGAGCGTCCGGCGTCGGGCCGTTGTAGGTGCCGACCATATGGTCGCAGTAGTTCTCCAGCCCCGCGCCGCATTCCTCGCAGTTTCGGCAGCTGTCGACGATGCAGCCCACGCCCACCAGGTCGCCGGCCTTGAACGCCGACACGTGCTCGCCCACGGCGGAGACGCGGCCCACGATCTCGTGGCCGGGCACGCAGGGGAACAGGGTGCCGGCCCACTCGGAACGCACCTGGTGCAGGTCGGAATGGCAGATGCCGCAGAAGGCGATGTCGATCTGCACGTCGTGAGCGCCCGGCGCGCGGCGCGTGATCTGCATCGGCACCAGCGGCTGGTCGCCCGAATGGGCGCCGTAGGCCTGGACAGGCATGGGGTTTCTCCTGATTTCGTGGGCTCGGCGCGCCAGCATGGATCGTGCCGCGCGTCGGTGATCTGTTCCATTCGCCGCGGCGGCGATGGCGCCGCAACATCGGCCGAAAACCTGGGCGTGGCGCCATCGGTAAATACGTGAGCGCGTCTCGACGGCACCGGCGCGCGCGGGCGGTGGCCTGCCTGTCGGCCATTGTCGCGCACGCCGGCTTGCCTGCCGATAAATGGCGAGCCGCTACGTCAGACCGCGAGCACGCAAGCGGCGTCCGCGCGGCCAGCGGAATCCACTCCGCTCACGTAGGGCGATCAGTCAGCGCAGCGGCCAACGGCCCGCCGCGCGATGCGGCGCGGGGGAGTCAATGCGGCTTTCGATCAGTACGAACTCGCGCACGGACCACGACACGGGATCGGGCAGCGCCGCCGAGAACGGCCGGGCGGCATCCCGCAGGATGGTGACGTGCGGCACGAAGCGCGGACTGGGCGCCGCGCCGAGGGACGCGGCGAGGGCGCGATCGAGGCACCCGACCAGTTCGGCAAGCGCCGTGGGAACGGCGCCGCAGCCGAGCCAGCAGGTCGCGCGGCGGCGGCCGAAACTGCCGGCGCGGTCGAGCAACAGGTCGAAGCAGGTCCCCTCGATCGCGTCCGCAGCGGCGGCGGCCAGCCGGATCGCCTCGGCGGGCGGGCGATCGTATTCGCCAAGGAAACGCAGGGTAAGATGATAGCGCTCGGGCTTGATCCAGCGCCCGGCCGGGGCCGTGCCGGCGAGCGCCGCGGCGGCGGCGGCAATCGCGGCCCGGGTGTCCGGATCCGGCCGCAGGGCGAAGAACAGGTTGTAACGTTCGCGGAGTCGACCTTCATCGGCGGGGTCGGTCACTCGCGGATCGTCATCTGGAAGAGGATTCATGCGCATGCACTCCAGGCAGCAACACGACGCGGCGGCATCCCGGCCCGCCCGTTCCGGACCGGCGCTGCTCGCCGCGGCCACGTTGCTGCTCTGCGCCTGCCAGTCGGCCCCGCCGCGACCCGCCGCGCCTCTTGCCGGGAGTGCCACGTCCGGCCGGGTATCGCTGCAGGGCCGCGCCTTCCCTGTTGGGGTACAGGCGCTGCCGCCGGGTTGCAGCCTCGACGTGCACCTGATCCGCGATGCCGCGGGCGAGGATCCGCTCACCCTCGCTTCCGGAAGTTTCGCGGCGGCGGGAACCCCGCCCTTCGAGTTCTCCCTGCCCTACGATTCCGCGCGCATCACCGTGGGGAGCGGGTATTCCCTGCGCGCGGTGATCCGCGACGCGCGGGGCCACCTCCTGCTCTACACCGCCCGCCGCGTGCCGGTCGATGACCCGGGCGATCCCGGCACGATCGACCTGCCGCTGGTGCGCTACGCGGGGCCTTGATCGACCCGCGGAGGGCCGGTCTGCCGACCGGCCGCTCCTGCTCGATTCCATCCAGCGTCGGGACTGAAGCATCTCCACAACCCGTGACCGGGACGCCGCCGCTCCTGTGGGAGCGGCTTCAGCCGCAATGCCTTCCTCCGGAGCCGGCGAACCGAAGCCCGACGTTCCCGGATGCCTGCGGCTGCACCGCCGCGGGATCAGTGCCTGCGCTCGCCCTTGCTGGCTTCGCGCACGGCGCGGAACTCCGAATCTTCCGACCAGCCCGGCCAGGCCGAGGAGTTGGCGAGGTCGCTGCCGAGCTTGAACAGCAGCGGCAGGTCCTGCGCCATGCCGGCGAAGGTCCAGCTCGCCTGCCACTCGTCGGAAGGCTGGTGGTAGTGCTTCGCGGTATATTCCCTGCCGGCAGCCTCCCCGGCCTTGACGCCGCCCTCGACCAGGTCATTGCCCGAACCGAAGGAGAGCGCCGGCACGCCGCGCTTGGCAAAGGGGAAGTGGTCCGAACGATAGAAGTAGCCCGCTTCCGGATGCGAATCGGGGGTATAGGCGAGGCCCATCGCCTTGCCGTCCTTCACCAGCAAGTCGAGCAGCCCGGATTTCGCGCTTCCGGAGACAGTGAAGTTGCGCGCCTTGCCGCCCGGATCCAGCGCGTCCATGTTGATCACGGCGACGGTGGTGGCGAGCGGATACAGCGGCTTGCTGGCGTAGTACTCGGAACCGAGCAGGCCCTTCTCCTCGGCGGTGACGGCGAGGAACACCACCGAACGTTCCGGACGCGGACCGCGCGCGAAGGCGCGGGCCATCTCGATCAGCGCCGCGATTCCGGTCGCGTTGTCCACGGCGCCGTTGTAGATGCGGTCGCCGCTCGCGTCCGGGGCGCCGATGCCGAGGTGATCCCAGTGCGCGCTGTAGATGATGGTTTCGTCCGGCCGCGAGCTCCCTTCGACGCGCGCCACGACGTTCTTCGAGGCGATCACCTTGCTGTCGACCGCATAGCTTGCCGAGAACGTGTCCTTCAGCGGCACCGGCTGGAAATCGCGCTTGCGCGCCTTCTTCTTGAGGGCATCGAAATCCTGCCCGGAGCGCTTGAACAGCGCCACCGCGAGATCGCGCTGGATCCAGCCCTCGAGCTTCGGATGGCTGGCGGCCGGGTCCTCGCGCACCACGTCGAACATGGTGTTGGTATTGGAGTTCTTGACCGTGGCCCAGCCGTAGGAGGCCGGCGCCGTCTCGTGCACGACCAGCGCGCCGAGCGCACCGCGGCGCGCGGCTTCCTCGAACTTGTAGGTCCAGCGGCCGTAGTAGGTCATTGCCTTGCCGCCGAAATCGCCCTTGCCGGTCTCGAAATCGGGATCGTTGATGAGCACTACCGCGATCTTGCCCTTGAGGTCGACATCCTTGTAGTCGTCCCAGTTGCGCTCGGGCGCGGTCACGCCGTAGCCGACGAAGACCAGCGGCGCGTTCTCGATCGACACGGCGCTGGAACCGTCCATCGGCGCGCGGATGGCGATTTCATCGCCCTGGGTCAACACCTGCCTCGAGGCGCCGGCCTGCAGCGAAACCTCCGGCGCGCCCTTGATCTCGGCGCGCAACAGCGGCACCGACTGGATCCAGGTGCGCTTTCCGTCCTTGAGCTCGCCGCCCGGCTGCACGCCGGCTGCCTTGAACTGCTCGACCAGGTAGTCGACGGTGCGGGTTTCGCCGGCCGTGGCCGGGCCGCGTCCTTCGAATTCGTCCGACGACAGCGTCTTCACGATCGCGGAAAGCGCCTGCGGGTCGAAGTTGGCCGTACTGTCCGGCGGGTCGCCAGCCAGCGCGGGCGGGCACAGGCACAGCGCGATGGCTGCTGCAACGAGTCGCTTCAAGGGAATGCCTCCGCGGGAAAACGTCGATCCTAGACAGCAGCCCGTGCCGCGTCCAGTTGCCGGGGTCACGCCGCGGGATCCGCGCCGCCGCTCGCGGCCGGATGCCGGGTGCGCCAGGCGGTCAACTCCGACTCGTAGCGCTCCAGCGCATCTTCGTAGACGTCGAACACGCAGCGCACGCAGCCGCCGCCGCAGCAATCGCCGGGATCGGGTTTCTCCGGCGGCAGCGGCATGGGATCGGCGGTTTGTGGAACCGGCATGTCAGGCCAGTCGGGCGTGGCTGCGAGCCCATTGCACGATCTGCGTGGCGGACATCGCCCCGGACTGGCGCGCGAGCTCCTCGCCGCGGCGGATCAGCACCAGGGTGGGGATGCTGCGGATGCCGAAACGCGTGCCGAGTGCCGGCTCGGCATCGGTATCCACCTTGGCCAGCCGCATCGCCGGTTCGAGCTCACGCGCGGCGGCCTCGAACGCCGGCGCCATCACCCGGCAGGGGCCGCACCAAGGCGCCCAGAAGTCGACCAGCAGGGGCAGGTCGCTGCGCGAGGCGTGGCGCTCGAACGCCGCCGCATCGAGCGCCAGCGGCGCGCCGGCGAAGAGGGCACCACGGCAGCGCCCGCACGCCGGCCCGTCAGCCAGCCGCGCCGCCGGTACGCGGTTGATGGCGTGGCAATGGGGACAGGCGAGTTCGATCGGTGGCGCGTTCATGCCGGGCTCCTTTGAATGCATGCACGAAGCTGAGGGCGGCGCGCCGCCGGCACAAGGAGCGCGCAGGCGTTAGCATCATGCCCCGTCGCCATTGAAGCGGATTTCCGATCGTGCACGCCACCCCGGTCGTCGCCGCCCCGCAATGGGTGTTCGGCTACGGCTCGCTCATCTACAAGGTGGATTTCCCCTGGCTGGAACGCCGCCCGGCGCGCATCCACGGCTGGTCGCGCCGCTTCTGGCAGGGCTCGCACGACCATCGCGGCACGCCGGAACGGCCGGGCCGGGTGGTGACCCTGGTCGAGGAAGCCGGCGCGAGCTGCGCCGGCATGGCCTACCGCGTGGAACCCGGGGTGTTCGCGCATCTCGACCATCGCGAGAAGAACGGCTACCAGCGCCACCTCACGGGGCTCCAATTCAGCGATGGCCGCCGCCGGCAGGGCTGGATCTACCTGGCCGCGGCGGGCAACCCCGCCTGGCTCGGTGATGCGCCCGACGCGGTGGTCGCGCGGCAGATCCTGGCGGCCGCCGGCCCGAGCGGGCGCAACCACGACTACCTGCTGCTGCTTGCCGACGCGCTGCGCGCCCTCGGTGCCGACGATCCGCACGTGTTCGCGATCGAGCGGCAGGTGCGCGCGGCGGCTGGCGCCGGGATCAGTCGCGCGCCCCTCCTGCATGCGCGATGCGGTCTTCCGGCGTGACGTCCTCGGCGCCGGGCGAGGCGGTGTATTCGGGCGCGTGCCCGCCCGGGATGTCGCCGGGCGGCGGATGATCGACCGCGCCGCCGCGTTCCAGCCGCCAGCGCGGCAGGCACTCGGGATGGTTCTGCTGCAGGAACTCGATCATGCGCTCGCGGACCGCGCAGCGCAGGTCGAACAGCGCGCCCGAATTGCACGAGCTGACCAGCAGGCGGACCTGCAGCGTGTGCTGGTCGGCGTCGGTCACCTGCGCGACGCAGACGCGCCCGTCCCAGCGCTCGTCGCTCTCGCAGATGCGCGTCAGCTCCTCGCGGATCGCCGCCATCGGTGCGCGGTAATCCAGCCACAGGAAGGCCGTGCCGAGGAGCTGGGCGGTGGTGCGGGTCCAGTTCTGGAACGGGTTCTCGATGAACCACTGCAGCGGCACCACGAGGCGCCGCTCGTCCCACACCCGCACCACCACGTAGGTGCTGGTGATTTCCTCGACGCGCCCCCACTCGCCCTCGACGATGACCACGTCGTCGAGCCGGATCGGCTGCGCCAGCGCGATCTGCAGGCCGGCGATGAGGTTGCCGAACACCGGCCTCGCCGCGATGCCGGCGACCAGGCCGATGATGCCGGCCGAGGCCAGCAGGGTCATGCCGAGCTGGCGGATGGCCGGGAAGGTCATCAGCGCGATCGACACGCCGACCAGCACGGCGCCGCCTTGGGCGACGCGGCTGAGCACGCGGGTCTGCGTCTGCACGCGCCGCGCGGCGAGGTTGTCGGCGATGTCGACCGGGTGCTGGCGCAGGATGCGCTGCTCGATGGCGCCGATCAGGCGCACCGCAAGCCAGGTCAGCGCGAGCAGGCCGGCCACGGCCAGCGCGTGGCGCATCGGCTTCGCCCATTCCGGTCGCAAGGGCGTCGCCTGCACGGCAACCAGCAGGAAGAACAGCGGCAGGGTGAGCGCGGCCGGCGCGGCGATGGCGGCCAGCAGGCGGGCCCGGAACCGGTGCCCCGGATGGTGGCGGTCGCGACGCGCCATCGTCGCCACGCTTCGCAGCACCACGAAACCGATCGCCAGGGCCGCCAGCAGCGGCCACCCCAGCGCCAACAGATGTTCCCACGCAACCGTCATGCCCGTCCTCGTCCGTGCGCCACCCAGCGTGGCTGGGTCAGGCTAACGGGACGAACATGATTGCCCTCGGAACGCGGCGGCCGGCAGCGCGCCGGTCGCCTGCACGCAGGCTCCTACAGGAATCACGCTCTGCAGGAGCGACCGTGGTCGCGCGTCGTCGGCACGTAAGCGCGGCGTGCCGGTCGCCTCTGTAGGAGCAACCGTGGTCGCGACCCCGTCGGCACGTGATCGCGGCGCGCTGGTCGCACGCGGGCTCCTACAGGAGAGCGATCTCGGCCGCTTCGGCGAGGAGCAGGACGCGACCCGCTGCTCCCGTGGTTCAGGCCTTCTGTGCGGCCGCGGCTTCCCGGGCGGCGATGCGCGCGGCGGCGCCGAGGTCTTCCTTGATGCGCGCCTTCTTGCCCTCGAGGCCACGCAGGTAATACAGCTTGGCGCCACGCACCTTGCCGCGGCGCTTGACCTCGACCGAATCGATGGTCGGGCTGTGCGACTGGAACACGCGCTCGACGCCGGTGCCGTGCGAAATCTTGCGCACCGTGAAGGCCGAATTGAGGCCGGCGTTCTTGCGCGCGATGCACACGCCTTCATAGGCCTGCACGCGCTCGCGGTTGCCTTCCTTCACCTTCACGTTGACCACCACGGTATCGCCCGGGGCGAACGCGGGCAGCGTGCGGGTCATCTGCTCGGCTTCGAATTGCTGGATCAAGTTGCTCATCACGCTCACCAATATCAAGTCGGGTTTTGAATCCGGTCATCGCCGGCGGCATCGTCCTGGCGTGCCGCCGCCGTTCCTGCATGCTCGCGCTGGAATTCCTCCAGCAGCGCCTGCGTCTTCCTGTCCAGCTCCAGCGCACCGAGCAGGTCGGGACGCCGCAACCAGGTCCGCCCCAGCGACTGCTTGAGGCGCCAGCGACGGATCGCCGCGTGGTCGCCGGACTTCAGCACCGCCGGCACCTCGCCCCATTCATGCCGCTCGGGACGCGTGTAATGCGGACAGTCGAGCAGGCCGTCGGAAAACGAATCCTGCAATGCCGATTCCGCATCGTGCAACACGCCTTCCTGTAGGCGCCCGACGGCATCGATCACGATCGCTGCCGCCAATTCGCCGCCGGAGAGCACGTAATCGCCGATGGAAATCTCATCCTCGACCGCGTGCTCGATGAAACGCTCGTCGACACCCTCGTAACGCCCGCACAGCAGCACCAGATGCTCGCGCTGCGCAAGTTCGGCCACCCTGGCCTGGTCGAGCCGCCGTCCCTGCGGGCTCAGGTAGATCGCCTTCGCCGACGCCGATCCGCTGGCGGCGCGCACTGCGGCAAGCGCCCGGCGCAGCGGATCGATCATCATTACCATGCCGGGACCGCCGCCGTAGGGCCGGTCGTCGGCCGAACGGTAGTTGTCGCTGGCGAAATCACGCGGGTTCCAGGTCGCGATCCCGATCAGGCCGCGCTCGCGCGCCCGCCCCACCACCCCGATGCCGGCGCTGTCCTCGATGAACTGCGGAAACAGCGTGATGACGTCGATGCGCATGGCCGTCCCGGCCCGTCCCGGGCCCTCGTTCAAAACTCCGGATCCCAATCCACGGTGATCCGCTGCCGCTCCAGGTCCACGCCGGTGACGAAATCGCCGATCACGAACGGAACCAGGCGCTCGCGATCGCCGTCGCGGACCACCAGCACGTCATTCGCGCCGGTGGCGACCAGGTGCGAAACCCGCCCCAGCGCGACGCCTTCCAGGTTCACCACCTCGAGTCCTTCGAGGTCGGACCAGTAATACTCGCCGGGCGCCGGCGCCGGCAAGGCGGCCCGCGGAACCCAGATTTCCGTTCCGACCAGCGCCATGGCGGCGTCGCGATCGGCAATGTCCGGCAGCACCGCCACCAGGCCCTTGCCCTGCTCGCGTCCGCGCGCACCGTCGCTGGCGACCTCGCCCGCGGCGCTGCGCAGCAGCCAGGGGCGATAGTCGAAGATGCGCGCGCGCGGCTCGGTGTACGACTCCAGCTTGAACTCGCCGCGCACGCCATGCACGCCGACGATCTTGCCGAGCAGGACGTACCGCTCCGGCCCGGCCACGCGATCAGGCTGCCTGGACGGCCTGCTTGCCGGCTTCCCTGTAGAGGGAGCGCACCTTGTCGGTCATCTGCGCGCCCTTCTCCACCCAGGCCCTGGCCTTGTCGGTGTCGAGCTGCAGGCGCACTTCCTTGCCGGCCGCGACCGGGTTGTAGAAGCCGAGGCGTTCGATGTTGCGACCGTCACGCGGATTGCGCCCATCGGTCACGATGATGTGGTAGAACGGACGCCCCTTGGCGCCGCCGCGGGACAGACGAATCTTGACCATTCGCAGATCTCTGATGTACCGGGAAACAGGATGGGGAGCGCCGAAACAGCCGCACGACCCCGAGGGAAGCCGCGCATTCTAGCGCAATCCCGCCAAAAATGAAGCATCGAGGCGGCAATGATATGGGAGCCGTGGGAGCCCGGCAATGAAGGGGGACGATGCCGGGCTGAGGGCCGTGGGCTTCAGCGCCGCGGCATGAATCCGCCGCCGCCCATCTGGCGCATGGCGCCGGACATCTGCCGCATGAGCCCCTTCATGCCGCCGCTGCCGAGCTTGGACATCATCTTCTCCATCTGCTGGTACTGCTTCAGCAGACGGTTGACGTCGGCCGGCTGCATGCCCGAGCCGCGCGCGACGCGCGCCCGCCGCGAGCCATTGAGCACGTTGGGATGGCGGCGCTCGCCCTTGGTCATCGAGCCGATGATGGCGATCATGCGGTGCACCTCGCGGTCGTTCACCTTCGATTTCAGCTGCTCGGACATGCCGGACGCGCCCGGCAGCTTCTCGATCAGCGAGGCCATGCCGCCCATGTTGACCATCTGTTCGAGCTGGTCCTTCATGTCGTTGAGGTCGAAGCGCTTGCCCTTGATGACCTTCTCGGCGAGCTTGCGCTGCTTTTCCTGGTCGACGCTCTGCTCGACCTGCTCGACCAGCGACAGCACGTCGCCCATGCCGAGGATGCGCTGCGCGATGCGATCGGGATGGAACGGCTCCAGGCCGTCCGGCTTCTCGCTGATGCCGATGAACTTGATCGGCCGCCCGGTGACGTAGCGCACCGACAGCGCGGCGCCGCCGCGCGCGTCGCCGTCGGTCTTGGTCAGCACCACGCCGGTCAGCGGCAGGGCCTCGGAAAACGCCTTGGCGGTGGTCGCCGCGTCCTGGCCGGTCATGGCGTCGACGACGAACAACGTCTCCACCGGCGCCACCGCCTCGTGGAGGCCCTTGATCTCGTCCATCATCGCCTGGTCGACGTGCAGGCGGCCGGCGGTGTCGACGATCAGCACGTCGGCGAAGTTCTTCCGGGCCGCATCGAGCGCGGCCCTGGCGATCGCCACCGGCTGCTGCTCGCCGGTGGAGGGATGGAACAGCACGCCGACCTGCTCGGCGAGGGTGCGCAACTGCTCGATGGCGGCCGGCCGGTACACGTCGCAGCTCACCAGCATCACCTTCTTCCTGCGCCGCTCCTTGAGGAAGCGCGCCAGCTTGGCCGCGGTGGTGGTCTTGCCCGCGCCCTGCAGGCCCGCCATCAGCACCACCGCAGGCGGCGCTGCGGCGAGGTTGAGATCGGAATTGGCGGTGCCCATCACAGCGGTGAGCTCGTCGCGCACGACCTTGACCAAGGCCTGGCCGGGGGTGAGGCTGCGCAGCACTTCCTGGCCGAGCGCCTTGGCCTGCACGCGCTGGATCAGCGCCTGCACCACGGGCAGGGCCACGTCCGCTTCCAGCAGCGCGATGCGCACCTCGCGCAGCGCCTCGCGGATATTGGCCTCGGTCAGGCGTCCCTTGCCGCGCAGGCGCTGGACAGTGCTGGACAGGCGTTCACTGAGGGAATCGAACATGGATGGGCCGCGCGGAAAGACTCGGGAAACGGCCGATTATAGCGGAGCGAGGGCGTGGCCCGTCGCCTTTCCGGCTCCTGAACACGTCCCGTCGGCGCGATTGCGGCATGCGCCACCGTGCGCGCAAGATGCGCCCGCGGTCCCCCGCCGCCAGCCGCCGGACGACCCGGCGCAGGTTCCCTTCCGTGTTGAAGCAACTCGCCGCACACCTGCCTGCCCGTTGGCAGGATGAACTCAAGCGCCACTATTTCGGCCGCCAGATCCGTCGCGGAACCTTCGCCACCGGCGAGCCCGAATTCGCGCTGCTGGATCGCTTCGTCGGCCCAGGCGACTGGGCCATCGACATCGGCGCCAACATCGGCCAGTACACCAAGCGGCTCTCGGATCTCGTCGGCCCGAGCGGGCGCGTGATCGCCTTCGAGCCGGTACCCGCCACCTTCTCGCTGCTGGCCGCCAACAGCATGCGTTTCCGTTATCGCAACACCAGTCTCTTCAACGTCGCGATTTCCGATTCGGCCGACCTCGCGGGCATCGAGATGCCGGACTTCCCGAGCGGCCTCGCCAACTTCTACGAGGCCCGCCTCGCGCCGGCGGAAGGCCACGCCCAATGCGTGCTGAAGTTCGCGCTGGACTGCCTGCCGCTGGCGCATCCGATCGCGCTCGTCAAGGCGGACGTGGAGGGCCACGAGGCCTGCGTCCTCACCGGCATGCGCCACCTGGTCATGCAGCACCATCCGGTACTGGTGATCGAGACGACGTCCGAAGCGGTGATCGCGTCTGTCCGCGCCTTCGGCTACCGGGCCGAACACCTCCCCGGCTCACCCAACATGCTGTTCACGCCGTGCCCCCACGCGGCGGCCTGACACGCGCGAGGGGAGGCTGCCCTCCCCTCGCGTCATGCGGGCCAGTGCGAGCCGGATCAGCGGATCAGCATCACGCGGTTGTCGCGGATCATCACCCGGTCGCCCGGCCGGAGGTTGCCGTGGTCCCACTGGGTGACCGTGGCCCAGCGGCCGTCGTCGAGCTGGATGCCGAACTGCCAGGCCTCGCGGCCGCCGTGGCTGTTGGAATTGCGTTCGATCGCGTTGCCGGCGAAACCGCCGGCGACGGCGCCGCCGACCGTCGCCGCGGTGCGCCCGCGCCCGCCACCGACGGTGCTGCCGAGCACGCCGCCGATGATGGCGCCGAGCACCGCGCCGCCGCCGGTGGTGGCATTGTCGTTGACGTAGACGCGCTCGACGTCCTTGATGACGCCGCAGGTCGCGCAGCTCCGGCTGCTGCCGTAGTAGGGATCGTTGTAGCCGTACTGGGCGCGCGGAGGCGTCGCGACGCAGCCGGCCAGGGCCACGCCGGTCGCAATCGCCAGCGCGCTGGTAAGGAACCTGTTGTTCATCGCGTTCACTCCTGGAATGGTCGCTGGCGATTATCGTCGCGTCCGCTCGCTAAAGTCCCGATGAACGGCTTGCCGTGGCGTACAGCGGCCCGCAAACTGCGCGGCAGCGGCGGCACGCCGGTGCCCGATGCGTACGGAGCACACATGCAGGGCGAATCGATCACGGTTGACGAACTGCGCGCGCTCGATGCCGACGCGGCCGTTGCACGCCTCTCGAGCCTGGCGGATCCGCGGGTTGCGGAACTCCTGCACGCGCTCGGCCCGGGTCGCGCGGTGGCCATCCTCGACCGTTTCGGCGCCGAGCGCCGGCGCCTCATCGCCGCCGGCGACGGCGACGCCTGGCTGGCCGGCATGGCATGGCCGGAAGGCTCGGTCGGCCGCCTGATGGAAGCCCCGCCCGCGGTGTTCGGCCCGGAGGTGACGGTTGCCGCCGCCATTGCCGCGCTGCGGCCGCTGGTCGCGCACCGGCTCATCACCTATCTCTTCATCGTCGATGCCGGGCGGCGGCTGCTGGGCGTGGTGGCCTTCCGCGAGATCGCCTTCGCCGCGCCGGAGCAGCGCCTCGCCGAACTGATGCTGCCACGGCCTTTCGCGCTGCGCCCGGCCACCGCGGTGATCGACGCGATGCGCGACGTGGTGCAGCGGCATTACCCGGTCTATCCGGTCTGCGACGACGGCGGCCAGCTGCTCGGCGTGGTGCGCGGCTCGGTGCTGTTCGAGCAGCAGGCCTTCGAGATCAGCGCGCAGGCCGGCTCGATGGTCGGCGTGGAAAAGGAGGAGCGCCTCGCCACGCCGTGGCGGCGCAGCCTGCGTTTCCGCAATCCCTGGCTGCAGGTCAACCTGCTGACCACCTTCGTCACCGCCAGCGTGGTCGGCTCCTTCCAGGACACCATCAACCATGTCGTGCTGCTGGCGGTGTTCCTGCCCGTCCTCTCCGACCAGTGCAACAACACCGGCAGCCAGGCGCTGGCGGTGACCCTGCGCGGACTCACCTTCGGCGAGCTGAAGGCCGGCCAGGGCTGGCGGCTGCTGGCCAAGGAAGGCTGGCTGGGCTTCCTCAACGGCGCCCTCACCGGCCTCGTCGCCGCGTTGGCCATGTACGTGCTCGCGCGCTACCAGGGGAATCCCGATGCACCGACGCTGGCGCTGATCACCTTCACCGCGCTCGCCGGCAGCTGCGTGCTGGCGGGCGTCGTCGGCACGGGCGTGCCGCAGGTGCTGAAACGCTGCGGCGCGGATCCCGCCACCGCGTCCAGCATCTTCCTCACCAAGGCGACGGACGTCGCCAGCCTGGGGCTGTTCCTCGGCCTCGCCACCTGGCTGCTCGGGCGTTGAGGCAGCGCCGGCAGACCGCTTTCCACCTCCCGGAGAACCCATCATGAAGTCTTCGCTGTTCCGCTGGTCACTTCTCTCCTGCAGCGTGTTCGCCCTGGGCGGCACGCCGGCCGCCCACGCGGAGTGGGCGAGCGACCCTGCCGACAACCTGGTG
This sequence comes from Lysobacterales bacterium, assembly GCA_017305135.1. Lineage (GTDB taxonomy): Bacteria > Pseudomonadota > Gammaproteobacteria > Xanthomonadales > Rhodanobacteraceae > Dokdonella_A. The sequence continues at coordinate 58,832 of JAFKNA010000015.1, read as the reverse complement.
CTTTCCGACGTCGCCGGCAGCACCGAGCCCAAGATCGCCGCCACGCCCGACGGCGGCTTCTACGTGAGCTGGCTGGACGGCATGGGCAGCGGCTACGACCTGCGCCTGCAGCGGCTCGACGCGCAGGGCAACGAATTGTGGGCGCACGGCGGCATCCTCGTCCTCGACCGCGACTTCAGCTTCAACTACGACTACGGCCTCGCTGTCGATGCCGCGGGCAATGCCTGGCTCAGCCTCAACTGCTGCGTCCAGGGCGAGGACGAGCACATCGCGATCAGCAAGGTGGCGCCGGACGGCACCGTCGCCTGGGGCGCCACCGGCATGGACGTCTCCGGCACGAGCGAAGGGACCTACAACGCCTACGTGACGGCCGCGGAGGACGACCGCGTGGTGGTCGCCTGGTCGTCGGACAACGGCGTACGCGCGCAGAAGCTCGACGCCGACGGCACGCCGCAGTGGGCGGCCGGTGGCGTGCTGATCGACGATCCGTCCGGGCTCAAGCTGCTCGGCGGCGTGGTCGCCGACGCGGACGGCAACGCGATCGTCTCCTGGAACAACCAGCCGACCTTCACCACCCGCATCCTGATGGGACAGAAGCTCGCCAGCGCCGACGGCGGGCCGCTCTGGAACGACGGCAGCGGCCTGCGCATCTTCGACGAGGGCAACCTGCAGGCCGGTTACTACCCGCCGCCGATCGCCGATGGCGCAGGCGGCGCGGTGTTCTTCGACTATGACCTCGTCGGCGTCAACTGGGTGCCGCGCGTGCAGCGCGTGGACGCGACGGGCAATCGCCTGTTCGGCGCCAACGGCACGCTCGGCACCACCGAAGCCGGGCACGACCACGTCGGCACCAGCGCCACCTTCGATCCCGCCAGCGGCGACATCTATCTCCTCTGGACGGACACCTGGATCGAGGACATGCAGGACTGGGAGAGCGTGTCGGCGCAGCGCATCGACGCCAGCGGCCAGCGCGCCTGGGGCGACACCGGCAAGCTGCTGGTCCCGCCCGCCAACGCCACCGACGGCACCAGCGTCGTCTCGCAACTGGTCGCCCTGCCCGCGCCGGACGGATTCATCGCCAGCTGGGTGACCGGCGCCAATCCAGGCATTGACCAGCCGCTCCGCGCCGCGCGCCTAGACGCCGCCGGGGAGTTCGTCTGGGAGACGCCGGTCGTCACCGTCAAGTCGGCGCGCAGCACCGGCTACCTCGCCGGCGCGGCCAGCGTCGACGGCTTCCTGGCCTGGGCTTGGCAGGACGGCGAGGAAAGCGCCTCCACCCTGCGCGCGCAGAACCTCAACCTTGATGGCACGCTCGGCCCGATCGGGGAGGACGACGTCATCTTCGCCGACGGCTTCGACGGCATCGCCCCACCCGTCCTGTAGCTACCCCGAAATCCCGGCGCGGTAGCCCAGCCGCGCCGGGGTATTCGCCTTCGATTGACGGCTACCGTAGTCGCGACGCAGGGCTTGCCCGCGGACGCCGTGCCGGCCGCAGGCACGCGGACTCCTGCGAACCGCCGCCGGGTGCGACGATGTCGGTCGCGCACAGGGTGCGCTCCTACCCGGCCGCTTGCTCTCCGCTGTCGACGGCGAAGTCGCCCTGCCCGGCCAGCTTGGCGAACAGCCCGCCGCGCGCGATGAGCTCCTCGTAGCGCCCCTGCTCGACGATCTCGCCGTCCTTCAGCACCAGGATGATGTCGGCCCGGCGGACCGTCGACAGGCGGTGCGCGATGACGAAGGTGGTGCGGTTGTGCGAGAGGCGGTCCAGCGCGCGCTGGATGCGCGCCTCGGTGGCGGTGTCGAGCGCGCTGGTGGCTTCGTCCAGGATCAGGATCGGTGCGTTCTTCAGCATCGCGCGGGCGATCGACAGGCGCTGGCCCTCGCCGCCGGACAGCGAGCGTCCGCGCTCGGCAATGAGCGTGGCGTAGCCCGCCGGCTTGACCACCACGAAGTCGTGCGCCTCGGCGGCCTCGGCAGCCGACTGCAGCTCGGCGTCGGTGGCGTCCGGCTTGCCGAGGCGGAGGTTGTCGGCGATCGAGCGGTACAGCAGCCCCGGATCCTGGAACACCACCGCGATGCGCTCGCGCAGGGAATGCAGGCTCACGTCGCGGATGTCGATGCCGTCAATGGTGATGCGCCCCTCGCTCGGATCGTAGGCGCGGTAGAGCAGGCTGAGCGCCGTCGTCTTGCCGGCACCGGTCGGCCCGACGATGGCCACCGTGCGACCGGCGGGCACGCGGAAGCTGAGGTGCTTCAGCGCCGGGTGCGAGGCGTCATAGCCGAAGGACACATCCTCGAACACCACCTCGCCGCGCAGCTCCGCCGGGAGGTCCGGCGCCGCCTCCAGCTGCTGCAGCACGGCCGGCGTATCCAGCACCGAGAAGAAGTCGCGCAGCGACGGCATCTGGAAGAACAGTCCGGACAGGAAACCCGCGAACTGCTCCAGTCGCCCGATCAGCAGCATGGCGAAACCGACGAAGCTGACGATCTGCCCGACGGTGACCTCGCCATCGCTGTTGAGCGAGGCGCCAAGGGCGAAGATGGCGATCACCGTCAGCGTGCTGGCGGCGCGGTTGGCGACCGCCAGCCAGGCCCAGCCACGCAGGACCGGATACTGCGCATTCAGCACCCGCCGCGCCATGCCCTGCACCTCGGAGATCTCCGCGCCGATGCGGGCGAAGCTCTGCACCACCATGACGTTGCCGAGCACGTCGCCGACGCGCTCGGAGATCTCGTGGTTGAGGTGCTCGATCTCGCCCTGCGCCTGGTGGGTCTTGTGCATCGCGATCGCGTTGAAGGTGGCGAAGCTCACCATCAGCCCGATCATCAGCGCGGCCAGCTGCCAGTTCATGCGCAGCGCCAGCGGGATCATGACGATGATGGCGAGCAGCGTGGCCAGGTGCTCGCGCAGGAAGCCGAGCCAGATCGAGAACAGGTTGCCGCTGCCGGTATGCATGATGCGCAGCAGACGCCCGGTGTGGTGCTCGCCGTGGAAGGACAGCGGCAGCCCGATGGAGTGCTCGAAGAAACGCGTGATCACCGCCAGCCGCTGGCGGTGGGCGAGGCGGTCGGCGTGCAGCGACACCCACACGCTGGCGGCGACGCCGGTGAAGCCGACCACCGCCCAGGAGGCGATGTAGCGCCACGCGCCGCGGTGCTCGCGGTCGCTGAGCGCATCGACGACGCGCCCGAACAGCCACGGCTCCAGGAAATACACGCCGGCCAGCGACATGTTCGCCAGCACCAGGGTGATCACGAGCCACCTTTCGGCGGCGAGCAGGGCCACCACCCTGAAATAGATGCGCAGGATCGACACGATGGACCTTCAGGCAAGCAGGCGGCAAACTAGCAAAGGCCTCCCTTACCGCCGATGAAATGCTTGCAGTCGGGTCAGGCGCGGTCAAAATAAGGTTCCACTTCCGGAACGTGCCGATGGTCCGCGCCTGCGTCATCCTCCTGCTCGTGCTCGCCTGCGCCGCCTGCGCGCGGGTCAGCGTGTACCAGCCGCCCGCCGGGCCGGGCGAATCCATGCCCGGCGAGCCCGCGGTGAAATACGAGGCCGAGCCCGGCCGCGATGCGGCCAGCGTGGCGCGGCTGCGCGCGCAGGCGCCGCCCGCGACACCGATGCTCGCCGAGGGCGGCGATCCGCTGGCCGATCGCAACCGCCTGGCGGCGCAGGGCCTCACCCGCATCGGCGGCCTGCGCTTCCACGCCGCCGATGCCGATGAGGCGCGCCAGCTGGCGCTCGCCGGCGCGCGCGAAGTGGGCGCGGAGGAAGTCCTCCTGTACGCGCCGCGGAACGGCGACGGGGAATGGCTGGCCGCCTGCTTCGTGCGCTTCCAGCTCCTCTTCGGCGCCACCTTCCGCGACCTTGGCAGCGACGAGCATGAGCGTATCGGCACCCGGGGAGGCGTCGTCATCGGCAAGGTGATCGCGGCGACACCGGCAGCGCGGGCGAACCTGCTGCCGGGCGACGTGGTGCTGGTGCTGAACGGCGAGCCGGTGGCCGGGCGCGCGGCGTTCGGCGCCCTGCTCCGGCAGCACGCCGGGCGCGACGTCACCCTGGTGATCCTGCGCAACGACGAAAGCCTCCACCGCGTGGTGCGCCTCGGCGCGCTGCCGCCGGAACGCTGATCAGGCGCGTCCGGCGACCGCCGCCGTGATCGCCGAGCAGATCGCCTCGAAGGCCGCCTCGTCGAGCCAGGGGCTGTTGGAGACGGTGAGCGTGGTGGCCGCCAGCCGACGCGCCTGCGGCACCTCCGCCGCGGGCACGATGCCGTGCAGGTACGGATAGTCCGGCAGGGCGTGGATGAAAAGCCGGCTGACGCCCAGGCCGGCGCCCCACAGCCGCTGCAACACGCGGTCGCGCGCGCCCTGATCCGGCATGCGCACCCAGAGGAATGGCCAGGTGCCCGAGGTGCCGGGCCGGTCGCCCAGCACCTCGACGCCGGCGATGCGGTTCAGCCGCTCCGCGCGTGGCAGCGCCCGGGCCTCCGCCGCAGCCAGGAACGCCGGCAACCGTTCGAGGGCGCGCGCGCCGACCCGGCTCCGCCATGCGCCGAGCGGATGCAGCGGGATGGGCGGGGAAAAATCGTCGCCGACCGCCCGCACGGGATCCCCGCGCCGCAAGGCGCGCCGCAGCGGCATGCCATAGGCGAGGCCGAGCAGGCGTGGCCGGTACAGCGCGTGGTAGGCGAACAGCTCCAGCGAGCGGCGGAGCTCCCAGGCCGGGCGCCTCGGCACGATGTCGCGGCTGGTTTCGGCGAGGGCAGCGGCCAGCGCGGGGTCGCTTGCGACCAGCGCGCCACCCTCGAAGGTGGTGAGGCCCTTGCCGACGGCCAGGCTGAAGAAACCCGCATCGCCGGCGAGCCCGACCGCACGGTCGCAGACCCGCGCGCCCAGCGCCTGCGCCGCATCCTCGATCACCCAGGCGCCGGCGTCGCGCGCGATCGCCAGCGTGGTGGCGACGTCGGCCACGCGCCCACCGAGGTGCGTCGGCAGCACAGCCAGGGTGTCCGCGTCGCAGAGGCCGGCCAGCAGTGCGGGATCGAGGTCGATGGAACCGGGCGCGAGATCGCAGGGCGCGAGATCGCAGGGCACGAGCTCGAGGCCGCAGTGCGCCACCGCCAGCGCCACCAGCGGGCAGGTGTAGGCCGGCACGATGACGCGGCGCCGCCCGCTCGTGCGCTGCAGGGTGGCCAGGGCGACGATCAGCGCCGCCGTGCCGGAGCATTCCAGCTGCACGCGCTCGGTGCCGAGCAGGCCAGCCAGGCCATCGGCGAGGGACGGCGCTGCCGGCGATGGCAGGAGATCGCGCCAGCGCGGCGGCAGGCCGGCGGTCGGCGGGATCTCGCCGCTAGGTGGGCGCCTTGCCATCATCGGTTTCACTGAGCGCGAGGCAGATGATGCCGGCAATGATGAGCGCACTGCCGAGGAGCTGCGGCGCGCCGATGCGCTCGCCGAAGATCACCACGGAAAGCGCCATCACGCTGATGACTTCCAGATGCGAGGCGGCAAAGGCGGGCCCGATCGGCGCGTGCTCCAGCAGCGTCATCCAGGTGACGAAGGCGCCGCTGTAGCAGGCGATGGCGCCGTACACCCAGGGCGAGGCCGCCACGCGCAGCAGCCAGGCGAGGTTCGCCTCGGGCGGGAAGGCATGGTTGGCGGTCAGCTTGAAGCAGATCTGCGCGAGGGTGTCGAAGGACACCAGCGCCAGGAAACCGACGAGGTAGAAACGCCGCATGGCCATCATGCCCCGAACCCGACCACGGCGACGCCGGCGGCGATCAGCAGGATGCCGGCGGTGCGCAGCGGGGAGAACCGCTCGTTGAAGAGGATGCGGCCGGCGATCATCACCGCCACGATGTTGATCGAACCCAGCAGCACGCCCTCGGACAGCGGCACCAGCGACAGGAAGGCCAGCCAGGCCAGGAACTCGCCGACGTAGCAGGCCACGCCGATCCAGATCCACGGCCGCCCCGCCATCCCGCGCCAGCGCGCCAGCCCCTCGCCGAGGCCCGGCTGGACGGCGGCGGCCTTGAACGAAAGCTGCCCGAAAGTGTCGAGCAGTACGTTGAGCAGCCACAGCGTGGCCACGAGGGCGGACATCGGTTCGATCCGGTGGGGAAGCATGCTGCCGGCCGCGCTCGATGCGGCGGAGCGTCGCGTACGAACGTCGGTCGGGCGTGCAGCCGGCGCAGTATGCCTGCCGGCGCGCCCCAGCGTCGACCGGCGGGCACCGATGCTTGAACAACAGCGGACGGACGGCGATCATGCCGCCCTTTCGCCCTGCCGGCGCCGCGGTGGCGCGGCGACCCACGGAGGCTTCCAATGAGCAGCGTGCAGGACACCGTTTTCGACATCATCGCCCGCGAAGCCGGCATCGAGCGCGACACGATCAAGCTGGATTCGACGCTGAAGGACCTCGACATCCAGTCGCTGGACGCCGTGCAGATCATCTTCGAGATCGAGGACCATTTCGACATCGAGATGCCCGATCGCAACCCGGATTTCGACACCGAGTCGGTGCGTGGCCTGGTCGAGGCGGTGGAACGGCTGGTCGCCGCCAAGCCCGCGGCTTCGGCCTGAGCCGCAGCCCACCCATGCACCGCGTCGTCATCACCGGCATGGGCGCGGTCACGCCGCTCGGCCATACCGCCCCGGCGACCTGGGCAGCCATGCGCGAGGGGCGCGGCGCGATCGGGCCGATCGCGAGCCTCGCCGCGGAAGACCTGCGCGCCGGCATTGCCGCCGAGGTCACGGATTTCGATCCGGCGCGGCATTTCGATGGCAAGCGCCTGCTCCTGCTCGACCGCTTCTCGCAGTTCGCGCTGGTCGCGGCGCGCGAGGCGATCGCGCACTCGGGCGTGGACTTCGAGGCGGACGCGCTCGGCGCCAACACCGCCGTGGTGATCGGCACGGGCATCGGCGGTGAACACACCCATGATGCGGCATCGCGGCGCCTGTACGGCGATCGGAGTCCACGTACGCATCCCCTGACCATCGTACGACTCATGGCCAGTGCGCCGGCCAGCCACATCGGCATCGAGTTCGGGCTTACCGGGCCGGCGTTCGCGACCTCGAGCGCCTGCGCCTCATCCAACCATGCGCTGGCGCAGGCCTTCCAGATGGTGCGCAGCGGCGTCGCCCGTGCCGCCATTGCCGGCGGCAGCGAAGCCTGCATCACGCTCGGCGTGGTGCGCGCCTGGGAGGCGATGCGGGTGATGGCCGACGATACCTGCCGACCCTTCTGCAAGCAGCGCCGCGGCATGGTGCTCGGCGAAGGCGCCGCCATGTTCGTGCTGGAGACGCTTGAGGACGCGCAGCGGCGCGGCGCCCCGATACTGGCCGAATTCGCCGGCGCCGGCATGTCCGCCGATGCCGGCGACATCGTGTTCCCGTCCGAAGCCGGCGCCGCGCTGGCGATCCAGCGCGCGCTCGACGATGCCGCGCTCGCTCCCGCCGACATCGACTACATCAACGCGCACGGCACCGGCACGCCGGGCAACGATCCCACCGAGACCGCCGCCATCCGGCGCGTGTTCGGCGCCGCCGCCGACCGGTTGGCGGTGTCCTCGACCAAGTCCATGCACGCCCACGCACTGGGCGCCGCCGGCGCCATCGAGCTGGTCGCCGCGATCGGCGCGCTGCGCGACCAGGTCGTGCCGCCGACGGCGAACTTCCTCGACGCGGACCTCGACTGCGACCTCGACTACGTGCCCAACGCCGCGCGCGAAATGCCGGTGCGGGCGGTGCTCAGCAACTCCTTCGCCTTCGGCGGCCTCAACGCGGTGGTGGCCCTGCGCCGCGCCGGGTAGCGCCGCGCGCAGGTGCCCGGCGCCGCATCGGCCTGACGACGCCCGAGGTCGCGACCACGGTCGCTCCTACAAGGCGTCGTGCGCCACCGACCACCGCTGCAGGAGCCTGCGTGCAGGCGATCCGGGCATTGCCAACATGCGAGGCCCCGGTCGCGACCACGGTCGCTCCTGCAAAGGCATCGCTGCGCCGGTTGGCGGTTGCTCAGAACCGCAGGCGCGCGAACACCGAGGGGCCGTGGAAGTCGCTGTTGAACGCGGCGGCGTATTCGTCGCGCTCGCGGCGCAGGCTCAGCTTGCTCTTGCCGTATTCGGCACTGAGGCCGAGGTTGGTCCAGGGGAACCATTCCACGCCGGCACGGACGTCGTAGATGTGCCCGGTCAGCGAACCGCCGTTCTTCTTCAGGCCGCTGGCGTCCATGTAGAGGCGCACGGAGTCGGAGAACGCGTGCTTGTAGGCGAGCGTCACCACCGGCGCGACCGCGTTGTCGGTCCAGTGCTCGTGCGCTGAAACGGCCTGGTCCTCGATCTGCACGGTGCCGTTGAGGTCGAGCTTCACCCGGTAGTAGGCGCCGCCCAGGCCGATCCCGAACACGTCATCGCCGCGGCCGAACCACCAGCGCCATGCCGCGCTGCCGAGATCGACGTCGAAGTTGGTGCGCAGGTTCGCATTGAGGTCGAAGGGAATGCCCTGGAACAGGAAATTGCCGTCGTAGCTGCGGTTCTTGCTCCGATTGAGCGAGTAGAAATCGAAGCTGAAGCCCTGCGCGTCGAACAGCAGCAGATCGAGGCGCGCCCGCGTGATCGACTGGTTGCCCTTGCCGAGGTCGAGCTTGCCGTGTTCCGGCGGATCGAAGCTGCTGGCTTCGAGGGTCGCATCGGTGTCCAGGTTCGAGCCGCCGATCCAGAAGCTGATGCGGTCCAGTGCCGGCGAGGGCTGCGCCTGCGCCACGCCACAGGCGAGCATGGCCACCGCCGCGGCGCAGGTCCTGCCGAGGCCAGGATTGTTCATGGATCTCCCCTTCGAACATTGTGGAACCCGTAATGGTGGCCCTTTCCGCGGGAGATTGCACGGCACGGCCATGCCCTTCGGGCGACGGCGGCGCGGCGGCACCCGATTCGCACGCATCATCGTGGCCGTGGAGGAGGCCCCGCACCGGCTCCTTCGCCGCGCTCGAGTTCTCCGGAGCTGCGCCCTGCCTGCCGATACGCACGTCGACGCCAGCCCGTCAGGGCGCGGCAGGTTCCGCTTCCGCGCTGCCTGCGGCATCCGGCGCTTCGATCACGCAGTCCCGCGCGGCGCACAGGGCGTGCAGGTAGCCGTCGGCGGGCAGCAGCCGGCCGATCGGAGCGATGGCGAAGCTGCTCGCGTTGCGCTCCAGCGCGTCCCCGGCGGCCGTAAGCCAAGCTTCGCGCACGCGCGCCTCGACGTCGGTGATGCCGCGCGAACGCAGCAGGGTGGTATCGGCCAATGCATCCCGGCAGGCCTGCCATTGGCTCCGGCCAAGCGGCACCGAGCGCAGCGCATCGAGGTCGCCGGTGGCCCAGGCATTGGCGGCCGCCGCCATCGCGCCAAGGTCGCCGTCGATGCGATCCAGCGTCCTGGCCAGGCAGTCCTGGTCGTCCAGCGCCATCCGCTTGAACTCCTTGAGCGCCGCCTTCGGATCGGCAATTTCGAACCGGTAGTCCGCCTCCGTGACGGGCACGCCGGCCTTCTTCGCCAGCTTGGTGAGGCGTTCCCCGATTTCCGGATCGGGATCGAGGCCACGCTTCTTCAGCGCGGCCTCGTAGAGCGCCATGGCGGCGAAGATCGGCCGCCAGCGCTCGACCTTGGGATTGCGCCCCATGTACTCGGCCTTGCGGCTGCGCCAGCGCGCGTAGAGCTCCGGCGGCAGCACCGCGTCGAGGTGCACATGGCCCGGATTCTCACGCGCCCCGATCAGCGAGGGCAGCAGCGCGAGCTGGCCGAAGAAGCCCAGATCCGAATGGAAGCTGGCCCCGGGGGCGCCGATGAATTCCTGCGAGCCGGCCAGCGCCGCCTCGACCTCGTCGGCATTCCACTGCATGCGCCTCGGCAGCGGCGAAAGCGTGCCGAACACCCACAGCACGTGCTCGCCCCGGCTGACCTTCCAGAGGCCGGGGCCGGGCTGCTCGCCGGTGACCACGACCGTGTCCAGAAGCGCGGCGGCGGCGGGAAGCGGCGCGGATTCCTGCGCGAGCGCCTGCAGCGGTGCGCCAAGGGACAGCAGGAGGAGCAGCCAGATCGGATTGCGCATGGGTCGGGTGCGGAGCAGGCGATCAGTGGGGAATGGAGGTCGTCGTGCGTGTCGCCCCGGCATCTGCGGCCGGGCGCGAGCCCGGCGCCCGGGATCAGCGCATCGCCTGCAGCGCGGCGACGCGCTCGGCGATCGGCGGATGGCTCATGAACAGCCGGCTGATGCCGCCTTCGCCGGAGATGCCGAAGGCCTGCAGCGCCTTCGGCAATGCGGCCTCGCCGTGGTTGGCGCCGAGCCGCTGCAGCGCGGCGATCATCTTGCCGCGGCCTGCAAGGCCGGCGCCGCCGGCATCGGCGCGGAACTCGCGCCAGCGCGAGAACCACATCACGATCATGGAGGCGAATACCCCAAGGATGAGCTGCAGCACCATGACGATGGCGAAGTAGGCGAAGCCGCCGCTGCCTTCGCCGTCGCGGTTGCCGCTGAGCGCGTTGTCCACCACGGTGCCGATGACGCGGGCAAGGAAGATCACGAAGGTGTTGAGGACGCCCTGGATCAGGCCCATCGTCACCATGTCGCCGTTGGCGACGTGGCTGATCTCATGGCCGAGCACCGCCTCGACCTCGTCGCGATCCATGTTCCGCAGCAGTCCGCTGCTGACCGCCACCAGCGCGTTGTTGCGGTTCATGCCGGTAGCGAAGGCGTTGAGGTCCGGCGCATCGTAGATGGCGACCTCGGGCATGCCGATGCCGGCCGCCTGGGCCTGCCGGCGCACGGTGGAGAGCAGCCAGGTCTCCGCCTCGTTGCGCGGCTGGGAGATGACCTGCGCGCCGGTGGTGCGCTTGGCAATCCACTTGGACATCGCCAGCGAGATGAACGAACCGCCCATGCCGAGCACCGCCGCCATCAGCAGCAGGCCCGAATAATTGCCGAGCCGCACGCCGAACACGCCCTGTACGATGAACAGCACGATCTGCAGCAGCGCGATCACCGCGAGGTTGGTCGCGACGAACAAGAGGACACGCTTCATGAACAATCGACTCCGGACAAGGATCCGTGCAGATGCACGCGAGCGGATGATGTGGGGGCGGCGCGGCGAACTCAAGGCATGGCGGAGCCGCCCGGACGCCTTCCGGCCCCCAGTCGCGTGACCCGCTGCCGCGGCCGTTTCGCGCCCTCGCCGACGGGCCTGTTGCACTTCGGCTCGCTGGTGGCGGCGGTCGGCAGCTGGCTTTTCGCGCGTGCCGCCGGCGGCGAATGGATCGTGCGCATGGAAGACCTCGATCCCGCGCGCAGCCTGCCCGGCGCGGCGCCGGCGATCCTCGATGCGCTCGCCGCGTTCGGCCTCGCCAGCGACGGCCCGGTGCTGATGCAGGGCACGCGCACGGCGGCCTATGCGGCGGCCCTGAAGGCGCTCCGTGACACCGGCGACGCCTTTCCCTGCTGGTGCAGCCGGAGCGACCTCGAACCCTGCGACGGCCTGCATCCGGGCCGCTGCATCACGCCGCCGCGGGATCGGCGACCGGCGTGGCGGCTGCGCGTCGGCAGCGCGAAGGTGGGCTTCGACGACCGCATCCAGGGCCGCTTCGAGCAGGATCTCGCGCGCGAGGTGGGCGATTTCGTGATCTGGCGCGCCGATGGCGTCCCCGCCTACCAGCTCGCGGTGGTGGTGGACGATGCCGCGCAGGACATCACCGAAGTGGTGCGCGGCGCCGACCTCCTCGACTCGACGCCGCGCCAGATCCTGCTGCAGCGACGCCTCGGCCTGCCGCAGCCCACCTACGCGCACCTGCCGCTGGCGCTCGACGCCTGCGCGCGCAAGCTGTCCAAGCAGGATGCGGCCGCGCCGGTCGATCCGGCGAACCCGCTGCCTGCGTTGCGTGCCGTGCTGGGCTTCCTCGGCCAGCGCGTGCCTGCCGCGACCACGCCGCGGGCGCTGCTGGAAGCCGCCGCCGCCCACCTCGACATCGCCGCGATCCCGCGCACGGGGTGCGCCGTTGCCGCCTTTGCCGCGGCGCGGAACGACGCAGGCTGAACGCTGCGGCACAATGGCAGGTGCTGCACCATCCCCATCACGAAGGAGTCGAACCATGACGGCACGCGTAGCTCTGGTCACAGGCGGAACCGGCGGCATCGGCACGGCGATCTGCCGGCACCTGGCCAGCCTCGGCCACAAGGTCGCCACCAACTACCGCGACGAGGCCAAGACGCGAGCCTGGCAGGAGGCGCAGCGTCGCGACGGGTTCGAGTTCGCCATCGCCCAGGGCGACGTCGCCGACGCCGCCAGTGCGGAAGCCATGGTGCACGAGGTGGAACGCCAGCTCGGGCCGGTGGAGATCCTGGTCAACAACGCCGGCATCACGCGCGACACCACCTTCCACAAGATGAACGCCCAGCAATGGCAGGACGTGATCGCCACCAACCTCGGCTCCTGCTTCAACGTCACCCGCCCGGTGATCGACGGCATGCGCGAGCGCAAGTGGGGTCGCGTCGTGCAGATCAGCTCGATCAACGGCCAGAAGGGCCAGTACGGACAGGCCAACTACGCCGCCGCCAAGGCCGGCATGCATGGCTTCACCATCTCGCTGGCACAGGAGAACGCGCGCTTCGGCATCACCGTGAACACGGTGTCGCCAGGCTATGTCGGCACCGACATGGTGATGGCGGTGCCCGAGGACGTGCGCGCCAAGATCGTCGCGCAGATCCCGATCGGCCGGCTCGGCGAGCCGGACGAGATCGCCTACGCGGTCGGCTTCTTCGCCGCCGAGCAGGCGCGCTGGATCACCGGCGCCAACCTGGCCATCAACGGCGGGCAGTACATGGGCTGGTGACGCGCCGGCCGGCTATGGCTGCACCGCCTCCAGGCGCAGCCATACGCAGGCCCGGCTCTTCGCCTCGATCGCGGCCAGCCGCGCCGCGTGGACCTCGAGCTCGACGGCGCTCGCGCGCAGGATCCGCGGGCGTGTCACGAGCTGCACCGCCCGTGCCGCCAGCGCCTGCAGCGCGCCCGGCTCATCGGCGAAGCCGAGCTGCCCCTGGCCGGAGGTGAGGGCCAGGTAGACCTCGACCAGCAGATTGGCATCGAGGCGCGCGTTGTGCTGTTCGCGATGGCTGTTGTCGACGCCAAGGCGCCTGCACAGCGCGTCGAGGCTGTTGCGCTGCCCGGGAAACTTCTCGCGCGCGAGGGTGAGCGTGTCGAGCACCCGGCAGCGCGCGGCCAGCAGGCCTTCTCCGAAGCCGGCGCGCGCGAATTCCGCCTCGATGAAGCCGACGTCGAACGCGGCGTTGTGGGCAATGATCTCGGCGCCATCGATGAAGTCGAGGAATTCCGCCGCGATGTCGCCAAAGCGCGGCTTGTCCAGCAGCGTCCGCTCGTCGATCCCGGTCACCGCCCGTGCACCCTCGTCGACGGCGCGCTCGGGGTTCAACAGGTAATGGAAATGCCGGCCGGTCGGCTTGCGGTTGACCAGTTCGACGCAGCCGATCTCGAAGATGCGGTGGTCGCGCTGGACTTCGAGGCCGGTGGTTTCCGTATCGAGGATGATCTGGCGCATGGCGACGGGGATTGGGGATTGGGGATTGGAGATTCGGGATTGTGGATTCGGAACGGCTCTGCGCGCAGGACGCCGGGAGGACGACTTGTCCAGAAGCTCCCTCAGGCGGAGCTGCGGCTGTCTTCCTTCATCGCCAGCGCGGCGGCGCGGGCCAGTTCGTCGACCCGCTCGTTTTCCGCATGGCCGGCGTGGCCGCGCACCCAGTGCCAGTCGACCCGATGGCTGGCGAGCGCCGCCGACAGGCGTTCCCACAGGTCGCGGTTCTTGACCGGCTGGCGGTCGCTGGTGCGCCAGCCGTTCGCGCGCCAGCGCGCCATCCATTCCTCGACGCCGCGCTTGACATACTGCGAATCGGTGGTGAGCACCACCGCGCAGGGCCGCTTCAGCGCTTCCAGCCCGGCAATGGCGGCCATCAGCTCCATGCGGTTGTTGGTGGTCAGGCGCTCGCCGCCGCTCAGCGTCCTCTCGTTATCGCCGAGGCGCAGCAGCGCTCCCCAGCCGCCCGGGCCGGGATTGCCCAGGCACGCGCCATCGGTGAAGAGTTCCACGGGACGGTCGCCGCTCATGCGCGCGCCCGCCGGCTCGGCATCGCCAGCGGGCTCGCCACCGCGGCGGGCGCGCGCCGCGTGCGCAGTCGCAGCGGGATCGGCGCCGACTGCTGGCGGATCGCGCTCACCACGTAGGCCGCGCGCAACGGCGCCGCCGCGGTGATGGCGCGCGCCTCGGGCGCAGCCTCGGCGCGCCAGCAGGGTCCCAGCCACTCGACACGCGTGGCGACGAGGTGGCCGGCCATGAGCTGGCGGCGGGCCATGCCCGCCGCCACGGTACGCGGAGGCCGCGCCGGACTCGACCTGCCCGCCCAGCGCAGGCGCGCCAGCCATGGGCTGTACGGATTCAGGCCGAACCAGAGCATGACCCCGCCCGGCGCCAGCACGCGGATCAGCTCCGGCAACAATCCGCTGTCGCCTCCCAGCGCCTCGCCGGCATGCTGCACCACCACCATCTGGAACGCCGAATTCTCCCAGGGCAGCGCCTCGGGCCGGCAGGCCGCATCGCCGGCCAGGCGCGCGGCTTCGACGTGCTGGCGAACCGGTTGCAGGTGGCGGGTGTCGAGCCCGATCGCGCGGTTGGCCGCGCAGGCCTGCAGCACCAGCGCGCGCCCGCGCGGGCGTCGCGCCGCCTCCGCGGCGATGTGGCCGAGCTCCGCGCGCAGGACGGCCCGCACCTCGGGCAGGGCATGGAAGGCAGGGGTATCGGAGCTCACGGCAGGGCACGGACGACCAGCGTGCAAGTGTAGCCGCTCGGCGCCGGGATTCGGAATCGACATAATGCGCGCTTAACGAACAGGCGGCGGTGCGTGGTTATAGTCGCCGCGCCATGCTCCCTGCCCGCCTCGTCCCCGTGCCGGCGCTCGCCGACAACTACATCTGGCTGCTCGCCGATGACGAGGGCGCGGCGATCGTCGTCGACCCGGGCGAAGCAGCTCCCGTCGAGCGGGTGCTGCGCCGGGACGGCCTCGCCCTCCAGGCCATCCTCCTCACCCACCACCATGGCGACCACATCGGCGGCGCGGCGGAACTCGCCGCCGCCAGCGGCGCGCCGGTGTACGCGCCGCGCGACCCGCGGATCGGCCTCGACGCACGGCGCGTCGGCGATGGCGAGTGCGTCGTGCTGGAGGCACCGGCGCTGGACCTGGACGTGCTGGAGGTGCCGGGGCACACCGCGACCCACATCGCCTTCTTCGGCAACGGCGTGCTGTTCAGCGGCGATACCCTGTTCAGCGTCGGCTGCGGCCGCC
The DNA here is from genome assembly GCA_017305135.1 of Lysobacterales bacterium. GTDB lineage: Bacteria > Pseudomonadota > Gammaproteobacteria > Xanthomonadales > Rhodanobacteraceae > Dokdonella_A. The sequence continues at coordinate 43,450 of JAFKNA010000015.1, read as the reverse complement.
TGTTCGAAGGCACGCCGGCGCAGATGCTGGCCTCGCTGGATCGCCTGGCGGCCCTCCCCGGCGACACCCTGCTCTGCTGCGGCCATGAATACACCGTGGCCAACTGCGCCTTTGCCATCGGCCAGGAACCGGGAAACGCCGCCCTCGCGGAGCGGGCGGCGCAAGCCGCCAACCAGCGCGCCGCCGGCCAAGCCACGGTGCCGGTCACGCTGGATGTCGAGCGCGCGACCAACCCGTTCCTGCGCATCGATGCGCCGGAACTGGCGATGGCGCTCGGCCAGGGCGAGCGCGTGGCCCGTTTTGCCGAACTCAGGCGGCGCAAGGACGATTTCCGGATGCCGGCGCGTTGAGGCCGCCGCGCCCGCCGGGGTTGCGCCTCCTGCTCGGCGCAGGCGTGCTCCTGCTCGCCGCCTGCGCCGCGCCGCAGAAGCGGCCGGCGGAAGCGCCGCCAGTACCCGCGCCCACGCTGCCTCCACCGGTCCACGCACCGGCGCCGGCAGCGGCCGTCAAGCCGGCGCCCGAAGCCTCGCCCTGGCAGCGCCTGCGCACCCGCTTCGAGTTCGACGCCTGCTCCTACCGGCCCGAGGTGCAGCGCATCGCCCGCAACTACGCCAGCCATCCGGCCACGTTCACGCGCAGCTGGCGGGAGGCCATGCCGTTCTTCCTGCTGGTGCTGGAGGAAATCGAGCGCCGCGACCTGCCGGGCGAATTTGCCCTGCTGCCGTACGTTGAAAGCCGCTATCGCCCGGAGGCCGCGCTCGGCAACCGCCCCGGCGGGATGTGGCAACTGATGCCGGCGACGGCGCGGGCAGCCGGTCTGCGCATCGACGCCAGCTTCGACCAGCGCCTGGACGCCCTCGAAGCGACTGCGGTGGCGCTCGATCTCATCGAGCGCTACGAGCGCATGTTCGCCGATTGGCGCGTCGCCGATCTCGCCTTCAACACCGGCGAGTTCCGCATGCAGAAACTGCTGTCCGGACGGGAAGCCAGCACCCTGAGCGCCGGCGAACTCGCGAAGCTCCACCCCCTCGCCCAGCAGCACCTCGACCGGCTTCTGGCACTCGCCTGCATCATCGCCGCCCCGGAGCGCTTCGGGGTGGATCTCCCGGAGCCCGAAATCGGCGACCACCTCGCCGTGGTCCCGCTCGAGGCCGGCATGGACCTGCGGCTGGCGGCGCGCCTGGCCGGCGTGTCGCGCGCGGACATGCAGCGCTGGAATGCCGCCTTCCGCCGCGACCGCATGCCGTCCGAGGTGGCCTATCGCCTGCTGATGCCGGAAATCGTCGCGGCGCGGTTCCGCGACGCCGTCGCGGACATCCCGCGCCCGCTCTGGGCCGACTGGCACGAGGAACGCGCCTCGCGCAGCGGCACCATCGGCGACTGGGCCGCCGAGCACGGCATCGACATCGGGGTGCTTGCCGCCGCCAACGGCGTCGACCCGGACGAACGCATCCTGCACAACACGCGCCTGCTGCTCCCGGGTGCGACCGCGGAGCCCGCGCTGGCGCAGGCCCGCGAGGCGCTTCCGGACATCCATGTCGTCTCCCCCGGCGACACCCTGTGGCGCATCGCGCGGCGCTACTCGATGCCGCTCGAGCGCCTGCGCCGGCTGAACCCCAGGATGCAGGCGACGCTGCGCCCCGGCGATCGCATCCGCGTCGGCATCGGGCGCAACGAATAGCCGCTCACCGCGCTGCGGGCGACTGCTAGAATCGGCCGTTTCCACTCCCGATCCGGAGCTCTCCCATGGGTTTTCTGCACGGCAAGCGCGCCTTGATCACCGGCATCCTCAGCCAGCGTTCGATCGCCTGGGGCATCGCCAACGCGATGCACCGCGAAGGCGCCCAGCTCGCCTTCACCTACGTGGACGAGAAGCTCAAGACGCGCGTCGACGAGGCCGCCAGCGCATTCGGCTCCAACATCGTGCTGCCCTGCGACGTCAGCCGCGACAGCGACATCGAAGCCCTGTTCGAGAACCTCGGCCAGCACTGGGACGGCTTCGACATCCTCGTGCACTCGATTGGATTCGCCCCGCGCGAGGCCTTGCAGGGCGAGTTCCTGGAAGGGCTGACGCGCGAGAACTTCGCCATCGCGCACGATATTTCCAGCTACAGCCTGGCGGCGCTCGCCAAGGCCGCGCGCCCGCTCATGCGCAACCGCGGCGGCGCGATCCTTACCCTCACCTATCTCGGCGCCGAGCGCGCCATGGACAGCTACAACGTGATGGGGCTGGCGAAGGCGAGCCTCGAGGCCAACGTGCGCTATCTCGCCTACAACCTCGGCCCTGAAGGCACCCGCGTCAACGCGATCTCGGCCGGACCGATCAAGACCCTCGCCGCTTCCGGCGTGGCCAATTTCCGCAGGATGCTGGACCACGTCGAACACAATGCGCCGCTCCGGCGCAGCATCTCGATCGACGAAGTCGGCAACGCCGCGGCCTTCCTCTGCTCGGACCTCGCGTCCGGAATCACCGGCGAGATCACCCACGTCGACGCCGGCTACAGCACGCTGGGCATGACGGGGATGTGAGCCGGCTCCGGCGCGCCTACCGCGCCGGACGCAGGATTGTCGCGCCAGTCGCCTGCACGCAGGCTCCTACCAGGCATGCGCGTTGTAGGAGCGACCGTGGTCGCGACCAGGGAATCCCCAATACGCCGGTCGCGCGCCGGCGCGCTCCTGCAAGAGACATCCTGCCGTCTTCGCCGGCGCCCGTGCGCAGGCTCAAACGCCGTGTAGGAGCGCACCCTGTGCGCGACCGGACAGTCGCGTGATCGTGCGGCTTTGGTCACCCACAGGGTGGGCTCCTGCAGCACCGTGCAAGGTGAACATGGCCAGCCCGCGCGGAAGGCCGCGCAAGGGAAGCGATATGCGCGCTTCCCTGCCGATCGGTGTTGCAGGGCTTACAGATCCTGCAGCTTGTCCTCGTACACCGTGATCTTGGTGTCCTTGCGCAGTGCGTCGACCAGCGCGCGGGCGGATTCGGAACCTGCCGCTTCGCGCAAGGTGTTGCGTGCCGCCTCGCGCGTCCTTGCGTCGAGCTTGGCGGGATCGCCATCGGTGACCTTGTCGAGCTGGAGCAGCGCGTAGCTGTCGCCGCCAAGGTCGACGATACGGCGCGTCGCCGCATTGCCCGCCGGACGCGACATGGCGAACGCGGCATTGACCAGGGCGCTGTCCACGGTGGCGGCTTCGCGGCCGACCCCATGCTGTTCCTCGACTTTGAGGCCGTCCTTCTCCGCAACCTGCTCCAGCGAGCCGTCCTTGTCGACGGCCGCGAGCAGCGCATCCGCGCGCTCCTTCGCCTGGCTTGCCACGCGCGTGTCGAGGATCCTGTCACGCACCGCGGTACGCACCTCTTCCAGCGGCTTCGGCGTGGCCGCCTGGTGGTCCGCAACGCGCACCACCGCGATGTGGTTGGGCCCGAGCTCGACCGGATCGGAGTTGTTCTTCTGCACCAGCACGCCTTCGGAGAAGGCCGCCTTTACCACCGCCGGATTCGCGGCGATGCCGGTGCCGCCCTCGCGCGAGAACAGTGGCGTCTTCTGCACCTTGAGACCAAGCGCCTGGGCGGCGGGCTCCAGCGATGATGGATCCTCGTAGGTGAGATCGGTCAGCCGGCCCGCCTTGTCGGCGTACTGGCGGTCGCGCTCGGATTCCGCGTACTCGCGCTCGAGCTCCGGCTTGACCTCCTCGAAGCTGCGGGTGGTGCCGGGACGGACATCACGCAGTTCGATGATGTGATAGCCCTCCGACCCCAGCACCGGCGCCGAGACCTCGCCCTTCTTGAGTTCGAACAGGGCGTTCTCGAAGGCCTCGTCGGTGGTGCCCTTCTCCAGCCAGCCCAGGTCGCCGCCGAGGTTCTTCGAACCGAGGTCGTCGGAGTCGGCCTTGGCGAGCTCGGCGAAGTCCTTGCCGGCCTTGAGTTCGGCCTCGATCGCTTCCGCCCGGGCCAGCGCCTTCTTCTGGTCCTCGGGCGTGCCCTTGCCTTCGACCTTGACCAGGATGTGCGAGGCAAGGCGCTCCTCTGGACTCACGAAGCGGGTCTTTTCCTTCTCGTAGCGCTCCTTCAGGGTGTCCTCGTCCGGGGTCAGGTCGATATCGAGCTTTTCGGCATCGAGTTCGACGTAATCGAGGGCGACCCGCTCGGGCACCATGAATTCGGACTGGTGTTCCCTGTAATAGGTTTCGATTTCGTCATCGGAGACCTCCGTGCTGGCAGGTTCCGGGCGATCGAGCCTGACGTAGCGGAAGTCCCGCAGCTGGTCCTTGAGGCGCAGGTACGCATCGACTTCGGTTTCGGTCACCAGCGCGGTCGCGCTGATCCGCGATGGCAACTCACGGACGCCGAGGTCCTGGCGCACCCGGTCCTCGAACATGAGCGGGCTCATGCCCTGCGAGGACAGCAGCACGCGGTACTGGTCCGGGTCGAAATGGCCATCGTTCTGGAACGCCTGGATGTCCATGATCTCCCTGCGCACCTGCGAAGCGGGCACGGTGATGCCGAGCTTCTCGTTGGCTGCCAGCAGGACCTGCTCGTTGATCATCTGGTCCAGCACCTGGCGCTTGACTTCGGGATTGTCGAAGTAGCTCGTGTCCAGCGTGCCGCCGGTCATCTGCTGCATGCGCTGCCGATACTGGTTGAAGCGGTCGCGGAACTGGTCCTGGGTGATGTCGGTACCGCCCACCTTGGCGACCGCCATGCTCGCATTGGAAACGAAGTAGGACTCGATGCCGAAGAACGAGAAGCCGATGGTAATCAGGACCAGGGCGACCTTGACCAGGAACCCGGACTTTTTTCCGCGGAGCAACTGCAACATTGGACTGGAACCTGTTCTGGATGGCGCGGGATCGGGGCCGCGGGAAAACTCGGACGGGACTTGCGGACCGGACTGGAATGTAGCGGCCGCGTGCATGCCATCGGCAAAAAACCAAGGGCGCCGCGTGGGCGCCCTTGGCTCGAATCCACGGAGTAGCCAGACGGCACCTGGCGCATGCACCGGCTGCAGCGGACCCCACCGCTGGTGGGCGGATCCTACCGGTCCGTACCGCGACGCTTGGTGGGTGCTGAGGGTTTCGAACCCCCGACCCTCGCCGTGTAAAGGCGACGCTCTACCACTGAGCTAAGCACCCGCGAGACAAGACTGCGATGGCGACGGCACCCGGCCGCCCGCAAGGCAGGCAGGAGTGATCAGCCGAGTGCGTCCTTGAGCGCCTTTCCGGCCTTGAACGCAGGCACCTTGGACGCCTTGATCTTGAGCGTCTCGCCGGTGCGCGGATTGCGCCCGGTGCGGGCGGCGCGCTCGCGGACCTCGAAGGTGCCGAACCCGACGAGGGAAATCGGCTCGCCCGACTTGAGGGTCTTCTTGACAACGTTGAACATCCCCTCGACGGCACGCTCGGCGTCGGCCTTGGTCAGGCCCGAAGCATCCGCAATCGCGCCAATGAATTCACCTTTGTTCATTTATCACTCCCTCACGGGACTGGCGCCCCGCAAATGAATTTGATCGAGTCGGAACACGCGCATCCGGAAGGCTCTGCGCCTCGAACCTCGCCTGTCTCGTTATCCCGCGATCGCCCGGACCTGCAGCGTCAACCCGGATCGCGGCGCGCCATTTATACCAGTGGCCCCAAGGCCGCGCAACAAAGCCGTTGCGTCATTTCCCAGCCTCTCCGCGGGAGACGCGACGCGCTCCGCGGCGGGCCGCAGCCGCCCGCCGGCGCGATGTCGCCGCGGCCGGGCGGCAGCGGCCGCCTGGCCCGTCAGTGCGGCCGTACCGATTTCCCGGCGGCGGGCTTGGAACGCGTCCTGCCGACCGGCTCGGCCACTGCGGCCGGACGCGGCGCCAGCGGACGCTCGAGAGCGATGTCGAGCACCTCGTCGATCCAGCGCACCGTGTGGATCTGCAGCGATTCGGTGACGTTCTTCGGGATCTCGGTCAGATCCTTGCGGTTCTCTTCCGGGATGATCACGGTGGTGATGCCGCCGCGGTGCGCCGCGAGGAGCTTTTCCTTGAGGCCGCCGATCGGCAGCACGCGCCCGCGGAGGGTGATCTCGCCCGTCATCGCCACCTCGGAACGCACCGGCACGCCGCTCAGCGCCGAGACGAGGGCCGTGCACATCGCGATGCCGGCGCTCGGGCCATCCTTGGGCGTCGCGCCTTCCGGCACGTGCACGTGGATGTCGAGCTTCTGGTGGAACTCGGGGTCGATGCCGAGGCGATCGGCGCGCGCGCGCACCACGCTGAGCGCCGCCTGGATCGACTCCTGCATCACGTCGCCGAGCTGGCCGGTGTGGATCAGCTTGCCCTTGCCGGGCACCACGGCCGCCTCGATGCTGAGGAGATCGCCGCCCACTTCCGTCCAGGCGAGGCCGGTCACCAGGCCCGCTTCGTTCTCCTGCTCGGCACGGCCGAAGGTGAACTTGCGCACGCCGAGGTACTGGTCGAGGTTCCTTTCGGTGACCGCCACCTTGCGGCGGCGGGTGGCCGCGCCGTTGCTGCGCTTCTTCGCCGCGCGGGCGGCGGCCAAGCTGAGCTCCTTGACCACCTTGCGGCAGATGCGGGAGATCTCGCGCTCCAGGCTGCGCACGCCCGATTCGCGCGTGTAGTAGCGCACCACGTCGCGGATAGCCTCCGCGGCAATGCTGAGCTCCTCCGCCCTGAGGCCGTTGGCCTTGAGCTGCTTGGGCACCAGGTAGCGCTCGGCGATGTTGAGCTTCTCCTCCTCGGTGTAGCCGGGGATGCGGATGATCTCCATGCGGTCGGCCAGCGCCGGCGGGATGTTGAGCGAGTTGGCGGTGGCGATCCACATCACCTCGGACAGATCCACGTCCACTTCGAGATAGTGGTCGTTGAAGGCATGGTTCTGCTCCGGATCCAGCACTTCCAGCAGCGCCGCGGACGGATCCCCACGGAAATCCATCGACATCTTGTCGATCTCGTCGAGCACGAACAGCGGGTTCTTCGTGCCGGCCTTGGCCAGGTTCTGGATGATGCGGCCGGGCATCGAGCCGATGTAGGTGCGCCGGTGGCCGCGGATCTCCGCCTCGTCGCGCACGCCGCCGAGCGACATGCGGATGAACTTGCGGTTGGTGGCCTTGGCGATGGACTGGCCGAGCGAGGTCTTGCCCACGCCCGGCGGCCCGACCAGGCACAGGATCGGCCCCTTCATGCGCTGCACGCGCTGCTGCACGGCGAGGTATTCGAGGATGCGCTCCTTGACCTTCTCCAGGCCGAAGTGGTCGGCGTCGAGCACCTTCTGCGCGAGGTCGAGGTCGCGACGCACCTTGGTCTTCTTCTTCCACGGCACGCCGAGCAGGTACTCGATGTAGTTGCGCACGACAGTGGCCTCGGCCGACATCGGCGACATCTGCTTGAGCTTGTTGAGCTCGGTGCGCGCCTTGGCCTCGATGGGCTTGGGCATGCCGGCCTCGCCGACCTTGCGCGACAGCTCCTCGACCTCGTTCGGCGCCTCCTCGTTGTCGCCGAGCTCGCGCTGGATCGCCTTCATCTGCTCGTTGAGGTAGTACTCGCGCTGGCTCTTTTCCATCTGCGTCTTGACGCGACCGCGGATGCGCTTCTCGATGCGCTGCACGTCGATCTCGCCATCGACCATACCGACCAGCAGCTCCTGGCGGTCGGCAACGTCGATGGTCTCCAGCACGCGCTGCTTGTCGGCCACGCGCACGCCGATGTGGCCGGCGATGGTGTCAGCGAGGCGCGAGGGATCGTCGATGCCGGCGAGGGTGGCGAGGAGTTCGGGCGGAATCTTGCGCGACAGCTTCACCAGCTGCTCGAACATGCCGACCAGCTGGCGGCCGATCACCTCGACCTCGCGCTCGGCGCGGGTGTAGGCCGGCTCCAGCACGCGCACGTGGCCCAGCATCAGGCCGCCGCGCTCGCCGAAGGCGACCACCTCGGCACGCTCCAGGCCTTCCACCAGCACCTTGATGGTGCCGTCGGGAAGCTTCAGGAGCTGCAGCACGCTGGCGATGGTGCCGATGGAGTAGAGCTCGCCGGCGCCGGGGTCGTCCACGTCCGGGCTGCGCTGGGCGACCAGCAGGATCTTCTTGCCGCCGGCCATTGCCGCCTCGAGCGCGCGCACCGACTTCTCGCGGCCGACGAACAGCGGGATCACCATGTTCGGGAACACCACCACGTCGCGCAGCGGCAGCACCGGCAGGTCGGTCAGGTCGTCGGTGGGCTTGTGGAACTTTGCAGGGGTGTCTGTCATTGCTCGGGTGCGTAGAGTGGGCGCGGGGGCCATGAATGCGAACGGCAGCGTGGAGACGCTGCCGTAGCGGAACGTAAGGTTGGAAAGGGCCGTTTGCAAGCACGGCCCGGCCCTGCGGCTATTCGGACGCGGCGCGGTTCTGCATGTTGCCGCGGTAGATGAGGTAGGGCTCGGCCTGGCCGTTGATGACCGCCTCGTCGACGACCACCTTGCTGACGTGTTCGAGCGAGGGCAGGTCGAACATGGTGTCCAGCAGCACCTGTTCCAGGATCGTGCGCAGGCCGCGTGCGCCGGTCTTGCGCTGGATCGCCTTGTGCGCGACCGCGGTCAGCGCATCCGGCCGGAATTCCAGCTCCGCGCCTTCCATCTCGAACAGGCGCTTGAACTGCTTGGTGATGGCGTTCTTGGGCTCGGTCAGGATCTTGACCAGCGCCGTCTCGTCGAGCTCTTCCAGCGTCGCCACCACCGGCAGGCGGCCGACCAGCTCGGGGATCAGGCCGAAGCGGATCAGGTCCTGCGGCTGCAGGTCGGCCAGCAGCTTGCCGGTGCGGGCGGTCGCGTCCTTGCTGCGCACCTCGGCATTGAAGCCGATGCCGGTCGTCTCCGAGCGCTGCTGGATGATCTTCTCCAGCCCCGCGAAGGCGCCACCGACGATGAACAGGATGTTCTTGGTATCGACCTGCAGGAATTCCTGCTGCGGATGCTTGCGCCCGCCCTGCGGCGGCACCGAGGCGATGGTGCCTTCGATGAGCTTCAGGAGCGCCTGCTGCACGCCCTCACCGGACACGTCGCGGGTGATCGAGGGGTTCTCGCTCTTGCGCGAGATCTTGTCGATCTCGTCGATGTAGACGATGCCCGACTGCGCCTTCTCGACGTCGTAGTCGCACTTCTGCAGCAGCTTCTGGATGATGTTCTCGACATCCTCGCCGACGTAGCCGGCTTCCGTCAGCGTGGTCGCGTCGGCGATCGTGAACGGCACGTTGAGGAGGCGCGCCAGCGTATCGGCCAGCAGCGTCTTGCCGGAGCCGGTGGGGCCGACCAGCAGGATGTTGGACTTGGCGAGCTCGACTTCCTCGTTGCGGCTGCGCGTTTCCAGGCGCTTGTAGTGGTTGTACACCGCTACCGCGAGCACCTTCTTGGCGCGTCCCTGCCCGATCACGTACTGATCCAGCACGTCGAGGATCTCGGAAGGCTTGGGCAGGTCACTGCGCGTGCTGGCGGCCTTCTCTTCCAGCTCCTCGCGGATGATGTCGTTGCACAGCTCGACGCACTCGTCGCAGATGAACACGGAAGGTCCCGCGATCAGCTTGCGCACCTCGTGCTGGCTCTTGCCGCAGAACGAACAGTAAAGGATCTTGCCGTTGTCGCCCGAGCGGCCTTGCCGTTCGTCTGTCATGCGTTGCCTCGGGAAATCACCGCTTCAAGCCGCGGTTGAGAATAGCACAGCGGCGCCGGGCAGCCCGGCGCGCGCTGGCCTGGAACAAGGGATCGAACCGCTCCGCCGGCGCGGGGATCAGGCGCCAATCGGCATTTCGCCGGGGCGGCGGTCGAGCACGGCGTCGATCATGCCGTAGCCCTTCGCCTCTTCCGCGCTCATGAAGCGGTCACGCTCCATGTCGCGCTCGATCTGCTCCAGCGTCTGGCCGGTGTGCCTGACGTAGATGTCGTTGAGCCGGCTGCGCAGGTACAGGATCTCGCGAGCCTGGATCTCGATGTCGGTGGCCTGGCCCTGCGCGCCGCCGGAAGGCTGGTGGATCATCACGCGCGAGTTCGGCAGCGCGTAGCGCTTGCCTTTGGCGCCGGCCATCAGCAGCAGCGAGGCGGCGCTGGCCGCCTGGCCCACGCACATGGTGCTGACGTCCGAGCGGATGTACTGCATGGTGTCGTAGATCGCCAGCCCCGCGGTGACCACGCCGCCCGGGCTGTTGATGTAGACGTTGATGTCCTTCTCCGGGTTCTCGGATTCGAGGAACAGGAGCTGCGCCACCACCAGGTTGGCCATGTAGTCGTCGATCGGCCCGACGACGAAGATCAGCCGCTCCTTCAGCAGGCGCGAATAGATGTCGTAGGCACGCTCGCCGCGCGCGGTCTGCTCGACCACCATCGGCACGAGGTTGAGGTTCTGGATCGGCATGCTGCTCGACATCGGGCTCTCCTGGGCGCGACCGGCGCTCAGGCGCCGGGCCGCATCACGTCGTTGAAACTCAGGGACTGTTCGCTGCCCTTGGCGTGACTGGCGATCCACTCGACCACCTGGTCTTCCATCACGCGGTTCTGCAGCGCCGACATCAACTGGGGATCGCGGCGGTAAAGTTCAACGACCTGCTCGGGCTCCTCGTAGGTCGAGGCGATCGTCGCCAGTGCCTCGCTGACGCGGCGCGATTCCAGGCGGATCTCGTTCTGGCGCGCGATCTCGCCGACCAGCATCCCGGCGGCCACGCGACGGCGGGCCGGCGCCAGATAGGCGGCGATCACGTCATCTTTCTCGCCGGCCTGGCGCGCCAGCCCACGGGCTTCGGCTTCGACCAGGCTTTCCGGGATCTCGAGATCGGGGAAGGCATCGACCAGTTTCTCGATCGCGCCGGCCTTGAGGCGGTTCATCAGCACGCCCTTGAGCTCGCGCTCGAGGTTGGCGCGCACGTCCTCGCGGAAGCGCTCCACGCCGCCCTCGCGCACGCCGAAGCTGGCCGCGAAGGACTCATCGACCGTCGGCAGCTCGGGCTCCTGCACGCGCACCACCTTGACCGACACCCGGGCCGCCTTGCCGGCCAGTTCCTTGACGCGGAAACCTTCCGGGAAGGTGACTTCGGCGGTGAACTCCTCACCCGTCGCCTTGCCCACCAGCGTGGACTCGAGCTCGGCCGAGTAGGCGCCGGAGCCGAGGATCGCGCCGACGCGATCGGTGCCGCTGTCCGGGTGGCGCACGCCATCGGCTTCGGCCGAATACTCGAACAGCACCATGTCGCCGTCCTGCGCCGGGCGCTCCACCGCCGCCCAGGTGCGCCGCTGCATGCGCAGCGTCTCGATCATCTGGTCGATGTCGGCATCCGCGACGCTGGCCACCGGCTTGACGATCTCGAGGGCGGTCACGTCGATCGGGCCGATCTCCGGCAGCACCTCGAAGGTGGCCGTGTACTCGATCTCGCCGTTGTCGGGCTGGCCGCTGGTCGAGATCGACGGCTGCACGGCGGGACGCAGCTTTTCCTGCTCCACCGCCTGCTGGAAGCTCTGGCTGATCAGCTCGCCCAGCGCCTCGTTCCTGATCTGCCCGCCGAAGCGCTGCTCGATCACGCTCGCCGGCACCTTACCGGGGCGGAACCCCTTGATGCGCGCGGTGCGTCCCATCTCGCGCACGCGCGCGCGCACCGAGTCCTCGAGTTCGGCAGCCGGCAGGCGCACCGTCAGCTTGCGGGCCAGGGCGCCGACGTTTTCGATCGAAACTTGCATGGGGTTCCTCTACATGGAATCGGTATGCGGAAGGCTCGCGCGCGAGCCTGGTGTCGCCGACGAGAAGCGGATCACGCCGTGGGAGCCGCGCGCGGGGCGAATGGTGCGAAAGAAGAGACTCGAACTCTCACGGGTTGCCCCACTGGAACCTAAATCCAGCGCGTCTACCAGTTCCGCCACTTTCGCCCGCACTTCGCCCGTGGCACCGCGCCCGGGATCGGGCGTGGCAGGCCGCGGGGAAGAAGGTGGTGGGCCGTCTAGGACTCGAACCTAGGACCAAGAGATTAAGAGTCTCCTGCTCTACCAACTGAGCTAACGGCCCGCATTCACACGTTACCGCACACGCCTGTCCGGCGACAATCCTTCCCTCGCCCGCTGCGGCTGCGATCGAGGCGCCTCTTGCGCGAAGCCGCGCATTGTAGCGGAAATTTGGGGTGGACGATGGGACTCGAACCCACGACATCCGGAATCACAATCCGGGACTCTAACCAGCTGAGCTACGTCCACCATATGAAACAGTTGTTCCGGGCACGTCCTGCGCCAGACCACCGCGTCCCGTCCTCCAGCCCATCAGGATGATGGTACGCCCGACAGGACTCGAACCTGCAACCGTCGGCTTAGAAGGCCGATGCTCTATCCGGTTGAGCTACGGGCGCGTGGGGGCGCGCATTGTCGCCCAAACCGCCTGCCGGAAACGAGGTCACGCCGGAATGGTCGGGGTAGAGGGATTTGAACCCCCGACATCCTGCTCCCAAAGCAGGCGCGCTACCAGGCTGCGCTATACCCCGCCGCTTGCCATCGATCCCGCCGCTTGCGCAGCCACCGGAAAGGGCCGGCGATACTACGAAGCCGGGCGGCTGGAGTCAATCCACCGCCACCTCCAGCGGGCATGTAAATCCTGCGCCGCGCCCGCTCAGGGCGCCTCCGTCAGCCCGCCGATGCGGCCCATGAACGGCCGGTAGTAGCGCAGTTCCGCTATCGAGTCGTGGATGTCGCTGAGCGCGGTGTGGGCGGAATCCTTGTGGAAGCCGTGGCTCACGTCCGGGGCCCAGCGCCGCGCCAGTTCCTTGACCGTGGACACGTCGAGGTTCCGGTAATGGAAGAAGCGCTCCAGCCGCGGCATCAGGCGGTACAGGAAGCGCCGGTCCTGGCAGATCGAGTTGCCGCACATCGGCGAGCGCCCCGGTGGCACCCACTGCGCGAGGAAGGCCAGGGTCGCCGCCTCGGCCTCGGCGAGGTCGACGCGCGATTCCAGCACGCGCTGCCAGAGGCCGGACTTGCGGTGCTGGTTGCGGTTCCAGTCGTCCATGCCCTCCAGCCGCTCCTGCGGATGGCCGATGGCCAGTTCGGGGCCGGAGGCCAGCGGGACGAGGTCGCGGTCGGTGATGATGGTCGCGATCTCCAGGATGGAATCGGTGTCCGGGTCGAGCCCGGTCATCTCCAGATCGATCCAGATCAGGTTGTCCTCGTCCGGCACGTGCATCGAAAGCTCCATGGTGGATCGATGAAGTCTAGCAGCGCTGCCAGACGCGGCGCCTGCGGCTATGCTGCGCGCGATGGCCGCGACCTTCCTCTGGCACGACTACGAAACCACCGGCGCGGATCCCTGCCGTGACCGCCCGTCGCAGTTCGCGGCGATCCGCACCAGCGCCGAGCTGGAACAGATCGGCGCGCCGGTGTCGATCCTGTGCCGTCCGGCGCCCGATGTCCTGCCGCACCCCGAGGCGGTGCTGGTCACCGGCATCACGCCGCAACGGATGCAGCGCGAGGGCGTCTCCGAGGCGGAGTTCGCCGCGCGCGTGCACGAGCTCATGAGCGAACCCGGCACCTGCAACGTCGGCTACAACTCGCTCCGCTTCGACGACGAGTTCACGCGCAACCTCTTCTACCGCAACTTCTTCGATCCCTACGAGCGCGAATGGAAGGACGGCAACTCGCGCTGGGACCTGATCGACCTCGCGCGCATGTGCCATGCGCTGCGCCCGGACGGCATCCGCTGGCCGCGGCGCGAGGACGGCACGGCGAGCTTCCGCCTCGAGCACCTCGCCGCGGAGAACGGCATCGAACAGGCGCGCGCGCACGACGCGGTGTCCGACGTCGAGGCGCTGATCGGCCTTGCCCGCCTGATCCGGCGCTGCCAGCCGCGGCTCTGGGACTGGTTCCTGACGCTGCGCCGCAAGCAGCGCATCTTCGGCCTGGTCGACATCGCCGGCATGGTGCCCCTGCTGCACGTCTCCTCTCGCTACCCGGCGAGCCGCGGCTGCGTGGCGCTGGTCGCGCCGCTGGCGATGCACCCCACCGCACCGAACGGCATCATCGTGTACGACCTCGATGCCGATCCGGTGCCGCTGCTGGAACTCGCGGCCGAGGACATCGCCGACCGCGTGTTCACCGCGCGCGCCGATCTTCCGGAAGGCATCGAGCGCATTCCGCTGAAGACCCTGCACGCCAACAAATCACCGGCGCTGGCGCCGATGAGCGTCCTGCGCGGCGTCGACCTCGCGCGCATCGCGCTCGACCCGGAGCGGGCGCTGAAGAACCTGGCCCGGCTGCGCGCGGCGCCCGACCTGACCGCCAAGCTGCACGCCGTGTTCGCGCGTGGCGGCACGCGCGAAGCGGCCGGCGATCCGGAACTCGCGCTCTACGACGGCTTCCTGCCCGAGGCGGACCGGCGCCTGCTCGCCGATGTCCGCGCGACGCCGCCGGAGCAGCTCGGCCGGCGCACGTTCCCGTTCCGCGATCCGCGCTACACCGAGCTCCTGTTCCGCTACCGCGCGCGCAACTGGCCCGAGACGCTGGATCATGCGGAGTCGGCGCGCTGGGGGGCGTTCTGCCGGCGCCGCCTGGAGAGCGCCACGCCGCTGACCTCGCTCACCCGCGCGGACTTCCATGCCGAAATCCTGCGGCTGCGCTCCAGCGCGGTGCTGAAGCCCGGACAGATTCCGCTGCTCGATGCGCTCGAAGCCTGGGGACGCAACCTTACCGCGCAGTAAGGACTATTCCGACCGGCGCTGGTCGAGAAGCCCCGGCCTACTCCAGGATCGCCCGCACCGCGTCCAGGGCTTCCTCGACCAGCGCCGCAGGCGCCTTTTCGATGCGTTTGAAGGTACGTGCACGGGCATCGATCGTGCGCGTCTGATCGCAAAGCACCACACCTTGCGTGCGCGTGCCGCTACCCATCAGCGTGACGGAAAAGCCCGTTTCACGAGAGGAGCCGCCGCCTTGCGTGATCGGCGCAACGAGCAGCAGGCCGGAGGCCCCGTTGAAGGCATCCGCAGACAACACCAGCACCGGCCGCGTGCCGTGGATCTCGTGTCCCCGGGTCGGATCGAGGCTGAGTTCGAGAATGTCGCCGCGAGCGGGAATGCCGCGGCTCACAACAGTTCACGTCCGACCGGCTGATCTTCGAGGCTCTCATCGCGATGCCATGCCGCGGGAGAACCTGGGCTCATGGCGAGCCGATCGGCCAGGCTGCGGCGTACCGGCGTTACCGAAAGCGTGCGGCCTTCCACCGTCAACTCGACGACCGAACCGGCCTGGACGGACAGCGTCTGGGCGATGCTCTTGGGGATGGACAGGATGATGGATCCGCCGGATTTCCGGAGGGTGGCGGCACAGGGCATGGTACGGCCTCTTGTTTTACCCAGATAGAACTAACATTTTAGTGCCTTTCACCGCAATACAAGGCCAACGCGAGGATACCGCCCCTCAAGACAGGACGAGGCGGGACGTGGGTCCTGAGGAACCGGCGGGCGTGCGATGCGTGGAATGCCGAGCTCCAGTTTGGCGCCTTTCATACAGATGCACCGTGCGCGCGGAAAGCGGCCGGCCCGGGTGTCCGGCCCTCCCAGGGAGATCGCTCCTCCAGCTCGGACGAGGCGGCGGCTGGGCGATGCCTGTGGAACTTGGCCGCCTGGGGACGAAACTTGCGCGGCGGGTCAGCCCTCGCCCGCCACCGTCATGCGCTCCAGCAGGATGGAGCCGGTGAGGAGGTGCGACCGGTGGTCGACGTCGCGGCCGACGGCGGCGACGCCCTTGAACATGTCGGCGAGGTTGCCGGCGATGGTGATCTCCTCGACCGGGTGGGCGATCTCGCCGTTCTCGACCCAGAAGCCGCTGGCGCCGCGCGAGTAGTCGCCGGTGACCAGCGACACGCCCTGCCCCATCAGTTCGGTGACGAGCAGGCCCGTATGCATGCGCTTCAGCAATGCGGCGAAGTCGTCGCTGCCAGGCTGCACGATCACGTTGTGTACGCCGCCGGCGTTGCCGGTGGAGGCCAGGCCGAGCCGGCGCGCCGAATAGCTGCCGAGGATGTATCGGGCAAGCACGCCGCCGGTGATGAGATCGGAGTCGCGCGTGGCAACGCCTTCCGAATCGAAGGCGGCAGAGCAGAGGCCGCGCGGGATGCGCGGGCGCTCGGCGATCTGCATCCAGTCGGGGAATACGCTCTTGCCGACGTGGTCGACCAGGAAGCTCGCGCGCCGGTAGAGAGCGCCGCCGCTGATCGCGGAGAGGAAATGGCCGATCAGGCTGCGCGCCACCTCCGGCGCGAACAGCACCGGGCATTCGCGGGTCGAAAGGCCGCGCGCGCCGAGCCGCGCCAGGGTGCGTTCGCCGGCCTTGCGGCCGATCGCGGCGGCATCGGCCAGATCGCCCGGCGCACGGGCGCTGTCGTACCAGTAGTCGCGCTGCATGCCGTTGCCGTCGCTGGCGATGAGCACGGCCGAGAGCGAATGATGGGTGCTGCGCTCGGCGCCCATGAAGCCGGCCGAGTTGGCATACGCGGAGAGCAAAGCACCAACCTGTACGCTGGCGCCGTCAGAGTTGCCGATGCGCGGATCGAGCGCGCGGCCGGCGTCCTCCATGGCCACGGCAAGATCGATGGCCTCCTCGGCGGTGATGTCCCAGGGGTGCCAGAGGTCGAGGTCCGGCCGGTCGGTGGCGTAGAGGGCGGGATCGGCAAGGCCGTTGGCCGGGTCCTCCTCGGTGTGGCGGGCGATCGCGCAGGCGTGCTCGACGGTCTGCCGGATGGAGGCCGGGTCGAGGTCGGCGGTGCTCGCCGAGCCCTTGCGCTTGCCGAACCAGACCGTCACGGATACGCCGCGGTCGCGCGTGCGCTCGACGGTTTCGACCTCGCCCAGGCGCACATTCACCGACAGGCCGAGATCGATGCTGGCGGCCACGTCCGCCTCGCTGGCGCCGCCGGCGCGGGCGTGCTGCAGCACCTCGGCGGCGATCGATTGCAGGCGG
Organism: Lysobacterales bacterium; assembly: GCA_017305135.1. Lineage (GTDB taxonomy): Bacteria > Pseudomonadota > Gammaproteobacteria > Xanthomonadales > Rhodanobacteraceae > Dokdonella_A. The sequence goes on along the minus strand of JAFKNA010000015.1, from coordinate 26,521 downwards.
TCGAGATCGGCCGAACTGGTATCTTTGTCGATCAGGTTTGCGTTCACTTCAGGTCTTCCAGGAAGGGTCGGATGCACGATTCGTTTGACGAGGAGGCGCCGGATGACGGCGCCGAAGAGGGCGAGCTCCGCCCCAGCCGCAGCCAGCGCCGCCGCGACGCGCTCGACGTGCTGCACATCGCCGAGATGCTGGCGGATTTGAGTGAAGCGGAGCTTGCGCGCGTGCCGTTGGACGAGGACCTCCGCGACGAGGTCCGGCGCACCCGTGGCACGCCTTCGCACATCGCCCGCAAGCGCCAATGCCAGTTCCTCGCCAAGCAGTTGCGCAAGCTCGACGAGGACTCACTGGATCCCATCCGCCGCGTGTTGGCGCAGGACAAGGCCGAGGCGCACCGCTCCGCCGCGGCGCTGCACCGGCTCGAAGCCTGGCGCGAACGCCTGCTGGACGAGGGCGACGAGGCGCTGACCGCCTTCATCGCCGAACACCCCGCCGCCGACCGCCAGCACCTGCGCCAGCTGATCCGCAACGCCCTCGCCGAGCGCCGCGCCGGCAAGCCGCCGCATGCGCAGAGGGAGCTGTTTCGCTGCCTGCGCGAAGCGCAGGCAGCGGTGATTCGGGATTCGTGATTGGTGATTCGGAAGAGCGGGCCCTACCCTTCCAGACAGAGTGACTCGTTCGGGTCGTGGATGGCTGCGAAGCCACCAGAAATCGTCGTCCCGGCGAACGCCGAGACCCAGTGCCTTTGATCCGGGGTTGAAGGCGCTGCATAGCCAAGCTCTCGCCGAGACTCTGAGACTCTGCAGCCGCGCTGCTTCTGCGAATCACCAATCACCAATCACGGCCTCACCCCGTCCCTCCCACCGTCATCGAGTCGATGCGCAGTGTCGGCTGGCCGACGCCGACGGGGACGCTCTGGCCGTCCTTGCCGCACACGCCGACGCCTTCGTCGAGCTTGAGGTCGTTGCCGATCATGGAGACGCGCTTCAGCACTTCGGCGCCGGAGCCGATCAGGGTGGCGCCTTTCACGGGGCGGGTGATCTTCCCGTCCTCGATCAGGTAGGCCTCGCTGGCCGAGAAGGTGAACTTGCCGTTGGTGATGTCGACCTGGCCGCCGCCGAAGTTGACCGCGTAGAGGCCGCGCGGCACCGAGGCGATGATCTCGCCCGGGTCGCGCTCGCCGGGCAGCATGTAGGTGTTGGTCATGCGCGGCATCGGCAGGTGCGCGAAGGACTCGCGGCGGCCGTTGCCGGTCGGCGCCATTCCCATCAGGCGCGCATTGAGCTTGTCCTGCATGTAGCCCTTCATGACGCCGTTCTCGACCAGCACCGTGCAGTGGCTCGGCGTGCCCTCGTCGTCGACCGAGAGCGAACCGCGACGCCCGGCGAGCGTGCCGTCGTCGACCACGGTGACGCCCTCGGCGGCGACCTTCTCGCCCAGCATGCCGGCGAAGGCCGAGGTGCTCTTGCGGTTGAAGTCGCCCTCGAAGCCGTGGCCGATGGCCTCGTGCAGCAGCACGCCCGGCCAGCCCGGCCCCAGCACCACCGGCATCACCCCGGCCGGCGCCGGCACGGAGTCCAGGTTGACCAGCGCCACCCGCACCGCCTCGCGTGCGAATTCCTGCGCGCGGCCGTTGGCGAGGAGTTCGGGGAAGCCGTAGCGCCCGCCGCCGCCGGCGCTGCCGCTCTCGCGGCGGCCGTTGGCCTCGGCGATCACCTGCACGTTCATGCGCACCAGCGGGCGCACGTCGGCGGCGAGGGTGCCGTCCGAATGCGCGATCAGCACGGTGTCCACCGTCGCGGCGAGGCTGACGATCACCTGCTTGACGCGCGGATCGATGGCGCGGCAGGCGGCATCGACCTCGCGCAGCGCCGCCAGCTTGTCCTCGGTGGAGAGTGAATCGATGGGATCGAGCGCGGGATAGAGCGCCTTCGAGGTGGCGATGGCGAGCGGCCGGCCGACGCCGTTGGCGCCGGCACGGGCGATGGCGCGTGCGGAACCGGCGGCTTCCAGCAGCGCCGGCAGCACGATCTCGTCCGAATAGGCGAAGCCGGCCTTCTCGCCCGACAGCGCGCGCACGCCCACGCCCTGCTCGATGGCGTGGTTGCCATCCTTGACGATGCCGTCCTCCAGCACCCAGGACTCGCTGCGCGAATGCTGGAAATAGAGGTCGGCGGCGTCGATGGCGGGGCCCATCAGGCGGGCGAAGATGCCGTCGAGGTCGCCGGCGGCGAGGCCGCCGGGGCGCAGCAGGCGCTGCTCGGCGTTTGAGATCAGGTCGGACATCGGGATACCGAAAGGAAACGGGGCGCGCCGCCGGGCGGCGCAGGCCCCTGATCTAGGGGCGCGCATCCTGCAGCACAAGCCGCGTGGGCGCAAACCTCGCAGGCGGATCGCGGGCCTCCGGCCCCATGCGGGCGGGACGCCCGCGATCCCGAACCAGCGCGCGCCCAAGCCGCCCAAGCGCAATCCTTGCAAAGGAGCGGCCTGCACGAGCCTGCATGCAGGCGACCGGCGTTGCGATCCGGCGAGGCTCGAGGTCGCGACCACGGTCGCTCCTACAACACGCGTGCCTGCGTAGGAGCCTGCGCGCAGGCGACCCCGGCGGGTCATCGCCTCCTGGGAGTAGCGGAGCCCCAGCTCCGCCGCGCTTCGCGTCTTGCCGCCGCTTGGCCGAGCTGGGGCTCGGCCGTTCCCGGCAGAAGCGCACGTCGCCGATGGGCGAACTGGATCCGGCCGTTCCCGGCAGAAGCACACGGTTGCCGATGGGCGAACTGGGGCCCGGCCGTTCCCGGGAGCTGTACGCCCGTCCCAGGGGCTATCAACCCTTGCCCGGATCCCTGCGCCGCGGCGGTGCCTCGCTGCCGCTGCGCTCCAGCACCACCTCGGGCTTGTCCCAGCTTCCGGTCACCCGGTAGTGGCGTTCCACCGCGCGCGCCAGCGGCTTGTTGAAGATGCCCTGCGCGACCAGTCCCGCCGCGGCGCCGACCGGGCCGGCGGCGAGCGCGCCGACCACTGGCAGCGCGGTGCCGGCGCGCGGCGCCACATCCATGCGCTGGTCGTAATCGCGCGCGCGCAGCCCGGTGCGTCCGCTGATGGCGATGTCAGCGGCCGGCCCCCTGATGCGGAGGTCGTCCGTATAGGCATTGCCGCCGGCGAGCCGGAACGTGCCGCCGATGGAATTGAAGGCGAAGCCCGACTTGAATAGGTCGCTGAAATCGAGCGCCAGGCGCCGCGGGATCTCGGCCAGCGAGAACAGCCCCAGGATGCGGCCGGCACCCGGCTCGACATCGAGGATGCGTCCCTCGCCGATGCGGATCGACAGGGTGCCGTCGAGCCGCGCCAGGGCAAAGGTCGAGGGCGCGCCCGGCCAGGTCGCGTCGATGCGCGCCTCCGTGGTGCCGCCATCGATCAGGCCCGGAAAGCCGAGCGCCGCCATCATGTCGCCGAGGTTCTGTGCCGACAGCCGGACGGCGAAGCTCGAATGGTTGTCGCCGGCGCTGCCGAGCCAGTCGCCAGTGGCCTGCATGTCGATATTCGGCGAGTGCGAGCGCAGCGTATCGACGCGCATGCCGCCGGCTGTCGGGTGGGTCTGCAGCGTGGCCGAGCCGAAACGGGCCTCGCCCAGGCGGAAGTCGTCGATGCGGATGTCGAGCGGCGGCAGCGCCGCCGGCGCCAGGTCGGGCAGCGCATTGCCGCCCTGGTCCGTGCCCGGCGGCTCGGGCCAGTGGAAGCGCTCGAAGTGCGCGCTGACGGCAGCGCCCCTGGCACGCGGCAGGTCGACCGTGCCCTTCAGCGCGGCCGAGTCGAAGGCCAGGCGGGTCGCATCGACCTGCTCCTCCAGGCTGAAACGCATGTCGGCGAAGTGGCGGCTGGCGAGCCGGAAGTCGCCGGCCTGGAGCTCGATGCGGCGCAGGATTCCGGCGCCCTCGCCTTCGCCATTCCCACCGCCGGCCCGATCCAGCCAGGCGCTGGCGGCCAGCGCATCGACGCGGCCGGCGATGCTGACGCCCTCGGCGGGAAGCGGCGCGACCCGCGGCGCGTTGCCGAAATCGATGCGCGCGGCGAACGCGTCGAGGGGGGAGGGCACGCGGCCGGTGATGGTGGCGATATCGGCCAGGGTGGCGCGGAAGGTCTTGCCGGGCGGCGGCAGCGGCAGGTCGAGATGGAACGGCCAGCTCGCCGCGGCGGGCTTGTCCAGCGGCGCCGGCAGCGCGATCGCGGTCCCGGCCAGAGTGCTGTCCAGGCGCAGCATGGCCGTGCCGCCGGCGCCGGCCGGCACCGCGACGCGCGCCGTCCAGTCCGACTCGCCGCTGGCATCGACGAGAAGCGGCAGCACCGCCGGCACGTCGGCGAACACCGCCGCTGGCGGGAAGCGCCCCTTGAGCGACGCTTCCACGACATTGGCCGAATCGGCCACCGTGCTACCGATCGCCAGCGTGAACCTGGCTCGCGCATCGCGGAACTGCACGTCGAGCGGATCGGCGGTGACGCCATCCTCGCTGAAGCGGACGCTGCCCCGCGCGTCCGTGAACTGGAGGCCGTAGGCGGCCTGGCCGAGCTCGGCGCCGGCAAGTTCGACGCTACCCTCGAGTTCCAGCGCGTCCGGGTCGTCGATCGGCAGGCTGAAGGCGAGCGCGACCTTGCCCTCGCCGCGCACCGTCACGTCCTTGAGGTGCTCCTGGTAGCGCGCGCCGATCGGCGTCGCACGGAGGTAATCGATCAGGCGCGTGCCGCCGCCCTGCGCGGCGGCAGCCAGTTCCAGCACCGGCTCGCCGAGGTTCTCGATCACCGCCGAGGCCTCGCCCACGGCGATGCCGCGCGTGGTCGCCGCACTCGCCTCGATATGCATGCTTTCGTTGACGAACAGCGCGACCGCCTCGATGTCCTCGGCCGCCGGCCAGTCCGGATCGAAGTCGAGCCGCGCGCCCTCGACCTCGGCGCGCGCGATCATGCGCCCGCCGAGGTTCTCGAACGGCCAGTCGGCGAGATGGCCGCGGAACGCTCCTCGGCCGCCGGTGACGCGGCCGCCCGCAAGGCCGCGGTCGAGCCAGGCGACCGCCGCCGTCGGCATCACGTTGACCGGCCAGAACAGCCGCGCGGCGGTGACGTCCGCATGATCGACGGCGGCGTAAAGCTCGAGGAAGGGCAGCTCGCCCGCAGCGAACGTGGCGCCGCCGCGGAGCTCGCCGCCGTAGCCCTCGCCCTCGAAGGCGAGGCGGTCGCTGGCGAGCCGCCAGGCGCCATCCTCGCGCCAGGCCGCCACGTCGCCACCGAACCGGCTGAAGCGGAGCGGCGTGCGGAACACGTGCGGGTAATCCACGCGCGTCGCCTGCGCCGGCAGGTGGAGCAGCAGCGCCCCGGCGTCGCCGCGGACATCGAGATCGAGGTCGGCGATGCCCGGGATCGCTCCGACCGGAGCCAGACGCAGGCCGCGCAGCGTGCCGACGACGGCGTAGTCCTCCGCTCCGCGCCACCAGAAGCTGCCGGTCTCGACCACGCCGTGCGGCTGCGCTGCGGCCAGCCATTGGCGCAGGGCCGGCGGCAGCCGTTCCGGCAGCGCGGCCAGGCCGGCGGCGGCCTGCAGCGGCAACGCGCGCGCACCCGCCCGCCACGCTGGCGTGGCGCCCACCCCGGTGCGGGCGATGGCCAGCCGGGCCGGCGCGGCATCGGCGCTGCCGGCAACGAGGTCGGCGACGTCGAGCGCCCAGCCATCGCCGCGATGCTGCCAGCGCGCGGCAAAGGCGAGGCGCTCGAAGTGCGCCTCGGCCGTCGCGGGCGCAGCCGCGCGGATGGTGGCGGCGCCCAGATCCACCCGCGCGCGCACGTCGGTGATGCGGGCCTCGCGCAGGTGCGCCCAGAGCTCGACCGAGCCCTGCCCTTGCAGCGGCCGCAGGCCCGCAGGCGCCGGGATGCTGCCGAGGCGGGCAAGGTCGAGTCGGCGCGCGCCGGCATACAGCAGGCCCGAGCGGGATTCGGGATCGAGTTCGGCGGCGACGTCGACCAGGGGCGACCCCGGCTCGGCCAGGCGCACGCGGGCGCCGATCGCGAGCCGTTCGCCGCGGTTGACGACGCGCAGCACCGGCACGCCGAGGGCCACATCGAGCGCCGCGGCGGGATCCTCGATGGCGAGGTCGACATCGGTCAGCTCCAGCGCACCGAGCGCGCCCATCGAAAACGTGCCGGGTTCCCCGCCGAGGGCGAGGCCCTGCAGGGTCCAGCCCTCCGCACCATGCAGCAGGCGCAGATCGAGCCCGCTGATGCGGAATCGGCTGAAGGCGCCATGGCGACGGAATGGCCCGCTGAGGTCGAAGGCGAGTTGCGCCTGGCGCACCCGCAGGCCCGCCTCGCCATCCGGCCCGCCGATGCGGACATCCTCGAGCTGCAGCAGCGGGCCGCCGCCGACCCAGTGGCCATCGAGGCGCCCGATGCTGACCTCGCGGCCGAGGCGCTCGCCGAGCCAGTGCTCGACGTGCTGCGGATGGCGGCTGAGCCAGGGCATCGCGAGTTGGGTCAGGCCGGCCAGGAAGCCGAGCAGGATGATCCCGCCCGCCAGCACGCCGAGCACGGCCAGGCGCAGGCGGCGCAGGCCGCGCTGCCAGCGCGGGTTCATCCCGGCCACGCGCGATGCGGTGCCGCTCCGCGGACGTGCCGGCGGCGGGCGGGACCCGGCCGGCTACAGCAGCACGACATCGTATTGCTCCTGCGAGTAGTGCTCCTCGGGTTGGAAGCGGATCGTCTTGCCGATGAATTCCTCCAGCTCGGCGACAGCCGCCGAATCCTCTTCCAGGATGCGGTTGACCACCTTGGGCGCGGCCAGCACCAGCAGCTGCTTGGCCTCGAACTGGCGCACAGCGCGGGTGATCTCGCGGAAGATCTCGTAGGTAACCGTTTCCGCCGTCTTCATGATGCCGCGCCCCGAACAGGTCGGGCACGGCTCGCAGAGCTGGCGCGCCAGGCTTTCGGTGGTGCGCTTGCGCGTCATCTCGACCAGGCCGAGCGGCGACATGTCGTACACGGTGGCCTTGGCGTGGTCGCGCGCCATCGACTTGTTGAGCTGGCGCAGCACCTGGCGGCGGTGTTCCTCGTCGGCCATGTCGATGAAATCGACGATGACGATACCGCCGAGGTTGCGCAGGCGCAGCTGCCGCGCCGCCGCCTGGGCGGCCTCGAGGTTGGTGCGGAACACCGTCTCCTCGAGATTGCGCGAACCGAGGAAGGCGCCGGTGTTGACGTCGATGGTGGTCATCGCCTCGGTCTGGTCGATGACGAGGTGCCCACCCGACTTCAGCGGCACCTCCTTGCGCAGCGCCTTCTGGATCTCGTCCTCGACGCCGTAGAGGTCGAAGATCGGCCGCTCGCCCGAGTAGTGCTCGACCCGGTTGGCGAGCTCGGGCATGAAGCGCTGCACGAAGGCGAGCGCCCGCTCCAGCGTCTCGCGCGAGTCGATGCGCACGGTTTCGACCGAGGGCCGCATCAGGTCGCGGAGCGCGCGCAGCGGCAGGCTGAGATCCTCGTAGATGCGCTCGCCCACGCGGCCGCGGCCGATGTTCTCGCACACGGCGCTCCAGAGCCGCCCGAGGTAGGCCACGTCCTCGGCCAGCGCGTCGCGCGCCTGCCCCTCGGCATTGGTGCGCACGATGTAACCGTAGCGCGGCGGCCCGCCCGCGGCGCGCGCGGCGGCGTCCGTGTCCTCCTCCGCCTCGTCGCCCGCATCGCCGGCGACGGCCGGTGCGGCCCTCGGCAGCGCCGGCGCGACCAGGCCGGCGAGGATGTCCTTGAGGCGCTGGCGCTCGTCCTCGTCCTCGATCCGCACCGAGACGCCGAGCACCCGGCTGTAGGGCAGCAGCACGAGGTAGCGTGAGGGGATCGACAGGTGCGTGGTCAGGCGCGCGCCCTTGGTGCCGATCGGGTCCTTGACCACCTGCACGATGATCTCCTGGCCGTCACGCACCAGTTCGTTGATCGGCGGCGTGGGCAGCGGCACCGCCGGCAGCGCCTCGCCGCCGTCGTCAGGCAGCGGCGCGTTGGGCCGCACGATGTCGGAGGCGTGCAGGAAGGCGGCCCGATCCAGGCCGATCTCCACGAAGGCGGCCTGCATGCCCGGCATCACCCGGCTGACCTTGCCCTTGTAGATGTTGCCGACGTAGCCGCGCCGGCTGGCGCGCTCGACGTGCACCTCCTGCAGCATGCCGTTTTCGACCAGCGCCACGCGCGTTTCGCGCGGGGTCACGTTGATCAGGATCTCTTCGGACATGGTGCGGGCACGCGGCAGGGGATGGCGCACTTATAACGGGCCGACGCAAGCCTTGTCGACCGGCGCGAACAAGCCGCGGCGACCGTCAGGCGGCGATCACGCCGAAGCGGCGCAGCAGCCCGGCGGTCTCGAACAGCGGCAAGCCCATCACGCCCGAGTAGCTGCCGTCCAGGCGGCGGATGAAGGCGGCGGCGCGGCCCTGGATGGCGTAGGCGCCGGCCTTGCCGAAGGGCTCGCCGCTCGCCACGTAGGCGTCGATCATCGGCGCGTCGAGGCCGCCGAACTCGACCGTGGATTCGGACGCGGCGGACTCCTCGCGGGCGGCATCCACGCACCACGCCACGGTCAGCACCCGGTGCGCGCGCCCTGACAGGCGGCGCAGCATCGCGCCCGCCGCCTCGGCGTCGGCGGGCTTGCCGAGCACCTCGTCCGCCAGCATCACCTCGGTGTCGGCGCCGATCACCACCGCGCCCGGCACCGCCGCCACCTGCAGCAGGCCGGCGCCGGCCTTCTCGCGCGCCACGCGGTCGACGTAGCCGGATGCGGATTCGTCCACGCCGCGTATCTCCTCGATGTCGACGTCGAGCACCTCGAAGCGCAGCCCGAGCTGACGCAGCAGCTCGGCACGACGCGGCGAGCGGGAGGCGAGGAACAGCGGACGCGGCATTGCGGATTCCATGGGACGCCCAGTGTAGCGACCACGGCACGGCTGCGTGGCGCTACGCGCGCAACCGGGCGCGCGATCCTGCAGGAACCTGCGTGCAGGCGACCGGGCCCTCGGACATGCAAATCCAGTGGCCCGGCGTGGTGCTCAGCCGTCGAAGATGCGCGCGATCTCGTCCGCGTCGAGCAGGCGCCACGCGCCCGGGGCGAGCTCGCCGAGCGTCAGCCGCCCGACGGCGCTCCGGTGCAGGGCCTCGACGTGGTTGCCGGTGGCGGCGAACATGCGCCGCACCTGGTGGTAGCGGCCTTCGCGGATGGTCAGCCGCGCCTCGCGGGGGGCGAGGACTTCCAGGTCTGCCGGCGCCAGCGGCGTCGTTTCCGATTCCAGCATCAGCCTGCCGCTGGCGAACAGGGGCGCCTCGTCGCCGCGCAGGTCGCGGGCGAGCTGCACTTGGTAGGTCTTTGCGACGCCGGCGCGCGGCGAGATGATCCGGTGCAGCAGCTGGCCGTCGTCGGTGAGCAGCAGCAGGCCCGAGGTATCGCGGTCCAGGCGCCCGACCATCGACACCAGCGGCTTGCGCCGGCGCCAACGCGGCGGCAGGAGGTCGTGGACGAGGCGCCCGGCGTCGCGCAGCGAACAGGTATGGCCGACCGGCTTGTGCAGCATGGCGACGAAGCCGGGCGGGGCATCGAGCGCTTCGCCGTCGATGCGGATCGACGCGTGCGGCGCGACATCGTCGGCATAAAGTCGCGCCCCCGCGACATCGGTAATGCGCGCATCGGCGAACATCGCCAGCACCTCGCGGCGCGTGCCGTAGCCGAGGTTGGCGATATGGCGGGCGAGCTTCATGCGGCCCGGACCGGCGCCACGGCACGGCTCATCGCGGCTTCATCAGGTCGCGCAGGCTCGCGAACGGGTTGTGCGTCGCCGCCTCGGCCGGCTCGTCCGCGGCGCCGGCGGCGTGTCCCAGCGCATGCTCGAGCTGGCGCTGGTGCTCGTTGTCGTGGCAGTAGAGGCACAGCAGTTCCCAGTTGCTGCCGTCCGGCGGATTGAAATCGTGGTCGTGGTTGCGGTGATGGACGGTGAGCTCGGAGAGGTTCGCCCGCGTGAACTCGCGCCCGCAGCGGCCGCAGATCCACGGGTACATCCCGAGCGCCTGCTCGCGATAGCCGTGGCCGCGCTCCTCCGCCGCCCGCCGTGCCGCGGCGACGATGCGGTCGAGCTTGCCGTGGTCGATGGCGGGCTTCTTCATGGTTCGCAGCGCGATTCCGGGGTGGGCGACGATAGCGCAAGTCGCGGCCCGGCGGCTGCAAGGGGCGGATGGCCGAACCGGCGCGCCGCGTCCATGGGCGATAGAGCGGATGCCGCGGCGGCGGGTCGCCCACACGGTGGGCTCCTACGGGCAATGCAGGCGCGCGCGGTGCGTAGGAGCGCCCTCGGGCGCGACCTGCACCTCGCGAGATCCTGATCCTGCCCGGGTCGCCCGCGAGCGGGCTCCTGCGAATGATGCGAGTGCGCGCGAGCGTAGGAGCGCCCCCGGGCGCGACCGGGTTGCGCGGGGCCTACTTCCGCTTGTGGGCGCGCGGCGTGTAGTCGGGCACGTTGGGCCTGGCACCATCGTTCGCCTTCACCTTTGCCTTGGCCTTCGGCTCCGCCTCGCCGCCGCCGTTGCTGCCGCGGGCACGCAGCCAGCTCGCGTATTCGTCGAGGTCGCCATTGAACGCCTCGACGTGGCCGTCGGCGACGCGCCAGAAGGTGTCGCAGACGAGGCCGGTGAGGTGGCGGTCGTGCGAGACCAGCACGATCGCGCCGTCGAAGTCGCTGAGCGCTTCGGCCAGCGCCTCGCGCATCTCGAGATCAAGGTGGTTGGTCGGCTCGTCGAGCAGCAGCACGTTGGGCTTCTTCCAGGCGATCAGGGCCAGCGCCAGTCGCGCCCGCTCGCCGCCTGAGAAGCCGTCGATGGATTCGAAGGCGCGGTCGCCCGGGAACTGCCAGCGGCCGAGGTAGTCGCGGAAGTCCTGGGTGGCGACACCGGGCGCCAGGTCGCGCAGGTGGTCGATGGGCGAGCGGCCGGCCTGCAGCGATTCCACCGTGTGCTGGGCGAAGTAGCCGAGCACGAGGTCCGGGTGCGCGGTGCGCTCGCCATCCAGCAGCGGCAGTTCACCGACCAGGGTCTTCACCAGGGTCGATTTGCCGGCGCCGTTCGGACCCAGCAGGCCGATGCGGTCGCCCGCCTCGAGGCCGAAGCGCACGCCGGAGAGGATGGTGACGTGGTCGCCCTCTTCCACGATCGCGTGGTCGGATGGCCCGGCATGCGCCGCGCCGGCCAGGTGGTAGCCGGCCTCGACGTGGTCGAGGCGCAGCAGCGAGTGCGGCAGCTTCAGGGGATCGGGGAAGGCGATGCGGATCTCGCGCTCGGCGCGCACCGCCTCGGTGCCGGCGAGCTTGGCCAGCCGCTTGACGCGCGACTGTGCCTGCTTCGCCTTGCTCGCCTTGGCCTTGAAGCGGGCGATGAAGGCTTCCAGGTGCGCGCGCTCGACCTGCTCCTTCTCGAAGGCGATCTGCTGCTGGCGCAGGTGCTCGGCGCGCTGGCGCTCGAAGCTGGTGTAGTCGCCGCTGTAGAGCCTGGCCGTCTGCTCGTGCAGGTGCAGCGTGTGCGTGCACAGGCCGTCCAGGAACTCGCGGTCGTGCGAGATCATCAGCAGCGTGCCGGGATACTTCTGCAGCCACTGCTCGAGCCACAGCACCGCGTCGAGGTCGAGGTGGTTGGTCGGCTCGTCGAGCAGCAGGAGGTCGGAAGGCTGCATCAGCGCGCGGGCGAGGTTGAGGCGCACCCGCCAGCCGCCGGAGAACTCCGCCACCGCCATGCGGTGCGTGTCCGGCTTGAAGCCGAGCCCGTGCAGGAGCTTGCCGGCGCGCGCCTCGGCGTCGTAGCCGTTGATTTCGGCGAGCTTCTGGTGCGCGGCGGCGACGCCGTCCCAGTCCTCGGCCGCCATCGCCGCCTTCTCCGCCTCCAGCACGGCGTGCACTTCCGTGTCGCCCGAGACGACGAAATCGATCGCCGCATCGGGCAGCGAGGGCGTTTCCTGGGCGACGCTAGCCAGGCGCAGGCGGTTCGGCAGGTCGACGTCGCCCCGGTCGGGCTCGATCTCGCCCTGGATCACGGCGAACAGGCTCGACTTGCCGCAGCCGTTGCGGCCGACCACGCCGACCTTGGCGCCGGCATGGAGGGCGATGTCGACGTTGGACAGCAGGAGGCGTTCGCCGCGGCGCAGGGCGAAGTTGCGGAAGGCGATCATGGGAATGCAGGCTCGGGCGAGCCGGACATTTTACTGCATGTCGCGCCGTGACTCGCCGCGTCGCACCTGACGCCAGCCCGCGCCGGCACCTGTTGCGATGCAACCCGAAATCCGCCGCGCTGGACCCGCTGTGCCGCAAAGCACGATCCTGGGAGGGCCGGGCTCCAGCCCGGCCGCTTCTGCTTATCCGCGAAAGCCCCGCAGGAAGCGCCGAGCGAAGCTCGGCATTCCCAGGGAAAAACACGGCACCGCAGCGCCGTGGCTCAAACAGCGCCGCCCGCCCGCCGCGCTGGCAGCAGGCGGCAAGTCCGCCGCTAGCGGTGCTCGCCAGGGGTCAGGCGCACGGCGGACACACCGACGATGTCGCCCATCGCCACCAGCAGGTGCTCGACGTCGCGGCCATGGATGCGCAGGCGCAGGGTGCGTTCGGCCGAGTCCTCGTCCTCGCTGTCCACGCGCTGCACGCGTACTTCGTGCACGGTGAAGCCGCGCCCGGTGCACAGCTGCATCATCTCCTGCACGGCGCCGTGGCCAGGCTCGTAGCGCACCACCAGTTCCGCCTGTGCGCTGAGGATGTGCCGGACCAGCGGCGTGTAGCCGTAGATGACCACGAAATGCATCGCGGTGACGAAGATGGCGAGGATCGGCAGGCCCGCCCCGCAGGCCATGCCGATGGCAGCGCTGAGCCATACGATCGCCGCCGTGGTCAGCCCCCGCACCACGTCGCGGTGGACGAAGATCAGGCCGCCGCCGATGAAGCCGATGCCGGAGACGATCTGCGCGGCGATGCGCGAAGGATCGAGGATCACCTGCGCCGGTTCCAGCACGTCCGAAAAGCCGTACTTGGAAACCAGCATGATGAGGGCGGCGGCGACGCCGACCAAGGCCTGCGTGCGCAGGCCCGCGCTCTTCATCTTGAGCTCGCGCTCGAGGCCGATCAGCGACGACAGCACCAGCGCCAGCAGCAACTGTCCGAGCTGCATCCAGCCCTGCCCACCCGTCTGCAGCGCCCATCCGTCGAGCCAGGCCATGCAACCTCCGTCCGCCGCGAAACTGCAGGGGATTCTAAGCGCCTGGCCTGAGCGGATGAGCAACCATGCCACGCGCCCGCCGCCCCATGACTTCAGCGCCCGCCGGTCGGCGCCGCACCCGCACCGCTCGCCGGCAGCGGCAGCGGGCGTTCGCCGGCCAGCTCCCGCGCGCGGGCCAGCGCGTGGCGGGCGGATTCCGCCTGGCCGAGTTCCTGGTAGAGCCGGGCCTGCAGCGAGGCCGAGGCGAAGTGCCGTTCGGCGAGCTGCGCGACCTGGCCGACCACCGGCGTGGCCTCCACCAGGTCGCCGCGGGCGATCAGTGCCGCGCCCCATGAGCACACGACCTCGGCGATGTCCTGCGGGACGTTGCCGACGTTGACCTCGCGCAGGGCCTCGGCGTGCAGGCGATCGGCGTCGGCGAGGCGGTGTTCGGCGAGCGCCTGCTCGGCCTGTGCCAGGAGCACGCTGGAACGGTAGCCGCTGCCCTCCGGGGTGCCGCCCCAGGCCAGCAGTTCCGCAACCGCCGCAGCCGCCGCCTCGGGCCGTCCGAGCAGGCGCTGGGCGCGGGCCAGCGTCATCCATGCCGCCACCCGCGTGCTGGCGAGTGCGGGCACGTCGGCTTCCGCAGCCACCGGCGCGGCGAGCCCGGCGGCACGTTCGGCCTCGCCACGCTCCAGCGCCAGCAGCGCGCGCTCGGCGGCGACCATCGCCGCCGTCTGCGGCTCCGAGCGTGGATCGATGGCCCGCGCCAGTTCGTCGAGCAGGCTGCCGGCGGCCGTCCACTGGCCCGCATCGACCAGTGCCTGCGCCCGCCGCAGCCGTACCAGGTGCGCCGCCTGCGGGCTCGGCAGCACCCCGAGCAGGGCCATGGCGCGCGCGCTCGCAGCCAGTGCCTCGGCAGGCTGCAGCAGGGCGCGATGGGCGACCACCTGGTTGTTGAGAGCACCGGCGAATTCGCCCTGGATGCCAAAGCGCTCGAACTCGCGCCCGGCACGGCGGAAATGTTCCAGCGCGTCGGCGTGATGGTTGCGGGTGCCATCGAGCGCGCCTTCGTTGAAGTCCACCTGCGCCGGCCCGAGCGTGTCGCCGGCAAGCTGCAGCGCGATGCGCGCCTGCGCGAACGCGGCCACCGCCCGCTCGTCGTGGCGCAGCAGGGAGTGCGCGACGCCGGCGCGCATCCAGGTCTTGCCGAGCAGCGCCGGGTCCTCGCCGCCGTGCAGCAGGTCGAGCGCGGCCCCGAGCGGCGCCAGCGCCTCGGCTGCGCGCGACAACATGATCCGCACCGCGCCATCCAGGCTCAGCGCGCGGGCGCGCAGCAGCGGGCGGGACTCGGCGCCGAGATCCGCGAGCAGCCGCTCCAGCTCGGCGCCGGCGGCATCGAGCCGGCCTTGCGCGAATTCGGTCTCGGCCGCGCGCAGGCGCAGTTCGGGCGCATCCAGGAGGGCGGCCGGCGCCCCGCGCAGCACCTCGCGCGCCGTGGCCGGGTCGTCCGCGAGCAGCGCCGCGTCGATGTGGGAGACGATTTCCACGAGCTGCCGGTTGGTGCCATCCGGCGCCGGCGCGGTCGCGCCAAGCACGTCGAGCAGACGATCGCCGGCGATGCGCGCCGCGCCGACCGGATCGGCGGCCTGCCCGCTCACCGCCCGCGCCGGTGCCCCGCCGTCGTCGAGTTCGAGCGTGACCGTCCAGCCATGGTCGGTGTGGCGGACCTCCGGCTGCACCAGCCAGCGCGCGTCGAGCACGCCGCGCACGGTCGCCGGCAACGCGGCGGCACCGGGGGCGGTGCGGATCAGCGGCACCACGTTTTCGCTCGGCGCCACCACCTGGCCGGAGCTGCGCAGATGGCTGGCGACGAACTCCATCAGGCCGAGGCGCAGCCAGTCCCATTCACCCGCGGCGTCGATGCGGGCCGGCAGCACGGCAACGAGGGGCGCGGCGGATGCGGGCGCCGCCACGGCGGTGGTTCGCGCCGGCGGCCGAGCCGAGGGATGCGTGTCGCACCAGCCCGCCCAGGCCAGCGCAAGCACCGCCAGCAGCAGCATCCCGGCCCCCACTTCCTTGTGCCGGGTGAACCTGCGGCGAGGCGCGGTGTGCGCGGCGGAAGGCGACGGCACGGGATCCGCCGCGTCCACCACGGGCCTCACGGGTTCCGGCATCGGCGGAGGGGCGGCGGCGGCCAATTCGGCGACTTCGGCCACCCAGCGGTAGCCGAAGCCGGCAATGGTGCGGATGCTGTGCTGGGCCTCGCCCGAGTCGCCGAGCACGCGGCGCGCCTTGAGGATCGCCTGGCCGAGCTGGCTGTCGGTCATGTCGGCGCGGGCCCATACCGCGGACATCAGCTCGTCGCGGCCGACGGCACGATCGCGGTGCTCGATGAGATAGGCGATGCAGTCGAAGATCTTCGGCGAAAGCTGCAGCCGCACGCCATCCTCGCGCAATTCGCGCGTCGCGAGGTCGATCTCGAAGCGGCCGAAGCGAAGGGGACCGGTCACCCGGGAAAGGTTAGTCGGCCCCTTCGGTTCTGGCCAGCGCGGCGCGTCGGCACCGTGCGCGCCGGGGCCGCGCCGCCGGACCAGTGCAGGCAGCGCGGCATCCACGGCGGCGGCTTACTCGAAGCCGTCGCCGAAGATCACGTCGTCTCCGGCCGGCCCGTCACGCTCGGTGACGAAGCTTCCATGCAGCGCGGACAGGTAGAGTCGCGGCGGCCCGCTCGCCGACAGCGCGAGGGCGGTGGCCTCGCCGGAGGTGGCCAGGCCACTGCCGAACGGCTGGAAGCTGGCCCCGGCATCCGCCGAGCGCACTACCTTTTCCGGCGCCTCGAGCGCCAGGTAGAGGACGTCCGGCTGCTCCTGGTCGCAGGCAAGATCCTTGACCGGCTTGCCGGCCCAGATCCGCTGCCAGTCGCGGCCCTCGGCATCGCTGCGCAGCAGGACGCCATCGCCCCAGGTTTCCCAGTAGGTCAGCCACACCGACTCCGGGCGCGCCGCCGAGGTGCACAGCCGCGGCATGCGCGCGAAGCTGCCGATGCCGTCCAGCGCCAGCTGCCAGGAGTTGCCGCCGTCGGCGGAACGCACCGCCCCGCCGGCCTGGGCGCTGGAGCCATCGTAGCCCGCCACCAGGTGCTGGCCCGAGGCGCTGCCGAAGGCGATGTCGCTGACGCGGTCGCCACTGTCGCCCATGTACACCTTGGCCCAGGTCGCGCCGGCGTCGGTGGTACGCCAGATGGTCGAGGTGTCGCCGGCGTAGCCGAAATCCGAACCGCCGGCATAGATGAGGCCGGGATCCGCGGCGCTGAACAGGAGCGGCGCCAGATCAGATTCGTAGTACACGCCCTGGTCCGGGCCGATCCCGCTCCAGCTGCCGTCGCCGGCACGACGATAGAGGCCTTCCGGAGCGATCGTGCTCGGGCCCGCGGACACCGCGTAG
The DNA here is from genome assembly GCA_017305135.1 of Lysobacterales bacterium. Classification (GTDB taxonomy): domain Bacteria; phylum Pseudomonadota; class Gammaproteobacteria; order Xanthomonadales; family Rhodanobacteraceae; genus Dokdonella_A. Next base: position 9,847 of record JAFKNA010000015.1, on the reverse strand, counting down.
AGCGTGCCGTCGGGCGCGAACTCGACGCTGCTGTAGCGGGTCGGCGGCAGCGACTCGGTGGTCCAGGTGGCGCCGCCGTCCGTCGAGCTGAAGACGCCGCCATTGTTGTTGCCCTGGAACGCGACGGCGAGCTGGCCGGGATCGGTCGGGCTGGTCGCGATGTCCCACAGCGGGAGTTCGGCGATGCCGGTGGAGGACGCAGTGAAGGCATCGCCACCGTCGTCGGAGCGGTAGACGCCGAGCGAGCTCGCGCCGACCAGCACCGCGTCCGAGGAACCGGCGCGGAAACGCACCGCCTGCACCGCCATCGAGCCCGAACCGCCGACCGCCATCTCCCAGGTGGCGCCGCCGTCCGTGCTGCGGTTGACGCCGGCCCCGTCGATGCCGACCAGGATCGTGTTCCAGTCGTTGGGATCGACCGTGATGGAGGTGACCACCGGCAGCGGCCATCCCGAGTGCAGCGGGATCCAGTTCTGGCCTAGGTTCCCGGAGCCATAGAGGCCCACGTACTGCGAACCGAACAACTGGCCGCCGCCGACCAGCAGGCGCACGCCGTCGTAGTCGAGCGCCCGCAGCGGGTTCGGCGGCAGGCCGGCCGAACGATCCGCCCAGCTCGCGCCACCGTCGGTGCTCACCCACAGCTCGCCGCCGCCGAAGTCGCCACCAAAGGCGGCGATGACGGTGTCCGGATCGGAAGGATGCACCGCCACCGCGTGCCCGCTCATCGGCGCCGGGTGCGGCGGCGTGACGTCGGTCCAGGTCAGGCCGCCGTTGGTGGATTTCACCAGGTTGGCCGGCTGCAGGGCGAAGGCTTCGCCCACGCCCACCCAGAGCGTCTGGTCATTGGAAGGGTCGATGGTGATGGCCAGCACGCTCTGGTTGAGGCCGATGCCGAGGTCGTGGCGCAGCCAGCTCGCGCCATCGTCGGTGCTGCTGTAGAGGCCGTCGTCGGTGCCGAGGAAGGCCTTGCCGTCGGTGCCGAACGTGATCGCGCGCACGGCGTAGCCCGACGCCACGGCGACCGCCGACCAGCTCGCCCCGGAATCGGTCGAGCGGTACAGCGCGCCGCCTCCGCTGGCCGAGGCGATGGCCGCCAGCATCACGCCGGGAGCGATGGGCGAGGCCGCCACGTCGGCCACATCGCCGCCGAACGGGCCGAGCGCCTGCCAGTCCGCCGGCACCCCGCCGCGGGAGCGCGGTGGCGGCTGCAGGGAGGAAGGCGGCGGCGGGGTTCGCCGGCCTTCCACGTCGACTCTCGCGGCGGTTTCGCCGAGTTGCTGCAGCGGGCTGCCGGCCCGTACCACGGCGGGGCCGGCGGCAAGCGCCAGCAGCGCGCAGCACAGCCCGGCGACAAACGGCAAGTTTCCAGTTCTCATCGATGGCACCCCTTCGTACGTGACATGGTGATCGACCGCGCATTCCGGCGTGCGAAGGCGCAAGGCGTCAGCAGCGACTTTCGCACGAGCCGACCGTGGCCATGCCGCTGCGGCGTTTGCAATGCATTGCCAACGCGTTTGCAGGCCGTTCCAGCCGCGCTCCCGCGCGTGTGCGCCGGCGCGGGTCGAGGTGACGGCCCGTTGGACGGGCCCGGGCCGACTTAGGAGCGACCTCGGGCGCGACCCGGGCGCGACCGCCGCGATGGGCGTGTGCGATCATCCGGCGTCCACCGCTTCGGCGGCGCCTTTCCGAGATCTCCATGCCCCACTTCCTGTCGCCGCAAGGCGTCATGCGGCCCTCGTGCCGAAGCGTGTCCGCGGCCTGGGCCGTGCTGGCCCTGCTGGCCCTGTGGCTCGCGCCCGCTTCCGCCGGCGACCTCGTCGACGCCAAGGTGGATCCGGCACGGCGGGTTCCGCTCGCGGGCGGCACGGTGGAATGGGCCCGGGCCGCTGCGGACCAGGGCGCGGTGCCGGCGGACCTGGCGCTGTCGCACCTGACGCTGCTGCTGCGCCGCACGCCGGAACGGCAGGCGGCCTACGAGGCATTCCTCCGCGCCCAGCAGGACCCGGCGTCCCCGCATTACCAGCAGTGGCTGACCGGCCCGGAAATCGGCGAGCGCTTCGGTGCCTCCGGCCATGACATCGACGCGGTATCGGCGTGGCTGCGCGCGGAAGGGCTGGCGGTCGACGCGGTGTCCGGCAACCGCATGCGCGTCCGCTTCAGCGGCAGCGCCGGGCGGGTCGCCGCCGCCTTCGGCACGCCGCTCCATTACTACCGCACCAAGAGCGGCCTGCGCATGGCCAACACGGCGCCGCCGCAGGTGCCTGCGGGCCTTGCGCCGGCGGTGCAGGCGGTGCTCGGCATCAGCACGCTGGAGTTCACGCCGACCCTGCGCGCCAGCGGCGTGCGGAGCGCCAAGGCCGCATCGTCCGCGCCCGGCCCGGCCGCCAGCCTGTGCCCGAACGGCGTCTTCGGACCCTGCGACTACTTCCTCTTCCCGGCCGATTTCGCGGCCATCTACAACCTCGGGCCGGTGCTGCAGGCGGGCATCGACGGCCGCGGCCAGGACATCGGCATCATCGCCCGCACCCGCGTGTACGACGAGGACGTGAAGAACTTCCAGGCGCGCGCCGACCTGCCGCAGAAGCTCCCGATAACGGTAATCGCCACGGCTGGGGTCGACCCCGGCGAGCCGGCCGGCGACTGCAGCGGCGAGGAGTGCGACGATCCCGACGAAACCGTACTCGACCAATCCGAGGCCACCCTCGACGTGCAGCGCGCCGGCAGCGTCGCGCCCGGCGCGACGGTCAAGCTCATCACCAGCGGCAGCGTGGGCAGCAAGGACGGGGTATGGATCGCCCTCGAGCACGCCATCGATACGCATCCGATACCGGCGAAGATCCTGTCGCTGAGCTGGGGCCTGTGCGAGAACGTGGCCGGTGCGGGCGTCACCGCGGCCCTCGACGACGCCTTCGGCCAGGCCGCCATGCAGGGCATCTCGGTGTTCGTCGCCTCGGGCGATGGCGGCGTCACCGGTTGCGCGCCGCTCGATTCGCCGCCGCTGCCGGACGAGGAGGCCAGCGTCAACGTGCTCTGCTCCAGCGGCCACGTGACCTGCGTCGGCGGCACCCAGTACACCTACGATGCCGATCCGGATCGCTACTGGAGCCGCGCCAACGACCCGGACAATTTCGGCTCGGCGCGTGGCTACATCCCGGAAGGCGCCTGGAACGAGCCGCTCGACGCCGCGGGCAATCCGCAGATGGCCTCTACCGGCGGCGGCGTCAGCCTGCACGTGCCGACCCCGGCCTGGCAGCGCGGCATCGGCGTTCCCGGCCGGGCCGGCCGCTACACGCCGGACGTCTCCTTCAGCGCCTCGACGCGCAACGGCTACTTCAGCTGCTTCGCGGCGTTTGGCGCGGGCTGCGCGCTGGACGCCGATGGCTCGTTCAGCTTTACCGCCTTCGGTGGCACCTCGGCTTCCGCGCCGAGCATGGCCGGCGTCGCCGCACTCCTCAACCAGAAGGCGGGCAAGGCGCAGGCCAACCTCAACCCGCGCCTCTACGAGCTCGCCGCCGACCCCGCCAATGGCGTGTTCCACGACGTCACCATCGCCAGCAGCGGCGTCACGCCGTGCACCCTGTCGCCCTCGCCCTGCAACAATTCCGTGCCCGGCCCCGGCGGGTTGGAGGATGGCCTCGCCGGCTTCAAGGTCGGCACCGGTTACGACCTTGCGACCGGGCTCGGCTCGCTGGATGTCGAGCGCCTGCTGGCGCGCTGGGACGGCGCGCCGCCGGAGCGCGTGAACCTCGACCAGCACGGCGTCGGCGGCACCTGGGCCAATCCCGCCACCGATGGCCAGGGCGTGGTCATGCAGGTCTTCCCCGACCTCTACGAAGATGGCCTCGGCCTGGTCTTCGGCGGCTGGTTCACCTACGACGTGGAGGCCAGCGGCGGGCAGCGCTGGTACACGCTGCAGGGCCAGGTGCGGCGGGACGGCGCCTCGGCGTCGATGCCGATCTACGCCAGCACCGGCGGCCGCTTCGCCTCGCCGCAGCAGGCCACACTGACCGAGGTCGGCGAGGCGGTGCTGTCCTTCGCCGACTGCGGCCATGGCACGCTGTCCTACCGTTTCAACGATGGCAGCGCACGGGCCGGATCGATCCCGCTGACGCGGCTTCTGGACAGCCCGACCTGCGGGCGCAGCGGCAACAATGGCGCGCCAGGCGGCCCCAACCTCTGGGGCGGCATGTGGGCGGATCCGGCCGACGAGCAGCAGGGCCTGGTGATGGACATCGATCCGTCCAGCAGGAAGCTCTTCGCTGCCTGGTACACCTTTGCCGTGGATGCCGGCCCGGGCGCCGGCGCATCCGGCCAGCGCTGGTACACGGTCGAGGGCATCCTGCCGAGCGGCCAGCGCCGCATCGAGGACGCCGGCATCTACGCCACCACCGGCGGGCGCTTCGACCAGTCCGGCGCGACCCGCACGCAACAGGTCGGCACGGCCACGATCGTGTTCAATTCCTGCACCTCCATCAGACTCGAATATCGCTTCGATGCCGGCGAAAATTCGGGACAGCGCGGCGTACTGGCGCTGCAGCGTCCGGCCGCCGCTCCGGAGGGCTGCAGCCTTTAGGCGCCGGCATCAGTCGCCGTCGAACCCATCGATGAAGATGAGGTCCTCGAAACAGCTCGAATACCAGGGCGTGATGCCGGTCGCGAGGGCCCAGTCCGGATCGGGCGCGCGCTCGAGCCGGTTCGGGCACAGCGTCGAGCCGCCGGGGACGAGGCTGTTCGGGCTCGGGGCCGGCGGCATGGCGCCTGACAGTTCGTTGTGGGCGAGTTCGATGTGCTGCAGCGCGGTGAGCCCATCCAGCGACGGCACCGGCCCACCCAGGTGGTTGAAGGCAAGACGCAGCAGGGTCAATCGACCGAGGCCCTGAAGCGACGGAATGGGCCCGTCGATCCGGTTGTACCTGGCATCGAAGGCGCTCAGCGCCTCCAGGCCCTGCAACCCGGGCAGCGGTCCTTCGAGCTGGTTGTGGGCAACGTAGAACTCCTGCAGCGCCGGCAGGTCCGCCAGCGACGGGATGGGGCCGTCGAGGCGGTTCGCATAGGCGTAGAACGAGCGCAGTTGCGGCAGGTCGTGGAGCGGCGGGATCGGGCCACTCAGCTGGTTGCTGCCGGCGTAGAAACCACGCAGGGCGAGGGCGCCGGCGAGGGGCGGGATCGGGCCGCTGAGCTGGTTCACGTCGGCCGAAAACAGTTGCAGTGAGGCGAGGCCGGCCAGCGGCGGAATCGGGCCGCTGAGCTGGTTGTGTTCGACCTCGAACACGGCCAGCGCATCGAGCCCGGCGAGCGGAGGAATCGCGCCCTCCAGCGCATTGCCGCCGGCAATGAACACCTCCAGGCTGTCCAGGCCCGACAGCGACGGCAAGGGGCCGGTGAGCGCATTGTCGTCGACGCGGAAATCGCGCAGGAGCCTCAGCCCCTGCAATGACGGAATCGTCCCGCTGAGCTGGTTGTCGCCGGCATAGAAGGCCTCGATTCCGGTCGCCTGCGCCAAGCCCGGCAGCGGTCCGTCGAAACTGCAGCTGTCGACGGAGACGCTGACGAGGTTCGTCAGGTTGTCGAACGAGGGAATGTGCCCGCTCAACGCGTTGTGGTCGACGTAGAGCACCTGCAACCAGGGCAGTCCGTCGAGTGCGGGCAGGCTGCCGACCAGGTTGTTGGTGCCGAGGTCGAGCTGGGTGACGTGCTCGCCGGCAGCGTCACAACCCACGCCCTGCCAGCTGCATTCGCTGCCCGCGGCACCCGTCCAGCCACCGTTGCGCGTCCAGCCCGGGCCCGCGGTCGCCGCGTAGATGTCGAGCAGCGCCTGGCGCTCGCCAGCGTTGATGGCGGCCGCCGGTGCCGGCACCAGGGCGATCGCCAGGCCGAGCAGCACCAGCATCGATGGGAAACGCGCGGGGCCCGATCCAGCGTATCTCGAATCCGTGAACATCGGCTTCTCTCCTTTCGCAGCGCCGTGGCGGCGGCCTGATTTCCCCTCACACGCGACTCCGCCCGGCGATCGATGGCGGGGGCGATCGGGATCAGGGTTCCCTGTACTTCGCGGAGCCGGGCTCCATGCAGCTCCCGTGACGGGGCTGCACCAATGCTTGTACTGCGCGCGGTCTGAACCGGGTGGAACCCCGCCTGCACGCGGTCGGCCTTCTTGGCATAACAATATCGTTTTGATATCTTTCTTGCGGCGATCAGTCGCATCGCCGGAGCGCCGAGCCCTTCCTTCCCATCGAGGTGCCCATGAAAGAGCGCAATGCGTTTTCCGTTCCCGGCATTCCCACCGCCCTCGCCTTCTTCGTCGCCTGGCTGCTCGCGGCCTGGTGGCTGGTGGCCACCCTGCAGGCCGGCGCGACCCCGGGCCGGATCGCTCCGGTCGCCATCGTCATCGCGGTCCTCGGGTTCCTGAGCCGCGGCTTCTTCCAGGTGCAGCCCAACCAGGGCCAGGTGATGCAGCTCTTCGGCGGCTACGCGGGCACCGTACAGATTCCCGGCCTGCGCTGGACGAACCCCTTCTACGCGCGCCAGCCGGTCTCGCTGCGCGTGCGCAACTTCGAATCGGGCAAGCTCAAGGTCAACGACAACGACGGCAATCCGATCGAGATCGCCGCGGTCGTGGTGTGGCAGGTGATCGATACCGCCGAAGCCGTGTTCTGCGTCGACGACTACGAGAACTTCGTGCAGATCCAGTCCGAATCGGCCCTGCGCCAGATGGCGCAGAGCTATCCCTACGATGGCCACGACGACCGCCCCTCACTACGCAGCCACCCCGAGGAGGTCAACGCCCACCTTGGCGAACAGATCCAGGCGCGCCTCGGCCAGGCCGGCGTCAAGGTGATCGAGGCACGCATCAGCCACCTCGCCTACGCGCCGGAGATCGCCCAGGCGATGCTGCAGCGCCAGCAGGCCGGTGCCATCGTCGCCGCCCGCGAACGCATCGTGGAAGGCGCCGTCGGCATGGTGGAGATGGCGCTGGCCCAGCTGGCCGGTCGCGGCGTGGTCGACCTCGACGAGGAACGCCGGGCGGCGATGGTCAGCAACCTGCTGGTGGTCCTCTGCGGCGATCGCGCTACGCAGCCGGTCGTCAACGCCGGCAGCCTCTACGGCTGACGCAACGCATGACCGAAAAGAAGGCCTACCCGCTGCGCATCAGCGCCCCGGTGCTGGAAGCCGTGCAGCGCTGGGCGGACGACGAACTGCGCTCGGTCAATGCGCAGATCGAGTACCTGCTCCGCGATGCGCTGCGCAAGGCCGGACGCATCAAGGCCGGAGGCACACGTCCGGCGGCGGAACAGGAGCCCGAATGAGCCGCCTCGCGCTGCTTCCTGTACGTGCACTCAGGAGCGTAGTCGGATTCGACTGGAAACCTGGGAAGTTCTGATCCAGCCTCCTGGCGTCATGCCCGCGGAAGCGGCATCCATTGAACGGATCGCCGGGGAGCGATCTGTTACGCCAGCCCGAAGGAGCTCGGCGCATGGACGCAGGGGGTCGCCGGAATGGATCATCATGCTCAAAGCCAATCCCAGGCAGTGGCCTGTGAGCCAAGAAGTCATTGTGCCGCTCGTGCGTTGGTTCATCGGGGCCAATGTCTGAGCTGGGGAAACTCTGATCAAACCTTTCGACGTCATGCCCGCGAAAGCGGGCATCCATTGAAGCAGCAACTTGGACTCCCGCTTCCGCGGGAGTGACGACTTTTCAGAGCTTCCCTAACGCCCAAGTTAAGCCGAGCTGCGTAGCGGAGCCAACCACATGGCAAGCTTTACCTGCCATGTGGTTGGTGGAACGAAGCGGCTTCGGTTTGAACGCATTGTCAGGTGCCAGCTTACGCCAGCTGCTTGCCAAGGCGTAGATGGGCCGGTGATAGCCGTTTGATGCCGCCAAAGGCATCCCGATACGCCGAGACCTCCCATTGCCATGCCTCTTGGATCTGGTACTGAGAGTCATAGAGAACCCAGATCAGGTAGTCCCAGTTGTAGTTGGCGGCCTTGGGCACCCAAGTGACGAAACTGCCAGGCTTGCCACTGGGGCGGTTGCCCTTAACTTGATAGCGGTGGCCATTGAAGAGGAAGTCATGGCCCTTTTGAACGGCGGTGATGCCCTGCATAGCGCAGGAGTACGAGTCTGTCGAACAGCCGATGAGGCGCGCGGCGTCGTACTCCGAAAGAACAGTGGTGATCTGCGGTGCATTGCCGAATGCACGCTCCCACGCCAGAGTCACGCTAACCAACTGCTCGCGCAAATTTTCCATGGCACCTAACGCCTAAGCTCAGCCGCCAGCCGACTGCGCAGCAGTTGGACGGTCGGCTGGAGCGCCTTGCTAGCTGTGCTTCCCGACTTTGGGGTTCGAATCTTGGCGACGCTGGATGCCTTCAAGAAGGTACGCGACCAGCAAACATAGCCCGTTGTTTTGTACCCCAAACTTTCTGCGAGCGCTGACTGCAGCGAGCATGTCTTGCCACTCTTGAAGAAGTTCGCTCTTCTTCGGCTCATCAAAAATGCTGAGATCGATGTCGCCTGAAAGGCGACTGGCAAGGAGCTCGAATATGGTTCCTTCTTCAATATGTCGTGCAACCTCATCGAAACCGACATCATTGTACTTTCCCGTGTCCAAAGCGCTATTCAAGTAGAATGCAAGGAACGTAAGATTCGTTATGCGCATAGCACTCTCCTTATACGATAGACAGCTAACGCCTGAATTTAGTGGCGCGCGCAGCGCGTCCGCTGGAATGAGTAGTTAGATGTTCTCTCTGCATGGGCGGTTCCGCGGGCCAGCCGGTACGCACCAGCTAATAAGTCCGACTTCGAGAACCATACGAAGCACGTGAAACAAGCCAGGCCACTGATACGAGCTTGCTGGTCCGGCCGGATGCGTGAACATTGCGAGTGCGTGATTGGCTTGCGACACATCGAAACCTGACACCATGATGCGGCGCATGTTGTACCCCGAGATTTGAGCGCCAGGCCATAACGACCCAAAACCTGCGCCTTGCACAAATGCACGGATACCGTGAGCCTCCAGTTCGCACAGCATGCACGCGAGCTCCGATTCAGACTGTGGGCACGCGATAGGTACGAGGCTCATAACATCTAACGCTTGAATTTAGCGGCGCGCGTAGCGCGTCCGCTGGAATGAAATGTTAGCCAGCAGCTAGTTTGCCGACTTGGGGAGTTGCCCGTACGACGTATCTACGAAGACCTTGTAGCTGGCGCTTGCTTGCGCTAGGGAAACTCTGAACAAGCCGTCACTCCCGCGAAAGCGGGAGTCCAAGTTGCTGTTTTCAATGGATGCCCGCTTTCGCGGGCATGACGTCGAGAGACTTGTTCAGAGTTTTCCTAGCTGGTAAAAGGGAATGGTTGTCGACTTGCCAACCTGCACATTTGCCGCGCCGCTCCCCGCATAGACCGGCTTGCCACTGGAAAGATCTTTTACTGTGACGACGAGATTCTCCGCGCCGTCGCCCGCTGCCCGCGCCTCGACCAAAACCTGATACTGGCCTGGAAACGTAAAGGTTGAAGTCTCAGTGAGACCCATGAGCACACCATTGGTGTAGGTACTGACATTGTTGCCAGCCGTCTTGGTGATGGTGAAGTGCACCACCAAACCATCTTTGGCTTGAGCAGAGGCGCAAACAAAAGCTAGCGCCAGAAATGCGATTGCCTTAGGTTTCACGTGTACCCCCTTCTGCTGGCTAACTAGTGAGCGGTTTGCATAATCCCCCGCAACCCGTAGGGTAGCGCCTGTTGCCTGCCGAGGTTCTCACGATGTCGCACCGTTCGCTGGGTCTGTTCGATCAAGACACGCGCCACCGCAAGCTGGAGGCGCTGGGCGACCCGCTGGTGGTGCTGG
>JAFKNA010000043.1 GCA_017305135.1 Lysobacterales bacterium | reverse complement strand
GCAGCACGATCGTGTTCGGCGATACCACCACCAACCGGATGGCCAGCACCGCGTTCAGCAACATCTACCGCGTGCTCGACACCGCCCTCACCAATACGGACCGTCCGCTCATGGCGGTGGTGGCCAACATCGGCACCACGTTGCCGGCGGGTACCTACTGGGTGGACTGGCAGCTCAGCGGCACGCTGGCTTCGGGCCCGTGGGCACCGCCGGTGACGCTGGTCGGCCAGACCGGCAAGCCGGGCGCCAACGCCGTGCAGAACGACGGCAGCTCCTGGATTCCGGCGATGGACGATGGCTCGGGCGCCCAGCAGGACTTCCCGTTCCTGATCGAGGGTACGGCGGGCGGCGGCACCTCTGGTTGCAGCAGCGTGTCGGATATCCCGTGGCTGTCGCTCAACCCCACGGCCGGCAGCACGGCCGCGGGTGCGAGTACGCCGGTGACGGTCACCTTCAACTCGACCGGCGTCGCCGCGGGTTCGTATGCCGCGAGGCTTTGCGTCAGCAGCAACGATGCGGCCAACCCGGTCGTCACCGTGCCGGTGAGCTTCACCGTGACGGACGGCACCGGCGATCCGATCGCCGAGATCACCCCGGACAGCCTTGACTTCACGGTCGATGCGGGCAGCACGGGCACCGACACGATGGTCATCAAGAACGTCGGTTCCGGCACGCTGACCTACTCGATTGCGGAAAGCGATGCGGAGCGCCTGAACCCGCCGAGCTTCCGCAACAACCCGTGGGCGAAGTACGCGCCGGGTGCGCTGGAAGGCGTGGTGTCGCTCTCCCGGAGTGGCAGCGGCGACCTCAACCGCTTCGGCGAGCCGGTGCAGCTGCTGGCGACGGACATCTCGCAGATGGCCGACAACACCCCGGGTGACGAGGGCGTGGCCTGCAACCTCAACGACGGTTCGGGTGTCAGCGACAACAGCTGGTGGCGGCGCTTCTACTTCAACGAGCACACCAACGTGGGTGCCTCGGCGAACGTGGTGAGCGTGACCATCTCCACCGGCAGCACCACGCTCCCGGGTGGCGTGCCGTCGACGATCAACCTCTACACGATCCCGCACTCGGTGACGGTCAACACCATCCCGACCGGGCAGTTGACGCTGATCGGCACGGCCAACTTCACGGCCACCGGCTCGCTGCAGTCGATCACCGTGCCGGTAACCGGCGCGATCACCGACACGGTGGGCAAGGACCTGGTGGTGGAGTGGCACACCGACGGCGCCACCGGCGGTCCGTTCTACCCGGGCGCCAACGCCTCGGCGGAAACGCACCCGACCTTCCTGTCCTCGTCGGGCTGTGGTCTCAACCAGCCGGAAACGGCCACGGCCATCGGCTTCCCGGACTTCCACCTGACCATGGTGGTGACCCTGGATGACGGTGGCAGCGAGCCCGAGGCCTGCGACAG
>JAFKNA010000002.1 GCA_017305135.1 Lysobacterales bacterium | reverse complement strand
GTGGTCGAACCGGTCTGGTAGGTGAAGAACGTCATCGTATCCACCGTCCAGCCACCGGCCGGCACCACGAAGTCATCGGCGGCGCGGAAGCCGGCCGAAGCGCTGACGTTGGAGCCGTAGGCGCTGTTGCCGACGCTGGTCTGCAACGCGCTCGCATCCTTGCCGCCGGCACCGGCGCCCGCGTTGGTGACGAGCGGACCGTTGTCGTACAGCGAGGCCATCGGCACCGCCCACGGCCTGGCCTCACCGCCCTGCGTGGCGGGGACATGGCTCACGGCTGCGCCCACGCGTTCGCTGGCAGGCTGGCGGGTGGCCGACCCCACCGGCATCGGACGGCTGTTGTCCTCGCTGATGGTCCAGTCGAGGCTGCCCGTGCCGACGTTGGCGATCGTCAGCGTCCTGGTCGTGGTGGCGTTCGTCGCCTGCGTCGCTTCCAGGCTGCCCGGGGTGACGCTGATCGTCGGCTCCGCCACGGGGACGGTCACGGTCAGCGTGGCCGAGGCGGCCTCGGCGTTGCTGCCCTGGTCGGTGACCAGCGCACCTGCCGCGATGGTGTTGACGTAGGTTCCGACCGCTGCCGCGGACACCGTGATGTCGATGCTGCACGAGCCGTTGGCGGGAATGACCGCACCCACCGGCAGGGTGACCGAGGCCGACGGCGTGATCGCGCCACCGGTATCGACCAGACAGCTGGTCGTGGCACCGCTCACCGCCAGGCCGGCCGGCAGGGTGTCGACCAGCGGGGCGGTGAGGACGGCATCCACCGCCGTCGGGTTGCTGAGAGTGACGGTCGCCACGCTCTGCTGGCCCGTTGCCACCGTGGCCGGGGTGAACGCCTTGGACACGGAAGGCGCCGCCGGGGTGGCCTGCTCGCCGACAGTGATCGGGTTGCCCGCCTTGTTCCAGCAGTAGTTGCCGATCGTGGCCGGGAAGCCGCTCGGGCCGGTGGTGGTCAGGTGCGCATAGCCGTAGCACGCACTCGCCGTGGAGCAGCTGAAGCGGAAGCCGAGGTAGCCATCCACGCCGGCACGCCAGTTGGTGGCCGCACCCGTCGCCGTGGAGAAGGTCTGGCTCGGGCCCACGCCGGCGTTGCCGGTTCCCGAGTTCGGCCAGAAGAAGGCCAGGCCGCTGCTGTCGTACGGGTTGAAGTTGGCACCGGCGATGGAGCCGGTATCGCTGAACTCGCCGGTTTCCCACTTGACGTAGGTGCCGTCGAAGCTCTGCGCGACCGGATGGTTGGCTGCCGTGCAGACCACATCCGGATTGCCGACCGCCGCCTTGAAGCTGGCAATGACGGTGCAATCCGCAGTGACCGGGTTGGTGGTGTAGCTGTTGCCCGTCAGGGTGCCGCCACAGGTACCGACCACCGTATCGATCTGGAAATCGACGTCCGGCGTCAGCGTGAACGTGGCGGTCGCGCCATTGGCCACCGTCTGCGGAGTCGACGGCGAGATGGAGCCGCCACTTCCTGCCACGCTCGGAGTGACCGTGTGGTTGGCAGTTGCGGGCGGAGTCACCGTGAAGGTCACCGGTACCGTGGTCATCAGCGCAGCCGGATCGTTGGTGGCCACGCAGACATTGGCGGTATAGCTGCCCGCCGCCATGCTGCCGGCGTTTCCGGTCACCATTACCGTCTCGCTGCTGTTACCGGCGACCGTGCCGCTGGTCGGGCTCGCCGACAGCCAGGGGATGTCGCTCGGGTTGTCGCAGCCAACCGGCGGCGGGAGGCCGCTGTCTTCCACCGTTACCACCATGGTCAGGTGAAAATCCGGGAAGCCGATGCCGGCACTCGGGGTCGGCTGGGCAATACCGCACCCGGTCGAGGAAATGAAGGTCGGGTGCATTTCCGCCGAGGCATTCGCGCCGGGGTAGAACGGTCCGCCGGTGGCGCCGGCGGTGTTCCACTCGACCACCAGGTCCTTGCCGACCGTGTCGTTGATCGCGCCGGTCACCGGCACCGTGATCGTCTGCAGCGAACCGCTGGCCGTGAAGTTGGCCGTGCCGATCAGCGTCAGCTGCGCGGTCGGGATGGTGTTGACCGTCACCGAGTGTGGGATCGTGTAGAGGTTGATCGTCGAGGGCACGCCGCCCGGGAGCGTGGCGCTGCCGGTGGAGACCTTGACGCTCACCACGTTCGCCGAGGCACCCACGGTGGTGTGCTCGTTGAAGTAGAAGCGGCGCCACCAGCTGTTGTCGCTGACGCCGGAACCATCGTTGAGGTTGCAGGCCACGCCCTCGTCACCCGGCGTGTTGTCGGCCATCTGCGAGATGTCGGTCGCCTGCAACATGACCGGACGACCCAGCGCGCCACGGGTGGCGTTCGGGTTGGCCGACAACGTGCCAAGAATCGGCGTACCGAGCTTGTCGGTCCGCACCGCCGCCGTGGCGAAGCTGCTCGTCGGGCGCGCCACCGCGCTCTCGGTGATCGTGTAGGTCAGCGAACCGCCGCCGGTGTTGGCGATGGTGAGCGGCTTGGAATCGGATGCGCCCTGCTCGGCCGAGAGGCTGATGGCGGTCGGGGTGATGCTCGCCACCGGATCGCCGCCCGGGGTACCGCCGCCGATGGTGACCGCATTGCCCGCCTTGTCGTAGCAGTAATCAACCAGCGTGGCCGGGAAGCCGTTCGGCGCCGTGGTCGTGAGGTGCGTATAGCCGTAGCAGATGCCATTGGCCGGCGCGGTCGGCAGCGACGAGCAGTTGAAGCGGAAGCCGAGATAGCCGTCCGCACCCGCCGCCCAGGCCGCGGGACCGGGGTTGTTGGTGGTTGACCAGATCGAGGCCGGGCCAACCACGGCACCGTCCTGCAGCACCAGGAAGTCCGAACTGGTGGCGCTGGAGGAAACGCCGGCGATGTTCGGCGCTCCGGTCTGCCACCAGAAGGTCAGCTGCTGGCTGTTGTTGTACGGGTTGAAGTGGTACCCCGAGACGTCCGCGTCCTGGATGTCGCCGGTGATCCAGTTCACCGAGGTGCCATCGATGCTGTTGGCAATGGCATGGTTGATCAATCCCGAACAGACCAGGTCACCACCCGGGGTCGCCGGCCGGAAGTTGGCGATCACCGTGCAATCAGCGGTCACCGCGTTGGTGGTGTAGCTGCTGCCGGCAAGGGTGCCGCCACAGGTGCCGCCAACGCCATCGATCTCGTAGCCCGCGTCCGCCGCCAGGGTGAAGGAGGCGGTGGCGCCGTCATTGACCGTCTGCGGGGTGCTCGGCGAGATGGTGCCCGAGAGGCTGCCGACGCTCGGAGTGACCGTATGCGTCGTCACGCCACCACCGCCTGTTTCACCGACAGTGATCTGGTTGCCGGCCTTGTTCCAGCAATAGTCGCCGATGGTGGCCGGGAATCCGTTCGGGCCCGTGGTGGTCAGGTGCGCGTAGCCGTAGCAGATGCTGGCGGTCGAGCAGTTGAACTTGAAGCCGAGATAGCCGTCAGCGGTCGCACGCCAGGCCGCATAGGTAGCGGAAGTCGCGAAGGTGCGGGTGGCACCGACGATATCTCCGGACTGCAGCACCGGGTAGGCACCGCTGGAGACCACGCCCGCATTGCCGGCAGTCGAGTTCGGCCAGAAGAACGTCAGGTTCGTGGCACCGTACGGGTTGAAGTTGGCACCCGGCATCTCATCACCGAACTCTCCGGTCTCCCACTTGACATAGGTGCCGTCAAAGTCCTGCGTGACCGGATGGCTGCCGTTGATGCAGCTTACCTCCGGGTTGCCGCCCGTTTCGGACTTGAAGTTCGCGACCACCGTGCAATCGGCCGTGACCGCATTGGTCACGTAGCTGCTACCGGTGAGGGTGCCACCGCAGGTGCCGCCGACGGAGTCGATCTCGAATCCGGCATCAGCCGCCAGCGTGAAGGTGGCGCTGGCGCCATCGTTCACGATTTGCGGGGTCGCCGGCGAGATGGTCCCCGACGGCGTGCCGACGCTCGGCGTCACCGTATGCGTGACAACAGCAGGCGGAGTGACCGTGAAGCTCACCGGAACCGTGGTCATCGGCGCGGCCGGGTCGTTGCTCGCCACACACACGTTGGCCATGTACGTGCCTGTGGCCAGACCGGCCGCATTCACCGACACCGTCACATCGGTGTTCGAACCGCCCGCCACCGAACCGGCCAGCGGTGAAACGCTCAGCCACGGGATGTCGCTCGGATTGGTGCAACCACCACCGCCCGATGTACCGTTGTCAACCACTACGCGGTCCAGGCCGATAATGTTGGAACCGGCGCCGGCGGGGCCACCGCTGCTCACGAAGTAGCGGAATGCGATGCGGCCCGTACCTGAAGACGGCAGACCATTGAGCGTGAACTTGGTCCACGTATCCGGGTAACCATTGACGCCGGTCGGATCGGGGCCATCCATCTGATTCGGGTTGATCGTCAGCAGAACCGTGGTGAAGTTGCCCACGTCCGACGCGCCGGTGCCGAAGTTGCTGCAATCGCCCGAATTGCACACTCGCACCTCGAGCCGGTCCGCAAAGTCCGCGCCGGTCGACGTACGGGTGTAGAAGCTCGCCGTCGAGCCCGGATTGAACGTGACTTCCGGTGTCAGCAGCCAATTGCTGATGACGCCGCTGCCACCCGAGCAGCTAGCATTGCCAGTGCTGCAGTAATTGACGAGGATGCAGTCGTTGCTGCCGCCATCGAATGCTGGCGGAATCGCGGTACCGCCGCATTGTGCCCACTTGGCGCTGCCCACCGGCGCGCTGTGGTTGCCCTCGATCCAGCCGCCGCTGCTGAACAGCGCGGCGACGTTGGCGAAGCCCTCGTCGATCACCACCGCAGAAGGCTCGGGGTTCGCACGCGGTGCCACGCCGCCGGCCGAAACACGGCCATCACGCGATTGCAGCGCCAGCGGATTCACCGCCTCCAGCGGCAGCGAAGCCGTCGCCGACTCGGTGATGGTGAAGTCGAGCGAGCCCCCGCCCACGTTGGCGATATTGAGCGGCAGCGAAGCCGATGCGCCCTCGGCGGCCGTCAGGCTCAGCGAGGTCGGCGTAATGGCTGCCTCCGGAGCGATCACCTGAGCCGCCTTGAAGTTGGCGACCACCGTGCAATCGGCGGTGACCGCGTTGGTGGTGTAGCTGGTGCCGGTCAAGGTGCCGCCGCAGGTGCCGCCGACGTTGTCGACTTCGAAGTCGGCATCCGCCGTCAACGTGAAGGTGGCGGTGTCGCCGTCGTTCACGGCCTGCGGGGTCGCCGGCGAGATCGTGCCCGAGGGCGTGCCGACGCTCGGCGTCACCGTATGCGTGACGATGACGGGCGCAACGCAGTCGTCGGTCGTCTGGTACTCGACCACGACGTCGTCCACGTCGAACGTGTTGTTGGCGGTCTGGTTGGTAGCGACCGTCTGGGAGATCGCCAGGTTCGCGATGTCATGGCCGGCGGTGCCGTTGCCGCTCGGATCGGTGTAGATCGAGCTGTCGTTCACGCACATCTTCAGCGCGCCGTTGACACGGTCAACGATGACCTTGAAGTTGAAGTAGGTGTCGACCGGCCATTGCGCGCCGGTGTTGACGAAGGTGCCATTGCCGGCGGCATCGAAGACGATCGCCTGGATGTTGCGGGCCGCCGCGCGGTCAAACTGCACGAGCGTGGTTTTGAGACCGGCCGCCGGATCCTGCGGGTCGAAGCGCCAGCTTGCACCGTTGGTGGTGCGCGACAGGCGCAGGTTCGCGCTAATGGTGGCGAAGCGGGTCTCGCCGACCGTGGAGTCCGGCGAGATCGCCAGCGCATAGTTGGCCGTGGTCGGGCTGGCCGTACTCGAGGCGCGGATGTTCTGGGCGCCGTTCGCCGGAGCCGTGGTGGCCACGTTCCATGAACGCGCCGCCCAGCCCTGCTGGCCATTCAGCGCACCCGCCGTGAACGGCGATTCAAAGCCGGTCGAATAGGTGGTGGCGCCGCCGGTGGTGGCCCAGGCGAGGAACTCGGCGCTGGCCGCTGCAGCATTGCCCTGATTGGTGCTGAGCGTACCCGTATTGACGCTATAGCGGCGCGGCGCGGTCGAGACCAGCGTGGCCTCGATCGTGCAGCCACCGGGGAGGATGGCGCCGCCACTGGCCAGCGTGATGGAACCGGAACCGTCAGCCGCCGTGAACGTACCCGAGCAGGTCGTCGAGGCATTGGCCGGCGTCGCCAGCTGCAGGCCGGACGGAAGCGCGGTGGTGAAGTCCGCCGTGAGGTTGGCGGGGTTCGCCGAACCGTTGCCGAGGGTCATCGTCAGCGTGGCCGGCGCACCCAGCACACCGCTGGCGGGCGCGATCGCGATCGACAGCGTCGGCGGCACCGGCGCACTCGGGTCGAGGTTGACCGTGTAGTCCTCCGCCTGGCCGTAGCCGGCGGCGCCGCAGGCGGCCGCCTGGGCAAGACCCGGCGAGGCCACCTCGGTGTACTGCTTGACCACGCGCATGCGGGTCTGGCCGGGCGCGGCCGTGGCGGGAACCGGAATCATCGCCGTGACGGTCTGTCCGTCCGCACCAGTCGAATTGAGCAGCGCACCGATGAAATAGCCCTCGCCACTGTCAAAGGTGCCATTCCTGTTCCAGTCGAAATAAACCGCCACCGCGGATCGGTACGCCCCATCCGTGTTGCCCTGCACGCTGATCGGATAGCTCGCACCCGGGGCCAGTTGGCCGACGATGCTGGTGAAATCCTGATAGGCCGGGCCACCGGTCGCCGGTGAGGGATTGTTGATGCCGTCGATGCTGACCAGGCTGATCGGCTCGACGCCGGTGGAGTAGCCGCGCGTGCAGTAGGTGAGGTTCTGCGCGAAGCTGGCGATGACCGTGCAATCGGCAGTGATCGCGTTGGTGGTGTAGGTGGTGCCGCTCAGCGTGCCGCCGCAGGTGCCGCCGACGCTGTCGATGCGGTAGCCGGTATTCGCCGCGAGGGTGAAGCTGGTGGTGCCGCCGTCGTTGACGGTCTGCGGGGTGTCGGGCGAAATGACGCCGTTGCCGCCGGAGACGCTCGGCGTGACCGTCCAGTTGGTAACGGCCGAGACGCAGCTCACATCGACGTTGGTGATGTTGGCGGCGGCAATGCTGCCGAGTCCGTTGGTGACGGTACACATCTGGCCGGTGGGCTGGCTGGCGATCGTGACTTCATAGGGCGAGGCAGTGGGAAGACCGCCCGGGAAGACATAGGAACCATTGGCCGCAACCGCGAGGCTGTCGCCGCCGTTGAGGGCGAGCGCAAGTCCGGTTCCGGTGAGGCCGCTGACCGTGCCACCCACCGTATAGACCGTCGCCGCTCGCGTGCCGCGGATCGCCGCGGAGAGATGCTGCTGCGGGGCAAGCCCATTGGCCTCGGTCAGGGTGACATAGCCGAACGCGATGCTGCTGCTTGGGATGGTGACGGTCGGAGAGGCCGTGAAGGTGATCGTCTGCTCCGCATCGGCCGCGAGCGTGAACGTGGACGGCGATGCCGAGACCGCGAACCGCCCGTCGGTGGTGGAGCCGACGGACCACGTTCCGCTGGTGGCAAGTCGATTCCTGACCGTGCGCGTCCAGGTACAACTGGTATTGCACGCCAGGTTGCGCAGGGCCGGAAGGTTCAGGGCCTTGATGTTGATGCTGCCGCCGGAGGGATTGGCGGCGAGGAAATTGGCCTTGGTCTCGTCCATGGTGAGACCCGCCATCGCCGCCTTGGCAACATCGACGCGGCCGCTGCCGACGTCATCGATGTTCCAGGGCGAAGTCTCATTCTCGCGGAAACCGTCCCGCTTGGCGGTCATCATCAGCGCCGAGCGGATTTCCATTGGCGACCAGGTGGGATGGACGCCCTTCATCAGCGCACCGGCGCCGGCCACGTGCGGGCCGGCCATGGAAGTGCCGCTCATGAACTCGTACTGGCCGCTGCCCGGGTCCGTCGCCGCGTAGATGTCCACGCCGGGGCCGCTGATGTCGGGCTTGGTGAGGTCGGCGAGCGGCGATGGCGTCGGGCCGCGATAGCTGAAGTCCGCCAGCACGTCGCCCAGGCGCGTGCCGGAGACGATTGGCGCCACGTTGGCCGTGCTGCTCGACGGATTGGCATTGATGGCGGCAATGAGCGCGTCGCCGGATGCCTGGTTCGTGCTGTAGGCGGGCACGGTGGGAGCGCCGGTCGTATCCATGTTGATGGAGCCGACCTGGTTGTTCGCGATGACCACCATGTCCGCGCCTGCGTTGTAGGCGTTGGCGATCTTTTCCGTGAAGGCGCAGGTGCCGCGACGCACGATGGCCACCGAGCCGGTGAACGTGCCGGCCGGAATGCCGCCCGAGTCCGTGCAGCCTTCGATGTTGGCGGCATGGGTGCGGATGGGCTTGCCATTCCACGTCGGCGTCGAGGATGCCGTCGTGGTGCTGCCCGGATTCAGGGCAACGTTCTGCGTGGCGGGCGCCGGCGTACCTGGACCCGCCAGCGAGAGGCCGGGGCCGACGATCTGGTCGTGGGAGGAGGCGGCCACCGACATGACCCACGGGCCGCGGTGATTGACGCGGCCTACAACCGTGGGATCGGTCGAGGTGTTGTTGCCGGCCGAGGCAGCGACGAAGGTGCCGTTGCCGACCGCATCGAGGAAGCGGCGGTCGTTGTCGCTGCTGCCCCACGGCGAGGTACCGCCGGAGATGGAGAAGTTGATGACGTCGACGCCATCGGCGATGGCGTTCTGGATGCCACCCGCTATGTCGGCGCCGGCGCATGAATTGGTCGCGCAGACCTTGTACTGGTAGACCGTGGCGCAGGGCGCAACGCCCGACATGGTCATGCCGTCCGGCAGCGCCGGGGCAGGACTCACCGTGTTGTCGATGGTGTTGCCGGCCGCCGTGCTGGCGGTATGCACGCCGTGGCCGTAGGTTGAATTGGCTTGTGGATTGGAACCCACGCACAGGCCGCCGGAAACGGAACTGCAATCCTTGGCGGTCAGTTTCGGAGCGGCGGAACTGAAGCCGCAGGAAGCGTCATTGGCGAATGATGGATGCCCGCTGTTCGCGCCGCCATCGATGATGCCGACCTTCACGCCCTGGCCGCGATTGCCGATATGGGTGGGCGTGGCGCTGCCGTCCCAGATCTTGTTGGCGCCAATAAAGGACGGGCCGCGGTAGGTGTCGAGGTAGTAGACGCCGGCGGCTTCCACCGATTCCACGCCAGGCACGGTCCGCAGTGTGGCGGCTTCCCCGGGCGTCAATTCGGCGGCAATGCCGTTGAAGGTGATGCCGTAGCTGTGGGTGACATCCAGCGCACGCCCCAGGGTGGACTCGAGCGCGGCACGATGCGATTGCCGCTGCGTTTCGAGCCAGGCTTCGTACGTGCGTGCTGCCGAGGAGGTTCGATCCAGGCGCTTGCCTGTGGCCGTATCCGGCGCAGTGCGAGCCAGGCCGGCAATGCCACCTTCGTAGTTGATGAGCCCGGCTTCGACGAACGTGATGATGTAGACGTTGTCGGTATTCGCTTCCGCTGTAGCGGTATCGCGCGCCGGATTCGGAACCGCGGCATTCACGGCAAGGCTGCCGTATACCGCTGTCCCCACCAGCGCCAGACCGATCGCCGCGCTCAGCGCGAGTGAACGTGATGGCTTCCGCATGTTTTTCCCCAGAGTTTGTCGCGCGGGCGCCGGACACATCCCACTCCGTGGCCGGCAAGCGCTTTTGATGGATCGAACCGTCGCAGGCTTCCCGGCAAGCCGAGGAAGCCATGTTGCCTTATACCACTCTTTTTGTTCAGGGGGGAGTCAGTACCGGATCAACGGCCGACGCGGCCGATTTCGGGGCCGCGGAGCCCGTCGCCGCTCGCAACACGATCGGCCCGTGGAGGCGTATGCACGAATGTCCGGCAAGTCACGAAGAACCATAAAAAAAGGCCTCCCCGAAGGGAGGCCTTTCAAGTGGCTACGTGGCGGAATCAGCGTCGGGCTGAACCCGCCTGCGCGTCGATGGTCACGTCGTCGATGAAGATGTTGCCATCATCGCTGCCGGCCTGGGTGTACTCGAACTTGATCGTGTGCACGTCGCCATCGCCATAGCTGCCGATGTCCACGGACCTGTTGATCCAGCCCGGATCCAGGCCTTCGGCAACGATGTTCGTGGTTTCCACCGGTGTTCCGTCGACGGATACCGTCAGGGTGGCGGTGCCGATCGGCTCGGCCACGATGTTGCGCCAGTAGTTGATGAACCGCGGACCACCAGCCTGGATCTCGACCTGTTGCGAGAACGACTGCGTGGATGCGGCGGCACGCCAACCACCGAACCATGCAAACCATTCGCCCCCGTGAGCGTCGATTTCAAAGTCGGGACCGTTGTAGAACGGCGTGCCACCCGGGTCGTTGCTGTCCGCGCCGGCCCAATACGGGTTGCTGCCGCCGCTGTCGGTGGTGGCCTCAAAGCCCGGATCCTGAAGCGGCTGCTCGAACGGCGCCGGCGGCTCCTTGCCGCAGGAGCCGTCCTCACCGACCTCGAAGCCGCTGCAGAAGATCGCATCATCGGCTCCGGCCTCCACCGTCAGGGTGACCGGCACGGTAATCATCAAGGCGTTCGGGTCATTGGTGGCAACGCAGAGGTTGGCCGCGTATTCGCCCGCCGACAGGGTCGAGGCGTCCACGGTCACCGTCACGCTGCTGCTCATGCCCGCCGCCACCGAACCCGACGCCGGCGTCGCCGACAACCAGGGGATGTTGCTCGGGCTGTCGCAGGCCTCGGGCTCGCTGCCACCGTCATCCAGGGTCACCACCATGGTCAGGTGGAAGTCCGGGAAGCCGATGGCCGTGGCCGTTTCCGGCTGGTTGAGACCACAGCCCGACGAGGACAGGAAGG
>JAFKNA010000005.1 GCA_017305135.1 Lysobacterales bacterium | reverse complement strand
GCGCCCGTCTCACGCGCCAGTTCGCGCCAATCCGCCGGAAGCAGGCGGGTCAGCACATCCCATTCCTCGTCCAGCACGTCGGTGGCCATGGCGCGTACGGTACACGAGCTCCGGCGCAGTGGCAACAATTAGGTTAGCGCTTATGGGAGGGCACCCTGTGCGCGACCGGGGTCTTGCGGGATCCGGACGCAGGGTCGCCGCAGGCAGGCTGGCGTCTGCACGCGAGCTCCGGCGGGCTCAGGCCTCCTTCTTCCTCTTCGCGATCCACGCATCGACCTGCTGCTCCAGCACCGGCAGCGGCACCGAGCCGAGTGCCAGCACGAAATCATGAAAGGCGGGGAGATCGAACTTCGCTCCGAGTGCCTGCTCGCCCCGGCGGCGCAGCTCCACGATCCTGATCTCGCCGAGCTTGTAGCTGAGCGCCTGGCCCGGCCAGGAGATGTAGCGGTCCACCTCGGTCTCGACTTCGTGATGGCTGAGCGCGGTGTGGCCGGCGAGGTAGTCGATGGCCTGCTGGCGCGTCCAGCCCTTGTGGTGGATGCCGGTGTCGATGACCAGCCGCGCGGCGCGCCACATCTCGTAGGTCTGGCGGCCGAACTCCTCGTACGGCGTGTGATAGATACCCATTTCCTGGCCGAGCTTTTCGCAGTAGAGGCCCCAGCCCTCGCCGTAGGCGGAGATGTAGCTCTTGCTGCGGAAATCCGGATAGGCGTGCTGCTCGGCGGCGAGCGCGCCCTGGAAGGCGTGGCCCGGCGCCGCTTCGTGCACGGTCAGCGCCGGCAGGTTGTAGAGCGGCCGCGAGGGCAGGTCCCAGGTATTGACCCAGTAGGTGCCGTTGCCGCCGCGCCCGGCGGTCCAGAACGGCGCGATCGCGGGCGGCACCGGCACGATGGTGAAGCGCCCGCGCGGCAGGAGGCCGAAGAACTGGCCGAGCTTGCCGTCGACCTGCTTGGCGATCCAGGCCGCGCGCATCAGGAGTTCTTCGGGCGTCTTCGCGTAGAACTGCGGGTCGGTGCGCAGGAACCGCAGGAACGCGGGGAAATCGCCCTTGAAGCCCGATTCCTTCATCGTCGCCTGCATGTCGGCATCGATGCGGGCGACCTCGCTGAGGCCGATCTGGTGGATCTCCTCCGCGGACAGGTCGAGCGTGGTGTATTCCCGGATCTGCTGCCGGTAATACGCCTTGCCATCCGGCAGTGCCTCGGCGGCGAGCGTGGTGCGCGCCTGCGGCACGTACTCGTCGCGGAAGAACACCAGCAGCTTCGCGTAGGCCGGGATCACGTGCTCGCGGATCGCGCGCCCCGCGTCGTTCCGCAGCGCAGACTGCGTTTCCGCCGGGATCGAGGCGGGCAGTGACTTGAGCGGCGTGTAGAACTCGCTGCCTTCGGGCGTCTTCACCTCGGCGTAGCTCGCAATCGACACGTCGCGCCCGTCCAGCACCGCGCGCGGCACCGAGAAGCCGCGCTTGAGCCCCGCGCGCATGTTGGCGATCTGCTGGTCGAAGTAGCGCGGCACGTCGTCGAGCTTGGCGATGTAGCTGCGCGCCGCCACCTCGTCCTTCAGCGGCCGCCGCGTCATGAAGCCGAGGTTCGACCAGAACTGGCTGTCGCTGTTGAACGGCATCTCGTAGCCGCGCAGGCGCACCTCGGCGGCGAGGTTCTCGACCTGCGGCCGGTACACGGCGTAATTCACCTGGTTCTCGGCCGACAGTTCGGCCACCTTGATGCCATCGAGCTGCTTCAGCACGTCGTCCCAGTAGGCGAGGCGCGCCTTCTGCGCGTCGGCGCCCACGTCCGGCAGGCGGTTGGCGAGCGGATTGGAGCCGGAATCCTCGTCGTCGTAGCCGCCGAACTGCTGCTGGCGCCAGCTCCACTCGGTGCTGTAGATGTCCTTGAAGGCCTCGTCGGCGGACTTCGCCTGCGCCAGCGCAGTGGCGGCGAGGCCGGCGAGCAGCAGGCCGGCAATCCAGGATTTCATCGCTCACCTCGCGCAGCGGAAAGCGCTCATCATCGCAGCATCGCCGCACGGCGGCAGTGCCGAAGGATGGGCTGTGGCCGCCACGGCGAAACCGCGAGCGCGCGGCCTGATCCCGCGCGGGGCTGCTAGCATGGCGGCCCGCCCGCAACCGCCGCATTCCCGCATGGCCCGACCCAAACCCGTCCTGCTGCTGATCCTCGATGGCTGGGGCCATCGCAGCGAGACCGCCAACAACGCGATCGCCCTTGCCAACACGCCGAACTGGACGCGCCTGCTCGCCGAGTGCCCGCATACGCTGGTCGAAACGCACGGCGAACACGTCGGCCTTCCAGACGGCCAGATGGGCAATTCGGAAGTCGGCCACATGAACATCGGCGCCGGGCGCGTGGTGTACCAGGACCTCACCCGCATTGACCGCGACGTTGCCGATGGCGCGTTCCTTGCCAATCCGGCGCTGGTCGGCGCCTGCGATGCGGTGAAGGACGGCGGCACGCTGCACGTGCTCGGCCTGCTGAGTCCGGGCGGGGTGCACAGCAGCGAGCGGCACATCCATGCGCTGCTCGACCTCGCTGCCCGCCGCGGCGTGCGCCGGGTCGCCGTGCATGCCTTCCTCGATGGCCGCGACACGCCGCCGCAGAGTGCCGCGCCGAGCCTCGTCGCCCTGGACGCCAAGTGCCGGAGCCTCGGCAATGCGCGCATCGCCAGCATTTCCGGCCGCTACTACGCGATGGATCGCGACAAGCGCTGGGACCGCGTCGAGCAGGCGTATCTCGCCGTGAGCGAAGCACAGGCGCCGTTCCATGCCGATGACGCGGTGACCGCGCTGGAAGCCGCCTACCTGCGTGGCGAGACCGACGAGTTCGTCAGGCCCGCCGTCATCGCCGGCGGCGCGCGGGTCGAGGATGGCGATGCCATCGTGTTCATGAACTTCCGCGCCGACCGCGCGCGCCAGCTCTCGCACGCGTTCGTCGACGCCGCCTTCGACGGCTTCGCGCGGCCGCGCCCGATCCGCCTCGCCGCCTTCGTCACCCTCACCGAGTACGAGAAGGGACTCGCCGCGACGGCCGTCGCCTATCCCCCGCAGTCGCTTGGCAACAGCCTCGGCGAATACCTCGCTTCGCTCGGCCTGCGCCAGCTTCGCATCGCCGAAACCGAGAAGTACGCGCACGTCACCTTCTTCTTCTCCGGCGGCCGCGAGGCGCCCTTCGCCGGCGAGGAGCGCATCCTGGTGCCGAGCCCGAAGGTCGCCACCTACGACCTGCAGCCGGAAATGAGCTGCCCGGAACTCACCGCGCGCCTGGTCGAGGCGATCGGCTCGGGCACGTTCGACTTCATCGTCTGCAACATCGCCAACCCCGACATGGTCGGCCATACGGGAATCGAAACGGCCGCCATCAAGGCGGTGGAAACGGTGGACTGGGCACTCGGCGAGCTGGCACGGGCGATCCGCGCCGCCGGCGGCGAGATGCTGGTGACCGCCGACCACGGCAACGTCGAGCAGATGGTCGCCGATGACGGCGTCGCCCACACCCAGCACACGGTGGGGCCGGTGCCGCTGGTCTACCTCGGTCGTCCGGCCATGCTGAAGCACGGCGCGCTGTCCGACCTCGCCCCGACCGTGCTGGCGCTGATGGATCTGCCGCAGCCGGCGGAGATGAGCGGACACAACCTGGTGGAGTTCCGCGCGGCAGGTGCGGATGCCTGAACCATGGAGCCCACGGAGAGGCGCCGTGGGCTGGGGAACGCCGCCGGAACATTTCGCGACGTCATGCCCGCAACAGCGGGCATCCATTGAACATCCCGCCATGGCCATGCCTTCTTCGCCAATGATCGCCTGCCGCCCGAAACCGGCTGCACATCGACGAGGATGGCGCCCGGCCTTCGCCGCCGCAGTCCTGCTCCTGGCGCTCGTGCCCGCGTTCCCCTCGGCGCAGGACATCGATCCCGCTGCCCGCGCGGCGCAGGAGAAGGAAGCCAAACAGAAGCTCGAAGCCGTACGGGCCGAAGTCCGCACCCTCACCGCGCAGCAGCACCAGACCCGCGGCGAGCGCAACGAGGCGGTCAAGGCGCTGCGCGAACAGGAGCTGGCGGTCGCCGAAGTGGCCCGCCAGGTGCAGCAGCTCGATGACGAACTGGCCTCCCGCCACGCGCGCCTTGGAGAGCTGGAGGCGCGCAAGGCGGAACTCGCGACCGCGCTCTCCGCCCAGCGCGAAGCCCTCGCGGCGCTGCTCCGCTCGGCCTACGCGCTCGGCCAGCACGAGGAACTCAAGCTCCTGCTGCAGCAGGACGACATCGCCGCGATCGCCCGCGTGCTGGCCTACCACCGCTACTTCCAGCGCGCCCGCGTCGAACGCATCGACACCTTGATGGCAGACCTCCGCGAACTCGCCGCCGTCGAGGAATCGATCCAGGCCGAAGCGCGCGAGATCGACCGCAGCCGCGCCGAACGCGCCGCCGAGGGCGAGCGACTCGCCGCCGGGCGCGCCGCGCGCGAGGAGCTCGTCGCGCGCATCGACGCCCAGCTCGGCGACCAGGCGGCGCGCATCGCCGCGCTCGGCAAGGATGAAGCGGCCCTGTCGGACCTTCTCGAAAAGCTCCGCGACATCTTCGCCGACATCCCGCGGCAACTGCCGCAGGTCGAGCCCTTCGCCGCCATCAAGGGCCGCCTCGCCTGGCCGCTCCGCGGTCGCGTCCTGACCGCCTTCGGCGCCGCCGACGAGTCCGGCCGCCCGAGCAGCGGCATCCTCATCGGCGCCGACCCCGGCACCCAGGTCCGCGCCGTCTCCCACGGCCGCGTCGCCTTCGCCGACTGGCTGCGCGGCTACGGCCTGATGATCATAGTCGACCACGGCGACGGCTGGCTCAGCCTCTACGGCGGCAACGAAACCCTGTCCAAGGGCGTCGGCGACTGGATCGACGCCGGCCAGCCCGTCGCCACCAGCGGCTCCAGCGGCGGCCAGCGCAAGCCCGGCCTTTATTTCGAGCTGCGCGCTAAGGGCAAGCCGGTGGATCCACGGGGGTGGTTGGGGAAATGAAGTACCTGACGTGCTGCGGACTTGGACGATGCGCCAGTGCGGCGCCTGTGCCTGATTCCCGCAGCATGGCATCGCCATGGATGGATGATCGCGCCGAACCGTATAGCATCGGCCTTTTCCCGCTGAATACCCAACGTGCATGATGAAAAGCGCGCAGATGCTGCCATGACGGCGGTCGCCGAGGGGCGGTCATCACCGCGGGACTACTTCCCCAACCTCACCGGCCTGCGCGGCATCGCCGCCGGCTGGGTGGTGCTGTTCCATCTGTGGCTGGCGGCTGGCAGCCCGCGGCTGGCGCTGGGGCCGCTTGACCTGACGGCAGTGTTCTCGACCGGCTATCTGGGCGTCGACCTCTTCTTCGTGCTGTCCGGCTTCCTGCTCGGGCTGCCATTCATGCGCTGGGCGCTTGGCGACCGGCCGTTCCCGCGCCTCGGGCGGTTCTGGAAACGCCGCGCGCTGCGCGTGCTGCCGGCCTTCTATGCGCAACTCGGCGTGCTGGTGCTGCTGGCGCTGGCCGGCATCGGCACCCTGCCGCCGTGGCAGGAGCTCTTGGCCTATCTCAGCATGGAGTTCGTCTACTTCGGCTTTCCGCTCTGGAACGGCGTGTGGTGGACGTTGCCGGTGGAGTGGAATTTCTACATCGTGCTGCCGCTGCTCGGCTTCGTCTTCGGCCGCGCCCGCTGGGGCTTGGTGATGGCGTTCCTGGTGGTGGCCTCGGTGACGGTGCGGATCGCCTGCTGGCACCTGCTTTACGACGGCGTCTGGGAATGGTTCCTGGCCTATCCGCTGATCCTGCAGACACCGGCCCGCATCGACGAATTCGCGTTCGGCGTACTGGCGGCGGGGTTGCACCTGCGGCGCGGTGGCGGCGGAGCCCGACGACGCGACCTTGCGGTGCTGCTGGCAGGCCTCGCCTGCGTACTGCTGCTGATGGGCCATCTCGATGGTCGTGGCGACATCTTCGTGCGTGCCGATGCGCCGCTGATTTTCGCCTACGCCACCCTCGCCGGCGCGTCGCTGGCGCTGGTGGTGCTTGCGGCCGCCTCGCCGCTGCCGCTGGCGCGATGGCTGTTCGGCGGGCGCGCGCTGGCCTTCGTCGGCACCGTCAGCTACAGCCTGTATCTCTGGCACAACCCGCTGATCGGCTGGCTGGACCAGCTCTGGCCGGGCCTGGCGCGGGATCTCGGCGGCCTCGGCCTGCGCGCGCTGGTGGTGATCCCGGCCTCGCTGCTGGTGGCGTGGATTTCCTACCGGCTGGTCGAACGTCCGTTCCTGGTCACAAAGCCCGCCGCCGCGCTCGCCCGCCGTCAGGCGACCCCCGGCTAGCGGTTCGGACTCCGGCGAGCACCTGCGGAAGGCTGAAATGGATGCCCGCTTTCGCGGGCATGACGTCGCGTGATCCGGTCAGCGTTCAGCCAACGGTCCGCCGCGAATCCGTTGCCCGTGAAGCAAAGGGCCATCTGCGGTCAAGAAAGGGGCAGGCGTGCGTATCCCGGGCGATCGGGCAAGCGAATCGCCGCTGACCGAACCGCAGCGTCCGCCGCTGCGCCCGCGCAAACGCGACTATGCTGGCCCGGCCTGCATGCCGTCCGCAGGTATGCAGGAGGGCGGCACGGCTCTTGCTGCCGAATGGAGACCGCCCCCGACGGGTCCACCAGTGCACGTCCTCCACCTGCTGCTCGGCCGCCGCCTCGCCAACCGCGAGTCGGAGGAACGCAAGATCGGCGCGTTCGAGGGCGTGCCGGCGATGGGGTTGGACGCGATCGGTTCCTCGGCCTACGGGCCGGAAGCGGCGATGGCCGTGCTGGCGGTGGCGGGGGTGGCGAGCGCGGGCTGGACCGGCTGGGTGATGGCGCCGGTCATTGCCCTGCTGCTGCTGCTGTTCGCGTCCTACTGGCAGACCATCCGCGCGTATCCGGGCAATGGCGGCGCGTACGCGGTGACGCGCGCCAACCTCGGCCCCAATGCGAGCCTCCTTGCCGCCGCGGCGCTGATGATCGACTACGTGCTCAATGTCGCGGTCGGCATCTCGGCCGGCGTGGGCGCGCTGGTCTCGGCGCTGCCGTCCCTGCATCCCTACACATTGCCGCTATGCATCGGCATCCTCGCCCTGATCACCATCGCCAACCTGCGCGGCACCCACGATGCGGGCCGCCTGTTCGCGCTGCCCACCTACCTGTACATCGGCAGCTTCGCCCTGGTCCTCGGCACCGGGGTCTATCGGAGCCTTGGCGGTGGCGGCACGCTGGCGCCGGTGGTCGCGCCCGCACCGCTCCCACCCGCCGCGGAGGCGATCGGCGCGTGGCTGCTGCTGCGCGCCTTCGCCAGCGGTTGCACGGCGATGACCGGCATCGAGGCGGTGAGCAACGGCATGGGCGCGTTCCGCGAGCCGCGCGTGGCGGTCGGCCATCGCACCCTGGCGACCATCGTCATCGTCCTCGCCAGCTTCCTCGCCGCGACCGCCTGGCTGGCGCAGGGCTACCACATCACGGCGATGGACCAGGCCCAGGCCGGCTACCGCAGCGTCCTCGCGCAACTGACCGGCGCGGTGGTCGGCGAGGGCGTGCTCTACTACGTGACGATGGGCGCGCTGCTCTGCGTGCTGGCGCTCTCGGCCAACACCAGCTTCGTCGCCTTCCCGCGCCTGTGCCGCCTGATCGCCGATGACGGCTACCTGCCGCGGCCCTTCGCCAACGCCGGGCGGCGCCTGGTGTTCTCGGTCGGCATCGGCTATCTCAGTGCCTGCGCCGCGCTGCTGCTGGTGGTGTTCGGCGGCATCACCGATCGCCTGATCCCGCTGTTCGCGATCGGCGCCTTCGCCACCTTCACCCTGTCGCAGGCGGGCATGGTGATGCACTGGCGGCGCGTGCTGCGCGAACGCGATCCGGGCGGGCGCGGCGGCATGGACCGGCTGCACCTCCTGACCAATGCCGCCGGCATGGCCGCGTCGGCGATCGCCACGGTGATCATGGCGGTGGCCAAGTTCAGCGAAGGGGCCTGGATCACGCTGCTGGTGATCCCGGCGGTGATCCTGCTGCTGAAGACGATCCGCGGCTACTACGACGAGCTCGATCGCAACGTGCGCGACCTGCGTCCGCTCGACCTCAGCCACCTGCAGCCGCCGGTGGTGCTGGTGGTCACCGAGGAATGGAACCGGCTGACCGACAAGGCACTGGGCCTCGCCATGAGCATCTCGCCCGACATCATCGCCGTGCACCTCACCCAGCTCGCCGGTCCCGACTGCGAGGAAAAATGGAGCGAACTTCGCGCGCAATGGCGGCGCGACGTCGAGGCGCCGGCGCGCGCCGCCGGGCGCGCCACCCCGCAGCTCCACGTGCTGACCGCGCAATACCGCACCATCCACGAACCGGTGCTGGCCCTGGTGCAGGAGCTGGAGCGCAACCACCCCGGGCGGCGCATCGCGGTGCTGGTGCCCGAGCTGGTCCGGCAGCGCTGGTACCAGCCGCTGATGCACAGCCGGCGCACCCGCCACCTGCGCGCCATGCTGCTCAAGCACGGCGGGCCGCGACTGATGCTGATCAGTTCGCCCTGGCACCTGGACCCGCCGGATCCGGCACCGGACGAATGATCGCCATTTCGTCCCGCGTGCCAGTCCGATCGCCGCCACCGCGCGCTGAACCGGTCATGTCGGCGCGCGCGAACCGCGCGGCCGGCCGGGCGGTCGAAGCGAAGGCACCCGCACCGATGGCGTACACTCGGGATCAATCACAGAGGTGTGTTCGATGTCCGCGCGTCTGCCCGCGTTGCTGCTGGCTCTCCTCGTTGCCTTCCCCGTCCTCGCCGAACCGCCCGCCGCCCAGCGGGCGGAACCGGAGTTGCCGGACGTCGGCGCGCCCGCCGAGGCCGCGCCCGCCGCCGCCCCGGCCCAGGGCAGCGTGCCGCTGGAGGACATCCGCACCTTCACCGCGGTCTACAACCTGGTCAAGGCGGCCTACGTCGATGACGTCGACGACCACCGCCTGATGCAGGCGGCGATCCGCGGCCTGCTGTCCGATCTCGACCCGCACAGCGAGTACCTCGACCAGCAGCAGATCGAGGATCTCACCGAGGACACCACCGGCAGCTACAACGGCCTCGGCGTCGAGGTCATGCAGCTGCAGGGCACCCTGCGCGTGGTGGCGCCGATCGACGGCTCCCCCGCCGAGCGCGCCGGCATCCGCGCCGGCGACACCATCGTCAGCATCGACGGCAAGCCGGTGCAGCCGGACGATCTCGATGCCGCCGTCGCCATGCTGCGCGGCAAGGTCGGCACCGCGATCACCCTCGGCGTGCTGCACGAGCAGCAGGCGCTGCCGGTGGACATCGTCGTCCGCCGCGAGGCCATCCGCGTCGCCAGTGCCCGTGGCCGCCTGCTGGAGCCGGGCTACGCCTACCTGCGCGTCAGCCAGTTCCAGGCCGATACCGGCAACCAGTTGCGCCGCCGCATCGAGCGCCTCGCCGCCGACAACAAGGCGCCGCTGCGCGGCGCGATCCTCGACCTGCGCAGCAACCCGGGCGGGCTGCTGACCTCCGCGGTGGAGGTCAGCAACCTGTTCCTCGACGCGGGCGTGATCGTCACCACCCGCGGGCGCACGCCCGAGTCCGACATGAGCTTCAGCGCCACCCCCGGCGGCGACCTGCTGCACGGCGCGCCGCTGGTGGTGCTGATCGACAACGGCACCGCCTCGGCCGCCGAGATCGTCGCCGGCGCGCTCAAGGACAACCACCGCGCCCTGCTCATGGGCCGGCGCAGCTTCGGCAAGGGCTCGGTGCAGACGGTCCTGCCGCTCGACGCCGACCACGCCGTCAAGATCACCACCGCGCGCTACTACACGCCGAGCGGCGTCTCCATCCAGGCCGCCGGCATCGCCCCCGACATTGCCCTGGCCGACCTGTCGCTGAGCCCCCGCCAGGACACGCCGCTGCCGATCCTCGGCGAGCGCGACCTGCGCAACCACCTCAAGGGGAGCGACGAGGAGCACCCGGTGGCGACGCCGCGCGCCGCCGACCGCGACCTCGAAACCGACTACGCGCTCAACGAGGCGCTGAACGCGCTGAAGGCGCTGGCGCTGCGCGGGGGAGGGCGGGCGAAGGGCTGAGGGGACAGGTCGGGAATCGGGGATCGGAGTCGGAAAAGCCCGAATGCCTCGACCGTCATCGCCATGCCGGTTCGGTCGAGTGGGAGCCGTCCTGCCGATTTCGGCGGCGTGCTGTCGCGGAGCAAACATGGCGTGTCTACGCCTGCGCGCAGGCTCAAGCCGCCCTGTAGGAGCGCACCCTGTGCGCGACCAGCGTAGTCGCGTGACCATCGGCCTTGGTCGCCCACAGGGTGGGCTCCTACAGGAGGCGCCTTGTATGGCGTATCCCATCGCGCCAGCCGCAAAGGCTCGGTGCACGGATGCACCGGGCTAAACAGCAACCTGGATTACCCGCTGCGCGCGCCCCTCCGGGACCGTCCTTCGAGCGTTCTGCAGGCAGGGCTCTTGTCCCGCTTCCGAGGGAATGACGGCTTGCTCAGACGCTTCTTGGCTCCTGCCAACCACAAATTCGCAACCCCGGCCGCTCTCACCGCCGCGGCGGCACCGGGAACGGCATGATCTTCTCGCCACTGCCGGCATCCCGGATCGCCAGCGTGCCGCGGCGCGACACCTCCTCGATGCGCACCACCGCATGCATCGGCAGGTGCAGGACGCGCGTGTCCTTGAATTCCTCGCGCAGCCGCTCCTCGGTGGGATCGACCACCAGGCCCTCGCCCGGCGGTTCGAACACCAGCTCGCCGACCTCGACGAATCCCCACAGCTCGCTCGACGCCACGCGCCGGGCATACAGCTCGATGCTCTTGCCCTGGGACAGGAAGGTGACCTTGTAGAGGCGGGTCTTGGGCATCGGGGGATTGTAGTGCTGGAGGGCCGCGGACCGGAAAGCGGGTGCCCGGCATCGCTATCCGGTTCCCGGACGTCATGCCCGCGAAAGCGGGCATCCATCTTGATCTGCTTCGACGAGGTCAAGTACCCGATGGCCCCACGCTTGCGCGGAACGGAACCCGGGTTCTCGAAATACCGGGGCGAGCCGGCCAACCACGGCGGTGCCGTGCTCAATCCCTCAACCTGCGCGCGATCGCCGGCCGCGACAGCAGCGCGAACGCCACGCCGATGGCGAAGCCGCTGACGTGGGTCCACCAGGCCACGGCGCCAAAGGCGGGGCCGACGAAGGTGAAGAGGAGCTGCAGCATGGCCCAGAAGCCGATCAGCAGCGGCGCCGGGATGCGTACGAATTCGAGGAAGGCGCCCAGCGGCAACACCAGTCCCAAGCGCGCGCGCGGGAACAGGGCGAGGTAGGCGCCGACCACCGTCGACACTGCGCCGCTCGAGCCCACGATCGGGGCGTGGGTGCCGGCCAGCGTGAGCGCGCCGACCAGGTTGGCCAATGCGCCGCCCAGCACGAACAGGGCGAGGAAGCGGCGGGTGCCGAGGGCGCGTTCGGCCGGCACCCCGAAGATGATCAGGAACAGCAGGTTGCCGGTGACGTGCAGCCAGTCGGCGTGGATGAAGATCGCGCTCACCAGGCGCGCGGCGCGCAGCTCCATGAGCTGGCGGAACCAGGGCACGCTGCCGTCGAGCAGCGAGGAAGGCACCGTGCCCCAGCGCGTCAGCACGCCCAGCCGTTCGGGCGCGGGCAAAAGGCTCAGCCACAGGAACACCAGCATGCAGGCGACCACGATGAGCAGGGTCGCCCACGGCGGCTGCGGCTTGCGGCGGCTCGGCAGCTGGACGAACACGGCTGCGGGCGGGTCAGCGTCCGTCGCGCGGGTAGGTGAAGCGGTGTCCCTGGAAGTCGAGCACCACGCCATCGGCGCGGATCTCGCGCAGAACGACGCCATTCTCCAGCTCGTCGCCTTCCACATGGCGCTCGCCGTCGATCACCACGAAGCGTCCGGCCGGCTCGCTGGACCAGACGTGCATGGTGAGCGCGATCGCCGGCAGGTCGCGTCGCACCGCGTAGGGCAGTTCCCACACCGAGGGTAGTGCGGGCGCCGCGGGCGGCGCTGCGGCGGCGGGCGTCGCTGCCGCCGGTTGCGGCGGAGCAGCGGTCGGCGCGGGCGGGGAGCTGGATGGCGGCGGGATCGCCGGGGATGCGGCCGGCTCCGCGGCGTCCCGTTGCGCTGGTCGGGCCGGACGCGCGGACGCCGGCCGGCTCATTTCGGTCGCGGGCGGCGGCACCTGCGTCGGTGCGCTGGCGACGGGGCCGGCGGGTGGCAGATCGACGACCGCGCCGGGACGATCCGGGCCCGGCGCCGGATCGGGTATGTGGACCGTGTCCGCGCCGGCCGGTGCAGCGGGGGCCCGCTCGGCGGCCGGCGGCGCCCTGCGCTGGCGGGGCGAGGCGGCGGCCGGGGCTTCCGTCGCGGGTGCGGCAGCAGGCGCCGGCGCGGGTGGCATGGGCGGCGCTTCGGCGACCGTGGCCGGCGGGGCGCCGTCGCGCGACAACCACCAGGCCGCGGCCAGCGCGAGCACGACCAGCGCGGCCAACCAGGGCAGGGCGCTGCGCCGCTGCCGCCGCGACGGCGCCGGCGAGGACAGCGTCGGCATCTCGCCCAGCCGGCGCTGCTGTTCGGACTTCTTGAGGGCTTCGAGGATCAACGACATTGCGGATTCCATTGGCGGTCGCGCCGTACGGGCGACCGGTTTCCCGGGCCGGCTACTTGACGGTCCTGGCGAGGTGGGGGCCGGCATCGTCCAGCGCCGAGAGCGCGAACAGGGTTTCGGGACCGATGATGCCATCGGCCTTGATGCCGTAGGCCTGCTGCAGGGCGCGCACGCGTGCCTCCAGCGCCGGCCCGAAGGTCTGCGGAGAGTCCGCTTCGACGCCATCGAAGCTCTTCAGCCGGGCGCTGGCCCAGGCCACGCCGGGGCCGCTGTCGCCCTGCTTGAGGGTGGCCGGAAGCTCGGGCGGAAGGCGCCACAGGGCGACGAATTCACCCGTCCAGAAGCGGCCGAGGGCGGCCCGCGGAATCTCGTGGCGCTGGCCGGCGAGGTCCAGGCGCACCCGCTCGGTGCCGACGCCCTGCAGCAGCGCGTACACCGGATGCGCGGCTTCGCCGAGGACCAGGATCAGCGGCCGGTCGAAGCGGACGAGCTGGTCGAGCGTGGCGTGGCCGCGCAGGCAGGCCACGCCCGGCGCGATCTGCGGCGGGCAGCGCACGGCGTCGCGCACCGAGACGCCTTCGGCGTCGACCTGCCAGCGGGCGAGGAGCTCGGTGAAGGCGCCGAGCGCGGTGTCCGGTGCGGCTTCGAGCTGGGCCGCGAGGGCCTCGGAGGCGCGGTCGGGTTCGACCGGCTGCGGTATCGGCGGGGGCGGCTCGACCGCGGCCTCGCGCCAGGCCTGCCAACCGAAGGTGGCGCCCGCGGCGAGCAGCGCGACCAGCGCCGCGGCCGCCCAGCCGCCGTAGCGGCGCAGCCAATAGCGGGCGTGGCCGGGCAGGGTCTCGTCGGCGGCGCGGTTGACCAGCCGCTCGCCGATGCCGTCCTTCTCGCGCGCGTAGCCCGCCATCAGGGCGCGGTCGGCGACGATGTTGATCAGCCGCGGCACGCCGCCGGAGCGCTGGAACAGCGCCTTCAGGCCGAGCCGCGTGAACGGCAGGCGCGGCGCGCCGGCCACCGCCATGCGGTGGCGCACGTAGCTTTCGGTCTCGGCGCTGTCGAGCGGAGTCAGGTGGTAGCGCGCGGTGATGCGCTGGGCGAGCTGGCGCAGCTCCGGCCGGTCGAGCAGCTCGCGCAGTTCCGGCTGGCCGAGCAGGATGATCTGCAGCAGCTTCTGCGTCGGCGTCTCCAGGTTCGTCAGCAGACGCACCTGCTCCAGCGATTCGGTGGAGAGGTTCTGCGCCTCATCGACGATCAGCACCACCCGCAGGCCCTGCGCATAGGCATCGAGCAGGAACACGTTGAGGGTGTCGGTGAGCGCCTTGAGGCTGCCGCGCTTGCCCTCGATGTCGAGCTTGAGCTCCTCGCACACCGCCTCGACCAGTTCCACCGGCGAGAGCTTGGGGTTCAGCACCAGCGCGACGCGGGTGTTCTCCGGCAACTGCTCGAGAAGCAGCCGGCACAGCGTGGTCTTGCCGGTGCCGACTTCGCCGGTGAGCTGCACGAAGCCGCCGCCGCCGCCCTTGCCGATGCCGTACAGGAGGTGCGCGAGCGCATCCCGGTGGCGGTCGGACAGGAACACGTAGCGCGGATCCGGCGTGATCGAGAACGGCGGCTCGCGCAGCCCGTAATACTCCAGGTACATCCCGCTACTTTACCCGAGCCACCGCGGCTGCGGAGGCCTGCCGGGTCCGCGCCGCGGCCGCGCCGCCGCTGTCCCGCGGGCGGTGGTCAGAACGGGCTGCCCCGGATCTCCGGATTCCGACCGGCGGGCGACCCGTCGGCGCCATCGTGTGCGATCATCGGCCGCGCTCCGCAGCGGGAGGACGGATGATGGAATGGCTGGGTTGGCTGTTCGCGGTGCTGGCCATCGCGGCCGCGGCGTATGCATGGCGGCAACTGGCTGCCGAGCGCAGCCGGGCCAATGAGCAACTGTGCGCCAGGATGGAGGCCGAGAACCGGCTCGATGCGCTGCAGTCGGATCTCGCCGCGTGCGCCGGCCACGTCGATCCGGCCGAGGCTCGCGCCGACCTCGCGGCGCAATTCGCCGCGCCGCTGGCGACGGTGCGCGGACGGCTGGATGAGGTCGGCGACGGCTTCGTCGACTACCGCGAGCAGGTGCGGCGCTTCGATGCCGCCGTGCAGTACTGCCTGCAGCCGGTTGAGCTGATCTTCGGCGCCGACAAGGCCGGCCTGGACCAGCTGGTCAGCCATGTCGAGGGCGCCCGGCGGGCGCTGTTCGAGGCGCGCGCGGCGCTGCTGGCGCACCGGCTCCACGGCGGCACGCCGGATCTCGGCGCGGCTGCGCTGGCGGAACTCGAAGCGCGCCTCGCGGAGCCGCCGGGCGGGAACTGACGGGACGTGGCCCGCTGCGTGGTCTTCGGCGCCAGCGGCCAGATCGGTCGCTTCCTGCTGCCCGCACTCGCCGCGGCGGGGCATGAGGTCCTCGCGATCAGCCGGCAGCCCCGCGATGCCGGGCATGGTGTGCACTGGCGCGAGGGCAACCTCGACACCGGCGTGCCCGCGCTCGGCGCGCCGGAGGTTCTGTTCAGCCTCGGTCCGCTGGATGCCTTCGCGCGCTGGTTTGAGCGCGGGCCGGAGCTGCGGCCGCGCCGCATCATCGCCTTCGGCTCGATGAGCATCGACAGCAAGCGCGGTTCGGCCGACGCCGCCGAACGCGAACTGGTCGACCGACTGCAGGCGGCCGAAGCCACGCTGGCCACGGCCGCCGCGGCGCGTGGCGCGCAGCTGACGCTGTTCCGGCCGACCCTGATCTATGGCGCGGGGCTGGATCGCAGCCTCGCGCCGATCGCGCGCTTTGCCTGCCGCTGGCGCGTGTTCCCGCTGCTTCCCGCGGCGAGCGGCCTGCGCCAGCCGGTGCACGCGGAGGATCTCGCCGGCGCATGCATGGCGGTCCTCGACCTGCCGCAGGCGTTCGGCCGCACCTATGCGCTGGGCGGCGGCGAACGCCTCGGCTTCGCCGCCATGCTGGAGCGCCTGCGCGCCGCGCTGCCGGTGCGCACGCTGCCCTTGCCGCTGCCGCTCGGGCTACTCCGCCGTGGCCTTCGCGCCGGTGCGGCGCTCGGCCTGCCGTCCGCCGGGGAGGCGGCGCTGGCGCGGCTCCGCCTCGACCTGGTCGCCGACCATTCCGCCGCGGTCGCCGATTTCGGCTGGGCGCCGCGTCCGTTCCGGCCCGCGCCGGCCGGCTGGCAGGTGCCGCCTCCGCGCTGATTCCGGGCGCCGCCTTCGCCGCAGTGCAGCGTTGCCTTGGCGCCGCGGGACAACCTAAGATGCCCGGACACGGGATTCCGGGCGCCAATCAGAGGGGCAACTCATGCAGGCTCGACGGTTCAGCACGGCGGCCATTGCCGCGTCCATCCTCGCCGTTTTCGGCACCGCGGCGGTCCACGCCTACGACTACACCGCGCCGGTTCCGATCCATACCGTGGTCGGCTTCGATCCCACCAACGGCGTGGTGCCGTTCCCGAACAACCTGCTGCTGTCCGGCACGCGCGACCTGACGCTGAACATGCCGGTCGAGGATCCGACCGACTATGGCGATCCGAAGGCGGCGATGAACACGCTGGACGGCTTCAGCACCAGCGCGCCCTGGTCGCTCACCTTCTCGCAGCCGATCGACCCGGCCTCGCTGGCCGGCGGTTCCTCGGTGCGCATGTTCGAGGTCAAGCTGACCGGCCCCGGCGGCGGCGTCACCGAGGTCGTGCGCGAGCTGGCCTCGCCGCAGGAGTTCGTGGTCGCGCCGGCCTCGTCCGACGCCACCGGCCGCACCATCGCCATCGTGCCGACGAAGCCGCTGCGCCAGCTCACCTCCTACATGGCGGTGGTGACCAACGGCGTCACCGATGCCGGCGGCCGCAAGGTACGCGCCGCGCTGCCGTACATGTTCGCCGAGCGCCCGGGCCCGCTGTGCAGCAATGGTGCGTCGACGATCCCGGCACTGCAGGCGAGCCAGGCCTGCGCGCTCGAGCCGGTGCGCCAGCTGGTCAATTCCCAGGAAGCGGCCGCCGCCGCGGCGGGTGTCGACAAGGGCTCGATCGTGATGTCGTGGGTCGCCACCACCCAGGGCATCACGCCGACCTTCCTTGCCCTCCGCGCGAAGGTCGCGCAAGCCGAGCCCGCCGACACCGTCATCGCGCCGACCGGCATGACCCTCGGCGACCTCGGCCTCGGCCTCGCCCCGGTGGCCGACGTCTACATCGGCGCGATCAGCCTGCCGTACTACCTGCAGGCGCCCTCGCAGGCCAACCCGCTCGGGCCGCTGACCGGCTTCTGGAAGGCCGCGCCCGGCGCCTACGTGCCGCCCTTCGACCAGGCCGGCCTCGACCCGACCTCGACCAACATCACCTTCGCCAACCCGCTGCCGGTCGCGACCTCGACGCAGAAGGTGCCGCTGCTCCTGACCGTGCCGAATGCGGCCTCGGGCAAGACCATGCCGGCGGCGGGCTGGCCGGTGGTGATCTTCCAGCACGGCATCACCCGCAACCGCACCGACATGTTCGCGGTGGCCGGGACGCTGGCCGCGCAGGGTTTCGCGGTCGTCTCGATGGACCTGCCGCTGCACGGCATCACCGACAAGAGCAATCCGTTCTACGTCGGCAACACGCCGCTGGCGGCCCTTGGCGTTGGCGAGCGCACCTTCGACCTCGACCTCCAGGACAACGGCACCGGCGCGCCGGGGCGTGATGGCCAGATCGATCCGTCCGGCTCCTACTTCATCAACCTCACCAGCCTGCTCACCTCGCGCGACAACCTGCGCGAGGGCGTCGCCGACCTCCTCACCCTGAGCCATACGCTGGGCTCGGTCAGCGCCGGCGCGCAGAAGATCGATGGCACCCGCATCGGTTTCGTCGGCCAGTCGCTGGGCGCCATCGTCGGCGGCGTGCTGATGGCGGTGGAGCCGTCGATTCCGACCGCGCTCCTGAACGTCCCCGGCGGTGGCATCGCGCGCCTGCTGGAAGCCTCGCCGACCTTCGGGCCGCGCATCCGCGCCGGCCTCGAGCAGGCGGGACTGGAGCCGGGCACGCCGGCCTACGATTCGTATTTCATGGCCACCCAGACCATCATCGACTCGGGCGACCCGATCAACTATGGCGGCAACAACAACACGCTGATTCCGTCCAAGCGGATCCTGGCGCAGGAAGTCGTCGGCAGCGGCGACAACCCGCCCGACCAGGTGATCCCGAACCGCGTCGCCGGCGCGCCGTTGTCGGGCACCGAGCCGCTGATCGCCGCCTTCGGCCTTGCCCCGATCGCGCAGACCACGCAGGATGCGGACGGCATCCGCGGAGCGGTGCGCTTCCTCGCCGGAGCGCATGGTTCGCTGCTCGACCCGAGCGCCAGCCCCGCCGTCACCATCGAGATGCAGGGCGAGATGGCCAGCCTCCTCGCCAGCGGTGGCACCGTGGTGCAGGTGGCGAACCCGTCCGTGGTGAAGCAGCCGGAAGCGCAGCCCTGATTGCAATCGACTGATCCGATGCATCGAACGGGCGCCGGCAACGGCGCCCGTTCCGTGTCAGGACTCGATGGCGCGAACATGGGAGCGCACCTGTGCGCCACCGGCGGAGCGAGGCGCCGCAGTGATGGTGGACATGTCGGGGAGCGGTGCCTGCAGCATCCTTGGCGCTCCGTGGTCGGCAGCCGTGCCTTCCCTCACCCCGCGCGGTATCGGGGGCCGGGAACGCCGGAGCGGGTCGGGCAATGCGACCGCCCGGAACCCCCATTCCGCTTGGTGGCGTCCAGGCTGCAACCCGGCTGCGCCCAGTCGCGACAACGCCTTATGCAGGCGACCGCGCCGACCCTCAGTACGCGATGCCGAGCCGGCGCATCACCTTGCCGGTGAGCCAGGCCGGGCCGATCAGAAGATAGGCGAGATCGGTGAGGAAGGAGGGCCGCCGTCCTTCGATGGCATGCCCGACGAACTGCCCGATCCAGGCGAGCACGAACACGCCGAGCGCCAGCCACAGCAGGGCCGTCCCGCCGAGCGCGCGATGGAGGAGTTCGGTGGCCATGCCCAGCACTGCGAACACGGCCAGCATACCGATGCCCAAGGGGCGCGAAAGGCGCCAGTAGAACGCCAGCGCCGCCACCATTGCCAACGCACACCAGAAGCCCGGCCGCCCGAGCGAAGGCGACACCGGAATGGACCAGAGCGCGGCAATGACGGCCCACAGGATCGCCGGCACGCAGATCCAGTGGATCAGCCGGTTGACCGCGTTGCGATGGTCGGCCGCGTAGGCGCCGAACCACTCATCGATGCTGCGCATGGCTGGGCACTCTGGCGAGGGGAACCCAATCTATCGCCGACGGGCGGTGGATGCATCAAGCTGGGGCTGATGGCCGGTGTGCGGCTCGATGCCGATGGCCCAGCCTTCGGTCCTCAGCCCTCACTCCAGCACGATGCCCGCCAGCCGCTGCAGGGCCTCGGCGTATTTCGCAGCGGTGCCCTCGATCACCTCGCGCGGCAGGTGCGGGCCGGGGGCGGTCTTGTCCCAGTCGAGGGTTTCCAGGTAATCGCGCACGAACTGCTTGTCGTAGCTCGGCGGGCTGGTGCCGACGCGGTACTGGTCGGCCGGCCAGAAGCGGGAGGAGTCCGGCGTCAGCATCTCGTCCATGACGTACAGCCGGCCATCATCGTCGGTGCCGAACTCGAACTTGGTGTCGGCGATCAGGAGGCCGCGCTCTTCGGCGTGCGCGGCGGCAAAGCGGTACAGCGCCAAGGTCGCCTCGCGGATCCTCCCGGCCAGCTCCGCGCCGATGGTGGCGACCACGTGGTCGAAGGAGACGTTCTCGTCATGGCTGCCGACGGCGGCCTTGGTCGAAGGCGTGAACAGCGGCTCGGGCAGGCGCTCGGCCTGGCGCAGTCCCGGCGGCAGGCGGATGCCGCACAGCGCGCCGCTGGCCTGGTAGTCCTTCCAGCCCGAGCCGATCAGGTAGCCGCGGGCGATGGCCTCGACCGGCAGCGCCCGGAGGCGCCGGGCGACCACGCTGCGCCGTGCGTACAGGGCGGGATCGGCGCCGGCGGGGAGCACTTCGGCGACGGGCCGGCCGGTGAGGTGGTTGGGCACCAGGTGCGCGGTCTTGGCGAACCAGAAATTGGAGATCCGCGTCAGCATCTCGCCCTTGCCGGGAATCGGATCGGGCAGCACCACGTCGAACGCGCTCAGGCGATCGCTGGCGACGATCAGCAGCTGGTCGGCGCCGATCGCATACACGTCGCGCACCTTGCCGCGGTGCAGGAGCTCGAGCTCGGGCAGGTCGGACCGGGCAAGGACGGTGGGCACGGCAGGCTTCCGGAGGGGAAACCGCGATTGTAGCGCCGCAGCGGGCGCGCGCCGGCTGTTGCTAGAATCGTGCTCCCCGGCGGCACGTGCCGAGATGGCCTTGATCAGCAACTTGCGTTTTGTCCACGGCTCCCGTCCGGTGGCGTTCCCGGCCTTGCGGGCGCTTTCTCGGTGATCGGCAAGATCGTCGGCATCGCGCTCGGCCTGGTGCTCATCCACGGCTGGCCCGGCTTCTTCATTGGCCTTTTGCTCGGGCACGTCTACGACCGCGCGGTGGCGCGCCTGCGCGAGCCGTCCATCGGCCACGCCTTCATCGAGCCGCTGTTCGCCTTCGCCGGTGCGCTGGCCAAGGCCGATGGCCGCGTTTCCGAGCCGGAGATCACGGCCGCCGAGGCCCTGATGACGCGCTTCGGCCTCGACGCCGAGCAGCGGCGCCTCGCCGTCGAGCATTTCACCGCGGGCAAGCAACCCGGCTTCGACGTCGGCCCGGCGATCGCGGCGCTGCGCACCTGGTGCCACGGCCGCGGCGACCGCGCGCTGGCGGTGCTGGATCCGCTGATCGACCTCGTCTATGCCGACGGCCCGCTGCCGGCCGCGAAGCGCGACCTGGTGCGGCGCCTGTGCGCCGCGCTCGGCCTTGCCGAAGCGACTTTCGACTGGCTGGCGACCATGAAGGGCTACGCGCCGGCCCAGGCCGGTGCGCGCCGCCAGCGCGCCAACGGCGGCGGATGGGCCGGCAGCGCACCGCCGCCGGCGGGTCCGGCCGCGCTCGACCCCTACGGTGTCCTCGGCGTCGCGCGCGGTGCCGACGAGCGCACCCTCAAGCAGGCCTACCGCAAGCTGATCAGCCAGAACCATCCCGACAAGCTCGGCAACGTCCCCGACGAGCTCAAGCGCCGCGCCGAACGGCGCGCGGTCGAGATCAATGCCGCCTGGGAGCGCATCAAGGCCGAGCGCGGCTTCAAGTGAGTCCGCCCAAGTGAGTCTGCCGCGGATCGGGTAGGCTGTGCCGATCGCGACCCCTGCGGAATCCCCATGGCCCGGCAACCCTGCATCATCGCCCCCTCGATCCTCTCCGCCGATTTCGCGCGGCTCGGCGCCGAGGTGGACGCGGTCCTCGCCGCCGGCGCCGGCTGGATCCATTTCGATGTCATGGACAACCACTACGTGCCGAACCTGACCTTCGGCGCGCCGGTGTGCAAGGCGCTGCGCAGGTACGGGATCACCGCGCCCATCGACGTGCACCTGATGGTGAAGCCGGTAGACCGCATCGTCGGCGATTTCGCCGAAGCCGGTGCCACCTCGGTGAGCTTCCACCCGGAAGCCAGCGAGCACATCGACCGCAGCATCCAGTTGATTCGCGAAAACGGCATGCAGCCGGGCCTGGTGTTCAATCCCGCCACGCCGCTCGACTATCTCGACTACACGCTGGACCAGCTCGACATCGTGCTCGTCATGTCGGTGAACCCGGGCTTCGGCGGGCAGTCCTTCATCCCCTCGGCGCTGGAAAAGCTCCGCCGCGCGCGCGAGCGCATCGACGCCGGTGGACGACCGGTGCGGCTGGCCATCGACGGCGGCGTCAAACCCGGCAACATCGGCCAGATCGCCCGTGCCGGAGCGGACACCTTCGTCGCTGGCTCGGCCATCTTCAACGAGCCGGACTACGCCGCGGTGATCGCGGCCATGCACGCGGCGGTCGACGCGGCCTGATCCGCCCGCCGCCGGCGGCGGCACGTCATCACGGGTCGGGGCGGACAAATGGCGTTGTAGGAGCGACCGTGGTCGCGACCGGTGCCTGCACGATCGTAACGCCGATCTTCCGGGTGCGGCGGCGCGGCTTCGCGGCAGGCAGTTCGCGCTGGCCTCGGGCAATTCGCCCCCAGCGAGCCGTCCTGTGACGGGCTTCTCAGTTCGACAACGCCGTTGCTTCGGAAGACCGTTTTTTCCCGTTTCTGGCACATCGATTGCTCCCGCC
This sequence comes from Lysobacterales bacterium, assembly GCA_017305135.1. GTDB lineage: Bacteria > Pseudomonadota > Gammaproteobacteria > Xanthomonadales > Rhodanobacteraceae > Dokdonella_A. The sequence continues at coordinate 353,268 of JAFKNA010000005.1, read as the reverse complement.
TGTCAGGGCGGGCCGGTGGCCGCGCAGCCGCGCACGGCAGCACGATCCCGGTGTCATTTCGGATCTGAAATTGGGATTTTGTGACAATTGTTCCATCATTCGGACTGGCCATCGATGGCGGGGAAGGACGTGAGGACACTCAGGATCTACGCAACCGGCCTGCCGCCCGATTCACTGCGCGTGTTCCATTCCATGCTCAAGGTGATCGAGGGCCGCTCGCTCGCGGCGTGGCGACCGGGCGCGATGGCGCAGGCCGACGTGCTGCTGGCGCATGCCGGTGCCGACCCCGTGCTGCTCGACGAATGGGACCGCACCGGCAAGCCGGTGCTGATGGTGGTCGATGAGCGCGCACCCTGGCTGCCGGCGCGCTTCGTGTTGCGCCTGCCGTTCCGCGTCATGCAGCTGCTGTCGCTGCTGGACGAGGTCGCCGCATTCCTCGCCGCGCCGCCTGCGGCCATCCCGATGGCCCGACAGTCGCGATGGGCCGCCGCCGAGTCCCTGCGCGCCCTGATGGCGCGCGGCGGTGAATCCGGCTGGCAGGTGGCCACCGGCAGCGATGGGCATCAACTGTGGATCGGTGCGACGCACGCGGCCGCGCTGCCGGAGGCGCTCATCGCCTTGCGCGCAGGCGCGCTGCAGCCCGGCGCCTTCGCGCGCAGCGACGCATCGCCGCCGGTGGGCGCGATCGCGCTGGCGGTCGCGGACGTCGCCTGGTTCATCGGCCTCAACGGCCCGGCCGAGCTTGCGCCCTGGCTGCAGGCGGAGGGCATCTACCGCCTGCGACGCTGGCCGGATCTCGCCCGCCTCGGCGCCGACGAGGCGCTCATCGAGCTCTGCGCGTGCGCGGCGGCCCGCGAGCGCACGTCGGGCCAGCTGGCGGCCTCGGCCGGCGTGCCGGCGGAGGCCGCACAGCGCTTCCTCGTCGCCGCCTCGCTGGCAGGGCTTCTCGCCAGCGCTTCGCGCGAGCAGGAGCCGGCCCGTCCTGTTGCCGCCGAGGCGGTGCCGGCCAGCGGCTGGAGCCGCCTGATCGGCGACCTGCGCCGCCACCTCCGGCGCGCCGCATGAACGGGCCGGACGTGCAGGGCGAGTTCAAGATCATCTTCACCGGTCCGATGGGAGCGGGGAAGACCACCGCGATCGCGGCCATCAGCGAGATCACGCCGATCCAGACCGAGGCGCCCAACACCGATCGCATCAGCCATGCCAAGGCCTCCACCACGGTCGGCTTCGACTACGGGCGCATCACGCTCGCCGACGGCCAGGTGGTGCGCCTCTACGGCACGCCGGGGCAGGCGCGCTACCGCTTCATGTGGGAGATCCTCGGTCGCGGCGCGGCGGGCGTCATCGTGCTCGTCGACGCGCAGCAGCCGGGCGCGCTGGTGCAGATGGATTCGTTCGTGGACGCGTTCGCGCCGCTGGTGCCGCCGGGTGCGATCGTGGTCGGAGTCGGGCGCACCGGCGAGCCGGGTGCACCGAGCAGCGACGCCTTCGCCGCACGCCTGCAGGCACGCGGAATCGTGGCGCCGGTGCTGTCCATCGACGCGCGCCAGCTGGCCGACGTGCGGCTCATGGTGCAGACGCTGGCCTGCGTGCTGGCGGCCGGCGCCGAGGCGGGCGCGGCATGACCTCCCATCGCATGAGCCGCGTCTCGCGCGAGATCGCGCGCAAGCAGCTGGAACTGCTGGGCCAGGCCGCGGGCGTGCGCTCGGCGGTCCTGTTCACGTCCGACGGCTTCGAGGTGGCCGCGCATGCCGCGGACGCCGAAGCCTCGGCGCGCCTGGCCGCCATCGGCAGCTCGCTGGCCGCGCTCGGCAGCGCCATTGCCGGCGAGGCCGGCCTCGGTGAATTCGAACGCACCCTCATCGAAAGCCCCGACGGCACGGTGATCATCCAGCGCGTCGGCAGCTCGCGCGCGATGTCGCTGGCGGCGATCGGCGATCGCAAGGCCGTGCTCGGCAAGCTGCTGTGGGCGGTGCAGCAGGCCAGCGGGCAGCTGGCCACCTTTCTCGAAGTGAACCGCGCGGCGGATGGGGCACCCCGCGCGCAACGATCCGACTGATGCCTCGCAGGAAACCTCAAGGAGAACCATCCATGGCCAACATCAATGACAGCCTCGCCAAGCTGCTCGAACTCGACGGCGCCCTGTGCGCCGCGGTGGTCGACGCCAACAGCGGCATGGTGCTCGGCAAGGCCGGCAGCGGCCTCGACCTGGACCTCGCCGCCGCCGGCAACACCGAAGTGGTGCGCGCGAAGATGAAGACGATGAAGTCGCTGGGGCTCAGCGATGCCATCGAGGACATCCTGATCACGCTCGGCAAGCAGTACCACGTGATCCGGCCGGTCGTGTCCAAGCCCGGCATCTTCATGTACCTGGTGCTGGACAAGCTGCGCGCGAACCTGGCACTGGGGCGCCGCGCGGCGCAGGACGCGGAGCAGGCGCTGGAGTTCTGACCGGCAAGAAGGCCGCCCGCGACACGCGCGGGCGGCCTCTCGTGCTTCGGCGGAGGCCGGCAGGCGCGGGCGCCTGTTATCTTCGCGCTCCGCCACCGCCCAGGTTCGCCTGCACGTGATCACCGCCGCCCGCTTCGAGGCCCTTGCCGCCGAGGGCCACAACCGCATTCCCGTCGCCCGCGAGGTGCTGTCCGACCTCGATACGCCGTTGTCGGTGTACCTGAAGCTTGCCGACGGCCCGCACGCCTACCTCTTCGAATCGGTCGAGGGGGGCGAGAACTGGGGCCGCTACTCCATCATCGGCCTGCCGTGCCGGCGCGTGTATGCGTTCCGCGGCCACGCGCTCGAGGTGGAGGAATTCGGCGAGGTGGTGGAACGCCGCGAGGTGGCCGACCCCTTCGCCGAAATCGAACGCCTGCGCACCAGCTACAAGGTCGCGGAAGTGGAAGGCCTGCCGGCCTTCACCGGCGGCCTGGTCGGCTATTTCGGCTTCGAGACGGTGGGCTGGATCGAGCCGCGCCTCGCCGCCGGCCGGCAGCGCGACGACCTCGGCACGCCCGATGCACTGCTCATGCTGAGCGAGGAAGTGGCCGTCTTCGACAACCTCAAGGGGCGGCTCTATCTCATCGTGCATGCCGATCCGGCCGCGCCGCAGGCGTACCGCCGCGCCTGCCGGCGCCTCGACGAGCTCGCCTTCCGCCTGCGCAACTCGGGCCCGGGCTACCCGGAAGTGCTCGATCCGCGGACTCTGGTCGAGACCGACTTCAGGTCGAGCTTCACCCGTGCCGAGTTCGAGGCGGTGGTGGCGCGCGCCAAGGACCACATCCGCGCCGGCGACGTGTTCCAGGTGGTGCCCTCGCAGCGCCTCTCCGTGCCGTTCAATGCGCGCCCGGTCGACGTCTACCGGGCGCTGCGCGCGCTCAATCCCTCGCCCTACATGTACTTCGTCGATCTGGGCGCTACGCAGATCGTCGGCTCCTCGCCGGAAATCCTGGTGCGCCTGCAGCAGGGCCGCGTCATCGTGCGCCCGATCGCCGGCACCCGGCCGCGCGGCGCCACGCCCGAGGAAGACCGCGCGCTGGAGACCGAACTCCTCGCCGATGCCAAGGAGCGCGCCGAACACCTGATGCTGATCGATCTCGGCCGCAGCGACGTCGGCCGCGTGGCGAAGACCGGCAGCATCGAACTCACCGAGAGCTTCGTCGTCGAGCGCTATTCGCACGTCATGCACATCGTCAGCCAGGTGGAAGGCGAGCTGCGGGATGGCCTCTCCTACATGGACGTGCTGAAGGCGACCTTCCCGGCCGGCACCGTCAGCGGCGCGCCCAAGATCCGCGCCATCGAGATCCTGAAGGAACTCGAGCCGCACAAACGCAACATCTATTCGGGCGCCATCGGCTACATCGGCTGGAACGGCGACGCCGACACCGCCATCGCCATCCGCACCGCCGTCATCCAGGACGGGCGCCTCCATGTCCAGGCCGGCGCCGGCATCGTCCACGACTCCGATCCCGCGGCCGAGTGGGAGGAAACCATGAACAAGGGGCGTGCGCTGTTCCGGGCGGTGGCTGAGGCGGCGGGCGGGTTGTAGCGTTTTTACTCCTTCGCAGCGATTCCAGAAGGCGAATGTCCCATGGATGGGGGCACGCCCATGGCCCTTTGCTCTGCCGCATCACGTCGGTTGTCCGGTACGTGCCTCCTGTCCTCCCGGCCGGGTGGACCTGCGCAAGCCACTTGGGAGGGCCGGTCTCCCGACCGGCCGCTTGCGCATTCCGCGTAGCCGCCAAGCGCTTGCGATCCGATTCGTCGTCCCTGCGATACCGCGGCGATGCCCAACGGCCGCGTACAGCCGACCTGACCAAGCGGCTTGAAGGGTTCATTCGAACCCGTGGCGGAAGATCTCGTCGGGATCGAAGGCCCCGTACTCGAAGGCCCCGATGTCACACACCCCTACGCGTTCGTAGCCCCGCTGGTCCCGGTCCAGCGGAGCGGCGTCGTCATGGCAGCCGCCGTCCAAGTCCCCGGAGTCGATGGCGTTGCTGCCGGCAAGCAGCGGAACCGTCGCCGTGCGCCCGCCGTGGTTGCCGAGGGTTCCGAGTGAGCCGGGTGAGAGTGCCTCGACGGTTCCACTGACCGCATCGAGCGCGCAGTCGGCCGAAGTCCCGAAAAGGGTGCGTCCGTACGTGCGCACCACGCCATGGCAGTCGTTGGGCTCCTCCGCGCCGCGAAGGTTCCCGGCCAGTATGGTGTTTCGCGCATAAGCAGGGCCGGTGGCGTTGAGCCCGCCACCGCGGCCGAGGTCCTGGCCACCGGGGTCGGCGTGATTGAATGAAAGGGTGGAGTTGTGGAAGCGGATCGTTCCGTCGTTCTCCACCGCGCCACCGTCGCGATCGGCCACGTTCCGCCCAAGGGTGCTGTTCACCACCACGGCCGAGGCGCCGGTTCCGACGTACAGCCCGCCTCCTTTCAGGCCGGCATTGCCGATCACCGCGGAGCGTTCCAGTCGCAGTGAACCGTTCGCTCCGACGAAGATTCCCCCTCCTTCCGACCCGGATTCATTCTCCGAGAGGGTGCTGTCGCCGATCCACAGCGACGGTGCGGCGGACTGGATCGCCCCACCGCCATAGCTCGCGGAATTGCCCCGGAAGCGGGAATTCCGGATCCATGCGGGCGCCCCGACGATGGTGAGGCCACCGCCCATGGTGGCGGTGGACGCGTTGACCGCGCTCGACTCCATGGTGATCCCGGCATAGGCGAAGATTCCGCCGCCGTACCATTCCGATTCGCAGTCGATGATGCGGCTGGACGTGATGTCGAGGGTGGCGGAAGCGAAGAGGCATCCGCCGCTTCCACGGGCGCGTGAGCCCTGGACCGCCACGTCGTGCAACGTGAGGTGGCCAAGGCTCTCGATCGCACCCCCGTCGCCGTCCACATGGCCGTTGCGCAAGGTCAGGCCCTGGAGCGTCACGACCCGCCACGGCTGGATGGTGAGGACGCGGTCGATCTGGTTCGCGTCGATGATCGTGCTCGCGCTTCCGTCTCCGATGATGCGGATGAAGGGCTGTCCCGATGCCTGGGTGGTGATGTCCAGGTCCCCGTCCAGCTCGCCGCCAGCGGCCGTTCGCGGCCGGGTGAGGGTGTAGACGCCGGATGGAACCCGGATCGTCGCGCCGATGCCGCTGACCCGGTTCGCCTGCATGATCGCGGCGCGCAGGGTGCAGGTGCCGGCGGCGGTGGCGCACACGCCGTCGCCGGGGTCGGCGTCGATCTGGTCCAGCGTGCTGTCGACGGTGAACACCGGCTCGGCATGGGCCGTGCGCGGCACGGCGACGAGGGTGGCGGCGGCAAGCCCGGCCACGAAGCAGGCAGTATGTATGTACTCGACGAATCTCCGATGGGCGCCGGAAGGGTTCCTGGATCGGGATACGCGGAATCCCGCGCCGGGCCGACACCGGTCCGCGGCGGTGCCTCCGGGCGTGGATCGTGCCGCTTGACGCTGCGCGGCGCCGCACCCAGCATGCCGGCTCGCTGGCGCCCCGTCCAGCCGATGGACTGCGCTCCATGCTCCTGATGATCGACAACTACGATTCCTTCACCTGGAATCTCGTGCAGTACTTCGGCGAGCTCGGGCAGGAGGTGAAGGTGGTGCGCAACGATGCGCTGGATGTCGCCGGCATTCGTGCGCTGGCGCCGGCGGCGATCGTCATCTCACCGGGGCCGGGCACGCCGGACGACGCGGGCGTGTCGCTGGACCTGCTGCGCGGGCTTGGCGGCGACACTCCGGTGCTGGGGGTGTGCCTCGGTCACCAGGCGATCGGGCAGGTGTTCGGGGGCAAGGTGGTGCGGGCGCGGGCGATCATGCATGGCAAGACCTCGCCCATCCACCATGACGGCCGCGGCGTGTTCGCTGACCTTCCAAGTCCTTTCGAGGCGACGCGCTACCACTCGCTGGTAGTCGAGCGCAGTTCGCTGCCGGAGTGCCTGGAGGTTTCCGCCTGGACTGAAAATGCGGACGGCTCGGTCGACGAAATCATGGGCCTGCGCCATCGCGAGCTGCCGATCGAGGGCGTGCAGTTCCATCCCGAATCCATCCTGACCCAGCATGGGCACGGCATGCTGCGGAATTTTCTCGTTGGGGCAGGGCTGCGCGTTCGTGGCGCGCCTGCGACCACGACGGCTCTGCCTCAGCTCGGCGCCATGGCGGGCGAGCAAGTCGCGTGAAGGTCGCTTTATCTCCTCTGGAACCTGCGACTCACGTCGGCAAGGCGCGCCGGATCCGCCGCTGCGCGGCTTGATCCAGCCTACGATCGCGCCAGCTTCGATCCTCCGACCTCAAGCCTGGAGCCACATGCCCATCACTCCCCACGAAGCCCTGCAGCGCACCATCGAGCACCGCGAAATCTTCCATGACGAAATGGTCGATCTGATGCGCCAGATCATGTCGGGGCAGGTTTCACCGCAACTGGTCGCGGCGATCATCACGGGCCTGCGCGTCAAGAAGGAGACCATCGGCGAGATCACCGGCGCGGCGCGCGTGATGCGCGAGCTCGCGGCGAAGGTCGACGTCGGCAACCCCGCGCATTTCGTGGACATCGTCGGCACCGGCGGCGATGGCGCGCAGAGCTTCAACATCTCGACGACCGCGATGTTCGTGGCCGCCGCCGCCGGCGCGAAGGTGGCCAAGCACGGCGGGCGCAGCGTGTCATCGAAGTCGGGCAGTGCCGATGTGCTGGAGGCGCTCGGCGCAGTGATCGACCTCACGCCGGAACAGGTCGCGGCGTGCTTCCGCGAGACCGGCATCGGTTTCATGTTCGCTCCCAACCACCACCCGGCGATGAAGATGGTGGCGCCGGTAAGGCGGGAGCTTGGCGTGCGCACGCTGTTCAACATTCTGGGTCCGCTGACCAACCCGGCGGGGGCGCCGAACATCCTGATGGGCGTGTTCCATCCCGATCTCGTCGGCATCCAGGCGCGCGCGCTGCAGCAGCTCGGCGCCCGACATGCGCTGGTGGTGTGGGGCAAGGACGGCCTGGACGAAGTCTCGCTCGGCGGCGCGACGCTGGTCGGCGAGCTCCGCGGCGGCGTGGTGCGCGAGTACGAGATCGAACCGGAGGACTTCGGCCTCGCCATGGCCTCCAGCCGCAACCTGCGCGTCGCCGACGCCTCCGAATCCATGGCCATGCTGCGCGGCGTGCTGGCCGGCGAGCCCGGCGTGGCCGCCGACATCGTCGCGCTCAACGCAGGCACCGCACTCTACGCCGCCGACGTGGTGGACTCGATCGCCACCGGCATCGAGTGCGCCCGCGAGGCCATTGCGAGCGGCGCCGCACGGGCGAAGATGGAGGCGTTCGTCGCGGTCACGCAGCGGCTCGCGTCCTGCCAAGGCGGAAAGGAATCCCGGCTTGCGCCGGGATGACGACAACACACGCGTGCCGCTCTCCGAATAACGAATCACGAATCACGGCCCATGGACATCCTCACCCGCATCCTGGCCCGCAAGGCCGAAGAGCTTGCCGCCCGCAGCGCTGCCGTGCCGCTGACGGAACTCTCGGCACGCGCAGCCGACCTGCCGCCGACGCGCGGGTTTGCCGCCGCGCTCGAGGCGAAGCTCGACGATGGGTTGCCGGCGGTGATCGCGGAGATCAAGAAGGCGAGTCCGTCGCAGGGCGTGATCCGCGCCGACTTCGATCCGGCAGCGATCGCGGCGAGCTACGAGGCCGCCGGCGCGGCCTGCCTGTCGGTGCTGACCGATGTGGATTTCTTCCAGGGCGCGGATGCCTATCTCAAGCAGGCGCGCGCGGCCTGCGCGCTGCCGGTGCTGCGCAAGGATTTCACCATCGATGCGTACCAGGTGTACGAGGCGCGCGTGCTCGGCGCCGACTGCATCCTGCTGATCGTGGCGGCGCTTGATGACGCCGCGCTGCTTGAGCTTGCCCTGCTGGCGGCCGGGCTCGACCTCGACGTGCTGGTCGAGGTGCACGACGCGGAGGAGCTGGAGCGCGCGCTCGCCATCCCGGCGCCGCTCATCGGCATCAACAACCGCAACCTGCGCAGCTTCGAGACCTCGCTCGACACCACGCTGCGCCTGCGGGAACGGGTCGACGCCGGCCGGCTGCTGGTCACCGAAAGCGGCATCCATGCGCCCGGTGACGTCGACCGCATGCGTGCCGCGGGCGTACATGCCTTCCTCGTCGGCGAGGCCTTCATGCGCGCCGCCGATCCAGGCGCAGAACTCCGCCGCCTGTTCTTCGCTGGGAGGCAAGACCGCGGCGCGGCGCGCGCGTCGGGGGCGTAGCCCCGACCTGCCGCCGCATTACGACATGCGCGCGCCGGAGCGCAGCCCCGACCCGGCGCGATTCGACCAGCGCAAGGACGCAGGTCAGCCCTACGCGGCCGACGCGACCGCCTTGGAATGGAACCGGATCAGCTCGTGCCGAGCACCACGATGGTCTTGCCCGCCACGTCGATCATGCCCTGCTCCTCGAGCTGCTTGAGGACGCGTCCGACCATCTCGCGCGAACAGCCGACGATGCGGCTGATTTCCTGGCGCGAGATGCGGATCTGCTTGCCCTTGGGATGGGTCATGGCGTCCGGTTCGTCGATGAGGTCGAGCAGGGTCTTGGCGACGCGGCCGGTCACGTCCATGAAGGCGAGGCGGCTGACCTTACGCGAGGTGTGCAGCAGGCGGTTGGTGAGCTGCGAGCCGATCGCGAACAGGATCTTCGGGCATTCCTCGCGCAGCGGCCCCTCGAACAGCGCGAACATGCGCTCGTAGCTGATCTCGGCCAGTTCGCAGGGCGTGCGCGTGCGCACCATCACCTCGCGCCGCGGGGTCTCGACGAACAGGCCCATCTCGCCGATGAACTCGCCGCGGTTGATGTAGGCGAGGATCAGCTCGCGGCCTTCCTCGTCCTCCGAGGAGACGGTCAGCGAGCCCTCGATGATGTAGTAGAGGATGTTGGCCGAGTCGCCCGGGCGGATGATGGCGGTCTTGCTGGCGTAGCGGCGGCGATGGCAGGCCGACAGGAAGCGCTCCATCGCTGCGCGGTCGGGCGTCAGCATGGGCGGGGCCTGCACGCGGTGGATCTCGCGCTGCAGGTTGTAACGGAAATCGACGATCTTGCCTTGTGGTTCCACTCTTCCCCCTCCAGGTTGGTCGCGGCACGACGGCCGCGCCAGGACGGAAGGCACGGGGAGTCCGCGCGCTTGCGAGCCCGTCCTGCTGGATCAGCTCCCCTTATGGCATGTTGCGGCACTGTTGACAATCCGCGCAAGGACTTGCGGGCCCGTTGGTTTCATCGGGGCGGCGCTTGTTCCATAATTGCCGGCTTGCACTCGCTGCACCCCCGTTTCCGAGGTACCCCGTAGTGGTCAAACCGATCCCGCGCCTGCAGCTCCAGGGCTTCAACAACCTGACCAAGGCGCTCAGCTTCAACATCTACGACATCTGCTACGCGGTGTCCGAGGATCAGCGCCAGCGCTATATCGAGTACATCGACGAGCAGTACGACTCGGACCGGCTGACCCAGATCCTGACGGACGTGGCCGACATCATCGGCGCGAACATCCTCAACATCGCGCGCCAGGACTACGATCCGCAGGGCGCCTCGGTGACGATCCTGATCTCCGAGCACCCGGTGGTGGAGAAGCTCGGCAAGGACATGATCTCCGATGCCATCGTGGCGCACATGGACAAGAGCCACATCACGGTGCACACCTACCCGGAGACGCACCCGCACAACGGCATCGCCACCTTCCGCGCCGACATCGACGTCGCCACCTGCGGCGTCATCTCGCCGCTGCGCGCGCTGAACTTCCTGATCGACAGCTTCGAGTCGGACATCGTCACCATGGACTACCGCGTGCGCGGCTTTACCCGCGACGTGAAGGGGCGCAAGCACTACATCGACCACAAGATCAACTCGATCCAGGACTACCTGGCGCGGCACATCCGCCAGAAGTACGAGATGTTCGACGTCAACGTCTACCAGGAGAACATCTTCCACACGAAGATGCACATCAAGGATTTCGACCTCGACACCTACCTGTTCGAGGCCAATGCCGACGACCTCTCCTTCCGCGACCGCCAGCGCATCGAGCAGCTCCTGCGCCGCGAGATCGAGGAGCTGTTCCACGGCCGCAACCTGGGGTAGCGGCCGGGATTTGGGATTTGGGATTCGGGATTGGAAGGGCCACCCGCGGCAGTATGGGAGCGGCTCCAGCCGCCATGCCTCCGCCCTGATGAAAGGCATCGGGACTGGAGGCCGCCCTACGGCAGTACGGCCGGCTCAGGTCGGAAAGCCTGCTTTCCCGAATCACAAATCCCGAATCACCAATCCCGGCCTCACACGCGATACGCCACCTTCTTCATGACGTTCGCCGCAAAGCGCATCACGCCGGGGATCGGGCGCGGCAGCTCGGTGGCGCCGGCCGCGCGGGCATTGGCGGCGTGGCGGGCTTCGTCCTCCTTCATGCGCGCGACGATGGCGCGGCTGCGCTCGTCGCCCGGCGGCAGCGTCTGCAAGTGCTCGCCGAGGTGCGCTTCCACCTGGCGCTCGGTCTCGACCACGAAGCCGAGGCTCACCCGGTCACCGACGAGGCCCGCGCCGAGGCCGATGGCGTAGGCGCCGGCATACCAGAGCGGGTTCAGGAGGCTCGGCCGGCTGCCGAGTTCTGCCAGGCGCTCGCCGCACCAGGCCAGGTGGTCGGTCTCCTCGGCGGCGGCATCGAGCAGCTGCCCACGCAGCGGTTCCTCGCGCGCCACCGCCGCCTGTCCGAAGTAGAGCGCCTGCGCGCAGACCTCGCCGACGTGGTTGATGCGCATCAGGCCCGCGGCATGGCGGCGTGCCGATTCGTCCAGCGGCGTGTCTTCGATATCGCCCGCGGGAGACGGTTGCGCGGCGGTGGGTGCGGCGATGGCGACGGTTTCCACGGCGCGCTGGAGTTCGATCAGCAGGCGATCGAGCGGGGACAGGGTACGGATCATCGTCATCGGGCATTCTCCGGTCGTCGCGCCGCATGCCGCCGATGCGGCATTCCGGCCGCTGTTCCGCGCGGGATGCGGGGCGGGCATAAGGCCGCTTGCGGTCGGGCGTGCAAATGATGGTACCATTGCCGGCTTCCCGGCCCGAGGACCTTCGGAGTTGCCACCCGGTGGCGGTTCCGCTATCCTCCCGCGCCCTCACACCGCGTGCCCCGCTTGCGGGCCCGAACCAGAGTCATCCGGACATGAAAACGATCAGCGCCAAGGCAGAAGGCGTCAAGCGTGACTGGTACGTCGTCGACGCCGCCGGCAAGACGCTTGGCCGCCTGTGCACCGAACTCGCGCACCGCCTGCGCGGCAAGCACAAGCCGATCTACACCCCGCACGTGGATACCGGCGACTACCTCGTCGTGATCAACGCCGAGAAGATCGCGGTCACCGGCAAGAAGCTGGAAGACAAGAACTACCACCGCTTCACCGGCCACATCGGCAACCTGAAGACGACTTCGCTCAAGGACATGCTGGCACGCAGCCCCGAGCGCGTGATCGAGATCGGCGTCAAGGGCATGCTGCCGAAGAATCCGCTCGGCCGCGCCATGTACCGCAAGCTCAAGGTCTATGCCGGCGCCGAGCATCCGCACGCGGCGCAGCAGCCGCAGGTGCTGGACATCTAAGGGCCTGCCCGCGGCTGTGCGGGCGCCCACATCCAAACAACATCAGCGAACCCCGACTATGGCAATCCAGCAGAATTACGGCACCGGCCGCCGCAAGACTTCCACCGCGCGCGTGTTCCTGCGCAAGGGCAGCGGCGCGATCACGGTCAACGGCAAGTCGCTCGACGATTTCTTCGGCCGCGAGACCTCGCGCATGATCGTGCGCCAGCCGCTGGAGCTGACGCAGAGCCAGGACAAGTTCGACGTCCTCGTCACCGTCGAGGGCGGCGGCATGACCGGCCAGGCCGGCGCCATCCGCCTCGGCATCGCCCGTGCGCTGACCGAATACGACGAAACCCTGAAGTCGCCGCTGCGCCAGGCCGGGTTCATGACCCGCGACGCCCGCGCGGTCGAGCGCAAGAAGGTCGGCCTGCACAAGGCCCGCCGTGCGACGCAGTACTCCAAGCGCTAAACTAGGTTCCACAGCCCCGTCGCCAAGCGGTAAGGCACCTGACTCTGACTCAGGCATTCGGTGGTTCGAATCCATCCGGGGCTGCCACGATTTCCGTCGCATGACGGATGCAGCACAACAGGAAGCCCGCCGATTGGCGGGCTTCTTGTTTCTGGAGCGGATCGCGCCGGCGATGCCGGCCGCCGCCTCAGGGCATGGGTTCCGCGCCGACCAGCACGATGTCCGCGCGGCGCTGCGCGAACAGGCCCACCGTCACCACCCCGGCGATCTGGTTGAGCTCGCGTTCCAAGCCTTCGGGATCGGCGATGTGGAGGTTGTGCACGTCGAGGATCCAGTTGCCGTTGTCGGTGACCACGCCGTCCCGCCAGACCGGCTGGCCGCCGTGCTTGACCAGTTCGCGCGCCACGTAGCTGCGCGCCATCGGGATCACCTCGACCGGCAGCGGGAAGCGGCCGAGCACGCGCACGCGCTTGCCCGGGTCGATGATGCACACGAAGCGGCGCGAGGCCGCCGCAATGATCTTCTCGCGCGTGAGCGCCGCGCCGCCGCCCTTGATCAGGCACTTGGCGTCGTCGCATTCGTCCGCGCCATCCACGTAGAGATGCAACTCGCCGGTGGCGTTGAGGTCCAGTACCGGGATGCCGTGCTGCTTGAGCAGGCGGGTGGAGTGATCGGAACTGGATACCGCCCCCTCGATGTCGTGCCGCCGCTCGGCCAGCGCGTCGATGAAATGCGCGACCGTCGAGCCGGTGCCGACGCCTACCACCATGCCGTCTTCGACATAGCGCATGGCGGCGCGGCCGGCAAGGCGCTTTTGCTCATCCTGGTTCATGGTTCCCGGCGGGCTGGCTGCAATCCGCGCATGGTACGCGGCGTCGGCGCGGCTGGGAACGGGCGCGTCAGCGCCGATGCTCGAGGGCGAGGATCGCCTTCCACTGCGCGCGGGTCACCGGCAGCACCGACAGCCGGCTGCCGCGCTGCAGCAGCAGGAAGCCTTCTAGCTTGGGTTCCTCGCGAAGCTCGGCGAGCGTGATGGTGCGCGCCAGCTTGCGGCCGAAGCGCACGTCGACCAGCATCCAGCGTGGCTGCTCGGGTCTCGCCTTCGGATCGAAATAATCGCTCTGCGGATCGAACTGGGTGGAATCGGGGTAGGCTTCGCTCGCCACCTCGGCGAGGCCGACCACGCCCGGCTCCTTGCAGTTGGAGTGGTAGAACAAGACGCCGTCGCCCGGCTGCATGCCGTCGCGCATGAAGTTGCGCGCCTGGTAGTTGCGCACGCCGTTCCAGGGCTCGGTGCCGACGCGCTCCAGATCGTCGATCGAGAAGGCGTCGGGTTCGGATTTCATCAGCCAGTAGCGCATGGGCGGCGTCGTCGGAGGGCGTCAATCAACGGGCGGCGTGAGGTCGATGAGTTCGCGTTCGGTGGCGATGCAGTCCAGGTGCACGTCCCAGGCCTGCGCCTCGAGGGCATCGATTTCCTGCAGCGCGAAGCCGACCCCGACCAGCAGCGGCTTGCCGGCGCCGGTGCGCTCGCGCAGGAACGCGAAGCTGCGATCGTACCAGCCGCCGCCAAAGCCCAATCGATGCCCCAGGCGATCGAAGCCCACCAGCGGCATCAGCACGACATCGAGGCCCTCGGGCGCGATGAGTTCGGCCCCCGGCACGCGCGGCTCCGGGATGCCGAAACGATTGGGCTCGATGGCCACGCCATGCTGCCAGCGCGCGAAGCGCAGCAGGCCGTCATCGCCGAGCACGGGCAGGTACCATTCCTGGCCGCGGGCATGGAGGCCGGCCATGAGGCCCGCCAGCGGAAGTTCCCCCTGCACCGCCCAGTAGCCGGCGATGCGCCGATCGGTGAGGAATTCCGGGATCTGTTCGACCTGCGCCACCAGCGCTTCCGCCGCCGCAACACGGGCCGCCGCCGGCACCGCCAGGCGCCGCTCGCGCAAGGCCTTGCGCAACGCCGCGCGCGAACGGGCCCCCGGCAATGGGTCGAAATGCTGTGTCATCCTGCGAGCTTCGCACGAGCCGTCCGTTCGCGCCATGTTCGTGGGCGGGATGCGGCGATCATTGGCGGGCAGGCATTGCCGCCGCTCCGGCGCGTGGGTGGGGTCTCGCCGAGCGCACACAGTGCGCTTCTACACGTGTGGAGTGGCGGGGATCAGATCACGCGGAATCAGGTCGCGCACAGGGTGCGCTCCTACGCGTGTGTCTGGAGGATGTCGCGGTGCCGGGTCGCGCACGAGTGCGCTCCTACCACATGCCAGGCGAGTGGGGGGTGGATCGAAAGTGCGGCCATGGATGGCCGCTTCTGGATCATCCGAAGGCAATTACCCATCGGATCGAACCGCCCCACCCGAAGCAGCGTTCACGGACGACGCACAAGCAGACCCGACGCACAAGCAAAGATGCCCTCCGCCATGCCGGTGCACATCGAACGACCTTGATCCAGGGGGATCAGGTGGGCGGGCAGTGTGCGGGAACCCAGGCTTTCCGCTCGAAGGCGGACTTGCACGATGGTTGCCGCGTTGCCGACCCGGGTCGTCTATAGGAACAAGGCACTATGTAAGAATGCGCTGCCGGGCACAGCAGAGGACACGGCTATTGTATGGAGGCCGCGAAGGCGTGTTCAAGCCTTGCGTCCAGGGCCTTGATCTGCTCAACGAGGCGGGCGTTGCGCGCGCGCTCGGCGAGGAGTTCATGGCTGGTGTTGAGCGCCGCCAGCATGGCGAGCCGCTCCAGCGTCGCGGTGCGCATGGCCGGGCGCATCTCGCGCAGGCGCGCGTCGAGGTGCTGTGCGGCGGCGACCAGGCCGGCACGGTCATCGGGCGTGCAGGCGATCAGGAACTCGCGGTCGAGGATCCTGACCGCAACCGCTTCGGCCGGGGTGTTCATGGCCGCTCCAGGACGGGGGCGCTCATGGGGTGTTCTGCTCCAGGGACTTCAGCCGCTCGATCATGGCTTCCACGCGCGTGCGCGCCTGCTCGTTGCGCGCCAGGAGCTGCGCACGCTCGCCGGCGAGCTGCTCCTGGCTGTGGCGCAGGCTGCGGTTCTCCTCCTGCAGCGTACGGCACATCTCCAGCAGGCGCTCGACGCGCGCGCTGATGGCGGCAAGGGCGTCTTCGGGCGTGGTGCTCATGATCCGAATATAGCATCGGGCGCGCGTGCGCAGAGCGGCAGCGGGCCTACCCGGACTGCGGATCGAGCACCGCGTCGTGGTGGCCGGTCATGCGTTCGCGCAGGAACGCGAGGCAGCGCTCCGCAGGCAGCGGATAGGACAGCCAGTGGCCCTGGATCTCGTCGCAGTCCTGCTCGCGCAGGTACTCGAGCTGCTCGGCCCGTTCGACGCCCTCGGCGATGACGTTGAGGCCCAGCGAATGCGCCATCATGATCACCGTCGCGGTGATCGCCTCGTCGTCCGGATCGTTGGTGATGTCGCCGACGAATTCCTTGTCGATCTTGAGGGTGTCGATGGGCAGGCGCTTGAGGTAGCTGAGCGATGAGTAGCCGGTGCCGAAGTCGTCGATGGCGAGGCTGACGCCGACCGCCTTGAGCTGGCGCAGGGTGGTGATCGAGCGCTCCGCGTTGGCCATCACCATGCTCTCGGTGAGCTCGAGCTCGACGCGGTTCGGCGGCACGTCGTGGCGGGCCAGCACCTCGCACAGGTGGCGGATCAGGTTGCCGCGCAGGAGCTGCGCCACCGAGATGTTGATCGACATCGAGAGCTCGCGCAGCCCCGCCGCACGCCACGCGGCGAGCTGCTCGCAGGCCTGCTCCACGACCCAGTTGCCGATCTCGATGATGAGGCCCGATTCCTCGGCGATCGGGATGAAGACGCCCGGCGCGACATCCCCGAACTCGGCGCTGCGCCAGCGCAGCAGCGCCTCGACGCCGGTGATGCGGTCGTCCAGCAGCGACATCCGTGGCTGGTAGGCGAGGGAGAGCTCGCCGCGCTCGAGCGCCTTGCGCAGGGCGGCCACGGTAGTGGCGCGCAGGCGAGCAGCGGCGTCCATGGCCGCGGTGTACACCAGCCAGGTGCGCCGCCCGAGCTCCTTGGCCTGGTACATCGCGGTGTCCGCGAATTTCAGCAGTTCGGAGGGGGTCTGGCCGTGGTCCGGGTACAGGCTGATGCCGATCGACGGCGAGATGAACACCTCCTGGCCATTGTCCAGGCGCAGTGGCTGTTCGAACGCGACGATGATCTTGCGCGCCGTGCGCTCGGCCTGGGCGGCATCGGCCATGTCGTCCAGCACCACCGTGAACTCGTCGCCGCCCAGGCGCGCCACCGAATCCTGCTGGCGCACGAGCTGGCGCAGGCGCTGCCCGGCCGCGCGCAGCACCCGGTCGCCGGTGGCGTGGCCCATCGAATCGTTGATGTGCTTGAAGCGGTCGAGATCGAGGAACAGCACCGCCACCCGCCGCGATCGGCGCGCCGCGCGGGCGATCGCACGGGCGATGTGGTCGCTCAGCAGGCTGCGGTTGGCGAGGCCGGTGAGCGGGTCGTAGTTGGCGAGGTAGCGCAGTTCCTGCTCGGCGCGCTTGCGGTCGGTGATGTCGGAGATGACGGCCACGAACTGGCTGCGCACACCCGCCGCATCGCGCACGTCGGTGATCTTCGACCAGCTCAGGAACTCCACGCCGTCCTTGCGCTTGAGCCACAGCTCGCCGCGCCAGTAGCCGCTGCGCTGGAGCGCGTGGTGCATGGCTTCGAACTGGCCGCCCGGCTGCCGCTTGCCCTCCATCAGGCCGATCGGATGCCCGGCGATCTCGTCCTGGCGCCAGCCGGTCATGCGCGTGAAGGCGGGATTGACGGTGAGGAAGCGGAAGGAAGGATCGGTGACCGCCACCGCCTCGGCCATGCTGTCGAGCACGCCGTGGGCGATGCGGCGCTCCTGCTCGGCGGCGCGCGCCGCGCTCACGTTGCGGGCCGTTCCGCAGACGCGCAGCGGGCGCCCATCGGCGTCGCGCTCGACCACCTTGCCGCGCACCAGCAGCCAGGCCCATTCGGTGCGCTGGCCCTTGAGCCGGCACTCCAGTTCGAACTTGGGGGCGACACCGTCCAGGTGTTCCTGCAGGCGTTCGCGCAGGGGACCGCGGTCATCGGGATGCAGCCGCTCCAGGAAGGCCTGCTCGTTCATCGCGCCCGATTGCCATGCGGCCTGCCGGGCGAGGTCGCTGGCGGCGGTGATGACGATCTCGTCGCGGGCCAGGTTCCAATCCCAGAAATCGTCGCCCGAACCCCACAGGGCCAGGCGCAGCCGGTCCTCCCGGCGCTCGATTTCCCGGTGGTGGACACGCCGCGCGCTATGCCGCCGGCGCTGCCCGCGCCAGGCGAGGAGCAGCAGGGCCGCGCCCACGCCGAGCCACGCGATCCGCGTCGGCCAGCCGGCCCGCCATGGCATCAGAACCAGCGGAACGTGCGCGAAGTGCGGCACCGGCGGCGTCCAATCGGCATCAGTGATGTGCCGCTGCAGCCCCTCAGGCCCGGCCGGGGGCGGCGTGGTGCGCTCCTGGAGCGGCGCGACGACGATGATCGGCGGCTCCCCATCACGCGCGGGCGCCTGCGCCTGCGCGCACGCCGCCCAGGCCAGGCCACCGAGGAGCAGGCCCAGCCATCGACTCCGGATTGGCCCCATTCCCGCCATGAAGGGCGACGCCGCTCCCCGCGGCCAAGTGCTTCGAATGCCGTCCAGTGTAGGCAAATGCACCGGGTCCCGCCATGCGCGGCCGGGCCGCGGCGGTGCTGCTAGACTGGCCGCGAACCCGCCGCGCCCGGTCCCGATGCTTCCACCGCCGCCCAGCCACGCCGAAGTCGTCCGTTCGCTCTCGAACCTGCGGCTCGGCATCGATGCCAGCGACCTGCACGGTTCCCTCAGCGGATACCTCTGCGCCGGCGGCAGCGCCGGCGTGGCCGACTGGCCGCAGGCGCTGCAACTGGACCTGGCGCCCGATGCGCTTGCCGGCGCGCCGGTGCTGCAGCGCCTCTACAGCGATTGCCGGGCACAGTTCGACGGACCCTGCGCCGACGTCGCGCCCCTGCTGCCGGCGGATGACGCGCCGCTGGCGCAGCGCGCGACTGCGCTTGCCGAGTGGTGCCGCGGCTTCCTTGGCGGCTGCGGGCTGGCCGGCGCGCTGACCGGGTCCGCGCTCTCCGAAGACGTCAGCTCGATCCTGGCCGACTTCGGCATGATCGCCGCGACGCGCTTCGACGCCACGGAGCGGGAGGACGAACAGGCCTTCGGCGACGTGCTCGACTTCGTCCGCACCGCCGCGGCGCTGCTGCACCGCGAAGTGAGCGGCGGCGCGCGCGGCAGTCATTCGGTCCATTGAAGCGCAGGCCGGAGATGATCGAAACCCCGGAATTCGTGCGCCGCCGGCGCCAGTTGATGCGCATGGCGGGCAGCGGCGCAATCGTGATCGTCGCCGCCGCGCCCGAGCGGGTGCGCAACAACGACGCGCATTACCCGTATCGGCAGGACAGCGACTTCCATTACCTGACCGGCTTCGGCGAGCCCGGCGCCGTGCTCGCGCTGGTGCCCGGGCGGGCCGCCGGCCAGGTGATCCTGTTCTGCCGCGAACGCGATCCGGAGCGCGAGCGCTGGGACGGGCCGCGCCTCGGCACCGACGCCGCCGTCGGGGCGCTCGCCATCGACGATGCGTTCCCGATCGACGACATCGACGACATCCTGCCCGGCCTGATCGAAGGACGCCGGCGCGTCTACTACCACTTCGGGCGCGATACCGAGTTCGACCTCAAGCTGATCGGCTGGGTCAACCGCGTGCGCGCGCTGGTTCGGCAGGGCGCGACGCCGCCGCACGAGTTCGTGGCGCTGTCGCACCTCCTGCACGACCTGCGCCTCTACAAGTCGCGCGGCGAACTGCGCCTGATGCGCAGGGCCGCGAAGATCGCCGCGGAGGCGCACCTGCGGGCCATGGGCGCCACGCGCGCCGGGATGAACGAACACGAGATCGAGGCCGAGCTTCTGCACACCTTGCGACGCCACGGTGCGGTGCCGAGTTACGAGCCGATCGTCGGCAGTGGCGCCAACGCCTGCGTGCTGCATTACCGCGCCAACGATGGCACGTTGGCGGACGGCGACCTGCTGCTGGTCGATGCCGGCGCCGAGTTCCAGTGCTATGCCTCCGACATCACGCGCACCTGGCCGGTCAATGGCCGCTTTACGCCGGCGCAGCGCGCGCTCTACGAACTGGTGCTGGAATCGCAGCTCGCCGCCATCGACGAGGTGCGCCCCGGGCGCTCCTTCGACGCCTTCCACCAGGCCGCGGTGGGCGTGCTGACGCGCGGGCTGGTGCGACTCGGCCTGCTGCGCGGCAGCGTCGCCACCAACCTGCGCAACCACCGCTACCGGAAGTTCTACATGCACAAGACCGGGCACTGGCTGGGCCTTGACGTGCACGATGTCGGCGATTACCGCATCGACGGCGAGTTCCGCCAGCTCGAACCGGGCATGGTGGTCACCGTCGAGCCGGGCCTCTACGTCGCGCCCGACCTCGAGGACGTGCCGGCCGAGTACCGCGGCATCGGCATCCGCATCGAGGATGACGTGGTGGTGACGCGCGGTGAGCCGGAGGTGATCTCATCCGGCGTGCCGAAGGATCCCGACGCGATCGAAGCGCTGATGGCGAAGGCGCAGCCGGCCGGCGCTTCGCGCGGCCGCGCCCGGCGCGCGTGACCTGGACGGCGGAAATCACCGCCGGTTTGTGCTCCCATCCCTGCGCACGCCGGCCGCGCCGGCACACGGGGGTGCTTCCATTGCGCATCGATCGCCTCGCCGGCGGCCTGCTGGCCGCTCTCTTCTGCCTGGCCGCCGAGGCCGGGCAAGCCGCTTCCGGCGACGAGGAACGGGTCGCCGCCCAGATGCAGGCGGAACTCGCGGGCGCTCCGACCGCGCCGGCGGGTGCCGCGGTGACCCGCGGCTTGCAGGACAGGCCGGCCGCGGAGTCGCCGGTGATGGTCGAAGTCGTCGCCCCCGAACCACCGCCGCCACACGCCGCGGACGGGTCCGGCGCGGTGCCCTCCGCGGCCGCTGAAGGAGTCCCGTTTGCCGATCTCGCGCGCCTTGTCGGCCACCGGGTCACCCTGGTGACCACCGGCGAGCGCGTGCACCGCGGCGTGGTGGCGGCCGCCAGCGCCCGCGAGGTGACGCTGGAGGTGCGCCGCGCCGGCGGCACCGCGACCTACACGCTGCGCCGCGAGCAGGTCGCCCGTATCGATCCACGCTGATCCTGCGGAGCAGGATGGTGTGAGCGCCGCGCGGGTGCGTCGGCGGCGCGGTCGCTGCCTGCGCCGCCATGTGCGGGAGAGAGGCACTATCATGCCCGGTTCGCCAGCGCCGATCGGCGCCGCTGGCCGCCACTACGGATGCCTCCATGAAACTGCCCGCCCCCTTCATCCAGTTGCCGTTGCTGTTCGACGCGGACGCGCTCGCCGCGGAAATCGGCCGCTTCGACGAGTCGATGTGGCGCGCGCATCCCGATGGCATTCCGGGCAACAGCGCGCTGCCGCTGGCCGCCGTGGACGGGGACCCCTTGCGCGGGGATGCCTTGCAGGGGCCGATGCGGCCCACGCAGGCACTGCAGGAGAGCCCTTATCTTCGCCAGGTGCTGGGCAGCCTGCAGGCGGTGCTGGGCCGGATCCGCCTGATGCGCCTGGCTGGCGGCTCGGAAGTGTCGCTGCACGCGGACACCAATCATTACTGGAACGAGCGCGTGCGCGTGCACGTGCCGATCCTCACCCGGCCCACGGTGCGCTTCCAGTGCGGTGACGCCGAGGTCAACATGGCCGCCGGCGAGTGCTGGATCTTCGACACCTGGCGCCTGCACCGCGTGCTCAACGACGACGACCGTCCGCGCGTGCACCTGGTCGTCGACACCATTGGCAGCCCGCGCTTCTGGCGCCTGGCCGGCGGCGGCCGCTCGCACCTCGCCCCGCGCGAGGGCTGGCAGGCGCGCATGGTCGCGCCCGACCCGTCGCACGTCCCCGAGCTCGAGTTCGAATCGGTCAACCTGATGACGCCGATGACGTTCTGGGAAGTGCGCGGGCACGTGCAGTTCCTGCTCTCGGAAATGCTGAAGCACCCGAACATCCAGGCGGTTGCCGGCATCGCGACCGCCTTCGTCGGCGAGTGGCAGGCGCTCTGGTACCGCTTCGGCAGCGCCGCCGAGGGCGCACCGATGTACCGCAAGCTGCTGGACGGGTTCCTGCGCGAGATGCACCGCCTCGGCAGCGACATGCCGCTGCACAACGGGGCATCGCTCGCCGCCGCAGCCAGCGGACTGCTGGGCCGTGCCGCGCCGCTGCCGGATGTCCCCGCGCCCACCGAGGAATCGAGCCGCAGCGGCGGCGTGGGCGTCCGTCCGGCGCGTGGGGCGGCACGGATCGAGCAGCCGGTGTTCGTCGTGTCCTCGCCGCGTTCCGGATCCACCCTGATGTTCGAGACGCTGGCGCAGGCGCCCGGGCTCCACACCATCGGCGGCGAGGGACATGGCGTGGTCGAGGGCATCCCGGGCCTGGACGTGCCGGGCCGCGGCTACGACTCCAACCGCCTCGCCGCGGCCGACGCCACGCCGGCCGTCGCGGCCTCGCTACGGGAGCGCTATGCCGCGCGGCTGGTGGATCGCGAGGGTCGCCCACCCGCCGGCGGAGCGGTCCGCATGCTGGAGAAGACCCCGAAGAATGCGCTGCGCATCCCGTTCCTGCGCGAAGTCTTTCCGGGTGCACGCTTCGTCTACCTGTGGCGCGACCCACGCGAGGTGCTGGCCAGCATGATGGAAGCCTGGGAATCGGGCGGCTTCCGCACCTATCCGGATCTGCCGGGCTGGAGCGGCCTGCCGTGGTCGCTGCTGCTGGTGCCGGGCTGGCGCGAACTCATCGGCAAGCCGCTGGCCGAGGTCGTCGCCGCGCAGTGGGCCACCACCACCGCGACCCTCCTTGACGACCTGGGATCAATTGACCCGGAACGCATCGTGATCGCCCGCTACGACAGCTTCCTGGCCGCTCCCGAGGACGAGATGCGGCGCATCGCCGGCGCGCTTGGGCTCGGCTGGGATCGCGCGCTCGGCGGCGAGCTGCCGCTGGCCAACCACACCGTGTCGGCGCCGGCGGCGGACAAGTGGCGGCGCCGCGAGGCCGAGATCCTGGCCGCCCTCGAGCCGCATGCCGGGGTGGTCGAGCGCGCGGCGGCGTTCGCGGGCGCCCCGCTGCCGGCATAGCCATGGTCGCGCCCAGGTGCGCTCCTACGTCAGCGCCGTGCAGGAGCGCACCTGGGAGCGCCCGGACACCATGGCAGGCTCGCGGGGCGGCCCTGCAACCCGTCCGTGTCAGGCCGCGAACAGGTGTTCGCGCACGTCGGGCCGGTCCTCGCCGAGATCGCGTTCGCCGGCGACCAGCCGCTCGAGCAGGCGCGGGCTCGGCAGGAAGTCGCAGATCATGTGGATGCGCGCGCGCTCCGGATCGGCATTCCACACCGCGTGCAGGTTGGAGTTGTTGAGCGCCCACACCTCGCCCGGCGCCATGCGGAAGCTGCGGTCGACGCTGAACATCCAGACCTTTTCGTGGGTCACGATCGGCACGTGGATGCGGATCGTCTGGCCGAAATAGGGGGCCTGGTCGACGTGCGGCGCGATCACCGCGCCGCCCGGGAGCAGCGCCAGCAGGCAACGCAGCGGCGGCGCGCCGATGTCCTCGTGGATCAGTCTGCGCAGGCTAGGCACGAACGCCAGCGCTTCGCGATCCGCGATCGGCCGGTCGCCCTCGGCGGGCGCGAAGCCGCGCAGGAACACCGCCTGCGCCGGCCGATGCACGCCCACGCGCCCGCCCTGGCCGCCCCAGTGCTGGGGAGGGATCGATTCGACCTCCGCCAATACCCGGGCGGCGTCGACGCGCAGATCCAGCCGCGTGCAGCGGCCGACCAGGCGGTTCTTGTCGAGGAGCGGACGGCCGGGGATGACGAGCATGGTCGCGGCTGCAGTGACGGTTCCCCGATGGTAGCCGAAGGCCGGCTGGCGTTCAGCGGGCGTGCCAGCGCGCTCCACGACAATTCCGGCTTGCGGCCCACAGGGCGGCCGCGCCCACATGCTGCGACTGCCGGCATGACCAGACAAGGGAGAGACAGGATGGCCGCTGCGAAACCGTTCCTTTCCGACATCCAGACGATCCGCGACCGCGCCCGCCGCCACATGGAGCAGGGCGCGATCACGCCGAGCTACACGCTCGATCGCGACACCGTGCTGAAGCTCCTCAACGAGGCGCTGGCGACCGAGATCGTCTGCGTGCTGCGCTACAAGGCGCACTACTACCTCGCTTCCGGCATCAACGCGAAGAGCGTCGCCGCCGAGTTCCTGGAGCACGCCAACGAGGAGCAGCAGCACGCCGACCAGATCGCCGAGCGCATCACCCAGCTCGATGGCACGCCCAATTTCGAACCCGATGGTCTCTCCAGCCGCAGTCATTCCGAGTTCGTGGTGCCCGACGACCTCGCCGCGATGATCGAGGAGAACCTGGTCGCCGAGCGCATCGCCATCGACAGCTATCGCGAGATCATCAACTTCATCGGCGATGCCGACACCACCACCCGGCGCATGCTGGAGGAGATCCTGGCGGTCGAGGAGGAGCACGCCGAGGACATGAAGACGCTGATGGAGGACTTCGGCGAGAAGGGCGAGCCCGCCAAGCCGAAATCGACCCGGCCATCGATGATGAAGCCGGCGGCGAAGGTGCGCGAGGTGGGACCGCGCACAAGGAAGTAAGCTCTCCCCTGCCCGTTGAGGGTGGGAACCTTTCGGAGATGCCCATGGAAACGTCCACCGTGGCGGCCCGGCGCCGGGCCTGGCCGCTGCTCGCGGTGCTGGTGGCCGTTGCCGCCTACGTGTTGGCGATCCTGCTGCTGATGTGGTGGTGGGATTACGAGCCGCCGCATTTCGACGTCCAGCAGGCGACGGAAGCCCGCGCCCAGCGCCTCGACGCGCGCATCGTCACCGGCTCGGTGACCGCCGCGACCCTCGCCGCGGGCGCGCAGACCCTGCTCGACAAGCGCGGCGGCTACCTCAGTAACGATCGCCTGCCGCCGGGCGTGCTGATGGACAACGTGCCGAACTGGGAATTCGGCGTGCTGACCGCCACCCGCGACCTCGCGCGTGCGCTGCGCAACGAGTTCAGCCGCTCGCAGACGCAATCGGTCGAGGATCGCGACCTGCAGGAAGCCGATCCGCTGTTCAGCTCGCCGAGCGACCGCTGGATGCTGCCGAGCTCGGAAAGCCAGTACCGCAAGGGCATCGGCTACGTCGATGCCTACTTCAGGCGGCTCGGCAGCGGCGACGGCGCGCAGTTCTACGCGCGCGCCGACAACCTCGCCGATTTCCTGCAGGTGGCCTCGGCGCGGCTGGGTTCGCTGTCGCAGCGGCTGTCCGCCAGCGTCGGCCAGGACCGCATCGACACCGATGCCGACCAGCCGGGCGAGGCGCCGGGGCAGGACGCCAGGGCCGGCTCGCTCATGGTCAAGACGCCGTGGACGAAGATCGACGACAACTTCTACGAGGCGCGCGGCTACACCTGGGCGCTGCGCCAGCAGCTGGAGGCGATCCGTATCGACTTCGCGCCGATCCTGCGCAGCAAGAACGCGACGGTCAGCTTCGAGCAGGTGATCCGGGAACTGGAGGAATCGCAGCTCCCGCTGCACAGCCCGGTGGTGCTGAACGGGGCGCCATTCGGCTTCTTCGCCAACCATTCGCTGGTGATGGCCAATTACATCTCGCGCGCCAACGCCGCGATCATCGACCTGCGGGAGCTGCTCAAGCGCGGCTGAGAGTTTGTGAAAACAACAGACTCCCAGCCCGGCCACGGATGGCCGAAGCGGGCACGCAAGTGCCTGATTCGCGGGAGCAGGTTCGGGCGTGTTCCGGACCCGCGACTGGAAAATTGGGCAGGATGTGCAATTTTTCACAAGCTCTGACCGGCTTGGCCGCGTGTGGGCGCCATGCCACCATCGCGCACCGTCCCCGAACCGCAGCATCGTGAGTTCCCTTCCAATGAACGCCTTCCGCCAGACACCCTGGCGGGACGTGCTTGAACATCCCTGGCCCGCGGCGCTGCTGTTCCTCGTGCCGGTGGTGTTCCTGCTGCCGCCGCTGCCGATCGACGAGACGCGTTATCTCGCCGTGGCCTGGGAGATGCGCGAGGGCGGCGATTTCCTGGTGCCGCACCTCAACGGTGCGCCCTACGCGCAGAAGCCGCCGATGCTGTTCTGGCTGATCAACCTCGGCTGGATGGCGAGCGGCGTGCATGCCTGGACGGCACGGGCGGTGACGCTGGCCTGCTCGCTCGCAAGCCTGGCCCTGATGTACCGCCTCGCCTTGCGCCTGACCGCCTCGCAGGCAAGTGCGCGGCTGGCGGCGTGGTTCCTGCTCGGCACGCTCTACTTCGCCGCCTTCGCCAACGCGATCATGTTCGACGTGCCGCTGGCCACCTGCGTGCTGCTTGGCGTGCACGGCATCTGCGATCTTGCCGACGGGCGCATGCGCCGCGGCGTGGCCGTGGCTGGCCTCGCCATCGGTGTCGGCATGCTGGTGAAGGGGCCGGTGATGCTGCTCGACATCGCCTTCGTCGCCCTGACCGCACCCTGGTGGCATCCGAGCCGCCTCGCCGGCCGGCGCGGGCGCTTCTTCGGCGCCTTCCTGCTGGCGATGCTGATCGGTGCGGCCATCATCCTCGCCTGGGCGCTTCCGGCCGCCTGGCACGGCGGCGCCGACTATGCCCATGCAATCTTCCTGCGCCAGACCTTCGACCGCATCGAAGGCACCGCGGGGACAGGCGCGCATGCCCGACCGGCCTGGTGGTACCTGGTCGTGCTGCTGCCGCTGCTGCTGCCCTGGCCGCTCGCCCTCAAGGGCACGTGGGCGCGCCTGCGCCTGCTCGGCAGCGAGCCGGCCGTGCGTCTCGCCCTCGGCTGGTTCGTGCCGACCTTCATCGTGTTCTCGCTGATGTCCGGCAAGCAGGCGCACTATCTCCTGCCATTGTTCCCGGCGGTCGCGCTGCTCCTGGCCGTCGGCATGACACGTGGCGCGTTGGCGGTGCGCAGCATGCCGTTCGCGCTGCTGCTGCTCGTGACCGGGCTGCTGCTCGCGGCCGTGCCCTGGCTCGCGCCCCATCACCTCCATGGCAACGCCGCCGTGGCGCTCTGGGCCGGCGCGGTGATCGCGCTGCTCGGCCTGGCGCTGCTGCTTCTCGATCGCCGTCGCGCGCATCCGGCCGGCGCCGCCATCGCCACCCTGCTGCTGGTCCTGCTGGTGAAGTTCGCGGTCGGGCACGGCCCGGAAGCGCGCTACGACGTGCAGCCGATCGCCGCGAAGATCCGGGCGGCGCAGGACCGCGGCCAGGCCGTGGCCAGCCTCGGCTCGCACCACGGCGTGTATCAATTCGCCGGGCGCCTGACGCACCCCATCCCGGTGCTGCACGGCGAAGCGGCGATCCTCGCCTGGGCGCGCGAGCACCCGGAGGGCCTGCTCGCCGGCTACAGCGGCAATTACCGCGTCCGGGCCGCGCCGGTGTTCACCCAGCCGTTCCGCGGCAGCACCGCGGACCTCTGGCGCGCGCGCGATGCGCTCGAATCCGGCATCGCCCCGGAACTGCCGCGCAACGCGGCCTTCGAGGAGGATTGAGCGCGCGGCTGGTCGCGCGGCGTCCGCGAGGCCTCGCGGACGCGCACAGGGTGCGCTCCTGCGCGAGCAACGGCGCGGCATGCAAGGTGTCGCAGGAGCGCACCTCGTGCATGACCCGGCTCCGGCTCAGGCCGCGGCGCTGTCCTGCCCGCCGCGGAAGCGGGCCACGCTGGCGAGGATCTCGCGTTCGGCCTCGTCGGCGCCGACCCAGCCGTCGATGCGCACCCACTTGCCCTTTTCCAGATCCTTGTAATGCTCGAAGAAGTGGCCGATGCGCTCCAGCCAGTGCCCGGACACTTGGCTGATGTCGGTGATGTGCGCGTAGCCGGCGAAGATCTTCGGCTGCGGCACCACCAGCAGCTTTTCGTCGGCGCCGGCCTCGTCGGTCATGCGCAGCATGCCGACCGGGCGGCAGCGGATCACCGATCCCGGCACCAGCGGCAGCGGCAGGATGACCAGCGCATCCAGCGGGTCGCCATCGCCGCCCAGGGTGCGCGGCACGTAGCCGTAGTTGCAGGGATAGCGCATCGGCGTCGACAGCACGCGGTCGACGAAGATGGCGCCGCTGGCCTTGTCCACCTCGTACTTGACGGGTTCCGCGTCCTTGGGAATCTCGATGACGACATTGATGCCGTGCGGCACCTGGTCGCCGGCGGGGACGTGTTCCAAAGCCATGGATCTACCTTCGTGGAGCGAAGCGCGCAGGGCCGCGAAGGATACGGCAATCGTTGCCGCACTGCAGCAAGAAGCCCGGAGCGTTAAGCTGGTCGCACCTGCAAGGAGAACAGCATGGCCGCATCCACGCCGCTGGCGGTACTGATCGACGCCGACAACGCGCAGCCCTCGGTCATCGAGGGGCTGCTCGCCGAAATCGCCAAATACGGCGCCGCCACGGTCAAGCGCATCTACGGCGACTGGACCCAGCCGCAGCTCAAGGGCTGGAAGGACGTCCTGCTCACCCATGCCATCCAGCCGATCCAGCAGTTCCGCTACACGACCGGCAAGAACGCCACCGATTCGGCGTTGATCATCGACGCCATGGACCTGCTCTACAGCGGCAGGCTTGGCGGCTTCTGCATCGTTTCCAGCGACAGTGACTTCACGCGCCTGGCCGCGCGCATCCGCGAGGCGGGCCTGGTGGTCTACGGCTTCGGCGAGAAGAAGACGCCGGCGCCCTTCGTGTCGGCCTGTGACAAGTTCATCTACACGGAGATCCTGCGCGCCAGCAAGGAAGACGTGGACGAGACGGAGGCACCGCGCAGCGGCGCCGAGCTCAAGCGCGACCGGCGCCTGATGGCGCTGCTGCGCAATGCGGTCGACGCGTCCTCGGACGACTCGGGCTGGGCCAACCTCGGCGCGGTCGGCAGCACCATCGCCAAGCAGGCGCCGGAATTCGACTCGCGCAATTACGGCTATCGCAAGCTCAGCGACCTGGTCGACGCCAGCGGCCTGTTCGAGATCGAGAAGCGCAAGCTCGCCGACGGCCTCGCCGTGGCCACCTGGCTGCGCCTCAAGCGCGGCCGGCACGGCGGCCGGGAAGCGGCCAGCCGCTGAAAGGGGATCAGGAGCGCGCGGCCGCCTCGTCGCAGGCGGCGAAATGCACCTCGGCGAGTTCCGCGTCGCGTTCGACATAGCTCCGGCGCAGGCGCTCGATGCTGTCGCCGGCGCGGTGCGCGCGCGGGTGGCCGAACAGCGCCACCACCCGCCCGAGCAGCCCCGATGGCGCCGCCGCGGGCGACTTCGGTTGCAGTGCGGCGGGTGCCGCCACCGCGACCGCCACGGGCGCGCCGTGCTGGATGCGAGAGGCCCAGGCTTCCACCGCCCGGCGCGCCTCCTCGAGCGAATCGAACAGTTCGAGCTGGCGCTGCGGCAGCGGGCGGTCCCACCAGGTCAGCGCGAACTTGCCCGACCACGGCCCGGAAATGCCGGCGACCCGGCGCTCGCCGATGGTGGCCACGGCGAACACGCCCGCGTAGTGGTCCCGCCAGGTGACGGACTGGGGACTGCAGGGGGCGGGCTCGGGTTCGTGCGCTTCCGGGTGCGGGTTCATCGAAGGGGAGTCGTGGAAAATGTCGCGCTTTGTAAAGCAATACCCGTGCCAACGGCGCGCGCGCTGGATCGGGCGCGTCGCCGGATAGCGGCTGCGCCCAAGCTGCCAATCTTTGGCAGTTTCGGCGCGGGGCGCTGCTAGACTCCGCCGCGGTCGGGGCAGGCGCGGCAGGGGCATGGGCTGGAACGGGTTGGGCTACGGCATGACCGGCGCGTTGCAGGCCGCCGCGATCGCGGCCGCCTTCGGTTTCGTGCTGTTCTCGCTGGCGCATGCGCTGCGCCGCGTCCTCGGCTGGCGTCAGGGCACGGAAATCGGGGTGTCCTTCGCGCTGGCGCTGGTGGTGGCCGCGGGCGTGGATGCCTGGGCGCTCTTCTCGCTCAGCATCGTCCGCCTGGAATCGCCCTTCGCGATCCAGCAGCGGCTGGCGCAGATCCACGACCCGGATGCGCTCGGCCTGCGCGTGGTGATGGAGTTCCTTGGCGCGGCGGCGGGCGTCACGCTCGGCTGGCTGGCCTGGGCCCGGCGCGGCTAGCGGATTGCTTCGGCGTCGCGCAGCGGCTGTAATGCCGGGTTTGCACCCGGAGCACGCGCAATGACCATCATCCGCATGAGCGACCTGGATCTCGCCGGTCGGCGCGTCCTGATCCGCGAAGACCTCAACGTGCCGGTGGAGGATGGCCGCGTGACCTCCGAGGCGCGCATCGTGGCGGCGCTGCCGACACTCCGCCTGGCCCTCGACCGGGGCGCCGCGGTGATGGTGATGTCGCATCTCGGCCGCCCCACGGAGGGCGAATGGAACGAGGCCGATTCGCTCGCGCCGGTGGCCGTGCGGCTCGGCGAACTGCTCGGCCGCGAGGTGCCGCTGGTGCGGGACTGGATCGATGGCGTGGACGTCACGCCCGGCGGGCTGGTGCTGCTCGAGAACTGCCGCATGAACGTCGGCGAGAAGAAGGACGAGGACGCCCTTGCGCGGAAGTACGCCGCCCTCTGCGACGTCTACGTGATGGACGCCTTCGGCACCGCGCACCGCGCACAGGCCTCGACCCACGGCGCGATCCGCCACGCCAGGATCGCCGCCGGTGGGCCGCTGCTGATGGCCGAGCTGGATGCACTGGGACGTGCGCTGGAGCACCCGGCGCGGCCGCTGCTCGCCATCGTCGCCGGCTCCAAGGTCTCCACCAAGCTCACCCTGCTCGAATCCCTGCTCGGCAAGGTCGACCAGTTGATCGTCGGCGGCGGCATCGCCAACACCTTCCTCGCGGCGGCGGGCTTCGCGATCGGCAAGTCGCTGCACGAGCCGGATCTCATCGACACTGCGCGGCGCATCATGGCCGAGGCCAAGGCGCGCGGCGCCGAGGTGCCGATCCCGGCCGACGTGGTCGTCGCACCGGCGTTCGCCGCCGATGCGCCGGCCACGGTGAAGCCGGTCGATGCGGTGGCCGCCGATGACCTGATCCTCGACATCGGCCCCGACACCGCCTCCCGCTACGCCGCGCTGATCGGCGCGGCCGGCACGGTGGTGTGGAACGGCCCGGTCGGCGTGTTCGAATTCGACGCCTTCGGCCACGGCACGGAAACGCTGGCCCGCGCCATCGCTGGGTCGCAGGCCTTCTCCATCGCCGGCGGCGGCGACACCCTCGCCGCGATCGAGAAATACGGCGTCGGCGGAGACATTTCCTACATCTCGACCGGCGGCGGCGCCTTCCTCGAATTCATCGAGGGCAAGGAGCTGCCGGCGGTCGCGGCGCTGCGGGCGCGCGCCGCCTGAGCCGGTGCGGCAACACGGCCTTCATGCCGGCGCGGCTATGATCAGGGCTCTCTTCTTGTCCCGGGCCTTCGCGTGAGCCAGCTTCGCCGCACCCGCATCATCGCCACCCTCGGCCCCGCCACCGACGGCGACGCCACCCTGCGCCAGTTGCTGGCCGAAGGCGTGGACGTGGTGCGGCTGAACCTCTCCCACGGCCACGCCGACGAGCATCGCCGGCGCGCCGCCGCGGTGCGTGCGACCGCCGCCGAGAGCGGGCGCGAGGTCGGCGTGCTGCTGGACCTGCAGGGCCCGAAGATCCGCGTCGAGCGCTTCGCCGACGGGGCGGTGGAGCTCGAACATGGCCAGCCCTTCACGCTCGATTGTCATCCCGACGCGCCCATGGGCAACGCCGGCCAGGTCGGCGTCAGCTACGCCGACCTCTGGCACGATGTGAAGCCGGCCGACGTGCTGCTCCTCGACGACGGCCTGATCTCCCTGGAAGTGGTGCAGGTCGCCGATCGGCGCATCCGCTGCGTGGTGCTCGTGGGCGGGCGGCTTTCCGATCGCAAGGGCCTCAACCGGCTCGGCGGCGGACTGACGGTCGCCGCGCTCTCGGACAAGGATCGCGCCGACATCCGCCTCGCCGCCGAGCTCGAGGCCGACTTCCTGGCCATTTCCTTCGTCAAGACCGCGGACGACGTGGAACAGGCGCGCGCACTCCTCGCCGAAGCGGGCGGCGCGGCGGCGCTGGTGGCGAAGATCGAGCGCGCCGAGGCGATCGAGAACCTCGAGTCCATCATCGAGGCCTCGGACGCGGTGATGGTGGCGCGCGGCGACCTTGGCGTGGAAATCGGCGATGCGGAGCTTCCGGGCCTGCAGAAGAAGATCATCCGCGAGGCGCTGGCGCAAAGCAGGGTCGTCATCACCGCCACGCAGATGATGCAGTCGATGGTGGAATCGCCGATCCCGACCCGCGCCGAAGTGCTCGACGTCGCCAACGCGGTGATCGACGGCACCGACGCGGTCATGCTGTCGGCGGAGACGGCGACCGGGCGCCATCCGGAAAAGGCGGTCGCCGCGATGCGCCGCGTCTGCCTCGGCGCCGAGCGGCAGTTCGAGCCGGCCGAGGATCTCAGCGTCGGCGCGCATCGCCTCGCCCGCACCGACCAGGCCATCGCGCTGGCGGCGATGTTCCTCGCAGCGCAGATGCAGGTACGTGCCCTCGTCGCGCTGACCGAGAGCGGCGCCACCGCGCAGTGGCTGTCGCGCTACCGCTCCACCGTTCCCATCTACGCCTTGTCCCGCAACGCCGGCGCACGCCGGCGCATGCTGCTCTACCGCGACGTGCATCCGGTCGAGTTCGACGCCAAGGCAGCCGGCCCGACCGAAGCGGTGCGCCTGGGCATCCTGCACCTGTTCAATCGCGGTGACCTGGCCGTGGACGACCGCGTCATCACCACCACCGGCGACCACACCGGTCGCCTCGGTGGCACCAACACCCTGAAGCTGCTCCGTGTCGGCCCGGGCGGCATCGCCGAGGGGCTCGCGGAACTCTCCCCCAAACCAGATCGCCGCCGCGGCGCGCGAAGCCGCGGCGCCGCGGCCCTCGACGCGGAGTCCTGATCCGCTCCGGCCCGCTGCAGGGAGATATCCCGCCGCTTTCGCGCAGGCTCAAGGCCCCCTGCAGGAGCGCACCCTGTGCGCGACCGGCGCAGTCGCGTGGCCGTGCGGCATTGGTCGCCCACAGGACGGGCTCCTGCATCAGCGCGGAAATTCGACACGTTGCGTCATGTTTGATGAGAGAGCGACCTCGATCGCGACCGAGCCTCTCAAGCCCTGCGCTGCACCAAGTCGGACGGCTCGCGTCCCGGGAATGCCGAGCTCCTGCTTGGCGCCCCTTTTCCTCGCCACACGCCAGCGCAGAAAGCGGCCGGGCAGGAGCCCGGCCCTCCCGGGAAGGCGCTTCGCCCGCACGGAAGCGCGTAAGATGGCCCGGACTCACGGACCTGCCGTCATGACGATACCCAACCTGCTCCGTCCCCTCGCCGCCGTCCTGCTGGCGTGCTGTTCCGCCTCGCTGCTGGCGCAGAACACCGAGACCGCGCCCCGCGTGGTGCCTTCGGAGAAGCTCGATGCCTGGTGGGCGATGGCCAACACCTCGCTGCACGCCGACGTGCCCAACCTCGGCCGCAATGTCGATGCGCCCGGCTGCGCCACGGTGTCGTTCGTGATCGAGCCGGACGGCCGCACCAGCACCATCAAGGTGCAGCGCGTGGAACCGGAAGGCGATCTTGGCCGCGTCGCGACGAGCGTGGCCTCGAACCTCCATTTCATCCCGACCGCGTTCAACGCGGGGCGCATGCGGGTGTTCAGCTGGCTGATCTTCCCCTTCAACCTGCCCGCCGACAAGGCGGCCGCAAGCGCCGTCATGCAGCGCTGCTACATGACCGACCTCACGTGGAAGGACCATTGAAGCCGGCGTTCCGGGCGGCGCCCGCCGCCGGGGCAGCACGGGCCGAACTGGCCTATAATTGTGGGTTCCCGATTTCCCGCCGCGCCGGCGCTGCTGCCGACGGGGCCTGCTGGTCTTTTACGGAGCTGTCATGAGCATCGAAGAACTCGAAAGCGTCGCGCAGGCGATGGTGGCGCCCGGCAAGGGCATCATCGCGATCGACGAATCCACCGGCACGATCAAGAAGCGCTTCGATTCGGTCAACGTGCCGAACACGGAGGAGAACCGCCGCGCCTACCGCGAGATGCTGATCACCACGCCAAACCTCGGCGAGCACATTTCCGGCGCCATCCTCTACGACGAGACCATCCGCCAAGCCACCAAGGCCGGCGTGCCGTTCACCAAGATCCTCACCGACGCCGGCGTCATCCCCGGCATCAAGGTCGACATGGGCGCCAAGCCGCTGGCCGGCTTCCCGGGCGAACTGGTCACCGAGGGCCTCGACGGCCTGCGCGAGCGCCTCGCCGGGTACGTCAAACTTGGCGCGAAGTTCGCCAAGTGGCGTGCCGTCATCACCATCGGCGAGGACACCCCGAGCGGCACCTGCATCGAAGCCAACGCGCACGCGCTGGCGCGCTACGCCGCGCTCTGCCAGGAAGCGGGGCTGGTGCCGATGGTCGAGCCCGAGGTGCTGATGGACGGCGACCATGACCTCGACGTCTGCTACGAGGTCACCGAGGCGACCCTGCGTTCCCTGTTCGGCGCGCTCTACGAGCAGAACGTGATGCTGGAAGGCACCATCCTGAAGTGCAACATGGTCGTCTCCGGCAAGGATTGCCCGGACCAGGCCGACGTGGACGAGGTCGCCGAGGCGACCATCCGCTGCCTCAGGTCCGCCGTGCCGGCCTCGCTGCCCGGCATCGTGTTTCTCTCCGGCGGCCAGTCCGACGAGGACGCCACCGCCCACCTCAACGCCATGAACCAGATGGGCCCGCACCCCTGGCCGCTGTCGTTCTCCTACGGCCGCGCCATGCAGTCCGCCGCGCTCAAGCTGTGGGGCAAGGACATGCAGGCCAACTACGGCGAGGCGCAGGCGATGGTGCACCTGCGCGCCAAGCAGAACGGCCTCGCCGCGCTGGGGCAGTGGAAGAAGGGCGGCTGAGCATCATTCGGCTGCTATCGACGTGACGAAAACGGGCGCTGCGGCGCCCGTTTTCGTACCCGCACGCGCCGGCGTCGCCGTCTTCCTCAAGCGCTCCCCGGCGCCAGCACCACCTTGCGGCAGTCCTCGCGCTTCTCCTCGAAGATCTCGTAGCCGCGCGCGGCGTCGGCCAGCGCCATGCGGTGGCTGATGATGACCTCCGGGCGCAGGCTGCCGTCGAGGACGCGTTCCAGCAGCATCGGCATGAAATGCTGCACGTGGGTCTGGCCCATGCGGAAGCCGATGCCCTTGTCGAAGGCGTCGCCGACCAGGAACATCTGCACGAAGCCGGCATAGACGCCGGCCAGACTCACGATGCCGCCACGGCGCGTTGCGGCGATCGCCTGGCGCAGCACGAAACCGCTCGAGCTCTCCATCTTGAGCGTCGTCGCCATCGTGTCCACCGCGCTGCCCTTGGCCTCGAAGCCGATCGCGTCGATGGTCGCGTCCACGCCGCGGAAGCCGGTGCGACCGATGATGAATTCGGCCGGGTCGTCGCATTCATTGAGGTCGATCGGCTCCACGCCCCAGGCCTCGGCGGCGAAACGCAGCCGGTACGGGTTTGGATCGACCATGAAGATGTGCTCGGCGCCGAGCAGGCGCGCGCACGCGGCGCTCATCATGCCGACCGGTCCGGCGCCGTAGATCGCGACCGTGGAACCCTTGCCGACGCCGGCATTCTGCGCGGCCTGGTAGCCGGTCGGCAGGATGTCGGAAAGGAACAGCACGCGCTCGTCGGGCACGCCGGGAGGGACCACCAGCGGGCCGACGTTCGCCCGCGGCACCCGCACGTATTCGGCCTGCCCGCCGGCATAGCCGCCATACAGATGGCTGTAGCCGAACATGCCGGCGCCGGGCCGCGCGTCCTTCTTCTCGATAATGGCGCCGCGGCCGGGGTTGGTGCGCTCGCAAGCGGCATAGAGGTCGCGCTCGCAGAAGAAGCACTCGCCGCAGGAGATGGTGAAGGGCACCACCACGCGATCGCCGCGGCGCACCCGCGTCACGGCCGGTCCAACTTCCTCGACCACGCCCATGAATTCGTGGCCGAGGATGTCGCCCGCTTCCATGTCCGGGATCTTGCCGCGGTAGATGTGCAGGTCCGAGCCGCAGATGGCGGTGGCGGTGACCCGCAGCAGCAGGTCGTCGTCCGCTTCCAGGCGCGGGTCGGGGACGGTCTCCACGCGCACGTCGTGCGCGCCATGCCAGGTCAGGGCTTTCATGCTGCCTCCGCGGTCCACGAGGGCCGGTGAACTTGGATTCGTTCGGCGTGCCATGCATGACTCGCGCCGCCGCGGGCAGGGCGCGGGAGCGATGGGAAACCGTGCAGAAAGTTCTACGCCCCGGGTGCAGGGATTGCCCGTTGCGGCCACCAGCCGGCCCGCTAATCGTTGCCGCGACTGGCTGTCGCGAGCTGAACCACCCTTCCCACCACGCCACGCCTTCCAGACAGGCCGGGTCTACAATCCGCCGTGTCGGGATGCCCGGTTGCCACTCCGGCGGCGCGAGCCGCGCGGCGATCGATCCCGCGACGTACCCGAAGGAGGATGCCATGAGCAAGACCCGGACCGGCTCGACGATGAGCACCGGCGCGCCGGCGCCCAGCGATCGCAATTCGCTGACCATCGGGGCCGATGGCCCGATCCTGCTCCACGACGTGCACTTCCTCGAGCAGATGGCGCACTTCAACCGCGAGAAGGTGCCCGAGCGCCAGCCGCATGCGAAGGGCGCCGGCGCGTTCGGCGTGTTCGAAACCACCGAAGACGTGTCGAAGTACACGAAGGCGGCGCTGTTCCAGCCCGGCACGAAGACCGACCTGCTGCTGCGCTTTTCCACCGTCGCCGGCGAGATGGGCAGCCCGGACACCTGGCGCGACGTGCGCGGCTTCTCGATCAAGTTCTACACCGACGAGGGCAACTACGATCTCGTCGGCAACAACACGCCGGTCTTCTTCGTGCGCGATCCGATGAAGTTCCCGCACTTCATCCGCAGCCAGAAGCGCCTGCCGGACTCGGGCCTGCGCGACAACCACATGCAGTGGGACTTCTGGACGAACAATCCGGAAAGCGCGCACCAGGTGACCTATCTGATGGGGGTGCGCGGGCTGCCGCGCACCTGGCGCCACATGAACGGCTATGGCTCGCATACCTTCATGTGGATCAACGCCTCGGGCGAGAAGTTCTGGGTGAAGTACCACTTCCACACCCGCCAGGGCATGGCCTTCTTCTCCAACGAGGAGGCATCGGCGATGTCCGGCACCGACGCCGACTTCCATCGCCGCGACCTGTTCGACGCCATCGCGCGCGGCGAGCACCCGAGGTGGAAGCTGTCGGTGCAGGTGATGCCCTACGAGGAGGCGAAGACCTACCGCTTCAATCCCTTCGACCTGACCAAGACCTGGTCGCACAAGGACTATCCGCTGATCCCGGTCGGCATGCTGACGCTCGATCGCAACCCGGAGAACTTCTTCGCGCAAATCGAGCAGGTCGCGTTCTCGCCCGGCAACACGGTGCCCGGCATCGGCCTGTCGCCCGACAAGATGCTGCTCGGCCGCGCCTTCGCCTACAACGACGCGCAGCGCAACCGCATCGGCACCAACTTCCACCAGTTGCCGGTCAACCAGCCGAAGGTGCCGGTCGACACCTACATGTTCGACGGCCACATGGCCTACCACCACAGCGGTGCCGCACCCGTCTACGCGCCCAACAGCGGCGGCCGCACGTGGGCGGACCAGACCGGGCCGATGGCCGACGGTTGGGAAGCCGACGGCGAGATGGTGCGCAACGCTTACATGCTGCGCGCGGACGACGACGACTTCGGCCAGCCCGGCACCCTCGTGCGCGAGGTGTTCGACGACGAGCAGCGCGCGCGCCTGGTCGACCAGGTGGCGGGAAGCCTGCTCGGCGGCGTGCGCGAACCGGTGCTCGGCCGCGCCTTCGACTACTGGAAATCCATCGACGCCGACATCGGTCGCCGCATCGAGGAAAAGGTCCGCGCCGGCGCCGCCCCGCCACCCGCCGAAGGCATGGGCGAGGGCTGAGGATGCGTGGTCTGCCGGCCAGGGATGGCCGGTGCTCCATACCAGGGCCGCGGGCGCTCTGATCCAATCACGCGATCCGATCAGCCGCCTTTTTCCAGCGCCCGGCGGAACGCGGCCGTGGTGGCGGTGCCGAAGCAGCACAGGCCGATCCAGCGCGGCGCGGCGTCCGCGACGAGCCAGGCCAGCGTCTCGCGGACGGCGATCCTGGCCGCCGCATCGGGTGGGTAGCCGTAGATGCCGCAACTGATCGCCGGGAAGGCAATCTCTGCCAGCTCGTGCTCGCCCGCAAGGCGCAGCGCGTTCCGATAGCACGCCGCGAGCAGCTCCGGTTCGCCATGGTGGCCACCGTGCCATACCGGTCCCACGGTGTGCACGATGGCTTCTGCCGGCAGGCGGAACGCCGGCGTGATGCGTGCCTGGCCGGTGGGGCAGCGCACGCCCGGACGCAGTTCAGGCAGGGCGCGGCAGGCGGCCAGCAGCTCCGGCCCGGCCGCCCGATGGATGGCGCCGTCCACGCCGCCGCCACCGAGCAGGCTCGGGTTCGCCGCGTTCACGATCGCGTCCACGGCGAGCGTGGTGATGTCCGCCTGGACGACTTCGATGCCGCTGCGCATGGGATTCCTCGCCCTCGCCCGCGACTGCATTGGAGCATGCGCGGCATGAACCGGCTCCGCTTGAAAATTAGCTTACATGTCCATAATATTCGTGGCCATGAAGTCCTCTGCGCCCGACGGCAGCTTCGCCTGGCTCTGCCAGGACATCACCCAGCACCTGCGCAAACACTTCGACCGCCGCGCCACCCGTTTCGAGCTGACGCGGGCGCAGTGGCGGGCGCTGAAGATGATCCGCCGCCGCGAGGGCCTGTCGCAGACCGAGCTGGCCGAGGCGCTGGAACTGGAGCCCATCCCGATCGGTCGCGTCATCGATCGCCTGCAGAAGGCCGGCCATGTCGAGCGCCGCGCCGATCCGGCCGATCGCCGCCGCTGGTGCCTGTACCTGACCGCCAAGGCGCAGGCGATCGTCGAGGAGATGGAGCTGGTTTCGGCCGAGCTCCGCGGCGAGGCGCTGCAGGGCGTCGGCGAGGCGGACTTGCAGACGCTGCTGCACGTGCTTGCCCGCATCAAGAGCAACCTGGTCGCGCTGGACGGCGCGGCCGACGACAAGGCCCCCGCATGACCGAGAAGCAACCCTCGCCCGAAGACCTCGCCCCGCCCGTGCCGCGCCGCCGCGGCTGGCTGCGCACCGCCCTGTGGATCGCCGGCCCCGCGCTGCTCGCCGGCATCGGCGGCTGGCTCTACGTCACCTCCGGGCGCTATGCCTCGACCGACAACGCCTACGTGCAGGCCGACCGCGTCACCATCGCGCCGCAGATCGCCGGCCGCGTGGTCGAGGTCGCGGTGCGCGAGAACCAGGCCGTGCGCGCCGGCGACGTGCTGTTCCGCATCGATCCGGAACCGCTGCGCATCGCCCACGAGCGTATGCAGGCGCAGGTCGAATCGGTGCGCGGCATGCTCGATGCCGCCCGCAGCGGCTATGCCTCGGCGGCGGCGGACGAGCGCTCGGCGAGCGCCGATCTCGACTACAAGCAGCAGCAGTTCCAGCGTATGAAGGAACTGCGCGCGCGCGGGCTGGTGGCGCAGGCCGCGCTCGACGGTGCCAACAACGAGCTCGCCGCCGCGCGCGCCAAGCGCGATGCCAACGCGGCCGCGGTGGCCAGGGCGCGCGGCATGCTGGGCGGCCTGCCGGACACCCCGGATGAGCGCCTCGCCGGCTACAAGCTGGCCCTCGCCCAGCTCGCCCAAGCGCGGCTCGACCTCGAACACGCCACGGTGCGCGCGCCGATGGACGGCACCATCGGCAAGACCGCCCTGCAGCCGGGCGATTTCCTCGCCATCGGCCAGGCCGCCATGCCGCTGATCGGCATCACCGTATGGGTGGACGCCAACTTCAAGGAAACCGATCTCACCCACGTCCGCGTCGGCCAGCCGGCCGATATCGAGGTGGATGCCTACCCCGGCCGCCACTGGAAGGCGCGCGTGGCCTCCATCAGCCCGGCCTCCGGCTCGGAGTTCTCGCTGCTGCCGGCGCAGAACGCGACCGGCAACTGGGTCAAGATCGTGCAGCGCATCCCGGTACGGCTCGCCATCGAGGAGCCCGCCGACGGCGGCGCGCCGCTGCGGGCCGGCATGAGCAGCAACGTGGCCGTGGATACCGGCCGCGGCAATTCCATCCTCGGCCGCTGGCTGGGCGGCAACGAGCCCGTCGCGCGGGTGGCGCAGGTCAGGTAGGGCGCCACGCACGTGCAGGAGCGGCTTCAGCCGCGATGCTTTTCCCGGCATGTGTGGTGTGGGAGCGGCTTAGCCGCGATGCTTTTTCGCGGCGGGGAATCGCGGCTGAAAGCCGCTCCCACAACGGCGGTGCAGTGACCCTTTCGTCCGAACGATCGATCGTTCCGGGTTGACCAGGTATTCCGCAATTGACGCCGGGCTGGCGTGACACGAAACGAACCTCACCCATGACCGCAGCCATCCCCTCCCATCGCGAAGTCGCCAACCGCGGCCTGCTGGTCGTCTCGGTGATGCTGGCGACGCTGATGCAGGCGCTCGACACCACCATCGCCAACGTCGCCCTGCCGCACATGCAGGGCAGCCTCTCGGCGACCCTCGACCAGGCTTCCTGGGTGCTCACCTCCTATATCGTGGCCGCCGCCATTGCCACGCCGGCCACCGGCTGGCTGGCCTCGGTGATGGGCCGGCGCCGGCTGCTGCTGGTCGCCATCGCCGGCTTCACCGCCGCCTCGGTGCTCTGCGCGATGGCCACCGGCATCGGCGCGATGGTCGCCTTCCGCCTCTTGCAGGGACTCTTCGGCGCCTCGCTGGTGCCGCTCTCGCAGTCCACCCTGCTCGACGTCTATCCGCGCGAGCAGCACGGCGCGGCCATGGCGATGTGGGGCATGGGCGTGATGGTCGGCCCGATCCTGGGTCCCCCGCTCGGCGGCTGGCTGACCGAGAGCTACGGCTGGCACTGGGTGTTCCTGATCAACATCCCGATCGGCGCGCTGGCCTTCCTCGGCGTCGCCGCCAGCCTGCCGCGCGACGACACGCGCGCGGCGCGCTTCGACTGGCGCGGCTTCGCCTTCCTCGCCCTTGGCATCGGCGCGCTGCAGCTCTTCCTCGACCGCGGCGAGCAGCAGGACTGGTTCGACTCGGCCGAAATCCGCATCGAGCTCGCGCTGGCGCTGCTCGGCTTCTACCTCTACGCCCTGCACTGGAAGTTCGGCAAGCGGCCCTTCCTCGACCTCGGCCTGTTCGCCGACCGCAACTTCCTCGCCAGCAATATCTTCATCTTCGTGCTTGGCGTGGTGCTGTTCGCGACCATGGCGCTCCTGCCGCCGTTCCTGCAGAACCTCATGAACTACCCGGTGGTCACCACCGGCCTGCTGCTCGCGCCGCGCGGCATCGGCACGCTGATCGCGATGGTGCTGGTCGGGCGGCTGCTCGCGCGTGGCGCGGATGCGCGCCTGGTCGCCGGCAGCGGCATGCTGCTCACCGCCACCGCGCTGTGGCAGATGACCGGCTTCAACCTGGAGACGCCGGTGCCGCTGCTGGTCTGGAGCGGCGTGCTGCAGGGCTTCGGTTTCGGCCTGGTGTTCGTGCCGATCTCGACCGTGGCCTACTCCACCCTGCCGATGGCCGCGCGCACCGAGGCGGCGGGCATCTTCAGCCTGACCCGCAACATCGGCTCCAGCGTCGGCATCTCGATCGTGATGACCCTGCTCGCGCGCAACACCCAGATCAACCACGCCGAGCTCGCCACGCGGCTGACGCCATTCGGCGGCAACGCCGCCGCACTCGCCGCGGCGACCCAGGGCACGCCGACGGGCTTGGCCACGCTGAACGCCGAGGTCACCCGCCAGGCCTCGGCAATCGCCTTCCTCGACGACTTCTGGCTGATGATGGTGCTCACCCTGGCGGCGATCCCGCTGCTGCTCCTGCTGCGCCCGGTGCGCCACGCGCGGGCGCCGGCGGTGGTGGCCGAGCACTGACGCCGCCCCGCCGCGGGGAGGATATACCTGGTTGGCGTCGAACCTCAGCCCCTCACCTGGATCGGATATGCCGGGGCGCAGCCCCGACCTGCGGCGCGCCCCATCACCATCGCAAACCCGGAGGTCGGCCCCATGCGACCGTCACGACGCATGGGTCCGTACGTGGTTACAGTTGGCAGCCGCTCGGCGCCGCGCCGACGCGGGTCAGGTCGAGCGTGCCGGTCCTGCCGCTGTTGGGCCCCCTCGTGAACGTGTATTGCAGCGTTGCCGAGGTGCACGTGTTGAAGACCAGATTGGCCATGCCGACCTCCACCGTCCACGTATCGGCAGGCAGGTTGAATAGGCCGCCAGTGCTCTCGTAGATGCCGACGCTGTTCGGCGTGTGGGTGCCCGGCTTGAACCTCGCCTGGAGCGTGTACCAGTGTTGGCCTCGCGGGTCTTCTCCATTTGCATCCGGTGCGAAGGTGTACCAGCCGCCGAACACCACGTTGTCCGCAGCGTTCATGTCGAAAACCAGACCTTGGCCGGAATTGCCGGTATCGGCCCAGGCGCCGGAGAGCAGGGTGGCGGTTGCCGCGACGCCGGAATCGCCGCTCGGCGAGCAGGTTTCGTTCGACAGCAGGCGCGTCAATGGAATGCTGCCCCTGCGGTCGCTGCCATCGGTGAACGTGTAATCCAGCGTGCCGCGTGTGCAGTCATGGAATGCAAGCCTCGCGCGGCCCACCTCCTGGGTCGCGGTTGGCTGGGATGAATCGAAGCGGCCGCCGGTCGTGCTGTGGATGCCAACGGAGGCTGGAGTTGCGCCATTGACCTGGCCCTGCAGCGTGTACCAGCGCTGGCCGCCGGCAGCGGTGATGTCGAACGTATACCAGCCGGCGAACAGCAGGCCGGTGCCGGTGCCGTAGAAGTCCGGGCCGATCTCCACGATCAACCCTTGGGATTCCGTCGTCGGATCGGCCCATGCGCCGCTCAGGCCACGCTGGTTCGAGTCGATTGGACCATCTGGGCTTCCAGGATCCATTGCGCCGCTGGTGCAGGCGCTGGGCGAGCGCGCGTAGCCGCGCTGATCCCTGCCATTCACTGGCTCGCTTTCGCACACGGAAGGGAGGCCGAAGCCGACTGCATCGCTGTTCATGCCGGGTCGCATCGTCGGCGTCGGACCACCGTTGTCGGCCAATGCGCCGAGATCGAGGGTGGCATTGGACTTGCTGCTCGGACTCGTGAAGCCGCAGCCGGTACCGCCATCGAGATTTCCGCCATGGTCAGTGAGCGTGATGGTGCTGTCCGCATCCGACGTGCAGTTCTGAATGATGGTATTCGAAATGGAGGCGATGACGATTACGTCGAAAATGTTATGGACATCGTCATCAGTACCGGCTCTGGTATTGCCCGCAACCGAGCTTTGCGTGAGCGTAAGCTTGCCATACCGATGGTTGAGGATGCCGCTGCCCAGCGAGTCGGCCTTGTTGCCGGATATGGTGCTGTTGGTCAGCACCAGGGTGCTTGCCTGATTGAATACTCCGGCACCGAGATCGGCGATATTGTCGGATATGGTGCTGTTGAGCAGCTGCGCAACACCATACAAATTGAAGATTCCGCCGCCACGCTCGCGGCTGCTGTTGCTGGAAACCGTGCTATTGATCAAGGTCATGGTTCCGGCATTATCAATGCCACCACCGTCATAGTTGCTCTCGTTGCGTGATATTTCGCTGTCAGTCACCGTCAGCTTGCTTCTGTCTAATATGTTTGATATACCTCCGGTCCCTGTGTTGCCGGATACCGTACCGTCAGTCAGTGACAACGTACCCCAATTCCAAATGCCGCCGCCCGTATTATTTATGACCTTGGAGGCGGATAGTGTAATTTGACCAAAAGAATCGTTGTGTATGCCACCTCCTTCACCGGAGCTATTGCCTGATATAGTGCTTTTTGTTACGGTCACTCGGCCACTGTTATAGATGCCGCCTCCGCTGAATGAGATGTTGTTGGATACGGTGCTGTGTGTCAGTACAAGGTCGCCGCCATTATTATAGATGCCGCCTCCAAGGATATTGTCCGTTATTTTGCTGTTCGTCAGCGCCAGGGATCCCCGGTTGTAGATTCCTCCCTTCGTGTTGCCCGAGACCATGACGCTGGTCAACTCCACGTTGCCACGCTCGATGTAAATCCCAAAACCTGTGTTGTCC
This sequence comes from Lysobacterales bacterium, assembly GCA_017305135.1. Classification (GTDB taxonomy): domain Bacteria; phylum Pseudomonadota; class Gammaproteobacteria; order Xanthomonadales; family Rhodanobacteraceae; genus Dokdonella_A. The sequence continues at coordinate 309,315 of JAFKNA010000005.1, read as the reverse complement.
GATACGCTGCTGCTGTCCAGCATGAGGGTGCCGGAATTGAAGATGCCGTCGCCGGAATAATCATCCTCGTCATCGCCATTACTGAGGGCGAGATGCGTCAGTGTGGCGGTCACGTGTTCGTTGATCCTGAATACACCCGATTCGTGATTCGCGCTGATGACAAGGCCGGAAACCGCGCTGCCGTCGATGGTCAGGTTCCTGTCCACGACCAGTCTCGTGCCGCCCAAGGTGATCGTGCTGCCGGCAGGAAGGCTGAATACGATCGTGTCGCCGCTTCCGTCGGTGACGGCAGCGGCGCTGGCGATGGCATCCCGCAAGGTGCAGGTGCTGGCGACATTGCACTTCGCGGCATTGCCGGTGGCAGGGTCGCCGGTATTGCCGACGGTGATCGTCGCCGCCGGTGCCGAAGACATCAGGGCCATGCTCGAAAGCACGCCGAGCAACAGCGCCGCAACGCGCGCCTGTAGCGACGGATGACGTTCGCCAGCATTCGAATGCGCGATGCTGCGTACCTCGGGAAACCCCGAACGAGTCGTCACTCCCGCGAAAGCGGGAGTCCAAGTTGCTGTTTTGCCCGGCGCATCCGTGCGCCGAGCCCGTTCGGGGCTGGGGCGATGGATCGCTCCCGGCGATCCGTTCCATGGATGTCCGCTTTCGCGGGCATGACGTCGAGAGACCTGGTCAGAGTTTCCCGTGTTGGAATGATGGCCCATGCGCCGCGACTCCTTGCGTGTGATCGAAATGGTCTGTGAACCGCCGATTGTATCCAACATGCAAGACGCCGCCGAATTGCCGGGCTGGCCCGAACCGGGCCCGGATGATCCAGATCCCTGATGAGCTCGGCAGTCGGACCCTATTTGGCCCGCTGCGCCGGAACGAACCGCTCGCGCACGGCGGTGGCGAGCTGGTCGGGTGGGAGCAGGCCCTGGTCGAGCAGGAAGTTGTTGTAGGCGAGGCGGTCGAACTTCTGGCCGAGCGCGAGTTCGGTTTCCATGCGCAATTGCAGGATGCGCGTGTAGCCGTAGAAATACGCGCCCGCCTGGCCGGGCATGTTGAAGGTGTAGCGATCCAGTTCCTGGCGCGCCATCGGCTCTGACAGGACCACGTCATCCGTCAGCAGCTTGCCGGCGCGCTCGCGGTCGATCTGGCCGAGGTTGAGCATGGGGTCGAGCATGGCGCGGGCGGCGCGCAGCAGGCGGAACTGGAGGGCAATGAGCTGCCCGTCCAGCGGTTCGTAGGGGATCATCTCGGCTTCGGCGTAGAGCGCCCAGCCTTCCACGTTGACGCTGTTGAAGGCGAACAGCGAGCGCGCGAGCGAGACGCCGCGCTCGACCATCGCGGTGAACTGCAGCTCGTGGCCCGGTCGGCCCTCGTGTGCGGTGAGGGTCCAGGCGCCGGCCTTGAAGCTGAAGTCGTCGTAGGCGGCGCCCTTGCCGTCCTTTCCGGACGAGGCCGGGTTGCCCAGCGGCAGCACGAACTGCCCCTGCTGGCCGGTGTTGCCGATGAAGGGCGCGGGCAGGAAGTGCGGCGCCGGTTGCGCGGCCGACTCGGCCGGCGAGGCCAGGCGCATGATCATTGGCCGCTGCGGCAGGTCGACGACGTGGTGCCTGGCGATCTGCCGTTCCAGCTCCGGCATCACCGTGTTGCGGTAGTAGCCCTCGATCGAGTCCTTGTCGAGCTGCTGCTTCTTGAGCGCGCGGATCACGTCTCGATAATCGCTGGCCTCGATCCCGTTCGCCTTGGCGACCAGCGGCGCGAGCTGCTGCATGGCGCTGCGGGTTTCCATGAACTCGAGCTGGGCGCGCTGCACGAGTTCCTGCGGCGCGATGTCGATGCCGACCTGCTTGAGCTGGAAGGCATAGACCTCCGGCGGCAGGCGCGTGTCGGTGCGCGCCGCCGGCAGCACTTCGCTGCGCATCCAGTCGGTGTACTCGCCGAGTTGCTCGTCCATCGCCGCCAGTGCCGCATCGGCGCCTTCGATCTTGAACTTCCCGAACAGCGTGCGGATGCCGGTGCGGTAGGTCTCGGCGTTGCGCAGCGCCTGCTCGACTTCCAGGCGCGTCGGCTTCAGGAGCGCCGGATTGGATGCCTTCTCCTCGTAGCGCGCGCGGGCCTCGACCGTGACCGGCGTGCTGCCGGGCACGAGTCCCACGTACCGCTTCAGGCGCTCCAGCGCCTTCGCACGCCGGGCGGGGTCGACCTGTTCCTGCAGCAGCACCTGTTCGCCCTGGAACATCAGCTGGCCGACGTCGTTGAACGGCACCAGGAAACGCTCGCCGAGTTCACTGCCCTCGACCTGGCGCCCGGCGGCGGCAATCATGATCTGGAGATCCTGGCGCACGTCGGGGTTTTCCTCGTGCGTGAGGTCGCCCTCGAGCGTCTGCCGCGCATCGCGCATGGCGGCGCGGAAGCGCTTGCCGTTGTCGGGCCCGAGATCGGCGACCTGCTCGTCATAGCCCTCGAGGCCGATGAACGAGGCCATCTCCGGCGCGAATGCGGCCTGCGCCTTCAGCAGCGGCTGGGCGAGTTCATTGCTGCGCTGGACCCAGGCGGGTGCCTGCTGCAGTGCCGTCGCCGCTTGGGGCGGAGTCGCGTCCTCGTGGGCGAGGAGCGGGGCCGAGGTGGTGCAGGCGAGCGCCAGGGCGCTGGCGAGAAGCAGGCGACGCATGGGCAGACTCCTTCGGTGGATGACCGGACCGTAGCGGCCGGCAGGCTGCGCGCCATGTGCGGAACGTCACGGCGGATCCGCCACTGCACGGTTTGACGCACCCTGCGGGATTGCCCGCTGCCGGGGTGGCCCGTGCGAAAGAGCGGCGGAGCTGGGGCACCGCCATTCCCAGGCAAGGCATTGCAGTCGCAGTCCGCATCCAGGTGCCTGGTCCATGCTAGATTCCCGCGCTGGGGAACGCGGGGCTCTGGAGCAGTCGAGCGCGCCGCGCGGCCGGAGGCCGCAGTACGGCGCATCCCTCGGGTCCGTTCGCCGGCTTGCGCGCAGCCGCCTGGGCGGCATGCGGCGGCAGGCCACTCCTGGGTCTTGCGCGAGGAATTTCCATGGCTGTCACCCCCTGTCCGCGCCGCGTCTGCCGCGCGATCGCTTCGTTCCTGCTGGTGGCGCTGTTCGCCGCCTGCCTGCCTGCTGCGGCCATCCAGCCGGACGAATCCTCGGTGCATTTCCTGTCGCGGCCATTCGTCGCGCCGGAACTGCAGGTGGAACCGGCGCTTGCCGGCACGACGCGGCTCGATGCGGCAAGCCGCCCGGCGCTGCCGGCCGCGGCGCAGGATTTCCTTGCGCGCCACGGCGGCGAGTGGGAGTCCCGCGACGACCTTCGCGCGGCGCGGCCGAACCTGGTGCAGGGCAGCGGCATCCCGCTCTGGCCGGGGCGCGGCAACGATCTGTCGGCGGGCGACCTCGGCCTTGCCGCGGGCACGGGTATGGATCTGGACGCCGTCGAGGCGATCCTGATCGGCTTCATCCGCGACAACGAGGACTTTCTCGGCACGACCGGCCTCGAGTTCGCGCTGGATCCGGACAACAGCACCGCCTACGGCGAGGGCGACACGCACTGGTTCGTGGCCTTCCAGCAGCTTGCCGACGGCGTGCCGGTGCACGAGGCGCGCCTGTTCTTCCGCGTCTCGCATGGCAACCTGGTGCAGTTCGGCAGCGAGCGCGTCGCGCCGGTGGCGATTCCGACGTTGCCAAGTTCCAGCGCGGCGAACGCCTTCGACCTGGCCTGGCGGGAACTCGGCTTCCCCGCCACCGCGCGCCTCGTCGAAGTGCGCGATCCCGGCACGCTGCGCATCTATCCGGCGGCGCCTCCCGGCGAGCGTCCTGGCGAGGCCTTCGCCGGTCGCGCCGGCCTCGGCTACGACCACGTGCTGGCCTGGCATTACGTGTTCCGCCTCGACGGCGACAGCGCCACCTACGAGGTCATCCAGGATGCACGCAGCAACCGCGTGCTGGCGGTGAACAACCTGACCCTCAACGTCGACGCCACCGTCACCGCCGGCGTCTATCCGGCCACCAATTCCGATCCGGAAATCGTGGTGCCGATGCCGTTCCTCGCCGTCAGCAACGGCGGCGCCAAGGTCACCGACGCGCTCGGCATGTACGACTACTCAGGCGGCACCGCCAGCACCAGCCTGGACGGCAAGTACTTCCGCATGAGCGATGGCTGCGGCTCGATCAACCTGTCGGCGCCGAGCGGCGGCAACCTGGTGCTCGGCACCAGCGGCGGCACCGACTGCACCACGCCGGGCTTCGGCGGCGCCGGCAACACGCACGCCTCGCGCACCGGCTTCTACCACCTCACCCGCATCAACCGGAAAGCGGCGACCTTCTTCCCGTCCAACGGCTGGTTGGCGAGCAAGGTGACCGCCAGCATGAACGAAAACCAGACCTGCAACGCGAGCTGGGACGGCAGCATGATGCACTTCTACCGGTCCGGCGGTGGCTGCTCGAACACCGGCGAGATCGCCGCCGTGTTCCTGCACGAGTGGGGCCATGGCATGGATTCCAACACTGGCGGCGCCGCCAATGAATACGGCAGCGGCGAGGCGGTCGGCGACACCTTCGCCTTCCTCGAAATGAAGGACGCCTGCATCGGCCCGAACTTCAAGCCGGGCGTGCCCTGCTACAACTGCGATGCCTCCTGCACCGGCGTGCGTGATGTAGAGGCCTTCAGCACCCGCGGCGCCGCGGTCACGGCCCGGCCCAGCACCATTACCGATCCCGGCGGCCCGGCCTGCGCGCGCTTCGCCTGTCCATACCTGCAGCAGGGAATCTGGCCCTACCAGGGCCCGATGGGCTACGAAGGCCACTGCGAGAGCTACATCGCCGGCTCCGCCAACTGGGACCTGTCGCAATCGCTGGTCGAGGAGTTCGGCGATGAGGGCTGGGCCGAGATGGATCGCATCTGGTACGGCAGCCTGGTTCCCTCCAAGAGCGCCTACCGGGTTGCCTCCGGCGGCACCTGCAACGTGAACGCGCAGGTGGACGGCTGCGGATCGAGCAACTGGTACACCGTGTTCCTTGCCGCCGATGACGACGACGGCAACCTCGCCAACGGCACGCCGAACGCCTGCCGCATCTGGGATGCCTTCGACGCGCACGGCATCGCCTGCGGCGCGCGCCCGGCCTGCACCGCCTGGGGCGGCCCGGACTTCGGACTTGGGCTTCCAGTCACCTCGGCCTCGCTCTGCGTGCCCGGCACGACGAGCTACACGATCGATGTCGAGAGCCGCAACGGCTTCGATGCCCCGGTCACCCTGGCCGTCACCGGCCTGCCGCCCGGCGCCAGCGCCAGCTTCAGCCAGAACCCGGTGCCGCCCGGGCAGTCGGCGACCCTGCACGTGCAGGTGGGCGCCGCCACGCCGGCGGGCGAGTACACGCTCAGCATCACCGGCAGCGCCGCCGGCAGTCCCGGCCACGGCGCGAGCGTGAGCCTGGCCGTATGGGCCGGCGTGCCCGCCGTCCCGGCGCTCGCCGCACCGGCCGATGGCGCGGGCAACCAGCCGCTGTCCCCGGTGCTGTCGTGGGCCGCCGTGGCCGGCGCCGCCGAGTACGAGGTCGAGATCGCGACCGATGCCGACTTCGCGAACGTGGTTTACAGCGCCAGCATCACGGCCACCCAGGCCAGCACCGTGCTGCAGCCGCAAACGCAGTACTGGTGGCGCGTGCGCGCCAAGAGTCCCTGTGGCGCGGGCGCGTGGTCGCCGGCGCGCAGCTTCACCACCGGCCTGCCGCCGTTTCCGGAACCTTACTGCATCGTCAGTTTCCCGAGCGGCATCGAGCCGATCAGCCGGGTGGTGTTCGCCGGCATCGACAACGCCTCGCCGACCAGCGGCGGGCCGGCGCTGCAGGACTTCACCGCCGTCATCGGCAACGTGGCGCCGGGCGACGCGGCGACGATGCGCGTGGAAGGCAATACCGCCGGCAACTTCAGCACGCCGGTGCGCGCCTACATCGACTGGAACCGCAACGGCAGTCTCGCCGATGCCGGCGAGGTCTACACCATCGGCACGCTGCAGAACTCCACCGGCGCGGACGGAAAGTTTGTTTCCGCGCCCATCGCCGTGCCCGCCGGCGTCACCCCGGGTCCTGTACGCATGCGCGTGGTCAAGCGCTACAGCGCGGCGGGGGACCCTTGCAACAGCAGCGGCTACGGCCAGGCCGAGGACTACACCCTGATCGTCGCCGCCCCCGCCGGCAGCTACAGCATCGGCGGCACGGCCAGTGGCGTCGCCGGCGCCGGGCTCAGCCTGACGCTCAACGGCACTGAATCGCTTGCGGTGCCGGCCGACGGGCCATTCACGTTCGCCACCCTCCTGCCGACCGGCGCCACCTACGCCGTCTCCATCGCCACGGTCCCGGCCGGGCACACCTGCGCCATCGCCAACGGCAGCGGCACGGTGGGCAGCGGCAACGTCACCAATGTCGTGGTCACCTGCGTGCCGCCGCCGCCGATGTACACCATCGGTGGCAGCGCCAGTGGCCTCACCGGGGACGGTCTGGTGCTCCGGCTCAACGGCAGTGAGAACCTGCCGGTCGCCGCGGATGGACCCTTCGTCTTTGCCACGCCTCTCGCGAGCGGCGCCGCCTACGCGGTCACGCTTGCCGCCGCGCCCGCTGGACAAACCTGCAGCATCGCCAATGGCAGCGGCACGGTTGGCGGCGCCAACGTCACCCATGTCGCGGTCACCTGCGTGTCGCCGCCGCCGACCTACAGCATCGGTGGCAGCGCCAGTGGCTTGCGCGACACCGGACTGGTGCTGGCGCTCAACGGCGACGAGGCATTGCCGGTGCCGGCTGATGGTCCGTTCGTGTTCGCCACCCCGCTGCCGGCCGGTGCCACGTACGCGGTCACGATCGCGAGCGAACCCGAGGGGCAGACCTGCGAGGTCGCCAACGGCCAGGGCACGGTCGGCTCGGCCAACATCACCGACGTGGTGGTGACCTGCACCACGCCGGTGGCGACCCACACGATCGGCGGCGAGGCCAGCGGCCTCGGCGGCCCCGGCCTGGTATTGCAGCTCAATGGCGGCAATGACCTCGCCGTGCCGGCCAATGGCCCGTTCGTGTTCGGGTTGGGCCTTCCCGAAGGCGCGACCTGGCAGGTGACGCTGCTGCAGACGCCGCCCGGCCAGGAATGCCGCATCGAGAACGCCAGCGGCACGGTGACGGATGCGGACATCCGCGACGTGCGCGTCCATTGCGGCCCCGACGACCGGCTCTTCAGCGACGGCTTCGAGGGGGAGGCTCCCTGAATACCCTGCGCGGTAGCCCCCGCCCGGTCGGGATCGCGACCAAGGTCGCTCCTGCATCGCGACCCATGTAGGAGCCACGCCTTGTGGGCGCCCCGGCCGGGCAGGGTCGCCCGCCTCGCCGGTCGCGCCCAGGTGCGCTCCCACGGTCTGTTCCTTTCTTTGTAGGAGCCCACCCTGTGGGCGACCAGGCCTCGCTCGCTTGTGCCGCCACGCCGGTCGCGCACGGGGTGCGCTCCTACGCACATGGGTCGTCGAGATCACGCCCTGCCATTGGTCATTCCGGTGCAGGCAATCCGGCGCAGGGCCTACAGCGCCGTCAGCCAGTCCTCGTCGGAGCCTTCGGGGACGTCCTCGAACAGGAAGGTGGAGAGGTAGCGTTCGCCGGTGTCCGGGAGCATCGCCAGCAGGGCCGATCCGGGCGGGGCGGATTCGGCCACCTGGAGCGCCGCGGCGAGGGTAGCGCCGGAGGAGAGGCCGGCGAAGATGCCCTCTTCGGCGGCGAGGCGCCGCGCCGTGTCGCGGGCCACCACCTCGTCGACCGTGACCGTCGCGTGCGCGACGCTGCGCGACAGCACGCCCGGCAGGAAGTCCGGCGTCCAGCCCTGCACCTTGTGGGGATGCCATTCCCCGCCGGCCAGCAGCGCCGCCTGTGCGGGTTCGGCGGCGATGATGCTCACCTCCGGCCGGGCCAGGCGCAGCATCTCGCCGACGCCCGTGAGGGTGCCGCCGGTGCCCCAGCCGGACACGAAATAGTCCAGGCGCCGCCCGGCGAAATCGCGCAGGATCTCCGCCGCGGTGGTGTTGCGGTGCCAGGCCGGATTGGCCGCGTTCTCGAACTGGCGGGCGAGGAACCAGCCGTGCTGCGCGGCCAGTTCCTCGGCCTTGCGCACCATGCCGGCGCCGCGCTCGGCGGCAGCGGTCAGGATCACGCGGGCGCCGTAGGCCCGCATCAGCTTGCGCCGCTCGATCGAGAAGGTCTCGGTCATCACCGCCACGAAGTGGTAGCCGCGGGCGGCGGCGATCATCGCCAAGGCGATGCCGGTGTTGCCGGAAGTGGCCTCGACGATGGTGTCGCCGGGCTTCAGGAGTCCCTTGCGTTCGGCATCGAGGACGATCGCCAGCGCCAGTCGGTCCTTGACCGATCCGCCGGGGTTGAAGGCTTCCACCTTGGCGTAGAGCGCCATGCCCTCGGGCGCGAGGCGGTGCAGCCGGACGATGGGCGTGTGGCCGATGGTGTCGAGTATCGAGTCGTGGAGCATGGCTGCTGTCCCGGTCGGGCGCCCGCGGGGGCGCGGATGGAAATCGCGTCACCGGTGATGCTTCCGGTCGGCGGCGGGCGCCGCCAATGAGGCGATGGCAGCAGCTTATGCCGCGCCGTCATTACGCATCATGAAGGCCGTGCGGCACTGCCGGATGGCTAGTTTGGCCATCTGGACGTCCAAACTGTACAGCGCTATGCTGCGTCGGCGGCCGCCGGTCCGGTGGCGTGTGGACTTCCCGTGACCCTCACCCAGCTGCGCTGCATCGTCGCCATCGCCGATGCCGGCCTCAACATCACCCTCGCCGCCGGGCGCATCCATGCCACCCAGCCCGGGCTTTCCAAGCAGCTCCGGCAACTGGAGGACGAGCTCGGCTTCCAGGTGTTCTCGCGGCGCGGGCGCAGCCTGTCGGCGGTCACGCCGCCGGGTGGCCAGGTGCTGGATCGCGCCCGCGCGATCCTCGGCGAGGCTGCGAACATCCGCGCCCTCGCCGCCAACCTGCGCAGCGACGGGCAGGGCGAACTCGGCATCGCCACCACCCACACGCAGGCGCGTTTCGTGCTGCCGGCGGCGCTCGGCGCGCTCAAGAGGCGCTATCCCGGGGTCAGCGTGCACCTCAAGCCGCATGGCGATGCCGAGGTCATGGAACGGCTGGCGAGCGGGCAGGTGGACTTCGCCATCGTCAGCACCAGCGGAGCCGCGCCGCCCGGCGAGGGGCTGGCGGTGCCGCTGTTTCGCTGGCGCCGTGCCGTGGTGGTGCCGCGCACGCATCCGTTGGCGCGGCTGCGGCGCGCGCCCCGCCTGCGGGAACTCGCGCGCCATCCATTGGTGAGCTACGAATCGTCGCTGCGCGCCGATTCATCCCTGAGCCTCGCCTTTACGGAAGCCGGGCTGGTACCGGGGTTCGCCTGCACGGCGCGCGACGCGGACCTCATCAAGACCTATGTGCGCGCCGGCCTGGGCGTCGGCGTGCTGGCCGAGATGGCGCTCACGGCGGACGACGACGCCGACCTGCGCGTGCTGGACGGCGCCGCGCTGTTCCCCGAGTGCATCACCTGGCTGGTGCTGCGTCGCGACCGCGTGTTGCGCGACTACGCCATTGCGCTGGTGGAACTGGTCGCGCCGCAGATCGACGGCCGCGAGCTGCGGCGGGTGCTGGCCGGCAACGCGCCCGCGCGCTGGCCGCAGCCTCCGGCGTGGAGCGCGCGTCGCGGAGCGGGACTCGCCGTGGCGTGAAAGCGGTCGAGCCGCGGCTGGCGCGGGTGCCGGCACGCCTCCGCGGCCCGCTGCGGGCGACTTCGCCCGACCGCGAACCGATGCATGAGCCACCCGTGTAGCATGCGCGCATGACTTCCGATCCCGGCCTGCTGCGGCTCGATTGTGGCGTCGCGGTGCTCCGCCCGTGGCGCCGCGACGACCTCGCAAGCGTGCGGCTCCACGCCCATCCGGCCGCTGATGCCACCGGCCCGGCGCTGGCATATCCCTATCCCTATTCCGGTGGCGACGGCCGCGCCTGGCTGGAGCGCGCGGTGGCTGCCCGCGGCCGCGCCTGGGCCATCGATTCCGACGGGCAGGCGATCGGCGGCGTCAGCCTCGAGCCCGACCGCGCCGATGCAGGCGCGAGCTGCGAACTCGGCTACTGGATCGGGCGCCGTTTCCACGGCCGCGGCCTGATGGGCGCGGTCCTGGCGGCGTTCGTCCCCGCCGCCCTCCGCACGCCCGGGATGTCACGCCTCACCGCACTGGTCTACCCGGGCAACCCGGCGTCGTGCCGGGTGCTGGAGAAGACCGGCTTCCGGCGCGAATGGAGCCGTCGCACGGCGATCGTCGACTGCGACGGCCGCTCCGTCGTCGCCTCGCTGTACGCGATCGGCACGAGCGGGGAGCATGCCGCATGAGCCGCCGGCCCGGGCCGCCGCCACCCTCGCCGTGGCGCGCGCGTCCACCCGTGGCGCAGCCGCCGGCCGAGCGCACGGCCGAGCAGCGGATCTACGGCGTCAACGCCTGCCTCGCCGCCTTTGCCCGCCGGCCCGACGCGCTGCGCAAGGTCTACCTCGCCGAGGCCCGCATCCCGGCGCTGAAGGAGGTGCTGGCGTGGTGCGTGGCGCGCCGGCTCGGCTACCGCGTCGTCGCCGAGGCGGATCTCGAGCGCCTGACCGGTTCGCGCCATCACGAGGGCGTCTGCTTCGACCTGCTGCGCCCGCCGCCGCTGGCGCTGGAGGGCCTGCTGGAGCGGCTGCCCGCGAATCCGACGCCTTCGCTGCTGCTGTGGCTGGATGGCGTCGGCAATCCGCATAACCTCGGCGCCCTGCTGCGCAGCGCGGCGCATTTCGGTGCCCATGGCGTGATCGTTCCGGCGGCGGCCGGGCTCGACGTCTCCGGAGCCGCCGCGCGCGTGGCCGAGGGTGCCGCGGAGTTCGTGCCGCTGCTACACGTTGCTGCGGAGGCCGCGGCGCAGGCGTTGCTCCGCCGCGGCGGCTATCGGATCGCCGCCACCGTCCCACGCGATGCCGCCCCGCTCTACGCCGCCACCCTGCCGCCGCGGCTGGTGCTGGTCCTCGGTGCCGAGGGCGAGGGCATGCGCCCGGCGATGATCGACAATGCCGACCTTCGCCTCAGCATCCCCGGCAGCGGCCAGGTGGAAAGCCTGAACGTCGCCGCCAGCGCCGCCGTGCTGCTCGGCGAATGGTGGCGCCAGAACCGCCCGCCCGGAGCCGAAGCGTAGGCCGCGCCAGTCCGGTCGCGAGCACGCTCGCTCCTACGGCGAGTCTGCACGCCGCGGCAGGAGCCTGCGTGCAGGCGACGGCGTGCCCTAGTCCTTGCGTGCGAACGCGCCCGGCGCGGAGCCGAAATCGCCCTTCGCCTGTGCCGCAAGGTAGGCGGCGACCACGTAGACGGCCACGTTCTGGCGCAGCTGTTCCGGGTCGATCTTGTCCAGCGTGTCGTTGGCGGTGTGGTGCCAGTCGAAGTAGCGCGTCGCGTCCTGGTGCAGGGAGAGTCCCGCCATGCCGACCGCATGCACGGCGGAGAGGTCCGAACCGCCGCTGCCGGGTGCGCTGGGGTCGTATTCGACGTCGAGCGGTTTCAGCACCTCGGCGATCTGCGCCAGCGCGTCGCGCGCTTCCGGCTTGACCGTTGCGGTCATGCGGTAGATGCGATCGGCGCCGAGGTCGGATTCCGCGCCGAGGATCGCCTTGCCGATGTCCTCGCGGTGCGCCTCCGCATAGGCCTTGCCGCCATAGAGCCCCGATTCCTCGTTGGCGAAGGCGATCACGCGAATGCTGCGCGCGGGACGCTCGGGCAACGCCGCGATCAGCCGGGCCGCGCCCACCGCGATGCCGATGCCGGAAGCATCGTCGATGGCGCCGGTGCCGAGGTCCCAGGAATCGAGATGCCCGCCCATGATGAAGTATTCGTCCGGCCGCGTGCTGCCGCGCAATTCGCCGATCACGTTGGCGCCGGTGTACTCGCCCTCGATGCCGCAATCGAGCGCGAGCTTTACCGTGAGCGGCTTGCCCATGGCGAGGATGCGCTCCACCTGGTCGGCATCGGGGCCCGACAGCGCGGCGGCGGGGATCGGCGCCACGCCCTCCTCGAAACGGGTCATGCCGGTGTGCGGCAGGCGGGCATCGCCGGTGCCCGCCGAGCGCAGCAGGAAACCGACCGCACCCTTGCCCGAGGCGATCGACGGCCCGCGCGTGCGCACCGCGGAGACGACGCCGTAGCCGCGCCCGGCCTGCGTTGCCTGCATGCGTGGACCGACGTAGGCGATCTTGCCGGCGAGCGTGGCCGGATCGGCCGCCTTCAGCGCGTCCAGGGTCGGGAAGCCGACCACCTCGGCGCTGAGGCCACCCGCCGGCGTATCGGGAGAACCACCGAGTGCAGTCAGCGCCAGCGGTTGCGGGAACGGCGCCACGATCGCGCCCGACTCGCTCCTGCGCACCCATTTGGGATAGGTCACCGGCTCGGTCCACACCTTGTCGAAACCGAGCGCCTTGAACTTCGCGATCACCCACTCGCGGGCCTTGAGATCCTCGTCGCTGGCGGCGAGGCGCGGGCCGATCTCGGTGGTGAGTCCCTCGGTGAAGTCCCAGGCGGCATCGTCCTTCAGCGCCTTGTCGCGGAGTTCCGCAGCGGTGGCGAGGTCGGCGGGATCGAAGGCGGTCGGCGTGCCGGCGGCGAACGCCAGGGGCGAGGCGAGCAGAAGCAGGGCGAGCGTCAGGGCGTGGCGGCGCATGGCGGGCTCCGGAAGGCGAAGCCCCGATTATGCGCCGCATGCGGCGCCTGCATTTGGGCCAAAGGTCATGCGCGGATGCCGCAGTGGCGCGGCAGGTGCTCCCGGGAGGGCCGGGCTCCTGTCCGGCCGCTGTCGCTCTCGTGGTGTGCGGTCCCGGAAGGTGCCGAGCTGGAGCCCGGCGTTCCCGAAAGAAGCGCCCTTGCCTGAATTCGGCGGCGCGACCCTGGAGGGCGTGGCCCGCCCGGCCGCGCCTCAGCGGCCCTGCTTCAGCAGGTCGCGGATCTCGGTCAGGAGTTCCACCTCCGGCGGCGGCGGGGGCGGCTCTTCCGGCGGCACCGGTTCGCGGTGCATCAGGCGATTCATGGCCTTGATGACCAGGAAGATCGCGAAGGCGATGATGATGAAGCTGATCACGGTGTTGATGAAGCCGCCCCACATGATGGCGACCTCGCCGGTACCGTCCGGAGCGGCGGGCTTGAGCACGGTGCGGATGCGCGAGAAGTCGATGCCTCCGATGAGGAGGCCGATCGGCGGCATGATCACGCCATCGACCAGGGTGGAGACGATCTTGCCGAAGGCGGCACCGATGACGATACCCGTCGCCATGTCGACCACGTTGCCCTTCATGGCGAAGGTCTTGAACTCGGAAAGGAAGCTCATGGGATCTCCTTGCGCGTGGAAACGATGCGGCCGGCTGGCCGCCGGCTACTTTACGCGCCTCGCGCGCCGCCATGCACCCGCGTGACGATTTTCCACCGCACGAGCGCCGCCGCCTCAGACGATCCTCGCCTCCAGCACAGCCACGCCGGCGAGTTCCGCGCGGACCTGGTCGCCCCGTTGCAGCGTGCCGACGCCGGCCGGCGTGCCGGTGAAGACGAGGTCGCCGGGCTTGAGCTCCCACAGCTTCGAGAGCTCGGCGATGATCGCGGCAACCGGGAAGATCATGTCGGCGGTGCCGGCCTGCTGGCGCAGTTCGCCGTTCACTTCCAGCGTCAGGCGCAGGTTTTCCATGTGGCCGACCGCGCCCACCGGCTGCAGCGCCGACACCGGCGCGGAATGGTCGAAGCCCTTGGCCGCGTCCCAGGGATGGCCCTTGGCCTTGGCTGCGGCCTGCAGGTCGCGGCGCGTGAGGTCGAGGCCGACGCCGTAGCCGAACACGCACTCCAGCGCGTGCTCCGGCGCGATGTCGCGCCCGCCGCGGGCGAGCGCGACCACCATCTCGACCTCGTGGTGGAGTTCCCCGGTCGCCGAGGGGTAAGGCACGTCGGCGTCATCGGTCACGATCGCATCGGCCGGTTTCATGAAGAACATCGGTTGCGTGCGCGGCGCCTCCGCGCCCATTTCGCGCGCGTGCTCGGCGTAGTTGCGGCCGATGCAGTAGATGCGATGAAGGGGAAAACGCGTCGCGCTGCCGGCGATCGGCAGCGACGGGACCGGCGGGGCGGGAAGGGCGAAATCCATGCGGCAGGATCCGATACGGGCAAGGGTCGCAGGATAGCAGCGCCGCCCGGAAGCCCGCCGTTGCCGGGCGTTCCCCGCCCGCGCAAAACCGGCTGCACGGCGGTGCGGGCGTGTGCCACCATAGGCGCCGCTTCGATTCCGCTGTCCGTCACGCCGGGTGCCGATGAGTGAGAGATCCGACCTGCTGCATCAGTTGCGCATCGATCGCGAGGCGCCGGCGGCGGCGTCGCGCAACCGCGGCGTGCTGGTCGGCGGCGTGGTCGTGCTGCTGCTGGTCGCTCTCGCGACCGGCGCCTGGTGGTTCCTGCGCAGCAGTCCCGCATTCGAGGTCGAAGCGGCGACCGCGGTGGCGCCTGCCGCGAGCGGTCCCGCGGCGGTGCTGCAGGCGACCGGCTACGTGGTGGCGCGGCGCCAGGCGACGGTGTCGGCGCAGATCACCGGCACCCTGGTCGATGTGCTGATCGAGGAAGGCGAGCGCGTCGAGGAAGGGCAGGTGCTGGCGCACCTCGAGGACACCGCGCAGCAGGCGGCGCTGGCGCAGGCGAAAGCCGCGCTGGGGGCGGCCGAGGCGCAGCTCGCGCAGTTCCAGGCGGAACTGGCGCAGAGCCGGCGCGACCTTGCCCGCGCCGAGGATCTGGCCGCGCGCAAGCTGGTGTCGGCGCAGGCGGTGGAACTCGCGCGCACCCAGGTGGCGATGCAGGAATCTCAGCTCGCGACCCAGCGCAGCCAAGTCGGCGTGGCGCGGGCGGCGGTCGAGGGCGCGCGGGTTCAGCTCGATTATTGCACCGTGCGCGCACCCTTTGCCGGCGTCGTCATCGCCAAGGCGGCGCAGGTCGGCGAGATCGTCTCGCCGCTCTCGGCCGGCGGTGGCTTCACCCGCACCGGCATCGGCACCATCGTCGACATGGATTCGCTGGAGGTCGAGGTGGACGTCAACGAGTCCTACATCCACCGGGTCACGTCCAGACAACCCACGGAGGCGGTGCTGGATGCCTATCCGGACTGGAAGATCCCGGGCCACGTCATCGCCATCATCCCGACCGCCGACCGCAGCAAGGCGACGGTCAAGGTGCGCGTGGCGCTCGATCAGAAGGATGCGCGCATCGTGCCGGACATGGGCGTGCGGGTGTCGTTCCTGGAGGAGGCGAAACCGGTGGATGTTGCCGGCGCGGCACCACCCACCGGCGTGCTGGTGCAGGCAAGCGCGATCGCCTCGCGTGGCGGGCACGAGATCGTGTTCGTGCTGGACGGCGACCGGGTGCGGGCGCGGCCGGTGACACCGGGCCAATCCAGCGGCGATCTGCGCCAGGTGGAAGGCCTGGCCGCCGGGATGCGCGTGGTGCGTGTTGTACCGGAAGGGATGGACGATGGCGCGCGGGTGAAGGTGAAACAATGATGTGCGGGGCCGACGCCGCTGCCAGGTTTGCAGGTCGGGGCTACGTTCCCGACATGGGCGAGGTGCACGGCGTCGGCCACGCAAGGCCGATCTACGCAGGCGTGAACAATGAGGTGGGCAATGGCGACCCTGGTCGAAATCCGCAATGTCAGCAAGGTCTACGAGCGCGGCCGGCAGAAGGTCGAGGTGCTGCATCACGTGAACCTCGATATCGCCGAGGGTGACTTCCTCGCCCTGATGGGACCGTCGGGCTCGGGCAAGACGACGCTGCTCAACCTGATCGGCGGGCTGGATTCCCCCACCGACGGCAGCATCACGATCGGTGGGCAGCGCATCGACCGCCTCGGCGAGGGCGCGCTGGCGAAATGGCGTGCCGCCAATGTCGGTTTCGTGTTCCAGTTCTACAACCTGCTGCCGATATTGTCGGCGCAGAAGAACGTCGAGCTGCCGCTGCTGCTGACCCATCTTTCCGCGGCGCAGCGCAGGAAGAACGCGGCCATCGCGCTGGAACTGGTGGGCCTCGCCGACCGCGCCAGCCACAAGCCGACCGAGCTCTCCGGCGGCCAGCAGCAGCGCGTCGCCATCGCCCGCGCGATCGTCTCCGATCCGCGCTTCCTGGTCTGCGACGAGCCGACCGGCGACCTAGACCGCCAGTCGGCGGAAGACGTGCTCGGCCTCCTGCAGATGCTCAACCGCGACCACGGCAAGACCCTCATCATGGTCACCCACGATCCCCGCGCCGCCGAGCATGCGCGCCACACGCTGCACCTGGACAAGGGGACGCTGGTCGAGGAGCAGGGATTGGGGATTCGGGATTAGGGATTGGAGAAAGCGGTGCGCCGGTATGCCCTGCGTTGCAAGCGAAAGCATCGGGACTGAAGTCCCTCCCACAGGGCTCCGGCTGCAGCTCCCAGCAATCCCGAATCCCGAATCCCCAATCCCGGCCCCACCATGAAATACCTCCACCTCGTCATCGCCGCGCTGTCCCGCCGCAAGGCGCGCACCCTGTTCACGCTGGTGTCGATCGTCGCCGCGTTCCTGCTGTTCGGGCTGCTGAATGCGGTGCGCGTCGCCTTCAGCGGCGGCAGCGAAACGCTGGCCGGGAACGAGCGGCTGGTGGTGGCCTCGCGCTTCTCGATCATGACCGGGTTGCCGCAGAGCCTGCAGGCACGCATCGCGGCGATCCCGGGCGTGGAGGCGGTCGGCCACCAGAACTGGTTCGGCGGCGTCTACCAGGACCCGAAGAACTTCGTGCTGAGCTTCGCCGTCGACCAGAACTACCTGGACTCGAACCCCGAGATCGTCCTCACGCCCGAGCAGCGCAAGGCATTCGCCGACACCCGCGATGGCGCGCTGGTGGGCAAGGCGCTGGCCGAGCGCTATGGCTGGAAGGTCGGCCAGCAGGTGCCGCTGATCTCGCAGATCTTCCCGCGCAAGGACGGCGACATGACCTGGCCGTTCACCATCGTCGGCATCTACGACGTCGCCCCCGATGCGCCGAACGGCACCGACCAGATGTTCTTCCTGCACTGGAAGTATTTCGACGAGGGCAACCAGTACGGCCAGCACGAGGTGGGCTGGTATGTCGTGCAGCTTTCCGATCCCGCCGCGGCCGACCGTGTCGCGCAGGCGATCGATGCGCTGTCGGCCAACTCCGACCACGAGACCAGGACGCAGACCGCCAATGCCTTCAATGCCTCGTTTGCCAAGCAGCTCGGCAACATCGGGCTGATCGTGAGCGCCATTGTCGCGGCGGTGTTCTTCACCCTGATCCTCCTCACCGGCAACACCATGGCGCAGGCGGTGCGCGAGCGCATCCCGGAGCTCGCGGTGCTGAAGACGCTGGGTTTCTCCAGCCGCAGCGTGCTGGCGCTGGTGCTGGCCGAGGCGGTGCTGATGCTGCTGGTCGGCGGCATCATCGGCATGCTGCTCGCCACCGCGGTGGTGCCGGCGCTCGGCAAGGCCAGCGGCGGCATGATCCAGTTGCCGGCGCTCGGGCTGCGCGACTGGAGCGAGGGTCTGGCGCTGATGATCCTGATCGGGTTCCTGGTCGGGGTGCTGCCGGCGCTGCGCGGCATGCGCCTGCGCATCGTCGATGCGCTGGCCGGACGCTGAAGGAGAACCACGATGAAGAAGTTCCTGTCCGGCCTGCTGCTGTTCCTGATCGCAATCGTCTGGCTGGTGGTCTGGATCGCGCTGCCGGGCCTCGTCATCCTGGCCCTGGCCGTGCTGCTCGCCCTCTGGCTCACGCTGACCCGGGGCGGCCGGCGCACGTTATCGGTGACGCGTGTCGGGCTTTCGACGCTCGGCAGCCGGCTTGGCTCGACCGCGGTGATCGTCGTCGGCATCGCCGGCGTGGTCGGCGTGCTGGTGGCGCTGCTGGCGATGGGTGAAGGGCTGGCCGCGACGCTGAAGCAGACCGGCAGCGAGGACACCGCCATCGTGCTCCGCGGCGGCTCGGGCGGCGAGGCCAACTCGGTGCTGACCCGCGATGCCATCGACGTCGTCGAGCAGGCGCCCGGCGTGGCGCACGACGCCAGCGGGCGGCCGCTGGCGTCGGCGGAGATCGCCGTGGTGACCAACATCCCGAAGAAGAGCGACCCGGCGAGCGACGCCAACGTGTCGCTGCGCGGCGTCGGCGAGGCGGCGTGGACGGTGTGGCCGAACGTGCGCATCGTCGAGGGCCGCGCGTTCCAGCCGGGCCTGCGCGAGCTGGTCGTCGGCCGCGCCGCCGAGCGCCAGTTCGTCGGCCTCGCTCCCGGCCAGACGCTCAAGCTGTCCGGCCAGGAGTGGACCATCGTCGGCGTGTTCGAGTCGGGCGATGCGCACGAGTCCGAGCTCTGGGGCGACGTCAAGTCGGTCGCCTCGGCCTACCGGCGCGGCAGCAGCGCGCAGTCGGTGACGGTGAAGTTGGCCTCGCCGGCCGCCTTCGATGGCTTCAAGGCGGCGCTCACCGGCGACCCGCGCCTCAAGGTCGACGTGGACACCACGCGTGCCTTCTACGGCAAGCAGTCCGAGGGCATCACCAAGGTGATCCGCGTGGTCGGCATCACCATCGGCGTGATCATGGCGATCGGCGCCGTGTTCGGCGCACTCAACACCATGTATGCGGCGGTGGCGACGCGCGCGCGGGAAATCGCCACGCTGCGCGCGATCGGCTTCCGCGGCCTGCCGGTGGTGGTCTCGGTGCTGCTGGAGACGATGCTGCTGGCGCTCGCCGGCGGCGCGCTCGGCGCCGCCATCGTGTGGCTGGTCTTCAACGGCTATACCGCGTCGACGATCGGCGGCAACTTCAGCCAGGTGGTGTTCCAGTTCCGCGTCACCCCAGCGCTGGTCTGGACCGGCATCAAGTGGGCGCTGGCGATCGGCTTCGTCGGTGGCCTGTTCCCCGCCCTGCGTGCCGCGCGCCTGCCGGTGACGACGGCGCTGCGGGAGCTGTAGCGCGTCACGGGTCGCGCACAGGGTGCGCTCCTACGGCGCTGCGTGATTTCACAGGAGCGCACCCTGTGCGCGACCGATGCGGCATCCGCAGCGGCCAGAGCCCATCAGGGCTGCTTCTGCCCACCCGTGCAGAACAGCCTGATCTGCTGGTTGGCCTTGTCCACCTGCGCGGCGTGGCTGCTCGCGGCTGCCGCGTCGACCGGGGCGCCGGCCTCGTCGAGCACGGGCGGGCTGGCTTCGAGATTGGTGAGGTTCTGTTGCGCGATGCCGCAGTTGCGGGTGATCTCCTCGGGTGAATAGCCGGCCGCGGCGGCCATCGCGGGCCCGCCGTTGGCGTCGTTCGCCTCGCCGGTCTCGCCGGCTTCGCTGCTGGCCGTGGTGACGCCGCCGCGCACCTTGAGCTTCTGCGCATTGCGCACGTTGGCCGGCGGCGGCGAGTCGGAGAAGTGCTTGACGCCGTTGGCGTCGATCCACGAATACATGTCGGTGGCCGCGAACGCCGGCAGCGCGAGCGCGAGCAGGGCAGGCAGGAACCAGGAGGCTTTCATCGTCGGGGTTTCCGGTTGCGCGCCGCGCCCAGGGTGGCGTGGCGTTCTTGGCCACTGGATAGCACCAGACGCGCGCCGATACAAGCCGCGCCGCCGCGCCGGAAGCCGGCGCCGATCACGCTACACTGGCGTCCCGACCTCGAGGATGCCTGCCCTGATGGACGACCAGCCGAACGGGACGCGCAAGCCGCGGCGCGGCATCTACCTGTTGCCGAACCTGTTCACCACCGGCGCCATGTTTGCCGGCTTCTACGCCATCGTGGCGGGCATCGGCGGCAATTTCACGCACGCGGCGATCGCGGTGTTCGTGGCCGCCATCCTCGACGGCCTGGACGGCCGCGTGGCGCGGCTGACCGGCACGCAGAGCGAGTTCGGCGTGCAGTACGACTCGCTGTCGGACCTGGTCAGCTTCGGGCTGGCGCCTGCGCTGGTGCTCTACACCTGGTCGCTGTCCGCGCTGAAACTCTACGGTTCGGGCTGGGGCAAGGTCGGCTGGATGGGCGCCTTCATCTACGCCGCCTGCGCGGCGCTGCGGCTGGCGCGCTTCAATACCCAGGTCGCGGTGATCGACAAGCGCTACTTCCAAGGCCTCGCCAGCCCCGCGGCGGCCGGCCTGTGCATGTCCTTCGTGTGGTCGGTCGAGGAGGGCGGCCTGTTCGGCCTCAACGCCGGTGACATGGATTTCGTGACGCCGGTGGTCGCCATCGTGGCGGGCCTGCTGATGGTGAGCCGCGTGCGCTACTTCAGCTTCAAGGCCTGGCCGCGCTCGGACCGGGTGCCCTTCATCTGGATTCCCGCCGCCATGCTGGTGCTGGTCGGGCTGGCGCTCGATCCGCCGCACGTGCTGCTCGCCATCACCGCGCTCTACGTGCTCTCCGGGCCGGTGATGACGCTGTGGGGCCTGAGGCGGAAGCGAGACGAGCGCGCGCAGAGGGCGCGCCCGGTCGAATGAACATGCCGCGCGCCAGCCTGCCGCCGCCGGCGCGCGGAAGCGGTTCGCTGGCGTTCCTGGCCGAGCTGTCGCAGGCGCTGGCACTGTCGCTGGACCTCGACACCACCCTGCAGCAGACTGTCGATCGCGTACTCGACTTCATGCAGGCCGAGGCCGCCTCGCTGTTCCTGATCGACGAGAACGGCGGCGCGACGATGATCGAGTGCCGCATCTGCGCCGGGCCCATCGACGTGCGCGGCCTGCGCCTGGCGCCGGGACAGGGCGTGGTCGGGCGGGCCGTGGCCGAGAACCGGATCCAGATCGTCGCCGACGCGGCCAGCGACCCGCGCGTATGGCGCGACGTGGACCGCGCCGCTGGTTTCGTCACCCGCAGCCTGGTCTGCGCGCCGCTGGCCACCGCGGCCGGACCGATCGGCGCGCTCGAGATCATCAACCGCCGCGACGGGCAACCGTTCCGCGGCGAGGACGGCGAACTGCTCGGCGTGATCGCCGCGCCCGCCGCGCTCGCCATCAACAACGCGCGCATGGCGCGGCGGCTGGTCGAACAGCAGCGGCTGCGGCGCGAGTTCGAGCTGGCCCGGCGCCTGCAGCGCTCGCTGCTGCCGCGCCGGCGCCGCGGCGGCTTCCCCGTCATCGCGGTGAACCGCCCGGCGCACGAGGTTTCGGGCGACTTCTACGATCATTTCGAGCTGGCCGACGGACGCATCGGCTTTGTCGCCGGCGACGTCTCCGGCAAGGGCATGGACGCGGCCCTGCTGATGGTGCGGGCGGCGAGCCTGCTGCGCTGGATCGGCAAGGAGGGACTCGCGCCCGCGGCCTGGCTGGCGCGCGCCAACGAGGAACTGTGCGTCGGCGCGCGCCACGGCCGCTTCGTCTGTGCGCTGGTCGGCTGGTGCGAGCCGGCGACGATGCAGGTCGCCTTCGCGGCGGCGGGATTCCCGCCGGTGCTGGTCGAGCAGGATGGCGCCGTCCGCGAATATCGCGCCGGCGGCCCGCCGCTGGGCATCCTTGCCGAGGCGGGCTTCGAGGAAACCTGCGTCGCGCTCGGCCAGGGCACGCTGTTCGCCTTCTCCGATGGCGTCACCGACGTGCGCGGGGAGGATGGTACGCCGCTCGGCCTCGCCGGCGTGCGCGGGCTGCTGGCGCGGGGCCGCGGCAAGGCGCCCGCGGCCCGGCTGCGCGGCGTGCTGGCGGCGCTGCGCCGGCACGGACTGGTCGATGACACCACCCTGCTCGCGGTGGCGGCGCCGGGTGCGCCGGCCGGCAACGTGCTGCTGGAGCGGTGGATTGCCGCCGATGCCGCGCAACTGCGCAGCCTGCGCGGCGCGCTGCGCGACGCCCTCGGTGCCATCGGCATGGCGGAGCCCGAGCGCGAGCGCCTGGTGCTCGCGGTCGACGAGGCCTGTGCGAACATCATCCGCCACGGCTATGGCGGCGAGGCGCGCGAAGGCATCGGCCTGCGGCTGCGTCGCGATGGCGCGCGGCTGGTGATCGAGCTGACCGACCAGGCGCCCTGCGCGGATCCGGCCAGGCTCAAGCCGCGTCCGCTCGGGGAATGCCGCACGGGCGGCTTCGGGCTGGCCCTGATCGACGCGGTGGTGGACGCTTGGCGCCTCGAGAATGGTCCGGGCGGCCGCGGCAACCGGCTGGTGCTGGAAAAACACATCGCCGGCGCCACGCCGGCCGGACAGGAGGATCGATGAGCACGACCGTGAACAGCGTGGCCACCGAGGCGGCGGGGACGTACATGCTGGTGCGCGTGGCCGGCGAGGTCGACCTGTCCTGGTCCCAGCAGGTGCGCCGCGCGGTGCTGGATGCGCTCGCCAGCGGCCAGCCGGTGGCGGTGGACCTGTCGGCGGTGGGCTACATCGACTCCTCCGGCATCGCCGCGCTGGTGGAGGGCCTGCAGGGGGCCCGTGCGCGCCGCCAGCCGTTCGTGCTGGTCGCGGTCAGCGCGCCGGTGCGGGCGGTGCTGGAACTGGCCCGGCTGGACAGCGTGTTCGCGCTCGCCGCGAGCGCCGACGCGGCGTTCGCGGCGTCGTGAAGGGCGCCAGCGCCGCACTCGACCGCCTCGGCCGCGCCAGCCTCGGCAGCCTGGCCGGCGTGGGCCACGCGGCGGTGCTGCTGTTCGACGCGCTGCGCTTCGGCGTGGTCGGGTGGCGCATCGGCCAGCCGCTCCGGCCCGCCGCGGTGGCGCGGCAGATGCGTGAGATCGGCGTCGACGCGCTGCCCATCGTGCTGCTGCTCGGCTTCACCGTCGGCCTGATGCTCGGCATCCAGTTCATCGCCTCGCTGTCGGCGTTCGGCGCCGAGTCGCAGGTGGTCGTCGCCGTGGCCAAGTCGGTGACGCGCGAATTCGGCGCGCTCATCACCGCCATTCTGGTGGCGGGCCGCTCGGGTTCGGCGCTGGCCGCGCGCATCGGCTCGATGTCGGTATCGCAGGAAATCGACGCGCTGGCCGTGATCGGCATCGAACCGGTGCGCTACCTGGTGGCGCCGGCCCTCATCGCCATGGTGGTCATGCTGCCGGCGCTCACCGTCTTCGCCAGCGCCGCGGCCCTCGTCGGCGCGGCGCTCTACAGCGCGCCGGCGCTCGACATCACGGTGGGCGCGTACCTCCTGCGCACGATGTCGCTGCTGGATCCCGGCGACCTCTGGCAGGGGCTGTCCAAGAGCTTCGTGTTTGCCCTCCTCATCACCCTGATCGGCGTCAGCACCGGCTTCTCGGTGCGCGGCGGCGCCGAGGGCGTGGGCCGCGCCACCACCCGCGCCGTGGTGCTGGCGATCTGCTGGATCATCGTGGTGGACATGGTGTTCTCGTTCTTCGTCAACCGATGAACGCCCCCTCCCCGCTCATCGAAGTGCACGGCCTGCAGGCCTGGTACGGCCGACGGCGCATCCTGCACGGGGTCGACTTCAGCGTGGTGCCGGGCGAAATCCGCGTCATCATGGGCGGCTCGGGCTCCGGCAAGAGCACCCTGCTCCGCCACCTGATCGGGCTGCAGCGACCGCGCGACGGCAGCGTGCGCATCTTCGGCGTGGAACTCGGGCGCGCCAGCGAGCGCGAACTCCTCGCGGTGCGGCGGAAGATCGGCGTCTCCTTCCAGGGCGGCGCGCTGCTGACCTCGCTCTCGGTGGGCGAGAACGTCGCGCTGCCGCTGCGCGAGCACACGCGGCTGGACGAGTCCACCATCCGCATCATGAGCCGGCTGAAGCTCGAGGTGGTCAACCTGGGCGGATTCCAGGACCTGATGCCGAGCCAGCTTTCCGGCGGCATGGTCAAGCGCGCGGCGCTGGCGCGAGCGATCGTGATGGATCCGCGCCTGCTGTTCTTCGACGAGCCCTCGGCCGGGCTCGACCCGGTGGTGGCGGCCGAACTGGACGAGCTCATCCTGCGCTTGCGCGACGCGCTGCGCATGACCATCGTGGTGGTGACCCACGAACTGGAAAGCGCGTTCAAGATCGCCGATACCATCACCGTGCTCGACCAGGGCGAGATCCTCATGACCGGCACGGTGGGCGAGGTGCGGGCGTCGCCCAACGCGCGTATCCAGGACCTGCTGAACCGGCGTCCGCGCGCGGTGCAGGTGGATGCCGACACCTATCTCAGGCGCCTGACCGGGGAGGAAGCCTGATATGGTGCCGCCTTCCACGCGGCGCCGCGGGCGCACGGGCATGGCCACCGGGGGCAGCGCTTGAGAGGAGACGGCATCAACTACACGCTGGTCGGGCTCGCCGTGGTGGCGGCCGTCGGACTGCTGCTGGCGGCGCTGCTGCTGATCGGCGGGCGCAGCATCGCCAGCAGCGACTACGTCGTGCTCTACCGCAACGTGACCGGGCTCAGGATCGGCGCTCCGGTGTTCTACCAGGGCTATCGCGTCGGCGCAGTGGCGAACCTGGTACCGGAGCGCAGCGAAGCCGGCACGCGTTATCGCGTCACGCTGGCGGTGCGCCGCGACTGGCCCATCCCGCAGGACAGCCGCGCCCAGCTCCAGTCCAGCGGCCTCCTCGCCGACGTCGCGGTCGGCATCAGCGAAGGCAGCAGCCGCGAGATGCTGAAGCCGGGTGGGGAACTCGTCGGCGTGGAAGGCGGCAACGTCTTCGCCGCCATGAACGAGCTGGTCAACGAGCTGGCCGAACTCACGCGCACCCAGGTCGCGCCGCTGGTCGGCATCCTTTCACGCCGCGCCGATTCGCTGGGCGAGATGCTGGACGAGAATGCGCCCACGATCCTCGCCGATACGCGCAGCCTGCTGCAGCGCATGAACCACGCCGCCGACGCGCTGGAGGACGTGTTGCAGCCCGAGAACCGCGCCGCCATTGCCGGCACCCTGGCGGACGCGCGCCGCCTGGCCGCCGAACTCCGGCAGACCCGCGCCAGCATCGATCGCGCGGTGGACGGCATGGCCGGCGTCGCCGAGGACAACCGTGCCGACATCCGCCATGCCGTGCGTGATCTTTCCAGCGTCTTGCAGACCCTGTCCGGGCGCGTCGACGTGATCACCCATCACCTGGAATCGGCGAGCCGCAACCTCAACGAGTTCAGCCGCGAGATCCGCCGCCAGCCGAACCGGCTGATCATCGCGCCCAAGGCAGACCTCCTGGAGGAAGGCCAATGATCGTCCGTGCGGCCTTGCTGCTCACCGCGATGATGCTCGCTGCCTGCTCGGTGCCGACCGTGCCGGACCAGACCTGGTATCGCCTGCCGCCGCCGCCCGCGGTGGAGAAGGCCGCCGCGGTGCTGAACCTGCCGATCGCGGTCGCCGGCTTCAGCGCGGATGGCATCTATGCCGACCAGGCGCTGGTGTACGCACTGGATCCCGGCGCGCGGCAGGTCCGGCAGTATCACTACCAGTTGTGGGTGGATCCGCCCGGGCGCATGCTGCAGCGGCGCCTCATCGTGCGCCTGCGACAGGCCGGTCTCGCCGGTACCGTCACCGATGAACTGCCGGCCAGCGCGGAGGCGCTGCGCGTGCGTGGCGTCATCCTGCGCCTTGACCGCACGCCATTGGCCGACGGCGGCGTGGCGGCGGTCGTCGCCATCAAGCTCCGCGCCGACGCGCCCGGCCATCTGCCGCTGGTCGAGCAGATCTATCGCGCCGAGAAGCCGGCGAGCGGCAGCAGCGTCGGCGCCTTCACCGATGCGCTGGGCGAGGGCATCGACGAGGTCTTCGCGGCATTCCAGGCCGATCTCGAACGCAACGGGGTGGCCTTGCGTGCGCGATGAGGCGAGCCTGCGCCGGTTGGTGGAGCTCGGCATCGAGCCCTGGGCGCTGCGCGGACGCGGGCCACGCGATACCGCGGTCACCAGTCCTGCTGCAGCGTCACCGGTGGGTGACCCGCCGATTGCGTCCACGCCGGCCGGCGGGGTGCTGGTGCTGGCCAAGCCCGGTACGCCGGCGACGCGCGCGATACTCGCGGACGTGCTGCGCGCGCTCCGGCTCGCCGGCCTCGAGGCGACCCTCGCTGCCGCTGACGCCGGCGGATGTGCGGCGGCCGCGGCCGTGCTGATGTTCGGCCAGGACGCGGCCCGCCGCGCCGGGACCGGGGTGAGCGCCGACCGCCAGCGGCAGATCGGCTGGGTGGTGGCGCCGGATCTCGACGACCTGATCGGCAATGCGCCTGCGCGCCGCGCGCTGTGGAGCGAGCTCAGGCGCCTGGCGGAAACGTGCCGGTGCGCTTGAACGCCACCCGTCCGGCATCGTCGGCCGTGCTTGCCAGCCAAGGCGCGGTGGCGCGAGCATAGACGTCCCTCGTCCGGCACGTCTGCGCGTGGTCGCCATCCTCAAGACGCATGCTCCCCGGCTCCAGCGCATGCTGCCCGGGCACGTCGATGCCGTAGTGGCCAACGAGGCCGCCGCCTATGCGTTCCCATGGAGCCGCGGGATATTCCTCGACTGCCTGCGCGCCGGCTACGACTGTTGGGTGCTGCAGGAGGGCGAGGCGGTCATCGGCCACGGCGTGCTGTCCAGCGCCGCCCGCGAGGCGCACATCCTGAATGTCTGCGTGGCGCCCGCCGCCCAGGGGCACGGACACGGCCGGCGCCTCCTGGAGCATCTCCTGAAGCTGGCCCGCTGGCAGCGCAGCGAACGGGTGTTCCTGGAGGTGCGCCCCAGCAACCCGCACGCAGTGGCGCTGTACGAGTCGGTCGGTTTCAACGAGGTCGGCCGGCGCCCGAACTACTATCCCGCCCAGCGCGGCCGCGAGGATGCGCTGGTGATGGCGATGGAGCTGCTTTGATGCAGGGGCAGGTCAGGGATCGGGGGTCGGGGGCTGACAGGGCGATGTAATGCCGTCATCCCGGCGAAAAGCCGGACAGGGCCCGAGCCCGCAGAACGCCCGAAGGGGCGAGCGCAGCGAGTACTCCATCTCGACAGTGGCTGCCGTGTCATCGGTTTCGTGGTGGAAGCGTTGCAGGCGCGCAGTGATGCCTGCTTTCGCGGCCATGACGTCGGAAGTCGATCCGATTCCCTAGCCGAGGCGCTCGAGCTGTTCGCGAAGTCCTGAAAGCGTTGTCGAGAACGTCGCCTGGCGCTGCTGCTCCTGCTCGACGACCGCGGGCGGCGTCCTGTCGCCGAAGTTGGCGAGCTTCTTTGCCGACTTCTCCAACTCGCCTTCCAGGCGCGCGATCTCGCGGCCAAGGCGTGCCCGCTCGGCATCAAGGTCGATGAGACCGGCGAGCGGGATCAGGAGTCTGAGGCCGCCGACGATCGCCGCCGCGCTGGCCGGTTCCGCCTCGCCCGGCTCCAGCCAGCGCTGGCTTTCCGCGCGGGCGAGGAAGCCGATCGAGGCGGCGAAGCGTTCCTGGCGCGCGCGATCGCTGGCGTCGCCCGCCGCATAGAGGAGCGGGATTTCCTTGCCCGGTGCGATGTTCATTTCGCTGCGGATCCGGCGCACCTGGCCGAGCACGTCCTTCAGCCACTCGACCTCGCTGCTGGCCTGCGTGTCCATGGGGAAATCCGCCGGCCGCGGCCAGCTCCGGGTCGCCAGGCTGCCACTGCCAGTGCCGTCGATCGCCGGCAACTCGCTGGCGATCTCCTCGGTGATGAAGGGCATGATCGGGTGCAGCGCGCGCAGTACCGCTTCCAGCACCAGCAGCAGGGTGCGGCGGGTCGACTCGGCGGCGACTGCATCGTCGCCGTGGAGCGCCGGCTTGGCGAGTTCCAGGAACCAGTCGCAGTACTCGTTCCAGACGAACTCGTAGAGCGCCTGCGCGACCAGGTCGAAGCGGTAGATCGCGAAGTTCTCCTCGACCCCGGCGAGCGTGTGATGCAGGCGGCTTACGATCCAGCGCTCGGCCTCCGTTGCGGGTGCTTTCCCGAATCCCGAATCCCGAATCTCCAATCCCTGCGTGTTCATCAGCACGAAGCGGGCCGCGTTCCACAGCTTGTTGCAGAAATTGCGGTAGCCGTCGGCGCGCTTCAGGTCGAAGTTGATGGTGCGCCCGTAGGTGGCGAGCGCGGCGAAGGTGAAGCGGAGCGCGTCGGCGCCGACCGGGGCGATGCCGTTGGGGTAGTCCTTGCGCAGGCGCTTGTCTACCTTATCGCGCACCTGCGGGATGAGGAGCGACGCGGTGGACTTCGCCACCAGCGCCTCGAGGTCGATGCCGTCGATGACGTCCAGCGGGTCGATCGTGTTGCCCTTGGACTTGGACATCTTCTGCCCTTCCGCATCGCGCACGATCGCGTTGATGTAGACCTCGCGGAAGGGCACCTGGCCGGTGAAGTACTGCGTCGCCATCACCATGCGGGCGACCCAGAAGAAGATGATGTCGAAGCCCGTGACCAGCACGTCGGTCGGCAGGAAGGCCTGGAATTCGGCCCACTCGGCGGCGCGATCGGGCGTGTCGCCGGGCCAGCCGAGGGTCGAGAACGGCCACAGCGCCGAGCTGAACCAGGTGTCGAGCACGTCTTCGTCCTGGCGTAGCGTGCCGACCGGCGCCACGTGGGCGTGGGCGAGCGCATCGGCCTCGTCCTCGCCGACGAAGATGTTGCCTTCCTCGTCGTACCAGGCTGGGATCTGGTGGCCCCACCAGAGCTGGCGGCTGACGCACCAGTCCTGGATGTTCTCCAGCCACTGGCGGTAGGTGGTCGACCAGTTCTCCGGCACGAAGCGGATCGCGCCGTCGGCGACCGCGGCAAGGGCCGGCTCGGTAATCGCCTTACGGCCGCCCGGGCGACCGTCGAGCAGCGTGTCGCGGGTGAGGTCGAGGAACCACTGGTCGGTCAGCATCGGCTCGATCACCGCGTCCGAGCGCTGGCTGATCGGCACCTGCAACGTATGTTCCTTCGTCTCGACGAGGAGCCCGGCGGCTTCGAGGTCCGCCAGCACCGCCTTGCGCGCGGCGAAGCGGTCGAGGCCGCGGTACTTCTCCGGCGCTTCGTCGTTGACCTTCGCGTCCAGCGTGAAGATGACGCGCGGCTCGAGGCCGTGGCGTGCGCCGATCTGCCAGTCGTTGAAATCATGCGCCGGCGTGATCTTGACGCAGCCGGTGCCGAATTCGCGCTCGACGTATTCGTCGGCGATGACCGGGATCTCGCGCCCACTCAGCGGCAACGTCAGCGTCTTGCCGATCAGCGCCCGGTAACGCTCGTCGTCCGGGTGCACGGCGACGGCGACGTCGCCCAGCATGGTTTCCGGGCGCGTGGTGGCCACCACCAGGCCCGGGCCGCCGTCACTGGCCGGGTAGCGGATCGACCACAGGGACCCCTTCTTCTCCTCGTTGTTGACCTCGAGGTCGGAGACCGCCGTCATCAGCACCGGATCCCAGTGCACCAGGCGCTTGCCGCGGTAGATCAGCCCATCGCGGTACCAGCGGACGAAGACCCGCCGCACCGCGGCGGAGAGGCCCGCATCCATGGTGAAGCGTTCGCGCGACCAGTCGAGCGAGGCGCCGAGGCGGCGCATCTGGCGGGTGATGGTCGAGCCCGATTCCTCCTTCCACTGCCACACGCGCTCGATGAAGGCGGCGCGGCCGAGGTCGTGGCGCGACTGGCCGGTCGCGGCCAGCCGGTTCTCGACGATCTTCTGCGTGGCGATCCCCGCGTGGTCGGTGCCGCCCTGCCACAGCGTGCGGCGGCCGCGCATGCGCTGGTAGCGGACCAGCATGTCCATCACGGTCTGCTGGAACGCATGGCCCATGTGCAGCGTGCCGGTGACGTTCGGCGGCGGCAGCAGGATGCAGTAGGGCTCGCCCTCGCCACCGGGCTGGAACACGCCCCCGGCCTCCCAGCGCGCATACCACTTCGACTCGATCTGGCCGGGCTCGAAACTCTTGTCCATGGGCATGCGCGCGCCGCCGGGTGGCGGTCCTTGGAGGGAAACCGCGCATTTTAGCCGCTCGCGCACCACGCCCGAAACGAGGGCGCGGTGCGATGTCGCGCCTGCAGGATCCGGAAGGTGTCTCCAAATCGTAGGAGCGCACCCTGTGCGCGACCTTGTCCTGGTGCGGCGGCTTGAACGCCATGGTCGCCCACGGGGTGGGCTCCCACAATGGTATCAACGGCCCTGCAGGTGCCCGTGCTCGCCAAGATCCGAGGGCTCGTCGCTCATCAGGCCCTGCGCGAAGTCGATCGCGCGCGCGACGAAATTGTCGGCCGCGTCCCACCACGCCGCGTCGCGCACCCGCACGCGCAGCACCATCAGCTGCGGATCGTCCTTGCCGGCCGGGAAGAACACCTTCTGCGCGAAGCTCCACAGCCGGTCGATGGTCTCGCGGTCGCGGTCGAGGCGCACGCTGCCGCGCACCGAAACGAAGCGCTGCTTGCCGGGATCGGCAAAGGCGAGGTTGACGTCGGGGTTCTCGGTGAGCTCGGCGACCTTGTGGCTGTCGGCGGCGGTGAAGAACACCAGCTCGCCGCCGGCGTCGAACTCCAGCGTCTGCAGTGGGCGGCTCACCATCGAGCCATCGGCCGCATGGGTGGTCAGCATGGCGATGTCGATGCCGTCGATCAGCTCGGCGAGCTTGCGCAGGTCGGCGTGGGCTTGGGTCGCGACTTTCATGGGTGCTCCGATACGGTCGGCTCACCTGGTACGCTGCAGCGGGAGCGGTTAATCCACCGTGAAGCCGATCATCTGCGCTGCGCCGTCGAGGACGTAGCCCCGACCTGCATGGCGTGCGCTACCCGCAGGTCGGCCCTACGCGGCCGACGCGCCGCTCGCCAGGAGCGAAGGTGCTGTCATCATGGCCGGGACCCTCGTGATGGTCGGCCGGGCGTGGCCTGGTCACATGTCGAACTTGCGCAGCTCGAAGCCGGCCTGTTTGTAGGTCTTCCAGCGCTCGCGCGAGCCGGCGCGCTGGGCCTCGTCGGCGGGCACCACTTCCAGCACGCGCTCGAACAGGCCTGGCGCGCATTCGTCGCGCAGGTTGATCACCAGCGGACGATCGGCCGTTCCGGTGCCGGGCGGAACGATCAGCACGGCGGTGACGGCATCGTCCTCGTCGCCGGCGATCTGGTGCGGGATGAAGGCGGCCTCGTCGAATTCCCAGAGCTTGGCATCGAGCTCCTCCGCCTGCCCGATGCTGCGGGCGAGCACCAGCGTCGGCTGTTCGGCGGCGAAGGCGCGCCGGACGAGTTCGCACACGAGCAGCAGGGGATCGGCGCGGAAGCGCGGCTTGTCGATCAGGTAGAAATCGGCACGCGCCATCGCGTCAGATTCCCGCGCCGGCCGACGGCGGGCCGCCGTGGATGGCGAGGCCGAGGAACATGCCGGCGCTCATGGCGACGAAGCTGCCGAAGAGGATGCCGAGGAAGGCCATGATCGCCGCACCGCGTTGGCCCGCCGGGCGCGTCTTGTAGAGGTAGTAGGGCACGAACACCGAGGTCAGGAAGATGACGCCGAGGTTCAGCCACCAGGGCCGGCGGATGTCCAGTTGGCGCGAGTCGCAGCCCAGCCACACGAAGCAGGCCACCAGCACGGCGATCTGATAGAGGTAGCTGACGCCGCTGGAGCGCACCGACACCATGGCCTGCTGCATGGCTTCCTGGTTGCTCGCCAGGTCCGGGTGCAGCATCACCAGCACCGCGCCAAACACGAGGTGGATGCCGAACACGGCCGCGATCGCCTGCGTCTTGCGGCGCTGCAGCGGGTCGTCGGCCGGGCTCACGTCGAGCGATCGATCAGGTACTGGGTGAGCAGGCGCACCGGGCGGCCGGTGGCGAGGCCCTTGCGGCCCTCGTCCCAGGCGGTGCCGGCGATGTCCAGGTGCGCCCAGCGCCGGCCATTGGTGAAGCGGGCGAGGAAGCAGCCGGCGGTGATCGCGCCGGCGTATTTGCCGCCGATGTTGGCAACGTCGGCGAAGCCCGATTCAAGCTGGCTCTGGTATTCGTCCCAGAGCGGCAGGCGCCAGGCGCGGTCATGCGTCGCTTCGCCGGCCGCCAGCAGCTCGGCGGCGAGTTCTTCATCCCTGGTCATCAGGCCGGAGGCGTGCTTGCCGAGCGCGACGACACAGGCGCCGGTGAGCGTCGCCGCGTCGATGATGACTTCCGGATCGAAGGTCTGCGCCGTGTACGTCAGGGCGTCGCAGAGGATCAGGCGGCCCTCGGCATCGGTGTTCAGCACCTCGATGGTGAGGCCGGAGAGGCTGGTCAGGATGTCGCTCGGGCGGTAGGAGTTGCCGTCCGGCATGTTCTCCACCGCCGGCACCACGCACACCAGGTTCAGGGCCAGCTTCAGCTCCACCGCGGCCAGGAACGCGCCCAGCACGCCGGCGGCCCCGCACATGTCGAACTTCATCTCTTCCATGCCGGCGCCGGGCTTGATGGAGAGGCCGCCGCTGTCGAAGGTGATGCCCTTGCCGACCAAGGCGTAGGGGCGCGCCTCGCCGCCACCGTTCCAGCGCAGCACGACCAGCTTCGGCGGATTGGCCGAGCCGCTGGCGACGCCGAGCAGGGAGCCCATGCCGAGCTTTTCCATGTCCTCGCGCTCGAGCACGTCGAGATCCACGCCCGCATGCTTCGCGGCGATATCCTTCGCCTGCGCCGCGATCCAGGCCGGGTTGCAGATGTTGGGCGGCAGGTTGCCGAGCTCGCGCGCGAAGCGCACGCCGCTCGCCATGGCCCTGGCCTCATCGAGCGAGCGCGCGCAGGCCTCGTCCGCCTGCGGCACGGCAAAGGCGATCGCGCCGAGTTCGGGCTTCTTCGGGGCGTCCTTGGCCTTGGGCTTGAAGGTCGCGGTATAGCGGTAGGCGTGCTGGTCGGCGGCGAGCGCGGCGGTGCGCAGCTTCCAGGCCGCGTCGCGCCCGGGCACCTCCAGCATCGTCAGGAACGAGGCCGCGCTGTCGATCGGCAGCTTGCCGAGCGCCTTCGCGCTCTCGTTGACGGCGCGGTGGAAGGCGGCCGTATCGAATTTCGCCGGCTCCCCAAGTCCGACCGCCAGCACGCGCTCGGCGGCGATGCCCGGCAGTGAGAACAGCAGCGTGCTGCTGCCGGGCTTGCCGGTCGCGTCGCCGCTTTCGCGCAGGCGCGACAGCGCGCCGCCCGACGCCGAGTCCACCCGCTCCGCGGCGGCCCCGAGGCGGCCGCCTTCGAACAGGCCCACGACGAGGCAGGGCGTGGCGATGGTTTCCGGGGCGTCGGCGGTGGTCGAGAAGCTGAGCGTCATGGGGCAATCCAGGGTGGCGGAAAGGGGCTGTGCGGGCGGGAGGGCCTGCGGGGCGGCTGCGCCTGCAACCGGTGCCCGCGCTGCGGTTAAACTGGCCGGATTCCCGGCCGCGGCGCCCCGCGCATGCGCCCGGCTCTCTTCGCCTGCGAGCGGAATCCTCAGATTCCCGATCGCAATCCACCAGCGCGCATGAAGCTTGCCATTCTAAGCCAAACTCCACGCGGCCGGCGCGTGCTCGCGGCGCTCACGCCAAGCCTGATCGACCGTTACCTGCTGCGCGAGGTCGCCACCGGTTTCATCGCCGCGACGGTGATCCTGCTGCTGGTCCTGCTGGGCGGGGCGGTGGCGGACCTGTTGTCGAAGGTGGCGCGCGGGCGCGTGCCGGCCGACCTCCTGTTCACCCTGCTCGGCCTGCGCACGCTGAGCTCGCTGCCCATCCTCCTGCCGCTGTCGGCGCTGCTTGGCGTGCTGCTTGGCTACGGGCGCCTCTGGCGCGACAGCGAGATGGCGGTCCTGCAGTCGGCCGGCGTCGACGCCGGCGGGCTGCTGCGGCCGCTGGCCCTGTTCGCCCTCATCGCCTGCACACTGCTGGCGGTGGTCTCGTTCTGGCTCGGTCCCGCCGCCGACCGCAAGGCGCAGCGGCTGCTGCAGGAGGCGAGCCGTTCGCTGGTGGTGGCCGGGCTGGAGCCGGGCCGCTTCGTTGGCCTGCCGGGTCGCGACGGCGTCATCTACGTCGGCGAGATGTCCGACGACGGCACGCGCTTCAAGCGCATGTTCATCGAATCCGAGCGCAACGAGCGCGAGGGCGAGCCGGCGCGCATCGACGTCATCACCGCCGCCAGTGGCTTCCTCTATCACGACGCCGACGGCGTCGGCCGCTACATGGCGCTGGAAGACGGCTTCCGCGTCGAGGGCAAGCTCGGCGAGGATGATTTCCGCCTGATGCGCTTCGCGCGCAATGACATCCGGTTGCCGGACAGCATCAGCGACGACAGCGAGGCGGCCCTGAAACGTGCCGCGCCGACGGCCGTCCTGCTCCGCGGCGGCGATGATCCGCTGTACCGCGCCGAACTGCAGTGGCGCATCGCCGGCCCGTTGTCCGCGCTGGTGCTGGTGCTGCTGGGGTTCCCGATGTCGCGGTCGAGCCCGCGCGAGCCGCGCTACGCACGGCTGCTGCTCGCCCTGCTGGCCTGGCTCATCTACTACAACCTGCTGCTGGTCGGGCGTTCGTGGCTGGCCGAGGATACGCTGCCGGCGGCGGCGGGCCTGTGGTGGATCCATGCCGGGGCGGCGCTGGTCGCAGCATGGCTGATCTGGAGCGGGCAGCGCCTGAAGCGTCCGCGCCGCGTCCGGGCAGCGCCATGAGGCGGCCGTACGTCAAGCGCGTCGACCGCCTCGTCGCCATGGCGGTGCTCGGCGCGGTGCTGCTGACCTGGGCGGTCCTCGTCAGCCTCGATGCGTTCCGCGTCTTCGTGTCCGAGCTCGACGACATCGGCGAGGGGCAATACACGCTGGTCAAGGCCGCGGTCTATGTGCTGATGACGGTGCCGCGCCGCGTCTACGAGATGTTCGGCTACGCGGCGCTGATCGGCAGCCTGCTTGGCCTCGGCGGCCTCGCCAACAGCGGCGAGCTGACCGCGCTCCGCGCCGCGGGGCTGTCGAAGTTGCGCATCTCGGCTTCCGTGGCGCTCGGCCTCGCGGTCCTCACGCTGGCCGTGGTGGTGCTCGGCGAGACCCTGGCGCCGGTGGGCGACCGCCGCGCGCAGGCGCTGCTGCTGTCGGCGAAGTCCAGCGACGTGGCGCTCGCCAAGGGCGGCACGCTCTGGGCGCGCGACGGCGAAAACGTGATCGGCGCGCGGCGTGCGCGCGCGGCGGGGGCGGGCGAGGTCGACCTCTTCGGCGTGCGCGTCTTCGAGTTCGCGGCCGACGGACGCCTGACCGCGCTGTCGATCGCCGCCGAGGCGCGCCATGCGGAGGGCGCCTGGACGTTGCGCGAGGTACGCCGCACCGAATTCGGCGAGCATTCGGCAACGACGCACGAGGAAGCCAGCCAGCACTGGCAATCCAGCCTCGATCCGGGACTCCTCGCCGGCAGCATCGTGCGGCCGCAGTACATGGGACTGGCGGAACTCGGCCGCAACGTCCGCTGGCTGGAGCGCAACCAGCAGGACGCGGGGGTGTTCCGACGCGCCTGGTGGGAGCGGGTCTTCTATCCCCTCGACGTGCTGGTGCTGGCCTTCTCGGCGGTGCCGTTCGCCTTCGGCGCGCTGCGCAGCGGCGGCCTGTCCAAGCGCCTGTTCATCGGCATCGTCGGCGCGCTCGGCTTCTACTTCCTGCAGCGCGCGATGGTCAACTTCGGCGCCGTGTACGGCGTGCATCCGGCCATCGCCAACCTGATCCCGCCGCTGCTGCTGGCGAGCGGCGCCTGGGCCTACTTCCGCCGGCATGCCTGATCGGCCCGCCGCCAGCGGTTGCAGTCGCGCGCACGACCGGATGCGGACCAGGCATGCGTAGCCCGAACATCCGCTACTTTCCCGCGGTCGACCACCTGCGCGCGTACGCGGCCGTGCTGATCGTGCTCTACCACGGCCTGCACCTGTTTTCCTACCAGGCACGCTTCCAGGCGCCGTTCGGGATCGATCACTGGCTGCAGCCGGGCAACGTCCTGCTCGCGGCGCTGGCCGAAGGACATACGGCGGTGGCCCTGTTCATGGTGCTGAGCGGTTTCATCCTCACCTATGGCTCGCTGGACAGCGCGGTGGCGTACCGGCCGTTCATCCGCAACCGCCTGCTGCGCACCTATCCGCTGTTCCTGCTGCTGGTGTTCGCCGGCATCGCCGCGGCGCCGGGGCAGTTCACCTGGGCCGCGTTCCTGCAGACGGTGTTCGGGTTCGCCAACCTGCCCGGCGCCCTGGTGTCGCCGCCCTTCACCAGCATGCTGTGGACGATCGCCGTCGAGTGGCAGTTCTACCTGGTGTTCCCCCTGCTGCTTGCAGCGATGAAGACGGGCTGGACCCGCAGCCTGCTCGGCATGCTGGTGGTGCTGCTGCTGTTCCGGGCCATGGCCGTGCTTGCCGGCGGCAACGCGCGCGATCTCGCCTACATGACGATCCTCGGCCGCCTCGACCAGTTCCTGATCGGCATGTGGGCGGCGTGGTGGTTCAGGCAGCACCCGCTGTCACGCCGGCACGGCGCGTTGCAGGCGCTCGCGGCGCTGGCGGCCGTGCTGGTCGCGCTGGCCGCCTTCAACCATGCCGGCGGCTGGCCGCTGGTGGCCGACTGGAAAGTGCTCTGGCCGACCCTGGAAGGGGTGCTGTGGGCGGCCTTCCTGGTCGGCTATGTGGACTGGGCGAACACCGGCGATGCGCGCTGGTCGCGGCCGCTGGCGCGGGTGGGGGAGATCTCCTACTCGATCTACCTGGTCCACTTCGTGGTGATCCACGCAGTGCTGGAATCCGGACTCGCCTTGTCCCTCTCCGGGCGCCCGCTGGTCGATGCGATGCTCACCACGCTCCTGCTGGTGCTGCCCGCAACGCTGCTCGTCGCGGCGCTCACCTATCGTTTCGTGGAGTCGCCGTTCCTGCGCCTGCGCGGTCGCTATCACCGGGTACGGACGGAAGGCGCAGGCCTGCCGGAGACGGGCTGAGGACCGAGGGCTGAGGGCTGGCGCAGGGGCGGGAGGCCTGCCCGTGCAGCCGTCGCAGCGGGTGCCGCGCCCCCGGTGTAAGATCGCGCCAGCGCCGGACGGCCGCGAGGAAGAGCCATGAGCAGCGTCGACTTCACCTCCTATCTCAAGCTGATGACGCACAAGAAGGCGTCGGACCTGTTCATCACCGCCGGCGTCGCGCCGTCGATGAAGGTCAACGGGCGCATCGCGCCGATCACGCAGAACGCGCTGACGCCGCAGCAGTCGCGCGACATGGTGCTGAACGTGATGACGCCCTCGCAGCGCGAGGAGTTCGAGAAGACCCACGAGTGCCAGTTCGCCATCAGCGTGACCGGCGTCGGGCGCTTCCGCGTCTCCTGCTTCTACCAGCGCAACTGCGTCGGCATGGTGCTGCGCCGCATCGAGACGCGCATCCCGACGGTCGATGAACTCAGCCTGCCGCCGATCATCAAGCAGCTGGCGATGACCAAGCGCGGCATCATCATCTTTGTCGGCGCCACCGGTACCGGCAAATCCACCTCGCTGGCGGCGATGATCGGCTATCGCAACCAGAACTCGACCGGCCACATCATCACCATCGAGGACCCGATCGAATACGTGCACAAGCACGAGGGCTGCATCATCACCCAGCGCGAGCTCGGCATCGACACCGACAGCTGGGAGAACGCGCTCAAGAATACCCTGCGCCAGGCGCCGGACGTGATCATGATCGGCGAGGTGCGTACCCGCGAGACGATGGAGCACGCCATCAACTTCTCGGAAACCGGCCACCTGTGCCTGTGCACGCTGCACGCCAACAACGCCAACCAGGCGATGGACCGGATCATCCATTTCTTCCCGTCGGACCGCCGCGAGCAGCTGTTCATGGATCTGTCGCTCAACCTCAAGGGCGTGGTCGCGCAGCAGCTCATCCCGACCCCGGACGGCAAGGCGCGCCGGGTGGCCATGGAAGTCATGCTCGGCACGCCGCTGGTGCAGGACTACATCCGCCAGGGCGAGATCCACAAGCTCAAGGATGTGATGAAGGAATCGACCAACCTCGGCATGAAGACCTTCGACCAGAGCCTGTTCGATCTCTACAGCGCCGGCGAGATCAGCTACGAGGACGCCCTGCGCCATGCCGACTCCGCCAACGAGGTGCGCCTCAGGATCAAGCTCGCCCAGGGCGGCGACGCGCACACCCTGAGCCAGGGCCTCGGCGACGTCGAGCTGGTGGAAACCTGAGTGCGGCCGGGATCCGGGATCGGAGAGCGGGGATTGGAGAAAGCAGCACCTGACGCGGCCTCGGTGGCACGCGGCGTCCCCGTGGGCACATCAGCCATCCCGGCTTCCGATTCCCGGCTCGAACACCTGCGGCACGTCTGGCAGGCGCTCGGCCGCGATGATCCGCTGTGGGCGGTGCTGTCGCAGGCCGACAAGCGCGGCGGGCGTTGGCAGCGCGAGGAATTCTTCGCCACCGGGCGCGCCGAGGTGGACTACCAGCTCGCCCGGCTGACGGTCGACGGGCTGCCGCGCGCGCGCCGGCTGGCGCTCGATTTCGGCAGCGGCGCAGGACGGCTGTCGCGGGCGCTGGCGGCGCATTTCGGGCGGGTCATCGGGCTCGACGTGTCGCCCAGCATGGTCGAGGTCGCGCGCCGCCTCAACGGCGACCTCGCCAACCTGGAGTTCCGCGAGAACGCATCGGCAGGGCTGGACGGCATCGCCGATGCCAGTGTCGATTTCGTCTTCTCGCACATCGTGCTGCAGCACATTCCGGCGCCGCTCGCGCTCGGCTACGTGGAGGAATTCTTCCGCGTGCTGGCACCGGGCGGGGTGGCGGTGTTCCAGTTCGTCGCCGGCACCGACGGCAGCCGCCGCGGACGCCTGTTCGCGCTCGCCTCCAACCGCTGGCTTAACCCGGTGCGGCGGATCGCCTGGCGCCGCCGCGAAGTGTTCGAGATGCATGCGCTGGAGGAAGCCGCCCTCCGCGAAATGCTGGCCCGCCACCCGCAGCTGCGCCTGCTGCATGCCTGCGACGACCATGCGGCGGGCCCCGGCTGGCACGGCCGGCGCTGGAGCGTGGCCAACGAGGCGAGTGCACCGCTGCGCCTCGAGCAGGACGGGCGTGCCGTGTACGTCGACGCGGCCGACGAGCAGATCGGCGCGGCGCTGGCCGCAGGCCAGGCCCACGAGCCGCACGTCGCGCGCGTGCTGCGCCGGCAACTCGGCGAGGGCGACGTGATGCTCGACATCGGCGCCAACCTCGGCGTGTTCAGCCTGCTGGCGGCCGAGTGCGTCGGCCCGGCGGGGCGCGTGATCGCCGTGGAGCCGGTTGCCGCCAACCGCGTGCTGCTGGCGCGCTCGGCGCAGGAGAATGGCTTCCGCCATGTCGAGCTCATCGCCGCCGCGGCTTCCGACGTGGCCGGCACCATCCAGCTGCGCACCCATCCGAGCACCTCGAACAGCGCAATGCCCGCCGCGGCGGGCGCACGCCTGCGTGCCGCGGGCGGCGCCACAATCAGCGTGGCGGCCATCGTGCTCGACGAGCAACTGGTCGGCCTGGAACGGCTGGACCTGGTCAAGGTGGACGTGGTGGGCATGGAGCCGCTGGCGCTCCGCGGGCTGGAAAGGACCCTGCGCCGGCTGCGCCCCGCGCTGGTCACCGAGTTCCACCCGTGGGCGATCGAGCGGGCGGCGGGCGGCGATCCGGCCGCGTTCCTCGATGGGCTGCTCGCGCTTTATCCCGCCATCACCATCCTCCATCGTGACGGCGCCGAGGAACGCTGCGCCAGCGTGGCAGAGGTCATGGCGGCCTGGCGCGCGGCCAACGAGGCGGCCGCGATGGACGGGCGCCTGCACCTCGACCTGCTGCTGTTGCCCGAATAGGCGGGCGGAGCGCCGCAGGCCGCCGCTCCTACCGCTGCAGGAGCTCCACCAGCGCGGCCATGCGCACGAAGACGCCGTTGGCGACCTGCTCGAGGATCGCCGACTGCGGGCCGTCGGCGACCTCGTCGGCGATCTCGACGCCGCGGTTCATGGGTCCGGGGTGCATCACCATCGCGTCCGGCCGCGCCCGCGCCAGCCGCGCCGCCGAGAGGCCCCAGCGGGCGAAGTATTCCGCTTCGTCGAGTTCGGCGATGCCTTCCATGCGCTCCTTCTGCATGCGCAGCATGATGACCACGTCGGCGTCTTCGATCGCGGCGTCGAAATCCTCGTCGAGCGCGCAATCGGGGAATTCGGCGGCATCCGGCAGCAGGCGCGACGGGCCACACAGGCGGACGTCGCGGACGCCAAACGCGGCGAGGCCGTGCACGGCAGAGCGTGCCACCCTGGAATGGCGGATATCGCCGCAAATCGTCACCTTGAGCCCATCGATGCGCCCCTTGCGGTCGCGGATCGTGAGGAGATCCAGGAGCCCCTGGGTTGGATGCGCGCGGTTGCCGTCGCCGGCGTTGAGGATCGCGGCCTGGCGCACGTGCGCGGCCAGCCGCAGCGGGGTGTCGTTCTCCTTGTGGCGGACGACGAACGCATCCGCCTGCATGGCTTCCAGGGTGGCGAGGGTGTCTTCCAGCGATTCGCCCTTGCGGGTCGAGGAATGGGCGATGTCGAAGTTCACCACCAGCGCACCGAGGCGCCGCGCCGCCAGCTCGAAGCTGGCGCGGGTGCGCGTGGACGGCTCGAAGAAGAGATTGAACACCGTGCGCCCGGCCAGCAGCGGCGGCAGCTCGCCGCTGCGGGCGATGGCGCGCAGGGCGGCGGCGCGATCCAGCAGCCCACCGATGCGGTCGCGGCCGAGCCCGGACAGCGACAGCAGGTGGCGCAGGCTTCCATCGTCGTGGAGGTGCAGGTCGGGCATGGCGGCGTTCCGCGGGCTGGCGTCAGGAGGGATGCGCTTCGGCGAACCAGGTTT
Source organism: Lysobacterales bacterium (assembly GCA_017305135.1). Lineage (GTDB taxonomy): Bacteria > Pseudomonadota > Gammaproteobacteria > Xanthomonadales > Rhodanobacteraceae > Dokdonella_A. Next base: position 268,599 of record JAFKNA010000005.1, on the reverse strand, counting down.
CGAGGATGATTTCGGCGGCCACGGCGTCGATTGCCGCGGCGTGCTTGCGGCGCGCGCTTCCCGCGGCGCGCCGCGCGGCGAAGCGGCGGCTGGCTTCGGCGGAGGTGTGGCGCTCGTCGATCAGGTGCACGGGACGGCCATGGCGGCGCTCCAACTCGGCGGCGAAGGCGCGCGCGGCCCGCGACATCGGCTGCTCGGCTCCGTCCAGGGCCAGCGGCAGCCCCACCACCAGGCAGCCGGGATTCCAGTCGCCGACCATGGCGTCGAGGCGCGCCCAGTCGCCCGTCGGCACGGTGCCGAGCGCGCGCGCGCCGCCGGTGAGCTGCTGCCCCACCGCCACGCCGATCAGCCGGGTGCCGAAATCGAAGCCGAGCACCGTGCCAGGCTGGGATTGCGCCGCGGGTTCAGGCGTGGCCGGCATAGCTGGCCAGTTGCAGCATGCTGATGCCGACCAGCCCCGCCGCCGCTTCCCAGCGCTCATCGAGCGGCGTCTCGAACAGCACGCGCTCGGCGGCTGGCGCGGTCAGCCAGTGGTTGTCGCGCAGCTCCTGCTCGAGCTGGCCGGCGCTCCAGCCCGAATAGCCGAGGGTGACGATGGCATGGGCGGGGCCGTTTCCGGCCGCCATGGCGAGCAGGATGTCGCGCGAGGTGGTGACGCTGACGCGGTCGGAGATGTGGAACGAGGATTCCCAGTTGCCGCCGGGCGCGTGCAGCACGAAACCACGCTCGGGCTGCACCGGCCCGCCGATCAGCACCGGCGCCTCGGCCACTTCCGGGAGCTCGGAGTGCATGTTCATCTGCGCCAGCACGTCGCCGAGGCAGTATTCGGACAGGCGGTTGATCATGAGTCCCATGGCGCCGCCCTCGCCGTGCTGGCAGACGAAGGTGACCCCGCGCGCGAAGTTCGGATCGCGCAGGGTGGGCATCGCGATCAGGAGCTGGTTATTGAGCAGGGTTGCGTCGGCCATGCCCGCATTGTACTCGCGGCACCGGACGCGATTGTTGCACCCGGGTTCGCGGCCGCCGGCGCTTCCCGAATCACCAATCACCGCCCCCAATCACCGGTTCCGCAACACGTCGCCGGGCAGGAACTGCCAGGTGCGCGAGATGTAGAGCTCGTCGACGTTCTCGCCGGAATCCGGAAGGGCCGGGAACGGTTCGGCCAGGCGCACGATGCGGATCGCGGCGTCGTCCAGCACCTTGTGCCCGCTCGACTGGATCACGTCGATGCTCTTCACCGCCCCGTTGCGGCCGAGGCCGACCGTCAGCACCAGCTGGCCATGCAGCTGCCGTCGCCGCGCCTCGTCGGGGTAGTTGAGGTTGCCGATGCGCTCGATGCGCGCCACCCAGGCGTGCATGTAGGCGGCGAAGGCGTGCTCGGTCGTATTGGCCGAGATGTACTTCTTCTTCGGCCGCTTCGCATACTGCTCGGCCTCGCGCCGGATCTCCTGCGCAAGGCGCGCCATCTCCAGCTTGCGTTGCTCGAAGTCGAGCTCGCGCACGCTGGCCGGGTCGGGGCTCGGCGGCGCCTCGCGTGCGGTGGCGATGGTGAAGTCCGACTCCGCCTGCACCAGGCGTTCGGCAGGATTCGGCGGTGCCGGCCGCGGCGATCCGTCATCCAGCGGGATCGGCGCCACGCCGGCCTCGGCCACGGCCAGTGGTCCCGACACCGGCTGCGCAGGGCGGCGCGCCTCCTCCGCCTCGCCGCCGCCGCTGTTCGCCGTCTGGGCGATGAAGTCGGCCTTTTCCGGAGCCTCGTTGTTGGCCGACTGCACCAGGATGACATCGAGCGAGGGCAGGCGCGGTGTCCCTTTTTCCATCTCGAAGGTGATGCCGAGCGCGAGCACCGCGTGCGCCAGCAGCGAGAACAGCAGTGTCACGCCGAGGCGGTCGAGGCTGCCCGAGCCCGGGTCGGCGCTGGCCGCGGCAGCCATCAGCGATCCGCTTCGAGCCGGTCGAACAGCATGCCGGCAATGTTGAGGCCGAACTGCGCGTCGAGTTCGCGCACGCAGGTGGGCGAGGTCACGTTGATCTCGGTGAGCCAGTCGCCGATCACGTCGAGGCCGACGAAGCGCAGGCCGAGCTGCCGGAGCACCGGCCCGACCTCCGCCGCGATGCGGCGATCGCCCGCGCCGAGCGGCACGCCCTCGCCGCGGCCGCCGGCGGCCAGGTTGCCGCGGAAGTCGTCGCCCTGCGGGATGCGCGCCAGCGCATACGGCACCGGCTCGCCGTCGATCATCAGGATGCGCTTGTCGCCGGCGGCGATCTCCGGAATGAACTTCTGTGCGATGGCGAAGCCGTGGCCGTTGCCGGTCAGCGTTTCCAGGATGACGTTGAGGTTCGGGTCGCCATGCCGCGAGCGGAAGATGCTGCGCCCGCCCATGCCGTCGAGCGGCTTCAGCACCACCTCGCCCTGTTCGGCCACGAAGCGGCGCAGTTCGCCGGCGTCGCGCGCGATGGCGGTCGGCGGGCAGAGGTGCGGAAAGGCCAGCGAAAAGAGCTTCTCGTTGCGGTCGCGCAGGCCGCGCGGATCGTTGACCACGCGCACGCCGTCGCGTTGCGCGAACTCGAGCACCATGGTGTCGTAGATGAACTGCGCATCGACCGGCGGGTCCTTGCGCGCGAACACGTAGTCGATGCCGGCGAGCTCGCGCCAGGAGGCCTCGCCCAGCGTGAACCAGTCGTCCGCGTCGTCCCGCACGGTGAGCGGCGCGAGCCGCGCCAACGCCCGTCCCTGGCGCAGCGCCAGGTCGCCCTGCTGCATGTAGAGGAGGCGATAGCCGCGCCGCTGCGCCTCCAGCAGCAGGGCCAGCGTGGTGTCCTTGTGCGGATGGATGCCCGCGATCGGGTCCATCAGTACGGCGAGGCTCGGGCTCATGCGTCGGTCTGGCTGGTGAGGGGAGCGTCACGGGGGCGGCAGTGCACGCTCCCGCGGAAGATGGTCGGCGGTGCCGGGCGCGACGCCGGTCGCAGTGCGCGCCGCCGCCGCATATTACACTCGGGGCACACAGCGGGGCGTGGCATCGCGCACGAACTCCCGATGAATCGCGCACTTGCGGCAATAACTTGACAGCCTCGCGAGCGTGTTGGATAAGGCACGAGGCTGAAGCGGCGCGCGGCTGGCGCCGAATCCAGGGTGGCGCATCGTGGCATGCGAATTGCTTGCTTCGGTCGCGATGACGAATGCGACGTCGGGCGAAGCGTCCGGCCGGGTTGGGGGGAGCAGGTGGACGAAACCAGAAACGCGGATCTGAGCGGCATCAAGGTGATGGTCATCGATGATTCCAGGACCATCCGCCGCACCGCGGAAACCCTGCTGCGCAAGGAGGGCTGCGAGGTCGTCACCGCGGTGGACGGCTTCGAGGCGCTGGCCAAGATCTCCGACCAGCAGCCGCAGATCATCTTCGTCGACATCATGATGCCGCGGCTGGACGGCTACCAGACCTGCGCGCTGATCAAGAACAACCAGATGTTCAAGTCTACGCCCGTTATCATGCTGTCCTCGAAGGACGGCCTGTTCGACCGCGCGCGCGGACGCATCGTCGGGTCCGAGCAGTATCTGACCAAGCCGTTCACGCGGGATGAACTCCTCGGCGCGATCCGGCGCCATGTCGGAAGCTGAGGTGGTGGAGTCGTACTGAGCACGGGGGAGGGGATGGCAGGCATCAACGCGAAGCAACAGTTCCAGGGCCCGCCCCGCGGCGGGATGCCGGCGGGGGTCACACCGTGAGCCATGCCGGCGATGCCATGACCCCGTTCGAGGTGCTCGCCCACTACGAGCAGCGGAGCCTCGCCCACGTCGCAGGCGCGCCCGAGCAGATCGAGGCCCCGGGCCTCTGGCGCGGCATCGGCTTCCGCGTCGACCAGCGCCATTTCGTCAGCTCGATCGCCGAGGTCGGCGAGATCCTCACCGTGCCGCCGCTCACCGCGGTGCCCGGCGCGCGCAGCTGGCTGCTCGGCATCGCCAACGTGCGCGGCAACCTGGTGCCGGTGATCGACCTGCGCGATTTCATCGGCGGCGGGCGCAGCACCAGCGGCGAGTCCACGCGGGTGCTGGTGGTGCGCCAGCAGGGCGGGAGCGTGGGCCTGCTGGTTGACGAGGTGCTTGGCCAGCGCAGCTTTTCCAGCGAGCAGCTGGCCGCCAGCGTCGGCGAGCCCGATGGCCCCTTCAGCCGCTTCGTCGGCGAATCGGTGAGCCAGGGCGGCATCGACTGGGGCCTGTTCAGCATGTCCGCGCTCGCCCGCAGCGCGCAGTTCCAGCAGGCTGCGGCATGAGGCCGGCAGTTCACGGCAAGGCAGGCAGGGAAAGGTACACAACGGTCATCGGGGGTGAAGCGTGAGTACAACGGCAGGTGCGCTCGGGCGCGAGCGGGGCGGCAGGGCCAACACGGTGTTGTTCGTGTTGCTCGGATTCCTTTTCGTGTTCGCGATCGTGGACTTCGTCTTCCTCTACCTGAAGAACCGCGACGACCGCAAGGCGGTGCAGTACACGACGCAGATCCAGGTGCTCTCGCAGCAGCTCTCCAAGTACGCCGCCGAGGCGGCGGCCGGCAACGAGCTGGCCTTCGAGGAGCTGGAAAGCACCCGCACCAGCATCGGCAAGTTCGTCAAGAGCCTCAACTCCGGCGACGAGACCGGCATGCCCGGCTATGCTGGCGCGCCCGGCGTCGGCAGCGAGCTCGATGCCCTCACCAAGTCGTGGAACCAGCTGCAGGCCGACGCCAGCAAGATCCTCTCCAACAAGGACGTGGTGCTGAATGCGCACGCCAGCGCCAAGGAGTTCACCGACAGGCTGTCCACGCTCAACGCGCGCATGACCGAGGTGGTCAACATCCTGACCGACCGCAACGCCAGCGCGCCGCAGGTCTACATCACCTCGCGCCAGATGCAGCTCGCCGACCGCATGGGCGGACGCGTCGGTCGCATCCTCGCCGGCGGTGACGACACGCAGGCCTCGGCGGCCGGCCTCGAACGCGACTCGCGGCTCTACCAGTCGGTGGTCACGGGTCTCCTCGAAGGGGCCTCCGAACTCAACATCAAGCCGCTCGACAACGCCAACGCCAAGGACATCGTCAGCGACGTCGCCGGCCAGTGGGCCTCGGTAGGCGGCCCGGTCACCGTGGTGCTGGACGCGGCGACCGCCCTCCAGGAGGTCAAGGATGCCGCCGATGCCAGTTCCACCGACAGCCAGGGCGTGCTGTTGCGTGCCGGCAACGTGGCCCTGCGCATCGACGAACTGCCGCGCAAGCGCCTGTTCCCGAACCCGATCTGGGGCGCCGCCGCGGCGGCCGGCGCGCTGCTGCTGCTGCTGTTCCTCGGCGTCAACCTGATCCGCGACCAGCAGCGCCGCTACCAGCGCACCGCCGAGCTCAACCAGCGCAACCAGGAAGCGATCCTGCGCCTGCTGGACGAGATGGGCTCGCTCGCCGAGGGTGACCTCACCGTCAAGGCCACCGTCACCGAGGACATCACCGGCGCCATCGCCGATTCGGTCAACTTCGCCGTCGAGGCGCTGCGCAGCCTCGTCACCACCATCAACGAGACCGCCGTGCAGGTGTCGGCGGCGGCGCAGGAAACGCAGGCCACGGCGATGCAGCTCGCCGAGGCCGCGCAGCACCAGGCGCGCCAGATCACCACCGCCTCGGCGGCCATCAACGACATGGCCAGCTCCATCGACGGCGTATCGAAGAACTCCATCGACAGCGCCGAGGTGGCGCAGCGCTCGGTGCAGATCGCCGCCAACGGCGCGCAGGTGGTGCGCCAGACGATCGCCGGCATGGACTCGATCCGCGACCAGATCCAGGAAACCTCCAAGCGCATCAAGCGCCTTGGTGAGTCCTCGCAGGAGATCGGCTCGATCGTCGAACTGATCAACGACATCGCCGAACAGACCAACATCCTCGCGCTCAACGCGGCCATCCAGGCGGCATCCGCCGGCGAGGCGGGCCGCGGCTTCGCGGTCGTCGCCGACGAGGTGCAGCGACTCGCCGAGCGCGCCTCGGGCGCCACCAAGCGCATCGAGACGCTGGTGCAGACCATTCAGTCCGACACCAACGAGGCGGTCAGTTCGATGGAGCAGACCACCTCGGAAGTGGTCTCCGGCGCGCGCCTGGCCGAGGATGCCGGCCATGCGCTGGGCGAGATCGAGACGGTGTCGAACAACCTCGCCGGACTCATCCAGGGCATCTCGACCTCCGCCCGCCAGCAGTCCGCGGCGGCGACCAACATCTCGGCCACCATGAACGTGATCCAGGAGATCACCTCGCAGACCTCGGTCGGCGCCAGCCAGACCGCCGAGTCGATCGGCAACCTGGCCCAGCTCGCGTCGGACCTGCGCCGCTCCGTGGCGGACTTCAAGCTGCCGGGATGATCGATCGCGATGGCGCCCCGTCCGCCCCACACGAACCATTCCGCCGCTGCGGCCCCGGGCAGCGCGGCGCATCGCGCCCGGCGTCGGGGGTAGTCGCATGAAACTGCACGAAGAAGGCGAATTCACCGCCTTGAACTGGGTCAAGCAGGCGCTGGATGCCGAGCTGGCCCTGGCCCGCGAGGCGCTGGAAGCGTTCGTCGGCAACCCCTCGGACCTGGCACCGATGCGCGACTGCGTGGTGCGCCTGCACCAGGTGCAGGGCAGCCTGCGCATGGTCGAGCTCTACGGTGCCGCCATGGTGGTGGAGAACATGGAGCGCCTCGCCGAGTCGCTCCTGGCCGGCACCGTGCGCCAGCGCGAGGAAAGCTATTCGGTGCTGATGCGCGGCATGGTGCAGCTCCCGGATTACCTGGAGCGCCTGCAGAGCGGCCACCGCGACATCCCGATCGTCCTGCTGCCGCTGCTCAACGACTTGCGCGCCTGCCGCGGCGAGAACCTGCTCACCGAGTCGGCGCTGTTCGCGCCGGACCTGGCGGTGCCCCTGCCGGCGTCGGCCGACGGCCGCGCGCAGCCGCTGATCCCCACGGAACTGCGTGCCCAGGCGCTGCGCCTGCGCCTCGCCTTCCAGGCGGCGCTGCTGAAGTGGATCCGCGACGAGGGCTCGGCCGAGCACCTCCATCGCCTGATGGACGTGCTCGATCGCCTGCGCGCGATCTCCAGCGGGGCCGATGCGCGGCGCCTGTGGTGGATCGCCGCCGCCGTCATCGAGGCGGTGGAGAACGGCGGCCTGGAGGCCAGCGTCGCCGTCAAGCTCCTGTTCGGGCGCGTGGATCGTGAGATCCACCGCTTCGCGAAGGAGGGCGAGGCCGGCTTCGCCGCCCAGCCGCCGCGCGAGCTGACCAAGAACCTGCTCTATTACGTCGCCCATTCCGGCGACGCCGGCGCCTTCCCCGACGGCGCGCGCAGCGCCGAGGTGCGCCGCGCCTACCAGCTCGACACGCTGCTGCCGACCGAAGGCGAGATGCAGCACGCGCAGGGCTCGATGACCGGCCACAACCGGAACCTCCTCGGTACCGTCTCGGCGGCGATCAAGGACGACCTCCTGCGCGTCAAGGACGCGCTCGACCTCTTCCTGCGCTCGGGCCGGTCCGATCCGTCCGGTCTCGAGGGCCAGGTGGAACTCCTCGACCGCGTCGGCGACACCCTCGGCATGCTCGGGCTCGGCGTGCCGCGGCGGGTCGTGGGCGAGCAGCGCGACATCATTCTCGGGATGGCCCGCTCCCAGCGCGAGGTCGACGAGGGAACCCTGCTCGACGTGGCCGGCGCCCTGCTCTACGTCGAGGCCTCGCTCGACGACCACATCGAACGCCTTGGCGCCGACGGCGTCGGTGAAGCCGACCAGGGCGCGCTGGAACTGCCACAGGCCGAGGTGCGCCGCATCCTCGACGCACTCATGCGCGAGGCGGCGGTCAACATCGACCAGGCCAAGCACGACATCGTCGCCTTCATCGAATCGCCCTGGGACCACCAGCGGGTCGGGCAGATCCCCCGCCTCCTGGAGGAAATCGCCGGCGCGCTGCGCATGTTGGGGCTGCCCGATCCTGCCGAACTCATGGCCGCCATCGTGCGCTTCGTCGAGGTGGAACTGATCGGCCACCGCCGCGTACCCACCGCCGAGCAGATGGACAAGCTGGCCGATGCGCTGGCCGCGATCGAGTACTACCTGGAGGCCTCGCGCGAGCAGCGCCGCAATCGCGACCGCATCCTCGACGTCGCGCGCGAGAGCCTCGACGCGCTCGGCTACTGGCCGTTGCCGGACGCGCCGCCGGAGACCTTCGTGATGCCTGCGGCCATGGATGCTGCTGCGCCGCTGCACGACGGCGGTGCCTCCGCGTCCGGCCACGATCCGGTCGACGCGTTCGTGGCGTCGGATGATGCGGGCGCAGGGCTTGCCGACGATGTCGCGCCCGGCGCGTATGGCGTGCCCGGGATCGACGTGCTGCCGGGCCGGGACATCAACGACCTGGTGATCGGCGAGGCGGCCACACCGCCGCCGGCGGGGCAGGAGCTCGACGGCCTGCGCCTTGCCGACACCTCGGCTGGCGATGCGGGCGATGGCTGGATCGAAATCGAGGAGGAGATCGAGGAGGAAGTCCCGATCGAGGATGCCTCGCCGTCCGGCTTCGACACGGCGGCCAGCGAAGAGATCGACGATGACATCCGCGAAGTGTTCATCGAGGAGGTCGAGGAGGAAATCGGCGGCATGCGGCAGCAGTTGCCGCGATGGAAGAACGACCTCGAGGACCTCGAGCAGCTCAAGCCCCTGCGCCGCGCCTTCCATACCCTGAAGGGCTCCGGTCGCCTGGTGGGCGCGCGCGCCCTTGGCGAATTCAGCTGGAAGGTCGAGAACCTCCTCAATCGCCTGCTCGACCGCAGCATCGCGGTCACGCCCGCGGCGGTGGCCCTGGTCGAACGCGCGATCGATGCCGTGCCGGCCCTGCTTGCCGCGTTGCGCGGCGAACCCTCCGGTCACGTCGATACCGCCGGCTTCGCCGAAGTGGCCGACCGGCTCGCGGCGGGCGAGGAAGCCTGGCTGCCCGAACAGCCGGCGCTTACCCGCATCGTCAGGCGCACCGTGCGCCGGCGCATACCGGCGCCGGGCGCCGGTCTCCCCGTCATGGACGTGGATGCAGGCCCCGCGTCGCTCGCGGATGACGCCGGTGGCCGCGGCGGCGAGATCGTGGCCGGGCCGCTGCCCAACATCGATCCGGTGCTGTTCGACATCCTGCAGAGCGAAGTCGCCGGCCATCTGGCCACGATCGAGGAGTACCTCGCCGACTGCACGGCGCAGCCGGCTCCCGTCAGCGAGCCCCTGCTGCGCGCGGCGCACACCCTCAACGGCGCCATTGCGATGGTCGACATTCCGGCCATCGGCCATGTGCTTGCGCCGCTCGAAAGCTACGTCAAGCGCCTGCGCAGCGCCGGCATCGTGCCGGATGCGGGTGGCCTGGCCGCCATGCGCGAGGCGGTCGAGCTGACCCGCAGCGTCATGCGCAAGCTGGATGCCCGAGACACCGAGCTGCCCGACTCCAGGGCCTTGGCGGCAACCCTGGCGGCGCTCGCCGCCGGCCTGCCGGAAAGCGATCCGCGCGTGCTGTGGGAATCCATCGGCGGTGATGCCGCTGCCGGCGCCGAGGACGTGGAGCCGCCCGCGCCCGGGTGGGCTGCCGACACCGAGTTCGACCAAACGAGCGGCATGGCGGGCGGCGACGGAGAGGTCCGGCCGTTTCCTGCGGCCGGGGCTGGGCAATCGTCCGAGCCGGAGGACTCCTGGCTCGGCACCGCCCCGGTCTCCGCTGACGACGCGTCACTCTGGGATGCGCCGCCCGGTGTCGGGTTTGCGGCGGACGTGGGCGCGGCCGACGAGCCTGCCCTCGAGACCGATGCCGAAGCTCATGGCGGGCAGGACGTGTCCGGCACCGACGTGGCGGACCCGGAGTTGCCGCACGAGGACAGCGGCTCCAGCACGGAGCAGACCACGGAGGCGGTGATTCCGGACGACCTGATGGCCGCGCTGGAGGCCTTCGATCCGGCCGCCGCGCCATCGGGCGAGGCCGGCGGGGAAGCCGCGCCGGCGGCTGGCGACGAGGCGCCGGGCGTTCCGTTCACCCTGCCGGATATGGACGAGGGCGCCTTCGGTGCCCCGGAGCCTGCCGAGCCGGATACGGTAACCGGGTTCCCGGAGCAGGCGGGAGAGGAGGCGGATGCGTCGGCGGGAGAGTCCCCGGCCACGTCGGCCGATGTTTCCGGGTGGAGCGAAACCGCCTCCAGCGCCGAGTGGTTCGCCGCGCCTCACGAGGAGCCGGGCGAGGACGCGGACGTACCCCTCGAGGGTGCAGTGGAGGAGTCCGTAGCGCAGGAGCTGGGGTCGCAGGAGCCGGCGGAGGACATGCCCGCAGTCGAAGCGCTGCCGGCAGAGGACGAGGCGCTGGCGGAGGAAGAACCGCTGGCGCTGGCAGAAGGCGATGCGTCGGCGGACGATGCGCGCCTCGGCTCGCCCCCGGCGGACACCCTGCCCGGCAGCGACACTGCCGAGGCGTCCGCGGAACACCTCGACACGGGGGCTGCGGAGCCCGCGATGCTCGGCGGCGCGATGCCGCCGCCGCTGGCGGAGGATCCGCAGCCGGAAGGCACGCTCGGCCTGGCCGACATCGATGACGACCTGCTCGACATCTTCGTGCAGGAAGGCGCCGACATCCTCGACCACGCCGATACCGTGGTGGCTCGCCTGCGCGAAGCGCCCGGCGAGCATGCGCCGATCGTCGAGCTGCAGCGCGACCTGCACACGCTGAAGGGCGGCGCCCGCATGGCAGGGCTTGCGCCCATCGGCGACCTCAGCCATGCGATGGAATCGCTGGTGGACGCCCTGAGCGAGGGCAGCATCCACATCGACCGCAAGGTCGTCGAATCGCTCGAGCACGGCTTCGACCGCCTGCACGTGCTGGTGCAGCGCGTGGCGCAGCGTCGCGCCATCGCGATGCCGGCCAATGCGATCGCCCGTTTCGAGCGGATCGTCGCCGGCGAGCCGATCGGCAGCGCGCCCGCCGCCGCGAGCCCGGCGGAGGACGCGACCGGTGCCGCGGCAGCGGCCACGGCCGCGCCTGCCGTGCCGCTGCCGCGGCGGCTTACCGCGATGGACCGCGAGGAGACACCGCACGCGCCGCAGGAGCTGATCCGCGTGCGTTCCGAACTGCTCGATTCGCTGGTCAACTACGCTGGCGAGGTGTCGATCTACCGCTCGCGCCTGGAGCAGCAGATCTCGACCTTCCGCTTCAACCTGGTCGAGCTCGACCAGACCGTCACCCGCCTGCGCGAGCAGTTGCGCAAGCTGGAGATCGAAACCGAGGCGCAGATCATCGCGCGCTACCAGCGCGAGCAGCAGGACACGCTGGAAGGCGCCTTCGACCCGCTCGAGCTCGACCGTTTCTCCCAGCTCCAGCAGCTTTCGCGCGCGCTCGGCGAATCGGTCTCGGACCTGGTCTCGATCCAGGGCCTGCTCGACGACCAGACGCGCCAGTCCGAAACCCTGCTGCTGCAGCAGTCGCGGGTGAGTTCGGACCTGCAGGAAGGCCTCATGCGCACGCGCATGGTGCCCTTCGATTCGCTGGTGCCGAACCTGCGTCGCACCCTGCGCCAGGCGGCCGAGGAACTCGGCAAGCGGGCCCAGCTCAAGGTCGAAGGCGCCCACGGCGAAATGGACCGCAACCTGCTCGAGCGCATGAAGGCGCCCTTCGAGCACATGCTCCGCAACGCGCTCGCCCACGGTGTCGAAAGCCCCGCACAGCGCCAGGCGGCCGGCAAGCCGGAGGAGGGCACGGTCGGCATCGTGGTCAGCCGCGAGGCGACCGAGGTGGTGCTGCGCATCGCCGACGATGGCCGCGGCATGGACCGCGACGCGATCCGCCAGCAGGCGATCGAGCGCGGCCTGCTGAAGCCCGATGTCGAGCTGTCCGACCGCGACCTGTACGGCTTCGTGCTCGAGACCGGCTTCTCCACCGCGCGCGAGCTGACCCAGCTCTCCGGCCGCGGCGTCGGCATGGACGTGGTCCACAACGAGATCAAGCAGCTCGGCGGCTCGCTGGCCATCGACTCGACGCCCGGCAAGGGAACCGAGTTCACCATCCGCCTGCCGTTCACCCTGGCGGTGACCCAGGCGATCCTGGTGCGCCTCGGCGAGAGCACCTACGCCATCCCGATGTCCTCGGTGCAGGGCGTGGCGCGGATCGCCGGCGACGATCTGGAGCGGCGCCTCGCGGCGGGCGAAACGCGCCAGGTGTACGGCGGCGAGGAATACCAGATCCACGACCTGGCCCAGCTTCTCGGCGTTCCGCGCGTGCGCGCGGCCATCGGCGACGATGCCCAGGTGCCGCTGCTGATGATCCGCAGCGGCGACCAGCGTGCGGCGGTGCGCATCGACAGCGTGGTCGGCTCGCGCGAGATCGTGGTCAAGTCGGTCGGCCCGCAGGTCAGCTCGGTACCGGGAATCTTCGGCGCCACCATCATGGGCGACGGCGCGGTCGTCATCATTCTCGACCTCGCCCCGCTGGTGCGCCGCCTGATCGCATTGCGTGCGCATGCCGCCGAAGCCGGGATGGAGCTGGAGCCGCCGCCGAGCGCGCCGTTGCACGCGCCGCAGCCGCGACGCAAGCCGCTGGTCATGGTGGTGGACGATTCGATCACCATGCGCAAGGTCACCACGCGCGTGCTCGAGCGTGCCGATTTCGAGGTGTCCACCGCCAAGGACGGCCTCGATGCGCTGGAGAAGCTCCAGGACCTGACGCCCGACCTGCTCCTGCTCGACATCGAGATGCCGCGCATGGACGGCTACGAACTCGCCATCTACATGCGCAACGATGCGCGCCTGAAGCAGGTGCCGATCATCATGATCACCTCGCGCACCGGCGAGAAGCACCGCCAGCGCGCGCTGGAGATCGGCGTGGAACGTTATCTCGGCAAGCCCTACCAGGAAGACGACCTGCTGCGTCACGTGCACGAGACGCTGGAGGTCGAGCGTGGCTGAGGAAACGCCGTCGGCGGTCGCCGTCGCGCTGCTCTACGACGCCGGCGAAGGCGGCGCCTCCACCCGCGAAGCGCTCGCCGCCAGCGGCGCCTCGATCGTCTACGAGGCCGAATCCCGACGCTTCGACGCGGCCGCGCTGGCAGGGTCCGGCGCCAGCGTGGTGGTGGTGGACCTGCATGGCTCCGAGGACGAGGTGGACGGGCTCGACGAGCTCCTCGACCGCTACCGCGTCATCATCAACGATGCCGAGGTATCCAGCGCCTTGGGCGGCTGGGACCGCGCGCGCTGGCAGCGGCACCTGTGCGCCAAGATCCTCGGCGGCGGCGTCGACCCGCCGCGCCCCGCCGATGCCGAACCGGTTCCCGTTCCCGTTCGCCCGCGCCCGGCCGCTCCACCCCTGCCCGAGGCGAGCGCCGCGGCCACGCCGGCGGAGGAACCGTGGGCACCGGAGGCCGCGCCGAGTGCGCAGCCCGTCGGCGGCTTCGAGTTCAACCTCGATGTGGCAGCGCCCGATTCCATCAGCCCGCCCGTGGCGATCGAGCTTCCGGAACAGCCGCCAGCGAGCCTCGAAGCGGACCTGCTGGCGGCGCTCGATCCGTTTGACGAATCGGTCGGGGCTGCCAGCTCCGATGTACAATCGCTCCCGGTCGAAGAGGCCCCGCACCCCGTGGAAGCCATCCAGGCCGACGCGCTGGCACCGGAGGTCGCCGACACCGACGGTGACTGGGGGCTGGTCGACTTCGACAGCCTGCCCGACGCACCGGGTTTTCCGGCGGGGGCGGTGGATCCGGTCGATGCCGCCGCCGAACCGGCGCTGCCGAGCACGCCGGAATGGGAGGAACTCGCGGCGACCGCCGACAGCCTGCTGCTGGCTGAAGCGGATCGGCTGGAGGCGGAAGCCGCCGGCGACGAGGTCACCGCCGGGGCGGTGGACGCCGAGCCGGAGCCGCAGGACGCGGCATCGATCCGGGCGCCCGAGTGGAGTCTCGAAGACATTTCCGACGAGCTTCCGCCAGCGGCGGCCGACCCGCTCGATTTCGGCATCGAGACCATCCACGCCGCGGAGTTCCTGGCGCCGACCGACGATGCACCGGCCGGCCCCGCCGCGGCGCACGAGGCCTTCGGCCTTGAGCTGGAGTTGATTCCGCTGGAGGAAGCGGTGGCACCGCGGCAGGTGTCGGACGAGCCGCTGTACGAGGCGCGGCTGGAGCACGCCGCCGCCGCGCCACGGATCCGCCAGGTCTGGGTGCTCGGTGCATCCGTGGGCGGTCCCGAGGCGGTGCGTGAATTCCTCGCCGCGCTGCCACGCGACTGCCCGGCGCTGTTCCTGCTCGCCCAGCACCTTGGCGGCGAGTTCGTGGACATCATGGCCCGCCAGCTGGCGCAGGCCACCCCGCTCACGGTGCGCACGCCCGAGCACGGCGACCGCCTCGGCCACGGCGAGGTGATCATCGTCCCGGCCGAGCGGCGCCTGCGGGTGGACCCGTCGGGAACGGTGGTCCTGCGCGAGGCGGCGGCTGACAGCGCCTTCTCGCCGTCGATCGACCACCTGCTCGAGGACGTGGCGGATGCGTTCGGGCCGGCCGCCGGTGCGATCATCTTCTCCGGCATGGGCGAGGACGCGATCGAGGGCTGCCGGCGCCTCGCCGCCAGCGGCGGCAAGGTATGGCTGCAGGATCCGGCGACCTGCGTCGTCGCGACCATGGTCGAGGGCGTGCAGCAGACCGGCGTCGCCAGCTTCATCGGCTCGCCGGCGCAACTGGCCGAACAGGTCCAGGCCGCGGCGGGATGAGGTGCATCGGCATGGGCGGCGGGATCGATCCGACGAGGTGGACATGGGAAACATGATGGCCGAGCTGCCGCGCGAAATCCGCGGCGTGATGGTGCCGGTGACCGGTGGCCGCGTGCTGCTGCCGAACGCGACCGTGGCCGAAGTCATCAGCTATACGCGCACCGAGGAGGTGCCGGATGCACCGCCCTGGCTGCTCGGCCGCCTGCGTTGGCGCGGCTGGCGCCTGCCGCTGTTCTCGCTGCCGATGCTGACCGGATCCGTGGCCGAGGAAAGCCGCACCAATGCGCGCGTCGCCGTGCTCAAGGCGCTCGGTGGCCACGCCGGGATGCCGTTCCTCGCCCTGCTGGCGCAGGGTTTCCCGCGCCTGACCACCATCACCCCCGAACTCCTGATCCCGACCAGCGACGAACACCCGCACGCCGCCGGCGTGCGCGCCGAGGTGCTGGTACGCGACGACCGGGCCATCATCCCCGACCTCGACGCCATCGAAGCGATGCTGGCCGAGGTGCTGGCCGGCTGAACCCGCCCGCTGGCGGGCGCCCGGCGTGGCGTCTGCGTGCGTCGATGCGGCAGGTCGCGCCCGAGGGCGCTCCTACGGGGCCTTGCCACCGGATCGGTTGCTGGTCAGAGCTTCCGCAGGTCGGCGTTGCCGGACCGACGAATCCGTCGCGCTCCGCCCGAACCGGCCGTGGACACTCTGTTCCAAGTCAAGGCGGTCTTGATGTCCCGGTCGCGACCAAGTCGCTCTCATCAAACATGACGCTAGTCATTCCGTAATACCCCCCATGTTTGCTCCGCGACAGCGCGCCGGCGAAGCCGGCGAGACGACTCCTACAACGCATGCTCTTTTGCAGGAGCCTGCGTGCAGGCGACCAGCGTTGCGTCGCGCGAGGCCCGGCTCGCGACCACGGTCGCTCCTACAACCCGTTTTTTTGCAGGGGCCCGCTTGCGGCTGACCGGCGTGGCGCGTGCCTGCCGTCGCGCGTGCCTGCCGTCGCGCGTGGCAGGTCGCGCCCGAGGGCGCTCCTACGGGGCGCGCTGTCACCGGGTTGGTGGCTGGTCGGAACGTCCTGCCGGGTCGACGGCGCGTTCTCGGCCACGACGTCGCGTGATGTGCCGAGAGCTCACGAGCGTGGAACGCGCACCACGCGCGTCCCGGCGGCGAGGTCGTGCCAGGCGCGTCGTTCCCTGTCGACCAGGCACCAGAAGAAGCCGAGGCCGAGGGCCAGCAGCGAGACCAGGGCGACGCCGAAGCGCAGCAGCGCGCGCCGCCAGCCCAGTCGGCCCTGCGCCGCATCCACGCGGATGCCCCAGGCGCGCATGCCAATGGTCTGGCCGCCGCGGCGCCAGGACACCACGAAATAGGTGGCGGTCACGCCGAGCAGGGCAGCCTGCAGGCCGTGCCGGTACAGGCTGGGAGGATGGGCGACGTCGATCCGGCCGTGCGCCAGCAGCAGGGCGAGCGCCGCCACCAGCATCCACAGCGCAAGCAGCGGGAAGAGGTCATACAGCGCGGCGGCAAGGCGCCGCCAGAGCGGGGCAGGGTGAAGAGTGGCCATCCGGCGCGGGATGGTAGTCACTCCCGGAGCATCCTGCACGCCCATTCGATGGCGCAACCGGTCGCGTCGGATGACGCCCCTGCATGCCGGCTCCCGGCAGGAGCCATGATTTCGATCATCCGCGCGGACGGTCGTGCAGCATCTTATTGGCAGCTGGAAGCCCCTCTTCCGCCGGGAGAGGGGCTGGGGAGAGGGTCCGGACGGAGCGTGCGGTCGCAGGCTTGTACACAAGGCGCTGCACCTCGCGGGGCCGAACCCTCACCCGGCGCTGCGCGTCACCTTCTCCCGAGAGGAGAAGGGAAAACAGCACCAACCCCAGCTGATATCAGGTGGCGCGCTCCCTCGCGTGGCGCAGGCGGGTCGCCGCGGCATGTGACAATGGCGGCATCACGGGCAGGGACGATTCACGGTGCGACCGGAACCAACGGAGCCCATCGGCCGCTTTCTCGAACAGCGATGGGCGGAACTCGGGCTCGCCGGGCACACGCTGGCGAGCTATCGCCGCGATCTCGAGGCGTTCGCGCGCTGGCTGGGCGGACGCGGCAGCAGCCTGGCGGGTGCCAGGCGCGCCGACCTGCAGGACTTCCTGGCTGCCCGCAGCGGCAGCGGGGGCACCTCGGGCCGCGGCTACAAGCCGCGTTCGAACGCGCGCCTGTTGTCCTGCCTGCGGCATTTCTATCGCTGGCTGCTGCGCGAGGGCGGCATCGACGAGGATCCGACCCTGCTGGTCGATGCACCCAGGCTCCCGCGCAGCCTGCCCAAGGCGTTGTCCGAGGCCGAGGTGGAAGCGCTCCTCGCCGCGCCAGCGGACACGCCGCTCGGGCTGCGCGACCGCGCCATGCTCGAACTCATGTACGCCACCGGCCTGCGCGTCAGCGAGCTGGTCGGCATCACCGCCGCGCAGGTGAACCTGCGCCAAGGCGTGCTGCGCGTGGTCGGCAAGGGCGGCAAGGAGCGGCTGGTTCCGCTGGGTGACGAAGCCGCGCACTGGTTGGGCCGCTATGTCGGCGAGGCGCGCCCGCTGATCCTCAAGGGCGGACGCAGCGAGGCGCTGTTCGTCAGCAACCGGCGCGCGGCGATGAGCCGGCAGATGTTCTGGACCCTGACCAAAAAGCACGCGGTGGCCGCCGGCATCACCCCGGCGCGCATCTCTCCGCACGTGCTGCGCCATTCCTTCGCCACCCATCTCCTCAACCATGGAGCGGACCTGCGCGCGCTGCAGATGATGCTGGGGCACAGTTCGCTGTCCACCACGCAGATCTATACGCTGGTCGCGCGCGAGGGGCTGCGCCGCCTGCACGAGCAGCACCATCCGCGCGGCTGAGGGTTTCGGAACGAACAAGTTCCGGGACCACCACGCTTCCGCGCAGGGAGGCCGCATGCGAGAATCGGCGATTGCCGAGGGAACCAACGCCGCATCGCGGGGTCGTTACTCCGTTGCGCAGCGCCCGACCAGGCGCCGGTCCCGTCCCCGTCCGAGGTCTTCCATGCACCGAATCCTCCGCCAACTGCCATGGCTCGCCGTGGCCGGCCTGCTGCTGGCTTCAGCAGCCCATGCAACCACGCCGGAGGAAACGGTACGCACCGCCCTCTCCGCGCTGGCGCCCGGAGTCAAGGTGGAGGCCGTGCAGAAGTCCCCGCTGCCGGGCTTCTACGAGGCGATCGCCGGTGGCCAGTTCGTCTACGTGAGCAATGATGGCCGCTACGTACTCGACGGGACGGCGTTCGACGTCGCCGCCAAGCGCGATCTCACCGCCGAGTCCCGTGCGCGCATCCGCAAGGTCGCGCTGGATCGGGTCGGGCCGGACAAGCGCATCGTGTTCGCGCCGAAGGATCCCAAGGCGATCCGGCACCGGGTGACGGTCTTCACCGATCCGGACTGCCCGTTCTGCCGGCGCTTCCACGAGCAGATCGAGCGCTATACCGCCAACGGCATCGCCGTGGAATACCTGTTCTTCCCGCTGTCGATCCACCCCGAAGCCGATCGCAAGGCGGAGGCGGTCTGGTGCGCAAGCGATCGCCAGGCGGCCTTCACCGCGGCGATGGGCGGCAAGGACCCGGGCACGGCCACCTGCCCCAATCCCGTCCCGGAGCTGGCTGCGCTCGCCAAGTCGATCGGCATCACCGCCACGCCCACCACGCTCGCCGCCGATGGCAGCCAGATTCCCGGCCAGATCGCGATGTCGCCCGAACAGCTGGCCGCCGAACTCGACCGCCGCGACGCGGCCAAGCCCTGAGGTACTGCTGATGAATCCTTCCATTCCCCGCGCGCGGCGCTTCATCCTTTGCAGCGCGTCCGCGGCAGCCTTTGCCGCCGCCGTGTTCGCCGCGGTCCTGCCAGGTCACGCGCAGGCGGCCGGTGCCGACGAGGCGGTGCGCGCCGCGGTGCAGGAACTGGCCCCGCAGGCGAAGATCGACAAGATCGAGGTGGCGCCGATGCCGGGCTTCCGCCAGGTATTGCTGGGCGGGCAGCTCCTCTACGTCAGCGACGACGGCAAATACCTCCTGCAGGGCACGCTCTTCGACGCCAAGGCGAAGCGCGACCTCACCGCCGCGCGCGTCGCCATCGAGCACAAGTCGAAGGTCGACGCCGTGCCGCAGGACAAGCGCATCGTGTTCGGCCCCGAAGGCAAGCCGAAATACAAGGTCACGGTGTTCACCGACTTCGACTGCGGCTACTGCCGCAAGCTCCATTCGGACATCGCCGAGATCAACAAGCGCGGCATCGAGGTGGACTATCTGTTCTTCCCGCGCAGCGGACCGGGCACGCCCTCGTTCGACAAGGCGGTGTCGGTGTGGTGCGCCGACGACCGCAAGGCCGCCTTCACGGCGGCCAAGTCCGGCGTCGAGCCCAAGCCGGCGACCTGCGCCAATCCGGTCGCCGAGCAGTTCCAGCTCGGCAACGAGGTTGGCGTCAACGGCACACCGACCATCCTCGCGCCCGATGGCACGCGCCTCGGCGGCTACCTGCCGCCCGACCAGTTGCTGTCGCGCCTCGAGGCGGGCGCGGCGGCGAAGTAATCCCGCGGGACCGCACCGGCGCGGCCTCCGGGCCGTGCCGGCATCGGGTATCATAGCGAGCTGTCCGTTCCCGCCTGCGCCATGATCGCCCTCGACGGCCTGCCTGCACTTTCCCCGTTCCGCATCCAGCGCCTCAATCTCGAACTCGCCCACGGCGCGAGCGGGGCGGTGCTTCGCGCGGCCCGGCTGGTCTATTTCATCGAGCCCGACCCGGCCTCGCCGATCGCGCCTGACGAGGTCGCACGCATCGCCGAGGTGATCGAAGCGTCGCCCCGGCCGGCGCTGCCGGCGACGGCGTGGATCGTGCCGCGCCTCGGCACGCGCTCGCCGTGGTCGAGCAAGGCGACCGACATCCTCAACGGCTGCGGCTTCCCGGTGCGCCGCATCGAGCGTGGCTTCGCGCTCGACGTGGATGGACTGGACGGCCTCGAGCCGGCCGCGCGGGCGGCGGCGCTGCGCGTCGTGCACGATCCCATGACCCAGTCGGTCGTCGATTCACTGGACGGCCTGGCAGCCCTGTTCGGGAGCGGCGAGCCACGGCCACTGGCGCGCGTGGCGCTCGCCGGCGATGCCCGCGCGGCGCTTGCCGACGCCAACCAGTGCCTCAACCTGGCGCTCGCCGACGACGAGATCGAGTACCTCGCCGACCGCTACGGGGAGCTCGGCCGCGATCCGTCCGACGCCGAACTCATGATGTTCGCGCAGGCCAATTCCGAGCACTGCCGGCACAAGGTCTTCAATGCCTCGTTCAGCGTGGACGGGACGGCCCAGGCCGACTCCCTGTTCGCAATGATCAAGCACACGCACCAGGCGTCGCCCGCGCACACGCTGTCGGCCTACCACGACAACGCGGCCGTCATCGAAGGCCACGCTGCCGCGCGGTTCTTCCCGGATCCCGCCGATGGCGTGTTCCGCGCCCATGCCGAGCAGGCGCCGTACGCGATCAAGGTGGAAACCCACAACCATCCCACCGCCATTTCGCCCTTTCCCGGCGCTGCGACGGGCTCCGGTGGCGAGATCCGCGACGAGGGCGCCACCGGCCGCGGCGGCAAGCCGAAGGCCGGACTGGTCGGCTTCACCGTCTCGCACCTGCGCATCCCTGGCCTGCCGCGGCCCTGGGAGAGCGAGCGCCCGCTGCCGCCGCGCTTCGCCAGCGCCTTCGAGATCATGCGCGACGGGCCACTCGGCGCCGCCGCCTTCAACAACGAATTCGGACGGCCCTGCCTCGCCGGCTATTTCCGCAGCTTCGAGCAGGCCAGCACCTCGCGGCCCAACTTCCGCCACGGCTACGACAAGCCGATCATGCTTGCCGGCGGCATCGCCAACCTGCGGCCCGGCGACGTCGACAAGGGGCGCCTTGCCGATGGCGACGCGGTCATCGTGCTCGGCGGCCCGGCCATGCTGATCGGCCTCGGCGGCGGCGCCGCCTCGTCGGTCGCCGCCGGCACGCGCTCTGAGGACTTCGATTTCGCCTCGGTGCAGCGTGACAACCCGGAAATGCAGCGGCGCTGCCAGGAAGTGATCGACGCCTGCTGGGCGCGCGGCGGTGCCAACCCGGTCGTGTCGATCCATGACGTCGGCGCCGGCGGGCTCTCCAACGCCATTCCCGAGCTCCTCAACGATTCGGGCGTGGGCGGGCGCATCGAGCTGCGCGCGATCCCGAGCGACGACCCCGAACTCTCGCCGATGCAGATCTGGTGCAACGAGTCGCAGGAGCGCTACGTGCTTGGCGTGCGCCCGCAAGACCTGGCGGAATTCGAGGCGATCTGCGCCCGCGAGCGCTGCCCATACGCCGTGGTCGGCCACGCCACCACCGAACGCAAGCTCCTGCTTTCCGATTCCCGGTTCCCGACTGCCGATTCCCGGCACTTCATCATCGACCTGCCGCTCGACGTGCTCTTCGGCAAGCCGCCGCGCATGCAGCGCGATGCCCGGCGCCGCGAGGGCCACATGGGCCTGGTGCCGGATCTTGATGGCATCACCCTGATCCATGCGGTGGATCGCGTGCTGCGCCTGCCGGCGGTCGGCAGCAAGGCCTTCCTCATCACCATCGGCGATCGTACCGTCGGCGGCCTGTGCTCGCGCGATCCCATGGTCGGACCGTGGCAGGTGCCGGTGGCCGACTGCGCGGTGACCCTCAACGACTTCGAAGGCTACGCGGGCGAGGCGATGGCGATCGGCGAGCGCACGCCGCTGGCGGTGCTCGACGCCGCCGCCAGCGCGCGCATGGCCGTGGGCGAGGCCTTGACCAACATCGCCGCCGCGCCGGTCAGGCTCGACGAGGTACGCCTGTCGGCGAACTGGATGGCCGCCGTCGGCCATCCCGGCGAGGACGCGGCGCTGTTCGATGCGGTGCATGCAGTGGGCCGGGAGCTTTGCCCGGCGCTCGGCGTATCCATCCCGGTCGGCAAGGACTCGCTGTCGATGCAGGTGCGCTGGCAGGCCCCGGCATCGCCGTCCGGAACGGATGGGCGGCGCCTCGCGCCTGAATCCGCGGCCTCGGCAAACGCGCCGCGAGGGGCAGCCGCCGAAGTCGCGGTGGATCTTGCCAGCGGCGGCGACGAGCAGCAGACCGTGTCGCCGGTATCGCTGGTGGTCAGCGCCTTTGCGCGCTCCGCGGATGCGCGGCGGGCGCTGACGCCGCAACTCGTGCTCGACCAGGGCGAGTCCGACATCTGGCTGCTCGATCTTGGTGCAGGGCACAACCGCCTCGGCGGCAGCGCGCTGCTGCAGGTATTCGATCGGGGTGGCGGCGCGCCGCCGGACGTCGATGATCCGGCGCGTTTCGTGCGCTTCTTCAATGCCGTCCAGGTGGCGAGCGAGCGCGGCCTGCTGCTCGCCTACCACGACCGCAGCGACGGCGGCGCCCTGGTGGCGCTGCTGGAAATGGCATTCGCGGGCCATTGCGGGCTCCACATCCAGCTCGGTGGCTGGGGCGAGAACACGCTGGCGGCGCTGTTCAGCGAGGAACTCGGCGCGCTGGTGCAGGTGCGCCGCGAACACCGCGAGACGTTCGTGGAGCTGCTGACCGGGTTCGACCTTGCCGGGCTGGCGCATCGTGTCGCCCGGCCGGTGGAAAAGCTCGAGGTCACGGTGGCGCTCGACGGCGACACGCTGGCGAAATGGAAGTGGACGGAGCTGATGGAGGCCTGGTCGGAAACCAGCTACGCCATGCAGCTCCGCCGCGACAACCCGGCGACGGCGGCCAGCGAGCAGGCCTGGCGCACCGACGCCAGCGACCCCGGAATTCGTCCCGAGCTCCGCTTCGATCCGGCCGAGGACATCGCCGCCCCCTACATCGCCACCGGCGTGCGTCCACGCGTGGCGATCCTGCGCGAGCAGGGCGTCAACGGCCAGGTGGAAATGGCCGCGGCCTTCACCCGTGCCGGCTTCGATGCGGTCGACGTCCATATGAGCGACCTTGCCAGCGGCCGGGTCGTCCTCGACGGCTTCAAGGGGCTGGCCGCCGGCGGCGGCTTCAGTTATGGCGACGTGCTCGGCGCCGGCCGCGGCTGGGCGGCCTCGATCCTCTACAACGAGCGCCTGCGCGCGCAGTTCGCCGCCTTCTTTGCCGATGCGGGCACCTTTGCGTTGGGCATTTGCAATGGCTGCCAGATGCTGTCGGCGGTGCGCGGGATCATTCCCGGCGCGGCGCAGTGGCCGCGCTTTGCCAGGAATGCCAGCGAGCAGTACGAGGCGCGCTTCGTCACCCTCGAAGTGCTCGATTCGCCCTCGCTGTTCTTCCGCGGCATGGCCGGCTCGCGCATCCCGGTGGTGGTGGCGCACGGCGAGGGTCGCGCCGAGTTCGGCGAGGGCCAGGATGCCCGCCAGGCGCATCCGTGCGTGCGCTTCGTAGACAACCACGGCCACGCCACAGAACAGTTCCCGCTGAATTCGAACGGCACCCCGCGCGGGCACACCGGCTTCACCAGCGATGACGGGCGCGTGACGATCCTGATGCCGCATCCCGAGCGCGTGTTCCGCAGCGTGCAGATGAGCTGGCGGCCACGCGAGTGGGCCGAGGACTCGCCGTGGATGCGGATGTTCCGCAATGCGCGTGCGTGGGTCGGCTGAGCCACTTCGGCGGAGGATCCGCTGATGGCCTTCGGGCCGGTGCGGAGTTTCGCGCTGAGGGCGCTGCTCTGGCTGCCGGCGAGCTTCGTGCTCTGGTTCATCTGTGCGCCGCTGGTGGTCTGGCCCGCCCTGTTGCTGGCCAAGCCGGTGCTGCTCGGTGTCTTCGGAGAGATCTGGAGCGCGGCGGCGCTCGGCGGCGAGTTCCACGACGCGACCGGTCGCGTGCTCGGTCATGCCGGCTACCTGGTGAGCCTCACCAGCGTGCCGGTGGAGGTGCCGGGCGCCCCCGGCGCGCCAGGCGGCATGGCCGAGCTGCAGCCCATCATCAATCCGATGATCTACGGCTACGCGCTGCCGCTCTTTGCGGGCTTGGCGATGGCGACTCCGGTCCCGCCGCGGCGCCGGTTGCTGCAGCTGGCGCTGGCGCTGGCGGTGATCTGGCTCGGGCAGGCCTTCGCCATCGTCGCCGAGAGCCTCAAGGTGCTCGCCTTCGATGCCGGCGAGGCCGGCGTGGCGCTGGTCGGGCGCAGTGGCATTCCGGCCAGCGCGATAGCGCTTGGCTACCAGCTCGGTTATCTGATCCTGCCGGCGGTGCTGCCGGTGGCGCTGTGGATCGGGCTCAATCGCCGCTTCATCGAGGATCTCGTCGATCGCGGCGGGAACCCTTGAGCGGGCGCGCGGTCTCAGGCTGCGCCGATCATGTCCCCGCGGCCCGCGCCTGCAGGCGGCGGACCACCGCACCCGTGCGCGGCTGGAATGGGCCGCGAACTCCCGTCTCCACCTGATCTTGCCCTTCCGGACCCCAGGACCCATGGCTGCCGTAGCACCGATCGAAACCGCCGCTCCCGCTCCCTCGCCCGCGGGCAACCTCGACGAGCGCATCTGCCAGTTCCTGGTGTCGCGCGGCCGCCTCAAGGAGACCGACCTCGCGCGCGCCGGGCGCCTGCACGACGAGGACCCCTCGTCGAGCAGCCTGGTGTCGCTGCTGACGCGCCTGGGCCTCGTTTCCGAGCGCGAAATGGCCGAAGCGGTCTCCGAGCTCCTCGCCTTGCCGCTGCTTTCGTCCAGGGAGTTCCCGGAGTCGCCGCCGGCCAACGTGCAGACCTCGGTGCGCTTCCTGAAGCACCACCACGTCTGCCCGATCGCCGAGGGCGAGGAGGACGTGACCCTGCTGGTGGCCGATCCCGCCGATTCCTTCCCGGTCGATGCGCTGCGCCTGGCCACCGCGCGCGAGGTGAAGCTCGCCATCGGCCTGCGCAGCGAGATCGACGACCTCATCGAGCGCTACTACGGCTCCGGCCGCTCGGCGATGGGCACCATCGTCGAGAACCTGACCGACGAGAACAACCGCAGCGAGGACGACATCGAGCACCTGCGCGACCTCGCCTCCGAGGCGCCGGTGATCCGCCTGGTCAACCTGGTGATCCAGCGCGCCGTCGAGCAGCGCGCCTCGGACATCCACGTCGAGCCGTTCGAGAACCGCCTCAAGGTGCGCTACCGCGTCGACGGCGTGCTGCACGAGGTGGAATCGCCGCCCGCCGCTTCGACCGCCGCGGTGATCTCGCGCATCAAGATCATGGCCAAGCTCAACATCGCCGAGCGCCGCCTGCCGCAGGACGGACGCATCATGATCCGCGTGCAGGGCAAGGAGCTGGACCTGCGTGTCTCGACCGTGCCGACCGCGCACGGCGAATCGGTGGTGATGCGTATCCTCGATCGCGAGGCGATCGTCTTCGACTTCCACAGGCTCGGCTTCACCGACGAGTTCCTGCCCAAGTTCATCCACGTGCTGGAGCAGCCGCACGGCATCATGCTGGTGACCGGTCCGACCGGCTCGGGCAAGACCACCACGCTCTACACCGCGCTCAGCCAGCTCAACACGCCCGACGTCAAGATCATCACCGTCGAGGACCCGATCGAGTACCAGATCGAGGGCATCAACCAGATCCAGGCCAAGCCGCAGATCGGCCTGGACTTCTCCCACGCCCTGCGCTCGATCGTGCGCCAGGATCCGGACATCATCATGATCGGCGAGATGCGCGACCTCGAAACCGCGCGCATCGCCATCCAGTCGGCGTTGACCGGACACCTGGTGCTGTCCACCCTCCATACCAACAACGCCGCCGGCGGCATTACCCGCATGCTCGACATGGGCGTGGAGGACTACCTCCTGACCTCGACCGTCAACGGCATCCTCGCCCAGCGCCTGGTACGGCGGCTGGACCTCTCCTCCGCCGAGCATTACGAGGCGATGCCGGAAGTCATCCGCGAGTACCAGCTGGAGAAGTTCACCGAGCAGCGCCCGATCCGCCTCTACAAGCCCGGTTCCAGCGCCGCCAATCCGACCGGCTACTTCGGCCGCACCACCATCATGGAATTCCTGGTGATGTCCGATCCCATCCGCCGCCAGATCATGCAGCACGCCAGCATGGGCGACATCGAGAACCAGGCCCGCGAGGCAGGCATGCGCACCATGTTCGAGGATGGCCTGGTCAAGTCCATCGAGGGCCAGACCACGATCGAGGAAGTGATGCGGGTCACTTCGGAAGGCTGATGGAGCCGGGAATGGGGAATCGGGAATCGGGAATCGCAAGAGCGCGGATTCCGCGGCCGTGCATGCCTCTGCCGCGCTGCACTCCGATTCGCCACCTCGATCTTGCTGCTGACCATTCCCGATTCCCCATTCCCGATTCCCGAACAAGATGACCCTCTACTACTACAAGGCCGTCACCCCCTCCGGCGAGACCCTGGAAGGCCAGTTCGACTTGGCCAGCCACGAGGAGGTGATCGGCAAGCTGCAGGATGCAGGCAATATCCCGCTGGAGGTGCGCGAGGCCGACAGCGGCGATTCGGCGAGCCTGTTTGCGGCGTTGTTCAAGAAGAAGGCGCTGCGCGAGGCGCAGATCGTGCAGTTCACGCAGCAGCTCGCGACCCTGCTCGGTGCCGGCCAGCCGCTCGACCGTGCGCTGCAGATCCTGCTCGACCTGCCGGAGAGCGACAAGGCGCGGCGCATGCTGGAGCGCATCCGCGACCAGGTGCGCGGCGGCACGCCGCTGTCCGACGCGCTGGAGGCGGAGCAGGGCAGCTTCTCGCGCCTCTACGTCAACATGGTGCGTGCCGGCGAGGCGGGCGGCTCGCTCGACGACACGCTGGCGCGCCTCGCCGACTACCTGGAGCGCAGCGCCAATCTCAAGTCCAGCGTGATCAACGCCATGATCTACCCGGCCTTCCTGGTCGGCATGGTGCTCACCTCGCTGATGGTGCTGCTGGTCTACGTGGTGCCGCAGTTCGCGCCGATGTTCGAGGACATGGGCGTGGAAATGCCGTTCATCACCGTGGTGGTGCTGGCGGTCGGCAATACCCTCAAGAGCTTCTGGTGGCTGATCCTCGCCGCGGTCGTGTTCGGCTTCGGCTGGCTGCGCCGCTCGATGGCCGATCCGCCCTCGCGGCTGCGCATCGACGGGCGCCTGCTGAAGACGCGCGTGGTGGGCGACGTGATCCGCAAGGTCGAGACCGCGCGGCTCGCGCGCACCCTCGGCACCCTGCTCAAGAACGGCGTGCCGCTTCTCAACGGCCTGACCGTTTCCCGCAACGTGATGGGCAACACCGTGCTGGCCGAGGCGGTCGGCGCGGCGGCGGAGGAGGTCAAGACCGGCGGCGGACTCGGCTACGCCTTGAGCCAGTCGAAGAATTTCCCCAAGCTTGCGCTGCAGATGATCAGCGTCGGCGAGGAATCGGGCGAACTCGATACCATGCTGATGAAGGTGGCCGATACCTTCGACGTCGAGGTCAAGAACACGCTGGACCGGCTGCTGGCCGCGCTGGTGCCGGCGACCACCATCGTGATGACGGTGGTGGTGGCGATGATCATGCTGGCCATCGTGCTGCCGATCATGAACATCGCGGGGGCGGTGCATTGACGGCCGGGAATCGGGAGTCGGGAATCGTAAAGGCGGCCTTCCCACCGACCGCGGGGTCCGACCGGCCTTTCGCCTCTCGGCTTCGCATCAAGTTTCAGACAGAGGAATCAAAAGAGATATGAGCAATTCAAAGCGTAACGTTCATCGCCTGCGGGCGGCGGGTTTCAGCCTGATCGAGATGCTGGCGGTGATCGTGCTGATCGGCATCGTCGCCGGCATCGTCGTGCAGCAGGTCGGCAAGAACGTCGACAAGGGCAAGTACGGTGCCGGCAAGGCGCAGGTGCAGTCGCTGGCCGGCAAGATCGAGGGCTACGCACTCGACAACGGTTCGGCGCCGCCGCGCCTGGAGGACCTGGTCAGCCGTCCCGGCAACGCAGGCAACTGGATGGGCCCCTACGCCAAGGAGAGCGACCTCAAGGATCCCTTCGGCCATGCCTTCCAGTACAAGGCGCCCGGCGAGCATGGCGACTTCGACATCGTCTTCCTCGGCAAGGACGGCCAGGCCGGCGGCGACGGCGTGAACGCGGATTATGGGAATTGGCAGTGAGAAGCCGGGAATCGGGAATAGGGAATCGGGAATGGTCGGGCACACCTATCCGGCGGGTGCGGAATCGTTGAGGCGGCGCGATCCGACTGCGGTTGCGTGCCCTGGGTGCGCGCACGCCGTTGCTCCTGACGATTCCCGATTCTCCATTCCCCATTCCCGCGTGAAACCGCAACGCGGTTTCACGCTGATCGAACTCATCGCCGTGATCGTGCTGCTGGCGATCGCCACGGCGGTGGTGACGGTGTCATTCTCGAAAAGCCTGCAGAGCGCGAAGGTGCGGGCGGCGAGCCGGGACCTGGTGGCGGCGCTGCGCTATACGCGCGGCCAGGCCATCGTGAAGGGCAAGCAGGAAGTGCTGCTGCTCAACCTCGACGAGAATTCCTACAAGGCGCCGGGGAAGCCCTCGGTCAAGCTGCCCAAGGACATGGATCTGCGGCTGACCACCGCCGAGCAGGAGCAGACCGGTGCCAACAGCGGCGGCATCCGCTTCTTTGCCGATGGCAGCTCCACCGGCGGCAACATCGCCGTGCTGCAGGGGCGGCGCGAGTGGCGCATCAACGTCGCCTGGCTGACCGGCGACATCGCGCTCGACGAGCAGCCGGAATAGCCCGCACCCGCGGAGGCCGGCAACACGGCCGCCGTCGGCCCGATTCCCCGCGTTCCGCGAACTTGGCGCTCTGCCTGCTGTCCACCAGACGATGCATTCTCAGCCTACATTGACCGCCCGCCGCCGCATGCGCGGCTTCAGCCTGATCGAGATGGTTGCGGCCTTCCTCGTGTTCGCGATCGGCATCGGCGTGCTGATGCAGATCCTCAGCGGCTCGATCCGCAGCGCGCGGCAATCGTCCGATTACACGATGGCCGCACTGTGGGCGCAGTCCAGGCTCGACAGCGTTGGCATCGGCGAGCACATCGAGCCGGGGCGGACCAGTGGCCGTTTCGACGACACCTATTCGTGGGAACTGGATATCCAGCAGGTCGATCCGGCGGCCGTCGAACCGCCGCCGCAGGCGCCGGTCGCCAATGCGCAGCAGCAGGGCCAGTACGGTGCCGGCCAGACCGTGGCGCCGACCCAGGCCGGACTCGGCGGCGGCATCGAGATGGACACGCCCTTCGATCTCTACCAGGTCGACCTCACCGTGTTCTGGGGCCCGCGCGAGCGCCTGCGCACCGCGCATTTCGGCACCCTGCGCGCCTCGAACCCGGATCCCAACGACCCCAACGCCGCGTCCGGCCAAGGTGCCGCCGCCCTCGGCGGGGGCCGTCGATGACGCGGCGGAGCATCCCGGTCCGCGGCCTCGCCTCGCGCCTGCAGCGCGGCTTCACGCTGCTGGAGGTGATGCTGGCCACGCTGCTGCTGGCGATGCTGCTCGCCGGCACCTATGGCGCGATCCGCACGGCGGTGAAATCCATGCACTCGGGCGAGGAGGCGATCGACCGCACCAACCGCCTGCGCGTGGCGCAGGAATTCATGCGTCGCCAGGTGAGCCGCATCATGCCGCTCGCCTTCGAGCACGACGAGCACGACGGCACCAACGTGGTGTTCGAGGGCACCGGCAAGTACATGCGCTTCGTCGCGCCGATGCCGGGCTACCTGTCACGCGGCGGTCCCTACGTGCAGACCCTCACGTTCGTCGGCAGCCGTCGCGGCGGCCAGCAATTGCTCTTCTCGTCGACGATGCTGAACGGCTTCGACCCGGAGGAGAAGCCCGAGGACAGAGAACCCTCGGTGCTGCTCGACGACATCCAGGACGGCCACTTCGAATATCGCACCCTCGACGAGAACGGCGAAATGACCGACTGGTTCGAGGACTGGGAGGACCCGAGCGCGACGCCGCTGATGGTCCGCGTGGTGGCGCGGATGGGGAGGGATTCACGGGTGTCGTTCCCCGAGATGGAGATCCCGCTGCTGCTGGACGTGAGCGCCGGCGGGCAGCGCATGCGCGCGGGCATGGGCGGACCGATGCAGCGTGCCGTGCGGCCGAACGACATGCTGCGCAATCCACGGGCGCAACCGCAACCGCGGCCCGGGAGCAGGCGCCAGTGAGCCGCTTTCCATTTCCCGCCCGCAGTCGCGGCGTCGCCTTCATCCTGGTGCTGTGGGTGATCGCGATGCTGTCCATCCTGCTCGGCAGCTTCTCGATGATCGCGCGCACCGAAAACCTGCAGTCGCGGCACCTGTTCGACACCACCAAGGCGCGCTATGCGGCGGAGGCGGGGCTGAACCTCGCCATCTACGAACTGCGCAAGTCCGACCCGGCGCTGCGCTGGGTCGGCGATGGCCGGCCCTACACCTTCGGTTACGGCGAGGCCGAGATCGAGGTGCGCATCACCGACGATTCGGGGAAGGTCGACCTCAATGCGGCGGCGCAGTCGCAAAATCCCGCCATGCTGGTGGGGCTGTTCACCGCGCGCGGCGTGGAGCAGGCGGACGCGGAAGCCCTGGCCGATGCCATCATCGACTGGGTCGATGATGATGATCTCAGCCAGCCCAATGGCGCGGAAATCGCCGACTACAAGGCAGCGGGGCTTTCCTACGGGCCCAAGAATGCATTGTTCGATACCGTTTCCGAGCTGCAGCAGGTGCTCGGGATGAACTACGCGCTGTATGAGAAGATCGAGCCTTCCCTGACCATCTATTCGGGGCGGACTGATCCGAGCGCGGCATTTGCCTCCGTCGAGACCCTGCAGGCGATGTATCCGGAGGCCAGCATCGAGGAGCTCCAGATGCTCGTCGAGCAGCGCCAGGCCATGGCGCCGGGCGACATGGGCGCGGCCGGACTGCTCGCCCCCGACGGGACGCCGATGATGGCGGGCGGCGGGGGCGTCACGTATAGTGTGAAATCCCGTGCCAAGCTGCCCAACGGGGCCAGCACCACTCTTGATGCCACCATCCGCATGGGCGGAATCACCGTCGGCGGGAGGCCGTACGTGATCCTGCGCTGGCGCGATGGGGAAACCTCGTAAGTTCGTCGTGAAGCCCGATTTCGACAGACAGATCGCGCGTCTGCGGATGCGCCTTGCCAAGACACCGCTGCCGGGCTTCTTCGCCTGGTGGGGTCGGGAGCTCATGGCCTGTCTTCCGCCGCGCTGGCGCGAGTTCCTGGCCGACCGGCCGGAATCCATGCTGCTTGGCCTGGACGGCGACGAGATCCTGGTGTGGCGCGAGCACGGCGACGAACTCCGAGAATATGGCCGCATCCGCCGCGACCTGCCGGCCGATGCACAAGTGGCCGAGTTCCAGCGCCTGCGCGGCGGCATCGAGGATCCGGCGGTACGCAGCATCTTCTGCATTCCGGCAGGACGGGTGCTGACGCGCGTGCTCGGCCTGCCCGCGGCCGCCGAGGACAACCTGCGCCAGGTGCTGACCTTCGAGATGGACCGGCAGACGCCGTTCAAGGCGGACCAGGTGTATTTCGACAGCCACGTCACCGGCCATGACCCTGGCGGTCGCAACGTGCGCGTCGAGCTGGTGCTGATCCCGCGCGCACAGCTGGACGAGGAACTGGCCACCCTGCCGCTCGGTCCGCGCGGGCTGGACGGCGTCGACAGCTGGCAGGATGCGCCCGGCGGCGCGCGCCGGCACGCGAACCTGCTGCCGCCCGAGCGCCGCGCGCGCCGGCGCAACCTGCGCACTCCGCTGAACCTGGGCCTCGCCGCGCTGGCGGTGCTGCTCCTCGTCGTCAACATGAACGAGTCGCTCGCCAACCGCGAGGCCGCGGTCGCCGCCATGCGCGCGGAGGTCGAGCAGACCAACACCGAAGCGCGCCAGGTGGCGACGCTCAGGAAGACCCTTTCCGATTCGATCTCCGGCGCGAACTTCCTCGCCGAGCGCAAGCGCAACGGGCCGCTTACCGTGGCCCTGATCGACGACATCAGCCGGCGGTTGCCCGAAACCGCCTACCTGGAACGCCTGCAGATCGAGAACAAGCAGGTGCAGCTGCAGGGCCAGGCTCAGGAGGCCGCCAAGCTGATCGCGCTGCTGGGCGAATCACCGTGCCTCGGCAATCCCGGATTCCAGGGCCAGGTGCAGCCGGATCCGCGCACCGGCAAGGAGCGCTTCCAGATCAGCGCCGAGCTCCGGGACTGCAGTCCGCTGGCCACCGCTCCCGCCGTTGCCGCTGCCGAGCCCGCGAAGGCACCCGCGAAAGAACCCGCGCAGGAGCCCGCCGATGGTCAGTAGGCTCAAGCCCCGGGATGGCCGCTTCCTGGCCGTGGTCCTGCTGCTGATCGTGCTGCTGCTGGTCTACCTGGTGGGCATCCACTGGTGGTTCGTGGCACCGCAGGTGCAGCTTTCCACGGAAATGCAGGACCTGCGTGAGCAGCACCAGCGCTTCCAGCAGATCGTCGCGGAAAAGCCCGAGGTCGAACAGCGCCTGGCCGAGGTACGCGCCTACGAGCAGGGTAACCAGGCGTTCCTGCCGGAGAACGACGCCAACGCGGCGTCGGCCGCCCTGATCCAGCGCCTCAAGCAGGCCATGAGCACGCATGGCACGGACGAGAGCCGCTGCCAGAACGTCGGCACCCAGAGCTTCAACGCGGGCGAGGACGAGCTCTACCAGCGCGTCACCGTGCAGGCGCGGCTGAAGTGCGACCTCGAACCACTGGCCGAAGTGCTGTACGACCTCGAGAACGGCAAGCCGTATCTCTTCATCGACCAGGTGATGATCTACAAGCAGCAGACCTACCGTCCGCCCGGCGCGAAGGTGCTGGATCCGCCGCTGGATGTCCGCTTCAACCTGTCCGGTTACCTCCGCCAGCCGGGCGCGAAGGCGAAATGAACGTCCATGCCGCCCGCCTCGCCACGCGCGTGCTCGCCGCCACCTGCGGCGCGCTGCTGCTGCTTGCGATCCTGCAATACGCCGGCCTTGGCAGCGGTTTCCGCTGGGGCGGCGCCGCGCCGGACAGCTCCGAGCTTGCATTGGGCGACATCGACCAGCAGCCGATCCAGCTGCCGCCGGCGTCCGCCTTCGCGGACATCGCCGCGCATCCCCTGTTCAATCCCGACCGCCAGCCCACGCCGCTCGATGCCGCCGAAGCCGGCGAGGACGACGTACCCCCGCCAAGTCCGCTCAATGTCGCCCTCACCGGCGTGATCCTGGACGCCAGGAACAACGTCAGCATCGCCATGCTGCAGGACAAGTCGACCAACCAGTCGATCGCCCTCAAGGTGGGCATGCCGCTCGAAGGCGAACAGGCGAGCTGGACACTGGTGGAGGTCAAGCCGCGTGGCGCGGTGTTCCGCAGCGCCGCCGACGAAACCACCGAGGTCGAACTCGAAACCTCGGTCGCCCCGCCGCCAAGGCCGGCGCCGGCGCCGCGCAACCAGCGCAATCCGCGTGCGCGCGGCCAGGCTGCCACGGCCAATGCAGGCGAGCCGGCGGCCGGCACCAACGCCAACTCGGATCTCGCCAAGCGCATCGAGGAGCGGCGTCGCCAGATGCGCGAAGACGCCGAACGCATGCGCAAAGAAGCCGCCTCCGGCAAATCCGAATCAGCGAAGAAGTGATGGAGCAACCAGTGCGATCCAGACTCCGGTCCCTCGGACATCTACAAGGCCTGCTGCCGGCATGCGCCCTCGTGTTGCTGGCGGGCTGCGCCACGACGCCCGCCCCGCGCCATGCGCCGGCGAACAGCGACGTGCTGACCGCCGAGACCATCCTGAAGCCGGCCCCGGCTCCCGCCGGCCCGGAAGACCTCAAGGGCATCGACCTGTCGTCCAAGGCGACCTCGCACATGCCGCCGCCGCAGCCGGAAATCCAGGTCGGCACCGGCAAGTTCTTCACCGTGCAGCCGCAGCCGCGCGCCAGCGGTGGCGAGGGCCAGGTCACCTTCAACTTCGAGAACCAGCCGATCCAGGCGGTGGTGAAGGCGATCCTCGGCGACATGCTCGGCGAGAACTACACCATCGCGCCGAACGTCGGCGGCAACGTGACCTATTCCACCTCGCGCCCGATCCGCCGCGAGGACGCCATGCCGGTGCTCGAGATGCTGCTGTCCTGGACCGGCAACGCGCTGGTCAACGAGGGTGGCCGCTACACGGTGCTGCAGGCCAAGGACGCGATCCCCGGCAAGCTGACGCCGCAGCTCGGGCCGTCCGCGCAGCCTGGCTACGCCTTGCGCATCTTCCCGCTGCGCTACGTGTCGCCGAGCCAGATGGCGACGCTGCTGAAGCCCTACGCCAAGGCCGACGCCTTCGTCAGCATCGATCCGAACCGCAGCCTGCTGGTGCTGGCCGGCACCCCTTCGGAGCTCGCCAATTACCAGCGCACCATCGACACCTTCGACGTGGACTGGCTGAAGGGCATGTCGGTCGGCGTGTTCGCGCTGCAGCACGTGGAAGCGGCCAAGCTGCTGCCGGACCTCCTCAAGATCTTCGGCACCGAGGGCGAGTCGCCGCTGGCCGGCATGTTCCGCTTCATGCCGATCGAGCAGACCAACTCGATCATCGTCATCACGCCGCAGAAGGAGTACCTGAAGCAGGCCGAGGAGTGGCTATATCGCCTCGACCGCGGCGGCGCGGAGAACGCCACCCAGCTCTATGTCTACGACGTCAAGAACCTCAAGGCGATCGATCTCGCCGACTACCTCAGCGAGATCTTCCTCGGCACCACCGGCATGCGGCGCAGTACTTCCGGTACCGTGGCTCCAGGCCTGCGGCCGACCACGCTCGGCGGCACTGGCGGCAACGGCAGGGGTGCCAACTCGATGAGCTACGGCAGTTCGCTGCGCCCGCAGTCGAACGAGGAGAAGTCCACGCCGGCGGCACCGGCCAACCGCGCTGCCGCCGCCGGCGGCCAGGGCAACCGCGAGACCGACATCCGCATCTCGGCCATCGAGGAAAACAACCAGCTCATGATCCAGGCCACGCCGGTCGAGTGGGACCGCATCGAGTCGGCGATCCGGAAGCTCGACGTGGTGCCGCTGCAGGTGCAGATCGAGGCGCGGATCCTGGAGGTGACCTTGAGGGACTCGCTGAGTATGGGCGTGCAGTGGTACCTGGCGGGCCTCATCGGTACCGCCGAAGGTTCGGTTGGCAACGGCACCGTCTATGATCCCGAGTTCCGGGGCAACAAGCAGAACCGCCATCGTTCGCAGATCGGTGCCACGGGTCAGATCAACCCTTACAACGGCGGCTTCTTCTGGTCGTTCCTCAACAAGAACTTTGAGGTTGCGCTCACTGCGCTCGAGTCAAATGGCTTGGCCAAGTCATTGGCCGCCCCGTCCCTGCTGGTGCTGAACAACCAGCAGGCGCAGATCAATGTGGGCCAGCAGATCCCGGTGACGCAGACCTACAACGTGTATCCGGGGATTGGCGGCGTCGGCAACCAGGGGTTCGGAAGCGTGCAGTACCTCAATACGGGCATCACCCTCGATGTTCTCCCACGCGTGAACCCCGGCGGGCTCGTCTATCTGGAAATCCAGCAGGAAGTCAGCAACGCAGACCGTTCGGTGCCAGCCACCAATGGCAATTTTCCAATCAACCAGCGCCAGATCCAGACCCAGGTCGCCGTGCAGAGCGGGGAGACCCTGATGCTGGGCGGCCTTATCCGCGACGACCGCGGGGAGTCAGCGGACGGACTGCCCTTTATCAGTCGGGTGCCCGTCCTGAAGAATCTGTTTGGCACCACCAGCCACACGAAGGACCGCACCGAACTCATCGTGCTGATCACCCCCCGCGTCATCTCCAGCGTCGACGAGGCACGCGAGGCGACACTGGAGTACAGCCGCCAGTTCGAGTCGCTGACCCCACTCAACGTGCGGAAGGAAGAGACCCCGCCGCCCCCGGTCGACCTGCCGCCGCAACCCGCCCGGCCGGAGCCGGCGCACACCTATCCCGTCCCCGAACACGCCACGCAGGAGGATCATCCGGGTGACTACTGAAGCATTGAAGCCGCTCGTCGCCGTCGTCGCGGCAGCCCTGCTGCTCGCGTTGGCCGGCTGCACCAACACGGCGGACCCCGACAACGTCGACCGTCGCGCCGTCGAGCGCTGGAACTACCTGATCGAGCACAAGGCCGAGCAGGCCTACGACTATCTCAGCCCCGGCTTCCGCACCACGCAGACCCGTGAGGACTACGCGGCAGCGATGAACAATCGGCCGGTGCAGTGGAAGGAGGCCAGGTTCAAGTCCAAGGAGTGCGAGGAGGAGCGGTGCAAGGTGGAAGTCGAGGTCGGATACGCGGTGCCTCTGGCGGCTCTTGGAGGGAAACCGACCACCGCATCCAGCAACCGGAGTGAAGTCTGGATCCTGGTCGACAATCATTGGTACTATCTTCCAAGTCACTGAACCGTAAGGGAAATTAACCCATTTCCGAAGGGGATTGCGCACATGTTTCCTTTGTCTTAACATGGCCCCGCTGTTGCCCGGCCCCGCCCAGCTCCCCGAGTTGGGTTCCCTGCGCAGTGGGGGCCGGCGGTAAAGCAATAAGCCCTGTGGTCAAAATCTAGGAGTGTTGCAATGAAGAAGAACAGCTTGACGACTGCCGTCGTCGCCGGCATCGCCGGCATCGCCGGCTTCGCTGGCCTGGCTCAAGCCGTCGACCTGAATCCCGATGGTCTCGGCCAGGTCCTGATCTACCCGTACTACACCGTCAACAAGAGCCAGGACACCCTGATCTCGGTGGTGAATACCGCTGAAGTCGGCAAGGCCGTCAAGGTTCGCTTCCTGGAAGGCTACAACAGCCGCGAAGTCCTCGACTTCAACCTGTTCCTGTCGCCTTACGACGTGTGGACCGCCGCCGTCAGCCAGGTTTCCGACGAGGGTGGTGCGCAGATCTTCACCGCCGACAATAGCTGCGTGGATTTCATCCCGAAGTGGCCGTACCCGTTCTCCAGCGCCGCCTACACCGGTGGTGTCGCTGGACCGGGCGTCAGCTATCCGAAGGATAGCGGCCCACAGGGCATCGAGCGTACCCGTGAGGGTTACATCGAGATGATCACCATGGGTGACATCATCCCGGGCAGCGATCTCGATCTGGCGACCACGCACGAGCAGACGGGCGTTCCCGGTGCCGGCATGCCGCCGGACGGCGGCCCGGTCGCGGGCCGTTGTGGCGCGCCGGTAGGCAATGACGTGGCTACGGCCGCTGACCTGCTGCCGCCGACCAGTGGTCTGTTCGGTGGTGGCGCCGTCGTCAACGTGGGGGTGGGTACGTTCTTCTCCTACAACGCCGACGCGATCGAAGGCTTCACGGAAACGGTGCTGTACACCAACCCGTCGGCACTTACGCCGACCCTGCAGGCCGCAAATACGCCGTCCATCGCCGCTACGGGTGTCGCACGTTCCTACGTGTTCACCGAGAATGGCGCGCTGCTCACGGCCGACTTCGCGCGTGGCGAAGACGCGGTGAGCGCGGTGTTCATGGCCGACGCCATCTACAACGAGTACTTCATTGACAGCGACCTGGGCGCGTCGTCGGACTGGGTGGTCACCTTCCCGACCAAGCGTTTCTATGTGGACAAGGGTCTGTATCCCTCGGCCATCACGAGTCCGTTTGCGAACGCGTTCGCAGGCGGCATCTCGAACGTCGAGTTGTCCATGGTCACGTGGGATCAGGAAGAGCTGGGCAGTGAAGGTCCGAACGCTCCGCGCTGCCCCTCGCCGCCGACTGACGAATGCTTCCTCACCGCTCCCTACCTGCCGTATGAAGTGAACGTGATCACGTTCCTCAATGCGGAAGGCGACGGTACGGATGTGCTCGGCTCCGCTCTCAGCAAGACGGTTCCGGCTGTGGGCCTCAGCGGCTGGGGCAGGATCGATCTGGCGAGCGGCGATGCCGGTTCGCACGTGCTCGGTGGCGGTGTTACCGCTGGTGGGGCTGATGTCGCGATTCCGGGCCTCCCGGCGACCGGCTTCCATGCCAACAATGTCATCAATGCGAACGCCAACCCTGGCCTGCTGGCCAACTACAGTGGCGTGTGGCGTCACCGCGCAAGCCGCTCGTGCGCTGGCGACGATGCTGCTTGCTCGTAAGCAGTAGCGCAGCAACTTGAATTCAAGGGGGCCGCAAGGCCCCCTTTTTTTGTCGTGAATCCACGTTGGCGCGATCATGGCTTCCAGGGACGTAGTGAATGCGCCCGCTGGTGCCCGTCCGCTCACAGCAGCAACAAGGCCGCGTCGGGTTCAATTGGCTGCCCTGCAGCTGGCAAGTTCATGAAAAATGAGAACTGCTGCTGGCCTTGCCGCCGCAAGGAGCGTTAGAATCGCTTACCCCTTTCCCGTTGTGATGCCGTGATGCAAGTTGCAACTCCCCATCTCCTGACTCTCACCGCTGCCGCTTGCGTTGGGCTTTTCAGCATCAGTCCTGTCGCTGCGCAAACCAGGATCAACTTGAGTACGGCGAACGGCGACTGTGTTGCGGTCACCGACGCGTCCGGTCTCGAGTTGGCAAGTGATGGAACGGATCTGAAGGCCAGTGGGGTCACCCTGACGGCAGCTCAGGCCGGCGCATGCAGCCCGGCTGGCGGGGGCTCCTCGTCGTCCACGTTTGATGTGAGCGCGAGCGCTGCCGCCGCCGCGCCGACGGTGGGAACCCAGTTCCAGGTTGCCTGGTCAGCAGGTGGGGATGCCACTCGTTGTGTCCGTGGGGGAGATTTCACCAACCAGCAAGGCATGCTGAACTGGAAGCTGGGTTCTCTGGCGTGCTCAGGAGCCGCATGTGCCGGCAACCACGTCGAGCAGGTTACCGCTGCCGCACCCGGCACCTACAAGTTCAGCGTGCTCTGCACCAATGACAGCGGGTATGCCAGCACCCAGAATGTCGTGGTGCCTACGCCACCCTCGCCAGCGCCCACGCCGTCTCAATTTGCTCTGACGGCACCTGCGACGGTCTCTCCCGGCATTCCATTCACCGTTACCTGGCCCACATTGACGAATGCTGCCTCGTGCAAGGGAACAGGCAGCCTGGGCGGTGTCGATGCGCCTGATCTTGGGGACTGGACAAGTCTTTTGACTGTTGGGACTTCACGCAGCGTCACCGTTCCTGCAAGTGGCGCCGGCAAGCTCTTGAAGCTGACCCTGAAGTGCGCCAACGCGGATGCAAGCGCAAGCGCGACCGGGGTTTCTGGCGATATTGCCGTTACTGTCAGTTCGGCGGCGTGTCCCGCGACCATCAACACTGCGTATGGACAGCGTACCTACGTATCCACGGTTTCCCGTATCACCTGGGGCGCCGTGCCGATAGGTGGACACGATAACGTTGACGTAAGCAAGTTCGCCAATATCTGGGGATTCAATTCTGGTGCGCCAGGGACTGCACTGCCTTGGCCCGGCGTTGGTGGCTCCGCGCCCGTGTTGAAATCCGTGCCGCGCCAAGGGTACATAGGAGCGCACTTCAAGACCACCGCGAGTCCACCACCTTCTGGATTCTTCATCAATCCTTCATTCCAGATTTCACCCAATTTGATCATGTCGATCAGCAAGGTCTGCGGTGATTTCAGCGAGCAGTTGCCCACGCCTGGCTGCTTGCGCGACGCACCGTATGGCGAGGCGCCAGGAAGCGGCACCCCAAGCAGCGACACTTCCATGGTCAGCTGGAAATTCACCAGTAACAATCCGACCGGCTATTGCAATCTGCAGCCCAATACGGACTATTACATCAATATCATGTTCGCCAATCCTGCTGCGTGTACAGGTGAGCGTTGCAATATTGCGGTGATCAACCAGCGTTGAGAACGCCTGGCTGTGAGTGAAGCGGGCGCAGTGCGCCCGCTTCGCCTTGCGCGTGAAGATGGCTCACCACCGGATGTCTGAATACGGCCGTC
The DNA here is from genome assembly GCA_017305135.1 of Lysobacterales bacterium. GTDB lineage: Bacteria > Pseudomonadota > Gammaproteobacteria > Xanthomonadales > Rhodanobacteraceae > Dokdonella_A. Next base: position 228,970 of record JAFKNA010000005.1, on the reverse strand, counting down.
ATTACGCGTGATCAAGGCCCGGGCTGCCATTCTCAAGGCTGCCTCGCTTTCACGGCATGACATCGTGGGTCATCGATCGCCCCTCCCGGTCATCTGAAGCCCTACACAAGAGAATTCGTCCCATGCTTTTGTTCCGCCTGCTGGCCGCATTGTTGGCCGGCTCCTCAGCTTTGATAGCCACAATCGTTACCGCTCAGGGCTTGCCGGGCGCGCCGAGTACCGTGCTCGCGCAGCAGGGCAACGTGCAGGTGACGATCGAAGACATCGACGCCTTCGCACAGGGCATGCCGGAGGCGCAGCGTGCCGGCTTCTTTGGCAGCCCGACCAGGATCGAAAGCCTGGTTTCCAGCATGTTGTTGCAAAAGCAGCTTGCCCAGGAAGCCCGGGCGCTGGGCGCCGACAAGGAGCCAGCAGTCGAAAAGCAGGTCGAACAGGCTGTTGATGCCGCTCTCGCCAAGGCCCGCATGGCCAGGTTCCGAGCGGATCTCACTCTCCCGGACTTTCGGACGCTTGCAAAAGAAGACTTCATAGCGCACAAGGAGAAGTATCGGATTCCGGAAAAGGTCGATGTCAAGCATGTGTTGATCTCGACCAAGGACCGCTCCGTGGAGCAGGCGAGCGCCATTGCCGATGGGGTTCGCAACCAGGCGATCGCTCATCCTGATCAGTTTGACGCCCTGGTCGAGGAATACTCTGACGATCCGAGCAAATCAGGCAATCACGGCCTGATGACGGATGCGGGAGACTCCAGGAAGTACGTACCGGAGTTTGCAGCGGCAGCCAAAAAGCTGAAGCGGGTTGGGGAGATTTCTCCTGTCGTCAAGACGGCGTTCGGCTTTCATGTGCTGAAGTTGGTCGAGCGCGCCCCGGCCAGAACTCCGAGCTTTGAAGAAGCACAGGATGCGATTGTGTCTGAGTTGCGTTCAACCTTCATAGAGAAGGAGGCGCAGAAGCATACCGATACGCTGCGCAACCGCCCTATCGAAGCAAACGCTGAGCTGATGGCATCGCTGCGTTCCCGCTATGGGACTGGCGAAGTTCTTTCGTCGCCAGCTGAGTAGGCGGTTCTCCCGTTCCGGGTGGTGCCAAGGCTGCCAGCCATCCGCCGCGCCCTACGGCGGAATCCACGATTGCGTGTGCTTTGAATGCCCGCCGCCGCACTGACCCTCCGCTTCTTCCAGCGCGAACTCCGCAACCGATTCCAGGGCAGTTTCTCGGGCGGGCTCTGGGCGCTGTTCCAGCCGCTGTTGCAGTTGGCGGTCTACAGCTTCGTCTTCGTGCACATCTTCAAGGCACGCATTCCCGGCGCGGATGCGCCGGGTTACGTCGTGTTCCTGATGGCGGCATTGTGGCCGTGGATGGCGTTGTCGGAGGCGGTGTTGCGCTCCACCACCGCGATCGAGGAAAACGCCGCGCTGATCGGCAAGGTGGCGTTGCCGCGTGAGGTGCTGGTGCTCGCGAGCGTGGCGAGCAGCTTTGCGATCCACCTGGCGGGTTTCATCGCCATCGTGCTGATCCTCGCCGCGCTCGGCAGCGCCATCCAGCTTTCCGGGCTCGGCATGGCCATCCTGCTGTATGTGCCGATGTTCGCGCTGGCGCTCGGCTTCGCCCTGATGTGCGCCTCCATCCAGGTGTTCGTGCGCGACACGGTGCAGGTGCTCGGTCAGGTCCTGCCGCTGCTCATGTTCAGCGCGCCGGTGTTCTACGATCGCAGCCTGCTGCCGGAACAATTCCGCGGGCTGATGGACCTCAACCCCTTCACCTTCTACGCCGAAAGCTTCCGCGTGGTGCTGCTCGACTACGGCAGCTTCCGGCCGCTGCAGTGCCTCGCCGCGCTGGTACTGGCGGCGGTCGTGCTCCTGCTCGGACGCTGGATGTTCCGCCGCCTCGATCCGCATTTCGAGGACTTCCTGTGAACCCGCCGCTGGTCCTCGCGCGCGGGCTGGAGAAGGCCTACCCCAAGGTGTACCGCAGCAGCGACCGGCTGCGTGCGCTGGGGCGGCTGCTGGTGCGCGGCGAAGACCCTGATCGCGTCAGCGTGCTGCGCGGCGTGGATCTCGAGATCCGCCGCGGTGAATCGCTCGGCCTGATCGGCGACAACGGCGCCGGCAAGTCCACCCTGCTGAAGCTGATCACCGGCGTGCTGACGCCGACGGCCGGCAGCGTCGAGGTCCATGGCGAGATCGGCGCGCTGCTGGAACTCGGCGCGGGCTTCCATCCTGAATACAGCGGGCGCGACAACGTGGTCATGGCGGCCGCCCTGCATGGCCTCGGCGGCGCCGAACTGCGCGAGAAGATGCCGGAAATCATCGCCTTCGCCGATATCGGCCATTACATCGACGAGCCGGTGAAGCACTATTCCTCGGGGATGGTTGTGCGCCTCGGCTTCGCGGTGGTCGCGGCATTGAAGCCCGATCTTCTGGTCACCGACGAGGTGCTTGCCGTGGGCGACGAATCGTTCCAGAAGAAGTGCGTGAAGTGGATGAAGGATTACCTCGATGCCGGCGGCACGCTGATCCTCGTTTCGCACAGCATGTACCACGTGCAGAAGCTCTGCCGGCACGCCTGCTGGCTGCGCGCCGGCGAGGTCCGGATGCAGGGCGACGTGTTCGAGGTGACGCAGGCCTACCTCGCCTGGCACGAGCGCAAGTCCGCCGCGCTCGCCGAGCCGCGGCCGGAGCAGCGCGCCGGGCTGGAATTCAGCGTTATTTCGGTGTCGCTCAACGGCAGCCAAGGCGAGCAGGCCACCCTGGTAGAGGCCGGGGACGACCTGCGCGTGCACGTCCGCGTCCGCTCGCGCGACGGCCGCGTGCCCTGTATCGCGATCGGCATCACGCGTGCCGATGGCACCGCGGTCTACGGCCTCAGCACCGACATGGACGGACCGCCTCCGCAGCGCGTCGGCGAGGCCGAATTCGCCTGCGAGCTCGAACTCCCCGAACTCGCGCTGCTGCCCGGCGGCTATACCGTGCGCGTGCATCCGCTGGACCCGGAGGGCGTGCGCCTCTTCGACACCGTGGAGCGGAGCCTCATCGTGCGCGGCGCGTCGCGGGAGTTCGGCCTGGTACGACTCGCGCATCACTGGAACCGCGTGGCGGATGAGACACTGGTGCCATGAACGATCCGGCCCTGCCCTTCACCGGTGAGCGCTTCACGCCCGAGTGCGTGCGCGAGATCTGGTACGAGCACTGGCACCGCTACGCCTTCGCCAGGCCGCTGGCCGCCGGCAGGAAGGTGCTCGACGCCGCGTGTGGCGAGGGCTATGGGTCGGCGCTGCTGGCCGGAGTCGCCGCCAGCGTCACCGGATTGGATATCGACCCCGCCAGCATCGCGCATGCCAGCGCGCGCTACGCGAACGTTCCGAACCTCCGCTACGAGTGCGGCGATGCCGCGGCGCTGCCGTTCACGGCGCACGCCTTCGACCTGGTCGTCTCGTTCGAGACCCTTGAGCATCTGGACGCCCAGGAGGAACTCGTCGCCGGCTTCGCCCGCGTGCTCGCCGACGATGGTGTCCTGGTCATTTCCTCGCCGGACAAGCACGTCTACAGCGAGCTTGCCGGATTCCGCAACGAGTTCCACGTGCGCGAGCTCTACCGCCAGGAGTTCATCGACCTCCTCGCCGCGCATTTTTCCCATGTCAGGCTCTACGGCCAGAAGCTCCTGTTCCAGTCCGCGATCTGGCCGCTCGATGCGGCGGGCGGCGCGCCGCAGGCGGCGACCGCGCGCGAGGGCGGGGCGCGCCTCGAGGAAGGGTTCGGCTACGCCCCGATGTACTTCGTCGCGGTGTGCGCGAAGCGGGAGCTTCCCGGCGCGCTCCCCGGCCTGTCGCTGTTCGGCGATGGCGAGGAATCGGTGTACGCCCATTACAATCACGAGATCCGCAAGAACATGGCCGCCGGCCAGCGCATCGCCGAACTGGAAGCCGAACTCGCGCGGCTGCGTGCGGCGGGCGAGCCGGAAGCGGCCCGACGCTGGTGGCGCCGCAAACCCTCACGATGAACAGCACCCTCAATCAACAGATCGATTACGGCACCTTCGCCGCATCGGCGCCCGTGCCGCGGCCGGATTCCAATGCGCCGCTCTACGCCTCCGAAGACGGCGTGGTGGCCTCGTTGTCGAACAACGAGTGCATCTTCCAGGTCAAGCGCAGCGGCGAAACCCACGTCATGACCTTCCAGGTGCTGCAGGCGCTCGACCAGAGCCGCGAGTTCCGCAGCCTGGACGAGCACCTGGCGCGCCTCCTCGCCACGCTGCCGGGCCTCGATGCGCAGCGCGACGCCGTCAGGCGCGTGCTCGACAGCCTGATCGCGCGTGGCCTGCTGGTCTCCGACCGTGACTTCCTGCAGCGCGTCGGCGCCGCCCAAGGGCGCGAGCCGGCGCCGCTGCGCGCGGTCTTCATCCGCGCCTGCGATCGTCCCGATCAGCTCGCCCAACTCCTCGCTTCGCTGGCCGACTACGAGCGTCGCCATCGTGCCAGCCGCCATTACGTCGTGCTGGACGACTCCGCCAGCGAAGCCGCCGCCAACCGCCACCGCGACCTCCTGCGTGAGTTCGCGCGCGCCACCGGCTGCAAGCTGACCTACATCGGCCATGCCGAGCGCGAGCGGCTCGTCGCCTCGCTGGCGCGGGCGGTCCCGCAGGCGGCCGCGGTGCTGCCGCGGCTGATCGGCTCCGGCGAGGCTGGCCGCTTCGGCGGCGGCCGCGGCTGGAACCTGGCCCTGCTGCTCTCCGCCGGTGCGCGCCTGGCGCTGCTCGACGACGATCATCGACTGCCGCTGCGCAGGCCGGAAGGCGCACGCAGCGGGCTGGATCCCGATCCCTCGCCCGCGGCGTATACGGGCTTCCATCGCAGCATCGAGCACGCCCTCGCTGCCGGCGAGGCGGTCGAGGCCGATCCCTTCGAACTGCACCTGGCCGTCGCCGGGCACGCGCTCGGCGATGTCGTGCAGAGTCCCGACTACGCCATCGAGCGCGGCTCGCTGCGAGGCCTGGCGCTGAGCCGTCTCGATCACCTGCGCGGCAATGCGCCGATCCTCGCCAGCCACCATGGCGCGTATGGCAGTTCGCGCACCGAGTCCGGCGTGTGGCTGTACCAGCTTCCGGCCGAAGCGCGCGCGGCCCTCGTGCGCGACCGCGAAAGTTACCTGCGCAACGTCGAGGTCGGCAGCATCTGGTACGGCTACCGGCAGGCGCGCGCCGCGGGTGCGGCCTCCTTCACGCCGTTCATGCTCGACAACTCGGTGCTGCTGCCCTGCACCAACCCCTTCGGGCGGGGCGAGGATTCGCTGTTCTCGCGGGTGACCGAGCTCCTCCATCCCGGCGCGCTGGTGCTCGAACTGCCGCTCGCCATCGGCCACGTGCAGGAGAAGGCGCGCAAGCGATCGCCGCATACCCTTGCCGCGAGCACGCCGCGCTTCAACTATTTCGTCGGCGATTTCGTGCGCCGCCAGCTGCCCGAATTCAATGCCGCCGATCCGGCGCAGCGGCTGGGCCTGCTCGCCGCGCACCTGCGCGACATCGGCGGCGCCGATGAGGCGGGATGCCTGCGCCAGCTCCGCGAATATCTCGCCTATGCGCGTGCCGACCTCGTCGAGCGCCTGCAGCAGCAGTACGACGCGGCGCAGGACGCGCCGATCTACTGGCAGGCGGACGTGCGCTCCATTATCGAGGCGAACGGCAAGGCGCTGATCGGCAAGGCCCCGCCACGCCTGGGTGACTGGCCGGAAAACATCGACGAGGCGGGCTGCGCGCGGGCGCTGCGCGAGGAAACGGCCGCACTCGCTGCCGCCTGGGAGGCCTGGCCGGCGCTCTGGAACCATGCGCGCGAGCAGGGCGACAAGCTGCTCGGCGCGGTCTGAACGCCTCCGTGGCCGCCGACCTCGTCGCCGGCCTCACCAGCATCATCATCGTCGCCGCCGACAGCGGACCCTTGCTGGGCGATGCCGTGGCCTCCGCGCTCGCGCAGGACGCCGCGGTCGAGGTGCTGGTGCTCGACAACGCCTCGCGTGATGGCGAGCCGGCGCGCGTCGCCGCCGCGCACGCGGCCGACCAGCGGCTGCGCCTGGTCCGCAACGGCTCCAACCTCGGCTTCGGCACCGCCTGCAACCGCGGCGCTGCGCTGGCGCAGGGCGACGCCCTGCTGTTCCAGAATCCCGACTGCACGCTGCCGGCCAGCGCGGTTTCAGGGCTGCGCCGGGTGCTCGCCGGCGACGCGCGGCTCGCCCTGGTCGGCGCCAGGGTCTGTGCTCCCGATGGCAAGCCGGCGCGCGGCAACCGACGCCGCGAACCGAGCTTGCGCCGCGTCATCATGGCGGCATCCGGACTCGCACGCCTCGAAGCGCGTTGGCCGGCCTTGGCGGGGGTCGAGATGCCGGCCGCTGCGGTGGCCGCTGCGGTCGAGGAGGTGGAAGCGGTGTCCGGCGCGCTGATGCTGGTTCGCCGCGAGGCCTTCGACGCCGTGGGCGGCTTCGATCCGGCCTATTTCCTCCATGCCGAGGATCTCGACCTCTGCCGCCGCCTGCGCGACGCCGGCTGGCGCGTCGCGATCGCCGGTGGCGTGCCGGTGAGCCATGCCCAGGGCGGATCGAGTCGCCACCGCCCGGTGTTCGTCGCCTGGCACAAGCATCGCGGCTTCTGGCGCTATTTCACGCGATTCGATCCCGCGGCGAGGAATCCCCTGCTGCGCGCGCTGGTGTGGTTGGCACTCTGGCTGCGCTTCGTGTTGCAGGTGCCGTGGCTGTGGCTGCGACGGCGCCGGTGAATGGTGTGCGCCGCGTTGCCACGCGGCGCACCCCGATGATGCAGGGCCGTCAGTCGCCCGCCTGCTGCTTCGCCCCAGTGCGGTACAGCAGCCAGCCCACCATGGCGAGCACCGCGAGTCCAATCCACTGGTTGAAATGAAGCGCCGCGGGCAATGCCAGCACGTCGGCGCGCTCGCTGACCACGATCGGGATGGCGATGGCGATGCCCATCAGCGCCTCGCCGGTGATGAGTCCGGCGGCGAACAGCGTGCCCGGCCGATGGATGCGGTCGCGCGCGGCCTCGTCGCGCGAGTCGATGCCGTGGCGGCGTTCGACCAGCCAGGACAGCAGCCCACCGACGAAGATCGGCACCATCAACTCCAGCGGCAGATAGATGCCGATGGCCGCGGCCAATACCGGCACGCGGAACTGCGAGCCGCGCGCCTTCAGCCACTCGTCGAAGCCGATGATCGCGGCACCGACCAGCACGCCAAAGCCGATGAAGGTCCACGGCAGCTCGCCGCCGAAGAGGCCCTGCGCCACCGAGGCCATGAGCGTCGCCTGCGGCGCGGACAGCGGGTTCGGATGCGCTTCGGTCGGCGCGCCGATGCCATAGGCGGTGGCGAGCAGGCTCAGCACCGGCGCCATGATCAGCGCGCACGAGAACGCGCCGATCATCAGCATCAACTGCTGTTTCCACGGCGTCGCGCCGACCAGGTAGCCGGCCTTGAGGTCCTGCAGGTTGTCGCCGCCGACCGCTGCCGCGCAGCACACCACCGCGCCGATCATGATTGCCGCCACCGCGCCGATCGAGGAATCGCGCCCGAGCATCAGCATCAGCACCACCGCGGCGAACAGGATCGTGGCGATGGTGATGCCCGAGACCGGGTTGTTGGACGAGCCGACCAGGCCCGCGAGGTAGGCCGACACGGACACGAACAGGAAACCGGCGACGATCATGATCACGGTCATAGTCACGCTGATCGGCCAGCCGTGCGTGATGCTGGGGTCGGCTGCGACGATGGCGTGGTAGAGGAGGCCGAGCGGGATGGTGAACGCCACCAGTGCGATCAGCATCCACTTCATCGGGATGTCGCGCTCGGTCTCGGCGACGATGGCACCGGCACCGGCGCGCGCCGCGGCGAAGCCGCTCTTCACCCCGCTGAGAAGCGACTTGCGCAACGAGAACAGCGTCCAGACGCCGCCGATCAGCATCGCGCCGACGCCGAGGAAGCGGATCTTCGCCGACCAGATCGCCCCGGCCGCATCCGCCGCGCTGGCGCCGGCGATGCTGGCGGCGAGCGCCGGGTCGGTGTCCAGGAACCAGGCGAAGTACGCCGGGATGGCGATGTGCCAGGACAGGATGCTGCCTGACACCACCACGATGCCGACGTTGAGGCCGACGATGTAGCCGACGCCGAGCAGCGCGGGCGAGAGGTTGGTGCCGAGATAGCCGAGGTACTTGCCGAGGAAGCCGGCGCCGACCGCGTTGTCCGGGATCATGCGCAGGCCGCTTTCCGCGGCGAGCTTCACCACCGCGCCGATCAGGCCGGAGACGCCGAGGATGCGTAGCCCCGGTCCGGGATTGTCGCCCGCCTTCAGCACTTCCGCGGCGGCCTTGCCTTCCGGGAAGGGCAGGGGATCCTCGACGATCATCGAGCGGCGCAGCGGCACCGAGAACAGCACGCCGAGCAGGCCGCCAAGGCCGGCAATCGCCAGCACCCAGGAATAGCGGAAATCCTGCCAGTAGCCGAGGATCACCAGCGCCGGAATGGTGAAGATGACGCCGGCGGCGATCGACGAGCCGGCCGAGGCGCCGGTCTGCACGATGTTGTTCTCGAGGATGGTGCCGCCGCCGAGCAGGCGCAGCACGCCCATCGACACCACCGCCGCCGGGATCGCGGTGGCGATGGTGAGCCCGGCGAAGAGGCCAAGGTAGGCGTTGGCCGCGGCCAGGATCACGGCGAGGATCACCGACAGGATGATCGCGCGTGCGGTGAGCTGCGCGACGGGCTTGGCCGCGGCGGAATCGGGATTCATGCGTGTTCCTCGGTGGACGGGCGGGGCGCGGCCCCCGCCGCGCAGCGCCGGCAATGAAAGCACACCGCGGAGCGGGCGTCACGCCGCCCGGCGGCGTGGGCGGGGTTTGGGCCTGCGACGCCTTACGCGCGAATGTCGGAAGCGGGCCTTGCTTCCCGAATGGCAACGCCGCGGCATGTGTCCCATTGGGGCGTGTCGAACCCGGACGGATTGCCGGAATGTCCGAGCAGGCGAAACGTCTGGGGGCGTAGCCACGACTACGAGAGCTGTAATCGCCGGCGCCAGACCCGGAAGTCGTCAGAGGTGCTGTCGCGCCCCTGCGCTGGCGCATTGCCGTCGAGGCTCGGCTTGGTGCCCCCGAAACGTCCGAGGAGAGCGTCATGGAACCGTTCCACCGCATCATGCACCGGCGTCGTGCCGGGTCTGCTTGCCCCGACGTGCGCGCTGGCGGGCCGGCGTGGCGCTGCATTGCAGCGCTGATCCTGTTCGCCTTCGCCGCGCCGCTGCTCGCGCAAGGGGTCGACGACGGTTACCGCCCGGATGCCGACAAGCAAATCCACGCGCTGCTGGTGCAGCAGGATGGCTCGGTCCTGGTGGGTGGGCGCTTCACCCACATCGCGGGTAGAGATCGCAACTACCTCGCGCGGCTGTATCCGGACGGTAGCTACGACGAGGCGTTCGATCTCGACCCCGGCGCTACCGGGCATACGCTCCAGGTCAACGGCTACGTATACCGCCTGGCGCAGCAGCCCGATGGCCGGATCATTCTGGGCGGCAGCTTCACGCAGGTCAGCGGGCAGACGCGCAATTTCATCGCCCGCGTCAATCTCGATGGCAGCCTCGACGCCGGCTTCAATCCGGACGCCAACGGCACGGTGCACAGCCTGGCGGTGCAGCCCGATGGCCGCATCCTGATTGGCGGCAGCTTCACCCAGGTTGCGGGACAGAACCGCGCCTATCTCGCACGGCTCGAGGCGGACGGCAGCCTTGATCCCGACTGGCGCCCCGATGCCGACAATGCGGTCCACGACCTGGCCCTGCAGCCGGACGGCGCGGTGCTGGTGGCCGGCTTCTTCACCCAGATCGCCGGCGCCACGCGGCAGGGCCTGGTGCGACTTACGTCCGATGGCGAACTGGACGAGGATTTCCATCCCGCCTTCAACGGCGGCGTGCGCAGCGTCGTCGTACAGCCGGACGGCGCCATCGTGGTGGGCGGGGATTTCACCGGCATCGGTACGAAGACGCGCAACCGCATCGCGCGGCTGGACGCCAGCGGGCAGGTCGAGGAGGGCTTCGATCCGGGCGCCAACGACCTGGTGTACAGCATCGCGCTGCAGGCCGACGGTGGGATCATCCTTGGCGGCGCGTTCACGGCGGTCGGCAGCTTGGCGCGCAACCGCATTGCGCGGCTGCGCAGCAACAACGGCAGCCCCGACACGTTCAACCCGGGTGCCGATGACTGGGTGGCGAGGGTGGCGGTGCAGCCGGATGGCAAGGTGCTGGCGGCCGGCGGGTTCACCCAGATGGGTGGGCGGCCGCGCGACCGCATCGCGAGGCTGAATGCGGATGGCACGCCGGATGCGACCTTGAAGCCAAATGCCAACGCAGCCGCGTACAGCCTGGCCGTGCAGCCGGACGGCAAGGTGCTGGTGGGAGGCGAGTTCACCCAGGTCAACGGCCAGTTGCGGAACCGCATCGCACGGGTGAAGCCCGACGGCAGCCTCGATGCCTTCAACCCTGGGGCCAACGCGGGGGTGTCCTGCCTGGCCGTGCAGCCGGACGGCAGGGTGCTGGTGGGCGGTAGGTTCACCCAGATCGGCGGCGAGACGCGCGGCTATCTCGCGCGCCTGAACCCGGACGGCAGCCTCGATGCCGGCATCAACCCCGGAGCCAACGACTGGGTGGAAAGCTTGGCCCTGCAGCCGGATGGCGCGGTGCTGGTGGCCGGTTTCTTCACCCAGATCGCGGGCCAGGCGCGCGGCCGTATCGCGCGATTGACCCCGAACGACGGCCTCGACGCCGGCTTCAACCCCGGGGCCGACGCGGCCGTGTACAGCCTGGCCGTGCAGTCGGACGGCAAGGTGCTTGTGGGCGGCGACTTCACTCAGCTCGGCGGCCAGCAGCGCAACCGCATCGCGCGCCTGAACCCGGACGGCAGCCTCGACGCCGGTTTCAACCCCGGGACCAACGCCGTTGTGTACAGCTTGGCCGTGCAGCCGGACGGCAAGGTGCTGGTGGGCGGCAACTTCACCCAGATGGGCGGCCAGCCGCGTGGCCGCATCGCGCGCTTGAACCCGGACGGCAGCCTCGATGCCGGCTTCAACCCCGGGGCGAACGACCGGGTATACAGCCTGGTCATGCAGCTGGACGGCAAGGTGCTGATGAGCGGGGAGTTCACCCAGATCGGCGGCCTGTCGCGCGGCCATATCGCGCGCCTGAACCCGGACGGCAGCCTCGATACCGGCTTCGATCCCGGAGCCAACGACTGGGTGAAGGGCCTGGCCGTGCAGGTGGACGGCAAGGTACTGGTGAGCGGTGCCTTTACGCAGTTCGACGGCCAGCCGCGCAACCGCATCGCGCGCTTCTCCACGCCGCAAGCCGCGCTGCAATCCCTGAGCGTGAAGAACGGAACAGCGCTATGGCGGCGCTCCGGCGCCGGGCCGGAACTTCTGCTGCCTCCGGAATTGCTGCTTTCCTACCCCGGCTGGCCCGGCGGCTTCATGCCCGTCGGCACCATGCAGCGGGTGTCCGGCGGCTGGCGCCTGCCCGGCTTCACCCCGCCCGCCAACCAGGCCTACTTCCTGCGCGCGCGGGGACGCGTCGGCGACGGTCGCTACAGTTCCGGCCTGATCGAAACCACCGCGCGCCTGTTTGACAACGATGACAGCATCTTCCGGGATGGCTTCGAGTAGCCCGCCGCGGTGGAGCCGGATTTGCGCAGCCGACGCCCGCTTCGTCGCGCGGCACGAACTGTAATCGTCGCCGCCAATTCCGGTAGTGCTCGGATATGCCGTCGCGCTCGTGCGTCGGCGCATCACCGTCGGGGCACCCGCGCCGGGCGCCCCGCGAGACCTCCGAGGAGAGCGCCATGGAACCGTTCCACCGCATCGTGCACCGGCGTCGTGTCGCGCCCGCTTCCCCCGATGCGCGCCGCGCCGGTGGGCGGGCGTGGCGCTGCATCGTGGCGCTGCTCCTGCTCGCCTTCGCCGCGCCGCTGCTGGCGCAGGACGCCAACGATGGCTACTGGCCGCTTGCCGACAGCAACGTGCGCACGATCACGGTGCAGCCGGACGGCATGGCCGTCGTCGGCGGCGACTTCACCGAGATTGCCGGCGAGCCACGCGAGCGCATCGCCCGGCTGCGCGTCGATGGCAGCATCGATCCCGCCTTTACTCCACCGCCGGTGGATGGCCTGGTCTATACGACGGCCGTGCAGCCGGATGGAAAGGTCCTGCTGGGCGGCAGCTTTGCCAACGTGGGCACCTGCGCCTGCAAAGGGATCGCCCGGCTCAACGCGAACGGTACGCTCGATGCCACGTTCCATCCCGCGTTGGAGGGTTCGGCGGTTTACAGCCTGGCCATCCAGCGCGGTGGCAGGGTGGTCATAGGGGGCGATTTCACCCGCGTCGACGGCCAAGCGCATAGCCACCTCGCACGGTTGAACGCCGATGGCACGCTCGATGCCGCGTTCGATCTCGATGCCAATGGCTGGGTGCACAGCGTGGCGGTGCAGGATGACGGCAAACTGCTGGTCGGCGGGCGTTTCACCACCTTGGGGAGCCAGGCCCGCCGGTATGTCGCGCGGGTTCATGCGGACGGCACGCTCGACGCCAGCCTTGATCTCGATTTCAACGGCTGGGTGCAAAGCATCGCGGTGCAGCCCGGCGGCAAGATCGTCCTGGGCGGCAACTTCTCCATGGTCGGGGTCGACCCGCGCAATTTCCTGGCCCGGATCAACGCAGACGGCACCCTGGACGCCGGTTTCCGTCCCCGTACCGACGGCACGGTCTACGCCGTGGCCCTGCATCCGGATGGCAGCATCCTGATCGGCGGAAGCTTCCTCCAGGTCGGAGATGTCGGAATGCAGGAGCATCAGCGGATTGCGCGATTGAGCGCGGATGGCGGCGTCTATTCGGATTTTACCGCCAGCGCCAACCGGCAGGTTTTCAGCATTGCCGTGCAGCAGGACGACAAGGTGCTGATCGGCGGCAGCTTTCTTCTCATCTCCAACATCCCGAGCGGACGCATCGCCCGGCTCCACGTGGGCGGCCACCTGGATCGCTCTTTCAATCCTGCTGGAGCCGACGGTGGTGTCGTGCGCTGCATCGCTCTGCAGCCGGACGGCAAGGTGCTGGTGGGCGGTGGGTTTACCCAGATCGGCGGGCAACCGCGCAGCCGCATCGCGCGCCTGAACTCGGACGGCAAACTCGATGCCAGCTTCAACCCTGGAGCCGATAGAGAAGTGCGCAGCCTGATCGTGCAGCCGGACGGCAAGGTGCTGTTGGGGGGAGACTTTAGCCAGATCGCCGGCCAACAGCGCGGTGGCATCGCGCGCCTGAATCCGGACGGCAGCCTCGATGCCGGCTTCAACCCCAGCTCCAGCCCTGGACTCAACGACACGATACATAGCTTGGTCCTCCAGCCAGACGGCAAGGTGTTGGTAGGAGGGGTCTTCACCCAGATCGGCGGTCTACCGCGCAACCACATCGCGCGCGTGAACCCGGACGGCAGCCTCGATGCCGGCTTCAACCCCGGAGCCAACGACTATGTGCGGAGTCTGGCCGTGCAGCCGGACGGCAGGGTGCTGGTGGGAGGCTTCTTCACCCGAATCGGCGGCCAGCCGCACATATATATCGCGCGGTTGAACCCGGACGGCAGCCCCGATGCCGGCTTCAACCTGGGAGCCAACGATAAGGTATACAGCCTGGCCGTGCAGCCAGACGGGAAGGTGCTGGTAGGAGGGATCTTCACCCAGATCGGCGGCCAGCCGCGCAGCCGCATCGCGCGGCTGAACCCGGACGGCAGTCTCGATGCCGGCTTCAACCCCGGGGCCGGCGGCCTCGTGTCCAGCTTGGCCGTGCAGCCGGATGGCAGGGTGCTTGTGGGCGGCACCTTCACCCAGATCGGCGGCCAGCCGCATCGTTTTGTTGCGCGGCTGAACCCGGACGGCAGTCTGGATGCCGGCTTCGATCCGGGAGCCAGTGCCTGGGTGGACAGCCTGGCCATGCAGCCGGATGGCAAGGTGCTGGTGGGCGGCGGGTTCACCCAGATCGGCGGCATGCCGCGCAGCTACCTGGCACGCCTCTCCACGCCGCAAGCCGCGCTGCAATCCCTGACCGTGGAGAATCGCACGGCGCTGTGGCGGCGTTCCGGCGCCGGACCGGAGCTTCTGCTGCCTCCGGAACTGCTGCTTTCCTACACCGGCTACTCCGGCAGCTTCACGCCCGTCGGCACCATGCAGCGCGAGCCTGGAGGCTGGCGTCTGACCGGCTTCATCCCGCCCGCCAACCAGCCCTACTTCCTGCGTGCGCGCGGACGCGTCGGCGACACCAACGGTTCCGGCCTGATCGAAACCACCGCGTACCTGTTCGACGACGATGACGGCATCTTCCGGGACGGCTTCGAGTAGCGGGCAGAGACGCAGCCTTACTTCCGCGGCCGTGCGCAATGCCCGGACGCGGCAAGGCCGCGGTGTAGCCGGAGTCCGGTGCGACCGATGCGTGCGATGTCGCGCGGCACGAGCCGCCGGGGCGTAGTCCCGACCTGCGCGCACGGAGCGCAGGTTGGAGCTACATCCCGATGACACGTCAGTCGTGGCCGATGCGGAACGCTTCCAGCCGGATGCCGGTTTGCGGGTCGCGCGACACGATGCGCCCGTCGCCGATGTTGGCGTTGGGCAGCGGGAAATGGACGCCGTTCTGGAATTCCGGGAATCCCGTCATGGAAGCCTGCACGGACAGGCCGCATTCCGGTGGAATGGCGAAAGGTGGGCTGCCCGCCGCGGCTTCGCAGTCGAGATACGTGGCCTGGAAGGGCTCCGGATCCGACGATCCCAGGGTGAACGGCCAGCCGAGACGGCTGGGGCTAGCGGAACCGGTTGATGGTGTCGCGAAGCTCCCGTGCCGCGGCGCGGGCGGCGTCGGTGAAATCCGTGCCGGAACCGGCATAGAGGATGGCGCGGGAAGAACTCACCATCAGCCCGGTGCCATTCGCTGTTGCGCCATGCCGGAGCACCGCGGCCACGTCGCCGCCCTGCGCGCCGATGCCCGGTACCAGCAGCGGCATGTCGCCGACGGCGGCGCGCACCCGGCCGAGTTCCTCCGGCCAGGTCGCGCCGGTGACCAGGGCGCAGTTGCCGTGGGCGTTCCAGTCGCGCGCGACGGTTTCGGCCACGCGTAGGTAGAGCGGCGCGCCGCCGCAGTCCAGGGCCTGGAAGTCCGCGCCGCCCGGGTTGGAGGTGCGGCACAGGATGATGACGCCCTTGTCGGTGCGGTCGAGGAAGGGCGCCAGGGAGTCGTGGCCCAGGTAGGGGTTGACCGTCACCGCATCGGCGCCGTAGCGGTCGAACGCTTCCGCGGCGTACTGCCGGGCGGTGGAGCCGATGTCGCCGCGTTTGGCGTCGAGGATCACCGGCACGCCTGGATGCGCGGCGTGGATGTGCGCGATCAGGCGCTCCAGCGCGCCTTCCGCGCCATGCGCGGCGAAGTGCGCGATCTGCGGCTTGAACGCGCAGACGAGGTCCGCCGTCGCATCGACGATGGCACGGCAGAAGGCGAAGATCGCGTCGGGGTCGGCACCGAGATGCGCGGGGAACCTGGCCGGCTCCGGATCAAGGCCGACGCAGACCAGGGAATCGTTGCGCTGCCAGGCAGCAGTGAGGGCATGGATGAAATTCATGGTGCGGGCTGCGTGGGGTGGCGATCTCGGTATGCGCGCATTACGGCCGCGCGGCCTCCAGCATCCGGGAACCGTCCTGTCGGCGATTCCGACGGCATGTGCGGCCATGCGCTTGCGCTGGTCGCGCACTCGCCGGTCGCGGTCGCGGTCGCGCACAGCAGGCTGCGCTCCTGCTGGTCGCATCGTGTGCCCGCAGGCTTTCCTAGGGTAGCACCCGTGGCATGGCAGGCGCTGATTCGCGCCCGCCGCGCAACGGCGCGGCCTCAGGCCAGCCATGCCGCGACTTGCGGGGACAGGCGGCCACCGCGATCATCGGTCCGTTGCGGTGGCAGTAGGGCGCATGTCGGAGCTTACGACGAACACGGGAACGCCGGTCCCCGGTCCGCTGCCGTGGAAGTATCTGGCGGTCCTGCTGCTGGGCGCGCTGGCACTGCTGATCGCGCTGGACGGGCTGATGGATGCGGGCGCGCGCGTCCGCGACGCCGGGGTGCAGCGTTTCGACGGCGCCTTTCGCGCCACTGGCGAGGGCGAGGGCGAGACCGGGCCGGTGCCGATGCGCCTGCCCGGAAACTGCCACGCGCGGGAGGAATGCGTCCACGCCTACCGGATCCCGTTCGACCACGATGCGGTCGCCGGCGAGCGCTTCGCCCTCTACGTGCCGCAGTTCACCGGGCGCATGCAGGTTTCGCTCAACGGCGTGCCGATGTTGGACAGCACCCTCGGTGAAGCCTCGCTCCGCCAGGGCCAGGGCGCACCGCAGATCGCCAGCGTGCCCGGGCGCCTGCTGCGGCCGGGCACCAACGAGATCGGCGTGGTGCTGGCCGAGCGGCTGGGTTCGGGCGCGGTCGGCCCGGTGTTCTTCGGTCCGGAGGACCGCTTGCGGGGCGATTACGAAGCCGCCCACTTCGTGGTGATGACGTTGTCCCGCCTGATGGACGGCGCGCTGCTGGCCATCGGCTCGATCCTGCTGCTGATCTGGCTGGCGCGCCGCCAGGACCAGCTCTATCTCCTGTGCGCCGCGATCTCGCTGAGTTTCGCTCTGACTTCGCTGTCGCCGGTCATCGCCAGCGCATTCGGCGAATTCCTGCTGGTGCCGGTGAATACGCTGCGTTTCGTCGCCGCCTGCCTGCTGCTGCCGTTCATCTGGCAGCTGACCGGGCGCAGGCCACCGCTGCGCACCCGCTGGTTCCTTGTTCCCGGTGCGCTGATGGTGGTGGCCTTCCACGCCCTGCCGGCGGCCTGGTCGATGTTCCTGCTGTGGGCGCTGTTCATGCCGCTCGCGCTTGGCCTGGCCGCGCTGGCGCTCGGGGAGCTGTGGCGGGCGGGCGTGGGTCGGCGCGATCGCACCGCGCTGACCCTGCTGGTCGCGATCGGGGTGCTGCTGGCACTCGCCGTGCGCGACCAGGTCGTGCTCGGCACCGGGCTCGGCCGTGGCCACGTGCTGCTCGCGCGCTTCAACGGGCCGATCCTGGCGTTCATCATGGGCGCGATCCTGTTGCGGAGCTTCGCCGAAGGCCTGTCGCTCCTGGAGGACTTCAACGCCCGCCTGCGCCGCGACGTCGCCGCCGCGGGCGAACAGTTGCGGCAGGCCTTCCGGCGCGAGCAGGCGCAGGCGCGGCGCGAGACCCTGGCCGCCGAACGCATGCGCCTGATGGGCGACCTGCACGATGGCATCGCCGGCCAGCTGGTGTCGATCGTCTCGCTGAGCGAACGCGGCGACGGCCCGGTGGCGCGCGAGGTCGCCCGTGCCTGCCATGGCGCGTTGACCGACCTGCGCCTGGTGGTGGACTCGATGGAGGATTTCGGCGACGACCTCGGCATGATGCTGGTGGCGTTCCGCGACCGCATCGAACCTCAACTGCGCCGCTCCGGCCTGCGCCTGGAATGGAAGGTCCACGACCTGCCGGACCTGCCCGGCCTGTCGCCCACCCACGCGCTGGCGCTGTTCCGCCTGCTGCAGGAAGCGGTGAACAACGCCGCGCGCCATTCCGGCTCGCCTGTGGTCGCGGTCGAGGCGCCGCGCATGCGGGGTCCTGGTGTGCGCCTGGTGGTGAGCGACCGCGGCCGGGGTGGGGCGCAGCCTCGGCGCGGCCACTACGGCATGGGCAACATGCAGCGCCGCGCCGACGACCTCGGCGCGCGGCTGGAGGTGGAAAGCGACGCGCTCGGCACCCGCGTGATCGTCGACCTGCCCGAACGGCTTGGCGGCACCGCCGAGGGCGCGCTCAAAACGTGATGAGCTGTCGCGAAACCGCCTCGAACACCGCCTCGCCGCGGCTGTTGACCTCGAGTTTGCGGTAGATGCTCTTGATGTGGTTGGGCACGGTCTTGCGGGAGATGCCGAGCTTGTCGGCGATCTCGTTGTAGCTGAGGCCCTTGGCGATGCCCCACAGGATCTCGGTCTCGCGCCCGGTCAGGTCCAGCGGCGATTCCGACGCCGGTTCCGGGCCCGGTGCCGGTGCGGCCTGCAGCCGGCGCAGCAGGAACCGCGCGATGCCGGCGGACAGCGGCGACTGGCCTTCGAGTACCTGGCGGACCGTGGCACCGATGTCTTCCGGCAGGGCATCCTTGACGATGTAGCCACTGGCCCCGGCGGCGATCGCCGCGACCACGTTGGCCTCGTCGCAGAGCACGGAGATCACCAGGATCTCCACCGCGGGATGTGCGGTATGCACCTCGGCGGTGAGCTCCGCGCCATGCCCGTCGGGCAGTTCGAGGTCGGTGAGCAGTACCTGTGGCGGGGTTCTGGCGATCGCCGCACGCGCATCGCCGAGGCTGCCGACCGCCTCGACCGTGAATCCCGGATCGGCAGCCAGCGCGTCGTGCAGGCGCTGGCGCGTCGGCGCGTCGTCTTCGACCAGCAGGATTCTTATCGTGTCCATGTCGGTATCGTGCTCACGACCGCCGCGCAAAGTCGACCCCAGAGGCGCCAGGCCCCGCCGTTGCGGTGCCGATCCTCGCGCGCGTTCGCGGCGCTGCCGATGCCATGTACATGGTGTTGCGTATCCGGGCCATTGGCGGTTTGATGCCGTGCA
The DNA here is from genome assembly GCA_017305135.1 of Lysobacterales bacterium. Classification (GTDB taxonomy): domain Bacteria; phylum Pseudomonadota; class Gammaproteobacteria; order Xanthomonadales; family Rhodanobacteraceae; genus Dokdonella_A. The sequence goes on along the minus strand of JAFKNA010000005.1, from coordinate 210,258 downwards.
ATCACGTCCAGGTCCGGGGGGAAACATGAAGGGGCTGCATTACCTGCCGAAAGTGCTGGTTTCACTCCTGTCGATGTTCCTGCTGGCGGGCCTGGCGAAGGCGGGTGGCGAGGACGCGATCTTCTCCAGCGGCTTCGAGAGCGGAGAGGCAGGCCCGCCGCCCAACATCCTGTTCATCGTCATCGACGACTTCGGCCTGGACCAGCTCGACTTCTACGGCTATGGCGGCGCCGCGCCGCCAAAGACGCCCAACCTGGCGGCGATCGCCGACGCCGGCCTCAAGTTCCGCAACGCCTGGGCCATGCCGACCTGCACGCCCACCCGCGCGAGCCTGTTCACCGGGCGCTATCCGTCCAGCACCAACATCCTGAATGCGGTGGTGCAGACCGATCTCGCCAATTCGGAGATTTCGCCCTATGAGGTGACGCTGCCCAAGCTGCTTAAAACCGCCGGCTACACCAATGCCATGATCGGCAAGATGCACCTGACCGGCACCAACCTCGGCACCTCGGCCAACCTGCCGTATGGCCTCAAGACGATGTGGAAGCTGGGTTGGGACCATTTCGACGGCTACCTCGATGGCGCGCCCTATCCCATCGACACCCGCGCCGGCCTCAGGACCTTCGGCGAAGACCCTGCCGAAGGTCCCCACAAGTGCGGTTTCGTGTCCAACACCACGATGGACAGCGTGAACGGTGCGGACCATGGCGCCTGCTATTACGTGGACAACACCTGCGAGCAGATCGACCGCAACGACGCCGCCGACCTCCGCACGCCGGGCCGCGCCTGCCTGGAGCGCGGCGGCATCTTCGATCCCGACCAGACCTGCCAGGCCAGCACGCCGGCGCATGTCGATTTCACGACGCAGAACGGCTACTACACCGGCAAGTTCGTCTGGAGCGACGCCGAGGGCAACGCCGGCGAGGTGCTGGCGACCGATCCTTCGGCGCGCGGCTACCGCAGCACCCTGGAAACCGACCGCGCCATCGCCTGGGCGCGCGCCCAGCCCAAGGACAAGCCGTGGATGATGTCGCTGGGCTATTCGGCCATCCACGCCCCACTGCAGGTGCCTCCGCTCGCGCTGATTGCCGCGGACACGCCCGGACGCAACGACAACCTGGTCTGCTCCCCGCTGTCCGACGTGGAAGGCGCACCCGGGCAGATCATCGGCATGGTGGACGATCGCCTGATCACCAACCTGATGGTCGAGGCCATGGACCGGGAGATCGGCCGCCTGCTGGTCGAGCTCGGCCTCGCCACCTGGAACGGCGACGGCACGCTCGATTACGACCCGGCGAATTCGAATACCGTGGTGGTGGTCATGGGCGACAACGGCACCTACGTCAACAGCGTCAAGTTCACCGCGCCCGGCCGCTTCGACCCGGCGCGCGCCAAGGCCTCGCCTTATCAGACCGGCGTGGCCGTGCCGCTGCTGGTGGCCGGGCGCATGGTCGCCGCGCCCGGTCGCGAGGTGCCGCACCAGGTGAGTGCGCCCGATCTCTACCGCCTGTTCGCGGAAATCGCCGGCGCGGACATCGATGCGCATGTCCCCGCGGATCGCCCGCTCGACGCGCAGCCCATGCGCGAGTACCTGACCAACCCGATGCAGGATGCACTGCGCGCGATCAACTTCACCGAGATGGGCACCAACTTCCCCAACCCGCAGGCCGGCGTCGTCGCCCAGCCCTGCGTGGTGGAGGCCGCCGACACCTGCTTCGTGATCTTCCCGAACAAGGCGCTGTGCGACGACCAGGGCGGCGTCTGGTATGGCGTGGGCTCAGGCCTGGACAACGTGCCGGAAGCGGGTTTCGACCATTGCGGCCAGGTGATGTCCTACCGCAAGGCACTGGATCCGGGCGACGCCACCCGGGTCCTGCCCGATTCGTCGAAGGCGGCCAGCGACGGCACGTTCAAGCTGGTGCGCCAGAATCGCAAGACCTTCACCGAAGACCTGGTGAATCCGGTGAACTCCGTCTACACCGGCATCAACACCAACATCGACGAGTTCTACCGGATCGACATGCTCGCGCTGCCCAATCCGGTGATCGACAAGGAGGGCACCGAGCTCGCGATCGGCCCGCCGCCGCTCGACACGTCAGGCCTCGGTGCCGACGCGCAGGCGGCGTACGGCGTGCTCCGCGCGGAAATCGATCACCGCGACACGGTGGCGGCGTACAACTACAGCTACGACGAGGTCCAGTGCCCGGGCGACGGCAACCGCGATTTCCGGGTGGACCAGGCGGACCTGGACAACTGGGCCGAGCTGAGCCAGCTGAACCAGTTCGACGGCGCGGGCCAGTCGACCTGGTACGACTTCAACCACGACGGCAGGACCGACGAGGACGACGAGGCCATCATCCTGGCCCATCTCGGCGCCTCCTGCGCACCCCAGGCGCGCGACTGACGACGCCACGACCCGCCCGCACCTGCCTGAGCCCCTCCCATCGGGAGAGGGGTGGGGGAGGCTCCGACCGAGGCGAGGGGCCCCAAGACGCGAGGTACTGGCATCTCGCCGGCCCGAACCCTCATCCGGTGCCAATGCGCCACCTTCTCCCGGCGGAAAGTGACAGTGGTCAAGCCGCGAAGCGGCGGATCCGGCGCGTTGCGCCCCGATCCCCCTTACGACATTGGCGGCAGGATGGCCGGACTCTGCCGCTTTTTCCGAATCACCAATCACCAATCACCAATCCCGGCCCTCAAGCCAGCTTCTTGAACCGCAGCCGCTGCGGCTTGGCCGCCTCGTCGCCGAGGCGGCGGCGCTTGTCGGCCTCGTACTCGCGGTAGTTGCCCTGGAAGAACTCGACGTGCGAATCGCCCTCGAAGGCGAGGATGTGCGTCGCGATGCGGTCGAGGAACCAGCGGTCGTGGGAGATCACGAACACGTTGCCGGGGAACTCGAGCAGCGCATCTTCCAGCGCGCGCAGGGTCTCGATGTCGAGGTCGTTGGACGGCTCGTCGAGCAGCAACACGTTGCCGCCCTGCAGCAGGGTCTTGGCCAGGTGCAGCCGGCCGCGCTCGCCGCCTGAGAGCGAGCCGACCATCTTCTGCTGGTCCTGGCCCTTGAAGTTGAAGCGGCCGATGTAGGCGCGCGACTGGATCTCGATGCCGTTGATGGTGAGGATGTCCGCACCGCCGGAGACTTCCTGGAACACGTTGTGGTTGCCTTCGAGCTTTTCGCGGCTCTGGTCCACGTAGGCGATGTTCACGGTCGGGCCGGTGACGATCTCGCCGGAGTCGGGCTTCTCCTGCCCGGTGATCATCTTGAACAGGGTCGACTTGCCGGCGCCGTTCGGGCCGATGATGCCGACGATCGCGCCCGGCGGCACCAGGAAGCTGAGGTCGTCGATCAGCACGCGGTCGCCGAAGGCCTTGGAGACGTTCCTGAACTCCATCACCGAGTTGCCGAGGCGCTCGCCCGGCGGGATGAAGATCTCGTTGGTCTCGTTGCGCTTCTGGTAGTCCACCGACTGCAGCTCTTCCAGTCGGCCGAGGCGCGCCTTGCCCTTGCTGCGGCCGCCCTTGGCGTTGCTGCGCGCCCACTCCAGTTCGCGGGCGATCGCCTTCTGGCGCGCCTTCTCCTGGTTCTCCTCCTGCTTCAGGCGTTCTTCCTTCTGCACCAGCCACTCGGTGTAGTTGCCCTTCCACGGGATGCCACGACCGCGGTCGAGCTCGAGGATCCACTCGGCCGCGTTGTCGAGGAAGTAGCGGTCATGGGTGACCGCGACCACGGTGCCCGGATAACGGTGCAGGAACTCCTCCAGCCACTCCACCGATTCCGCATCGAGGTGGTTGGTGGGCTCGTCGAGCAGCAGCATGTCGGGCTTGGAAAGCAGCAGTCGGCACAGCGCCACGCGGCGCTTCTCGCCGCCGGAGAGCTTGCCGCAGATCGCGTCCCAGGGCGGCAGGCGCAGCGCGTCGGCGGCCACTTCGAGCTGGCGCTCCAGCGCATGCGCGTCGTTGGCGGCGAGGAGGTTCTCCAGGTGCTGCTGCTCGGCGGCGAGCTTGTCGAAGTCGGCGTCTTCCTCGGCGTAGGCGGCGTAGACCTCGTCCAGCCGCTTCTGCGCGCCGATGACCTCGGCGACGCCTTCCTCCACCGCCTCGCGCACGGTCTGTTCGGGATCCAGGCGCGGTTCCTGTTCGAGATAGCCGATCTTGACGCCGGGCTGCGCGCGCGCCTCGCCCTGGAAGTCGGTATCGACGCCGGCCATGATCCGAAGCACCGTCGACTTGCCGGCGCCGTTCAGGCCCAAGAGGCCGATCTTCGCGCCGGGGAAGAAGGAGAGGGAAATGTCCTTGATGATCTGGCGCTTGGGCGGCACCACCTTGCTGACGCCGATCATCGTGTAGATGTATTGCATGCCTGACTCCGGGCGAGCGGGAGCGCACGCCGGACGGCGCCCGTATCCCGCGGGGAAAGTCCGCGATTATCGCCCGTTTCGGGGTGGCGCGTCAGCCGTGGAGCGAGCCCGCCACAGTTCGGCCCTACCGGTCGGCGCACGCAGGCAGTGACGCAGGTCGGCCCTAACCGGCTGACGGATGCGGGGATGGCAGCGGGCATTGCTTGAAGACGACCCTCCGCACTCCCATTTCCAGCGCAGTCGCGGGGCCACGCGCCCTGCATTCCATCGCCGATCCGAGGAGCCCCTTCCCATGCGCATGGACAAACTCACCTCGCGTTTCCAGCAGGCGCTGGCCGACGCCCAGTCGCTGGCCGTCGGCCGCGACAACAACATGCTCGAACCCGCCCATCTGATGGCGGCGCTGCTCGACCAGCAGGGCGGATCGACCGTGCCGATGCTGGCCCAGGCCGGGGCCAACGTGCCGGCGTTGCGCACGCGCGTCGGGCAGATCATCGAGCGCCTGCCGAAAGTGTCGGGCCAGGAGGGCAACATCAATGTCTCCAACGAGCTCGGGCGCCTCCTCAACCTCACCGACAAGCTCGCGCAGCAGCGCGGTGATGCCTTCATCGCCTCGGAGCTCTTCGTGCTGGCGGCGCTGGACGACAGGGGCGAACTCGGCGCGGCGCTGAAGGCCGCCGGCGCGCACCGGGAAAACCTCGAAGCGGTGGTCGAGCGCATGCGCGGCGGCGAAAGCGTGCAGTCCGAGAGCGCCGAGGAGCAGCGCCAGGCGCTGGAGAAATACACCATCGACCTCACCGCGCGCTCGGAAACCGGCAAGCTGGATCCGGTGATCGGCCGCGACGAGGAGATCCGCCGCGTCATCCAGGTATTGCAGCGGCGCACCAAGAACAACCCGGTGCTGATCGGCGAGCCCGGCGTCGGCAAGACCGCCATCGTCGAGGGCCTGGCGCAGCGCATCATCAACAACGAGGTGCCCGAGGGCCTGCGCGGCCGGCGCGTGCTCTCGCTCGACATGGGCGCGCTGATCGCCGGCGCCAAGTTCCGCGGCGAGTTCGAGGAGCGCCTGAAGGGCGTGCTGAACGACCTCGCCAAGCAGGAAGGCCAGGTGATCCTGTTCATCGACGAGCTGCACACCATGGTCGGCGCCGGCAAGGCGGAAGGTTCCATGGATGCCGGCAACATGCTCAAGCCCGCCCTGGCGCGCGGCGAGCTGCACTGCATCGGCGCCACCACACTCGACGAGTACCGGAAATACATCGAAAAGGACGCGGCGCTGGAGCGGCGCTTCCAGAAGGTGTTCGTCGGCGAGCCGAGCGTCGAGGACACCATCGCGATCCTGCGCGGCCTCAAGCAGAAGTACGCCGTGCACCATGGCGTGGAGATCACCGACCCGGCCATCGTCGCCGCGGCCACGCTCTCCAACCGCTACATCGCCGACCGCCAGCTTCCGGACAAGGCCATCGACCTCATGGACGAGGCCGCCAGCCGCATCCGCATGGAGATCGATTCGAAGCCCGAGGAACTCGATCGCAAGGAGCGGCGCCTGATCCAGCTCAAGATCCAGCGCGAGGCGCTGAAGAAGGAGAAGGACCCCGAATCGAAGCAGCGCCTGGCGGATCTCGAAACGGAGATCGAGGAGCTCGGGCGCGAGTACTCGGACCTCGAGGAGATCTGGAAATCCGAGAAGGCGACCCTGCAGGGCGCAACGAAGATCAAGGAGGACATCGAGAAGGCGCGCCTGGACCTCGAGGCCGCGCAGCGCCGCCAGGACTACGGCACCATGAGCGAGATCCAGTATGGGCGCATCCCGGAACTGGAAAAGCAGCTCAAAGCCGCGCAGGAAGCCGAAACCCGCGGCTTCACCCTGCTGCAGGACAAGGTGACGGCGGAGGAAATCGCCCAGGTCGTGTCGCGCTGGACCGGCATCCCGGTCAGCAAGATGCTCGAGGGCGAGCGCGACAAGCTGCTGCGGATGGAAGATGAGCTCCACCAGCGCGTAGTCGGCCAGGACGAGGCCGTGCGCGTGGTGAGCGATGCCATCCGCCGCTCGCGCGCCGGGCTCTCCGATCCCAACCGGCCGATCGGCTCGTTCCTGTTCCTCGGCCCCACCGGCGTCGGCAAGACCGAGCTGTGCAAGGCACTGGCCGCGTTCCTCTTTGACAGCGACGATGCCATGGTGCGCATTGATATGAGCGAGTTCATGGAGAAGCATTCCGTGAGCCGCCTGATCGGCGCGCCGCCGGGCTACGTCGGCTATGAGGAGGGCGGCTACCTCACCGAGGCGATCCGCCGCCGGCCCTACAGCGTGATCCTGCTCGACGAGGTCGAGAAGGCCCACCACGACGTCTTCAACATCCTGCTGCAGGTGCTGGACGATGGCCGCCTCACGGACGGCCAGGGGCGCACGGTGGATTTCCGCAACACCGTCATCGTCATGACCTCGAACCTGGGCTCACAGTACATCCAGGATCTGGCACCCGAGGGGAGCGATGACGAGGAGGCGCAGTACACGCAGATGAAGGCGGCGGTGATGGGCGTGGTGCAGGCGCACTTCCGCCCCGAGTTCATCAACCGGCTCGACGAGATCGTCGTGTTCCGCGCGCTCGACAAGCGCCAGATCCGCGCCATCGCGCGCATCCAGATCGCGTATCTCGAGAAGCGCCTCGCCGAGCGCCAGCTGAAGCTCGACATCGACGACCGGGCGCTCGACCTCGTTGCCAACGTCGGCTTCGATCCGGTATACGGCGCACGCCCGCTCAAGCGCGCCATCCAGCAGCAGCTCGAGAACCCGCTGGCCAAGGAAATCCTCGAAGGCCGCTTCCAGCCCGGCGACACCGTTCGGGTCGAAGCCGAAAGCGGCCGCCTGGTGTTCGCCAAGGAGTAGGTCCGACCACTCGCGAGGCCGCAGTCAAGGCTGCGGCCCGCTTTTCCCATTCCCGATTCCCCATTCCCGATTCCCGGCTCTTCCCCATGCCCATCTACGAATTCGAGTGTTCCGCCTGCCACGACCGCTTCGAGCGCCTGCAGAAGCTGTCCGACCCCGATCCTGCGGCGTGCCCCGCCTGCGGCAAGGCGCAGGTGCGTCGCCGTGTCAGCGCGCCGGCGTTCCGTCTCGCCGGCAGCGGCTGGTACGAAACGGATTTCAAGTCCAGGGATGAAAAGAAGCACAACCTCGCCTCGTCCGACGAAGCGGCGAAACCCTCCGGCGGCGAGGCGAAACCCGCGCCCGACGTCGGCAGCAAGGGCGAGGCCGGCGCATCGAAACCGGCGGAGCCGAAGCCGACGACGGCGGAGTAGGCCGCCGCAACCGGGCGTTCGATTTCGTTCAGCGCCATCGCCTACACTCGGCACACCTTCCCAGCAAGGAAACACCGATGAAGCTCACCGGCGCTACCCTGGTTCTCTCCCTGGCAGTGGGCTTCACGCCCGCCGCCTTCGCACAGAATGCCGGCCAGGTGGCCGCGCCGCTGGGAATGGCGCTCGCCGCCCAATACGGCACCGGCACCATCCAGTGCAACAGCGTCGGCATGCAGCCCCAGAACTGCCCCGCGCCGTGGCGCGATGCGGTGCTGGTGCGCCAGACTTCCAACTCCTCCTGCATCAAGGATCGCACCTGGGGCTTCCGCCGTGGCGCGGTATGGGTCGATCGCGGCTGCGCCGGCGTGTTCGCCGATGCGTACCACGCCGGCGCCACACCGCCGCCCCCGCCCCGCCATGGCGCCCCTCCGCCGAACCATGGCGGCTGGCAGCCTGGTCCGGGCTGGGACCGCACCATCACCCTGCGCTGCGGCAGCCCGCAGTTCCGCTACAACTTCTGCCAGGTCGATACGGGGCGCGGCAGCCGCGTCTACGTCCGCCGCCAGCTTTCCGATACCCGTTGCATGGAAGGCCGCAACTGGGGCTGGAACCGCGGCGGCATCTGGGTCGACCAGGGCTGCTCGGCCGAGTTCGCAGTGGAGCGTCGCTGGCGCTAACCGGTCTCAGAATATGTAGGAGCGCACCTTGTGCGCGACCGCGAACCCCAAGATCGGCGCCGGTCGCGCACAGGGTGCGCTCCTACAACAGACAGGATCACTGCGCGACACGGCAGCAGTCGATGACACGGCCGGGCAATCTGGATCGCGATCCTCCGCATTGCAGCGCAGCACGATCGCCCGTAGCATTTCCGGCCTTCCCGCGCCCTCCGGCGCGATGCGGCCCTGACCCATGCGCACCCATCTGTGCGGCCTCGTCGACGAGGCCCTGATCGACCGTTCCGTGACGCTTTGTGGCTGGGTCGATACCCGCCGCGACCATGGCGGCGTGATCTTCATCGACCTGCGCGACCACGAGGGCCTGGTGCAGGTGGTGGTCGATCCCGACAACGCCGAGGCTTTCCGCACCGCCAGCGAGGTCGGCTACGAGTGGTGCCTGCGCGTGATCGGCCGCGTGCGCCGCCGCGTCAGCGCCAACGAGCGGGTCAGGACCGGCACGGTCGAGGTGCTGGCCGATCGCATCGAGGTGCTCAATCCCGCCCGCGACCTGCCGTTCGTGCTGCACGAGACCACCAACGAGGATCTCAAGCTCAAGTACCGCTACCTGGACCTGCGCCGCCCGGAGATGCAGCGCGCGATGCGCCTGCGCACGCGACTGGTCGCGGCGCTGCGCCGGCATCTGGACGCGCTGGGTTTCCAGGACATCGAGACGCCGATCCTGACCCGCGCCACGCCGGAAGGCGCGCGCGATTACCTGGTGCCGAGCCGCGTGCACCCGGGCGAGTTTTACGCGCTGCCGCAGTCGCCGCAGCTCTTCAAGCAGCTCCTGATGGTGGCCGGCTTCGACCGCTACTACCAGGTCGCGCGCTGCTTCCGCGACGAGGACCTGCGTGCCGACCGCCAGCCGGAGTTCACCCAGCTCGACATCGAGTTCGCCTTCGTCGACGAGCGCGCGGTGCAGGACACCGTCGAGACGATGATCCGCGCGGTATTCGAGGAAGTCGCCGAGACCACCCTGCCGGCGCCGTTTCCGCGCATGAGCTACACCGAGGCGATGCGCCGCTACGGTTCGGACAAGCCGGACCTGCGCATTCCGCTGGAACTCGTCGACGTGGCCGACCTCGTCAGGGACGCCGGCTTCAAGGTGTTTGCCGACGCTGCAGCCGATCCGGACGGCCGCGTCGCCGCGCTGCGCGTCCCGGGCGGCGCCAGCCTGACCCGCAAGCAGATCGACGAACTCGGCGCGCACGCGGCCAAATACGGCGCAAAGGGCCTGGCATGGATCCGCGTGGACGATCGCGCCAGTGGCCGCGAAGGGCTCAACTCGCCGATCGCCAAGTTCCTCGACGACGCCGTGCTGGAGACCCTGCTGGCGCGCACCGCTGCGGAAACCGGCGACCTGGTGCTGTTCGGCGCCGGCCCATGGAAGACCGTGTGCGACTTCATGGGCGCGCTGCGCCTGAAGCTCGGCCGCGAACGCGGGCTGGTCGAGAATGCCTGGAAGCCGCTGTGGGTCGTCGACTTCCCGATGTTCGAGCACGACGCCGAGGCCGGCCGCTACGTGGCGCTGCACCATCCGTTCACGGCGCCCAAGGTCGACGATGTCGCCGATCTCAAGGCCAACGCGCGGATCGCCGTCTCGCGCGGCTACGACATGGTGCTCAACGGCAACGAGATCGGCGGCGGCTCGATCCGCATCCATCGCCCGGAGATGCAGGCGGCGGTGTTCGAACTCCTCGGCATCGGCGCGGAGGAAGCCCGTGCCAAGTTCGGCTTCCTGCTGGAAGCGCTGAAGTTCGGCGCGCCGCCGCACGGCGGCATCGCCTTCGGCATCGACCGCATCGCGGCGCTGATGGCCGGCACCGAATCGATCCGCGACGTGATCGCCTTCCCCAAGACCACCAGCGCACAGGACCTGATGACGGCGGCGCCTTCATCCGTCCCGACCGCCCAGCTCGCCGAGTTGCACGTCGCGGTGGTGGAGCGGGAGGAGCATCGGGACTGAAGTCCCTCCCACGGCCGCTGCGGCCTTGTGGGAGCGGCTTCAGCCGCGATGCTCTTGCAGCTCCGGTCATGCCTGAGCACGTCATCCTGCTGCACGGCCTCTGGATGCGGGGCTTTGCGCTCTGGCCGCTGGCGCAGCGGCTGCGCGCCGCCGGGTTCGACGTCGCCACGTTCGACTACGCCAGCGTGGTCCTGGGAGCCGCCAGCGCGGTGCAACGCCTGCGCCGACGCCTCGTCGGCGGAGCCGTGAATGGCAGTCCGATCCATCTGGTCGGGCATAGCCTCGGCGGCCTGGTGGCGCTGCAGGCGGTGCGCGGAGGGGCAGGCGTTCCTGCGGGACGCATCGTCTGCCTCGGCTCGCCGCTTCGCGGCAGCGCGTCGGCGCGCGACCTGGCGCTCCTGCCCGGCGGGCGGGGCCTGCTCGGCCGCAGCGCCGACCTGCTTGGCGCGGGTATCCCGGACTGGGACGGCTCGCGCGAGGTCGGCGTGATCGCCGGCACGCTGCCGCTCGGCTTCGGCCGCGCGCTCGGCCGTCTGTCCCCGCCCCACGATGGCACCGTGGCCGTCGCCGAGACGCGGCTGCCGGGCGTCAGCGATCATCGCCTGGTACATGCCTCCCATACCGGCCTGCTGCTCTCGCGGGAAGTCGCGGAGCTGACCGCGGCATTCCTGCGCCACGGCCGTTTTTCGTAGGAGCCTGCGTGCAGGCGACCTGTGGCCTTGACACGTCGCGTCGCGAGCACTCGCTCCCACGGCAAGCGAAGATCGCGATGCGCGTGATCGCCGGTCGAACCTGCGCGCAGGCAACCCGCGGCACGGCAGGCGCGCCCGCGCCTGCTGGTAAACTTGGAGGCTGCATCCACGGGGAACTCTGGACACGTCAATGGCCGGCCATTCCAAATGGGCGAACATCCAGCACCGCAAGAACGCGCAGGACGCCAAGCGCGGCAAGATCTTCACCAAGCTGATCCGCGAGATCGGCATCGCCGCCCGCGCCAGCGGCGGTGATCCGGCCAGCAACCCGCGCCTGCGCCTGGCCATGGACAAGGCACTGACGGCGAACATGACGCGCGACTCGATCGAGCGCGCGATCAAGAAGGCCACTGGCGAACTGGAGGGCGTCAACTACGAGGAGGTGCGCTACGAGGGCTACGCGCCAGGCGGCGTGGCGGTGATCGTCGAATGCACCACCGACAACCGCCAGCGCACGGTGGCGGACGTCCGCCATGCCTTCACCAAGTTCGGCGGCGCGCTCGGCACCGACGGTTCGGTGGCCTATCTCTTCAAGCGCCTCGGCGTCGTCACCTTCGCTCCCGGGGTGGACGAGGACCGCATCCTCGAAGTCGCGCTGGAAGCCGGCGCCGACGACATCCGCGGCTTCGAGGATGGTTCGGTCGAGGTGATCTGCGCGCCGGAGGCCTTCGAGGCGGTGCGCTTGGCGCTGGAAAGTGCCGGCTTCGTCGCGGCGGTCGCGGAAGTCACGCAGCGCGCCGACACCGAGGTGGCGCTCGAGGGCGAGGCGGCGCAAACGGTCGCCAGGCTCCTCGACTGGCTGGAAGACCTGGACGACGTGCAGGAAGTCTTCTCCAACGCCGACCTGCCGCCGGATGTGTATGGCTGAGGAGCGGGGATTTGGGAGACGGGATTCGGGATTCGCGAACAGCGATCTCGATGCGGTTCCGATGCGCGCGCTGCGCGCTGGCAGTGAGGGTCCTGCCGCCAATCCCGAATCCCGTCTCCCGAATCCCCGCGCCGTTCGCATCCTCGGCATCGATCCCGGCAGTCGCTGTACCGGCGTCGGGATCATCGAGGTCGAAGCCGGCGGGCGCATCCGGCACGTGTTCCATGCGGCGCTGAAACTCGCGGCCGAAGGCGATTTCGCCGCGCGGCTGAAATGCATCTTCGATGGCCTCGGCAGCATCATCGCCGAGCACCTGCCGCAGGAAGCGGCGATCGAGCGCGTGTTCATGGCGAAGAACGCCGATTCCGCGCTGAAGCTCGGCCAGGCGCGGGGCGCGGCGATCTGCGCGGTGGTCCACCACGGCCTCGGCGTGAGCGAGTATGCTGCGCGCGAAGTGAAGCAGGCGGTGGTCGGCACCGGCGCAGGGGACAAGGCTCAGGTGCAGCACATGGTTGGAATCCTGCTTGGGCTCTCCGGCGGCCTGCAGGCCGACGCGGCCGATGCGTTGGCGATCGCGCTTGCGCATGCGCACACCCGCGCCAGCCTCTCCCGCATCGGCATCCCGCGCACGGCGTGGAGGCGCCGGCGGTGATCGGGCGCCTGCGCGGCACCCTCGTGGCCAGGCAGCCGCCGTGGATCGTGGTCGATGTCGGCGGCGTCGGCTACGAACTGGAGGCGCCGATGTCGACGATCTTCGACCTGCCCGCGCTCGGCGGCGAGGTGAATCTCTGCACGCATTACGCGTCGAAGGACGACACGGTCGTGCTCTACGGTTTCCTGCGCGAGGCGGAGCGGAGCCTGTTCCGCGCCCTGCAGAAGGTGTCCGGGATCGGCGCCAAGACCTCGCTGGCGGTGCTGTCCGGCGCCAGCGTGGAGGAGTTCGGGCGGCTGGTGCAGACCGGCGACATCGCTGCCCTCACGCGAATTCCCGGCATCGGCAAGAAGACCGCCGAGCGCATGGTGGTGGAGCTGCGCGACCGCGTGGACGGCTTTGCCGCCGCACCGGCGGGGCAGGCCGCGGCGATCCCGGCCGATCCGGCGGCGGAAGCCGCCATCGCCCTGCAGGCGCTTGGCTACAAGCCGGCCGAAGTCACGCGCCTGGTGCGCGAGGCGGCGGCACCCGGCGCGTCGGCCGAGGACATCATCCGCAAGGCGCTGAAGGCGGCGCTGCGCTGACCGATCCCCGACAGGCATGAGTTCGGCGCCCGAAACGAAAACCTCCCCACGCACGGCCGCGCTGGCCATGGGCGCGATCGGCATCGTCTACGGCGACCTCGGCACCAGTCCGCTGTACACCTTGAAGGAAGCCTTCGGCGAGCGCGGCCTCGCGCCGACGCCGGACAACGTGCTCGGCGTGCTGTCGCTGGTGTTCTGGACGCTGATGCTGGTGGTGTCGATCAAGTACGCCGGCTTCATCATGCGCGCCGACAACAAGGGCGAGGGCGGCATCATGGCGCTGACCGCGCTGGCGCAGCGGAGCGTGCGCTCCAGTGCGCGGGCGCGCTGGTGGATCATGGTGCTCGGGCTGTTCGGCGCCTCGCTGTTCTTCGGCGACGGCGTCATCACCCCGGCGATCTCGGTGCTCTCCGCGGTGGAGGGCCTCGAGGTCGCGGCGCCGGCGCTGACCCCCTACGTGGTGCCGATCACGGTGGTGATCCTGATGGGCCTGTTCGCCATCCAGCGCCGCGGCAGCGGCAAGGTGGGCGCGGTCTTCGGCCCGGTGATGTGCGTGTGGTTCGCGGTCATCGCCGTGCTCGGCGCGATCCAGGTGGTGCAGCATCCGTTCGTGCTGAAGGCGCTCTCGCCGCACTACGCGGTGCAGTTCTTCGCGGTCGCCGGCTGGCCGGCGTTCTTCGCCCTGAGCGCGGTCGTGCTCTGCATCACCGGCGCCGAGGCGCTGTATGCCGACATGGGCCATTTCGGCAAGAAGCCGATCCGGCTGGCCTGGTTCGACTTCATCCTGCCGGCGCTGGTGCTGAACTACTTCGGCCAGGGCGCGCTGCTGATCGCCGATCCGGCCGCGGCGCAGAACCCGTTCTACCTGCTCGCGCCGCCGATGCTGCTCTATCCGATGATCGCGCTCGCCGCGCTGGCCACCGTGATCGCCTCGCAATCGGTCATCTCCGGCGCCTTCTCGGTGGCACGCGAGGCGATCCAGCTCGGTTTCCTGCCGCGCATGCAGGTGCGCCATACCTCGCAGGAAACCATCGGCCAGATCTACCTGCCGTGGGTCAACCGCATCCTGCTGGTGCTGACCCTCGCCGTGGTGATCGGCTTCCAGTCCTCCAGCAACCTGGCGGCGGCCTACGGCATCGCCGTGGTCGGCACCATGACCATCGACTCGGTGCTGGTGATGATCGTGTTCCGCCGGCTCTGGAACTGGAGCGTCGCGCGGGTGGCGGCGATCGGCGTGCTGTTCCTCACCGTCGACCTCGCCTTCCTGACCGCCAACGCGGACAAGGTGGAGCATGGCGGCTGGTTCCCGCTGGTGCTGGGCAGCGCGGTCTTCATCGTGATGACCACCTGGCGGCGCGGGCGCGAACTGCTGATGCGCGAGGTGCGCCAGAGCGGGCTGGCGCTGGAACCCTTCATCGCCTCCATTTCCGCGCATCCGCCGCTGCGCGTGCCGGGCACGGCGGTCTTCATGACCGCCAACGAGGAAAGCGTGCCCAACGCGCTCCTGCACAACCTGAAGCACAACAAGGTGCTGCACGAGCGCAACGTGATCCTCACCGTGGAAACCGTGGAGACACCGGTGGCCGAGCCCGGCGAACGCGCCCACGTCGAGGCGCTCGGTGATTCCTTCTACAGCCTGTGCCTGCGCTTCGGCTTCTCGGAAGACCCCAACGTGCCGCGCGCGCTGGTCGCCATCAGCGAGTGCGGCATGCCGTTCGACCTCATGGACACCACCTTCTTCCTCAGCCGCGAGAGCGTGGTCGCCACCGACCGCCCCGGCATGGCGCTCTGGCGCGACCGCCTGTTCGCCTTCATGCAGAGGAACGCCGTGCCCGCCACCGCCTTCTTCCAGATCCCCGGCAACCGGCTGATCGAGCTGGGGACGCAGGTGGAGATCTGAAAGCCGGGAATGGGGAATCGGGAATCGGGAATCGCAACGGCAGGCCTGCGCATCCCTCGATGTTTTGCACATCCCCGCTTCTGGAAACCTACACTGACCCTCACTGGCAGGGGATAATCAGACGATTCCCCATTCCCGATTCCCCATTCCCGGCATGAACCGCCTCAGCTCCGCCGCCGCCACCAGCGAGGACGAACTGGTCGAGGCCAGCATCCGTCCGCAGCGGCTGGCCGACTATCTCGGCCAGGAAGCGGTGCGCGAGCAGCTTTCGATCGCCATCGAGGCGGCGCGGCGGCGTGGCGATGCGCTCGACCACGTGCTGATCTTCGGGCCGCCGGGGCTTGGCAAGACGACGCTCTCGCATGTCGTCGCCAACGAGCTCGGCGTCAGCCTGCGCTCGACCTCGGGGCCGGTGCTGGAACGGCCCGGCGACCTCGCCGCGCTCCTCACCAACCTGCAGCCGCGCGACGTGCTGTTCGTCGACGAGATCCATCGCCTGTCGCCGATCGTCGAGGAAGTGCTGTACCCGGCGCTGGAGGATTTCCAGATCGATATCATGATCGGCGAGGGGCCGGCGGCGCGTTCCATCAAGCTCGACCTGCCGCCCTTCACGCTGATCGGCGCGACCACGCGCGCGGGGCTGCTGACGGCGCCGCTGCGCGACCGCTTCGGCATCGTGCAGCGCCTGGAGTTCTACACCACCGCCGAGCTCACCGCGATCGTGCGGCGCGCGGCCGGCATCCTGGAAATCGCCTGCGACGAAGCCGGCGCGCTGGAAGT
Source organism: Lysobacterales bacterium (assembly GCA_017305135.1). GTDB lineage: Bacteria > Pseudomonadota > Gammaproteobacteria > Xanthomonadales > Rhodanobacteraceae > Dokdonella_A. The sequence goes on along the minus strand of JAFKNA010000005.1, from coordinate 194,382 downwards.
CGCGCGCCGCGCGCGCGGCACGCCGCGCATCGCCAACCGCCTGCTGCGCCGCGTGCGCGATTACGCCGAGGTGCGCGCGGACGGGCGCATCGGCTGCGAGGTCGCAGCGGCGGCGCTGGAGATGCTCAAGGTCGATGCGCAAGGTTTCGATGCACTGGACCGGCGCCTGCTCGGCATGATCATCGAGAACTTCGACGGCGGCCCGGTCGGCGTGGAATCGCTGGCGGCGGCCCTGAGCGAGGAGCGCGGCACCATCGAGGACGTGCTCGAACCCTACCTGATCCAGCAGGGCTTCATCGTCCGCACCGCGCGCGGACGCATGGCCACCGCCAAGGCCTGGCGCCACCTCGGCCTCGCCGCCCCCCGTCGCCCCGCGGCCCCGGATCTGTTTTCTGAAAGCCGGGAATCGGGTATCGGCAATGGGGAATAGTAGAAGCCCGGCTCCGGGCGAGCCGGGGTCCGCCGGATCGTGCGGCGGTCCTGACGGAACCGTGCGCGACACGACGGCCGCGCGGGGCGCTGCTTCTGACGATTCCCGATTCCCGATTCCCGATTCCCGGCTCTTCCAGTGGCCCATCCGCATCTACTGGGAAGACACCGATGCCGGTGGCGTCGTCTATCATGCCAACTACCTGCGCTTCCTCGAGCGCGCGCGCAGCGAATGGCTGCGCGCGGCGGGGTTCGGCCAGGAGCGGCTGCGCGTCGAGGATGGCGTCGTCTTCGTCGTGCACCACATGGACATCAGCTTCAACGCGCCGGCGCGGCTGGACGACGAACTGGTCGCCACCGTGGCCGCCGAGCCGCCGCGCAGCGCCAGTTTCCACGTGCGCCAGGAACTCCTGCGCGCCGGCGCAGTCAAGCCGCTGATCGCGGCGCGCGTGCGCATCGCCTGCCTCGACGCCGCCCGCTTTCGTCCCCGTCCCATTCCCGACCATCTGCTCCAAGGGATCGCACCTCCATGAATTCGGATATGAACATCCTGGCCCTCGTCCTCGGCGCGAGCCTGTTCGTCAAGCTGGTACTGCTGGTGCTGTTCGCGTTCTCGTTCGCGTCCTGGGTGATCATCTTCCGCAAGCGGCAACTGCTGTCGCGCGCCAATGACAGTGCCGACGAGTTCGAGGAGCGCTTCTGGTCGGGCGCGGACCTGGCCGGCCTGTTCCGCGAGATCACCAGCGGCAGCGACCGCATCACCGCCAGCGGCGCGATCTTCGAGGCCGGGTTCCGCGAGTTCGCCCGCCTGCGCCAGCGCCGCAGCGTCGATTCGCGCACCCTGCTGGAGGGCGCCCAGCGCGCCATGCGGGTGTCCTCGACGCGCGAGGTGGACCGCCTCGAACAGGGCCTGGAATTCCTCGCCAACGTCGGCTCGATCAGCCCCTACGTCGGCCTGCTCGGCACGGTGTGGGGCATCATGGCGGCCTTCCAGGGCCTCGCCAACGTCAAGGAGGCGACCATCGCCATGGTCGCGCCGGGCATCTCCGAAGCGCTGGTCGCCACCGCCATGGGCCTCATCGCCGCCATTCCGGCGTCATGGGCCTACAACCGCTTCTCGACCCGCCTGGAACGCCTCAGCATCCGCTACGACACCTTCGTCGAGGAGTTCTCCTCGATCCTGGCGCGGCAGGCGCATCTTGAAGAGTAGGGATTGGGGATTGGGGATTCGGGATTCGCAAGAGCCTGCATCCGCCGTCGCCTGGTTCCGTCCAGACATTCCGACTTCCGCTCACACGTAATCCGAGCCATGCCCGTAGCCAGTTCCTCCCGTCGCAGCAAGCGGCGCCTGATGGCGCAGATCAACGTCGTGCCCTACATCGACGTGATGCTGGTGCTGCTCATCATCTTCATGGTCACCGCGCCGCTGCTGAACCTGGGCGTCGACATCGAGTTGCCGCAGTCGGCGGCGAAGGCGATCCAGAACGAGAAGGAACCGGTGGTGGTGAGCGTTGACCAGGAGGGGCATTACTTCCTGACCCTGGGCACCACGCATCGCGAGGCGATCGAGGCCGAGGCGCTGGTCAACAAGGTTTCAGCATTCGTGCGCCAGAATCCGCAGGTACCTGTGCTGGTCGCGGGTGATCAGCGCGCCGACTACGGAAAGATCTACCAGGCCATGGTGCTGCTGCAGTCGGCGGGCGTGCCCAAGGTCGGGCTGATGAGCCAGCCGGTGCCGGCGGAACCCGGGCGCTGAGCGGATGGAGAGCTTCTCCGACAAGGCGCGCGCATTCGGCCTTGCGTTCGCCCTCCACGCCGGCTTCGTGCTGGCGCTGCTGATCGGCCTGTGGTGGACGCATCAGGCCAGGCCGGTGGTGATGCCGGGGCCGGTGATCGAGGCGACGCTGGTCGGCCCGACGGCGGCGCCCAAGCCCCGCAGCGGAACGCGACAGGCGGCGCAGCCCAAACCCGAACCCAAGCCACAGCCGAAGGCCGAGCCCAAGCCCGAACCCGAGCCGCAGCCCCGGCCCGAACCCAAACCCGAACCGGCGAAGGAAACGCCGACCGAAGTGCAGCGCCAGGATCTCGTCGAGCGCGAGAAGGTCGCCGCACTGGCCCGTGAGCAGGCCGAGCAGGCCAAGCGCGAGGAAGAGGCGCGCGTGCGCCAGCAGCAGGTCCTGCTGGAGCAGGAAGAAAAGCAGAAGAAGCTTCGCGAGGAACAGCAGAAGCAGCTGGCGGAAATCCGCAAGCAACGCGAAGCGGCGGAAAAGAAGCTCAACCTTGAAAAGGAGCGCCTGGCGCAGATCGAGGATCGCAACAAGCAGGCTGCCGCACGTGAGGCGAGTGCGGCGGAGACCGAGCACCAGGCCGAGCGCGCGCAGACCGGCGCCGGTGGCGCCGACAATGACCTGGCCGCGCGCTACGCCGCGGCGATCCAGGCGGCGGTGACGCAGAACTGGAATCGGCCCGAGAGCGCTTCCGCCGGCTTGCGCTGCTCGCTCAACATCACGCAGATTCCCGGCGGGGACGTGCTGTCGGCGACGGTGGGCTCGCCCTGCAACGCGGACGCGGCGACGCGCCTGTCGATCGAGCAGGCGGTGATGAAGGCGGCGCCGCTCCCCTACCAGGGTTACGAAAAGGTCTTCCAGCGCAGCATCAAGTTCAACTTCAAATACGACGGACAGGATTGACGAGGATGGATAAACGCATCGTGGGTCACACGCTCCTGCTGTGGGCGGCACTGCTGTTCGCGCCGGCCGCCTTCGCGCAGGGCCTGGACATCGACATCGTCAACGGCACGGCATCGGCGGTGCCGATCGCGGTGGTGCCGTTCGGCTTCGAGAGCGCCAGCGTGCCGCCGGAAGCCAATCCCGGCGAGATCGTGCGTGCGGATCTCGCCCGCTCGGGCCAGTTCCGCGCCTTGCCGCGCAACGACATCGTCGAGTTCCCGACCCGCGGCGCCGAGGTCAAGTTCGCCACCTGGCGCATGCTGCGGCAGGACTACCTGGTCGTCGGGCGCATGATCGACACCGGCAACGGCGGCCTGCGCGTGGAGTACGAGCTGTTCGACGTGGCGCGCCAAGAGGCCATCGCCAACGGCGCGATCAGCGGGCAGCGCACGGGCCTGCGCGATATCGCGCACCAGGTCGCCGATGCGGTGTACGAGAAGATCCTCGGCGTGCGCGGCGCGTTCTGGACGCGCATTGCCTACATCACCGCCACCGGCGCGGCGCCCAACTGGCAGTACGCGCTGATGGTCGCCGATTCCGACGGCTACAACCCGCAGGTGGTGGTGCGCTCGCGCGAGGCGCTGCTCTCGCCTTCGTGGTCGCCCGACGGGCGGCGCCTCGCCTACGTGTCCTTCGAGAGCGGCAATTCGGCGATCTACGTGCAGGATCTGGGCACCGGCTCGCGCCAAGTCGTGTCCAATTTCCGCGGCATCAACAGCGCGCCTTCCTTCTCGCCCGATGGCACGCGCCTGGCGATGAGCCTTTCCAAGGGCGGCAATCCGGACATCTACGTGATGGACCTGGCCAGCCGCGGCCTCAGCCAGGTGACCAATCATTTCGCGATCGATACCGAGCCGGAATGGGCCCCGGACGGCAAAAGCATCTATTTCACCTCCGACCGCGCCGGCAAGCCGCAGATCTACCAGGTCGCGCCGGGCGGCGGCAGCGCCACGCGGGTGACCTTCCAGGGCCAGTACAACGCGAGTCCCAGCGTCGTCGACGCCCGTGGCACCAAGCTCGCGATGGTGCAGGGCAATGGAAACGTGTATCGTATTGCGACTCTTGATCGGGCCACGAACCAGTATTCTCTGGTCTCTCCCGGCAACCAGGATGAAGCCCCCAGTTTCGCTCCCAACGGAAGCATGCTGCTGTATGCCGCCAGCGAAGGTTCACGCGGCGTCCTGTATGCAGTATCTGCCGACGGGCGCGTGCGTCAGCGCCTCGGCTTTGCCGATGGCGATGTGCGCGAGCCGGCGTGGGGTCCGTTCCGGCCTCGTTGAGGCGGCGCGGCGGCTTGTCGGCCGATTGCTTGAGCAAGTGTCGTATTCCACCCATCTGTCACGTTGAAGGGAAACACCATGAACAGCATCTTTCGTATTGCGGTGTGCGTGTTGCTCGCGGCAGGCATGTCGGCCTGTGCAAAGAAGGCGGTGAAGCCGGCTCCGGCTCCTGAAGAAACTCCGATCACGCAGACGGCTCCGGCCGAGCCGAGCGGCCGCTATACCCGCGACAGCCTCGACAGCGATTCGTGCCTGCGCCAGCGCGTGGTCTACTTCGATCTCGACCAGACCGAGATCAAGCCCGAATTCCAGGCGCAGATCGCCTGCCACGCCGAGTACCTGCGCCAGTTCCCCGACGCGCGCGTCACCCTGGAAGGCAATGCCGACGAGCGCGGTTCGCGCGAATACAACCTCGGCCTCGGCGAGCGCCGCGGCAACGCCGTGCAGTCGGCGCTGTCCGCCGCCGGCGCCTCGCGTGCGCAGCTCAACGTGGTGAGCTATGGCGAGGAGCGTCCGGTCTGCCGCGAGCACAACGAGGCGTGCTGGTCGAAGAACCGCCGCGTCGAGGTCGTCTACACGGCCCGCTGACCCAGGTCCCGCCATGCTGCGCCATCCCAAGCTCATGACCTTCGCCGCGGCGGCCCTCGTGGCCGCCGTCGCGATGCCCGCGGCGCAGGCGCAGCAGCGCCTGTCGCTCGCCGAACGCGTGGATCGCCTCGAGCAGCAGGCGGCCCAGGGCGGCGGCGACAGTGCGGTCGACATGGTCAACCGTATCTCCGCGCTGCAGCAGCAGGTGCAGGATCTCCAGGGCCAGGTCGAGGAATTGCGCCACGCCCTCGACCAGGCGCAGCAGCGCAGCAAGGACCAGTACATCGACCTGGATTCGCGCATCGGTCGTCTCGAAGGGGTGCCTGCCGCGGGCGCGGTGGCTGCCACGCCGAAGACGCCCGAGCAGCCACCGGACATCGAACTCGGCAGCCCGGCTGCGGCCCCGCCGCCGCCGATGACGGGAACGCTTCCGCCTGCCGACCCTGCCGGGGCCGAAGTACCGGCGGACTCCGCTTCCGCGATGGACGTCTACAACCAGGCCTTCGCCGCGCTCAAGGACGGCCGCTATGCCGAGTCGGCGCGACGTTTCCAGTCCTTCATCGATCGCTATCCCGACGATGCGCTGACCGGCAATGCCTATTACTGGCTCGGCGAGTCGTATTACGTCACGCAGAACTATCCGATTGCCGAAGAGGCCTTCCGCACCCTGCTTGCGCGCTACCCGGACAGCCAGAAGGCACCGGACGCCCTGCTCAAGATCGGCTACAGCCAGTACGAGCAGCGGCAGTGGAACGAGGCCGAGGCCACGCTGAACCAGGTCGTCGAGACCTACCCGGATACCACCGTGGCGCGCCTCGCGCAGGGGCGCCTGCGCGCCCTCCGGATGGAAACCCAGCGCTGACGACGAGCCCGCCGGCATTGGCGGGCGGGCGGGCAGGGCGGTGCGAGGTCATGACGGTGGAAATGGCGACAGGCGGGCAGGGCGGCATCACGGAGCCCGTGATGGAGCCGGCCGCTCCCCTCGCAGCATCCAGCCCGGATGCGCCACCCTCCCGCGCCCCGGGCCACGCCACGCGGTTGCGCATCAGCGAGATCTTCCATTCCATCCAGGGCGAGGCCGACGCCGTGGGCTGGCCGACGGTGTTCGTGCGCCTGACCGGCTGTCCGCTGCGCTGCACCTGGTGCGACACCGAATACGCCTTCCACGGCGGCCAGTGGCGGGACATCGACGAGGTGCTGGCCGAGGTGGCGCGCCATCGCGCCCGCCACGTCTGCGTGACCGGGGGCGAGCCGCTGGCGCAGAAGCGCTGCCTGCTGCTGCTCGCCCGGCTCTGCGACGCGGGTCACGAGGTGTCGCTGGAAACCTCGGGCGCGCTCGACGTGGCCGCGGTTGATCCACGCGTGCGCAAGGTGGTCGACCTCAAGGCGCCCGGCTCCGGCGAGGTATCCCGCAATCTCTGGTCCAACATGGGCCACCTCCTGCCGCACGACCAGGCCAAGGTGGTGATCGCCGATCGCGCGGACTACGACTGGGCGGTGGCGCGCGTCGCCGAGCACCGGCTCGCCGAGCGCTGCCAGGTGCTGTTCTCGCCCGTGTTCGGACGGCTCGCGCCCGGCCAGCTTGCCGAATGGATCCTCGCCGACCGTCTGCAGGTGCGCCTGCAGGGGCAATTGCACAAAGCGCTGTGGGGCGAGGAGCGCGGGCGGTAGCCGGGGCGCCGCACACGAAGGCGGGCGCGGTTCGATCACCTTGCAGTTTCCGACCGTGGCAGGCAGCCTCGAGAACCCCGTCGACGTCATGCCCGCGAAAGCGGGAATCCATCCTGCTCTTGATCGCAGCAGGCAAATCAAATGAATCCCCGCTTCCGCGGGAATGATGACGTTGGTCGCGGGTTCCGATAACGCAGCAGACATGCCAGTTCCCCCAAGCCACAATCCACAATCCCCAACGCCAACCCCGGCCCTCCGGCGCGCCGTCGTGCTGGTGTCCGGCGGCATGGACTCGGCGGTGACGCTGGGCCTCGCGCGCGCGGCCGGCTTTGCCTGCCATGCGCTGAGCGTCGATTACGGACAGCGCCACCACTCCGAACTCGATGCCGCGCGCGAGGTGGCCGCCGCGCTCGGCGCGGTCGAGCACAAGACGGTGGCGGTGGACCTGCGCAGCATCGGCGGCTCCTCGCTCACCGCCGACATCGAGGTCCCCGCGCACGGCGGCGCCGGCATCCCGCTCACCTACGTGCCGGCGCGCAATGCCATCATGCTGTCGATCGCGCTCGGCTGGGCCGAGGTGCTCGGCGCCGAGGGCATCTGGTGCGGCGTCAACGCGGTGGATTATTCGGGCTACCCGGACTGCCGCCCGTCCTTCATCGAAGCCTTCCAGGCGCTCGCCAACGTCGCCACCCGGGCCGGCGTGGAAGGCAGGCCGCTGCGCATCCGCGCGCCGCTGATGCACATGGGCAAGGGCGACATCGTGCGGGCGGGCATGGAGCTCGGCATCGATTTCGCCGCCACCATTTCCTGCTACCAGGCTGACCCACAGGGCCGCGCCTGCGGTGGCTGCGATGCCTGCCACCTGCGCGCGGAGGGATTCCGCGCCGCCGGCGTACCCGATCCGACGCGCTATCGCTGAACCGTCCGTGCAGGTAAAATGCGCGCCCCTCGCGCGCTGCCTTGCTCCCTCAGCGGACGTACGTGGCGAATGTCTCGCTCTGGCGTCTTCCTCAGACCGGAGCGGCAAGGCAAGGCACCGTGGATGCGCGGTGCCGCGCATGATCCAGTCAGGGCCGTTAGCTCAGCGGTAGAGCAGTGGACTTTTAATCCATTGGTCGATGGTTCGATCCCATCACGGCCCACCATTCAAGACAGCACCTCGACCGGTCCCCGCAGTGCAGTTCCGATGGCGCAAGCGGCGCCCCGCCCCGGTCTGGGCCCGGAAGGCCTGCTTTGCTGGGAGCGGCCTGGACCCCGGCTTGGTCGGCTCATCGCACGAAGTCGATGCCCCGGGCGGGCGCCGATCAGCACCCGGCCGATACCAGCGCCTGCGGGGCGGTCTGCTGTCGCCAGCTGCTAAAATTCCGTCGATGAACCTCCTCGCCATCGAAACCTCCACCGAGTGCTGTTCGGCGGCGCTGCTGTGCGGCGAGCGGCTGATCGCGCGCAGCGAGCTGGCGCCGCGGCGCCATGCGGCGCTGCTGCTGCCGATGTGCGAGGGGCTGCTGGCCGAGGCGGGCCTGTCGCGACGCGCGCTGGACGGGATCGCCGTCGGCCGCGGGCCGGGCGCATTCACGGGCGTGCGCTTGGCGGTCGCCGCGGCGCAGGGCCTGGCGCTGGCACTCGACGTGCCGGTGGTGCCGGTGTCCTCGCTGGCGGCGCTGGCCTTGCAGGCGCCGCAGAACGGCGCCGCCGTGCTCGCAGCCATCGACGCGCGGATGGGCGAAGTCTATGCGGGTTGCTTCACCCAGGCCGGCCACGGCCTCGCCGCCGCGGCGCCGGAATGGGTCGGCGTTGCGGCGGCTCTCGAGCTGCCGGATGGTGGCGCGTGGAATGTGATCGGCAGCGGCTGGGCGACGTACCCGGCCGAGCTTCGGCAGCGCCTGCCGGCCGCGCCGCTCTGGGCCGCGGGCGAGCGTTTCCCGCAGGCTACGGAAGTGGCGCGCCTGGCGGCGCCGCGCCTTGCCGCGGGCGAGGGCCTCGATCCCGCCGCGGCGCTGCCGGTGTACCTGCGCGACAAGGTTGCGCTCACGCTTGACGAGCAGCGCGCCGCCCGCGCGCCATAGCTTGCCGCGCCTGCCCGGGGCGTCCACCGGCGGCCGCGAGTTCGGGTAGATTGGCGGGTCGCTGTCCCGGGACGACCATGAACTGGCCGCGCTTCAACCACATCCAGCTGCTGCGCTACGCAGGGCTGTTCCAGTACGCCACCGTCGGCACGCCGTTCCTGCGCTACGGCACCATCGCCGAGGACCTGGCGCTGAAGCAACTGCCGCCGAGCTATGCCCATCTGTGGCTGGCCTGTTACCTCGTCTTCGGCGTCGTCTACTGGTATCTGACGCGCGACCTCGGCGAGCGGCGCAGCGCCCCGCTCCGCCGCGTGCTGCAGATCGTGCTGCTGCTGGTGCTCAACGCGATGGTGGTGGCGATCGGGTGGTTCAGCCAGGGCGGCATCGGTGCGCTGCTCCTTGCCGTGGTCGCGGTGGTGCTGCCGTGGCTGTTGCCGCTGCGCGTCGCCGTCGCCTGGATGGTGCTGCAGAACTTCTCGCTGGTGCCGGTGTTCGCCAGCATCCGCGAGCCGGTGTTCAGCCTGGGCGATGCCTTCCTGCAATCGAGCCTGTACCTCGGCTTCATCGTGCTGGCCTTCGTCGCCTCGCTGGTGACCAAGCGCCAGGCCGAGGCGCGCGAGGAGCAGCGGCGCCTCAACTCGGAGCTCCGCGCGACCCGCACCCTGCTCGCCGAGTCCAGCCGCCTCGCCGAGCGCATGCGCATCTCGCGCGAGCTGCACGACCTGATCGGCCATCACCTGACCGCGCTCAGCCTGAATCTCGAAGTGGCCAGCCATCTGGTCGAGGGGCGCGCGGCCGAGCACGTCGGCAAGGCGCAGTCGGTGGCCAAGCGCCTCCTCGGCGACGTGCGCGAGGTGGTCAGCCAGCTGCGCGAGGGCGACAGCATCGACCTCACCGAAGCTTTGGAGGCGCTGGTCGAGGGCGTGCCCGGGCTCGCCATCCACCTGCAACTGCCGCCGCGCTTCAGCGTCGAGGACCCGCGTCGGGCACAGGTGCTGCTGCGCTGCGCGCAGGAGATCATCACCAACACCATGCGCCACGCGGGCGCGCGCAACCTGTGGCTGCGCTTCGAGCGCAGCGCCGACCGGCGCATGTCCATGCACGCCCACGACGACGGCCACGGCGCCGCCGACTTCCGGCCCGGCAACGGCCTGGTCGGCATGCGCGAGCGGCTCGCCGAATTCGGCGGGCGGCTGGAAGTGTCCACCGCTGGCGGCCGCGGCTTTACCATCGACGCATCACTGCCACTGGAGAACGCGGCATGAGCAAACCGATCGACGTGTGCCTGGTCGACGACCAGACCCTGGTGCGCCACGGCATCCGCTCGCTGCTCGAGCTGTCCGACGCCATCCGCGTGGTGGCCGAGGCTGCAGATGGCAGCGAGGCGGTGGAGGTCATCCCGCGCGTCAAACCCGACGTGGTCCTGCTGGACATGCGCATGCCGGGCATGTCCGGGCTCGACGTCCTCAACGCGCTCGGCCAGCGCGGAGAGCTGCCGCCCACCATCATTCTCACCACCTTCGACGACGACCAGCTGGTACTGGCCGGGCTGCGCGCCGGGGCGCGCGGCTACCTGCTGAAGGATGTCTCGCTGGACCAGCTCGTGGATGCGGTGAAGACCGTCGCCGAGGGCGGCTCGCTGGTCTCGCCGGTAGTGACCCAGCGGCTCCTCGCGGGCCTCGGCCGCATGCACAACGAGTTCACCAGCCTGGACCGGCCCGACCCCCTGACCGAGCGCGAGACCGAGATCCTGCGGCTGATGGCCGGCGGTTACAGCAACAAGGAAATCGCCGGTTCGCTGGGCGTTGCCGAAGGCACGGTGAAGAACCACGTGTCCAACATCCTGTCCAAGCTGGGCGTGCGCGATCGCACGCGTGCGGTGCTGAAGGCCTTCGAGCTCGGGGTCGTCTAGGCAGCGCGCGCAGGGCCGCGCGAACGGGCATGGCGCTGGAGCCCCGGACTCCAGTACCATCGCCCTCTTGCGCCGCCCGAGGGCCGGCGCATCCGTGCAGGCTGGGGGCTGCGGCATGCCCGCTACGGACCTTCTGCGTCCGCCGCCGGTGATGGCTGACGTTCTGGAGATGGTTGGGATGATTCGAATTTTCGAGATTTTCGTAGCATTGTTGATCGTGGTGGTGCTCGCCGCCGTAGTGGGGGTGCTGCTGCCGTCGCACGGCCACATCGAGCGGCGGATCGAGGTCTCCAGCCCGTTGCGGCAGGTCTACGATTCGGTGGATACCTTCCGCCGCTATCCGCAGTGGTCGGGCCTGCGCGGCTACGACCCCGCTACCCACATGACGCTGTCCGGACCCGAATCCGGCCCGGGCGCGAAGGTCGCCTGGACCAGCAGCCATCGCGCCGTGGGCGATGGCAGCCTGGAAATCGTCTCCGCCAAGCAGGACGAGCAGGTCAGGATCGCCGTCGACAACGACTGGGTCGGCACCAACAAGACCTACACGGTCAACCTGGTCCCGTCGGCCAACGGCAAGACCGTTTCCATCCGCGTCGCCTACGACGTGGATTACGGCTGGAACCTTCTGTGGCGCTATGGCGGCCTCTACATCAACGGCGATCCGGCCTCCATCGTGCAGGGCAGCCTGAACAGCCTCGCCGCGCTGCTTGCGGGTTACCCGAACACCGACTACAGCGCGCAGGACATCCGCGTCGTCGATGTGGCAGCCAGGCCGGTGTTCCTGGTCAACACCAGCGCGCCGCGCACCCTCGACGAGGTGCAGGAGGCGACCGATGCCGCCATGGCGCAGATCGAGGCAGCCATGGCCAAGGCCGGGCTCACCGCGGCCGGTCCGCGCATGACCATCACCACCAGGTGGGATACGGACGAATACCGTTTCGCGGTCGCGGTGCCGGTGGACGCGACCACGTTCACCCTCGACGACACGGAATACACCATCGAGACGCCGGTCAAGCAGTCGCTCCTGTCCGAGGATGCGGACCAGGGCGAGGAGCAGCCGACCGAGCCGACCGAGCCGGGTCCGGGCGACAAGGACCGCAACAACATGCTGATCGTCGACGAGCACGTACGCGCGGCGCTCTGGTACCAGGGCAAGGCGCTGGTCACCGACTACACCGGCAGCCCCGCCGCGCTGCCGCTGCTGCGCCTCAACCAGCGCGCCTACGCGGAGACGCACGGCTACCTCTACAACCCCGATTCCACCCTCGGCCGCTTCTGGGACGAACTGGTGTCCACGGACGCTGCAGCGGGCGAGCAGGAATTCAGGGTGTACCTGCCGATCCAGCTCTGACGGACCGGCATCCATGGCACGAGAAGGCCGGCGCAAGCCGGCTTTTTCGTCGGCGTGACCGGCCCGGAGCAACCCTGGTCGCGCCGGAGCGCATCGCCAGTCGCGCACGAATGCAAAGCCCCGGTCGCCTGCACGCAGGCTCCTACCGCGTGCTTTCGTAGGAGCGCACCCTGTGCGCGACCCATGCCGGGTACCGATGCAAAGCCCCGCTCGCCTGCACGCAGGCTCCTACCGCGTGCTTTCGCAGGAGCGCACCCTGTGCGCGATCAATGGCGCCGCACAGGAATGCGCAGCCCTCGCTCGTCGCGGAGAACCCGGGCGCCGCCGAGCTCACTCGATGCCGAGCTTCTCCAGCCGGTAACGGAGCTGGCGCAGGGTGAGGCCGAGCTGGCGCGCCGCCGACGTGCGGTTCCAGCGCGTGGCCTCGAGCGCCTTCAGGATCGCGGCGCGTTCGGTCTCGGCGACGGCAGTGGCGAGGTCGTTAGGGAAACCCTCGTCCTCGGCCGGCTCCGCGTGCCAGACCGGCGGCGGATGTTCGGGTGCGGGCGGCTGGGGCGCACCGAACCGCTGGTCGTGGTGGGCGGCAGTGCCTGAAAGGCGCAGGTCCTCGGTGGTGATGCGGTTGTCCTCGCACAACGCCACCGCGCGCTCGAGCACGTTCTCCAGCTCGCGCACGTTGCCGGGGAAGTCGTAGCCGCACAATGCGCGCAGGGTCTCGGGCAGGAGCTCGGCCGGCGGCATGCCGCCGTTGTCGCCGGACAGTCGTTCCAGCACCCGCGAGGCAAGCTGCGGGATATCCCCGCGCCGTTCGCGCAGCGGCGGCACGCGCAGCTCGATGACGTTGATGCGGTAGAAGAGGTCCTGCCGGAACGAGCCGAGCTCGACCAGCCGGGCGAGGTTCTTGTGGGTGGCCGAGAGGATGCGCACGTCGATGCCGACCTCGGCGCGGGCGCCGATCGGCCGCACCGCCTTTTCCTGGATCACGCGCAGGAGCTTCACCTGCATGTGCATGGGGAGTTCCGCCACCTCGTCGAGGAACAGCGTGCCGCCCTGCGCGGCGTGGAACAGGCCGTCCTTGTCGCCGAGCGCGCCGGTGAAGCTGCCGCGCTTGTGGCCGAAGAACTCGCTTTCCATGAGCTCGGACGGAATCGCGCCGCAGTTGACCGGCACGAACGGCGCGCCCGAGCGCGGGCCCAGTTCATGGATCATGCGTGCCACCAGCTCCTTGCCGGTGCCCGATTCCCCGGCGATGTAGACCGGTGCCTGGCTGCGCGCGACCTTGGTGATGGTGGTGCGCAGTTCCTGCATGGCCGGCGAATCGCCGATCAGGCGCGCGCCACTGGTGGCCTGCTCGTTGCGCTTCTCCTCGGAAAGCTTGAGCGCGGTCTGCACCAGCCGGCGCAGCACGGAGATGTCCACGGGCTTGGAGACGAAGTCGAAGGCGCCGGCCTTGAGGGCCTCCACCGCGGCATCGACATTGCCGTAGGCGGTGATCATGGCGACCGGGGTTTCCGGGTACTGGGCCGCGATCAGGGCAATGATTTCCTGGCCCGAGCCGTCCGGCAGGCGCATGTCGGTGAAGCACAGGGCATAGCGGCGCTCGGCGAGCCGCTCGCGCGCCTCGGCCACCGTGGCCGCCGTCTCGACGACGAGATCCATGCGGCCCAGGGTCAAGGTCAGCAGCTCGCGGATGTCGCGCTCGTCGTCGACGACCAGGGCGTAGTGCTTGCTCATGGATGGGCGATGGCCGCGGGGATTCCAGTTGTGCAAGGTTAGAACGTGCCGCGCGACAAGGCAAAGCGGGCACAGCGCTCGGGCGCCGACGATATACTGGCGCGCATGGGGACAACGTGAACGCCGGAGCCAGCGTGCCAGCCAAGGCCGGTTCCCCGGGTGACATCACCCGGCGCGAGCTGTATTTCCTGAATCTCTACCGCTGCCTGGAAGCGGTGGTCTACGCCAGCCTGGTGTTCAGCCCCTACGCGGGTGAATGGGTGCGCGTCAGCCTGCCGGTCCTGGGGCAGGTGGTGGCGGTGGTGTACCTGCTGGTCGCGGTGCTGGTGCTGCTGGCGACCGACCGCCTGCGCGCGCGCCTGACCGAGGCGATCAGCGTCGCCCTGGTGATCGACATCGCGGCCGCCGCGCTGGTGCTGATCGCGCTGTCCGGGCACGCCATCGTGCCGCTGATGCTGCTGGTCAATCTCGGCATCACGGTGCTGCTGCTGCCGCGCCGCGCCTATCTGTTCGCCACGCTGGCCGGTCTCGGGGCGATGGCGCCCACGGTGGCGGCATGGCTGCGCGGCGGCGTTCCGGGCCAGGCGGAACTTGGCGAAACGCTGGCGGTGGTGCTGGCCTACGTGGTGGTCGCGCTGCTGCTCCGCTACGTGGGCGGACACATGCGCGCGACCGAGGATCTCGCCGCGCAGCGCGAGGTGGATCTCCTCAACCTCGAACAGATCAACGACCTCATCATCCAGCGCATGAAGACCGGCGTGCTGCTGGTGGACGCGGCCAACCGCATCCTGCGCATCAACGAATCGGCCTGGCACCTGATCGGCAATCCCGCGCCCAACCAGCGCGAGCTGGGGCTGGTCGCGCCCGAGCTGTCGCGGCGCCTGTACCACTGGCGCCGCTCGGGCAAGACCGACCAGACCGCGGTGGCGCTCGCCACCGACGTGCCGGAGGTGATCCCGCGTTTCACGCGCCTGGCGCCCAACGACGACACCAACGTGCTGATCTTCCTCGACGACACCTCGCTGCTGTCGCGGCGTGCCGAGGAACTCACCCTGTCATCGCTCGGGCGGCTGTCGGCTTCGATCGCGCACGAGATCCGCAACCCGTTGGCGGCGATCCGCTATGCCGCGCAGCTGCTCGCCGAATCGCCCGACCTGCAGGCCGAGGACGTGCGCCTGGTCGACATCATCAACAACCACTGCACGCGCGCCAACGAGGTGATCGAGAACATCCTGCAGTTGTCACGGCGCGAGCGCTCGCGGCCGGAAAGCGTCGATCTCAACGCCTGGGTGCTGGCCTTCGTCGAGGAATACCGGCAATCCAACGACCTCGGCGGCGACTACCTGCGGGCGGTGACGCAGAACCGCACCATCCAGGCCATGATGGACCCGCAGCACCTGCAGCAGGTGGTCTGGAACCTGGTGCAGAACGCGCTCCGCTACGGCCGCCAGCCCAACGAGCCGGCGCGCGTGATGGTGGTGGCGCGGCTGGCGGGCGACAAGGGGCCGCCGCTGATCGAGGTAATCGATCGCGGCCCCGGCATCCCGCCCAAGGTCGCCGCGCAGATCTTCGAACCCTTCTACACCACCCACGAGTACGGCACCGGCCTCGGCCTCTACCTCGCCAAGCAGATGAGCGAAGCCAGCCAGGCGGGCCTCGAATACGTGCCGATCGCCGGCGGCGGCGCGTGCTTCCGCATCACCCTGATGCCGGCCGGCGTGCTGCTCGCCTCGCGCACGGCCCCGGTCACGCCCTGACCTCGGCCCGCGGCTCGCGCAGCTGCTTCCGCCGGAGCGCGAGGAGTGATCGTCGCACCAGGTCACGCCTGCTGTTCCCGATCCCGAATTCACAATGACTCGCCGCATCGGCGGCTCGCCCTTCGGGCCGGCTTCGCCGTTCGCTCCGGCATCCTGCCTTCGCAGTCCGAATCCCGGCTTCTTTGATTTTTCACCCGCCGATCCCCGAGAATAGCGGGGTTTTGGCGGATGCATTCGCCCCTTCCCCGGATCGCGCATGGCCCCGGGCGCTGCCTGCGCCGCGCGGCCGCGTGTCCCAACGCACAGGTGCTGCATGAACTTTCACGAATACCAAGCCAAGGAACTGTTCGCCGCGTACGGCATCCCGGTGCCGCCGGGCAAGGTCGCCGATTCGGCGGAAGCCGCCGTCGACGCGGCGAAGTCGCTGGGTGGCGAGCAGTGGATGGTGAAGGCGCAGATCCACGCCGGTGGCCGCGGCAAGGCTGGCGGCGTCAAGTTCTGTCGCTCGCATGACGAGGTCAAGGCGGCCGCGGCCGGCATGCTCGGCACGAACATGGAGACCTACCAGTCCGGCGGCCGCGCGCTGCCGGTCAACCTGGTGCTGGTCACCGATGCCAGCGACATCCTCAAGGAGCTGTACCTGTCGGTCCTGGTCGACCGCGCCACGCGCACGGTCTCCTTCATCGCCTCGGCGAGCGGCGGCATGGACATCGAGGAGGTCGCCCGCACCAGGCCGGAAGACATCCACACCGTCGAAGTCAACTTCGTCGAAGGCCTGCAGGCCTACCAGTGCCGGCGTCTCGGCTTCGACATGGGCTTGAACCCGAAGCAGGTCAACCAGCTCACGCGCATCATGCTGGGACTGTACCGGCTCTTCAACGAGAAGGACCTGGCGTTGGTCGAGCTCAACCCGCTGGCGATCGTCGCCTCGGGTGACCTGATGGCGCTCGATGGCAAGGTCAATTCCGACGACAACGCCGAGTTCCGCCACGCCGACCTCGTCGCCATGCGCGACGAGTCGCAGGAAGACCCGGCCGAGGCCGAGGCGGTGCGCAACAACCTCAACTACGTCACCATGGACGGCAACATCGGCTGCATGGTGAACGGTGCGGGCCTGGCCATGGCCACCATGGACGTGATCAAGCTCGCCGGCGGCGAGCCCGCCAACTTCCTCGACGTGGGCGGCGGCGCGACCAAGGAGCGCGTCACCGAGGCCTTCAAGCTGATCCTCTCCTCCAGCAAGGTGCAGGCGATCTTGGTCAACATCTTCGGCGGCATCGTGCGCTGCGACCTGATCGCCGAGGGCATCATCGCCGCGGTCAAGGAAGTCGGCCTCACCATCCCGGTGGTGGTGCGCCTGCAGGGCACCAACGTGGAGAAGGGCCGCGAGCTCCTCGCCAGCTCGGGCCTGGCCATCACGCCCGCCGACGATCTCAACGACGCCGCGCAGAAGGCCGTCGCCGCGGCGCAGGCCGCCTGACAACGAATCCTGTAGGAGCGCACCCTGTGCGCGACCGGCATCCGTACGATCGGGGTCGCGCACAGGGTGCGCTCCTACGACAAGACAGCAGGACACATCCATGAGCGTTTTGGTCAACAAGAACACCAAGGTCATCACCCAGGGCTTCACCGGCCAGCAGGGCACCTTCCATTCCGAGCAGGCGGTCGATTACGGCACCAGGCTGGTCGGCGGCGTGACGCCGGGCAAGGGCGGCAGCGAGCACATCGGCCTGCCGGTATTCGACACCGTGCTTGACGCCGTCAACGAGACCGGCGCGGACGCCTCGATGATCTTCGTGCCGCCGCCCTTCGCGGCCGACGCCATCCTCGAAGCGGCCGATGCCGGCATCAAGGTGATCGTCGCCATCACCGAAGGCATCCCGGTGCTGGACATGCTGCGCGTCAAGAATGTGCTGCAGCAGTATCCCGATACCGTGCTGGTCGGCCCCAACTGCCCCGGCATCATCACCCCGGGCGAATGCAAGATCGGCATCATGCCGGGCCACATCCACAAGCCGGGCAAGGTCGCCATCGTGTCGCGCTCGGGCACGCTCACCTACGAAGCGGTGTTCCAGACCACCAACGTCGGACTCGGCCAATCGACCGTGATCGGCATCGGCGGCGATCCGATCAACGGCCTGTCCTTCATCGACTGCCTGAAGCTGTTCCAGGATGACGAGCAGACCGAAGGCATCATCATGGTCGGCGAGATCGGCGGCAGCGCCGAGGAAGAGGCCGCGGAGTTCATCGAGGAATACGTGACCAAGCCGGTGGTCGCCTTCATCGCCGGCGCCAGCGCCCCGGCCGGCAAGCGCATGGGCCATGCCGGCGCCATCATCTCCGGCGGCAAGGGCACGGCGGCGGCCAAGTTCGAGGCACTGGAGAAGGCCGGCGTCAGCACCGTCCGCTCCCCGGCGGACCTCGGCCGCACCCTCGCCGAACGGATGAAGTAGGTCGGGGCTACCGCCCCGACGCACGTGAGTCGGTACTGTTCCGGACAAAGGCCGCGGCGCAATCCGCGGCCTTTTTCACGCATCCGGTTGTTTCGCGAAGACGGTCGTCGGCCGCGTAGGCCGACCTGCCGGCCAAGGTTTTCACCGTAGGGCGGGACTACCGCCTCGGCACCAGGCGCCCTTCAGCGGTGCAGCGTTTCGCCGGCGACCTCGAAGGCAACCTGGCGGCGTCGAGTACGCCACGCGCGCCAGGCTTGGGGGGCCATGCGCAGTGCCGTGATCGCGTAGATGAGCCGGAACAGGCGCAGCCGCCGCAGCACTGCGCGGGCGTCGAACACGTCGCCGGCGAGCATCGAGATCACCGCGCGCTCCACGCCCATGAAGTCGCGCGGATTGAGGAAGAGCTCCTTCATCACCGGCGAGGTGAAGCGGTAGATGAACCACTTGAACTCCTGGAGGCCCGCGTCGAATTCGCGCTGCAGGCGCTGCTGCAGCGTGCCTTCCAGCGCCGGCTCGCGCAGGATCGCATCGACCATCGCCGCGCCGCGCTCGGCGCTGTGCATGGCGAGGTACACGCCCGAGGAGAACATCGGGTCGACGAAGGAATAGGCATCGCCGAGCAGGGTCCAGCCGCGCCCGTGCATGCGCGTGCATTCGTAGGCGTAATTGCCGGTGACATGGACCGGTGCCACCCGCTCGGCGCCCTGCATGCGTTTGGCGACGTCCGGCACGCTCTCCAGCGTGCGCATCAGGAAGCCCTCGCTGTCGCCGCGGCGGGTCTTCATGTGCTCGGGCAGGCACACCGCGCCGACGCTCACCGTGCCGTCGCGGAGCGGGATCAGCCAGATCCAGCCATGCGCATGGCGATAGATGCTGACGTTGCCGGCGTCGCGCCCCTGGCGCCGCTCGACGCCGCTGAAGTGGCTGAACACCGCCGCCGAGGCGTGCTCCTGGTTCTTGCGCTTGAGCTTCAGCTTGCTGCCCAGGAAGGTATCGCGGCCGCTGGCGTCGAGGAGATAGCGCGGCTGGAACACCTCGCCCGCCGCGTGCACGGTGATGGCGCCGTCATCGGCGAACTCCACGCGCTCGACCGCGATGCCCTCGCGGGCCTCGACGCCGCAGCTCCGCGCATGCTCGAACAGCACCTGGTCGAATTCCTCGCGCTTGACCTGGAAGGCGTAGGAGGCCCTGTCCCGCAGCGTCTTGGAGAAATCGAAGACGTTGTAGCCGCCATCGGGCGTCGGGAAGTCCGCGCCGTGCTTGACCACGCCGACCGCGCGCACCTTCTCCAGCGCGCCCAGCCGTTCCAGGATCGGGATGTTCATCGGCAGCAGCGACTCGCCGATGTGGAAGCGCGGATGGTGGTCCTTTTCCAGCATCAGCACCCGCCAGCCGTTTCGCGCCAGCAGCGCCGAGGCGCAGCTTCCGGCCGGCCCGCCGCCGATCACCAGCACATCCGGTTGCGGCATTCGGGCGGGCGTTTCGGGCGATGGGCTCATGGGCGGATCCAGTGCTGCCGGGTTTGGACAATGAGGATCATAACGGCTGGCGGCCCGCTGAACCGGAACCCGCGGCAGCGTTGCCGGGCGCGGCCCGCCCGGCGCATAGTGCGTGGCTTCCGGATGAGGGGCCATGATCCATGTTGCGAATCGCGCTAGCCCAGCACCGCTTCCCGGTCGGCGCCGTTGACGCCAATGCCGACCGCATCTTCGCGCTCGCCCGCGAGGCGCGCGAACGCGGCGCCGGGCTGATCGTGTTCCCGGCGTTGACGCTGTCCGGTGGCGCCCCCGATGGCCTGCTGGATGAGCCCGGGTTCCTCGCCGCCTGCCGCACGCGCGTGGACGATCTCGCGCGCGAGCTCGACGGCATCGCCTGCATCGTCGGCTGGCCCGAGCAGATCGACGGTCGCCGGTGGCGCGCGGCCGCCGTGACCGCCGGGGGGCGCATCCTTGCCACCTGGCGGGAGCCCTGGCCCGGTGATCCGCCGCCGGCCGCAGCGGCTCCGCCCGCCCGGTTCGAACTCGCCGGGGTACGCCTGGAGCTTGCGGGCCTTGACGAGGCAGGCACGGCCGGCCCTGCCGGAGCCGCGCCGGCGGCGCTCAGGCTGGTGCCGCTCGCGACACCGTTTGAACACGGCGCGCCGGCAGCGCTGGCGGACGACGCGGCACGCGCCGCGCACGAGTACGGCATCGCCGTCGCCGCATGCAATCTCGTCGGCGGCGAAGACAGCCGCGTGTTCTTCGGCGGCTCCCTGCTCGCCGGCAGGAGCGGGGCGGTGCAGCGCGCCGCCGCGTTCAGCGAGGCCTTGCTGCTGGCCGACTTCGACCCGGTGGAGGGAACGTTCCGCGGCGCCGAGGGAACCGCGACCGCCGAGGATTCCCGTGAAGGCCAGGCCTGGGCGGCGATCGTCATGGCTCTCGGCGACTACTTCCGCCGCAACGGATTCGCACGCACCTGGCTGGGGCTTTCCGGCGGGATCGACTCGGCCCTGGTCCTGTGCGCCGCCGTCGAGGCGCTGGGGCCCGACAAGGTGGTCGCCGTGCGCCTGCCTTCGCGCTACACCAGCGGGGCCAGCAACGATCTCGCGGCCGAGCAGGCGGCGCGGCTCGGGGTGAAGCTCCTGAGTGTGCCGATCGAGGCCCCGGTCGCCGGCTTCACCGCCGCGCTGCAGCCCGGGTTCGCCCACGCCGCATCGCTGGGGCTCGGGCCCGAAGTCGGACGGCCGGGCGACACCACGCTCGAGAACCTGCAGGCACGCAGCCGCGGCGCGATCCTGATGGCGCTGGCCAACCGCTTCGGCGGCCTGGTGCTGAACACGTCCAACAAGAGCGAGTCGGCGGTCGGCTACGGCACCATCTACGGCGACATGGTGGGCGGCTACGGGCCGATCCAGGATCTCTACAAGACCGAGGTCTACGCCATCTCGCGCTGGCTGAACACGCGCGCAGGGGCGCCGGTGATCCCGCCCGAAGTCATCACGCGCGCGCCCTCGGCGGAGCTCCGCGAGAACCAGGTCGACCAGGACTCGCTGCCCCCCTACGAGGTGCTGGACGCGATCCTGCACCGCCACATCGAGGAGCGGCAGGACCTGCGCGCCATCGTGGCAGCGGGTTTCGACGAGTCAGTGGTAACGCGCGTGCTCGGCCTGATCCGCATCAGCGAATGGAAGCGGCGGCAGGTGCCGCCCGGGCCGAAGCTCTCGCGGCGCACGCTGGCGGAACGGAACTGGCCGATCGGCAGCGGCTGGGCATGAGGCAGCTGGCCGGCGTCCTCAGTAGCCGCCCACGTCGTAGGGATCGGCCATCGGCACGTCGGCGCCTTCGGCGAGGCGGATCTTGAGCGCGAGGCCGTCGCGCGAATCGGCGTGGTTGAGCGCCTCCTCGAGGTCGATCTTGCCTTCCTTGTAAAGCGCGTAGAGCGACTGGTCGAAGGTCTGCATGCCTTCCTGCAGGCTGCGGTCCATCGCCTCCTTGACCTCGTGGATCTGCCCGCGGCGCAGCAGGTCGCGGATATGCGGGGTGTTGATCAGCACCTCAACCGCCGGCAGGCGATGGCCGTTGCGTCCCATCACCAGGCGCTGGCTGATGACCGCCCGGAGGTTCAGCGCCACGTTCATCAGGATGTTCTTGTGCGCCGCCTCGGGGAAGAAGTTGAGGATGCGCTCGATGGTCTGGTCGGCATTGTTGGAATGCAGCGTGGCCAGGCACAGGTGGCCGGTTTCAGAGAAGGTGATCGCCGCTTCCATGGTCTCGGCGTCGCGGATCTCGCCGATCAGGATCACGTCCGGCGCTTCGCGCATCGCGTTCTTGAGTGCCTCGTGGTAGCTGTGGGTGTCAAGGCCAACCTCGCGCTGGTTCACCACCGATTTCTTGTGCCGGTAGAGGTACTCGATCGGATCCTCTACGGTGAGGATATGCCCGGAAACATTGGCGTTGCGGTAGTCGATCATCGAGGCCAGCGTGGTCGACTTGCCCGAGCCCGTCGCGCCGACCAGCAGGATCAGGCCGCGCTTCTCCATGATCAGGTTCTTGAACAGCACCGGCAGCCGCAATTGTTCGATGGTCGGGATCTCGCTCTTGATGGCGCGGATCACCATGCCGACCTCGCCGCGCTGCTTGAACACGTTGACGCGGAAGCGCCCGGCGTCCTTGACCGCGATCGCCATGTTGAGCTCGAGGTTCTTCTCGAACTGCGGCACCTGGCCCTCGTCCATCAGCGAATAGGCGATCTTCTTCACCATGCCGCTCGGCATGCCGGTGTTGCCGAGCGGATAGAGCTTGCCCTCGACCTTGATGTTCACCGGGGCCCCGGTGGTCAGGAACATGTCCGAGGCGCCTTTTTCGGCCATCAACTTGAGGAAATAACCGATGTCCATGACCCTTCCACCCTGCCTTCGTTCTGGAATTGGTGCGGCTTCGCCGCGGCCCGGCGTTGCAAAAAAGCACGGGCGCTCACCACAATAGCGCGCTCCCGTCCGTTCTGCAGGCGCCCGCCGTTATGACACCACGTCGCGGAAAAATCCATGTGGCCGTCGCCATTCTGGCGTTTTTAGGCGTTGCCGCGTGCACGCCGACCAAGCCGCCGCTGGATCAGCTCGATGCGGCCTCGCGGGCCCTGGGCACCGCGCGCGATGCCGGAGCGGCGGAGCTGGCCGGCCCCACCTACCGTGCCGCCGCGCAGCGTTTCGACGCTGCGCAGGCCGCAGAGGGGCGCGGCGAGTACGCGCTGGCCGCGGACCTTGCCGCCGAATCGCAGGTGAGCAGCGAACTCGCGGCGGCGCAGGCGCGCCTGGCGCGGCTGCGTGGCGAAGTCGATCGCATGCGCCGTGAGAACGCGGCCACCGCCGGCGACCTCCGCCAGGCCCCCGGCATGGAGTTCCAGCAATGACCGGCCACACGCGCTTCATGGCTGTGCTGCTGTTCGCCTTCGCCTTTGCGGATGGCCCGGCCCACGCCCGCGACGATGACTACATGCGTTTGTCGGCGCGGCTGGATCTCCTCGCCGCCGATCCGGTGCTCGGCACCCGCGCGCCGGCACAGATGGAACTCGCGCGCGCGGCGCTGGCCGCGCTCGAGGAGAGCGGGCGCAGCCAGCGCACGCACTGGATCTACATGGCCGAGCAGCGCATCGACCTGGCCCGCGCCGCCGCCGAAATCGAGGTGCTGGAGCGCACCCATGTCGACCTGCAACGCGAACACGATCGCCTGCAACTCGAGCTGGCCCGGCGTGACGCGGCGGCCGCGCGCGCGGAACTGGAACGCCAGCGACTGCAGTCGCAGATCCGCGCTGAAGAAGCCGAGCGCCTGCAGGCGGAAGCCGAAGCCGCGCGCAGCGAGGGCGAGCAGGCGGCCAGCGCCGCCCGCGCCGAGGCCGAGCAGGCCAAGCGCATGGCCGCCGCGCAGGCACGCGCCACCGCGCTGGCGAAGAAGGAGGCGGAACTCGCTGCTGCGCTGGGTGAGGGCGGTGCTCCCGCCAAGGCCCCGGCGCGGCGCAGCCTGGTGCTCGCCGACAGCACCTTTGCGCAAAACCAGTCGACGCTCGCCCCGGGTGCATCGCAGCAGATCCAGAGGGCGGTGGCGCTGGCCAACCAGGATCCCGCGGCGAAGGTGCGCATCTCGGTCGCCACCACCGACCGCGCGATCGCCGAACAGCGCGCGAAGGTGGTCCGCGAGGCGATGGTGGCCGCCGGCGTCGACCCGGCTCGCATCACCACCACGGCCACGCTGGCGAAGAGTCGGCGCATCGAGATCAGCCTGCAGGATTGAGCCGTTCGCGCCGGGCATCCCGCGCGAACGCGGTCGCTCCGGGGTTCGCTCCCGCACGCGCCGCGCCGGCTTTCGCGGCGCCGGTCGCACCCGGGTGCGCTCCTGTGGCCGCGGTTGCCTTCATGGTGCCGAAGGAGTAGCGTCGGGGCTGCCGGTCGGCGCGGAATGGCCCGTCCGCCGGCTGAAGCCGAGCCATGATGACAGCGACCGCGACAGCCCATGCCGGCCGGTCGGCCGGACTCCACCGGTACCGCTCTTCCGGGCGCTTCGCCGCAGGGATTCCTGCAGCATGATCGAACCCCGGTCGCGCCATGTCCCGATCCGGTACGCGCGCTACGGGCGGCTTCCCTGCAGCACCCTCGCACCATGTCTTGACCCACCCCGCAGCACGCGCGCGCGGCGTTGCGCCGCGTCCGCGTGTGCGCGGGACCAGCACCGAGAGGAGGTTTGCTGATGTTCGAACACAACGAGAAGGAAATGGAGAAGTTGATGCAGCGCAACTCGGAGTTCCGCAGCCTGTACCAGCGCCATCGCGAGCTGGACAGCAAGGTGCGCGACGCCGAGCTTGGCGTGCTGCCGATGGACGACGTGACCCTGCTGAACATGAAGAAGGAAAAGCTCCACGCCAAGGACAAGCTCACCCAGCTCTGGGAATCCCGCGCCTCGCTCGCCTGAGCGACGCATCCCGCGGCGGGCGCCGGCTTCCCGGAAGCGCATCTTCCGGCACGGCGCCCGGGCCGAAAGCAATTCCACTCGGGTATCATCGCTGCGGCCCGGTCGCGGCCGGCGAAGCCCCGGGCAGGCCCGGCGGTGGGCCGTGCCGGCATTCCGTGATCATCCGGATCCACCGCGCCGGCCCGGCGCGGCGCGTCGCCCCTGCGTGGAGCTTGCATGACCATCCATCAATCCGTGCTGGAACTTATCGGCCACACGCCGATGGTCAAGGCACAGCACCTGGACGCCGGCGCCTGCGAGCTCTACCTGAAGCTCGAGAGCGCCAACCCCGGCGGGTCCATCAAGGACCGCATCGGCCTGTCGATGATCGAGGGCGCCGAGCGCGCCGGAAAGATTGCGCCCGGCGCGACCCTGGTCGAAGGCACCGCCGGCAACACCGGCATCGGCCTCGCCCTGGTCGCCCAGGCCAAGGGCTACAAGCTGATTCTCGTCGTCCCGGACAAGATGAGCCGGGAGAAGATCTTCAACCTCAAGGCGATGGGCGCCGAGGTCGTGCTGACCCGCTCGGACGTCGCCAAGGGCCATCCGGAGTACTACCAGGACCTCGCCGAACGCATCGCGCAGGAAACGCCCGGCGCGTACTTCATCAACCAGTTCGGCAATCCCGACAACCCGCGCGCGCACGAGGAAAGCACCGGGCCGGAGATCTTCGAGCAAATGGACGGCCGCGTGGACGCCATCGTGTTCGGCTGCGGTTCGTCGGGCACGATGACCGGGCTGTCGCGCTACTTCGCGCGCGTCTCGCCGGAAACGGAGTTCATCCTCGCCGACCCGGTGGGCTCGATCCTCGCCGAGTACATCAACGAGGGCACCCTGTCCACCAAGTCGGCGAGCTGGATGGTGGAGGGCATCGGCGAGGACTTCCTGCCGTCCATCAGCGACTTCTCGCGGGTGAAGAAGGCCTACGCGATCAGCGACCGGGAAAGCTTCCTCGCCGCGCGCGAACTCCTGGCGAAGGAAGGCGTCTTCGGCGGCTCGTCCACCGGCACCCTGCTCGCGGCGGCGCTCCGCTACTGCCGCGAGCAGTCGCAGCCCAGACGCGTGGTGACGCTGGTCTGCGACACCGGCAACAAGTACCTCTCCAAGCTCTACAACGACTACTGGATGCTCGACAACGGCTTCCTCGACCGCCAGCCGACGGGAGACCTGCGCGACCTCATCCTGCGCCCGTACGCGCAGCGCGACACCGTGGTGGTGGGGCCGAACGAACTCCTCGTCACCGCCTACAACCGCATGAAGCTCTACGACGTCTCGCAGCTTCCGGTGATGGAAGGCGACACGATCGTCGGCATCCTCGATGAATCGGATCTGCTGCTGCACATACATGCCGACGAGGCCAGGTTCCGCGACCCCGTGTCGGGCGCAATGACCACGCACCTGCACCTGCTGGAAGTCGACCAGCCGATCGAGGCCTTGATGCCGGTGTTCGCCGCCGGGCACGTCGCCATCGTGGTCGACGGCGGCCGCTTCCTCGGCCTCATCACCCGCATCGACCTGCTGAACTACCTGCGGCGGAGAGCGGGATGAGCCGCATGGACGCACCGCGAGCAAGGACTGCCGGATGAGCGAGCCCCGGGCGACCGTCCACGACATCCGCCACGCCTACCGCCTGCTGCTCGGCCGCGAGCCGGACGAGGCCGGCCAGCGCATGTTCGCGCGCCTCGTCGAGGGGCAGCGCCTGTCGGCGCCGGATCTCGCCGCCATGATCTGCGACTCCGACGAATACCGGGTGCGCCACACGGCCGAGCCCGCCTTCGAGGAAATCGATTTCCAGGGCCTGCGGCTGTTCCCGTGGCGGGGCGACAGCCTGATCGGCGCCAATGTCGCGGCGAGCGGAGAATACGAAATCCATGTGCTGTCGCGCTTCGTGGAGCGCGTCCCGGTGGGCGGAACGGTGCTCGACGTCGGCGCCAACATCGGCATCTACACGCTGTCGGCGGCGCGCAAGGTCGGAAGCGCGGGCCAGGTGCATGCGATCGAGCCGATCGCCCGCAACGTGCAGTCGATCTGCGCCGGCATCTGGCACAACGGCTTCCGCAACGTCAGCGTGCTGCCGGTCGCCGCGTCATCGTCGGCCGGCGTGGTGCCGATGCTGCGCGGCGCCAATTCATCGAACGGCATCGTGGATATCCACGTCGAAGCCGCGCGCGCGGATGCCTTCGCCCCGGCGCAGCCCATCCACCTGCTGCTGCAGCACCTGGAGCGGCTGGACGTGGTCAAGATCGATATCGAAGGCCACGAGCCGCTGGCGTGGCCGAGCCTGGAAGTGCTCGTGCGCCGCCATCGGCCGGCCATCTTCACCGAATTCAACCCGGTCGCGATCCGCAACCACTCGCGGGTGGAGCCGGAAACCTACTTGGACGCGCTGTTCAGCGTGGCGGAGACGATCGAGACCTTCGAATACGACGGCGCGCATGCACGCTGCGCCTCCACCGCGGAGGTCATGCAGCGCTGGCGCGATGCGAACCGCCGCGCCGGCACCGACGCCACGACCCACATCGACCTGGTGTGCGAGACGGGCGAATGGACGGTCGCATAGGGCGGAAATGGAGATGTTGAATGAATGATGCTTTGGCGAGCGAGGAGGACATCCGGTTCGCTTATCGGTTGCTGCTGGGTCGGCGGCCCGATCCCGATGGCCTGACCACGTGGCGAAGTCTGCTTCGGCAGCGGCCGATGCGTCCGCACGAGCTGGCGGAGTGCTTTCTCGGCTCCAACGAGTTCCGTAGCCGCTACGAAAGCCGCCTCGATGAGGTGGAGCTGGATGGGTTCGTGGTACTGGTCCGGTCTGATGACACCGATATCGGGCGCGCCCTCGCGCATGCGGGCGCATGGGAACCGAATGTCACCGCGGTGCTGCGGCAACGGCTTGGGAGCGGGGCCGCGTTCCTCGATGTCGGCGCGAACATCGGCTACTTCAGCGCGCTGGCGGCGCATCTGGTCGGGGGAGGGCGGGTGGTTGCCGTCGAACCGATGGACAAGAACCTGCAGCTCATCTACGCGACGATCGCGCGAAACGGTTTCGCCCAGGTGGAGGTGCACCCATTCGCGGCAGGCGACACCAGCGCCATCGTCTGCATGGGTACGCAGGCAGGTTCCTCCAACGGCCAGATCGAGCGCGAATGGAAAGGCGCGGGGCAGCCGCTGTACGCGCAGACGCGACGCCTGGACGATCTGCTGGGGTCGGGACAGGGATTTGACATGGTCAAGTTCGACATCGAAGGATACGAACTGCATGCATGGCGCGGATTCGAGCGCGGGCTCGCGCGGGATCGGCCGCTGGTACTCACTGAATTCCACCCCAGGTGCATGCGCGAGAACGCGCTGGTGGACCCGCATGAATATGCGGCCGTATTGATCGATTATGGAAACATCACGGTGTTGCACGCGGACGGTCGCCGTTCCGCCTGCGACACCGTGGAGTCATTGATGCGCGCCTGGCAGCGCGAAGATGCGGATCTTCGTGGCGAGGGCGCCGCCCACCTCGACCTGCTCGTTGAGCCCCGGGCTTGAAGGAGTCACCCTGACATGGCAAAGAACACGCACGCCCTCGGCACCCGCGCCATCCACGCCGGGCAGGCGCCCGATCCCTCCACCGGCGCCATCATGACGCCGATCTACGCCACCTCGACCTACGTGCAGGAAAGCCCGGGCGTGCACAAGGGCTTCGAATACTCGCGCACGCACAATCCGACCCGCTTCGCCTACGAGCGCTGCATCGCGGACCTGGAGGGCGGCACGCAGGGCTTTGCCTTCGCCTCGGGACTCGCGGCGATCGCGACGGTGCTGGACCTGTTCGATTCCGGCAGCCATGTCATCGCGATGGACGACCTCTACGGCGGCAGCTACCGGCTTTTCGAACAGGTCAGGAAGCGCAGCGCCGGGCTCGATTTCAGCTTCGTCGACCTCAACGACACCGCCGCGCTGAAGGCGGCGCTGAAGCCGAACACGCGCATGATCTGGGCCGAGACGCCGACCAACCCGATGCTGAAGCTGGTCGACCTTGCCCGGGTGTCCGCGTTTGCGAAGAAGCACGGCCTGCTGCTGGCGGTCGACAACACCTTCTGCTCGCCGATGGTGCAGCGCCCGCTGGAACTCGGCGCCGACCTCGTCGTGCATTCGGCGACCAAGTATCTCAATGGCCATTCCGACATGGTCGGCGGCATCGCCGTGGTGGGCGGGAATGCGGAACTCGCCGAACAGATGGCGTTCCTGCAGAACTCGGTCGGCGCGGTGGCGGGGCCGTTCGACTCGTTCCTTGCGCTGCGCGGCCTCAAGACCCTGCACCTGCGCATGCGTGCACATTGCGCCGGCGCGCTCGAACTCGCGCAATGGCTGGAGGCGCACCCCAAGGTGCAGCGGGTGATCTATCCGGGGCTCAAGTCCCATCCTCAGCACGCGCTGGCGAAGAAGCAGATGGACGGCTTCGGGGGCATCGTCAGCATCGAGGTGAAGGGCGGCCTGCGCAAGGCGCGCTCCATGCTGGAGCGCTGCCAACTGTTCGCGCTGGCCGAATCGCTCGGCGGCGTGGAGAGCCTGATCGAGCACCCGGCGATCATGACCCACGCCTCGGTGCCGCCGGCCAACCGCAAGCGGCTGGGCATCAGCGATGGACTGATCCGGCTGTCGGTGGGGGTGGAGGATGTGGCGGATTTGAAGGCGGAACTGCAAGCGGCGCTGCGTTGAGCCGATTCAGCCGTCATCCGCCCCGAGTCCGGCCGTGCCTGATGATCGGCTGAGTCGTCGCAAGGCGAGCGCTGCCGCTGCGAACAGCAGCGTATCGCCAAGGAATGTCACCACGCGATAGAGGGCGATCAGCAGGAGCGCACGCTCCTCGCCAATCATGCCCCCCGTAAGGGCGACGAAGGCCGCCTCGCGTACGCCGATTCCGGCAGGCGCGCCGATCACTACGAAGCCAGCGGCCCAGCTTGCTGTTCCCGCAACCAGCAGGTCCGCCCAGCTGATGCTGGCGCCGAGCAGGGCGGCGAGCCCGTACAGTACGGTCGCCGTGATTGCAAAGAAGGCGACATAGCACGCGATCGCCACGGCAAGCATGCCGGGCGGTGTCGGCGGAGGCACCCATTTCCGCACACCGCCGCGCCGGCGCAGCACATGCAGGCCGCCGAGGCCGGCGAGCAGTCCTGCGACCAGCAGGGCGAGCAATGCCCGGGCATCGGCCCCAAACGGCCCGGTTTCCCCCGCGCCCACCAGTGCAATCACGAGCCCCACGAACAGCAGCAGGCACGCTTCTATCAGCGCGGCCATCCCGAGCACGGTATGCGGGATGGCATGGCGGCGGCTCCAGGCGTGGCGCAATGCCAGATGGGCAACGTTGCCGGGGATGTAGCGCCCGTATTGACTGGCGGCCCATGTCGCCATCGTCGCAGCAGGCGCTGGCACGCTCGCGGAGAGTCCAGCCAGCAGGCGCCACCAGGCGTAGGCAAGCACGCACAGCGCGCCTGCATAGGCGCAGGCCGCAGCGGCCACCGACCCGCCGATGATCCACGGGCCGGCCGGGACCTTGCCGAGCAGGCCAAGGGCGCCGCTTTGCACGAAGCGCCAGATGATCCATCCAAGCGCCGCCAGCCCGATGCCCATGCCGGCTGCTCGCAGCAGCCGACGCAGGTTCGTCGCTGGGTGGGGTGGCGGGCGCTGCGCCCGGGGGCTATCGACCGGCCCTCGCATGGGCGGGTCCAATGGCAAGCTGCGCCAGTCCGATGCCCAACTGGCGGCTATCGTTGTTGATTCCGGCGCTGCGCGGCGAGGCGGATGGCGAGACGTGGAAGTTCAATTCGAGCATGCCGTCGGCAGCGATGAGCCCGGCGGGCAGCATCAGGCGCTGCATCGGGCTCGGTATCTCCCGCGAATAGCGGATTTCTCCAAGCACCTGGCCATTCGCCTCCACCACCACATGCCGAACCGGGATGTCGGGACCGGTCAGCGCTCGCGCATCCAGGCTCAATGCCAGCGGCATTCCCCCCGGGTAGCCGGTCAACTGCATGCGCAGCCGGCCCCCGGTGCCAAGCGACCACACGCCCCAATCCTCCAGCGCATGCCAGCCGCCCGCGCGGTAGAGGCCGCCGAGGCCGCCCTTGCCGAACTGCAGCGGCGAGCCGTCCGGCACATAGGTGAATGCCGATGCGATCGCGGCGTTCACTTGATCCTGGCCCTGAGGATGGCAGCAGGCCGCCAGCGGGAACAGCCGCCAGCGGCCATCCGGGCTGGATATCGGCTGCTGCGCTTGCAGCGCCTCTGTCAGGCCGTTCATCAGCGCCGTAAGCGCTGCCCCGTCATAGGCAAGTGAATCGATGAGGATCGCCGAGAAACC
The DNA here is from genome assembly GCA_017305135.1 of Lysobacterales bacterium. Classification (GTDB taxonomy): domain Bacteria; phylum Pseudomonadota; class Gammaproteobacteria; order Xanthomonadales; family Rhodanobacteraceae; genus Dokdonella_A. The sequence continues at coordinate 163,584 of JAFKNA010000005.1, read as the reverse complement.
CAGCGCATACGCCCGCTGCACCATGTCGGCCGGATGCAGCGAGGCCACCATGCTCGACCAGGCATAGCCCGGTCGGCCGTGCGCCGATCCATACGAGAACCGCAGCGACCGGGTGAAGAGGTACGGCTTGAACTCTTCATAATCGCCCATTCGGCCGACGGGAGGGTGCTCCGGGTACCAGACGGCGGGCACTTGGAACACGGCCGCGCCCGGGCCAAGCTGTTGCTCGACCTCGCTGAAATAGTCGCGTGCCATGTCGTATTCACGCACGATGGCCGTGCGATTTCCGAACCGGGCGGGCGCGGTCACGTCGAGCAGGACCAGCGTCCCGATGGCGGCGAATACCGCTAGCCGCAGGACCATTGGCCGGATGCGGGCCAGGGTTGCCTGGAGTGCCCATCCGCTGCCGAGCAGGCATACGAAGGCAAGGAATGGAAAGATCCGGTTGGTCGCTCGGATTTTCGAGGTCACCCAGAACGCGATCAACGTGAACACGCCACTGGACATGGCCAGCAGCAGGATCGCGATGGCGAGCAGGGCAGCGGTGCGTACATGGAAGGCGAGTGCATCATCCCGGTTGGCGCGGGCAGGGGCGCCCACGGCCCGCGCGAGCGACCAGAGCAAGGCGAGCAGTCCGATGATTCCGAATGCGCCAAGATACTGGTTGCGGAACTCCGCCGCCGGGACCCGCATGTCCTCGTCGAACTCGCGCTTGGCATCGGAAAACGCGTTGAGCCTGTGACTGGCGTGCGGCATGAGGACCTGATTCAGACGCAGCGCGTAGAGCTCGGCTTCTGCGACATCGCGATCCGCCGTGTTGAGGTTCGCTCCGGCTTCCATCTTGTGCGCGAGCGCCGGCACCTGCTCGGCGACAAACGTACAGGAGGTTGCCGCAACCAGCACCAGGGTCGGCCACATGCTGCGCCAGCGTGGCAAGCGTGCGAGCGCGATCAGGCAGCCGACACCGGCCAAAAGGGCAAAGAACACGCCGTTGTAGGGCATCTGGAGCGGCAGCAGCACGGCGGTGCCAAGCGCCAGGGCCCAGCGCTTGCGCGCCCCCGGCATGGCCGGATCCAGATCGCCCCGCGCCAGCCAGGCGATCACCAGGATCGCAAGCGGCACCAGGAAATAGGCAGCATTGGTGAGGTGCGCCACCCCGCGGTAGAGGTGATAGGGCAGGAACGCGTAGACCAGCGCGCAGAGGAGCGCCGGCAAGGTGCCGAGGCCGAGCCTGCGGAAGGCGAACAGGGCCGTCAGGCCGATCAGGTAGAAGCCGGCGAGGTAATACAGGTTCATCGCCAGCCCGGACTCGCCCGTCAGCGCCGCCAGCGGGCCGAGGATCGCGTAGTTCAACGAGTCGAAGCGCGGGAAATCGAGGCGATCGTAGCCGAACGGATAGCCGAGCCGCGGGGCATCGAACAACCAGCCGTTCTCCGCAACGATATGGATCTGCGCCAGTTTGTCGATGGCATCGCCCTGGAACGTATAGGGCACATCCAGGCGCGACAGCGGTATTTTCGACATCCCGGCCAGCAGGCCACTGGTGAGCAGGATGAGAGCTGCGGTTGATGCGAGCCTGTGCTGCCAGGCTCTCATGCGCCACTCGCAGCATTGCGACGCGCCACCAGGTAGGCGGACAGGCCAAATGGTGGCTGATAGCCACGTGCGATCAACGCCAGTTCCGCATCGTGGAGACGTGCCAGCGTGCGCTCGACGAGACGACCGCGCGGCGACGCCTGCTTGGCCGGTTCAGCGCGCCCCATGCGTTTGAGTGACCAGGCTGCGCGTGCGCAAACGGCCAAGGGAAACGCAAAGTGGGTAAAGTAACCTGCTCCCAGAATATCCATCCGCGGTGGCAGCGCTGCCTGCAGGCGCGGTCGCGTGTAGCGCCGGAAATGTCCAAGCGCGCGGTCGTGGTCGCTGAATAGCCATTGATAGGCGGGAACGGTTATGACGAGCAGACCTTCGGGACGAAGCAGGTCGTGCATCCATTGCAACGCCTCACGGTCGTCGGGCAGATGCTCGATCACGTCGAGCGCGCAGATCACGTCATAGCGCCGCTCCAGAGGGAATGGCACTGCTTCGGCGAATGTCGAGCGCGTCACGTTGCGCGCATTGATCGCCTCGCGTCCAAGCGAATTGACTTCGATGGCATCGACCACGCCGAACTGGGAGAGCGTTGGAAGGTTCTGGCCGGCGCCGGCTCCGACTTCGAGCAGTTCGAGCGGGCGGTCGGATGGACGATGCCGGGCCACCAGTTGATGGAGCAAGCGGGCCCGCGCGGTCTTCAGCCAATCATCAGTCTCGCGTAAGTACTGCTCGTAAGACTTGCTGTCCATCATGACCTCAGGCGTGCCCGTCCCGCAGCGGAGCAGGCGCAACGCCGATGCGTTCGCGAACCAATGCGTGGGCTGCGGCGGAATCGCGATCACGGCTGATCATGAGCTCGGCCAGCAGGCCGAACATCACGAATTGGACGCCGACCAGCACCAGCAGCACGCCGAGCAGCAACAGCGGACGATCGCCAATGGAGTGACCGAGCGACCACCAGACGCTGAGCCCCGCCAAGATGCAGCCTCCCAGGGCGCCGATCGCCAACCCACCGGCGCCAAAGAGGTGGCCGGGCTTGCGGCCGTAGCGCGTCACGGTCAGGACGGTAAACAAATCCAGCAAGCCGCGCATGAAGCGGCGCGCGCCGTACTTGGACTGGCCGAAGCGGCGGGCGTGGTGGGTCACCTCGATCTCGGCAATGCGAAAACCGAAGGCATGCGCCAGCACCGGCACGAAGCGGTGCAGTTCGCCATAGAGGTGCACCGTCTCGAAGACTTCCCGACGGTAGGCCTTGAAGCCGCAATTGAAGTCGTGCAGCGGAATACCCGAGGCGCGGGAGGTGATCGCGTTGAATACCCTGGATGGCAGGGTCTTGCCGATCGGATCGTGGCGGGTTCGCTTCCATCCGGAGACGACATCAGCGCCTGCCTGGATGGCGGCGACGAAGCGGGGCAATTCCTGCGGATCGTCCTGCAGGTCGCCATCCATCGTGATGATGATGTCGCCCCTGGCTTCGCTCACGCCGATCTGCAGGGCGGTGGCCTTGCCGAAATTGCGGCGCAGGCGGACACCATGCACGCGCGGATCGATGGCCGCGGCGTCGAGGATGCGCGCCCAGGTCGCATCGGTGCTGCCGTCGTCGATGAAATGGATGCCTGCGAGGGTGAACGTGCCCTGCGCGTCGGCGACGGCGCTGGCGTCGGTAGCCAGACGGACGACCGTCTCCTCTTCGTTCATGACCGGCACCAGGATGGAAACGCTGGGTCTGGCGCTGAGGGTCATCCGCGCGTGTTCTCGAGCATGGTCGGGGAAGTTCCAAGCCGTGGGTTCTGGCGCCCGGACATCGAGTTCGCCGGGATGCAGCAGGCGATTCAATCGCGGCCGCCGCGCAGTTTACCAGCGCAGCCGGGCCGGGCTATCCTCGCCAGCACGATATCAGGGGTGCGCGCTTCTCGCGCGATGGAGATTCCGCATGCAACGCCTCGTTGCCCGCCTGGTGCTGCTGTCCGCCGTGGCCGCCATTCCGGCAGGCGTGCTCGCCGCCCCCTTGGCCTGCCGGCCCAATTCCAATCCGGCCTGCCATCCCGGCTTCCCGGTCGAATTCTCCGGGCCTGGAATCCCGGCCGATGTCGGCTTCGTGCAGTTCTCGAGCCCGGTGGTCGCCCGGCTCGGCGTCGTCGGTGATTCCCTGCAGGACATCATCGTGGGGACGACCGGCGGTTACGTGATCGCCTACCACGCGAACGGGACATTCCTGTGGGCCCGCAGGACCGGGGGTGTCGCCATCCAGAGCAAGCCGGCGGTCGCCGACATCGATGGCGATGGCAGGCTGGAGGTGGTGGTCACGGCCGGGAGTCCCTCCGGAAACGGCGGTGGCATGTACGTGCTGCGGCGGGACGGCAGCCTAAAGTGTTCCCATGAACTTCCGGCCACCACGCAGGGGTTCTACGGCTCGCCCGCGGTCGGCCGCCTGGATCGTACGCGCCCGACGCAGATGCAGATCGTGGTCGGCGGGTTCGACCACAGCATCCGTGCTTTCCATGCCGATTGTTCGGAGTGGTGGAAGAAGGGCGTCGCCGACGACGTGATCGACACCGTGTGGTCCTCCGCGGCGTTGTTCGACCTCGATCGCGACGGACAACTCGACGTGATCATCGGCCAGGACAGCGGCCAGGGCACGCTGCCCAATGGCATGCAGGTCGGCGGCCAGCTACGCGCCTTCCGCGGCAATGGAGTGGGCGAACTGCCGGGTTTTCCGAAGAAGCTGCAGGACGTGATCTATTCCTCCCCGGCAATTGGCGACATCCCCGGATACGGCCGGCCCGCCATTGCGACGGGCTATGGGCATTGTTGGGACATGCCCGGCTGCGCGCCGCACGGGAATTGGCATGTGGTGACCGACGAGGCCGTGTATGCCTGGAGCGCCTCCGGGGCGCCGCTGCCCGGCTGGCCGTATGCGACGCCGGGCGAGGCCTCGCGGACCAATTCGCCGGCGCTTGCCGACCTCGACGGCGATGGCACGCTGGAAACCATCATCGGCACGCTCGACAAGGCGACGTCGCCGGCCGTGGATGAATTCGGCAACGTGCACGTGATCCGCAGCAACGGCACGCCCTTTCCGGGCTGGCCGCAGAAGACATGGATCGCGCGTACCTGCAGCACCAACGTGCAGTGGCTGGACTTCGCCGCCTCGCCGATCGTGGCCGACATCACCGGCGATGGAATCCCGGAAATCATCGCGGTCGCGGCCGATTACGTCATGGTGTGGGACCGGAACGGCAATCAGCTGCACCGGATCGCACCGGACGTCTGCGCCGGTTCGCCAAACCCCGCCCATTTCCAGATGCAAGCTTGGAGCGCGATCCACAGCACGCCGACCGTGGCCGACCTGTACGGTGACGGACGCATCTCGCTGGTCGTCGGCAGCCGATCGACCAGCGGCCTCGGCGCGCTCTATGTCTGGACCTTCGCCGGCACCTCGGCGACGCTTGCCAACCTGCCATGGCCCGAGTTCCGCCACGACGCGCGCAATACGGGCGTCCATCGCGGCGAGGTCATCTTCAGGAACGGCTTCCAGACGTCGGGCTGACGCGCTGCGGCGAACAGGGCTGGCTCAAACCTACCAATGCTGACGTGGGAGGGACTTCACTCCCGATGCCTTGGCCAATGCGCAACGGCATCGCGGCTGAAGCCGCTCCCACGGGTCATGCTGCATGTTCTGGGCACGCCGGATTCGAGTCCTCGGGTGGCCGGGGGGCTGGAAGGCTTGGCTCAGCCCTCGAGCTCGGCCAAGCCGCGGAAGCACTCCAGCGCCTGCGGGTTGGCCAGCGCGTCGGTGTTCTTCACCGGCCTGCCATGGATGGTGTCGCGCACCGCGATTTCGGTGATCTTGCCGGAGATGGTGCGCGGGATGTCGGCGACCTGCAGGATCTTCGCCGGCACGTGGCGCGGCGTCGTGTTGGCGCGGATCTGGCGCACGATGCGGCTGCGCAGGTCATCGTCCAGCGCGAGACCTTCGCGCAGGCGCACGAACAGGATCACCCGCTCGTCGTCGTCCCAGTGCTGGCCGACGGCCACCGACTCCAGAACCTCGGGGATCTGCTCGACCTGGCGGTAGATTTCCGCCGTGCCGATGCGCACGCCGCCCGGATTCAGGGTCGCGTCCGAGCGCCCGTAGATGACGATGCCGTCATGCTCGGTGAGCATCGCGCGGTCGCCGTGGCACCAGGCGCCGGGCACGCGCGAGAAGTACGCATTGCGGTATTTGGTGCCGTCCGGGTCGTTCCAGAAGTACACCGGCATGCACGGGAACGGCGCCAGGCACGAGAGCTCGCCGGGTTCGCCGCGAACCGGCCTGCCGGCGTCGTCGAGGATCTCGACCTTCATGCCGAGGCCCCGGCATTGCAGCTCGCCGCGGTACACCGGCAGCAGCGGATTGCCGAGGGCGAAGCAGGAGACGATGTCGGTGCCGCCGGAAATCGAGGCCAGCAGCACGCGCTCCTTGATGTCGCGGTAGACGTAGTCGTAGCTCTCCGGCGACAGCGGCGAGCCGGTGGAAAGAATCGTCTTGAGGTGCAGCAGCTTGTGCGATTCGCGCGGCTTGATCCCTGCCTTCTCGATCGCGCTCAGCCACTTCGCGCTGGTGCCGAAGATGCTGATGCCGACCTCGTCGGCGAGGTGCCAGAGGGCGTTGCCGTCCGGATGCGAGGGCGAGCCGTCGTAGAGCACCAGCGTGGCGCCGACGGCGAGCCCGGATACCAGCCAGTTCCACATCATCCAGCCACAGGTGGTGTAGTAGAAGAGGCGATCCTCGCGCTTCACGTCCGTGTGCAGCACCAGTTCCTTGAGGTGCTGGATCAGCGTGCCGCCGGCGCCGTGCACGATGCACTTGGGGACGCCAGTGGTGCCGGACGAATACATGATGTAGACGGGGTGGTCGAATGGCAGCGCCTCGAAGGCGATGGCGTGCTCGCCGCTGCCGGTGAAGTCGGGCCAGGCGATGGCGTTCGGCAGGCCCCCGAGATCGAGCGGCTCGCCGCTGTAGGGCACCACCACCAGGCGCTCGACGCTCGGCATTTCACCGAGCACGCCGCGGATCTTCTCGAGGCAATCGAAGCGCTTGCCGCCGTAGCCGTAACGGTCGGCGGTAAACAGGACCTTCGGCTCGATCTGGCCGAAGCGGTCGACCACGCCACGGATGCCGAAGTCGGGTGAGCACGAGGACCAGACCGCGCCGAGCGATGTGGTCGCCAGCATCGCGATGACGGTCTCCGGGATGTTCGGCATGAAGCCGGCGACGCGATCGCCGACGCCGACACCGGCTTCCTTCAGCGCATGGGCGAGCCGGCCGACCTCGGCATGGAGTTCGGCATAGGAGAGCTCGCGCCGGTGGCCCCATTCGTTGCGGAACACGATCGCGGTGCGATCATCCCGGTAGCGCAGGAGGTTCTGCGCGAAATTGAGGCGCACGCCGGGAAACCAGCGCGCGCCCGGCATCCTGTCGCCGTCGACCAGCACGGGCGTGTGCTCGCCGCTCGCGCGGATGCCGCAGAATTCCCATACCAGGGGCCAGAACCTGTCCGGGCAGCGGGTCGAGAACTCGTAGAGCTGTTCGTAGCCGCTGATGTCGTCGTTGCCGGCGCTTTCACGCACGAAACGGATGAAGCGGCTCATGTTGGCGCGTTCGACGCGCTCGCTCCCCGGCTCCCAGATGGGCTTGTTCATTGGCTCCCCGATCGTCTTGCTGCGCGACTGTCCGTCGGCGCGCGGGGAAAGGAATCCGTGCGCCTCGCGAGCGGGGATTATCGGCGAAGCGTCCGAAGGCCGCCAGACGCCCACCGCAGGACGCCGGCCACGGGGCCGGCGTCCCTGGGGGGCGGCGACTGCCCGGCGCTCAGCCGATCAGCAGGTCGTTCTCGCTCTTGCCGGAGGCCAGCGCGGCGTGGAACCAGTTCGGGCGCTTGCCGCGGCCGCTCCAGGTCTGGTTCGGGTCGTCGGGATTGCGGAACTTGGCCTTGGCCTTGCCGCGGGTCTTGCCGCGCGGAGCGGAGCGGCCCAGCACTTCGTCGAGACCGAAGCCTTCGGCCCTGACCATCGCATTGATCTTCTCGCGGAGCTTGGCGGCCTTTTCCTTGACCAGTTCTTCCTGACGCGCCTTCGCCCGCTCAATGAGATCGCCAAGCTGGTTGTGGTTCATGGACTTCAGATCGACTGCCATATGTCTTTACCTCTTGCATGTCATGGATGAATCGCACCGGGTTGCGGCACGAACGACTGAAAGATGTCACTTCCGGCGGCGATCCGATGCCGCGACTCTACCGTGCCTGGATTCGGGTCGATCCTGGCCAGCCGGGCAATCGACATCGCGGCGTGGCCGCTCGTTCAATTCCTCCGCCTTCGACCCGCATGGGACACTTCCATATGCCGATCCAGGCTCCAATCAGTGCCGCGAATACTACAATAAGAAACGCACGCGATCACGCGTGCCATTTGGCACATGCGTGGCTTTACGAGGCTCCATTCAGGAACTTCTTATTCGAGCCGCGGCGCCGTGCGCTGCGCGGCCCCAATCGACGCAGCGTGGAGCGTCATTCCGCATGGCGATGGATCGCGGATGGAATGCGGGGAATGGCAAAGGACATGACCTGTCCCGCAGTCACGCGCTCAGCGGAAGACGCGCAAAAGCTCCGCGCGATCCAGGGTGCGGTTCTCGCTTTCGCCGCGCCGCCGGTACTCGAAGGTGCCCGCGGCGAGGCCGCGTTCACTGATCACGATGCGATGCGGAATGCCGATCAGCTCGATGTCGGCGAACATCGGTCCCGGCCGCAATCCGCGGTCATCGAGCAGCACCTCCAGGCCTTGCGATTGCAGCTCCGCGTGGAGCGCCTCCGCCGCTGCCGTCACCTTCGCATCGTGCTTCGGGTTGATCGGGCAAATGGCAACCTGCCAGGGCGCCATCGGTTCCGGCCAGATGATGCCCGCTTCGTCGTGGTTCTGCTCGATGGCGGCGGCGACGATGCGGCTGACGCCGATCCCGTAGCAGCCCATCTGCATCACGCGCGCCTTGCCACTGTCGTCGAGCACGGTTGCGTGCATGGCTTCGGCATAGCGCGCGCCGAGCTGGAAGACGTGTCCGACCTCGATGCCGCGCGCGACGTGCAGATGGCCGTTGCCATCGGGCGAGGCGTCGCCTTCCACCACCTTGCGCAGGTCCGCCACGCGCGTCAGGCGCGCATCGCGATCCCAGTTCGCGCCCCGCCAGTGGCTGCCGTCCTGGTTGCCACCACAGACGAAGTCCGCCATCGCGGCGGCGCTCCGGTCCACGATCACGGGAATCGATTCGGGCAGGCCAACCGGGCCGATGAAGCCCGGCGGCGCACCGGTGGCGGCGAGGATCGCGGTCTCGTCGGCCAGTTCCATCACGCCCGGAAGTTCAGGCAGCTTGGCCACCTTGACGTCATTGAGCTCGTGGTCGCCACGCACGCACAGCGCCACCAGGCCCTCGCTGCCGCGCACCAGCATGGTCTTGAGGCAGGCTTGCGGGGCGAGTCCGAGGAACGCCGCCACGTCCTCGATGCTGCGCTGCGTCGGCGTGGCAACGCGCTCCAGGTTCTCCGATGGCGCCGGGCGCGGGTCGGCCGGCGCCACGGCTTCCGCCATTTCGACGTTGGCGGCGTAATCGGAGGCATCGGAAAACGCGATCTGATCCTCGCCCGAATCCGCCAGCACCTGGAATTCGTGGCTGGCATTGCCGCCGATCGCGCCGGTATCGGCCTGCACCGCGCGGAAGTCAAGCCCCAGCCGCGAGAAGATGCGCGTGTAGGCGTCGTACATGTTGCGGTATTCGGCGGCGAGTCCTTCCGCATCGAGATGGAAGGAGTAGGCGTCCTTCATCAGGAACTCGCGCGCGCGCATCACGCCGAAGCGCGGCCGGATCTCGTCCCGGAACTTGGTCTGGATCTGGTAGAAGGTGACCGGCAGCTGCTTGTAGCTCTTGAGCTCCTGGCGCGCGAAGTCGGTAATCACTTCCTCATGCGTCGGCCCGTAGCAGTACTCCGCCTCCTTGCGATCGCGGATCTTGAGGAGCTGCCCGCCGAACTTCTCCCAGCGGCCGGTCTCTTCCCACAGCTCGCGCGGCTGCACCGAGGGCATCAGGAGTTCGACCGCGCCGGCGCGATTCATTTCCTCGCGCACCACCCGTTCCACCCGCGACAGCACGCGCAGGCCGAGCGGCGACCAGGTATAAATGCCGGCCGCCAGCTTGCGGATCATGCCGCTTCGCACCATCAACTGGTGGCTGGCGATTTCGGCGTCGGCGGGAATTTCCTTGACGGTGGCAAGGTGAAAGCGGGACAGGCGCATGGCGGGACCGGAATGGCGCGGAACCGGCGATTCTAGCAGCGTAAGTGCTGCCGTCCCGCGCCCGGCTTCAGGCGCGCCGGGTACGCCCCAGGGCGATCAATGCGACGCCGCCCAGGATGATGGCCATCGCGGCGATGTCGAGCGCATGTACGGCCTCGCCGCCGAGCAGTGCGCCGATCAGCACCGCCACCGGCGGATTCACGTAGGCGTAGCTGGTCGCGAGTGCCGGGCGCACGGCATTGAGGAGGTAGAGGTAGGCGCTGAAGGCGACCAGCGAGCCGGCGATCGCGAGGTAGGCGATGGCCAGGTTCGCCGACAGCGCTGGCGCCTCCGGCCAGCGCTCGCCGACCAGCAGCGAGAAGGCGAGCAGCACCGCGCCGCCGGTCAGCATCTGCGCCGCGGTATTCATCGCTGCCGGGGGCATGTCGCGGCGGCGGCTCCAGATCGATCCGAAGGCCCATGATGCGGCGGCGGCCAGCAGCGCCAGCGCCCCGAGCGGCGTGCCACCGATGCTGCCGCCGAGGTTGAGCAGCACCACGCCCGCGAAGCCGATCGCCAGGCCGACCCACTCGCGGCGCGCCGGCCACTGGCCGTAGAGGCCGCCGAACACCGCCGCGAACAGCGGCATGCTGGCGACCGTGACGGCGGCCAGCCCCGAGGCGACGGTCTGCTCCGCGAAGCAGACCAGGCCATTGCCGAGCCCGAGCAGCAGGGTTCCGGTGACGGTCGAATTCAGCCACTGGCTGCGGGTCGGCGCGGCCATGCCGCGCCAGCGCAGGAAGGCATACAGCGCCGCGCCCGCGTACAGGAAGCGCAGCGCTGCCATGAGGAAGGGTGGCCAGCTCTCCAGCCCGACGCGGATCGCGAAATAGGTCGAGCCCCAGATGAAGTACAGCGCGAGCAGCGCCAGCGGCACCAGCAGCCGCCGTGTGGAAGGGAGCGCCGGATCGGATCCGGTCGGAACGCTGGGCGCCTTCATCGGCGGACCTGCTGGGTCGGTGCGGGCGGCGGCACACGTCGTGCCGGGAGGCAGCTTGGGAGGACTCAGGCGGGACCGTCGTGATCGCGCAGGACCCGGAACTCGCCTTCGATGATGCCCGCCGGCCGATCCACGCGCCCGGCCCGCGGCCGACGGGGCAACGAGCCGCGCAGCCGAGCGACCAGCAGCCACAGCGCGCCGCCGAGCGCCACCGCGGCGAACAGGATCATGCCGAACATCGCCATCAGCAGCAGCAGGCCCGCGCCGACCACGGCCAGCGCGAACCGCGCGAGCGGATGGCGTGGCCGCGGAAGCTGGAACATGGTCTGGAACATCTGCCGCTCTCCGTATGCAAGAATCCGACAACGCAAGCCGGGCCCGTCAATGTTTGGGGCACCGCGCCGCGCCCGCAAGTGCCTGAACGCCTTCCCGACCATGACCCAGACCCTGTGCCGGATCGACGAGATCCCCGACGGCGACGCCATCGGCCTCACGCTGGACGCCGCCGCCGGTGGCGCCGACATCATCCTCCTGCGGCAGGGCCGACGGGTCTTCGCCTATTATAACGAGTGCCCGCACGCGGGCCGCAACCTCGATTATGCGCCGGGCCGCTTCATGGTCCGCGACGGTCGCATCATGTGCGCCGTGCATGGCGCCACCTTCGCGGTCGAAGGCGGCGAATGCTGTGGCGGCCCAGCCCGCAGCGGCCTCGTCGCGGTGCCGATCGAAGTGGTGGACGGGGACGTGCGGCTGGTTGGTGCCGGGATTGGGGATTCGGGACTGGGGATTCGTTGAAGCAGGTCGTCATTGCCCTGTTGCGCGCGGCGAAGCAGGGCTTCCGCTTCGTCCGGGCTGCCTGCTGCCCGACGGCATATCGGTTCCGCGATCGACCGGGGGTGCGACGCACTCCAATCCCCACTCCTGATTCCCGGCTCTACCGCCCAAACACCAGGTTCACCGCCACCAGCATCACGACCAGCATGAGCACGGTCAGCGGTACGCCAACGCGTACGAAATCCCGCGCGGTGTAGCCGCCGGGTCCGGCGATGATCATCATCACCGGATTGGCGCTCGGGATAATGAAGACGTTGGACGTGGACACGGCGACGATCAACGCATAGACGGCCGGATTGGCGCCGGAAGCGAGCGCGATGTTGATTGCCATCGGCACCATCATCACCGCCGCACCCACATTGGACACCACCTGGGCCAGCGTCAGCGCGATCACCGCGATCACCACCTGCATGCCCCATTGTGGCCAGGCGCCGAGGTAGCGCAGGACTTCCTGCGCGATCCAGGCCGCCGCGCCGGTCGAGTCCATGGCCCAGCCGAGCGGGATCAGGCAGGCCAGGGTGAAGATGGTCTTCCAGTTGATGGCGCCATACGCCTCGTCCATGTCGAGCACGCCGGTGAGCAGCATGCCGACCGCGCCGATCAGCATCGCCACCGCCAGCGACAGGTTGGTGAACAGACCCAGGCCCATGGCCAGGCCAAAGAACGCCACCGCGTGCCAGATCTTGCTCGGGCGCTGCTCCTCCTTGGGGTAGTCGGTGACCACCACGATGTCCTTGGTACGCGCGGTCTGTGCGAGATCGCGCCACATGCTGTGCAGCACCAGGGTATCGCCGGCGCGCAGTTCCACCGTGCGCAGGTCCTCGCGGAACACCTGCTCGCCGCGGTTCACCGCCAGCACCGAGATGCCGAAGGTCTTGCGCAGGCGCAGGTCGCCGATGGTTTTCTTGATCCAGCGCGAACTGGGCGAAACCACCACCTCGGAAATGCCGGCGCGGGTCGGGTTGAACAACTCGGTGAAGTTGCGCATGCGCGCCTGCACCTGGCACAGCTGGGTGTTGGCGAAATCGGCGATCGCCTCGCGCTTGCCGAGCACGCCGAGCACGCTGCCGACCCAGATCATCTGGTCGCCGGGCGGTGCGACGCGGGACTCGTTGCCGCTCTTGAGGGCGAGGATCAGCGGCGCCTGGCGGAGCTGCTCGACCTCGCCGATGCTCATGCCGACCAGCGGGCTGTCGGCGGTGACCAGGAGTTCCACCACCTCGCCGTCGATGCCATAGGTTTCCGCGAAGTAGGTCTCGGTGCGCCCCGGCGTGACCTTCTGCCGATCCTCCTCGTCCGGCAGCAGCCGGCGCGTGAAGAAGGCGAGGTAGGCGAGGCCGGCGATCAGCAGCGGGATGCCGATCGGCGCCACCGCGAACAGCGAGAACGGCTCGATCGTCTGCGCGCCCGGCGGCAGGTTGCGATTGGTGCTGCTGATCAGGTCGTTGAGGAGGATCAGCGGCGAATTGGAGATCATCGTCATGTTGGTGCCGCAGAGGATGGCGCAGGCCATCGGCAGCAACAGGCGCTTGAGGGGAATGCCGGTGCGCGCGCTGACGCGGCTGACCACCGGCAGGAACAGCGCCGACAGCGCCTGGCTCTGGATCACCGAGGACATCGCGCCGACCATCGCGTTGACGTAGAAGGAGACCCGCGCCTCCACGCCCCCCGCCAAGCGCAGGATGAGCGCGGCGGCCTTGCCGAGCACGCCGGTGCGATCGAGCCCCGCGCCCATGATCATCACCGCGATCAGCGACATGACCGCGTTGCCGGCGAAGCCCTGGAAGAGCTGCTCGATCGGCAGCAGGCGGGTCACGCCGATGGTCACGATCACCAGCAGCGCGACCACGTCGGCACGGATCCATTCGAGCACCAGCATCAGCACGGTGAAGCCGAGCAGGCCGAACACGAGCGCCATATTGGTGGTGAGGGTCAGGCCGGCATCCATCGGGCGGGTTCGTCGGGACCTTGGCGTCGATCAGGCGTGCTGCGGGGAGGCGCGGGCGTCGGCTCATCGCCGACCCGTTCATATACGAAATCCTGGACGCGGTGTCCAAGACGCAGCCCGCGCCGCTCGAAATGGGTTTCGGCGCGCCACGCCGGGCGCTGCGCCGGATCGGCATGGGCCGGATCGATCCGCCATGCCGCCGCGGCCGCGAGGATGTCCTGAATGTGCTCCGCATAACCCTGCCAGTCGGTCGCAAGATGCAGCCGGCCGCCACTTCGCACGCGTGCGGCCAGCAGCGCGAGGAACTCCGGCTGCACCAGGCGCCGCTTGTGGTGGCGCTTCTTGTGCCAGGGATCGGGAAAATAGATGCGCACCTCGTCCAAGTCGCCGGGAGCAATCTCGTGGCGCAGCACCTCGACGGCGTCGTGTGCATACACGCGCACGTTGGTGATGTCGCGCTCGGCGAGCGCGTTCAGGAGTCGCCCGACACCCGGACGGTGCACCTCCACGCCGATGAAATCGCGGCCGGCCTCCGCCTGCGCGGAATGCACGAGCTGCTCGCCGTTGCCGAAGCCGATTTCCAGCACCCGCATCGCGCGGCGGCCGAACAGGGCGTCGAAGTCGCGTCCGTGGCCAGCGTAATCGATGCCGTAGCGCGCCCAATGCTCATTGAAGGCGCGCTGCTGGGCCGGGGTGAAGCGGCCCTGCCGCAGGACGAAACTGCGGATCGGCCGCTGGTGGATGCCGCGATCTTCCATGCTTCTCGTTCTGTTTGTCCGGATCGGGAGCGGGCGGGCTGCCCGCGGCGAACGACCGCGCTGGTTTCGCCGGAAACCCACTGCGATCTGCAACGTTCAATGATGCCCGTGATTGAAGCCGATGACGAGGCAATGGTGCCTCCCATGCTCGTCGGAGTACCGGGTTGGCGTCGAAGTTCAGCCTGCGCCCCGGCTCGGGGGCGGGGGTTCGTGTCGATGGGTGTTGGGCGTTTGACGCGAGGCACCGGTGCATGTCCCGCCGACCCGCACCTCGAGCCGTCCTCGGGGAAAAGAGGAACTCATCCGGTTGGACCCGTCATCACGGAGGTGGGCACTGCCGCCACCCCTGCGCGTCTCGGCGGCCATCACTGGTCAATCGGCCCTCGGAGCTGGTGTGGGCAACCGCTGTCCATTCCTGCAGCCGGCGGAAAAAACCACGCTCCCGGGGCGGGAGCGTGGTTCTGGGGGGACGCGCATCTCAGCGTCGGTGATCCCTGTCGCGATCGTCGCGAGTGTTGCGCGCCGGCGGCTGCTCGCGGCTCGGCTGTGCCCGTGGTGCGGGCTGGGTCCGCTGTGCCGGCGGCTGCGCCCGCTGTGGCTGCGGTGCCGAGCGCTGCGGCGCGGCTACCGGAGCACTGCGCTGGGGTGCAGGCCGAGGTGCCGCGCGCTGCGGCTGGGGCGCCGCCCGCTGTGGCGCGGGTTGTGGTGCGGCGCGCTGCGGTGCGGGCTGCGGCGCACTGCGTTGCGGCGCACTGCGCTCGATGCGCTGCGGCTGCGCCGGCTGGCGCTGCACAGGGGTCACGCTACGCTGCGGGGGTGGCGAGACCGAACGCGGCGCCGGTTCGTTCCTCGCCGGCGTGCGGGTCACCGGCGCGGGTTGGCTGCGCGGTGCCGGTTGGGCCCGCTCCACCGGCCGCGGGGCCGGCTGCGCGGGCGCGTTCCGCTGCGTTGCCGGCCGGGGCTGCGACGCCGGCCGTGGCTGTGAGGCCGGTTGGCGATTGCCTTCGCCGCGCTGCGCGGGAGCGGTGCGGCTTTCACCGCCGCGGGGCGGCGCGAACCGCGATGAGGGAAGCGCCCGGGGGCGCAGGGCTTCGTTCCCGCCACCACGCGCCGGTGTCGGCGCGTTGCCACGGGTGGTGCCCTCGACCGGCGTGCTCCGGTTCGGGGCTGCCCGTTCCGGTGCCGCACGGCTCGCGGGGGCCGGGGTGCGCGTGGGCGCCGCACGGCCCGGCGCGGCCTCGCCGCGTGCAGGCGTGTTCGGCGACGGCGTCGCGCCCCGTTGCGGCGTGGCGCGCGCCGGCAGCGGCGCCGGTCGCGCCGGCGCCTCCTTGCCGACCACCTGCACGCGCTGTCGGGCCGGCGCCGCGGCGCCGGGTGCGGCGCGGCTGGCGGTCGAAAGCTCGCGCAGCTGGGTGCGCTGCAGCGGCTGCGACTGGTTGCGCTGGATCGCCTGCAGGCGGGTATCGACCGGGGCCGCGCGGGGAGGCGGCGCCGTGCGTGCGATCACGTTGCGATTGGCGACGGCGCTGGGAGGCGTGGCACGGGCGCGGCCGGTGCTGGGCACGATGCTCGAGCGCACCGGGGCCACGTCGAGGCGCGTCGCCACGGTGGTGTTCCGCAGCGCCGCCTGGTCGACGCGCACCCGCGACTGCAGCACCGGGCGCGAGCCGGTGAACACGTCGCGCGGCACCGCGGTGACGGCGGCGGCCGACGTGCGGTAGGCATAGTTGACGTTGGTCAGCGGGCGCCCGCGCGAGTAGTCGTTGTAGACGTTGGTGATGTAGGTGTTGTTGATGATGGTGGTGTTGCGCACGTTGACGTTGACGAAGTAGTTGCGCGAGGTGCGGTACCACGGCACGTAGACGTCGCGCGGGCCGAGCGGGAACCAGCCGACCGGTCCGCCGCCGACCCCGATCGAGATGCTGCTGCCCCAGCCGCCGCCGACAAAGGCGACCATCGCCGGCGCGTAGACGGCGACGCCGACGCGTGGCCCCGGGCACCAGCCCCAGCGATTGCCGACGTAAGCCCAGCGGCCGTAATGGAAAGGCGCGAAGCCCCACGGAGCGGTATCGATCCAGGTCCAGCCCCAGGGATCGATCCACGACCAGTGGCCGCTGCGATAGGGCGCCCAGCCGGCGTCGACCCGCGTCGGATACCACACCGCGCCGTAATCGGGCACGGTACTCCAGCTGCCGTAGGCATCGAGGTCGGCGTAGCCGATCATCGTCTCCGGCACGTAGCGGCTCGACACGGCGTTCTGATAGCGGCGGCCGCGCTCGGCGCACCAGCGGTCGAAGGGATCGTTGCGCGGAATGTCGAGAACCTCGTAATCGCGCAGCGCGGAATCGTAGAAGCGATAGCTGTTGCCGGCGCGCACGTTGTAGCTGGCGTTGTTCTCGCCGTAGACATCGCCGCTGCCGTCGAACACGGTCACCATCGACGAATCGCCGGAGGGCGCGATGTCGATGCGGTAGTTGCCGGGCTGGCGCACGACGAAGGCGAGCGTCGGCGTGTCGATCTCGTAGGTCTGCCCTTCGCCGAGCCTACGCACGTCGAGGTTCATCACCCCGCCGGTCAGCTCGATCTGCGCGAAGGCGTCGTCGAGGTTCAGAAGGTCGAAGGTGCTGCTGGCGTCGAGGCGCACGGTCGCGCCGCCGAGTTCGAACTCGACGCGCGAATCGCGATCGGTGTAGACGCGATCGCCGGTCACCATGGGACGATTGAGCGAGGCCTCCACCCACTGGTCGGCGCCGGCGGGCTGGAAGCTCACGTTGCCGCCGAGATAGCTGATGCGGGCGACGCGCTCCGGCGGATCGCCCGTCGTCTGGGCAAGCGCCTGGCCGGCCCACGTGCCGAGCACGAGTATCAACGCAGCGGCGCACCAGAGGCGGGGGTTGCGAAGATGCTTTGCAATGGACATCGAATGGTTCTCCTGCGGGCATTCGGGGGCGCCGGGATCATCCCGGCGCGTCGTCGCCCAGGGGCGGTCCCGCGATGGCATGATGTGCGCATGAACGCTGAATGAGGGCCTTCCATCAGCCCGGCTTTGCGAGCTTTTACGTTGCCGCACAATCGTTTGCAACAGCCGCCCGGCGGCGCCTTGTGGGCCATCGGCGTGCCCGCTAATCTGTCGCTCCCCGCGGGTGTAGCTCAATGGCAGAGCAGAAGCTTCCCAAGCTTACGACGAGGGTTCGATTCCCTTCACCCGCTCCAGGCCTCCTCCCCGTCCGGGTGCCAGCGGCCGGACGACACCGATGAAGATCGCCATCCTGTCGCGCAATGCGCGGCTCTTTTCGACCGCGCGCCTGGTGGAAGCGGCGCGTGCGCGCGGGCACAGCGTGCGCGTGCTCGATCCCCTGCGCTGCTACATGCGGATCGCCGCCAATCGCTTCCAGGTGCACTACAAGGGCCGGGAGCTGCGTGGGGTGCACGCGCTCATCCCGCGCATCGGCGCATCGATTTCCTTCTACGGCACCGCCGTGGTGCGCCAGTTCGAGATGATGGGCGTGGCCACTGCCAACGGCTCGGACGCGATCCTGCGCGCGCGCGACAAGCTGCGCGCACTGCAGCTCCTCGCCCGCGAGGGCATCGACCTGCCGGCCACGGTGTTCGGCGACAACCCCGATGATACCCGCGACCTGCTCGACCTGCTCGGCGAGCCGCCCCACGTGATCAAGCTCAACGAGGGCGCGCAGGGGCAGGGCGTGCTGCTGGCGGAACGGCGCGCGGCGGGGCAGGGCATGATCGAGGCCTTCCGCAGCCTCTACGCGAACTTCCTCGTGCAGGAGTTCATCGCCGAGGCCGAGGGCGCGGATCTGCGCTGCTTCGTGGTCGGCGAACGCGTCGTCGCCGCGATGCGGCGGCAAGCGCCGGATGGGGATTTCCGCGCCAACCTCCACGGCGGCGGCACCGCCACCGCGGTCGAGGCGACCGCGCGCGAAGCCGAGGTCGCGGTGCGCGCCGCGCGGGTCATGGGTCTCGGCATCGCGGGCGTCGATCTCCTGGCATCGAGCCGCGGCCCGCTGGTGCTCGAGGTCAACTCCTCGCCGGGCCTGGAAGGCATCGAGCAGGCCAGCGGAGTGGATGTGGCCGGCGCGATCATCGAATACGTGGAAGGCCTCGCCATCCCGGGCGCCTCGCGCGGCGACCGGCGCGCGCGCCGGCGAGGGCCAAAGTACGAAGATGGTCGTTGACACGCGCCGGGTGGAGCCGTATCTTACGTCCGACTTCGTAGATGCGCCGCTTCCACCCCAAGGCCTGCTCCCTCCCGCATCAAGGCCGTGACCTCCCTCGGGAGGGAATCCAAATTTCATCGAGGAAATCCGTATGCCACGTCTGATCACAATCCTGCTCGTTGCGGTCGCCATCACCCTTGGGTCCGTTCTGCCCAATAGCGCCGATGGCAGGACGCGGCCGAAAACATGGTCTTTCGACGCGAACAGCGGGGCCGATTTCGAGGCCCAAGCCGCGGAGGTGAGAAAGGAAATGGGCAGCGACGGCCGGTACGGCGCAATCAGTGTCGATGATCGCAAGGCGGTGGAGGCCGATCTCGACCAGATCGAAGCACTGCTAGACGCGAAGGATTCGCCGGCAAAGCTCAATGACCAGCAGCAGGTCGACCTCATCAATGCGCAGGAGCGCATCAACGCGGTGCTCACCAAGAACGACGGCAACCGGCTCATCTGCACGATGGAGCCGCGAACCGGTACCAAGTTCAAGGAGAAGGTATGCATCACGCAGAGCGAGCGGGACACGATCCGCAGGAATTCCCAGAAGGCCTTTCAGGATCAACTCATGAAGGGTGCGGCCACGATGCCCCCGGGCGATTGATCCGGGTCGTTGCCAAGGGCTTCCACATGATGCGTGCACGGGAATGAGCGGGCAGATGTCCAAACCCACCGAGTCCGAACTGGCCATTCTCCATGTGCTCTGGGATCGCGGCTCGGCGACGGTGCGCGAGGTCTACGAAGCGCTGTACCGCGACGAGGGCGGCGGCTACACCACGGCGCTGAAACTGTTGCAGATCATGCACGGCAAGGGCCTGGTCGAACGCGACGACGCCCAGCGTGCCCACGTCTTCCGGGCCGCGGTCAACAAGCAGCGTACGCAGAAGCGCTTCCTCTCCGACCTGGTGCAGCGCGTATTCGACGGCTCGCCCTCGCAGCTCGTGCTGCAGGTGCTGGGCGGACGGCCGGAGGCGACCCGGGAGGAACTCGACCAGATCCGGGCCCTGCTCGACCGGCTCGACGAGGAGCAGACGTGATGGCCGACTTCCCGGCGGCGGCGCTCGACGCGCTGGCCTGGACACTTATCCATTTCCTCTGGCAGGGCTGTGCGGTTGCACTCCTCTACGCCGCCGTACGCGGCCTTGTTCCGAGGACCCGGAGCCATCTGCGCTACGCATTGGGGCTGCTCGCCATGGGCGCGCTGGCGCTGGTTCCGGCATGCACGTTCCTTCTGCTCCTCGGCGGGAGCGAGTCCGTGCCGCTCGTCGCGGCAACAGGAGTCGAGGTGGCCGCCAGCCAGGCGACGCCATGGAGCCTGGCCAGCATGGGCGCCGCCAGCAGCCTGGCCGAGTGGACGGTCGCGCTCTGGCTGGCCGGGGTCATGCTGGTCGCACTGCGTTCCTGGCTGCAGTGGCTGGAACTGAAGCGGACGGTGCATCGCCTCGCCTGCGCCGACCGCCGCTTGCAGGCGATGCTCGACGCGCTGCTGGCCCGCTTCGGCCATGCCGGTCCGGTGCGCCTGCTGGTCAGCCAGGTCATCGAAACACCGACCCTGATCGGCTGGCTGCGGCCGGTCATCCTCGTCCCGGCCGCTGTGGCGCTGCGCTTCCCGGCGGCGCAGCTGGAGCTCATCCTCGCCCACGAACTCGGCCACCTGTGCCGGCGCGACCATCTGGTCAATCTCCTGCAGGCGATGGTGGAGACCCTGTTCTTCTACCACCCGGTAGTGCACTGGATCGCTCGCGACGTGCGTGCGGAACGGGAGATCTGCTGCGATCTCCTGGTCTTGGCCCGCATGGATGGAGAGCCGCGGGTCTACGCGCGCGTGCTGGCGGAGCTCGAGGAGCTGCGCCAGCCACCACCGCGCCTGGCGCTCGCCGCCAACGGCGGCGCGCTGCTGGAACGCGTGCGGCGCATCGTGGGCGTGGCCCCGCCGGAGGATGCCAGCCCATTGCCGCGCCGCATGCTGCTGGCCGTCGCGGTGCTGCTTGGCGTCCTTGCGATCGGCGGGTGGGCGCGCATGGAACGGGCAGAGCCTGCATCCGTCGACGCGCCCCTGGCCTGGTACGAACCGGTGGACATGCCAGTGCTGGCGCCGCCGGTCGACCTCGTTCCTGCGAAGCTGGCGCCGATCGAACCCGTTGCCGCCGCGCGCGTCGAGTCCACGCAGGAGGGGCCGATGGCAGACGCACCGGCCACCCTGCGTGCGCAGGCTCCTGCGCCACCGGCAGATGGCTCGGCCGACGCCGCGGAAGGCCAGCGCGCGCCGGCTCCGACGGAGGGATTCACCAAAGCCCCGCACGCGTCGCCGGCCTTCGACCTTGCCGGGCACCTGGCCGCTCCCGAAACGGCCGAGCGTGAACCCGTCGCGGTGGATGCACCTGCTCGCGCAGCTCCCGCGATGGCGCGGCCGGTGGCCACCCGCGTAATCCAGCCGGAATACCCCGCCGCCGCGCACTCGGCGGTGGCGGAGCGCGTGGAACTCAGGTTCGGCGTGGCAGCAAACGGGGCGGTGGACAACATCGAGGTTCTCGCCGCCCCGCGCAATCGTGCCTACGCCCGCGCGGCCGAGCGCGCGCTGGGCAAATGGCGCTTCGATCCCGCTTCGGTGGTGCCGGGCGCGAGTTATCGCCAGACCTTCGTGTTCTCAATGCCCGGCCAGGCGCTGGACGACTCTCAGGGTAGTTGTGGCCGGGTGACAGGCTCGATGCTGTGCCGCCGCACCGAAAGCGAGGCGGCCCCGGCCGGCAACGCCACGGCGGCGGCAGCACTGCCCGGCAGGGCGGGAAGTGCGGGAAGCTGATGCGGTGTCGGGCGCCACGTCGGCGATCCAGCCGTGCTTGGCTGGACGCATTCTCGAGCTCGCCCGGCCGATGAGCCTTGTCATTCCAGCGTTCGCCGACGACCATTCGCTCAAAGGTTCCTTTAACGGAACGCTCCTGCCTACTTAACGGTGACTTAATCAAGCCGAACCTACCATCCGATCACTGTAGTTTGCTCGACACTCCTAAAGTCAGGTCTCGTGACTGGCAGATTACGGTATCGGGGCAGTAGCTTTTTGGCCCAAGCGAGGTGCGTTCCCCCAATGGCGCCTCCTTGGGCCATTTTCTTGGGCTGCCGCAGCCCTGCCGCTTGAAGCCGCGCCGCTCGGCCCCATGCCTTTGCAGGTCGCGGATCCCGCGTTACAAGGCGCGCCATGCGTATTCTGGTCATCGAAGACAACAGCGACATCGCCGCGAACATCGGCGATTTCCTCGCCGATCGCGGCCACGTGGTGGATTTCGCCGGCGATGGCGTGACCGGGCTGCACCTGGCCGTGGTCAACGATTTCGACGTGATCGTGCTGGACCTTGGCCTGCCCGGCATGGATGGTCTGGAGGTCTGCCGCAAGCTCCGCCAGGAAGCGCGCCGCGACACGCCGGTGCTGATGCTGACCGCGCGCGACACGCTCGACAACAAGCTGACCGGTTTCGATTCGGGCGCCGACGACTACATGGTCAAGCCCTTCGCGCTGCAGGAACTGGCTGTGCGCCTGGAAGTGCTCGGCCGCCGCGGCAAGGGCAACAAGAGCCGCATCCTGACCCTGGCCGATCTCACCTACAACCTCGACACCCTCACCATCAGTCGCGCCGGCAAGCAGATCCAGTTGAATCCGATCGGTCTCAAGCTGCTGCAGGCGCTGATGGAAGCGGCGCCGTCGGTCGTCACGCGCCAGGAACTGGAAACCCGCGTCTGGGGCGAGGAACTCCCCGACAGCGATTCCCTGCGCGTGCACATCCACGGGCTGCGCGCCGCCATCGACAAGCCGTTCGACAAGCCGCTGATCCAGACCCGCCACGGCATCGGCTACCGCATGGTCGATCCGGATGCGCTACCGACGTAGGCTGCGCTCCCGCATCATCATTTCCTTCGCGCTGTTCGGGCTCAGCCTCACGGCGTTGTTCGCCGTGGCCACGGTGTACATGCGCACGCGCCTGGAAGACCAGCTCATCAACACCACACTGGAGCGCGAGCTGAAGAACTTCGTCGACTTCAAGCGCGACAACCCCGACCCCGATGCGCGCTGGACCATGTCGGTCTATGACGCGCTGATCGTGCGTCCGAACAAGACCGCGATCGTGCCCTTCGCGTGGCAGAAGTATGCCACCGGCGTCTACGACATCGAGGACATCGGCCGCGGCAGCAAGATCCGCCCCTACAAGCTGGCGGTGTACAAGGACGGCGACTACTGGGCGTTCCTGCGCTTCGACGTGAGCACGCAGAAGCTCGGCGAACGCCAGCTCCTGACGGTGCTGATGGCCGCTGTCTTCGTCTTCGCGGTGTTTTCGCTGGTCATCGGTTTCTGGCTGTCCGCGCGCGTCATGAGCCCGGTCACCGACCTCGCCCGGCGCGTGCGCGAGATGAGCCGCAGCGGCCGGCCGGAACGCCTCAAGGCGCACTTCGCCGACGACGAGGTTGGCCAGCTCGCCGCCGCGCTCGACGATTATTCCACGCGGCTGACCGAGATGGTCCAGCGCGACCGCGAGTTCAACGCCGACGTCAGCCATGAGCTGCGCACGCCGCTGGCCGTCATTGCCAGCACCACCGAGCTGCTGCAGGTCTCGCCGGACCTTGCCGAC
Organism: Lysobacterales bacterium; assembly: GCA_017305135.1. Lineage (GTDB taxonomy): Bacteria > Pseudomonadota > Gammaproteobacteria > Xanthomonadales > Rhodanobacteraceae > Dokdonella_A. Next base: position 140,308 of record JAFKNA010000005.1, on the reverse strand, counting down.
AAGCCGCGCGAGCGGCTCAAGCGCATCGAGCGCGCGGTACGCCAGTCCACCGAACTGATCGATGCGCTGCTGCTGCTGTCGCGCCGCGAACGCCAGGCGCCCACCGACGGCGAGACCACGGACGTGGCGCGCGTGGTCGAGCAGGTGGTCGACGCGCAGCGCCCGCACGTCGCCAACAAGCCCGTCGACGTGCGGGTGGAGGTGGAGGAGCCGCTCGACGTCGCCGCGCCCTCCTCCGTGGTCTCGGTCGCCCTCGCCAACCTCATCGGCAACGCCTTCAAGTACACGCCTGCCGGCGAGGTCATCATCACCGTCGGCCACGGCCGCATCACCGTCGAGGACACCGGCCCCGGCATCGCCGCCGAAGACGCCGAGAAGCTCTTCGAGCGCGGCGTCCGCGGCACCGAAGTCGGCAAGGGCGGCGGCCTTGGCCTCGCCATCGTGCGCCGCCTGTGCGAGCTCTATGAATGGAACGTGTCGCTTGCCCCGCGCCCGCAGGGCGGGGCGACGGCGACGCTGGATTTCCGGACCGCGCGCCAGGTCGACGCGCGGTAGAACGTCTGCGGACGGCGAATCATCGCCCCTGCAATTGCCAGGACATCGTTCAGCGTTCGCGGCAGTCCAGCTCGTGGTGCAGCAGCACCACGCATTGCGAAGCGAACAGCATGCGCCGGCCAAGACTGATCCTTTCAGCGCCGAGTCGTTCGAGGCTGCTGAAGCCCTTCTTCGGCATCGGCAGATGGTCGGTGAGGAGGAAGCAGGGCGCGCGGGTGAATGGCTGGTCGCGAATCGGAGTGCCTTTCCTGTCCATGACAAAGAGCTGGAACCGCGTAGCCAGCTCCTGCGCCAGCCTCTCGAAACTCACCGTGCGCACGCTGACCCCGGGCTCCACCGCCCGGGCCTCCTCCTTGCCCATGCCCCGCGATGCGTCCAGGGCACGCGCGATGGTGCCGAGCAGGGCCTGTTCGTGGAATCCGCCGGTATCCCCGATTTCCCTTGAATCGAAGGTGACGGTCCGGGAGTAGTCCGGGCTGCGCTCGAGCACGAGGTGCACGATCACGTCGTCGCGATGCGACTGCGCGAGATAGATCGCGTTCATCAGCGTGTGCGCGAGGATTTCGCCGTGCGCGCCGGTGCCGACCGACGCCAGCAGGCTGGCGCCATCCACGGGCGTCGATCGGGCCCGAAGTACGAAGGCTCGCATCGCTCCGTTCCTCACCTGTCGGGTTGATCGCCCGTGCTCGATCCGGCGGCGCACGCGGGCGCGGCTCGCCGGGGCAGCGGGCGGTCAGACTGCTTCCAGCCAGCCATGCTCGTCCTCGGTGCGTCCGTCGAAGAGGCCGAAGAAGAGCGCCTGCATGCGCCGCGTCAGCGGTCCGGGCTGGCCTGACCCGACCGGCTTGCCGTCCACCGAGCGGATCGGCGTGATCTCGGCGGCGGTGCCGCACATGAAAAGCTCGTCGCACAGGTAAAGGTATTCGCGCGGCAGGTCGCGCTCGACGACCTCGATGCCGTGCCCGCGCGCGAGTGTGATCAGCGTGTGGCGGGTGATGCCGTTGAGAAGTGCGGCGGAGACCGGGGTCGTGTGCAGCGCGCCATCGAAGGCGAGGAAGATGTTCTCGCCGGCGCCTTCGCTGAGCAGCCCCGTCGAGGCCAGCGCGATGCCTTCGCCGAAGCCCAGGCGCCGTGCCTCCCGGGCGATGAGCTGCCCGGACAGGTAATTGCCGCCGGCCTTGGCGCCGGCGGGAATGGTGTTCGGCGCGAAGCGCTGCCAGCTCGAAACGCAGGCGTCGATGCCCTTTTCCAGCACGTCGGGGCCAAGATAGGCGCCCATCGGCCACGCCGCGATGGCGACGTCGATCGGTGTGTCCGCGGCGAGCCCGAAGCCGCCGAGGCCGCGATAGGCGAGGGGACGCAGGTAGGCCTTGCCGAGCCCGTTCACCGCAAGCACCTCGCGGCAGGCGGCGGCGAGCGTGGCGAGATCGAACGGGATCGCCATGTCGTAGATCTTCGCCGACTGGTAGAGGCGCTTCAGGTGGTCGGTGAGGCGGAAGATCGCCGGTCCGGCGGGCGTGTCGTAGCTGCGGATGCCTTCGAACACCGACGAGCCGTAGTGCAGCGAATGCGCCATCACGTGCACGGTCGCATCCTCCCAGCGCTTGAGCTCGCCGTTGTGCCAGATGTGGTCGGGATATTGCGGGCTCATGGCGGCTCGTCCTCGGCGGAAACGCCGATGATAACGCCGCCGCTTACCACGCCAGCCACAGGCAGGCCGCGCGCTCCTCGATGCCGAAGCGGAGCTCCGCGTAACTGCCGCCGCTGCCGGTGCGCACTGCCACCGCGTCGGCCTCCTGGTCGATGCCGAGGAGCGGCAGCTTCACCAGCCGCGCGAGCTCGGCCATGCGCGAGGCGGCACCGCGCCCGCCCACGCCGCGCCAGTCCAGCAACGCGGCGATGGCATTGGCATCCTGGCGGGCCACGGCCACCTCCAGCCGGCGGCCCAGTTCATCGCGGTCGACGGGGCAGCTGGTGATGGGCGCCGCGGGAATGCCCGTGGACATAGGCGGCGCGGCGTAGCCCGATCGTGGCTCCGAGCAGGGCAGCCCCGAGAACACGATCTCGCCGTTCGCGCCGACGCAGCGGTGCACGCGCTGGCCCTCGTCGGCAGCGGCCCTGGAAAAGCCCGGCAACACGCAGGCGACAAGCGCTGTCGCGAGCGCGGTCGTGAAGATGCCGCATGCGCGCCGGCAGGCGACGTGGTCACAGCGCCGCACGGTCCAGCACCGCCAGCGTCGCGCGCGCCCGGTTCAGCGTGTAGAAGTGCAACCCCGGCGCGCCGCCGTCCACCAGCCGCTGGCACAGGGCCGCCACCACGTCGGCGGCGAATTCGCGGATCGAATCCACGTCGTCGCCGAAGGCGCCCAGGCGCCGCGCCAGCCAGCGCGGGATTTCCGCACCGCACATGTCCGAGAAGCGGCGCAACTGGGTGAAGTTCGAGATCGGCATGATGCCCGGCACGATCGGCACCTCAATGCCGAGCCGGCGCACCGCGTCCACGAACTGGAAATAGGCGTCCGCATTGTAGAAGTACTGCGTGATCGCGCCGTCCGCTCCGGCCGCCACCTTGGCGGCGAAGTGGCGGAGGTCGGCGCGCGCATCCTCGGCCTGCGGGTGGAACTCGGGATAGCAGGCCACCTCGACATGGAAATGGGCGCCATGCTCCGCGCGGATGAAGGCCACCAGCTCACTGGCGTAGCGGAAGTCGCCGTAGCTCGCCATACCCGAGGGCAGGTCGCCGCGCAGCGCAACCAGGCGCCGGCAGCCGAGGGCGCGATAGTCGGCCAGCAGCGTGCGGATCTCCTCGCGCGTGCCGCCCATGCAGGACAGGTGCGGCGCCGCGTCCAGCGCGTGCGCGGCCCTGAGATGGCGGATCGTCTCCGGCGTGTAGCTGAGCGTCGACCCGCCGGCGCCGAAGGTGCAGCTCACGTACTCGGGCCGGCGCGCCTTCAGCTTCGGCAACGCGGTTTCGAGCGCTGCCTTCTGCTCGTCGGTCTTGGGCGGGAAGAACTCGAAGGAAATCGGAACGGAGGCCATGCGCGTCGCCAGTCCAATGGAGAGGGCAACTATATCTTTATGTGCGGATGAAGAGATAGATGCTCGCGTGCCGATACCGTTGTCCGCCAGCATATGGGGTTTGCCGCCGTCTTGAGGTACAAGGAAGAAGCTCGCCCAGCGGAGACTGGCCGACCCCGCTCGAAGCACACGCCGCGCAAGCCACGTCGATTCTGGCGCGGCAGAAAAAGGCCGCCGCCCTGCGGCCGCAATGATCCGGGTTCGCGGTTTCACCGTGCGCTGTGCCCTGGAACCGGAGGAACGAATGAAAGCACGCTCACTGCCGTTCACCACGTCGCTGTTGCTCCTTGCCTCGTTCCTTGCGAACGCCCAGACCTCGATCGCTCCGGGCAGCGGCAACGACTACCAGGCCGCGGTGGTCCGCCCCTGGGAGGAACCCGCCGTGCGCATCGCGGTGTTCGAGCGCCTGGATGCGTCGTTCAGCGGCGACCTCTGGGTCACCCGTTCGGACGACGGCGGCGAGACCTGGGATGCACCGGAACCCGTGCAGGCCAGCGCCGCCAACGAGCGCCACCCGAGCCTGGTGCAGACCGCTCCCGACCGCTTCCAGCTCTTCCACCTCAGCGACGCGACGGGCGGGTTCCGCATCCACCGCGCGGAGTCGGACGACGGCCGGGCGTTCCACCCGGCGGGTGCCATCGATCTTGGCTGGGCTTCGCCGGGGGAAATCAACCCGCAGGTAATCCGTGCGGCCGACGGCACGCTGGTGCTGTCCTACCATCGCCTGGGCGGAGCCGCCTACGTCGCGCGCTCGATGGACGCGGGCGCCAGTTGGGACTCCTTGCGCACGCAGGTGAGTCCTGCCGCCGCGGCCTTGCCGCGCCTGACGCAGCGCGCAGCGGATGGACGTTTCCTGCTCGCCTACCAGACCGGTTCGAACCCGGTTTCCATCTGGACCCGGAGCAGCGACGACCTGGCCGATTGGTCCGACCCCGTGCGCCTGGTGGCCGGCGGCAACAACCATGATGCCTGGCCGCTGGCACTCGCGGACGGAACCTGGGCCGTGCTGTGGGCGCGGGTGGATGCGGGGGCCTTCCAGATCCATTCCAGCCATTCCGCCGACGGCAGCGCCTGGAGCGCGCCGCGCGCGCAGAGCGATCGTCCGGGCCTCAACAACGTTGAACCGTTCGCGCTCCCCAATGGCGCCGGCCGGGTGGAGCTGTACTGGGCGGCGGGCCAGCTGCCGGGCGATGCCGACTACGACATCGTGCGCGTGGCCGACGCGGTGGTGGTGGAAGGGATCTTCGCGCACGGTTTCGAGGAACACTGACGGCGCATCGATGTGCCCGCCTGTCCTTGTCCCTTTCGAACATCGCCCGCCATGTCCATCGCATTGACCGACTTCGCCCGCGCGCGCCTGTTTCCGCGCGACCGTCGCCTGACCGCCATCCAGGACACGACGCCCGAGGCGTTCGTGGAGCGCCTCAACGCCGAGGCGCCACTCCAGGTGCTGGAAGGCTACGCGCCCTTCTGCAGGCTGCACGTGCATGCCAACTGGACCTCCACGCGCTGCTCGGTGGTGGCGATCACCGACGCCAACCGGCACCGCCTGCGCAGCAGCTATGAAGCCCGTACACGCAACGAACTCCCGGTGCTGGTGCGATGGTTCGAAGGCATCGAACCGCCGGTGGCGCGCTACCTCGTGCCGATCCTCTACGACCGCGCACAGATGGCGAAGGAAGGCACGCCGATCGATGCCGATTGGGGCATCGTCGGCTGCCTCTACACCATGGAACCCGCCGAGATCCCGATGGTACCGATCACCATGATGCGCAACGCCCTCGGCGTGGCGGAAGGCGGTTCCGGCGTCCCGCTCGACCGCGAGGCGTACCGGCGCAGCGTCGCATTCTGGGAGGCGCACGCCAACTGGCGGCCGTGATGGCGGAGCAGCGTGCAAGAGAGCCAGGGCGACCGAGCCGCACTCTCCCGCCTCTGAAAAGCTTGACCCATCGCGGCTGCGGCATAGGCTTGGCATATGCCATCAAGCAGCGAATCCCCGCGCCACGTCCGGCTGTTCCGCAATGGCCGCAACCAGGCCGTGCGCATTCCGCGGGAGTTCGAACTGCCGGGCCACGAGGCCATCATGCGCCGGGAGGGCGCACGCCTGGTCATCGAGCCGCTGGAATCCGCGCTCGATCTGCTGCAGATGCTGCGAACCTGGGAGCCGATCGACGATGTATTTCCGGATGTGGACGAGGGCTTGCCGCCGCTCGACGACATCCGGCCATGAGTGGGATCCGCTATCTTCTGGACACCAACATCGTCTCCGGCCTGGTGCGTGATCCCCGCGGCCCGGTGGCAGGACACCTGGCCCGGATCGCGCCCGCGGCGGTCGCCGTCAGCATCGTCGTCGCGGCAGAGCTGCGCTTCGGCGCCGCCCGGATCCCGAACAGCGCGCTGGCGCAGCGCATCGGGCTCATCCTCGACCACCTCACCGTCGTGCCGCTGGAGCCGCCGGCCGAACACCACTATGCAGCAATCCGCAGCGCCCTCGAGCGCGCTGGTACTCCGATTCGGCCGAATGACCTGCTGATCGCCGCGCACGCCCTGGCGCTCGGCGCCACAGTCGTCACCGCCAACCTGCGGGAGTTCGGGCGCGTGCCAGGCCTCGTGGTGGATAACTGGCTGCAAGAGCGGGGCCGCTGAGAGTTTGTGAAATAAACAAACTCTCAGCCGGCCAGGGATGGCCGGTCGCGAAGCGAGCGCGCAAGTGCTTGATTCGCGTGAGCGGGCACGGGCGTGTACCGGGCCCGCGACTGAAGATTTGCACAGGACGTGCAAATTTTCACAAGCTCTGAGGCGACAATCCCGTATACATTGATCCGACTTCGCCGCGGCCTTGACCGGTGCGCGGAAGGCAACCCCGGGGACTCTCGCATGAGCGCCAGCTTCACTTCCGACCCGACGCCGACGCGACTCACCCTCGCCTTCACCGGCCGCCTCGACAGCGCCAACTGCGCCGGCCTGCACGATGCGGTGCTCGAGCAGGTGAATGCGGTGGCGCCGCAGCAGGCGCTGCGGTTCGATCTTGCCGGATCGGATTTCATCGCCTCCGCCTTCCTGCGCCTGTGCATCCTGGCCGCGCGCGCGGTCGGCGCGGAGCGCTTCGAGATCGCCCACCCCGCGCCGCTGGTGCGCGAGGTGTTCGCCATGGCCGGGCTGGACCGGCATCTCACGATCATCGAAACGGCCGCGCAGTGACACTGCCCGCCGGGCGCTGGTCGGTGCCGGCGGATCCCGCCGGACTCGCCCGGCTGCAGCGGGATGCCGGCGATTGGCTGCGGCGTGCCGGCGTGGCGGATGCGGCTGCCGGTCGCGTCCTGCTGGCACTGGACGAACTGGCGGCGAACATCGTGCATCACGCGGGCCTCGCTGCGGGCGCATGCTTCGAGGTGGAACTCAGCCGCGCCGCGGGCGGGCTTCTCGTCCGCGTCAGCGATGCCGGTCCGCCGTTCGACCCCACCGCGATGCAGCCGGTCGCCGCGCGCGCCGCCCTCGACGAGGTCACGATTGGCGGATTCGGCCTCGGCCTGGTGCGCCAGCTCGCCCGCTCCATGGAGTACCGCCGCGAGGGCGGGCGCAACCACGTCAGTCTCTGCTTCGGGCTCGCGCAGGCGTCCGGCGCAGCGGGTTGAAGCGGATCGTGCGACGCGCTTCTCCCGGATGGCGGGCACCCGTTCGGTGGCTGCAGGGTGGCACACGGGCCGAGCTGGGGCTCGGCCGCTCCCAGGTCCGAATTGCGAGCACTTGGTGAAGGCCGCCGCCGTTCTTCATGCTCGCGTTTGCCGTCCGCGGATTCGCGCCTCGCCAGTTCTCCTGGACGTCATGCCCCCGAAAGCGGGCATCCATTGAAGAGCGCCCGTCCGATCGCGCATCCGCTTCGTTCAGAACGGCCGTGTCGCCACCCGGGCGGAAGGAGCCGGCGGAGAATGCGCGCCGTCGCGATCGCGGCGCACCGCCAGCAGCGTGATGTCGTCACCCGGCTCGCCGTTCGACCAGGCGAGCACGTCATCGACGATGCTTGATCCAAGTGCCTCGAGCGGCTTGGCGTGGCCGGCGGCAAGCTTGGCCTGCAGCCGCTCGAAGCCGTAGAGGTCATCCCGCGAGGTGCCCGCCTCGGTGATGCCGTCGCTGTAGGCGAGCAGGGTGTCGCCCGGGTCGAGCTGGACGCGACTGTCGGCGTATTCGATGTCATCGAACGCGCCGACCAGGCCGCCGCGGCATTCCAGCGTTTCGATGCGCCCGTCGGCGCGGGCCAGGAGCGGTGGCGGATGGCCGGCGCAGGCGTAATCGAGCCGCCCGTCCGTGTAGCGGTAATGACCGAGGAAGACGGTCACGAACATGCCGCCGTGGCCTTCCTCGACCAGCGCGCGGTTGACGGCGGCGAGCGTGGCGGCGGGTCCGTGGCCGACCGAATCGAAGTCGCGCAGGCGCGTCCGCACCAGCGCCATGTAGAGCGCCGCGGCGGTGCCCTTGCCGCAGACGTCGGCGACGACCAGCGCGACGCGGTCGGCGTCCAGCCGGTACACATCGTAGAAGTCGCCGCTCATCAGCGTCGCCGGCTCGCACAGGCCGTGGAACTCGAAACCCGGCGTGGCGCCGCCGCGGGCACTCCATTCCGGCCACGGCGGCGGTAGCAGGCGGCGCTGGATGTCGCGCGCGGCGGCCAGTTCGCCCTCCATGCGTTGGCGCTGTCGGGCCTCGGCCAGGCGCTCGGCCTGGGTGGTCTCGAGCGCATCCAGCATGCCGTCGAAGGCATGTGCGAACTGGCCGATCTCATCGCCGGTCCCGGCGACGCCGGTGCGTTGGCTGTGGTCGCCGTGGCGCACCGCGCGCGCCACCCGGCGGAGGTCGCCGAGCGGGCGGGTGAGGCGGCGTGTCGCCCATGCCAGCGCGCCGAGTGCCAGCAGCAATGCGGTCATCGACAGCAGCAACTGGTGCAGCACCTGTTCGCGGGCGTTGGCCAGCACGCGGTCCTCGTAGAGGATGGCCATCAGGCTCCAGCCGGTGCCGCGGACCGGCGCCCATGAGACCCACACCGCGCCGCCGCCGAAGCGCGGGTCGTGCGCACGAAGGATGCCCGCTTCGCCCCGCTGCATGGCGCGTCCGGCGTCGGCGAGCTCGGGGATGCCGAGCACCTCCGCGGCGGCGAACACGCCGGGCTGCTGCGGCGGGAACTCGCCGGAATGGGCGAGGTAGGCGCCATCGGCGTCGACAATGCGCGTGGCACCCCCCCACGGGCTCGACCAGCCGATGTCCAGCGAATCCAGCGCGATATCGGCGGTGATCACCGCGGTGCCGCCGCCGGCAAGCCGCCACGGCACCGAGTAGGTGACCATGCGCGTGTCGCCGATGCCGGTGTCGAAGTAGGGCGGGCTCCAGCTCGGCTTGCCGGAGCCGGTTGCGCGCAGGAACCATTCCTGGTGGCTGTAGTCGATGCCGAGCTGGGCGTAGTCGCGGTTGATGAGGCCGTCCGGCCCCTGCCGCACGTAGTAGCCGCCGAGGCCGGAGGCGGGCGGGAAGGCGACCGCGCTGCCATAGATCAACGGCAGCTGGTCGACCACGCCGGACAGCACGTCGAGCAGGGTGCCGCGATCATGGGCGAGGTGCCGGGAGCCCAGGAACCAGCCCGCCGAACGCGTTGCCTGCATCACTTCGGCCAGGCGCGAGCCGAGGGTTTCCGCGCGTTGGCGGGTGATCTCGGCAAGGTAGTCGTGCACCTGCTGTTGCGCCGCGACGCGGTCGTCGTGGTAGCCAACCGCCATGCGCACGCCTTCCACCAGCACCAGCGGGATGCCGATGGCGAGGATCAGGCGCCAGTACAGGCGCGCGCGCCAGGGTGCGCGCAGTTGCGTGTTCATGCGGCGCTGGCCGCGGCGCGCACGTGCTCGCGCAGCCGCTGGCCGAGCTCGGACCAGATGCGCGGCGCGTCGTAGTCGAAGCCCGGATCGGCGACGAAGTCGAAGGCCAGCCGGTCCTCTTCCGGCGTGGCGCCCGGGATGACGCCGCTGAAGACGAAGCCGAGCGCTTCGACTTCGGCGCAGCGCTCGGCCGTCAACGCATCGCAGAGCGGCAGGCCGAGCTCCACCACCGCCATGCGCTCGCGGCGGAACGCGGCGAGCCGCGCGCGCAGCACCTCGAGCGCGTCGGCGCCCCAGCGCTCCAGGCGGAGCTGGGCCAGTTCCAGCCCGCCGTGGACGGCGACGTTGATGTCCGCACGCGGCGGCAGCGCCGGCGGCGCCGCTGGTTCGACTTCGCGCAGCGGAATCCCGAGGCCGGCGTAGATCGAGCGGATCGGTTCGCGATGCGCCGCGGGCAGCGTCGCCACGCGCTCGCCGCGGCAGGATTGGTCGAGGTAGCGCACCGCGTACATGCAGCTCTCGCGCTGGCCCAGCGCGTCGGCGATCTTGCGGAAGCGCAACGATGCCGGCGCGTGGCCCGGCAGCAGCGCGGTATCGCGGAAGCCGAGCTGGTGCATGAACTGCTGCGTGTAGGGATGCGCGGTCACCGCGTGCGTGAACAGCATGCGCAGGCCGCGCTCACGGGCGCATTCGACGAGGAACTCGCCGATGCGCCGCGCCACGCCCTGGCCGCGGTAGTGCATGCGCGTCACCACGATGGCGAGCTCCGCGCGTTCGGGCGCGACGGCATCGATCACCAGCGCGGCGTGGCCGGCGATGCGTCCGGAGGGCGTCAGCGCGAGCGCCGAGCAGAGCTCGCCGGCGGCGTTCAGCGCCGCGATGCGTTCCGGGAAATAGATGTGCTCGTACGGATAGGAATAGCCGTAGGCCTCGTGGATGAGGCGCGCGACCTCCAGCGCGTCGTCCGGCCGCAGCAGGCGGATCTCGCTGACCTCTTCCGCCGGCGGCTCCGCCGCGGCGGGCAGGCGGCGCTCGCCGATCGGCACCAGGTCGCGGTGCCTGAGAAGGCGCGTTTCCTTGCCGCCGCGGCCGAGGTTGCGGTACTCGACGGCATCGAAGGCCTGGCGCATCAGATGCATGCCGAGCCCGGCGCGCATCTGGGTATCCGGCGCCGCGGCCGGATCGTAGTCGGGCACGCGGGTGGGATCGAAGGGCAGGCCCTGGTCGCGGATGAGGATTTCCAGTCCCAGCGGCGTCGCCTGCAGCAGCAGTTCGAAATCGTGGCGCTCGTCGGCCGGGAAGGCGTGCCGCACCACGTTGGAAACGGCCTCCTCGAGGCCGAGTTCGATCGCGCCCAGTTCCGCTTCGCCGAAGCCGAGCTGCGCCGCGAAGGCGCGCGCCAGCGCGCAGGCAAGCGCCGCCGAATGCGCCTCGTTGCCGAGCGTCAGCCGGCAGGCGCCCGGCGCGAGCGCCGATTCAGCGGCGTTCATGGCGGCGGTCGATCACGCGCTTCAGCTTGCCCGAGCGCTCGTTGTATTCGAGCGCGCCGAGCGCGACCCATTCGACCGCCAGCGGGTGGATCATGTCCTGGCCGAGCAGGTCGCCCAGCATCGGCCGCGCGGCGAGCAGGGCGGCGACGATCTCGCCGGCGAGGGCCTCGCGGAGCGCCGCCGGCGTGTCGCTGGCGAGGCGCAGGCGGAGGCGGTCGCGGTGCGCATCGTGCTCGACCAGCATCTGGAAGTCCGCCGCGCCGATACGCTCGCGAAAGCCCGCCAGCACCTGGCGCACGTCCTCCACGTAGAGCGTCGCCGGACCGATGCGGGCGCCTTCCTCGCTGCGCCCCATCAGGCGGAAGCGGCGGTCGGGCGTGCCGGCGGGCTCGGTCCAGCAGGCGAGGTCGCCGGCGGGGTAGCGGATGATCGGCATCAGCAGGCGCGTGAGGTTGGTCACCACGACGCGCCCGACCTTGCCTTCCTCCTCGATCGGCGCGCCGCTTGCCTCGTCGAGGATCTCCACCCGCGCGTAGCGCGAGAACACGCGGTGCTCGTCCGGCCCGCAGGAGGGGTCGGCATAGCCGAGCAGGCCGGCGTCGACGCTGGCGTAGCCGATCGATCCAGCGCGCGCGTTCGGGAAGGCGCGGGCGAGGATGTCGCGCTGGTCGGCGTACAGCGATTCGCCGCCGAACAGCAGGCGACGCACCGCTGGCGCGCTGCGCCCGGCGCCGATGTAGTGCGCGGCGAGGTTCATCAGCGTGGTCGGCGCGCCGGCGATGGTGTTGATGCCGAACTCCTCGACCGCGTGCTCGATGAGCCCGGCGTCGGCGCGGCCGGACAGCGGGAACTGCAGGCTGCCCGCGCGCGCATGGTCGAGCGAGCGCATGATGAAGATGAACGAGGAATAGAGCTCGCCGGCGTAGAACAGGTTGGCGACGCGGTCGCCGTCGGCGAGCCCGCCGGCGTCCAGGCCCATGCCGAACACGCCGGCGAAGGCTTCCCACTCCACCCGGCTGTAGACGGAGAACTTCGGCTCGCCGGTGGTGCCGCCGCTCTTGAACACGATGCCGTCCTGCATCGGTCCGGTCAGCAGGCGGTTGTCGCGGACGGTGTTGGCGACCCAGAAGGCCTTCTGCTCGATGACCGGCAGCGCTTCCAGCGGCGGCCTGTCGGCCAGGCCCGCGTAGAGTTCGCGGTAATAGGGCGACAGCGTGCGTGCGACGGCGATGATTCGGTCCAGCGGGTGGTGCGCGATCATGTTTGTTCCTGAACGGGTCTGTTGAGGCGCTGCTTTTCGGGCTGATCGAAGGGCGCTGGACGGGGTTTGCTCTGGAATCCCCTTGAGCGGCGGTGGGCGCCGGACGACAAGGCCCGCAGGGGCGCGCGCAGGATGCGCGCGCGTTCGCCGCAGGCACAGGGATGTGCCGTCGGCGAACCCCGGCCGGCGACCACGCACCCGAAGGGCGCCGCTCCCGGGGTGCCCTTTCTCTTGGTTACTTCTCTTTGGGCAAGCAAAGAGAAGTGACCCGCTCGCAGGGATGCGAGCGGAAAGCGCACGGATGCGCTCGCACAGTGGTGGGCGTGCCCGGCAATCGGCATGCGCCGGCTCGAAAGACGCGCCGAACAATGGGGAGGCGCAATCGACATCGAACCGGTCAATTCCTCCTGAGATCCACGATCGACTTCAGCTTGCCCGTGACCGGCGTGGCGACAAAGCTCTCCAGCGCGACGAGTTCAACCTCGAGGGCGGTCAGCGGGTCGCCGTCCTCGACGAAGTGGCGCAGGTCCGGGTCGTGCGCCAGCAGCAGCGCGCGGGCGGCATCCGCGGGCGGCGCGGCGCCGTCCAGCAGGCGCACCTTGATGCGCGAGAGGCGCCCGTCCTCGCCGATCTCGAGCTGCACCGGGCCGGCGTAGCCGCCTTCCTCGGCCAGCGTGCGCACGAAGCGGCTGTAGTTGAAGAAGGCCGGCGCGCGGAACAGGTCGCCGTAACGGCCGAGCAGCTCGAAGCGCGGCGCGGCGCGGCCGCAGGGGCAGGGCCCCGGCACCGCGCGGCCCATGTCGCCGATCTCGTAGCGCTCGACCGGCACGCTGGCGCGGTGCAGCGAGGTGAACACGAGTCGCCCCGGTTCACCTTCGGCCGCAGGCCGGTCCTCGTCCATGTCGAGGATCTCCAGGTACTGCGACTGCGTCAGCACGTGGTAGACCGAGCCCTCGCAATGCGGGCACTGGTAGCCGAGCGGGCCGGCATCGTTGCTGCCGTACGAGGCCGCGCGGATCACCTCGACGCCGAACTCCTCCGCCAACCGCCGGCGCAGCGCCGCGGACATGTGCTCGCCGCCGAAGAACACCTTGCGGATCCCGCCGTAGGCGCGCAGGCGCTCGGCCTCCGCGGTGAACAGGCGGTCGATGTAGAAGGGCATGCCGAGCAGGGTGTCGGCCTTGAGCCGGATGATGGCGTCGGCGACCTCGCCGAGATCATCGACGCCGGACATCGGCAGCTGCGCCACGCCGAGCTGTTCGAGGATGCTCCAGAAGCTGATGAAGCCGCCATAGAGGTGCCCGGCAAAGAACAGGTTGACCGCGCGGTCGCGGGCGGGATCCAGGCCCGCGGCGCGCAGCCCGTCGGCCGCCGCGCGCATCTGCGCGTGGTAGTCGGCCCAGCTGAACACGCTCATCTTCGGATCGCCGGAGCTGCCGCCGCTGCGGAAGAAGAGTTGCGCCCGCGCCGGGTCCGCGGCCAGCGCCATGAAGCCGGCCTTGTCCAGCAGCGGCGTGCCGGGACGGAGCGGCGAAACCGGCGGCACCAGTTCGGCAAGGCTCGACACGCCGCGCACCGCGGCCGGCAGCTCGAGGCTGATCCGGCGGCTGTAGCGCTGCAGCGCATAGACGCCGTCGTGCGGACCGCCGACGTAGCCGCCGAGCTGCTCGCCGATGCGTGCCACGCGGCTGGCGCCGGCGGCGATCAGGCGCGTGGAGAGGCCAGCCAGGCGCGCCACCGGCGCCGCCAGCCCCGCCGTCTGCAGCCAGCGGCGCATCGGCCGCAAGGTGTCGACGATGCGAGCAGGCTGCATCGGCTTGATCCACAGCGTGCGGAACAGCGGCGAGGCGCGCAGCGCCGGGTTGTCCTCGGCCAGCACGCGCCAGGAACGGTCGGGCGCGACGAAGCTCCGCGTCGCCCCGGAGTACGCCGATTCGAGGTCGGCGAGCAGCACCGCGGTGGTGATGTCGGCCCACTCCTGCCGGCCGGGTTCCGCACCGGCACTGCGCGGCATCCCGGCCGAGACGCGTGCGAGAACCCCGGCGAAGCGCTCGGCGAAGGCGAACAGCGCCTCACGATCCGCCACTTCGACGTACAGCGTCTGCGGGCTGGAACAGGCTTGCTGCTCGATCAGGCAGGCGTCGTGCGCGGCGGCTTCGAGGACCGCCTCGTCGTCGAGGCACTCGGCGGCGAGGTAGGCGAAGGAGATCTTGTGACCCCAGTCGACCACCCGGCAGCCGGCCGGGGCGAGGTCGGCGATTGCCGCGACGGCCGCTTCGCCGCCCCACACGGCGATGCCGTCGGCGAGCGCGAACAGCGGCGCGAGGCGGTCGATCTCGCGCGAGGGTACCGCGACCACGCTGATGAAGGGCGCCAGCGTGCCGCTGTCGTCGAGCGCGACCAGCGCGGCCAGGATCTGCTGGGCAAAGGGCGGCACGTGGCTGCTGGCCTTCAGCACGTTGAGATTGCCGGCGAGCAGGCCCTCGATCACCGACAGCGGCGCGACGGTCGGCACGTTGCCCGGCGCGACGTGCACCAGCAGGCCGAGCGGCGCCCAGGCCTCGAAGGCGTCGTCGCCATCGATGCGCCGCGGCGTGTGCGGCTCCAGGCCGCCGAGTTCGCGCCGCAGCTTGGTCTCCAGCGCCTCGCGCGCGAGGTGCGCGGCGAGCGTCGCCAGCATGCCGCGGGCGTCCGATTCGTCGGTCGCGGGATCTTCCTGCAGGGTCGCCAGCAAGGCCGCGACGGTGTCCTCGTCGCGGCCCGCGCCCTCCGCGATGCGTGTGGACAGCGCATCCGCGGCGCGCAGCAGCGCCTCCTGCGGCACCGGGCGGGCCAGATCCGCCGGCAGCGCCTCCACCAGCGCCGCCAGGCGCGTATCGAGCGCGGCATCGTCCAGCCATTCGCCCTGCCACAGGTGCGGCGTCGCGGGATCGGGTCGCTGCCAGCTCATGCCGCATTCCCCTTGAGGAGTTCCGCCGCGGCCACCGCGCAGCTCCGGTTCTTGCCCTGGCCGGCGCGGCCGATCAGGTCGAACCAGGGCGCATCGAGGCCGCAGCCGCAGGCACTGCCCGGGTGCCAGGCGGCGAGGTCGCCCATGATGACGCTGTGCGTCGGCGCCGAGGTCACATAGGCGGAGATGAAGTTGAGGAAGCCCGGTTCGCCGGCCGGGAGCGGCTCGAGCGTCGCCACGTCGCGGATCACCACCCGGGACCACACCGGCACATGGAAGCGGTGCCGCGCGCATTCGATGTAGGGCACGCTGTGCTCGACCGAGCCGAAGCCGTCGCGGATCAGCGCGTTGGCGATGCCAAGCTGCGCCTCGATGCGCGCCTGCAGGTCGGATTTCGGAATCGCCTTGTCGGCCTGGCCCTTCCAGCCGCCGCCGAAGAAGGTCATGGAGCCTGGCGCCAGGGCCAGCGGCGGCAGGCCGAGTGCCTGCATGCGCTCGAGCGTCGCGTTGACGAAGGCCGGGAAGCCGAAGATGCGCACCGGCAAGCCGGCCTCGGCGTATTCCTGCAGGCTGCGGATGGCGCCGAACACGTCGAACTCGTGGCCGCCGCCACCGGTGCGGCGCAGCGCGTAGCGGAGGTCGTTGACGGGCGCGAAGCGGGTCAGCGAGTTGGACGTCCAGCTGGTGCCGACCTTCCAGTCGCTGAGCGGTTCGTAGTTGAACAACAGGTAGTTGACTGGAGCCTCGCTGATCCAGCCGTAATGCCGGTAGATCTTCTCCACCATCTGCTGGCCGGCGCCGATCGACCAGGCATCGAAGAACATCTGCGACTTCTGCCCGGTGGTGCCGGACGAGGTCAGGTGCAGCGCCACCTCGTCGGCGTCGATCGAGCGGATCTCGTGCGTCTTGAAGAAGTTGGCGTGGATGCCGGGGAGCGCGATGTAGTCATCCAGCGACTCCACGCGGCGATCCGTCCATCCGCGCTGCTCGAGCAGGCGTGCGTAGAAGCCGTTGCGTTCACGGTGCCAGGCGATGATCTCGTTCATCGCCGCCATGAACAGCGCGTCGGCCTCGTCGCCGTGCGCATAGGGCGCGGCAAGGTCACACAAGGCCTGCACATGGCCGAGGCGTGCCGGATCGGGCACGGCGGGCTGGTTGCCTTGATTCATGTTTCCCCCGTCTGCTGCGCGGGCGGGCAATGGCCCTGCCTCGTCGCGCTGGTCTCGAATCCTAGCGCGTCGGGCCATCGAAGTCGTACCTGCCGCATCACGCAACACGCAGGGGCGCACCTGGGGGCGACCCGGGCAGGAATCTCGCGAACGGGAGCGCGGCCCTCCCGGCCGCATGCGGGCCGGCGGCCTGCGATTCTGTCGAACGAGCAAGCCCTGGTGCTGTCGCGCCTGCCGCCGGTGGCGCGCCGTGGCTTGTGTCCCGCCTGCGAGGTCGCAGGCTTGCGGTAATGTACGCGGTCGCCGATACGCTGCCGGGGGAACCATGAGGCACCACGCAAGGGGCAGGTCATGCCCGATCTGAGCTGGCTGGGCGATCGCCGCGCGCGGCTCGCGGCGGGCCGGGTGCCCTACCGCCTGCTCGAAGTGGTGGACGAGGTGGGCGACGCCGGATCGGGGAACCTGCTCATCCAGGGCGACAATCTCGACGCGCTGAAGGGCCTGCTGCCGCTCTACGCCGGACGCGTCAAATGCGTGTTCATCGACCCGCCGTACAACACCCGCAGCGCCTTCGAGCACTACGACGACAACCTCGAACACAGCCAATGGCTGTCGATGATGTATCCGCGGCTGGTGCTGCTGCGCGATCTGCTGGCCGAGGATGGCAGCATCTGGGTGACGATCGACGACAACGAAGCGCATTACCTCAAGATCATCATGGACGAGGTGTTTGGGCGTGGGAATTTCGTCGCGAACGTATTCTGGCAGAAAACCCACACACGTGAGAACAGGACGGATATTTCTGCCGTACATGATCATCTATTATTGTTCGCGAAGAATCGAGAGGTATGGAAAGAAGTAAGGAACATGCTTCCGGTGTCCGAAGCCCAGCTGGAGCGTTACACCAACCCGGACGGCGACCCGCGCGGCAACTGGGCGTCTCTGCCCGCCCACGCCAAGGCTGAAAAGGGCCGGAGGCAGGCACAGTTTTTTACGGTGACAACTCCGTCAGGAAGAACGATTGATCCGCCTGCGGGCCGTTGCTGGCTCTACACGGAAGAACGCTTCGCGGAGATGGTTGCGGATAATCGCATTTGGTTTGGTGCAGACGGAAGTAATGCGCCACGAGTAAAGAAATTCTTGGCAGAAGTTCAGGCCGGACTGGTGCCGATTACGTATTGGCCATACGATGAGGCCGGTACCAATGGTCAGGCAAAGGCTGAGCTTGTTGGGTTATTTCCCGGTGAAACACCATTTTCCACTCCAAAACCCGAACGCCTGCTCCAACGCATCCTCCAAATCGCCACCAACCCCAACGACCTCGTCCTCGACAGCTTCCTCGGCTCGGGCACCACCGCTGCCGTGGCGCACAAGATGGGCCGCCGTTGGATCGGTGTCGAAATGGGCGAACACGCGGCCACGCATTGCCTGCCGCGCCTGGCGAAGGTGGTCGAAGGCGAGCAGGGTGGCATTTCGCAAGGCGTCGGCTGGAAGGGCGGTGGCGGCTTCCGCTTCATGCGCCTGGGCGAACCCGTGTTCCAGGACGATGGCCGCATCGCGCCCTCGGTGCGCTTCGCACCGCTGGCCGCGTACCTGTGGTTTTTGGAAACCCACACTCCGCTGCGCGCCGGACCCGCTGCGGGCTGCCGGAACGCCGGAGAGGGAAACAAGGCTTCGCCGCTGCTCGGTATCCACGGCGATACCGCCATCGCGCTGCTCTACAACGGCATCCTCGGCGACAGGCGACCGCAAGGCGGCAACGTGCTGACGCACGCGGTCTGGGAACAGTTGCGTGCATTGGCTCCCGCTCACGCCGGCCGCTGGCTCGTCTATGGCGAAGCGACGCGCTTGCAGCCGGCTACGCTGAAGCGCCATGGCATCGGGTTCCGGCAGATTCCCTACGAAATCGCCGTGCGATAATTTTCCGTCGCGCCATTGGAGGCTTGCATGAACCTCGACGAGTACATCACCTTCGATCCGCAGGTCTGCGGCGGACGTCCCTGCATCCGCGGCATGCGCATTCGCGTGGCCGACGTGCTGCAGATGCTGGGGCACGGCGCGGAGATTTCCGAGGTGCTTGCGGATTTTCCCGATCTCACCGAAGCCGACATCCGGGCCTGCCTTCTCTTTGCGGCGCGTCGGACCGATTTCGAGCGGCTGGCCGCGTGAGGTTCTGGCTGGACGCGCAGTTGCCGCCCGCCCTCGCGCCCTGGCTGCAGCAGACATTCGCGATCGAAGCGCAGGCGGTGCGCGAACTCGGGCTGCTGCGCGCCGCGGATGCCACGATCTTCGAGGCGGCGCGAGGCGCCGACGTGGTGCTGGTCTCCAAGGACATCGATTTCGTGAACCTGGTGCAGCAGCGCGGCGCGCCACCGCGACTGCTCTGGGTGACCTGCGGCAACGCCAGCAATGCGCGCCTGCGTGAGGTTTTCGCCCTGACCCTGCCGCGCGCATTGGCGCTGCTGGCGGATGGACGTGTCGTCGTGGAGATCGGCGACGCATGAGCACGCTGCAACTCAAGTCCTACCAGCGCCAGGCGCTCGATGCGCTCTCCGTCTTCCTGGTCGGCGCGCGCGGTGCCGAATCGCACGCGCAGATGCAGCTCGCCTTCGAGGCGGCGCGGGGCCAGGGCATGGGCGAGCATGCGCAGCCGGTCTGGTACCGGCCGTTCACGGCGGACCGGCCGGAGATTCCGGTGGCCTGCATCCGCATTCCGACCGGCGGCGGCAAGACGCTCATGGCGGCGCACGCGATCGATATCGCCGCACGCGACCATGTCGGCACCCGCGCGCCGATCGCGTTGTGGCTGGTGCCGAGCAACACGATCCGCACGCAGACGCTGGAGGCACTCAAGACGCCCGGCCACCCGTACCGCCAGGCGCTGCTCGAACATTGGCCGGACGATGCGCTGCTGGTGCTGGACATTGCCGATTGCCGACAGATCCGCGCCCACGACATGGGCCGCCGCGCGATCATCGTGGTCGGCACCGTGCAGACGCTGCGCGTGGAGAACACCGCCGCACGGGAGGTCTATGCCTACCACGAGGACTTCGCGCCGCACTTCGCCAGTGCGCCCGATGCGGCATTCTTCGAGCGTGTCGGCGAACGCGACCTCGCGGCCCAGCCCTACCTTTCGCGCGGTGACCTTGGGCGGATCAAGGCGAGCTTCGCCAACCTGCTGGCCTGGCATCGCCCCATCGTCATCATGGACGAGGCCCACAATGCCCAGTCCAGGCTGTCGCTGACCTTGCTCGACCGCATCCGCCCGGCCTGTGTCGTCGAGTGGACGGCGACGCCGCTGCCCGAGCAGAACGTGCTCTACGCAGTGTCCGCCCAGGAACTCAAGGCCGCCGACATGATCAAGCTGCCGATCGTGCTGGCGCCGCATCCGAACTGGCAGGAAGCGGTGCGCGACGCGGTACTCACGCGCGAGCAGCTTGCGGCCGAGGCGCTGTCGGAGCCCGAGTACGTTCGCCCGATCGTCCTGTTCCAGGCCGAGCCGAAGGGAGGCGAGGCGACGGTGGACGTGCTCAAGGCCTATCTGGTCGACATGCTGCATGTTGCCGAGGGGCGGATCGCCGTCGCTACCGGAAACCAGCGCGAGCTCGACGGCGTGGACCTGTTCCGCCGTGACTGCCCGATCGACTTCGTGATCACCGTCGAGGCGCTCAAGGAGGGCTGGGACTGTTCCTTCGCGTATGTGTTCTGCACCGTCCAGAACATCCGCTCGGCCAAGGACATGGAGCAGTTGCTCGGGCGGGTGCTGCGCATGCCTTACGCAAGGCGTCGTGTGTCGCAGAAGCTCAACCGCGCTTATGCGCACGTGTGCGGCGCGCGCACGGCGCAGGTCGCCGACCAGCTTGCCGACCGGCTCATCAGCATGGGCTTCGAGCGCATCGCGGCGGCGCAGGCCGTGCAGCCGGCGCTGGATGACGACCTGTTCAACGCGCGCCCACCCGAGCCGGCGGAGGTGGAAACCGGATTCGAGACAACGCACGCGATCGCGAGCGCCGTCGAGAGCGTGGCCGGCTCGCACGTGCGCGTGGAGGCAGTGGATGGCGGCGCGCGCGTGATCGTCAGCGGCAGGGTGGACGTGGCGACCGCCGATGCCATTGTTGCAGCCGTCCCACGACGTGACCGCGCGGCCATGCAGGCGCAACTGCAGCGCCACGAGGCGCGCGTGCTGGCCGCCGCCGCGCCGAGCGAACGTGGCGCAAGTTTCGCGGCCGTTCCGCAGCTCATGCTTCCCATGCAGGGCGAACTGTGCCTGTTCGAGCCGGAACTCCTCGACGAGCTGATCGATTACTCGCTCGCCGGGCTTCCCGCAGACCTGCCTGGCCTGAAGCGGGCCCAACACCGTCCCTCCTTCCTGATCGACATCGAGCGCGGGCGGATCAACCTGCGCGAAGATGTGACGCAGGACGAGCTTGGCCTCGATGGCACAGGGAGCTATGTGGTTCGGCAGGAGGACATCATCCGTGCCCTCGACAGCCGCCTCTACTTCAGATCGATCCTGCAAGCCGACAGGATCGCGTGGCTTGGGCGCGCGCTGGATGGCCTTCAACGCGAGGGCTTCGAGCTGGTCTATCTGACGCGGCATCTGAACGATCTGGTCGAAGCGGTCGCTGCGCGATTGCGCGAGTTGCTGGCCGGGCAGCGCCGAGCAGCCTTCCAGCAATCACTGCTGGGGGGCGAGGGCCAAGTGCGGCTGGACGCGATCACGGGTTTCCACTTCGACCCCCAGCGCTATCCCGCACGTTGGCTGTACTCGGGTCGCTGGCGCTTCGGCAAGCACTTCTATCCACTGCCCGGCGAACTGAAGCCCGAGAACGATGCCGAGGAGACTGCGTGCGCGATCGAACTCGACCGCCTGCCGCAGGTACGGCACTGGGTGCGCAACCTGGAGCGGCAGCCGGACGCCGCGTTCTGGCTGCCGACCTCCACCGATCGCTTCTATCCCGACTTCGTCGCCGAACTCGATGACGGGCGTCTGTTCGTCGTCGAGTACAAGGGCGGCGACCGCATCAGCAACGACGACTCCCGCGAAAAGGACCACATTGGCAGGGTCTGGGCCGGAGCAAGCAATGGCCGCTGCGTGTTCCTGATGGCGACGGACGCGAAGACAGCCGGCAAGCCGGTGGCGGTGCAGTTGCGGGAGGCGATCGGGGCGTGAGTCTCAGGGTGTGAGACGCGGCCTCGGCATGCTCTTCTGCGCTGTCATGCCCGGGATCGATAGACGGGTTGTGGAACGCGGGCGTGCCGACCGCATGCGGGCCGGAGGCCTCGGTCCTTAAACCGTCGCGTTTCATGCTGGAGGATATGAATGGATCGACGTGCATTCCTCACGCGTGGACCTGCCGCCATGGCGGGGCTGTTCACCGGCGGTGTGTTGCCAAAGGATGAATTACCCGAACGGCAGCAAATCCGGGCATTGCTCGACAACGCTGAGCGCATGCACGTGCAAGCATGCGATCTCATCCATTGGCCGTGGCGCTCGCACGAGGCGCGGCCTCTTGTGGAGCAATGCGCGGAGGCATTGGCGGAAGCGTGGCTGCGCGGCCGCGGAGTGCAAACCAAGCTGGAGCCGCACTACACGTGGCTTTTCATCACCTGTCACCGTCCGGATGACGTCACCGGGTTGCCATGGCGCGCGATCCATCTCGCCATTGCCGGCCTGGAGCGCCACTGCGACCCTTTCCGTCAGTGGAGCAAGAAGAAGACATTCAGTCCAAATGCGCGCGCGGTATTGACGATGCGGGCTCGAGAAGCCCTGGTTCTCGCGATGAATTGCACCGCGGAATGCATCGAGAAGGTGCGCTACGAGGCGGCGCATCGGTGAAGAGGGTTGGGCCAGCGTGTGGCGGCGTGATCCTCCTTCGAGTACGTGCATGAGTTGCGGAGCATCCGCAGGTCGGGAACAAACCGGGCGCCTCGCGGCGCCCGTTTCGTTTCCAGCACTACCCGACAATCAATACCGGTAATGCTCCGGCTTGTACGGCCCTTCCACCGCCACGCCGAGATAGGCGGCCTGCTCGGTGGTCAGTGTGGTCAGCTTCACGCCGATCTTCTCCAGGTGCAGGCGCGCGACTTCCTCGTCGAGCTTCTTCGGCAGCAGGTACACCTTTTTCTCGTAGCTGTCCTTGTGCGCCCACAGGTCGATCTGCGCCAGGGTCTGGTTCGAGAAGCTGTTCGACATCACGAAGCTCGGGTGGCCGGTGGCGCAGCCGAGATTGACCAGGCGCCCTTCGGCGAGCAGGAAGACCGAGTTGCCCTTGCCGAAGGTGAACTTGTCCACTTGCGGCTTGATGTTGACGTGGCTGACGCCCTCGGCCGCCTTCAGCGCATCGACCTGGATCTCGTTGTCGAAGTGGCCGATGTTGCAGACGATCGCCTGGTCCTTCATCGCCTGCATGTGCTCGAGGCGGATGACGTCCTTGTTGCCGGTGGTGGTGACGTAGATGTCGCCGCGGCCAAGGGTGGACTCGATCGTGTTGACCTCGAAGCCCTCCATCGCCGCCTGTAGGGCGCAGATCGGGTCGATTTCGGTGACCACCACGCGCGCGCCGTAGGCACGCAGGGAGTGCGCCGAGCCCTTGCCGACGTCGCCGTAGCCGCACACCACCGCGACCTTGCCGGCGAGCATCACGTCCATGGCGCGCTTGAGGCCGTCGGCCAGCGATTCGCGGCAGCCGTAGAGGTTGTCGAACTTGCTCTTGGTAACCGAGTCGTTGACGTTGATCGCGGGGATCAGCAGCTTGCCGGCCTCGGCGAGCTGGTAGAGGCGATGGACGCCAGTGGTGGTCTCCTCGGAGACGCCCTTCCAGTCGGCAACGACGCGAGTCCAGTAGCCGGGGCGCTCTTTCGCCACGCGCTTCAGCAGGTTCTTGATGACCTGCTCCTCGTGGCTGGCGCCGGGGCTGTTGACCCAGCTCTCGTCGCCTTGTTCCAGCTCGTAGCCCTTGTGGATCAGCAGCGTCACGTCGCCGCCGTCGTCGACGACGAGCTGCGGTCCCTGGAAGCCGCCCTTGCCGTCCGGGAACGACAGCGCGTCCAGCGTGCAGTCCCAGTATTCCTCCAGCGTCTCGCCCTTCCAGGCGAACACCGGCGTGCCGGTGGCGGCGATGGCGGCGGCGGCGTGGTCCTGGGTCGAGAAGATGTTGCAGGACGCCCAGCGCACGTCGGCGCCGATGTCCTTCAGCGTCTCGATCAGCACCGCGGTCTGGATCGTCATGTGCAGCGAGCCGGTCACGCGCACGCCCTCGAGCGGCGCCTCGGGCGCATACTTGCGGCGGATCGACATCAGGCCCGGCATCTCGTGCTCGGCGATGTCGATTTCCTTGCGGCCCCAGTCGGCGAGGCCGATGTCGGCGATGCGGTAATCGCCTTCGGTGGAGAAGGTCTTGGCTACGGCGTTCATGCTGTTGCTCCGGTTCCATGCCCGTGGCGCGCGCCACGTGGCAGTCGTCTGGTCCGGGCGCCGTTGCGGAAGGAGGGCCTGTCGAGCCTGGGTTTGCCGCCCGATTCGGGGTCGGCCACGTGCAGCGCCCCTCGACAGGGCCGGCCATTATACCGCCGGCCAAGGCCGAGAACGCCGGCGCGGCCGATGGTCGCAGGAGCTTGCAAGGCGCCCGCGAGGGCGCACACTGCCGGTCATTCCGTCCGATGAGGTGGTTGCAATGAGGCATTTCCAGAGCCTGGCGTGTGCATGCGTGCTGGCATTGGCCGCGGCGGCGGCGCCGATCGCATCTGTGGCGGCAGGCGCTCCAGTCGCCCAGGCGCAACCGACCGTCGTCGTGCACAAGAGTCCGAACTGCGGCTGCTGCAACGGCTGGGTCGAGCACATGCGTGGCAACGGCTTCGTGGTCGAGGTGCGCGACCATGCCGATGGCGAGCTTTCCGCGATCAAGGCGCGCCTGGGCGTGCCGGCGCAGGGGCAATCCTGCCACACCGCTGAAGTGGCCGGTTATGTCGTCGAAGGCCACGTGCCCGCCGCCGACGTGAAGCGCCTGCTGGACGAGGCGCCGCCTGTACGCGGCCTGGTGCTGCCGGGCATGCCGGCCGGTTCGCCCGGCATGGAAATGCCCGATGGCCGCGTGCAGCCCTACACCGTCTGGCAGCTCGACCGCGACGGCCGGGTTTCGGCCTTCGCGCAGCACGGGCATTGATGCCGCACCGCTGGCTGATGCTTCAGCGGACGAAGGTGCCGAGGCCTTCCTCGTCGTAGTACTCGAGCACCACCGCGTCGTCGGTGAAGCTGGCCCTGGAGATCGTGCCAGGCGGTGCGTTCTCGCCGTCCAGGTCGAAGGTGAAGACGTCTCCGTCCCAGTGGCGCAGCACGTGCACGACCGGCCTTGGGCCGAGGTGCAACTCCAGCCTGTTGTCGCTGGCAACGACATCGAGGTTGCCGTACAGGTCGTTCCGGTAACGCCCGGCGTAGGTGGCCAGCGGCCGTGCCGCCGCCGGCCGCGCCGGCCGGGCGACGCCGACGAGCGAGCCCTCCGGCTTCGACATGGGCCTGAAAAGTGCTGCGAAGAGCGGCGCCCAGTCGCGCTGGATGCGACCGAACTGGACGAGGTCGGTGAATTCGGCCGCCAGCGTTTCCGGCGCGCCGAAGGGCTCGGTATTGGTCAGCACGACGATGCCGACGTCGGCCGAGGGCACCAGCGCGATGGTGGTCGCCGCGCCGAGCAGGAAGCCACCGGAATGGTTGAGCACGATGCGCCCACTCGGTGACGTGCCGACGTTGAAGCCGAAACCATAGAAGCCGGCGCGCGTATCGGCCGTGGGCGGCGCGGATGAGCGACTCTGCGGCGACAGCGCCGGCAGCAGCGCCGCGGCCGGCACCAGTTGCCGCCCGTCCGGCGCCTTGCCTTCGGCCAGCACGAAGGCGAGCCAGCGCGCCATGTCGCTGGCCGACGAACTGGCGCCCCCGGCCGGCGACTGGGCATCCGGATCGCGCGGCTGGGTGCCGCGCACGAAGCTGCCGCCGCGGCGCACATGGCCGACCGCGCGGTTCGGCCGCGCCATGAAGTCGGCGTAGCGGGAACTGGTCGAACGCATGCCCAGCGGTTCGTAGATCGCCGCTTGCGACAGCGCCGCCCAATCCTTCCCGCTGGCCACGGCGACCGCCTCGGCGGCCGCGGTCAGGCCGAAGTTGGTGTAGGCATAACTGTCACGGAAGGAAGCCAGCGGCAGGAGGCGCAGGCGTTGCAACACCTCGCGGCGGTCGTAGCCGAGATCTTCCAGCACGTCGCCGGCATGGTCGGGCAGTCCCGAACGGTGCGCGTAGAGGTCGCCGATGGTGGCGTGCGCGCCCACCCAGGGCTCGGCCAGCGTGAACCAGGGCAGGTGCTCGCGCACCGGCGTGTCCCAGCGGATCCTGCCGGCGCCCACCTGCCGGGCCACCACGGTTGCACCGAGGGGCTTGGACACCGAGGCGAGCTGGAACACGGTGTCGGCGTCCACGGCGTCCGCCGAACCCGCGGCACGCACGCCATAGCCTTTGGCGAACACGGTCTTGCCGCCATGCACGACGGCGACGGCGAGCCCGGGGATGCGCTCGCGCGCCAGCAGCCGCAGCGCCAGTCCGTCCAGCTCCGCGACGGCGCGTTCCACCTGTCCCGCGGGAATCGGTACCGCGCTGGTGCGATTGGGCGACTCGAACGCCGGAGCGCCCGGTGCGGCGGCGGAAACGGCTGCGGCGAACAGCAGCCCGGCCAGCGCGGCCGGGCAGCGGAGGGAGATCGATGCGTTCATCGGGAACTCCAGCAAGGCGCGCCGGGCATTGCATGCTTCAGCATGCCGCGACCGCGCGCAGGGCATTCATGACGCGAACCGGCTGGAGTTCGCGGAGCATGCTGAAAAGTGCGCCGTCAGCCGCCCACGGTCATCGGATGCGCGGGCCCGGGCCGATCCTAGGCCTTCGTGGCAGGGCAGGGAAGCAGGTCCTGCCTGCGGGGCCGACGATGGGCCGTGGCGGCGGGCGGTTGCCGCATCTCCGGGGTTGCCTGCCAGCCCGGGCGCCGGATCGGCGTTCACCTGCCGCGTTGCATTCGAGCGCGCGCGGGTGCAAGGATCAGGGCGTCGGACGGCCTTGCCGATCCAGTCATGCCGAAGCGGCACGGGAGGTTCCAGGTGGCACATCGGTTCACGGCATTGCGAGCCGAGGGATTCCTGCCGCCGGACGGCGCGCTCCGCGAGGACGTCGGCCGGCTCGGCAGCATGGTCGGACGCATGCTCGCCGAGCAGTGCGGCGAGGCCTTCTTCGAGCGCGTGGAGGCGGTGCGCGTCGCGGCCATCCGGCGCCGTCATTCCGGCGAGCCACCCGCGGCGCTTGCGGCGTCGCTCGCGGGCCTCGATGCCGGCCATGCGGAAATGCTGGCGCGCGCCTTCGCCACCTATTTCCAGGTGGTCAACATCGCCGAGCGCGTGCACCGCATCCGGCGCCGGCGCGACTACCAGCGCGAGGGCACGGCGCCGCAGCCCGAATCCCTGCTCGACGTGATCGGGCGGCTGAAGGCCGACGGCGTCGCGGCCGGCGAACTGATCGGCTGGCTCGACCGGCTGTGGGTCGAGCCGGTGTTCACCGCCCATCCGACCGAAGCGGTGCGCCGCTCGCTGCTCGAGAAGGAACAGGCGATCGTGCGTGCGCTGGTCGACGGCTTCGATCCGGCGCGCACGCCCGGCGAGCGGCGTGCGGACGATGCGGCGATCTTCATGGCGCTTTCCGCCGGCTGGCAGACGGCGGAGGCCTCGCCGGTGCGGCCGACCGTGCAGGACGAGCGCGAACACGTCGATTTCTATCTCGCCAATCCGCTTTATCGCGTGGTGCCCGCGCTGTACGAGGCGCTGGACGAAGCGCTCCGCGAGGCCTATGGCGTGGCGGTGGCACTGCCGCGCGTGTTGCGCTTCGCGAGCTGGGTCGGCGGCGACATGGATGGCAATCCGAACGTCGGCGCCGACACCATCGCGGAGTGCCTCGACGCGCAGCGCACCATGGTTCTGCAGCGGTATCGCGAGGATGCGCATGCGCTGTCGCGCCTGCTCAGCCAGACGGAGGACCGGATCGACGCCTCGGCCGCGGTCCATGAACGCCTGGGCGAGTATCGACGGCGCTTCCCGGCGGCCGCGGCATCGATCCGGCCGCGCCACGCCGACATGCCCTATCGCTGCCTGCTGCACCTGGTCGACGCGCGCCTCGCGGCCACGCTCGCCGGCGAAGCGGACGGCTACGAAGACGCCGGCCAGCTTCTGGACGACATCCAGTGCATCCACGACAGTCTGCTCCAGCACCGCGGCCTCAATGCCGGTGCCTACGCGGTCGGGCGCCTGCTCTGGCGCATCCGCAGCTTCGGCTTCCATCTCGCCCGCCTCGACGTGCGCCAGGATTCGCGCGTGCACGACGACGTGCTGGCCGTGCTGCTCGGCGAGCCCGGCTGGGCGGAGCGGGATGCCGGGGCGCGGGCGCAGTGCCTGCGTCCCTACGCCAGCGGCGAAGCGGCATTCCCGCCATGCCGGGATGAAGACGTGGCCGCCTCGCGGGCCGTGTTCGCCCTACTGCACGCTTCGCGCCGCAGCCATGGCGCCGAAGCGACCGGGCTGTACGTCATCAGCATGGCGCGCACGCCCGCAGACGTGCTGGCGGTGCTGGCGCTGGCCCGCCACGGTGGCCTCGTCGACGAGGCCGGCCAGGTGCCGCTCGACGTCGCCCCGCTGTTCGAGACCATCGACGACCTGGTGCATGCGCCGGCGACGCTGCGTGCCCTGCTGGCCGACCCGGTCTACCGCCGGCACCTGGCTGCGCGCGGCGACCGGCAGTGGGCGATGCTCGGCTATTCCGACAGCGGAAAGGACGGCGGCACGCTGGCCTCGCACTGGAGCCTGCAGCGCGCCCAGGCGGACCTGCTCGAAGTCGCCCGCGAGGCCGGCGTCGTGCTCGCCTTCTTCCATGGCCGCGGTGGTTCGGCCAGCCGCGGCGGCGTGCGCATCACTCCGGCGCTGATGGCTTCGCCGCGCGGCTCGGTCGCCGGCGTGCTGCGCCTCACCGAACAGGGCGAGGTGATCCATCGCAAATACGGCATCCGCGCGCTGGCACTGCGCAACCTGGAGCAGACCGTCGGCGCGGTGCTGCGCGCGTCCCTTCGCCCGCGTCGGAGCGAACCACGCGAAAAGCAATGGATCGCACGCATGGATGCGCTGGCTGCCGCCAGCCGGCGCCATTACCGCGCCTTCGTCGAGCGCGAGGGCTTCGTCGACTACTTCCGCGCCGCGACGCCGATCGATGTCATCGAGCGCATGACCCTGAGCTCGCGCCCGGCCAGCCGGCGCAGCATGCAGGGTGTCGAGGACCTTCGCGCCATTCCCTGGGTGTTCGCCTGGACCCAGTGCCGCTCGATCTTTCCCGGCTGGTACGGGCTCGGCAGCGCGCTGGAACGGGGAGCCGCGGAATACGGCGAGGCGGCGCTGGCCGAGATGGCTCGCGACTGGCCCTTCCTGGCCAACGGGGTCGCCGACGTCGAGATGGTGCTCGCCAAATGCGACCTCGACATCGCCGAAGCCTTCTCGCGCCTGGCCGGTCCGCTGCACGAGCGCTTCTTCCCCGATGTGCGCACGGAGTTCGAGCGCACCCGGCACTGGCTGCTGCGCCTGGCTGGCAGCGACAGCCTGCTCGCCGGCAACCCGCGCCTGGGCGCCTCGATCCACCTGCGCAATCCCTATGTCGATCCGATGAGCCTGCTGCAGGTCGACCTGCTGCAGCGCTGGCGGCAGGGCGAGCGCGCGGACGACGAACTGCTGCAGGCGCTGGTCGCCTGCGTCAACGGTGTGGCGCAGGGGCTGCAGAACACCGGTTGACGCCTGGCGTGAGCCGCTGCCCGCCGGTCCGACGGGCAGCGGACACGGGTCAATCGTTGTTGGCGTGGCCGAATCCGGTCACGAAGATGGTGTTCGGGTAATCGGAGGAGATGCGCTGGGCAATGGTCGGGCGGATCACCGCGCTGTTGTAGGACTGGTAACCGGCGGCGACGACCACCTCGGGCCCGTACCCGAGCGCACCGAGTTGGCCGATCCACAGCGCCGTGGGTGCGCTGACGCGGTCGAGGGGTTGCGCGTGCAGGAACTCGCTTCGGCCCTGTTCGCGGGTGCCCGAGGCGCCGAACTGCGTAAGCCTCTGCATCTGCCACTGGGATTCGGGTTCCGAGGGGTAGCGGTCGGTGTGCAGCACCACCAGGTCGCCATTGAGAACGCGTTCGGCGATGCCGACCGGAACGTTGTCCTTGGGGTGGGTCATATAGGAGTAGTCGAGGCTCTTGTTGCACACCTCGCCGCCACAGAACACCGGGTCGGGCAGGCCGTTGGCCAGGAAGCGGGCGAGGATCAGGTCCTGGAAGCCGGTACTGCCATGGGTCGACCAGCCCGCCACCGCCACTCGCCCGTTGCGCTGCACAGTCAGCGTGGTGACGGCGTCATCCTCCGCACCGGCCGGGTTGTCGGCTTCGTAGGACACCCGCTGCCAGTTCCAGCCGGCGATGCCGTTCCCGGTCTCCGGATCGATGCCGTGCACGAAGCCGTCGTCATCGGCAGCCGCGGCCTGCGTTCGCGCGCTGCCAACCACGTACAGCCGGTCATCGCCGCCGGGCGTGCCAGCCGCCGCGAGCGCCATGTCGTGGACGCTGGCGAGCGGGCGTGGCTGGCTGGACCATGTCGGCGCCGTGTTGATGAAGCCTTGGGTGCCGAACGTGCTGATGGCGGCCCCGGTCGTGGCGTCGAGCCGGGTGATGCCGATCGAGTTGCCGGCTGTCGTGTTCCTGAGGTTCGCAGTGACCAGCAGGCCGTAGCGGCTGTCGTGCAGGATGCGACGACCAAAGGCATTGATCGCGGTGCCGACGTTGAATCTCAGCGACACCGGGCCGCCCGGGAAGCAGTCGCTGTTGGTTGCCAGTGACCAGCACTGGATCTGGGCGCGGTTGGTGCTGCCTTCCGCCACGCTACGCAGCACGTAGAGACGGTCGCCCGCCAGTGCGGCATCGTCGACCGAGCGTGGCACGCCGGGAATGGACATCCAGCCCTCGCTGCCGAAGGCCGTATCCACATCGCCGTTGATGTGGACCCGCGTGATCCAGGCACCCCAGCCGAGGGCTTCATATTTCTGGCGGACGAAGAGGTAGTAGCCGGAGAGGCCGTGCAGCGGCGTGTACCAGGGGAACACGCGCACCGCGCGATGCTGCGGGAGGAATCCGGCCCTGTCCGGCGCGGCGAGCCGCGCGGTGCCATTGTGGTCGCCGAAATCCGGGTCGGAGCGCAGGTCGTTGGGCCACGGGGTGCCGGCGGGCTCCGCACTCCCGACGATGGCGGGGTGCGGCAGCGACACGGCGTCGAGCGCTGCGGCCGGGGCAGCGAGAAGGGCCAATCCGGCGACGAAGCAAAGGCGGGGGATCAGGGGGCGCATGGAGGTCTCCTGTCGATCGTGGAGCGTCGGGGCGCACGGCGCCACCTGCCGCCGCGGGTGCGGTGCGCAGGCCTTTCCGACGAGGGGTGCCGCTCGAAAGGGGAGCGGCGGCGAATGCGAAGCGGCGGTGCCGCTGCGGCGCTCCCGGTCAATGGCAGGGCGGGATGGATGGGCGCGAGCCGGGTGCCGGCGCATGGTCGCCGGTTCTTGAGCAGAAAGCGAACGGGCCGCTCGCGCGGCCCGTCCGGTGCAGCCCCTGGCGTGGCGGTCGCCGCCTACTTAAAGGCCCGCCGCGGCGCGCAGCGCCTTGGCCTTGTCGGTCTTTTCCCAGGTGAAGGCGGTGAAGGTTTCCGACTTCTTCACCTTCTCGCCCTTGACGTTCTCTTCCCAGCGATAGGTCTGCTCGCTCGGCGCGCGGCCGAAGTGGCCGTAGCTCGCCGTGGCCTGGTACATCGGGTGCACCAGGTCGAGCATCTGGATGATGCCGTAGGGGCGCAGGTCGAAGTGCCCGCGGATCAGCGCCTCGATCTTCCCGTCGTCGATGCGTCCGGTACCAAAGGTGGTCACCGAGATCGAGGTCGGGTGGGCGACGCCGATGGCATAGCTCAGCTGCACCTCGCAGCGGTCGGCAATGCCGGCGGCGACGATGTTCTTGGCCACGTAGCGCGCCGCGTAGGCCGCCGAGCGGTCCACCTTGGACGGGTCCTTGCCGGAGAACGCGCCGCCGCCATGGCGGGCCCAGCCGCCGTAGGTGTCGACGATGATCTTGCGCCCGGTCAGGCCGCAGTCGCCGACAGGGCCGCCAATCACGAACTTGCCGGTCGGATTGATGTGGTACTTGGTGCCCTTGTGCAGCCATTTGGCGGGCAGTACCGGCTTCAGGATCTCCTCACGCACCGCTTCGACCAGGTCCTTCTGCTTCACGCCCGGATCGTGCTGGGTGGACAGGACCACCGCGTCGATGGCCACCGCCTGGTCGTTCTCGTAGCGCAGCGTCACCTGGCTCTTGGCGTCCGGGCGCAGCCACGGCAGCGGTGAGTTCTTCCGCTTGCGCACCTTCGCCTGCTGCTCGACCAGCCGGTGCGACAGGTGGATCGCCGCCGGCATGTAGCTGTCGGTTTCATTGGTGGCGTAACCGAACATCAGGCCCTGGTCACCGGCGCCCTGGTCCTCCGGGCTCCTGCGGTCCACGCCCTGGTTGATGTCCGGCGACTGCTTGCCGATCAGGTTCAGCACGCCGCAGGTGGCGCCGTCGAAGCCCACGTCCGAGCTGTTGTAGCCGATGTCGAGGATCACCCTGCGCGTCAGCGCCTCCAGGTCGACCCAGGCCGAGGTGGTGATCTCGCCCGCCACGATGGCAACGCCGGTCTTGACCATGGTTTCGCAGGCCACGCGGGCGCGCTTGTCCTGGGCCAGGATCGCGTCCAGCACGGCATCGGAGATCTGGTCGGCGATCTTGTCCGGATGACCTTCGGAAACCGATTCGGAAGTGAAGAGATAGCTGCTCATCGCGGCGATATATCCCTCGATGCGGATGAATGGATGGATGAAGGGCGCGCATGATACACGCGTCATCCCAGTATTGCATGGGAACTTCGCGCCTTTCCCGTTCAGCCCGTAGTTACAATCCCGCGGACACCAGCCGCTCGCGCGCCGTGACCGGCCGCAGGCCGGCCCTCGTCACTCGTCCAGAATCCGGGAACCTGAAATCCATGTCGATCACTACAAGAGCATCGCGGCCCCTTGCCGCACTGGTCGCGCTTGCCCTCGCCGCCTCGGCGCAGGCGGCCGTGCCGGCTGGCACATCGAACGGACTCACCTTGGGGGTGGCCGCGCCGGATGCGGGCGTCGAGCGCAGCGACGGCCGTTACGCCGCAGACGGCGCCGCCATCGAGCTGTATGCGCCCGCCTATCGCGCCCGCCGCGCCGGCGCGGAACAGATGGCCCGCGAGTTCGTGGCCGCACGCCACGTGCAACTTGGCCTTGCCGGCAGCGAGCTGGCGAACCTCGAACTCGCCGCCGTGCGCGCCAACGCGGGTTTCTCGGTGGTGCGACTGCGCCAGGTGCAGCAGGGCCTGCCGGTGTTCGGCAGCGACCTCGCCATCAGCGTGGCACCGGACGGCGCGGTGCTGTTCGCGGCCAATGCCACCGTGCGTGGCCTCGCGCCGGTCGATACGACTGCGCGCATCAGCGAAGCGCAGGGACTGGCGCTCGCCCGGCAGTACCTCGGCACCGCGGCGACGCGTCACGAGTCGATCGGGAAGACCATCTACCAGGCCGGCGACCGCACCCACCTCGCCTGGCACGTGGCGGTGATCGCCACCGACGGCCTGCGCGGCACCTGGGAGGTGCTGGTCGATGCGCACAGCGGCGAGGTGCTGCGCGCCGAGGACACCAACGCCTATGTCGACGGCACCGCGATGGTGTTCGATCCCGATCCGCTGTCCTCGACCGGCAGCACCTACGGCCAGACCGGCTACGTCGACGGCGGCGACGCCGACACCCCGCAGCTGACCGCGGCGCGCGTGCCGGTCACGCTGAAGGACATCACCTTCAGCGGCGGCAACTACAGCCTCGCCGGCCCCTACGCGGTGTGCTGGGAATGGGAGGCGCCCAATGACGGCGACTGTCCTCTGCAGGCGTCGAGCCACTTCGATTACACCCGCTCCCAGCTCCACTTCGAGGCGGTCAACGGCTACCACCACCTCGACACCTTCATGCGCTATGTCAACGAGACGCTCGGCGTCACGGCCATGCCGGTCAGGTACACCGGCGGCGTGCGCTACGACGCACACGGCGAGAATGGCGACGATAACGCGCACTACAGCCGGGTGACCGACGAAATCGTCTTTGGGCAAGGCGGAGTGGACGACGCCGAGGATGCGGACGTGCTGATCCACGAACTCGGCCACGCGATCCACAACTGGGTCAGCAACGGCGGCCTGTCGCAGCAGCAGGGCCTGTCCGAGGGCACCGGCGACTACCTCGCCATGGCCTACAGCCACGATTACCCGGGCCAGTGGACGCCGGCCGATCCCGCCTACTACTGGGTATTCAGCTGGGACGGGCACAATTCCATCTGGGCCGGCCGCGTCACCAACTACCAGATGCAGCGCACCTACCAGAACCTGCCGAGCGCGATCCACACCGCCGGCCAGTACTGGGCCTCGTGCAACCGCGAGGCACGCGAGGCGATCGGCGGCCTGGCCATGGACAAGGCCTTCCTGGAAGGCCTGGCGATGACCACCTCCAGCAGCAACCAGAAGGCCGCCGCGCAGGCGGTCATCAACGCCGCCGCGGCGCTCGGCTACAGCCAGGCGCAGATCGATGCCATTGGCGTCGCCTACAACTCGGGCAACACCGGCGGCAACACCGGCTGTACCTACGACGTGATCGTGCCCACCGCGATCGCCGGGCCGGTGGCCGGCGTGGACGTGGCTTCGATCGAAGCCACGGTGGAGGCCGGCGAGGCCACCACGGCCGCGTTCTCGATCAGCAACACCGGCACCGCGGCCCTCGACTGGAACGTCGATACCTCCGCCAGCGCCGCCTGCACCACGCCGGTCGGCACGCCGTGGCTGTCGCTGGCGCCGGTGAGCGGCAGCATCGCGGCGGGTGCCGCGCCGACCAGCGTCACCGTGACCCTCGATGCGGGCGCGCTGGGCGCCGGCAGCTACGACGCCTACGTCTGCGTGCACAGCAACGACGGCGCGACGCCGGTGATCGCGCTGCCGGTGGAGTTCGTGGTCGAGCAGCCCGACGACACACTCTTCCGCGACGGCTTCGACCCGGCGCCGCCGGAAGCCTGCCAGCTGCTGCAGGACCCGAGTTTCGAGGCGACCGACCCGGTCAGCTACGAAAACCCGTTCTGGGAATCGACCTCGACCAACTGGGGTGATTCGCTGTGCTTCAGCGATGGCTGCGACGACCTGCCGGCGCACACCGGCGAGGTGTTCGCCTACTTCGGCGGATTCCAGACCGAGACGCCGGCCGAGGTCGCCACCGTCTCGCAGACGGTGACCATCCCGGCCGGGCGCGACTACCTGCTCAACTTCTGGATGAGCCGCCCGTACGTCAGCGCGCCGTTCAACGACGTCGTCACGGTCAAGGTCGACAGTACCGTGGTTGCGACCTACAACGAACCCGCCACCGCGGAGCCGGGCTATGCGCTGCAGTCCATCGACGTCAGCGCGTACGCCGACGGCGGTGCGCACACGATCACCATCGAATACCGTCATCCAGGCGATGGCGTGATGTCCGATGTGCTGGTCGATGACGTGACGCTGGACTGCGTGCTGTAAGGCTTCATCCCGCCAGGTGGCGCTGCACGCCGGGCGTGCGGCGCCACCTGCGGTTTCAGCGCGTTCCGCTCACCGGCGCGGCGGTGCCCGAGCCGGCGCGCCACGCTTACAATCCCGGCCTGTCGCCTCACCTGGAGGGAACGCCGGCATGGCCTTCCTCGACCGCTTGCGCGCCATCGTCGGCGCACCGCAGGTGCTGGCCGGTGCCGATGCGGCACCCTGGCTGGCCGACTGGCGCGGGCGCTACGAAGGCCGGGCGCTGGCCCTCGTGCGTCCGGGTTCGACCGCCGAAGTGGCGGCGCTGGTGCGTGCCTGCGCCGCGGAGCACGTACCGATCGTGCCGCAGGGCGGCAACACGGGCCTCAACGGCGGCGCCACGCCCGACCAGACCGGGCGGGCGGTGGTGCTGTCGCTGCTGCGGATGAACGCGATCCGCGACATCGACACCGGCAACGACACGCTGGTGGCTGAAGCCGGCTGCGTCCTCCAGGCGGTGCAGCAGGCGGCGCGCGGGGCCGGGCGCCTGTTCCCGCTCAGCCTCGGCTCGGAAGGAAGCTGCACCATCGGCGGCAACCTCGCCACCAACGCCGGCGGCACGCAGGTGCTGCGCTACGGCAACATGCGCGAGCTCTGCCTTGGCCTCGAGGTGGTGACGGCGACGGGCGAGGTGTGGCAGGGCCTGCGCGGACTGCGCAAGGACAATACCGGCTACGCGCTGCGCGATCTGTTCATCGGCAGCGAGGGCAGCCTCGGCGTCATCACCGCGGCGTCGCTGAAGCTGTTCCCCCTGCCGGCGGCGCGCGTGACTGCCTTCGTTGCGCTGGCTTCCATCGACGATGCGGTGTCGCTGCTGAACCGGGCACGCTCCGGACTCGGCGCGGCGCTCACCGGATTCGAGCTGGTCTCCGGCGCCTGCATGGCGGCACTGGCGCGGGTCTTTCCCGGGCAGCGCCTGCCGTTCGACGGTCCGTCGGCGGCGCTGCCCTGGTTCGCCCTGCTGGAACTTTCCGACAGCGAGTCGGAAGCGCACGCGCGGCAGCGTTTCGAGGCGGTGCTCGGTGGCGCCCTGGAGGCCGGCCTGGCGAGCGATGCGGTGATCGCCGATTCGCTGGCGCGGAGCCAGCAGCTCTGGGAACTGCGCGAACGCATCCCGCTCGCCGAGAAGGCGCTCGGCAAGAGCATCAAGCACGACATCGCGCTGCCGGTGTCACGCATCGGCGCCTTCGTCCGCGATACCGGCGATGCGCTCAGCGCCGGCTTTCCCGGCGTGCGCCTCGTCGTGTTCGGCCATCTCGGCGACGGCAACCTGCACTACAACGTGGCCGCCGGCGAGGGCTGGAGCGAGGCCGCCCTGCTCGATCGCGAAGCCGACATCAATGCGCTGGTGTATGAGCGGGTGCACGCCGCCGGCGGCTCGATCAGTGCCGAGCACGGCATCGGTCGGCTCAAGCGCGACCTGCTGCCCGCTTACCAGGATCCGGTGGCGCTCGCGCTGATGCGGCAGCTCAAGGCGGCGCTCGATCCCGCCGGCATCATGAATCCGGGCGTGCTGCTCCAGGCGCAAGCCTGCGCGCCTGCCGCACCGTCGGCCTGATTCAAGCTCCATTCCGTTCCGGCCCGGCAAGGTTTTCGCCGAGTGCCGCGCCGCGGCGCAGGGATGGAGGCTTTCATGGTGAACATGCGCGTGGTCGTCGTACTTGCCGGGATTGCCGGCTGCGGCCTGCTGGGCGCCGCCCCGGCGGAGGAATCGGCAGCACCGGGGGCACAGTCGCGCACCGTGCAGCTCGACCAGGGCGAGGTCGGGCGCTGGTCGGGATTCGCCGCGCGCACCTGCGGCATGTACGGCAAGCGCTGGGCGGCGGTGGATGCGGTCTGCTATTACCCGGTCGATATCGGCGCCAAACCGGGCCGCCACGAGATCCTGCTGGAGGACCAGGACGGGCGCAGCCACACCGGCTGGGCCGAGGTCTCCGCCGTCGATTGGCCGGAGGTCGAGATGGAACTCGCCGACGACCGTTTCGTCACCCTTTCACCGGAAGATGCCGAGCGGGCGAAGAGGGAGCGGACCGAGGTGCTGGCGTTGTTCAAGGGCGAACCCGGCGAGCCGCGCTTTTCATTGCCGCTGGCCGACCCTGCGCGCGACCTGCCGCGCAACGAGAACGATTTCGGCAGCCGGCGCACCTTCAACGGCAAGGCCAAGAGCCAGCACACCGGCCGCGACTATCCGGTCGCCGAGGGCCGCCCGGTGCGCGCCGTCGCCGACGGCACGGTCCTGCTCGCGGCCGACCACTTCCTCACCGGCAACAGCGTCTACGTCGACCATGGCGGTGGACTGGTCAGCATGAACTTCCACCTCGATTCGCTGGCCGTCAAGACCGGCGACGAGGTCGAGCGCGGCCAGGAACTCGGCAAGGTCGGCGCCACCGGCCGCGCCACCGGTCCGCACCTGCACCTCGGCCTGCGTTGGATGGCCCAGCGCGTCGATCCGGAGCCACTTCTGACCTCTCCGCTCAAGCTGCACGAAGTCGGCGAAGCGCCCCGCACCGAGGCTCGCAAGAGCGAAGCCAGCGCGGCCGAGCCGGTGGAAGGCGGGCCGGCGGCCAAGGTTCCAGACGACAGCGACGAGGGCTGACCCGCAGGGCATGGAGGCCGGCTGCGCCAGGTCCCGATCGTGCATGGCCGGCCCCTTGAAAGCGCATCGGTGCTGCGCTCTCGCTCAGGCGGACTGGATCGGCGTGGTCCCGATCTTGTAAGGTTGAAGGCGGGAGCACCCGAATCACGGGTGGCGGGTTTGCGAGATCAGGGGGAACACATGAAGCGCTCCACGCGGGTGGTATGGATGGGGATAATGGCCGCGCTGGTGGCGGTCGCGAGCGGTTGCGCGACCATTACACGGGGGCGTCATCAGGCCTGGACGGTGGACTCGGTGCCGAGTGGTGCCGTTGTCTCGCTCTCGAACGGGGAACGCTGCGAAACGCCCTGCGCGCTCAAGCTCCGGCGGAAATATCCGTTCGCGGTCCACATCTGCAAATTGGGCTACCACCCCGTGAACACCATGGTGCTCAGCCAGGTTTCCGGCGCAGGGGCCGCGGGGATGGCGGGAAACGTGCTCGTCGGGGGACTCATCGGTGTAGGGGTCGATGCCGGCACGGGGGCAACCAAAGACCTCAGTCCGAACCCCTTGAGCGTGCAACTTGTCGAGGAGGATCCGGGCTGCGCATCGCCGATCTTTCCGCCGGTTCCGGACGGAGGCGAAACCATCGACGAGCATGTTCCGCAGGCTGGCAGGGCGCCGTAGACCCGGGGCGGCGCGCCGCTGCGTGATCGCGAGACGGCGCACCGGGTTGCCAGGCGGAATGAACCAGGCGAAAGGCCGGATCGAGCAGCCGCCTGCCTGAAGACAGTGATCGGGAAGACGTATCCCGGTTCCGGCGCTCCCTGCCGCGGACGGGCAGGGGCGACAGAGCCGCGGTCCCGCTTGCCGCATGCCTACTGCGGCAAGGCGAGGTCGTCCAGCAGCGCCTTCAGGAAGCGTGCCGCTTCGCCGCCGGTGCAGGCGCGGTGGTCGAAGGTGAGCGAGATCGGCAGGCGCCGGTGCACCTCGATGCCGCCCATCACCGCGACCACGTCGTGGCTGAGCTTGCCGGCGCCGATGATGGCGACGCAGGGCGGCACCACCACGACCGTGCCGTAGCGGCCGGCGAAGACGCCGAAGTTGGACAGGCTGATGGTGTAGCCGGAAAGCTCCGAGGCCGGGATCGAACGGTCCTCCACCTGCGTGCGCAGGCGGTTGATGCCCTCGCGCAGGCCGCGGCCATCGAGCAGGTGCGCATTGCGCAGGGCCGGCACGAAGAGCCCGTCCGGGGTGTCGACAGCGATGCCGAGGTCGACATGCGGATGGCGCGTGAGGGTCAGGTTCTGGTCGTCGAACCAGGCATTGAGCGAAGGCTCGGCCTTGCAGGCGGCGACGATGGCGCGCACCAGGCGGCCGGTGATGTCCTGCTTGCCGAGCCAGGCGTGCAGGTCCGCATCATCGACGATGGTGGTCTGCACCACGCGATCGCGCGCATCGGCCATGACGCGGGCCATATTGCGGCGCACGCCCTTGAGCTGCTCGGGCTGGCCGCTGGCGGCAACGCTTGGCGGCGTGGTGCGCATCGGCTTGCCGGCGGCGGAGACGGTGCTGCGCTGGGGCGCCTGCGGCGCCGAGGGCTGGGGGCTGGGAGCCGGGGGCTGGGCGGCCTGCGCCTGCTGCGTCGGGGAACCAACTTGCGCGGTGCCCGCGGCCGCCGCGTTCTTGACGTCCTGCATGGTCACGACACCACCGGCGCCGCTCGGAGCAACGCGGGCGAGGTCCACCTTGAGCTTGCGGGCCATCGCGCGCACCGCCGGCACTGCCTTGACGCCGCCGACGCTCGCGGCCTGCTCGACGTGCACGGTGTTGCCGCTGACCATCGCGCCGACGACGGTACCCTCGTCCTCGCGATCTTCCTTCGGGTTCGGCTTGGCGATCTCGCCGCCCTCGTCCGAAGCGATCACCTTGCCCGGCGCATCCGGCACCGGCGCGCCCGCGCCCTTGGCCGGCGCATGGCCGTGCCCGGCGGCGTTGTCGGCGCGCTGCTTGCCCTTGGGATCGAGCTCGAACTCGGCCAGCGCCGCGCCGGTGTTGATCACATCGCCCGCGCCGCCGTGCTGCCTGACGAGCTTGCCGGTGAACGGCGAGGGCACTTCCACGACCGCCTTTGCCGTTTCCATGGACACCAGCGGGGCGTCCAGCTTCACGCTGTCGCCTTCCTTGACCAGCCACTCGACGATGGTCGCGTCGGGCAGGCCTTCACCGAGGTCGGGGAGGTGGAACGTTCTGTTTTCAGCCATGACGGGTCCGGGATTAGGGATTTGGGATTGGGGATTCGTTCTTCAGCTGCTGCGGGCGGGCGCCGGATCGTGGCGGCGCGGTTTCGGGTCGAGGATCCGGGCTCTTCACCAATCCCGAATCCCCAATCCCGAATCCCGGGCGACTCAGCTCGCCGCCATCGCGCGCTTGACCGCCGACACCACGCGCGCCGTGTTCGGCAGCTGCTTGGTCTCCAGGCGGTAGAGCGGGGTGTGGATGTCGTAGCCGGTGACGCGCTCGACCGGGGCGAGCAGGCTGTAGAGGCATTCCTCGGCGACGCGCGCGGCGATCTCGGCGCCGAACCCTGCGGTTTTCGGCGCCTCGTGCACGATCACGCAGCGGCCGGTCTTGGTCACCGATTCGGCGATGGTGTCGAAGTCGAGCGGGGTTAGCGTGGCGACGTCGATGACCTCGGCGCTGACGCCCTCGGCGGCGAGCTGGTCGGCGGCTTCCAGGCATTCCTTGACCTGCGCGCCCCAGGTGACGAGGGTCACGTCGCTGCCGTCGCGGAGCACGAAGCAGACGTCCAGCGGCAGTGCCTCGCCGTCGTCGGGTACCTCTTCCTTGTACTGGCGGTAGATGCGCTTGGGCTCGAAGAAGACCACCGGGTCCGGATCGCGGATCGCCGCCAGCAGCAGGCCGTAGGCGCGTGCCGGCGAGGAGGGCAGCACCACGCGCAGGCCCGGCACGTTGGTGAAGAGGTGCTCGTTGGCTTCCGAGTGGTGCTCGGGCGCATGGATGCCGCCGCCCCACGGCGCGCGGAACACCGCCGGGCAGGTAAGGCGGCCGCGGGTGCGGTTCCTCATGCGCGCGGCGTGGCAGACGATGTGCTCCATCATCGGATAGATGAAGCCTTCGAACTGCGCCTCGGCGATCGGCTTCATGCCCTGCGCGGCGAGGCCGACGGTGACGCCGGCGATGGTGAGCTCGTCGAGCGGCGTGTCGAGCACGCGCAGCTCGCCGAACTTCTCGCAAAGGCCCTGCGTGGCGCGGAACACGCCGCCGTTGACGCCGACGTCCTCGCCCAGCACCACGACCGAATCGTCGTGGGCCATTTCCCAGGCCAGCGCCTGGGTCACTGCTTCAATGAGGGTGATCTGTGCCATGTGTTGAGAATTCCGTGTGGGCGCGCACCCCGTGCGCACCGGGATCTGTAGGAGCGCACCCTGTGCGCGACCCGGCGGCGGTCAATGACCGCCCTGCTCGAGCGAAAGCGCGTACTCGCGCTGCTTTTCGAGATCCGCCGGGACCTCGGCAAAGGTGTAGTCGAACATCGCCTCGATCGGCTGCGCGCCGGTTTCGAGATACGTATTGACCTCATTGTCCATCCACTCGTCGCACTCGTGGTGCCAGGCGTCTTCCTTCTCCTGGTTCCAGGCGCCCTGGGCTTCGAGCCAGGTGCGGAAGCGCTTCATCGGATCCTTGGTCCAGGCATCCTCGACCTCTTCCTTGCCGCGGTAGCGGCGCGCGTCGTCGGCCGTGGTGTGGTCGCCCAGGCGATAGGTGACCAGTTCCACCACGCTGCCGCCTTCGCCGTTGCGGGCGCGCTCGATGGCATCGCCCATGGCCTTCTTCACGGCGATGATGTCGTTGCCGTCGACCTGGATGCAGTGGAGGCCGGCGGCCAGGCCCTTCTGCGCCAGGGTCTTGGCGCCGGTCTGGTACTTCCTCGGCACCGAGATCGCCCACTGGTTGTTGACGATGGCGGCGACCAGCGGCAGGTTGCGCGCGCCGGCCATGTTGATCGCGCCCATGAAGTCGCCCTTGGACGAGCCACCATCGCCGATGCTGCACACCGCCACGCGCTTCTCGCCGCGGATCCTGAAGGCGAGCGCCGCGCCCGCTGCGTGCAGGCATTGCGTCCCGATCGGCACCGCCCAGGCGAAGTCGTGCCGGGCCGGCTCGTTCGGATAGTCGTTGCCGCGCTCGTCGCCGCCCCAGTACATGTAGACGTCGCGCGGGCGCACGCCGCGGTAGAGCTGCGCGCCGTATTCGCGGTAGCTCGGTGCGAACACGTCTTCGGGCCGCATCGAGCTGCCGATGCCGACGTGCGCGGCCTCGTGGCCGAGGCAGGACGCATAGGTGCCGAGCTTGCCGGTGCGCTGCAGGGCGATGGACTTGGCGTCGAACACGCGCGTGGAGAACATCAGCTTGTAGAGCTCGACCATGTAGTCGAGGTCCCTGGTGAACTCGGGCAGGTCCTCGCGGACCGGCTTGCCCTCGGCGTCGAGGTACTGCAGGTATTCGATTTCGAACTTGGCGGCGATGGCCACGACTTCCTCCGGGTGTCGCAAAGGCGGGGCGCCGGGCTCCGCGAAGGCGGGAACGGGCGCGCTAACTTCCGGATTATCCCATGCAACCGACATCCCCGTCTTGACGCGGGCCGCTGCGGGGGCCGATGCCTTGCCTTACCATGGACCGGTTTCCACGACGAGCCATCGCCATGCAGAACCAGCGCGAACTCGAGGCCGGCATCCAGCGTGACCTGGAAGGCCGCATGACCTACGCCAGCTACCTGCGCCTGGACGCGCTGCTGTCGGCGCAGGGGCTCTTGTCCGACCCCTCCTACCACGACGAGCTGCTGTTCATCGTGCAGCATCAGGTGGCCGAGCTGTGGCTGAAGCTTTCGATCCACGAGCTCGCCGGCGCGATGGCGGCGATCGACGGCGACCGCGTCGATCCGGCGCTGAAGATGCTGACCCGCTTCAAGCGCGTGCAGGAGCAGCTCTTCAACCAGTGGGCGGTGCTGGAGACGATGACCCCGCACGAGTACCTCGCCTTCCGCGACCGCCTCGGGCCCTCCTCGGGCTTCCAGTCGGCGCAGTACCGCACGGTGGAGTTCCTGCTCGGCAACAAGAACGCCGACATGCTGGAGGTGTTCGCGCATGACCCGCCGGTGCAGGCGCGCCTGCGCGAGGTGCTGGACGCGCCCGGCCTCTACGACGTGGTGGTGCGCTGGCTGGCGCGCCGCGGCCACGCCGTGCCGGTGGACATCCTCGAACGCGACGTGCGCCAGGGCTGGCGTCGCGACGAGCGCCTGCTGCCGGTGTTTCAGCGCATCTACGAGGCGCCCGAATCCTTCTGGCCCGAGTATCACCTGTGCGAGATGCTGGTCGACATCGAGGAGAACTTCCAGCTCTGGCGCTTCCGCCACATGAAGGCGGTCGAGCGCATCATCGGCTACCGCGCCGGCACCGGCGGCTCGTCGGGCGTCGGCTTCCTGCGCAAGGCGCTGGAGCTGACGTTCTTCCCCGAGTTGCTGGAAGTGCGCACGGTGGTGAGGGGATAGGGGCCAGGGCTCGGGGCTGCCGCTCGTGCATCCCTTGTCGGTTCGATCCCGAAGACGCTGGGTCCCGGCGTGCGCCGGGACGACGAGTATCTGAGCACCTGGGCCGGGATGAAACGCAGTGCAATCCCAGCTCGCGGGTCGAATGCCGGGACTCCGCTTCGCTACATCCCAGCTTACGGTCTGCTACCCACCCCCACCCCAATCCCAACCCCAGCCCCGCTCCAGTTGACTCGCCGCCGAACACCGGCTACACCGTCGCATCGCGCTGCCGCGTGCGGCGTGTCATTCGAACAACGACTTCCGGGGGAGAAAACCGCATGAGCGGACCGGCCAACCCGCCCGCCAAGGGCACACCTGCACCCCAGTTCCCCGAGCTCCTCGGCCACCCGCGGCCGCTGTGGATGCTCTTCATGACCGAGTTCTGGGAGCGCTTCGCCTTCTACGGCATGCGCTGGGCGCTGGCGCTCTACATCGTCGCGCAATTCTACGCCGGCGACGCCGCCGGCGAGGCGCCCGCCAGCAAGCTCTACGGCGCCTACCTCGCGCTGGTGTACGCGGCGGCGCTGTTCGGCGGCTACGTCGCCGATCGCGTGCTCGGTTACCAGCGCTCGATCCTGCTCGGCGCGGTGGTGATGGCGGCGGGCCTGTTCCTGATCGTGATCCCGAGCGAGCAGATGCTGACCATCGGTCTCGCCACCATCGTCGCCGGCAACGGCCTGTTCAAGCCGAACATCTCGACCATGGTCGGGCATCTCTACGCGCCCGGCGACGGGCGGCGGGATTCGGGCTTCACGCTCTTCTACATGGGCATCAATGCCGGCGCGCTGATCGCGCCGATCCTGACCGGCTGGCTGGCCGAGCACTTCTTCGGCGGCTCGCCGAACATGCCCGCCTACAAGGCGGTGTTCATCGCGTCGGGCATCGGCATGCTGGTCAGCCTGGTCTGGTTCTGGATCGGCCGCAGGCAGCTCCACGATGTCGGCCTGCCGCCGCCGGGCGCGGAAGGCATGCAGCGCCTCGCCTACGTCATCGTCGGCGTGCTGGTGGCGATCCCGGTGATCTATTTCCTGCTGGCGATCGATGCCACCTGGCTTGGCTGGCTGCTGCTGGCGCTGTTCATCGCGCTGTGCGTGCTGATCCTGCGCGAGGGCTTCCAGGAGGGCCGGATCCCGCGCGACAAGGCGATCGCGATGCTGATCATCTTCGCCTTCAACGTGCTGTTCTGGATGTTCTTCGAGCAGGCGGGCAGCTCGTTCAACTTCCTCGCCCAGAACATCGTCAACCGCGACTTCGGCGGCTGGATCTTCCCGGTCGGCTGGTTCCAGTCGGTCAACTCGCTGGCCATCATCACGCTGGCCCCGGTGATCGCCTGGATCTGGGTCAAGCTCGGTCGCGCCAACCCGTCGATCCCGCGCAAG
Source organism: Lysobacterales bacterium (assembly GCA_017305135.1). Taxonomy (GTDB): domain Bacteria; phylum Pseudomonadota; class Gammaproteobacteria; order Xanthomonadales; family Rhodanobacteraceae; genus Dokdonella_A. The sequence continues at coordinate 95,596 of JAFKNA010000005.1, read as the reverse complement.
TTCGGCCTCGGCATCGTCTTCAACGGCCTCGCCTTCCTGCTGCTGATGTTCGCGCTGTCGAGCCTCGTCGACGACGCCGGCAAGATCCCGTTCTGGACCCTGTTCATGGTCTACGTGATCCAGTCGGTGGGCGAGCTCTGCCTGTCCCCGATCGGCCTTTCGATGGTGACCAAGCTGGCGCCGGTGCGCCTGGTCGGCTTCGGCATGGGCGGCTGGTTCCTTTCCACCGCGATCGGCAACAACCTGGCGGGCCTGTTCGCCAGCCACGTCAGCGGCGAGGAAGGCATGACGGTGGACTCCGCCCTCGGTGGCTACACCTTCGGCTTCTGGGTGCTGATCGGCGCCGGCGTGCTGCTGCTGGTCATCGCCCCGCTCATCAACCGGCTGATGCATGGGGTCAAATAGCCGGGAATCGGGAATGGAGAATGGGGAATCGTAGAAGCCGTCCCAGCCGAACGTGCGCGCGACCCGCGCTGGTCGCGCACCAATTCCAAATATCCGCAAATCTCAAGATGGAACGCCGCTTTTCGTAGGAGCCCGCTCGCGGGCGACAGGGGCACCACGTGCCCGCGGCGGCGCCCATGTTTGCTCCGCGGCAGCACGCCGACGGAAGTCGGAGGGACATCTTCTAACGATTCCCGATTCCCGATTCCCCATTCCCGGCTTCAAGCAGCTTGGCCAGGATGCGGTCGAGCCATTCGCGCTCGTCCGCATCCAGCCGCGCCAGCAGTTCCTGCTCGCGCTGGCGGGCCAGCGGCGCGATCTGCTGGTGCAGCGCCCAGCCGGCCGGGGTAAGGCCGAGCACCGAGCGGCGGCGGTCGTCGTCGTGGGTGGCGCGATGCACGCGCCCGGCGGTCACCAGCCGCGCCAGCGCGCGGCTCACCGCGACCTTGTCCATGGCCGTGCGCTCGGCCACCTCTCGCGCCGAGAGGCCGTCGAAGCGGGCCAGCACCGCCATCACCCGCCACTCGGTGACGGTCAGGTCATGGCGCTGCTGGTAGTCGTCCGCGATCGCCTGGCTCACCGTGTTGGAGAGGATCGAGAGGCGGTAGGGCAGGAAGTTCTCCAGCTCCAGCGGAGCGTGGCGGCTCGCTGCATCGGGCACTGCTGCGGTGCTCCTTGCAAATGGTTTCATATGAAACTATAAGATGTTTCCTGTACGATCGTCCATGATCGCGAACATCGAGAAGCGGCCACCCATGGCCGCACTTTTCAGAACAGCAGAATTCCGGAGTAGTCCATGAACACGCAGCCCAACCTTGGCATGGAAGTGACCACGTTTGAGAACCCGATGGGGATCAACGGCTTCGAGTTCGTGGAATTCGCCGCGCCGGCCGGGCAGGGTGGCGCCATGCGCGACTACCTCGAGAAGCTCGGCTTCACCGCGGTCGCCCGTCATCGCCGGCGCGCAATCACGCTGTTCCGCCAGGGCACGATCAACTTCCTGCTCAACGAGGAGCCCGATTCGTTCGCCTCCGACTTCGCCGCCAGCCATGGGCCGTCCGCCTGCGGCTTCGCGATCCGCTTCAAGCGTCCGGCCGGGGAGGTGCTCGAGCACGTGCTCGCCCACGGCGGAGCAAGGATCGACCACAAGGCCGACAGCGCGGCCGTGGACGCGCCCGTCATCAAGGGCATCGGCGACTGCATGCTGTACCTCATCGACGATGCCGGCGCCGACGTCTACGCCGACTACGAGCCCCTGCCGGGCGTGGACCCGCACCCGAAGGGCTTCGGCCTCACCTTCATCGACCACCTCACGCACAACCTCTTCGAAGGCAACATGCAGAAGTGGTCGGACTATTACGAGAAGCTGTTCAACTTCCGCGAGATCCGCTACTTCGACATCAAGGGCGCCAAGACGGGCCTCTTGTCCAAGGCGATGACCGCGCCGGACGGCATCGTGCGCATTCCGCTCAACGAGTCCTCCGACGAGAAGAGCCAGATCAACGAATACCTGCGCGACTACAAGGGCGAGGGCATCCAGCACATCGCCCTGTTCACCGATGACATCTACGCATCGATCGAGAAGATGCGCGAAGCCGGCATCGAATTCCTCGACACGCCGGATGCCTACTTCGAGATGATCGATGCACGCGTGCCCAACCATGGCGAGGACGTGCCGCGCCTGGCCAGGAACAAGATCCTGATCGATGCCGACATGGAGACCAAGAAGCGCCTGCTGCTGCAGATCTTCACCCAGAACGCCTTCGGTCCGATCTTCTTCGAGATTATCCAGCGCAAGGGCAACGAGGGCTTCGGCGAGGGCAACTTCCAGGCCCTGTTCGAGTCGATCGAGCGCGACCAGATGAAGCGCGGGGTGTTGTAGGAGGCGACGTGGCAGGGCATCCACACATCGAGCGGTGGTCCTTGCTGATGCATGGCGTCATCGCGGATCTCATGGAGGCGGGCGATCAGACGCCGTTGCGCAAGGCGCGTGAAAACCTGGAGAGGTGGCGGAGGCAGGGCAGCCTGAGTTCCGCCCAGGCGGAATGGCTGCCGATTCTCTCGTGGCCGACTCCACGCCTCATTGCACTTCTGCGGGCCGAAGAAGACGAGAACGCCGTTCGCCTGCGCAGCAATTCGCCTTTTTCCGGAATTCTTGCCGACCGGATGCGGATGGAGTTGTTGCGTGAAGCGCGAGCAGCTTGAGCACCTGATCCGCGCGGCAGGGGCAGTCGCCGGATCACGCCGTCTGATCGTGATAGGGAGCCAAGCCATCCTTGGGCAGCACCCGTACGATGCGCCAACCGAGGCGCTGCTGTCGCGCGAAGCGGACATGATTCCGCTCGACGCGCCGGAGATGGCCGATGCGATCAGTGGTGTGTTAGGCGAGCTATCGGCATTTGACGCTACCTTTGGTTATCACGCTGATGGTGTGGGGTTTGAGACTGCAACACTGCCGGTCGGTTGGAGGGATCGGCTTGTTCAGGTCGAAAACCCGAATACGAACGGCTACATCGGCTTGTGCCTCGAGGTCCACGACCTGTTGTTGTCCAAGTATTTCGCCGGTCGTGAGAAGGATCGCCGCTTCTGCGGCGCGATCGCGAAGGCGGGACTCGCCGAGCGCGAGATCCTGGAAGATCGCCTCGGCCGAATGGATATCAGTGCCGCAGATCGCGAGCGAATCCTGAGTCGCATCTGCGCAGACTTTGGTGGTTGAACGAATCCAGGGTGCAGATCATGTCCAGCAGCGCTTACCAATCCGGTTTCGGCAACGAATTCGCCACCGAGGCCATTCCCGGCACCCTTCCGGTGGGGCGGAATTCGCCGCAGCGGGCCGCGCATGGCCTTTATGCGGAACAGTTGACCGGCACCGCCTTTACCGCGCCGCGCCATGCCAACCGGCGCAGCTGGCTCTACCGCATCCGCCCGGCAGCCATGCACGGGGCGTTCTCGCCCTTCGCGCAGCCGCGCTTCCACAACGACTTCGGCGACCATCCGGTGCCGCCGGACCAGATGCGCTGGAACCCGCTGCCGCTGCCCGAGGCACCGGCGGATTTCGTGGAAGGCCTCTACACCATGGCCGGCAATGGCTCGCCGGCGGCGCAGGTGGGCGTCGGCATCCATCTCTACGCCGCCAACCGCGACATGCAGGGGCGCTGGTTCTACGACGCCGATGGCGAACTCCTGATCGTCCCGCAGCAGGGGTGCCTGCACCTTGAGACCGAGCTTGGCGTGCTCGACGTGGAGCCGCAGGAGATCGCCCTCATCCCGCGTGGCATCCGCTTCCGCGTGGCGCTGCCGGATGGCCCCTCGCGCGGGTACGTGTGCGAAAACTTCGGCCAGATGCTGAAGCTTCCGGACCTCGGTCCCATCGGCAGCAACGGTCTTGCCAATGCGCGCGACTTCCTGTTCCCGGTCGCCGCCTACGAGGATCGCGAGGGCGATTTCGAGCTGGTGGCCAAGTTCCAGGGCCACCTCTGGCGCGCCGACATCGGCCATTCGCCGCTCGACGTCGTCGGCTGGCACGGCAACTACGCGCCCTGCAAGTACGACCTGCGCCGCTTCAACACCATCGGCTCGATCAGCTACGACCACCCCGACCCGTCCATCTTCCTGGTGCTGCATTCGCCGAGCGACACGCCCGGCACCAGCAACATGGACCTCGCCATCTTCCCGCCACGCTGGCTGGTGGCGCAGGACACCTTCCGTCCGCCCTGGTTCCACCGCAACATCGCCAGCGAGTTCATGGGCCTGATCCACGGCGTCTACGACGCCAAGGCGGAAGGCTTCGCCCCCGGCGGCGCCTCGCTGCACAACTCGATGACAGGGCACGGACCGGACGCCGCGACCTTCGAGAAGGCCTCGAACGCCGATCTCTCCCGGCCCGATGTCGTCACCGACACCATGGCCTTCATGTTCGAGACCCGCGCCGTGATCCGGCCGACGCTGCAGGCCATGCAAGCGCCGCATCGCCAGCGCGACTACCAGGCGTGCTGGGCAGGCCTGCACAGGCAGTTCCGGGCTCCATAGGCCAGCGGGCCCACTTCCGCGCCGCCCCGGCTACACTGGGGGGCGAATTGGCCGCGCCATGCGCGGCCGGATCGATGACCGCAAAAGGAGCCCCATGAAACTCGCCTCGCTCAAGGAGGGTGGCCGCGACGGCACGCTCATCGTCGTCAACCGGGATCTCTCCCGCGCCGCCCGCGCCACCACCATCGCCGCCACCCTGCAGGATGCGCTCGATCACTGGGAGCAGGCCGCGCCGCGTCTCAACGCGCTGGCCGAGGCGCTCGAAGCCGGGCAGATCGACGACGCATTCGATCTCGACATGGGCAGGCTCGCCGCGCCGCTGCCGCGTGCCTACGAATTCGTCGACGGCTCCGCCTACCTCCCGCACGTCGAGCGGGTGCGCCGCGCGCGCGGCGCGGAAGTGCCGGAGAGCTTCTATACCGATCCGCTGATGTACCAGGCCACCAGCGCCGGCTTCCTTGGCCCGCGCGACCCGATCCTGGTGGCGAACGAGGACTTCGGCATCGACCTCGAGGCCGAGGTGGTGGTGGTGACCGACGACGTGCCGATGGGCGTGTCGGCGCAGGCGGCCGCTGGCCACATCCAGCTGGTGGGACTGGTCAACGACGTGTCACTGCGTGGGCTGATCCCGAACGAACTCGCAAAGGGCTTCGGATTCCTGCAGTCCAAGCCGCGCTCGGCGTTGTCGCCGGTGTTCGTCACCCCGGACGAACTCGGCGACGCCTGGCGCGGCGAAAAGCTGCACCTGCCGATGCGCACCTGGATCAACGGCCAGTGGTTCGGCGAGGCCGAGTGCGGCGTGGACATGCAGTTCAGCTTCGCCGAACTCGTCGCCCACGCGGCGAAGACGCGTCCGCTGACCGCCGGCACCCTGGTGGGCTCGGGCACCATCGCCAACCAGGACACCGACAGGGGCGCTTCCTGCCTGGCTGAACAGCGCACCGTGGAGACCCTCCGCGACGGTAGGGCGAGCACGCCGTTCCTGAAATTTGGTGATAGCGTGCGCATCGAGATCACCGACGCCGCAGGCAAGTCGCTCTTCGGCGCGATCGAGCAGGTGGTCGCACGATACGGAGCCTGAGCCATGATCTCCGCGCCCGCCCTGCAGCTCTACGACTACTGGCGTTCGAGCGCCTGCTATCGGGTGCGCATCGCGCTCAACCTGAAGGGACTCGCCTACGAGGCGCGGCCCGTGCACCTGGTGCGGGACGGCGGCGAGCAGCACGCGGCGGACTATCGCACGCTCAATCCACAGCAACTGGTGCCGACCCTGGTCGATGGCCAGCGGGTGATCCGGCAATCCCTCGCGATCATCGAGTACCTCGAGGAGACGCGCTCCGAGACACCGGCGCTGCTGCCGGCCGGCGCGCGCGATCGCGCCCACGTGCGCGCGCTGGCCCTGCTCGTTGCCTGCGACATCCACCCGCTCAACAACCTGCGCGTGATGCAGCATCTCGAGCGCGAATTCGGCGTCGATGGCGATGCACGCACGGCCTGGATGCGGCACTGGATGGCCAGCGGTTTTGCCGCCTTCGAAGCCATGCTCAGCGCCGACGCGTCCACCGGCGCCTGCTGCCACGGCGACGAACCGACCTTGGCCGACGTCTGCCTGGTTCCGCAGGTCTACAACGCACGCCGCTTCGGCCTCGACCTCGAGCCCTACCCGCTGATCGCCCGCATCGACGCGCACTGCCTCGGACTGCCGGCCTTCCAGCGGGCGAGCCCGGAAAACCAGCCCGACGCCGCCACGTAGGACCGGCACCCGGCGCGATCTGGATCGTCACGGCGAATCGCTTGGTCAGCCGCCCCGCGACCCTCGCGAGTGCGCCGATTGCAGCCGGCTTTCGTTCCTGGGAGGGCCGGTCTCCGGACCGGCCGCTTTGTCGGCGGAGACAGTGGGCGTTGGGACTGCAGTCCCTCCCACACAAAACCTGTCGCGAGAGGACGCCCGTTGTGTGGACGGCTTCGGCACGCCACCATCCACTGCCGGCGGCCGCGCGGCGGCGTGTCAGCCCGCGATGTATCTTTGCAACTGCTCGATCTGCTCGCTCTGCTCATCGATCACCGCCTTCACGAGGTCGCCGATCGACACCAGCCCGACCACCCGGCCATCCTCGCACACCGGCAGGTGCCGCACGCGGCTGTCGGTGCAGAGGCGCATGCAGGTTTCCACCGTATCCTCCGGCGCCACCGTGACCACCGGCGCGGTCATGATCTCGCGCACTGGCGTCTCGCGCGAGGAGCGACCCTTCAGGATCACCTTGCGCGCGTAGTCGCGCTCCGAGAGCATGCCGACCAGTTCATCGCCGCGCATCACCAGCAGCGCACCGATGAAGCGATCCGCCATCGTGGTGATCGCCGTCAGCACCGGCTCGTCGGGCGCCACGGAATAAACCTGGCTTCCCTTCTCGTGAAGCAGATGTTTGACCTGCAGCATGTGCACCTCCACGGGTCCGCGGCGCGGGGTGGCCGCGTCATCCGAGTGTAGCGCCACAATCCTTCGATCGGGCCGCTGCCGCGCCCGCACCCGCGGCCCGCGCTGGAATGGTTCAGGCGAGGAGCGCGCCTGCATGCGAGTTCCTACCGTGGCGCCGTCGCTTCTGCGTAGGAGCGGACCTTGTGCGCGACCGGCGTAATCGCGTGATTGCGCGGCTTTGGTCGCCCACAGGGTGGGCTCCTACAGCGGCTTGTATTCAACACATTGCGTCATGTTGATAAGAGGCCTAGCGCCAGTATGGCGCGAGTCATCGAACCGCCTGCGGTTCGATTCCAGCGTTGCCTTTCACCAAGGCGTTGCCGCGAGGGCCGATGCAAGAAGAGTGGTGGCCAAGGACGGACTGCGGAGGCAGGATGCCGGAGCGAACGCCAGCGGCGGCCCCGAAGGGGCGAGCGCCAGGATGGCTTGAGTCATCGAACCGCCTGCGGTTCCAGCGTTGCCTTTCACCAAGGCGTTGCCGCGAGGGCCGATGCAAGAAGGGTGGTGGCCGAGGACGGACTGCGGAGGCAGGATGCCGGAGCGAACGCCAGCGGCGGCCCCGAAGGGGCGAGCGCCAGGATGGCGCGAGTCATCGAACCGCCTGCGGTTCGATTCCAGCGTCGCCTTTCACCAAGGCGTTGCCGCGAGGGCCGATGCAAGAAGGGTGGTGGCCAAGGACGGAATCGAACCGCCGACACGGGGATTTTCAATCCCCTGCTCTACCAACTGAGCTACTTGGCCGGGAACCTGGGCGTGCGGGCGGTGGAGGCCGCAGCGGGGCGCGTATTAGAGCCGCCGCGCGGCGATTCGTCAACCCGTGCGCCCAGCGTGCGCGGTCAGGGCAGGGCGGCGGCGAGGCTCCTGGCCAGCGTCACAAAATCCCCGGGCGCAAGCTGCTCGGCGCGGGTGCGGGGATCGATGCCGCAGGCGGCGATGCGACTGGCCGGCATGATGTCGCCGAGCGCGTTGGCGAGCGTCTTGCGGCGCTGGCCGAAGGCCGCCTTGACCACGCGTGCGATGGCCGCGGGATCGACCTCGGGCCGTGCCTCGGGTGGCAATGGCGTGAGGCGCACGACCGCCGAGTCGACCTTCGGCGGCGGCCGGAAGGCCGCTGGCGGCACTTCAAGCAGCGGTTCCACGCGGCAGGCAAGCTGCAGCATTACCGAGAGCCGTCCGTAGACCTTGCTGCCCGGCGGCGCCGCCATGCGTTCGACGACCTCCTTCTGCAGCATGAAGTGCATGTCCTCGATTGCGTCGAGCTGCTCGATGCAATGGAAGAGGATCGGCGAGGAGATGTTGTAGGGGAGGTTGCCGACGACGCGGAGCGGTCGCCCGGGCGCGATGGCGCGGAAGTCCACTTCGAGCACGTCGGCATGGATGATGCTGAGCGCGCCGATGGGCCGCGCCGCCGCTTCCAGGCGCGGGACGAGGTCGCGGTCGAGCTCGATCACGGTCAGCCGACCCGCGGCGCGCAGCAGCGGCAGGGTCAGCGCGCCCTCGCCGGGGCCGATCTCGACCAGGGCCTCACCGGGGTGCGGGCCGATGGCGCGGACGATCTGCTGCAGGATGGCGCCATCGTGCAGGAAATGCTGGCCGAAGCGCTTCTTGTGGACATGGGCGGTGGGCATCGGGCAATGGTAAGCGCTGCGGGCGCGGCGATGCGCGCGAGGTCTGCCAAGCCTCATCCGCCGAAGTGCAATCGGCCACCCCGCCCGCCGCTCATGCCAGCCAGCGCGTCAGCCAATACCCGCCGATCGAGAGCCAGCCGAACAGACTGAGCGCCAGTACCAGCGGACGGATGCCGAGCGCGCGCAGCCGGCCGAAGCGCGTCTCCACACCCAGCGCCGCCATCGCGGTGGCGAGCAGGAAGGTGTCGAGGTCGAGCAGGGCGGCGCGCACCGCAGGCGCAGGCGTGATCACCGAATTGAGCGCGCACACGCCGAGGAAGCCGATCGCGAACCAGGGCACGCTGATGGCGCCGCGCCGCCCGCTCCGGCGCGACTGCCAGGTGCCAAGGAACAGCAGGAATGGTATCAGCAGCAGTACCCGGGTCAGCTTCACGATCACCGCCGCGTCGGCGGTCGCCGGATCGATGGCATTGCCGACCGCGACCACCTGCGCCACCTCGTGCACGGTGGCGCCGGCATAGATGCCGAACTCCGCGGCCGCCAGTCCAAGGTATGGATAAAGCAGCGGGTAGAGGAAGATGTTGAGGGTACCGAACAGCACCACCGTGGCCACGGCGATCGCCACCTTGCCCGGTTCCGGCTGCAGGATGCGCTCGGTGGCGAGCACTGCCGCCGCTCCGCAGATGGCGCTGCCGCAGGCGGTAAGGAGAGCCGTATCGCGGTCGAGGCCGAGCCAGCGCGGGCCGATCCAGAGCCCCAGCGCCAGCGTGCTGGCCACCACCGCGACGTCCAGCACCAGCGCGCCGACGCCGATCGCGGCGATCTGCTGGAAGCTGATGCGCAATCCGTACAGCACCACGCCGGCGCGCAGCAGCGTGCGCTGGGCGTAGCCGATGCCGGGCGTGCAGGAGGGCGGCAGGCGGTCGCCGGCAAGGTTGCCGAGCAGCATGCCGAGAACGATCGCCACGGTGAGCGCGGAAAGCTGCAGGCGGGCCAGGCCAGGCAGCCCGGCGAGGGCGAACCCGCCGAGGCCGAGCAGGGAAACCAGGATCAGCCCTGGCAGGCGGGCGTGGAGGATGGACATGGCTTGGCGATGGATTCCGGAGTGCCCATCCTGCGCGCCCTTTGATGATAAGGATATTGGATTTTCTTAATATGAGCGATAATGATGGCTTATGATTGCCATCAGCCCGCGCCAGCTTGAGGTCTTCTGCGCCATCGCCGGGACTGGCACGGTTCGCGCGGCGGCGGCGCAGCTCGGACTCACCCAGCCGGCCGCCAGCATGGCGCTGGCGGAGCTGGAGCGGCTGCTCGGCGCGCCGTTGTTCGATCGGCGCCAGCGGCGCCTGCGCATCAATGAGCATGGTCGTCGCGTATTGCCGCGCGCGCGTGAAATCGTCGAACGCCTGCGCCAGCTAGATGATCCGGGCGGCGCCGCGGCCACGCTCGCCGTCGGCGCCAGCAATACCATCGGCAACTACATGGTCGGCGAACTGCTCGGTGATTTCGTGGCGGCGCACCCGGCGGTGCACCTCAGCCTGCGCGTGGCCAACAGCGCCGAGATCGCCCGCGCGGTGCTCGGCTACGACCTCGACGTCGGCTGCGTCGAGGCGTCCGCCACGCACCCGGAACTGGAGCAGATCCCGTGGCGGCGGGACGAGCTGGTGGTCTGCGTGCGCGCGGATCATCCGCTGGCGCGGCGCAAGCTGGTACGCGCTGCGGACCTCCGTGGCCAGCGCTGGATCCTGCGGGAGCTCGGCTCAGGCACGCGTTCGACCTTCGAGAATGCCACCCGGGAAGTGCTCGGGCCGCTGCAGGTTGCACTCGAACTCGGCCAGAGCGAAGCCATCAAGCAGGCCGTGCTGGCCGGGCTCGGCATTGCCTGCCTGCCGCGCGTGGCGATGACCGATGCGCTCACCAGCGGCCAGCTGGTGGCGCTACGCACGCCGTTCCTGACGCTCGGCCGCAGCCTGTCGCTGCTGCTGCACCGCTCGCGCTGGCGTGGCGCGGCGCTGCAGGCCTTCCTTGCCGCTGCGGCAACCCGCGCCCATTGAGCTTGCGCGCCTGCATGCGGCTCAGAGCTTGTTGAAAACCGAACATCCTGTGCAATTTTCCAGCCCCGGGTCCGGTGCACGCCAGATAGCGTGGCGAATCAAGCACTTGCATCCCCGCTCCGCGACCGGCCATCCCTGCCAGGCTGAGCGTTTGTTCTTTTCACAAACTCTTTCGGGATTGCCGCCGGGCGTGGCGGCCAAGCGCCAGTGCGAGGCGCGCGGCCGTCAGCAGGCTGCCAGCGTCCGCCCTGCCGGTGCCGGCGAGGTCGAGCGCGGTGCCGTGGTCGACCGAGGTGCGAATCCAGGGCAGGCCGAGGGTGACGTTGACGGCATGGCCGAAGCCGGCATGCTTGAGCACCGGCAGGCCCTGGTCGTGGTACATCGCGAGCACCGCGTCGAAGCGCTCCAGGTATCGCGGGACGAAGGCGGTGTCGGCCGGCAGCGGGCCTTCCAGGTCGTAGCCGGCGGCGCGGAGCTGGGTGATCGCCGGCATGATCTCGTCCAGTTCCTCGCGTCCGAGGTGGCCGCCTTCGCCGGCGTGCGGATTGAGGCCGAGCACGGCCACGCGCGGCGCGGCGATGCCGAAAGGGCCGATCAGCGCGTCGAAGAGGATGCGCAGGTGCCGCACCAGCCCGGCGCGGCCGATGGCGCGCGGCACCGCCGCCAGGGGCAGGTGCGTGGTCGCCAGGGCGACGCGGAGATCGCCCTCGCCGTGCGGACGGCCGCCGGCCCGCGGCGCCACCAGCATCATCACCACCTCGCAGCCGGTGCGGCGGGCGAAGAACTCGGTGTGTCCGGTGAAGGGGATCCCGGCGTCGTTGATGATGCCCTTGTGGACCGGTGCGGTGACGATCGCGTTGAATTCGCCGCTCGCGGCGCCATCGGCGGCCCGCGCCAGGGTGGCGAGCACATGGGAGGCGTTGCGCGGGTCCAGGCGCCCCGGCTCTGCGGGAGCGGGCAGCGACACCGCGGCCACGCGGATCCGGCCTGCGGGGCGCCGCGCGATCGGCGTGGCCGGGTCGTACGCCTGGATGTCGAGGGCGATGTCGGCGCGCGCCGCCGCATCGGCGAGGAGCTGCCGGTCCGTGATCGCGACCAGGTCGGCGGCGATGTCGCTCGCCGCGAGGCGCGCCACCAGTTCCGGCCCGATGCCCGCCGGTTCGCCCGCGGTGATGGCGAGGCGGGGCAGGGCGGGACTCATGTCGGACATTTTCCCCCGGGTGTCACGCGTACGCACCAGCCGCGGCCGCCGCGCGGCCGGATCGACCGTTTCTCGCCTCTCCTCACAGGAAAGATCTGAACAAGGTCAGCTATTGACGTCATCCCCGCGCAGGCGGGGATCCATTTGCCCCTGCATCAATGTCCCACAATCAAGACGGCCCCGGCCTTCGCCGGGACGGCCCTTGATCAGAATGTCCCTACGGCGCCGCGGGATTCTGCGCCGCCGCGCCGGGCAGGCGGATTTCCACGTAGGCTTCGCTGCGCAATTGGCGCAGGAAGGCCTCGTACTCGTCCTCGGCCTTGCGCTGGAAGATGATGCTGCGCGCCTCGTCGCGCTTGAGCTCGCCGGACTTGTCGGTCTCGCGCCTGTCCTCGAGCTTCAGGATGTGCCAGCCCAATTCCGTCTGGAACGGCTGCGACACCTCGCCCGGGCTCATGTCGCCGATCATCTCGGCCACGCGCGTGCCGTAGGCGGTGCCGCTGAACCAGCCCATTTCGCCGCCGAGCTGGGCAGTCGCCGGGTCCTCGGAGGATTCGCGTGCGGCTGCGGCGAAATCCTCGCCGTTCACCACCCTGCGCCGGATCGCCTCGATCTTCTCCCGCGCCTCGCTGCTCGGCACCAGCTCGCTGATCTTGACCAAGATGTGGCGCGCCTTGTATTCGGTGACGAGCTGCGCGCCCTGGTCGCGCTTGCCGACCAGCTTGATCAGGTAGAAACCGTTCGGGCCGCGCACCGGCGGCGAGGTCTCGCCTTCCTGCAGTCGCTCGGCGATGTCGACGAAGGCCGGCGGGAGTTCCGTCGCCGCGCGCCAGCCGAGATCGCCGCCCTGCAGCGCGTTCTCGGCATTGGAATAGCGGATCGCCGCGGCGGCGAAGTCCATGCCGCCGTCGATCTGGCGTTTCACGTCTTCGGCCTTGGCGTGCTCGGCGTCGACCTCGGCGGGCGTGGCGCCATCGGGCACGTTGATCATGATGTAGCCGAGGTGGAGCTGGCCCTGCTGCAGGTGGCCGCTGCGGAGCAGGGTGTCGATCTCGGCGTCGCTCACCTGCACGCGGCTCTGCGCCACCCGCTGGCGCAGGTCGTTGACCAGGATCTGCTCGCGCACGTTGTTGCGGAAACGGTCGTAGTCCAGGCCCTGCTGCTCGATGGCGCCGCGCAGCTGGCCGACTTCGAGGCCGTTCTGCTGCGCGACGCCGGCCAGCGAACGGTCGATCTGGGCGTCGGAGGCCTTGATGCCGGTGCCCTCGGCGCGCTCGACCTGCAGCTTCTGCAGGATCAGGCGGTCGAGCAGTTGCCGCTCCAGCACGTCGCGCGGCGGAAGCTGCCCGGGGTTGCCGGAGTACTGCTGCACCACCGAGGCGACGCGCTGGTCGAGTTCGCTCTTCAGCACCACGCCGTCGTTGACCACGGCGACGATGCCGTCGAGCGGCTGCACGGGCGCCGATTGCGCGGCGGCGAGCGCCGGCGCGGTCAGCAGGAGGGCGAGGGCGGCGAGGAAGATCTTCTTCATGGAGGTACCAGTCGGGACTGACGGGCAGGCGGGCAGGCTGCACCGCGGGAGCGCGGCGGCGCCCCGGTGCGTGTTCAGGATGCCGCCATGCGGAGATGGGCGGGCGGGCGCCGGCGCCAGGTCATTGATAGCCAAGAATAGCACGGCGCAGGAAGGCGTCGGTCTGCTGGCCGAGCGAGCCCACGCCCTTCAGTTCCAGCTCGAAATAGATCGCGTTGTCGCTCTCGCCAAGCGCATTGTGCACCCAGCGCCGCGCCAGCAGCCGCCACGACACGCAGCAGGTGTCGTGCTCGATGCCGATGAAGCGCTCCAGCGGCCGGCCGCCGGTGCCGTGCGGGTCGCTGGCGGCGGCGCGCGGCATGCTGAGGGCATGGTTGTCGCGGGCGATGAGGCGCCAGCCCTCGCCCAGCGGCACCGCCGCGGATACGTCCACCTGGTCCAGCAGGCCGCGCCGGTAGCGGTAGGAGAAGTTGACCACGCCACTGCTGCCGAAGCGGTTCTGCACGGTGAAGGTGGAGAGGTCGGTGCGGTGGGTGTTCGGATTCCATTGCTGGTCGAGCACGAAGCGCCAGCGATCGGAAAGGCGCAGCGCCACCTCGCCGGCGTAGGCCGAGCCCGAGTAGTCGGTCGGCGGCCGTCCCGGCAGGTGCACGCGCTGCTCGTCGAAATAGCGGATCTGCCCGATGCTGGCCGAAAGGCGCTCCTCGCCCGTCGCGCTCTCGAGCACGCGCGTGGTCAGCGCCAGCGACAGGTTGTTGGCGTCCATCTGGCGGTCGGCGCCGACGAAGCGGTTGGGACGGAACAGCTCGGCGAAGCTGAAGGGGATCTCCTGCGTATCGAAGATCGGCAGGTCCGACTGGTCGCGATAGGGCACGCGCAGGTAGTAGAGGCGCGGCTCCAGCGTCTGCGTCCAGCCGCCGCCGCGGAACTGGAAGTCGCGCTCGAACACCAGCCCCGCATCGACGCTGAAGATCGGCACGCCGCGGCTCGGGCGGCGGCGGGTGAGCAGCGGGTTGCCGGCGTTCTCGAGATGATCCAGCTCGTAGCCGGTGTAGCGGTAGCCGATCTGCGGGCGCACGAAGTACGCCGCCGTCTCGATCGGCAGCGCAACGTACGGAAACACGTCCAGGCGCCGTCCGTCCAGCGATTCGTCGCGCGCGAAGGCCACGAACTCGGCGTTGGCGCCGACCGCCAGCGGGCCGAGCACGTTGCGCTCGCCGTCGAAGGTGGCGCGCGGCAGGCGGCGGTAGGGTTTGGAGCCGATGCCGAGGCTCGGGTCGGTGATCTGGTAATCGTCGCCGCCGAAACTTGCCGTCCAGCCGTTGCCGCGGCCGTTGAGGTAGACGCGCGAGGGCAGGAAGCTGATCGCCGAGCTGTACAGGCCGCGCCCGAAGTCCTCGAAATAGCGGTCGTCGGAAACCCGGTTGACGTTCGCCGTCGCGCTCCAGTTGGGACCGAAACCACTGGAGTTCTGCCACTGGTACCACCAGCGGCTGGAGGGCAGCGATTCGCCGTATTCGCGCTCCTCGTCGGCGGCGCCGCGGTCGTGCGGCAGCACGTCGAAGCTGAACTGGCCGCGGCTGGAATCGGTCAGATAACGGAACTCCGCACCGAGCATCGCGCCGCGCTCGCTCATCAGGCGCGGCATCAGCGTGGCGTCGTAGTTCGGCGCCAGGTTGAGGTAATACGGCGCCGTCACGTCGAGCCCGCGGCGCTTGCCATAGCCGACCGTCGGCAGCAGGAAGCCGCTCTGGCGGCGATCGTCGAGGGGAAAGCGCAGGTATGGCAGCCACAGCACCGGCACGCCGACCACGCGCAGCGTCACGTCGCGCGCACGGCCGACGCCCTCGTCGCGGTCCAGGGTGATCTCGCGCGCGGCAAAGGCCCACTGCTGCGAGCCGAGGTCGCAGGTGGAATAGGTCGCGCCATCGAGCTTCGCGTGCTGACGATCATCAATCACCGCGACGTCGGCGATGCCGTTGCCGCGCGAACCCAGCAACTGGTAGCGCACGCCGGAAAGCGTGCATTGATCGCGGTCCACGTTGCCCTTGGCGCTATCCGCCGCGGCGAGCAGCGAGCGGTCCTGGTAGCGCACGTGGCCGTCGACCGAGAAATCCGTGCTGACATGGTTGTACTCGAGGCTGTCGGCGCGCAGCACCAGGTCGAGCTGGCGCAACTCCGCCTTGCCTTCGAGCAGGTAGCGATCCGGGTCCGGCGTGCTGATGCGCTCGGCGCTGACCTCCTGCGGCGCCTCGGCGCGCTCGCCCTCGGTGGGCAGGCCGGGAATGTAGAAGTCCAGCAGGTCGCCCTTCCGGCACATGCCCCAGTCGAGTGGCTTCGGAGGGCAGCTCAGCACCCCGACCGGGCAGTCCGGCGCCGCGGATTGCGCATGCCCGAGCGCCGGCAGGGCCAGCAGGATGGCGAGCGCGAGGCCGCGTCGACCGCACGGGGGCAAGGAAGGAAGCACCACGGGATTCGGCTCTCGCCAGGCGAAAGCGCTAGCTTGCCGAAACTCCCTGCGCGCGGCAAATGGCGGTGGAGCGGGGAATCGGGAATGGGGGAATCGGGAATCGCATCAGCCGCCTGTAGCGGGCCTTGTAGGAGCGCACCCTGTGCGCGACCCTCACTCCATCAACGCCGCCACGTGCGCGGCGGCCGACTCGGCGAGTGCGGCGAGGTCGTAGCCGCCTTCCAGGGTGGAAACCAGACGCCCCTGTGCGTGGCGGTCGGCGATGGCGACCAGCTCGCGCGTGATCCAGGCGTAATCGTCGGTGGCCAGGCGCAGGCCCGCCAGCGGATCGCCGGCGTGTGCATCGAAGCCAGCCGAGACCAGCACCAGTTCCGGCGCGAAGGCCTCCAGCGCCGGCAGCACGCGTTCACGGCAGGCGGCACGGAAGGCGTCCGAGCCCGTGCCGGCGGCGAGCGGCACGTTGAGGAGATTGCCGGCGCCAGTCTCCGTTTCCGCGCCGGTGCCCGGATACAGCGGCCACTGGTGCGTCGACACGTACATGACCCGCGCATCGCGCTCGAAGATGTCCTGCGTGCCATTGCCGTGGTGGACGTCGAAATCGACGATCGCGACACGCCGAAGACCGGGCGCGGCCATCGCATGCGCGGCACCGACCGCCACGTTGTTGAAGAGGCAGAAGCCCATCGCGGTATCGGCAGTGGCGTGGTGGCCCGGCGGCCGCACCGCGCAGAAGGCGCGTCGCGCGCCGGTGCCGCAGGCAGCATCGACGGCGGCGCACAGCGCGCCGGCCGCGCGCAACGCGGCGGCGGCGGAACCGGGCGACATCGCGGTATCCGGATCGAGCTGCCGCCGGCCCGTGGCCGGCGCGCGGTCGAGGACCGATTCGACCAGGGCCGTCGTGTGCACCCGCGCGAGCTGCTCGCGGCTCGCCGCGGGCGCCTCGATGCGATCCAGATCGGCGAAACGCGGTTCGTCCAGGGACGCCAGCACGGCCGAGAGCCGCGCGGGGGATTCCGGATGGCCCGGACCCGGGTCGTGTTGCAAGCAGGCCGCGTGCGTGTAGAGGGCGACCTTCACGATGGGTTTCCCTCGCTCAGGAAGCGGCCGGCCTGCGGCGGCGCTCGTGTTGCCAGAGCACCTCGCCATGGCCGGAATGGCGCGCCAGCACGCGCGCGACCACGAACAGGAGGTCGGACAGGCGGTTGAGGTACTTCACCGCTTCCCGCCGCACGCTGGTCTCCCGCGCCAGCGTCACCGCGTGGCGTTCCGCGCGCCGGCACACCGTGCGCGCGACGTGGCAGTGCGCCGCGGCGGCGCCGCCGCCGGGCAGGATGAATTCCTTGAGCGGCGGCAGGTCGGCGTTGAAGGCGTCGATGGCCTGTTCGAGCCGCTCGATGCGCTCGGCGCCGATCATTTCCATGCCGGGGATGCATAGCTCGCCGCCGAGATCGAAGAGGTCGTGCTGGACCTGGGTCAGGATCTCGCGCACCGCATCGGGCACCTCGCAGGCCAGCACCACGCCGACCAGGGAATTGACCTCGTCGACGGTGCCGTAGGTCTCCACCCGCGCCGAATCCTTCGGCACGCGGCTGCCATCGCCGAGGCCGGTGGTGCCGTCGTCGCCGGTGCGCGTGTAGATCTTCGAGAGGCGGTTGCCCATGGCGCTCAGCGCGCGGCGAGGCCGTCGGCGGTGCCGCCCAGGTGGCGCGCCGCCAGCAGGGTGGCGACGTGCAGCAGCGCGGCGATGGTTCCGTACATGACGCTGGTGCGCAGGTACGGCAGGTACCAGTCGCCGAGGTTCACCATCCAGCCGCCGAAGCTCGGCGTGGCGACCATCGGGCTCAGCCAGTAGAAGCTGGCGTTGGAAACGAAATAGCAGACGCTCGCCGCGACCAGCAGGCTGGCGGCGAAGAGGCCGAGTTCGCGCAGGTGCAGGCCATGAAAATGCCGCGCCAGCCAGGCCCCGCCCAGCCACATGGCGGCGTAGGCCGGAGCAAGGAACCAGTACGCCGGCGAGACGCAGTAATGCGTCCAGAAGTCGAGTCCCTGGCCGCTGATCACCGCATAGTCGATCGCCACCGCCAGCACCATGAACAGCGGCAGCGCCCAGCGCCAGTCGCGGCGGAGATAGAAGCCGCCGGCGAAGAACACCACCCAGGTCGCGTCCGGCACCGGCGCGAAATGGTTGATGCGGGTGGCCAGCATGACCAGCGCGAGGATCAGGAAGATGCCGGCGCGCAGCGTGCCGGACAGCGGGGAACCCGTAGGCGTTGCAGTAGCGGTGTTCATGGCGGTGGTCCCGTGGTGCAGAGCGCGAGTTTAGCCCATGCGCGCGCCGCGGGTGCTGGAGCGCCGGTCGTTCCGGCGCAGCGCGGTTTGGATGGTGGCAGGCATCGGCATCCTGGAAATGCGAGCTCCAGCCCGGCGCTTTTGGACGGAGTGCGTGCCCGCAGCGTGGAATGTGGCCCCGAAACAAGAGCGGCCGGGCGGGAGCCCGGCCCCCTCGGACTGCGCCTCGGGAGGCGAGTCGAGGCCGCGGGCTCGCGCACCTGGTGCGGGATCCAGCTCGGCGCTTTTGGATGGAGTGCGTGCCAGCGTGGAATGTGGCCCGAAACAAGAGCGGCCGGGCGGGAGCCCGGCCCTCCCGGGAGTGCGCCTTGGGAGGCGAGCCGAGGCCGCGGGCCCGCGTACCTGGGAATGCCGGGCTCCCGCCCGGCGCTCAGGTCGCCGGAGTGCGGCGAACCACAAGGCGCTTGGGCGTCGAAACGGGGCCGCTTATGATGCGCCGGTGAACGACACCTTCGACGTCCTCATCATCGGCGGCGGCCTGGTCGGCGCGAGTCTCGCGATCGCGCTGGACGGCGCCGGCCTCGCCGTCGGCCTCGCCGAGGCCGCGCCGCTCCACGTCGACCTGCAGCCGAGCTACGACGAGCGGAACCTGGTGCTCGCGCGTGCCAGCGTGAACTCGCTGGAAGCGCTCGGCGTACTGGATGCGGCCGCGCCGGCGGTGCCGCTCCGGCGCATCCACGTCAGCCGGCGCGGTGACTTCGGTTCGGTCCGCCTCGACGCCGCCGAACTCGGCCTGCCGCCCTTCGGCGCCGTGATCCCCGCGCGCGAACTTGGCAACGCACTGCTGCGCCGACTGGAACGCTGCAATGCACTTGAGCGCATCGCGCCGGCCCGCGCCACGGCGATCCACGCCGATGGCGGGCATGTCGAAGTGGCGCTGCTGGCCGGCGAGACGACGTGCCGACTCCGTACGCGGCTCCTCGTCGGCGCCGACGGCACCCGCTCCTTCGTGCGCGACGCCTTCGCCATCGGCAGCGCGACGCGCGACTACGGCCAGAGCGCGATCGTCACCACGCTCACCACCGAACGCCCGCTCGACGGCCTCGCCTACGAGCGCTTCACCGATGCCGGCCCGGTGGCGCTGCTGCCGCTCGGCGACCGTCGCGCCGGCCTGGTGCTCACCGTGCCCGGCGACGAGGCCGCAGCCGTCGCCGCGCTCGATGACGAGGCCTTTGTCGCCTTCGTGCACCAGCGTTTCGGCTGGCGCGCGGGGCGGCTGTCGCGAACCGGCCGGCGCAAGCCCTATCCGCTGGCGCGCTGCCTCGCCGCGCGCACCACGGCGGAGCGCATGGTGCTGGTCGGCAATGCCGCGCAGACCATCCACCCGGTCGGCGCACAGGGCTTCAACCTCGGCCTGCGCGATGCGCTGACGCTGGCCGAGCTCCTCCGCGAGGCCGCTGATGCAGGCACCGATCCGGGCGCCGCCAGCCTGCTCGCCCGCCACGTCGCGCGCCGCGCGCCCGACCGTGCCGCCACGGCCGCCTTCAGCGACGACCTGGTGCGGCTGATGGGCAACGACTTCCTGCCGCTACGCCTCGCCCGTTCGCTCGGCTTGCAGGCGCTGCAACACCTCACGCCGCTGCAGCGCCGCTTCGCACTGCGCGGCATGGGTTATCGCGGCGACGCCGCCGCCGCGGGACTGGCGCGATGAGCCGGCGCGGCCTGCTCGATGCGATCGTGGTCGGCGCCGGTGCCGCCGGCGGCGCGATGGCGCTGGCGCTGGCGCGCGCCGGCCTGGACGTTGCCATCATCGAGGCGAAGCCGCCGCGCTCCTGGCAGCCCGAGGGCGAGATGGACCTCCGTGTCGTCGCGCTGGCGCCGGACGCCCGCGCGCTGCTCGCCGGGCTCGGCGTGTGGCCGTCGATCGCCCGCCGGGTCGGACCGTATCGCCACATGCGCGTGTGGGATGCGGTCGCACCGGGAGAACTCCACTTCGATGCGGCCGAGCGCGGCGAGGCGGCGCTCGGCTGGATCGTCGAGAACATGCTGATCCAGCACGCGCTGTTCGAGGCGCTCGCCGCCAACGGCGTTGGGCCTGGGCGCATTGATGTGCATTGCCCCGCGCGCATCGCCGAGCTCGACAACGGCGAGGATGCCGTGCGGGTGGAACTGGAGGACGGCACCCGCCTCACGGCGCGCCTGCTGGTGGCCGCCGATGGCGCCGATTCGGCGGTGCGCCAGCGCCTCGGCATCGAGGTCGATGGCCGCGAATACGGCCAGCGCGGCGTGGTCGCCCACGTCGCCACCGCGCGTCCGCACCAGGGCACCGCCTGGCAGCGCTTCCTGCCCGGCGGACCGCTCGCCTTCCTGCCGCTCGGCGATGGCCGCTGCTCGGTGGTGTGGTCGCTGCCCGATGCCGAAGCGGCGCGGGTGCTGGCGCTGGATGATGCGGCGTTCCGCGCCGAGCTCGGCGCCGCGCTCGACTTCCGCCTCGGCGAGGTGACCGCCGCGACCCCGCGCGCCGCCTTCCCGCTGCGCCTGCGCCTAGCGGAGCGCTATCTCCACGGCCGCTGCGTCCTCGCCGGCGACGCCGCGCACGTGGTGCATCCGCTGGCCGGGCAGGGCATGAACCTTGGCCTGCGCGACGTGACGTGCCTGCGCGGCGTGCTCGCCGCCGCCCGCGCACGCGGCAGCGACATCGGCGCCCGCCACGTGCTGCGTCGCTACGAACGCGAACGGCGCAGCGAGGCGACACTGGCCGCGCGCGCGTTCGACCTGATCGAACGCGGCTTCGCGCCGCCATTCGTACCCCTTGCGGCCGTCCGCGGCGCCGCGCTGGCCGCCGCCGGCGCCATCGCCCCGATCCGCCACCTCCTTGCCGACGTCGCCGCCGGCAGGCCACCCGGTCGCCTGGCAGGTCGGTAGGAAACGGCGCAAGCGGATGGCATCGCGACCATCGGCCGCGGGTCGCGCCCACGGTCGCTCCTACAGCGCATGCATTGCCCCGGTCGCGACCACGGTCGCTCCTACAGCGCGTGCATGGTAGGGGCCTGCGTGCAGGCGACCGGCGCAACGGTCTTTCGATGCGACACGATTTGTCGTCCACGTCTCCCATGATGCGCCTCGACGGGAGGCAGGGCGCGGAGGGGAGGCTCCGCGACCGTCAGGGGACGGCGGATGCGAGCGTCGGACGTGCCGTTCCAATGGAACAATCCAGCCGCAGGATCGCGGCTGCCGGCAGGGATGCCGGGCTCTTCCCGGCGCGACTGGTGCACGGAGGACTGTTGACGCGACTGCATGCAGCGCACGGAATCCGGAATCAGCAGGGGAGGCCAACGCGGACTGCGGGGAGGCCGGGCTTCCACGATGCCGCACTGCGGCGTGCATCGGGCAAGCGCACGCGGGATGCTGCGGGGCGCCATCAGGGGAGCTCGCGGCGACGGCCTGACCGTGCCGCGGGCTGGCGTGCCAGGCAGGGCCACACGTTCCAGCGACGTCCGTCAGCCACTCTTCCGGGGAGCCTTCCGCATGCGCCATTCCTTGCTGGTTTTCACCCTCGCGACCGCGTTCGCCGCGCCCGCGCTGGCCCAGGAGATCGCCTTCGATCCCGCTTCGGCCAAGCAGCTGGCCGGCCCGCCGGCGGAAATGGCCGCGATGCGCGCGGCCTCGCCGCTGGAGGGCGCGATCCACTCGCGTTCCGCATTGCTCAGCGTACGCCTCGATCCCGTTGCAGGCACGCAGCGTTCGCGCTGGCAGGGCGGCATCCCGGTCGATCGCGCACGCGTGCGCGCGCTGGTCTTCGGCGAGCCGGGCGACCTCGCCCACTGGCAACTGCGCCCGGCCGAGGTACGCGGCCGCGCCAGTGCGAGCCTGGTGCAGCCGCCGGTCGCCTCGAGCTTCGGCATCGGCAACGCCCAGGTGGCGGCGATGGCCTACGAGTTCGACGGATTTAGCGGCGACCGCCTCGACCTCGTGCTCGAGGCGCAGGGCGGCGCCAGCACCGGCGTGCTGCTGATCGAAGGCGACCCGGCGACCGAGCTCGTCTCCTGGCCGCTCGGCACCAGGCAGCGGGTCGGCGACCGCTTCGCCATCGCCGCGGTGCTGGACGGCACGCCCGCGGATTCCAAAGAGGCCGTGCTCGGGCGCCGCGCCGGGCGCATCGAAACGGCGCTGCTCCGCGTCACCGATCCCGCCGGCGCCGTCACCGAATGGCCGATGCGCGAGGATCCGAAACACGCCGATGGCACCTACAGCGCGGACTTCCCGCTGCATCAGGCGGGTGACTACACGGCCCAGGTCGAGGTGCGTGGCACCGATGCGCGCGGGCGCGCCTTCGTGCGGACCGCCGAGCACCTGGTGGCGGCGGTCGCGGCATCGCTCGAAGTCGCCGCCGGACAAGTCGCCGCCCGCCGCGCCGGCGACACCCGCGTGGCGCTGCCGGTACCGGTTCGCGTCCGCGCCGGCGGACCCGACCATTACCGCGCGCTGGCGGAGGTCTGGGGCCACGACGCCGGCGGAACCGCGATCCCGGTGGCGTGGATCGGCGGCATGGTCGCGCCGTCGAACGGCGCCATCGAGCTCGGCTTCGACGAGCGCTGGATCGACCTCGCCGGCGCGCAGCCGCCGTTCGAGCTCCGCGCGCTGCGCATCGAGGATCCGGAGCGCTCGGTGGAGGTCACCGGGGCGGAGCGCGTGGAGTTCACGCTGCCGCGCCGCTTCGTCCTGTACAGCGCCCGCGACATCACCGTCGACGAGTCCATGCGCATGGGCCAGCGCCCGGCCGGCATGGCGCCCATGGGCACCGGCAAGCGCCTGCTGCTGGTGCACGGCTATTGTTCGGGCGGCGTGTGGCCGGCGGGCCAGTTCGGCACCGCGTCGACCTTCCTCGATGCCAACCAGAACCGCAGCAACGACCAGTTCGCCCTGCGCATCCGCAACTTCGGCGCGACCTGGAATTCCTTCGGCACCGTCGCCCACAGCCAGGGCGGCATGGCTGCACTGCATCTGTACAGCTACTACTGGAGCGGCCTCGACAACGCCACCGGCAACCGCCTGCTGCAGTCGGTCGGCACGCCGTACAAGGGCACCAACATCGCCGGCATCCTGGCCACGCTCGGCAACTGGTTCGGCGTCGGCTGCGGCAAGCAGGCCGACCTCACCTATTCGGGCGCGGCCTCCTGGCTGGCCGGCATCCCGAGCTGGGCCAGGGCGAAGGTCAACTACTACACGACCTCGTTCGCGACCACCCACTGGTGGGTCAACGACTACTGCCAGATCGCCACGGACCTCGTGCTGTCGGACCCCGAGGATGGCACGGTCGAGCAGGCCAACGCGCAGCTTGCCGGCGCCACCAACCGCGGCCACGTCACCGGCCAGTGCCACACCGCCAGCATGCGCGACCCCGCGCAGTACCTGAACAGCTCGCGCAACGCGACCATGAACACCAACGCCGCGCGCTGAAGTGTGAAACGGGGTCAGAGAACATTTCCGCCCGAAATGTTCTCTGACCCCGATTCGCGCTGACCCCGATTCGCGTTTCGCGGCGCGCCGACGCGCTTCGCTACATCTCCACGTCCGCGTAGATCTCCGCCAGCGGCAGCGACTGCTCCAGGCAATCCAGCCACACCTCGCCCTCGCCGTGTTCCTCCATCGTCCAGTCGTTGGCGCGGCGATGGATTTCCACCCGCACCAGGTCCTGTTCGACCAGCATGTATTCGCTGAGGCTCGGCAGGCGCTGGTAGGAGAGCAGCTTCTCGCGACGGTCGATGCGCGCCGTCGTCGTCGACAGCACTTCCACGATCAGGCAGGGTGCGCGACGGAAGTAACGGTCCCGATCCCCGGGATCGCATGACAGCAGCAGGTCGGGGTAATAGAAGACCGTGCTGCCGCCGAGTTCCAGGCGCAGTTTCATGTCCGAGGTAAAGAGCTGGCAATGGCGCCGCCGCGCGGCCGGAGTCAGCGCGAATGCCAGGGCATTCAGGATGAGCCCGTGGCGGTCGCTCGCCCCAGTCATCGCATAGACCTCGCCATCGATGTACTCGTGGCGAATCTCGCTGTGCTGTTCGCCGGCGAGGTAGTCCTCGACACTCACGAACCGCCGTGGCGCATTGGGTTCGGACATCGCAGGGTTCCTCGAGCAAGGCCTTGTCGAAGTCTACCGCACGACCCCGGTGCCGGCGGAATCGGGGTCCGGCGGGAATTGCAGCGGGAATTGGGGTCAGAGAACATTTCCGGAGAACATTTCGGGCCGAAATGTTCTCTGACCCCGTTTCGGACCCGGGCCGAAATGTTCTCTGACCCCGTTTCGGACCCCGGAGGGGACGGAGGCGATCGAGCCGGGCGGTCAATGCCTCCGCCCCTTTCCGGTTTACGGAGTCACGCTGAGGTGGATCGGGATCAGGCTGAGCGGCCGGTCCGGATCGTTGCTCGCCACGCACAACTGGCCGACGTGGTCGCCCGCGCCGAGTCCACTGGCATCGATGGCAAGGGTCACGGTGTGCGTGACGCCGGCGCCGACCGTGCCGGAAGCCTCGCTCGGGGTCATCCAGGCCGGCGTGCACTGGCGGTCCGCCATGCCGACCATGGCAGCGTCGAAGTGGCCGCCCCAGCCGGCGCTGATCGGTTCCCAGGCCGCGCCCGGGGTGCCACCGAAGTCCGGGTCGTTGTTGAAGGTCTGGCCCTCGGCGTTGGCCTGGGTACTCATCAACGAGCGGAACCACATCACGTCGACGCCGTTGACATTGTGCGCGGAGAAGGTCGGATACGCGACCAGCCAGTACGTGCCGGCCGGCAGCGAAAGCGACGCGCCGGCTGCGGCGAGGTCGATGTCCAGCGAGTTGGTGGCCTGCGCCACGCCCGGCGCGTCGACCGGCAGGGTCAGCGTCCACACCGGCGTGGTGCCGTCGCCCGGGTGGCCGTCCGGCTTGCCGCCGGCGTCGGCGTACAGCGACCAGGTGATGGAGTCGGCGTACATGTCCACGGTGTCGCCGTAGTAGGCGAACAGGAATCCGGGCACCGACAGGCTGTGGAAGGTGGTCGGCTGGTCGAGCACGACGTCGTCGGCGACGAAGGCACCGATGTTCTGGTCGGCGTACAGCGAGCTGACCATGCCATCGAGCGTGTTCGGCGGCTGGTTGACCACCGGCACCGGATGCACGCCGGCGAGCAGGTTCCAGGTGAGGCCCGCGTTGCCGGTATTGCGCACGGTGAAGCTGGCCGAGGCGGTGCCGCCGACGCTGGCCTGCACCTCGATTGCGGCAGGCGCCAGTTCCATCCGGAACGGGTCGACGTACACCGCCGCCGGCATGTGCAGCGGCAGGCCGCCGCCGGCCGGCACGAGGTTGACGTCGCCTTGGGCGTAGGCACCTTGGGCCACACCGTCGACGTCGATGCGGAAGCTGACGCTGCCACGCTCGCCGGGCGCGAGGGCCAGGGTTTCCGGCGTGACCGAGCCGGCGATGCCGTCGAGGGCCACGCTCCAGCTTTGCGCGGTATCGCCGACGTTGCGGAAGCTGCGTACGAAGCTGCACGTGCCGACGCAGGTGTCGCTGCCGAGGCTCGGCACGTTGAGGCTGGCCGGCTCGCCGCCGCGCGCCGGATCGGCGCGGAGGTAGCGGTAGCTGGTCTCGTCCATGACCAGCCCGCCGGTGACGGCGAGGTCCGCCCGCGCGCGCCCGGCGCCCATGTCGAAGGCGGTCGCGGCGGCGCCGCCGGGAAGGGCGGTGATGCCGACATTCCTGCTGGTCAGCATCAGCGCCGACTTCACCTCTGAAGGCGTCCATTCGGGATGCAGCTTGCGCAGCAGGGCGGCGGCGCCGGCGATGTGCGGCGAGGCCATCGAGGTGCCGCTCAGCACTCCATAGGCGTCGGCGTCGCCGTTGAGGGCGGCGAGGATGTTGGAGCCGGGCGCCGCGACGTCGGGCTTGAGCAGGGCGTAGAGGGTCGGCCCGCGCGAGCTGAAGTTCGCCACCTGGTCGGGGATCGCGGGCGTCGCCACCGACGGATACTCCAGCTGCACGTCCGCGCTGCCGGCACCGGCGTAGAAGTCGGCGATCGCATCGCCCTGCGCCTGGAGCACGGTCGCCACCGGGATGTGCGTGCCTTCGACGTTGGGGTTGAGCGCGCCGGCGACGTTGTTGGCCAGCACCACCGCGGACGCGCCGCCGGCCTCCACGTTGAGGATCTTGTCGACGAAGGTGCAGGTGCCGCGGCGCACCATCACGACCTTGCCGGTGTAGCTGCCGGGCGCAGCCGGCGCGCAGTGCAGTGGGTCGGCGGCGTCGTAGGCGAGCGGACCGGCGATGGGCGCGGTGAGTGGCACGCTGCTGGCCGGGATCGTGATGGTGATGGCGGTCAGCTCCGGAGGTACGGGCGCCGGGCCGGTCACGCGCAACTGGTTGACGAAGGCGCCGCGGCCGTGGGTGGTCGCCGCCACCGTGGTCGCCCACGGCTCGACGTGGTCGATCCAGCCCGGCGAAGGGCCGTTGTTGCCCGCGGCCGCCGCGACGAAGATGCCTGCGTCGACCGCGTCGAGGAAGGCCTGCGAGGGCTCCTCGTTCCACGGGTCCGAGCCGCCGGCGACCGAGTAGTTGATGACGTCGACCACGCCGTCGGCCACCGCCTGGTTGACCGCCGCCACCAGCGAGGCGTACATGCAGCTGCCCTGGCCGGAGCCGGTCGTGTAGCAGGCGTCGTACACCACCAGGTTGGCGTGCGGCGCGACGCCGGAGATGCGCAGGCTCGGGCCGCCCGGCACCTGCGCCAGCACGGAATTGCCGGCGACCGTGGAGGCGACGTGCGAACCGTGACCGTTCTCGTCGACCGGGCCGGGGCCATTGTGGGCGTCGGGGTCGTAGACGAGCACGTCCGGCATCAGCGCGGTCACGAAATCGTAGGCGCCGATCACCTTGTCGTTGCATTGCGGCGTCCAATCCGGACTCGGCGCGCCCTCGGCGCAGAGGCCGAGGTAGGTGCCGGCGCCGAGCGGGTTGACGTGCTGGTAGCCGCCGCCGTCGACCGCCGCGAACGAGGGATGGCCGAAGTTGAGGCCGGTGTCGATGACGCCGGCGACCATGCCCTCGCCGCGCGTGGCGAGCGGGCCGGGGCCGTCGAAGCTGCCGAGCAGCAGGCGGTCGTCGGCGCCGTCGAAGACGCCCATCCAGATGTTGGCCGCGCCGATCAGCTGCGGGCCGCGATCGGTCGACACCGGCACGCTGCGCATCGGCTGCACCGCGGCGACGCCGGGCATCCGCGCCAGCTCCTGCGCCTCCACGGCGGTCGCGCGCACGGTGAGGCCGTTGAACGCGTGCTGGAACTCGAATTCGCGGCCGATCGAGGTGAGCGGGCGCCCGAGCATGCCGCTCGCCTCCTGCAGGAAGGCATGCTGCGCCGCCTGCAGGGCGGTGACGTAATCGACCGCCGCCGCGGCGCGCACATCCACGCGCTGGCCGCGCATGGCGTCGGGCAGCTTGCCCTCGCGCGCAGCCGCCATCAGCGAGGGCGCTTCGAGGCGCACCAGGTACGGCGCGGCACGGTCGGCAGGGGCGCGCAGGACGCGCGAGGGGTCGCCGGCGCGTCCCTGGGTCAGGGGGTTTGCGAGCAGGGCGGCGGGCGCGGCAGCCAGCGCCATGGCGATGAGCAGGGGCAGCGGGGAGCGGGGAGCGAGCAACGACATGGTGACCTCGGGGGAACAAGGAGAGCGAGCGGATCCCCGGTGCATGCCGCCGCCGAGCAGTGACCCACCCGGGGCGAACGATCATCACAGAACGCCAGGAACCAGGCAACGCGAAGCCTTGCAGCCCGGGTGGAGCGCAATCCGCACAGCCCCCGACCGCGCCGACGGGATGCATGGCCGGCCGTGGTCGCGACCAGGGCCTCGCAGCACGCCCGCGCCCTGTGGAAACGGGGTCTTCTGGAAACTGGAAACGGGGTCAGAGAACATTTCCCGCCGAAATGTTCTCTGACCCCGTTTTGCGTTTCGGATCGCGTCCAAGGGACTTCCGCCGCCTTCGCCAGCGCGCCGTCGCGGCGCTGTAACGAATTCGTGGACTCCCTGTCCTGCACCGGCAGGAATGGCCGCGCTCCGCCCGGCGGAGTTCATCACGCTGCCCGTCGTTTTCGCTTACGATGACCGGGTGCTCGCGTCCTCGTTCGAGGGCGGCGGAGCACGCTGACAGGCGTGCGGAGCGCCTCGGCTTCGACGCGCGCACGGCACAGGGGCTCAACAGCCGGGCGGGCAGCAGGACCTCCCGCAGCAGATATGAAGATGACCTGACCCGGCCTGGAAGAGCGGGTCCGGGCACCATTTGTGTTGAAGATGACCAACCAGCGGAGAACGCCATGATCAAGACACTTTGGCCGGTTGCACTGGCCGCTTTCGTGACGGCCGCCAGCGGCACCGCCCTCGCCGGGACGCCCGGTGCCAAGCCCGCCGAGCCCGCCACGCGGATGGCCAATGCCGCCGTGCTGGGGCAGTTGCCATTTGCCGACAGGAAGGATTTCACCACCGCCCGCCGCGGCCGGATCGCGCCCTTGCCCGACGGCCAGATCAAGGATGCCAATGGCAACGTGATCTGGGACATGGCGACCTACCAGTCCTTCATGGACAGCGAATTCGCGCCCGATACGGTCAATCCGAGCCTCTGGCGCCAGGAGCGCCTGAACAACATCACCGGCCTGTTCAAGGTGACCGACGGCATCCACCAGATCCGCGGCTTCGACCTTTCCAACATGACGATCGTGGAGGGGGAAACCGGCCTCATCGTCATCGACCCGCTGGTGAGCGTGGAAACCGCCGCGGCCGGACTGGCGCTGTACCGCGGGCACGTCAACAAGAAGCCGGTGGTGGCGGTGATCTATTCGCATTCCCACGTCGACCACTTCGGCGGAGTGAAGGGCGTGACCTCGGATGCCGATGTCGAGGCCGGCCGCACGAAGATCTACGCGCCCAGCGGCTTCCTCGAGCATGCGGTTTCCGAGAACGTCTATGCCGGCAACGCCATGAGCCGGCGCGCGCTGTACATGTACGGCGCGCTGCTGCCGAAGAGCGCCGATGGCCAGGTCGGCACCGGCCTCGGCAAGACCACCGCGCTGGGCCGGGTGAGCCTCATCGCGCCCACCGACACCATCGGAGCGGCAGGCGAGGCCAGGGAAGAACGCGTGATCGATGGCGTCCGCATCGAGTTCCAGCTCACCCCCGGCACCGAGGCGCCGGCGGAAATGAACATGTATTTCCCGGATTCGAAGGCGCTGTGCATGGCGGAAAACGCCGCCCATACCATGCACAACGTCCTCACCATCCGCGGCGCACAGGTGCGCGACAGCCGCGGATGGGCGCGCTACCTGGACGAGGCCTTGATCGCGTACGGCGACAAGACCGAGGTCGTGTTCGCCCAGCACCATTGGCCGACCTGGGGCCGCGAGGAGATCCGCACCTACCTCGCCGACCAGCGCGACATGTACCAGTACATCCATGACCAGACGCTGCGCCTGGTCAACCAGGGCCTGACCCCGCTGGAAATCGCCGACACGCTGCAGTCGCTTCCGCCCAACCTTGCCAACAAGTGGTACGCACGCGGCTACTACGGCACCCTGAGCCACAACGTGCGCGCCGTGTACCAGCGCTACATGGGCTTCTACGACGGCAACCCGGCCAACCTGGACCCGCTGCCGCCGGAAGATGTCGCCCGCCACTACGTGCAGTTCATGGGCGGCGCGGACGCGGTGATCGCCAAGGCCCGGCGCTCGTTCGCCAATGGCGAGTACCGCTGGGTCGCCGAGGTCATGAAGCATGTCGTGTTCGACGATCCGGCCAACATCGCCGCCAGGGAACTGCTGGCCGACGCCCTGGAGCAGATGGGCTACCAGGCCGAAAGCGGCACCTGGCGCAATGCCATGCTGATGGGCGCGTTCGAACTGCGCAACGGCATCCCCGATGCAGGCGGTGGCACGACGGCTTCCACCGACACGCTGACCGCGATGACCATCGAGATGTACTTCGACTACATGGGCATCCGCCTGAACGGCCCGCTCGCCGCCCTGCTGATGCCGGAATTCAACATCAACTGGACCTTCGTCGACCTCGACCAGAACCACGTGATGACCTTGCGCAACGGCACCCTCACGCACCGGGTTTCCGCGCCCGATGGCAAGGCCGTGCTCACGATCAAGCTCACCCGCCCGGTCCTCGACGACCTCATCGCCGGCGAGATCAGCTTCTTCGAAGCCGTGCACGAAGGGCTGATCGTGCTGCAGGGCAAGCCCGCGCTGCTGGCCATGGTGATGCTGCTGCAGGACTTCTTCGATCCACTCTTCAACGTGGTCACGCCCTGACGAGGGGGTCAGAGAACATTCTCGCGGCCACTTTCACGCACGCTGGCGCACCCCTGATCCCGTGACTTCCCTGCAGGACGCCCCGCTCCACGGATGGACACGGGGCGCTGCAGGGTTTTCTCCACCATCGCCTGGAATCGCGGCGAACCGAGTGCCCGTTCCTGGCGCATGTGCTCCCGTACCGTATCCAGTTGTGCGGAGTCGATGGGCTCCAGCAGCAGCTCGCGATAGCGCGCGAGGGCACTGGCGCGGTCATCACCCAAGGCCAGCAGCATCGGGTGCGGACGCAACAACCGGCACGACTGCAACCCGAGATTGGCATGCACGCTGGACCAGCGATACTCCCACGGCAATGCCGCCAGCCCCGCGCGCACCGGGTTCAGCTCGATGTAGCGGAGGCATGTCAGCACGTAGTGCTCGGTATCCACCAGGCATGAGCGGAAGCGCCCCTCCCACAAGGTCCCGGTGCGTGCGTATTTCTGGTTGAATGCGCGCACGTAGCGCCTTCCGACGGCTTGCATCATCCGCGAAACCGCGCCGCTCAGGTCGGCACTCAGCAGCAGGTGGACGTGATTGCCCATCAGCACCCAGCCATGTACCGCCACATCCTGGTCGGTGGCCGCCGACCGCAGCGCCTCGAAGTAGGCCGCGTAGTCGTCCTCGTCGAGGAAGTTGGCGCAGCGATTCACGCCACGCTGGGTGACGTGCAGCGGAATGCCGGGCAATTCCAGGCGCGGACGGCGCATGTGGCGCTCCGATGGATCGGGAGCGCCAATGTGGCGGACGGTGGCCGATGCAACCATCGGCCTGGAGCGCGTCCGGACGTAGGAATTTGCCGCGTCGGGCGATGGTGGCTGCCGCGCATCGAGGGCGACTGAAATGTTCTCTGACCCCGTTTCGGGGGGATTAATTGCCTCCGTCCCCTTTTCTACTCGCATTGTCAACCGAGTATTCGAGTGCTCAACCCCGCCACACGGCGGAAACCGGTGTCGCCGGTAAGGAATACATGATCCTTGCCAACCTGCAGACAGCAAGCCGCCTGCAGGGCGTCGGGCGTTTTCAGGTTGTGCCGGGCGCGGATCGCCGTTGCCAGATCGACAACGTCAGCACTCATCTCGACACAGATCAGGTCCGCCCACGAGAAAAACTCGTCATAGATGGCCAGTGTTTCGACGTCTCCGGCTTTCATCGGACCTGTTCGGCATTCCAGCCACGCCAGCCGACTGACAGCGGTGCGCAATGCCGGGTCGGCGAGCGCCAATGTCTGCAGCTGTCGGCGGACCTTGTCTGCAAAAGGCTTCTTGCCTTCGACGAGGTAGATGATCGCGCTCGAGTCGAGAAAGGCGATCACCAGTCGCGGTCGTTACGCAGGCGGCGATCGATTTCCCGCTTGCCGAGTCGCCCGGTGCCTGGATGCGCCAGCAACCACTGCATGGCGGTCATGCCTGGAATTTTCCTGCGCTGCCCGTCAGTCAGGCGCCGGTAGTCGGCTTCAGAGAGCACCACCGCCGCAGTCTTGTTGTGCTTGAGCAGGTGAATGGGTCCGTGCTCAAGACCGTCCTCGATGGCGGCCGCGCCACGGCGTTTGAGTTCAGCAACGGTCAGCGTGTTTTCCATGGCGATGCGGAGTGTTGAGTGAGCTGGGGCGACTTTAGTACGGAAATCGGTACTGTTCAAGCATCGTCGCCCTTGCCCAGTAATCGTTTGGCTGCCACCAGTGCAGCCTTACCAGCAGAGAAATCAGGGTCAGAGAACATTAGAGAAATTTTCTCTGACCCCATTTCCCGCGCGCGGCTGGTTCCGCCGGCGGCTTCTGCGCTAAGGTTGCGGCGGGATAACGACGATGGAGGCACGCATGCGCTGGGTCCTGCTCGGTGGGCTGGTCGCGCTCGCTGCATTAGGCTGGAACGCTGCCCTTGCGAAGCCCGCCGGGGTCAAGCTCGACATCCACCGGGTCCTGAGCGTGGAAGGCAGGGTCGTCCCCGGCGAATCGCTGCACGTGCGGTCAGAGCTTGCGAAAAATTGCACATCCCGTGCAATTTTCCAGTCGCGGGTCCGGTACACGCCTGGATCCGCTGGCGTCGAGCTAGCCCGGTCGTGCAAGAAGCCTGGCGCGGTCGTGCCGGACGCCTGCGCCGAACGCCTGCGCAGCACGCTCGCCCGGGGCTCCGGCGCATGAACGGCAGCATCACCGATGTGCGGGGTATCGAGGTCGGGCACTGGACCAGCGCACAGCGGCCCACCGGCTGCAGCGTGGTGCTGGCCCGGGGTGCCGCAGGAGGCGGCGCCGTCGGCGGGGTGGACGTGCGCGGCGCTGCTCCCGGCACGCGCGAGACCGACCTGCTTGATCCCGCCAACCTGGTGGACGCGGTGCATGCCGTGCTGCTCTCGGGCGGGAGCGCCTGGGGGCTGGACGCCGCCGCCGGCGTGATGCGCTGGCTCGAGGAGCACGGCACTGGCCTGGCAGTGGGCGATGCGCCGGGACAGATCGTGCCCATCGTGCCCGCCGCCGTGCTGTTCGACCTGCACCTGGGCGATGCCCGCGTCCGGCCTGGTGCCGACGCCGGCTACGCCGCCTGCCAGGCTGCCAGCAGTGCGCCGCCGGCGCAGGGCAACATCGGCGCCGGTGCCGGTGCCACGGTGGGCAAGCTGTTCGGCATGCAGCACGCGATGATGGGCGGCATCGGCAGCGCCAGCGTGACCGTGGGCCGTACCACCGTGGGAGCGCTGGTCGCCGTCAACGCGCTGGGTGACGTCGTCGACGTCGAAACCGGCCTGCCGATCGCCGGCGCGCGCAATGGCGAGGGGCCAGGCCTGCGCAACAGCACCCGGGCGGCGCTGGCGGGCGAACCACCCATCGCCATTCTGGCCGGCAGCAACACCACCATCGGCGTCCTCGCCACCGACGCGCCGCTCGCCAAGGCGCGCGCACAGCGTCTGGCCGGCGCAGGGCACGACGGCCTCGCGCGCGCGATCCACCCCGTCCACACCATGAGCGACGGCGATACCCTGTTCGCCCTGGCCACCGGCCAGGCGCCAGCGCTCGACTTCAACGTGCTCTGCATGATGGCCGGCGACGCCGTGGCGCGTGCCTGCACAAATGCCGTGCGTGCCGCGCGCAGCCTGCGCTTGGATGGCCTGTGGCTGCCGGCGGCCGGGGACCTGATGCGGGCACCGTGAGTGCGGGCAGGCACGGCCACCCAGCCTGCCCGGGCAGGATGGCCCGTCGCGCCGCAACTGGTGCCTGGCAAGTGCGCAATACTCCGCCTGCCACGGCATCCGTCGCGCTTTCCGGTGCCGCGCCTGGCCCGGCCGTGCTCTACCAGCCGCCCGCGAGCGTCATCCACGTCGCTGGAGTGGCGCCACGCGCAACTGGACGCCAATCGGCCCGGTCACGCTCAACCCGGAGCGCGACATGCCAGCCGCAACGTGCGGCACTCCGGAACGAGACCCGGAAAGCAAGCGATTGGCTGCATGAATCAGGCGGCAACTATCTTGATACGCACCGCCTTCGATCGGGTAGGTGACGTCAGTTTATTACCTCCGTCCCTTTTTCTGTGACCCATTTCCTCGAAATGTTCTCTGACCCCATTTCGGTTAGGGGTACTTGAATTCGGTGATGCGGGTGTAGGCGTGGTCGTTCGGGTAGTTCACGGTACCCGCTTCCTGGTACCGGTCGACGGCGGGCAGGCGCTCGTGCTCGAAGCGCAGCGAGCGATAGGGCCGGGTCAATTACCTCCGTCCCCTTTTTTCCACCTACGCTAGCGCAACGGATTGACGATTCGCACCGTTCCGAATTGCTGTCCGTCGGCCATGTCTGCAGACCACAGCACGGCCGCGCCGGAGCGCTGTGCAGCGGCGACGATCAGGCTGTCCCAGAAGCTCAGTTGCCAGCGGGTCTGTACCTCGAATGCTGCGGTCAGCAAAACGCGATCGTTGTCGATGACCCGCCAGACCAGGTAATGGCCCACCCGTTGCGCGGATTGCTGCGGCGAAAGCCCCGCCTTGCGAACGAGGTTGACATGCAGTTCCTGCAGCACCTGGACGCTGACTGCGGCCCGGCCCGGCGTATCCCACAAGCGTTCCACCTGCTGGCGTGCCAAGGTGTGGCGCGGGTCGTTGGACTCCGTGTTGGCGTAGTAGAGGACATTGCTATCGACGAAGACCTCAGCGCTCATGGGCCTGCTCGCGGCTCAACGCGGCCCCGTCGGGAACCCGCACCGGCTTCTCCATGGCCTCCAGGGCCCGTTTTCGCGCCGGCTCGAAACCGTCGAGTTCCTCCACCGCCCGAGTGACCAGCTCGCCTACCCACGCCGACACCGACGTATGCCGGTCCACGGCCAGATGCTTGATGCGGTTGAGGGTTTTTTCATCGAGGCGCAGGGTGATGTTGGCACTCATGGGGGCGGCTCCTGATCATGCATGTGCACATCATGAGTGCTGCACGGCATGAGTGCAAGAACCCGGCACGGGCGGTGCGGACATCCGGCCAACCCAGGGCTCGGCATTCCCCAGCTGGATCGTGTGCATGGTCCCCGGGCCGCGGGCCGCGACGACCGGCTTGCGCCCGGACCCTCGGACCCCTCGAAGAGCACCGTAGCCCGGATGCAGCGCAGCGGAATCCGGGAATACACCGCGCCCCGCAGGCCGCCAATCCCGGATTCCCGCCGCTGCGGGCTCCATCCGGGTTACGCCACCCAGCGGAAGCTCCTGCGCCCGCTCGGCGCTATTCGCATCCGTTGCTTTTCACATTGGGCTCGGCAGTGAAGCTGACCCTCTTGAAAATGAACCTGACCCCGTTATCCCGACGATTCTGTCCCGCGTGTCAGAGAAGTGAACCTGACCCCGTTTCCCGCACCGCAACGATGTCGAATCCGTGCAATTTGCACCATGCAGCATCGGCGGTGACGATGCGCGCCTCCTGCAAGCGACCCAGCGCAAGGCAGCAGCGATCGCCCAACGACAAGCCGAGTTTTCGCGTGATCGGTCGCAAGGCGGCCGCCATGATGGCCTGCGCTTCGTCGAACGCGACCACGTCGAGACCGAACACGGCAAGTTCCCGTGCCAGCTCGCCTTCCTTCAACCCGCGCTCGACCAGCTTGGCGCCGACTTCAGACCAATTTACAGCGCTCACTGCGCCGCCGGGCCGCGACAGCTGCTCCATGACCGCCTCGGCGCCCGGCTCATCGAACACCACGGCCAGCAGCGCCGAAGCGTCATAGACGACAGCGCTACTCACGGCTGGCTGCAGCGCGGCGTTCGCGCAGCAGAGAGTCGACCGCCGGGTCCTTGGGGTCGCGCAGGTGGGCCAGCCGCTTCTGCATGCTGCGTATGGCGCTCAAACGGCGTGCAACGCGGACCTCGCCGTCCACGACGGATAGCGTCAATGCCTCGCCCGCCTTCATTCCCAGGGCATTGCGGATGGCGGCCGGTATGAGGATACGGCCCTCCTTGCTGAGATTGGCAGTGTGATCAGACATGTACGTATCTCTGCAACCTGTCATGAAGGGAAGTCTGTCAATACGTGATCGGCATGTCAATCATGAAAACGGGGTCAGGTTCACTTCTCGCCGAGGCCTTTCCGGCGCGGTGGTCGGTGCGCGGGTCTCACGCCGGCAAAGCGGCGGGTCTTCGCTTCGACCATGGCCTGGAACCGATCGCTGCCCAATGCCCGTTGCTGCTGCAGGTAGCGCCGGATTTCGGCGAGTTCCTCGTCACTGATGGCCTCGCGCAGCAGATCGCGCCAGGCTCCGGCGCGTTCGGCTTCACTGCTGCCAAGCGCTGCATACGCCGGGTGCGGCGCCAGCGTCGAATCACGGCGCCCACCGCAATGGGCCGCACAACTCGACCACTCATATCCGGTCGGATCGGCCACCATGCGCGCGCGCACCGGGTTCAGCTCGATGTATCGCAAGCAGTTCAGCACGTAGCGTTCCCCGCCGACCAGGCAGGCCTTGTACCGCCCTTCCCACAACGTCCCGGTGCGGACATGGCGCGTGTTGAACGCCGCCACGTACCTGCGGCCGAGTCGCTGCATCATTCGCCCGACGGCACCGGCCTCGGCCGGGGTGACGAGCATGTGAACGTGGTTTCCATCAGCGCGTAGGCATGCAGCGCGCAGCCACTTGCCGCCAGCGCCTCGCGGAGAATGATCAGGAAATCCCTCCCATCAGCATCATCGAGGAAGCAGGGCAGGCGGTTGTTGCCGCGCTGGATCACGTGCTGGGCAACGCCCGGGAGGTCGAGACGGGGAAGTCGGGCCATGCAGGCATGATGCGCTGCCGGCAGCGGGGAGATAGCGGGCTCCGCCGCGATGCGGTGTCGGAGGATTCTGTCCCTGCGTGTCAGAGAAGTGAACCTGACCCCCTTATTGCCCTTTGCCTTGGTCCACTGGGTGGACTAGGCTTGCCTTCATGAGCAAAGTCATCAACGTCCACGAAGCGAAGACCCATCTCTCGCGTCTCCTCGACCGCGCCCATGCGGGGGAGGAAATCGTGATCGGCAAGGCCGGCGAACCCTACGCGCGACTGGTCCCGTTGAAGCCCAGGGCCAAGCGCGAATTGGGGTTCATCGAAGGCCGGCTCGACCCCGCGTTCTTCGAGCCCCTGCCTGAGGAAGAGCTCACCGCCTGGGAAGGCAAGTGAGCTACCTGCTCGACACGCATGCATTCGTGTGGGCCGTCATGCAGCCGAGCGAGTTGTCGCCGGGGGTGCGCACGCTGCTGGAGAATCCGGATACGGAAATTTCCATCAGCGCCGCCTCGGCATGGGAGATCGCCACCAAATTCCGGCTCGGGAAGTTGCCATCCGCCGCCCCGATCGTGGCCGATATCGGCGGCGTCGTCGCGCGCCTCGGCGCGCGCTGGCTCGCCATCGATCAGGCCCACGCCATGCGGGCAGGCGGGTATCCGCAAAGTCACAGGGACCCGTTCGATCGCATTCTCGCGGCCCAGGCCGAAGTTGAAGCGCTGATACTGATCAGCAAGGATCCTGCGCTGCTGCAGTTCGGCGCGAAGATCTACTGGTGAGCCTTGTTGGGAAACGGGGTCAGGTTCACTTCTCGCCGAGGCTTTTCCGGCGCGGTGGTCGGTGCGCGGGTCTCACGCCGGCAAAGCGGCGGGTTTTCGCTTCGACCATGGCCTGGAACCGATCGCTGTCCAATGCCCGTTGCTGCTGCAGGTAGCGCCGGATCTCGGCGAGTTCCTCGTCACTGATGGCCTCGCGCAGCAGATCGCGCCAGGCTGCGGCGCGTTCGGCATCATTGCCGCCCAGCGCTGCATACGCAGGGTGCGGCGCCAGAGTCGAATCCCAGCGCCCACCGCAATGCGCCGCACAACTCGACCACGCGTATCCGGTCGGATCGGCCACCATGCGCGCGCGCACCGGGTTGAGCTCGATGTAGCGCAAGCAGCTCAGCACGTAGCGCTCCCCGCCCACAGGCAGGCCTTGTACCGCCCTTCCCACAACGTCCCGGTGCGCGCATGGCGGGTGTTGAACGCCGCCACGTACCGGCGACCGAGTCGCTGCATCATTCGCCCGACCGCACCGGATTCGGTCGGGGTGACGAGCATGTGAACGTGGTTGTCCATCAGCGCGTAGGCATGCAGCTCGCAGCCACTCGCCGCCAGCGCCTCGCGGAGAATGACCAGGTAGTCCCTCCGATCGTCATCATCGAGGAAGCAGGGCAGGCGGTTGTTGCCGCGCTGGATCACGTGCTGGGCAACACCCGGGAGCTCGAGACGGGGGAAGCGGGCCATGCACGCATGATGGGCCGCCGGCAGCACGGAGAAAGCGGGCTCCGCCGCGATGCGGTGTAGGACGATTCTGTCCCTGCGTGTCAGAGAAGTGAACCTGACCCCGTTTCAGCGTTTCAGCGCGTTCGTTGACACCGCTGCCGCCCGGTTCCGTTATCCGGTATTCGGGGTAGACTCGGACCCAAAGGAGGTGCCCATGAACACGGCAGCACTACGTGACCTTCCGCTGGAGGAGCGGATCCACCTGGTCGAGGAACTGTGGGACAGCATCGCAGCTGACCAGGGCGCGCTTGCGCTCACCGACGAGCAGCGCCGGGAGCTTGACAGACGCCTGGACGCGTACGAGGCAGACAGGGATCCTGGGCGACCGCTGGAAGATGTGTTGACCGGCATTCGCAAGCGTCTATGAGCTTGCCGGTCCGTATCCGGCCTGAGGCCGCGCAGGATCTCGAGGACGCGGCGGTCTGGTACGAGGAACAGGGCAGGGGTTTGGGCCATCAGTTCCTTGATGAGGTTCGCCGGGCCTTGACACGGGTTGTCGAGCAGCCGCAGCAATATCCGTCCGTGCATCGCACCATACGTCGCGCGTTGATCCATCGTTTCCCCTTCGGCGTGTTCTACCGTGTTGAAGTGGGATCCATCGTTGTAGTCGCCGTCGCGATGCGCTGTCGGTCGATTCCGTCACTGCGTGTCAGAGAAGTGAACCTGACCCCGCTATCCGACACGTCCTTCCCCCTGGTGAGTGCGTGAACGACAATTGTCGCAGACTATTGCGACATTCCATCGAGGCAAGCAAGAAGCGGGCCGTGTGCTTGGCCCCTTGTTGCCTCCCCCCCCGGAATTAGGGATGGGAGGTGTCGTTACGACGGTGTGCTGGATGCCGAGAAAGAAGGCATCTTACCGGGCCTTCGGTAGATTCTGCCCCTGCGTGTCAGAGAAGTAAACCTGATTTTGTTATCCCGAGAGAAGTGAACCTGACCCCGTTTTCCGTTTTGTCAGAAGGAAGTGAACCTGACCCCGTTTTCCGTTTCGTTTTGTAGAAGGAAGTGAACCTGACCCCGTTTCCCCTGCAGGGGGCAGGGGGCGATGGGAGGCCACCCGATTCTGACGATGCTGGCGTCGAGGACCATCGGGAAACGACCTGTCGCCCCCGATAAGCGCGCGCTGTTCGCGCTCTTCCCCCGTGCCTCGCTGGTTAATTGCCTCCGTCCCCTTTTGGGGCTTGCACCGCAACGCAGCCTCACACGCCGTGTCACGCTATGATTGCCGTCCACTTGGGGAGCCGCCGATTTGAGTCTCAGCATTGTTTTGCCTGCAAAGAACGAAGCCATTGCGTTGCGCGAGCTGTTGCCGCGCCTCAAGGCAGCACAACCAGACGCAGAAATCATCGTCGTGGACGATGGTTCCACCGATGACACCGCGGCGGTCTGCCAGGAAGCGGGGATTAAAACCGTGCGCCAGCCGTATTCCATGGGCAACGGCGCCGCGATCAAGCGCGGAACCCGTGAAGCCAGCGGTGACATCATCGTGTTCATGGACGCCGATGGGCAGCACGACCCCAGTCACATCAGCTCCCTCCTGACCAAGCTCGATGAAGGTTTCGACATGGTGGTCGGTGCTCGTGATGGCTCTGGCCAAGCCAACTTCCACCGTGGTCTTGCCAACACCCTCTACAACAAGCTGGCCAGTTTCATGACCGGTCACGCGGTGCTCGACCTCACCTCCGGCTTCCGCGCCGCGCGCGCCGACCGGTTCCGCGAGTTCCTGCACCTGCTGCCAAACGGTTTCAGCTATCCGACCACCAGCACGATGGCGTTCTTCCGCAGCGCCTACCCGGTCGCCTACGTGCCGATTCCGGTCCACAAGCGCGTCGGCACAGTCAGCCATATCCGACCCTTGAAGGACGGCATCCGTTTCCTGCTGATCATCTTCAAGATCGCCACGTTGTATGCCCCGCTGAAGTTGTTTGCGCCAACCAGTATCGTGTTCTTCCTGCTTGGCTGCGCCAACTACGCACACACGTACTACACGGAAGGACGGCTGACGAATATGAGTGCGCTGCTGTGGAGTGCCGCCGTCATTGTGTTCCTGATCGGGTTGATCTCGGAGCAGATTACCGCGTTGACATATAAACGGGACATGTGATGCTTACGATGATGATCGTATCGCTCCGACGTACTTCAGGAGTGATTGAGTGCAGGCGTGTACGCGAACCCTTGCATCGTCGCTGCGGTACGCCGCAATGACAGCCTCGGTCGATGTGCCCGTTCGGCGAAGAGTGTTGTTGATAACACGCAACCTTCCGCCACTGGTTGGAGGGATGGAACGGTTCAACGAGCGAGTGGTCGCGCAGTTGAGCCGGGACTTCGACGTTTCGGTTTGCGGGCCGGAGGGGTGCGAGGCATTTCTTCCTGAGGGCACGCTCGTGGCCTCAGTGCGCGTTCGTCCTCTGCCACTGTTTCT
Organism: Lysobacterales bacterium; assembly: GCA_017305135.1. Taxonomy (GTDB): domain Bacteria; phylum Pseudomonadota; class Gammaproteobacteria; order Xanthomonadales; family Rhodanobacteraceae; genus Dokdonella_A. Next base: position 54,928 of record JAFKNA010000005.1, on the reverse strand, counting down.
CGTGCGCGCAGCATTTGCAAGCCTGCGCATGGCACGACATGCCCGACCCGACGTAGTCATCGCGGGCAGCGGTCTGACCGCGCCCTTGGCGCTGCTCGTCGCCCGATCGTTCCGCGTTCCAGCGCTGGTTTTCCTCTATGGCTTGGACTTGGTTGTATCCAATCGCTGGTATCAGCGATTGTGGATTCCCGCCATCCGCGCGTGCGACGGATTTCTCCCGATCAGTCGCCACACGCGCGACTTGGCGATAGCGAAGGGACTGGACCCGTCGAAGATGGACATAGTCACGCCTGGAGTGGATCCAGTCGATGACGCTGTGGGGGATGCCTCGAATTTCCGTGAAAATCATCAGTTGGGTGATCGCCCAATCTTGCTATCAGTTGGCCGACTCACGCGGCGCAAAGGGTTGGTCGAGTTCATCCGGGACTGCCTGCCTGACATCGTGGCCCGCCAGCCGGAAGTTATCCTCGTCGTGATTGGTGGTGAACCCGCAGATGCCCTTGCGGGAAACAGGGGCGGCGTTTCCGACGACGCTCGCGCCGTCGCCAAGTCGCTGGGGATCGAGCGGAATGTTCAACTACTTGGTTCGGTGTCGGACGCCACTGTTCGCGCCGCCTATCATGCAAGCCAAGTGCATGTTTTTCCGATTCTGGACATCCCCGGAGATGTCGAGGGATTCGGCATGGTTGCCCTGGAAGCCGCGATTGTGGGTGTGCCTACCGTCGCCTTTTCCGTGGGTGGCGTCCCCGATGCAATCGCACCAGGCATTTCCGGCGCACTTATTGCACCCGGCAATTATCCGGGCATGGCCGAGGCGATACTGAGGTATGTTGACGCCTCGGCGTCGCGCGAAACTGATAGCCAACGCCACGCATGCATCACGTTCGCGCGCGAGTTCGAGTGGGACAAGATCGGTGACCGATTGAAAGCAGTCATTTCACGCTTGGCCGGATTTTGATGCAGATCCCCCCAAAGCATTTGTGGTGCCGTAAGCTCCGCCGCGTGTAACGTAATAGAGCCTGAATTCAATGATGACTGAAGACCCCGATATCGAGCGCGCGCGGATCAAGGATTTCTACGATCGGGAGTACTACACCGATCATCGCGACCATGACGCATTGCCGTGGCACTATCGCCTGATCGCCGAACGCTTAGGGAACGTGCAGGGGCAAAACGTGCTGGACATTGCCTGTGGTACGGGCAAGTGGCTTGAGCTGATGTCATCGCGAGGTGCGCAGATTCATGGCATCGATATCTCCGAACTAGCGGTCCATGCCTGCGAGCGGCGCTTGCCGAAGTGCGACGTCCGGCTCGGAGTTGCCGAAGATCTGCCATTTGCCGACGCGACCTTCGATTTGGTTACTTGCCTCGGCTCCCTCGAACACTTCCTTGAACCCGAACGTGCACTACGGGAAATGTTGCGAGTCGCCAAGCGAGATGCACGCTTTCTGCTGCTGGTTCCGAACTCCGGATTCTTGCCACGCAAACTTGGCTGGTACGGGGGAACTCATCAGGTGAAGGTGCGAGAGGTCGTACGCAGTCTGGCCGAGTGGGACGCACTGTTCACATCCTGCGGCATGTCAGTGGTCTCGCGCTGGCGTGATCTCCATGTGCTATCGCTGGAGTGGATCGCGCGTGATGGTTGGCGCAAATGGCCGGTGCGCCTGATCCAGGCAATCGTACTCCCGTTGTGGCCGATGACGTGGCAGTATCAAGTGCATCATTACTGCCGACGCACTGCGCGCTGAGTCGTGAGCATTTGATGGTTATCAAGCGTATTCATGAGTCGATCCGCTTGGGTATGTTGCTTCGATGGGGGCATCGCGGATTCGCAGCGATCGCTATTGCCGTCATTACGGTCTATCTGTTGCGGAACCGCGTAACCGTCACCGATCTTGCCGCGGCTGCTCAAGTACCGTTGATCGCAGCTTCGATTGCGGTGATGGCGCTTGTTCATTTTCTGGTTGTGACGGGGTTCCATTATGCCCATCGAGGACTAGCCTTGAAGCGGCCCTATCGGGAGTCGCTGGCGAGTTACTTTGTTCGGCTTCCTGCGCGCTATGTACCCGGCGGCATTTGGCACACTGCAGCGCGATATATTGATATCCGTGCACAGCATGTGCTTCCTAAACGTATCTTCGCCCAGATTTTCTTGGTCGAGTCATGTCTTGTTGCGGCGAGTGGACTCATGGTCGCCGGAGTAGCAAGTCGCATCTGGTTCAGTCATGGCGACTGGGTTCACGAGGTCGGCGCGATGGCACTGATGGCCAGCATCGTGCTTGTGTTCACCATGGTTATCTTTGCACGTGCTTTTCGTATCCAGCTTCAGTCTCGTAACTTGCTGCTTTCTGGGGCCTCGTTCAGCCTGCACTGGATTGTCGTGGGCATTGGCTTTGCCGTTTATGCGAGGGCTTTTCCCGGGAGTGAACTCGGAACCTGCTCTTTCGGCGTTTTAGCGTCCGCTTATCAGCTTGCAGCAAGCTTGGGATATGTCGCGATCTTTTCCCCCCAAGGATGGGGCGTCACCGAGTTGGTGTTTGGCAGTTTGAGCACGTGCAACGCACCACTAGTCACAAGTGTCGCGGCAATCACAGGATTCAGACTGATTGGCCTTGTTGCAGACCTGTTGGCTTACGCCACTACACTAGGTGCGATTTGGATTGTTGCGTCACGAACCGGCACCAACACGTCCAACGGCGCGTCTCGGTGATGTTCGAACGACTGACCGTCGAACTCTTAGACGTTCCGACTCGCCAAGCTGCCCATTTCCGCCCACGCATAAGGCATCAGGAATGAACCAACCCTCGCATCCATCGAATCTCAAGGATCTGTACGACGATACTTATGCATGCAGGCTTCTCGCGCGGGAGGAGTCTCGACGCATTCGACCAATCCTTGCGCATGTAACCCTTCCTGTCGGCGCAAAAATCCTCGACGTCGGATGCGGCAACGGCCCGCTCGCTGGGCTTCTCGCGCAGCGCATAGGCGAGTACCACGGGGTTGACTTTTCTGAGGCGTTCGTAAAGCAGGCGCGAAGACTCGCCGACGAGCAGGGTCTCGTGAATTGCCAATTCCATGTCGGTGATGTTGTCGACTTCATCGATCAACATCCGGGGCAATTCGATGCAGTGTTCGCGTTGGATATCTCCGAGCATGTGCCCGATGCCGAGTGGGCACCGATCGTCGCAGCCTTCGAACGGGCGTTGAAGCCCGGCGGCCAAGTTATTGCGCACACTCCAAACTTGGACTTCTTTATCGAACGGATGAAGGAGCGAGGTATTTTCTTGAAGCAGTTTCCGGAACATGTTGCGGTTAGAACGGCTGTCCAAAACATGGTATTTCTTGAATACGCCGGGTTGTCGTCCGTTCAAGTGCGTTATCTACCCCACTACAACGTTTTGCGTGCGTTGCATCCCCTCAGCAAGATACCTGGGATAGGCAGGTTCTTTGCCGCTCGGTTGTTGCTGACTGCAACTCGAGAATGAGGTTCGCGAAGGCCAATATGACAGGGTCAGATCTTGAATCTTGAATCCTTCCCGACCCGTATGCGGGCCCCACGCGAGGAAGTAGGCGACGATTCAACATTCAAGACCCGAGCGTGAGGCTGGCCCCGAGCGCTCTCAATCACGAATTTCTTCTGACTATTCGGCCATCTCACCACGATTTCCTGCTTTGTTATAAAGCGGGATAAAGGTGACGGAGGCAATTAACTCGTGTCGCCACCCGACGCCAGACGGCCGGTTTAATTGCCTCCGTCCCTGAGGTTTCGGCATTCCGTATTCGTAGGGTCCAGCGTCCCCGGCATTAGCTCCGCTGGTGTTATGGCGCCTCCCCGGGCGCGTGGCTGCGTGGCTGGTATGCAATGAACCTAGCCGCGGCCTTGCTCACCGCTGGTTTCGTCCTCATACCTACCCACCGGGCAGTCCGACGGGCGCGAACGATTCCATACTTCGATAAGGAGTGCCTTATTCTTCTGGTGCCAATGTTTAACGTTCTTGTGAAATTTGCTTAATCCACTGTCCAATGGTGAGCAGTCGCTGATCGTGAACCGACAAGAACCGTCTGAGCATTTAACCAAGAAGTGCGGGGGTGGATGTTCATCTGAATAGATGACAATCTTGAGGCCGTTTATTCGATCCACTTCGTGTTCGATTAGGAGACGAATGCCATTGTCTTCGAGCATGGGGCCTTGATTAAACGAATCCTCTAGCGCTTGCACCTGATCGTCCTCAAACTTTACTTCGTATATCAAAATACGTACTCCGTAGTGGCGATCTCAGATTTGGCTATGCGCTGCAGCCACTTCAGCTCAGGCTTCTGGACTACAAGTAGCGACTTGCGCGAGTGCGCGCGGACAATGCGCATAATGACTATTTAAGATGCAAGTAAAATCCTGCTGATTCTTCGCGCGGGTACTACATGAATATATCCAACGCTGTTGCGCTAATCTTGCTTTTATTTGCTATAATCTTTTGTCGGAATGCTCCAATTGTTTCGATTTTACGCACTGAGGCCGCCACCCTCTTTAGCGGCTTCCGCTTCAAGTGCTTTTCGCAGCTGTCGCAACTCATCCTGCCAATAACCCTGGCGCTCAAGCAACTTCTGATGCAGCCACGACATGCCGACGCGTTCATTTGCTTGCTTTTCGTCGATGGCGGCGTAGGCAGCAAGGTGTTGCAAGCCGAGTGAAGGGAAACCTGCGTTGGCGAGCAGGGCGGCTTGGCGCAGGGCTTTGGCGGGTGTTGGGCCGATGCGTAGGGCGGCATTGAACGAGGTAAGCGCGGCGGCCGCATCGCCGGCGAGAAGGTGGAGACGTCCTTCGAGGTGGAATGTATCGGCGCGGCGCCCGGATGCTGTTTCAACGGCGGGGTTACGACTCCACGCACGCACCAAATTGTGAAGCTGCTCAGGATCGGGGCAAGGTCGAAGTGGGTGAAGCTCCGCGGCATCGAGCTTGCGATTGAGCCAGCCGAAGACCAGGGTCTCACCGCGTGTGGCGTCCTCCAGGACGTTTGCCAGCGACTGTTCGGCCTCAATAGGCAACGCCCCCTGCGCGCACCAGGCATCGGCGAGGTTTACCGTCAGTTGCACGTCCGCTGGCATGGAGGTCATGGCGTCGCGCAGGCGAACAATGGCGCGATCCGGGTGGCCGAGACGGGTTTCCGTTTGCGCCGCAAAGGCTTGGGCGCGCGCTGAGTTCGGGTTCATGCGTGCCCACAACAGCGCCTGTTCGGTGGCGTTTCCCCACAGATCGCTGCGCAGCCAGGTAAGCCCCGCCAGCAACAGCGGTAGCCCGATACCCAATCCACGGAAAAGGATCGTCAACGTGTCGCTGCGCTGCGCGGGCGCCCACGCCTGCGCCAGCCACCAACCCAATGGCCAGAACAGCATCAGCGCAGGCAGGTAGTTGCGGTGCTCGAAGGACAGCTCCAGCGGCAGAACACTCGATTCCATCACCTGTCCGCAGAAGTAGAACAGCAGTGCGCCAGCCAGGATCGGCAGGCGGGTTCGCAGCAGCAGGGCGCCGACGATGAGCGCGATGAGGGCCAGCACGCTCCAGAGCGTGGAAATTGGCGCCAGCAGGCCATGCGATACCGCAATCTGGTCGTTGAACAAGCCGTTCGAGTAGGGCTGCGGCAAGAACAGCAACTGCAGATAGTCGAGAATCACCCGCGCTTGGGTCAGCAGGCGTTCGTGGATCGTCCATGGCCGCCCCTGTGGCATTGCGTCGCTGGCCAGGCCAAGCACCGCCATGAAAGCCAGGTAGCCGAGGATCAGGAGGGACGGCGCCAGCAACACGCCGAACCGCGTCCAGCGCAACTTCATTGCGGTCCGTTCATCGGTCGGCTGCGCGATGAGGAACACGCGATCGACCACCAGGGCAAGCAGCGGCAGCAACGCCCCGTTCGCCTTGGACGCGGTGGCAAGCAGCGTGCAGACTGCGATCGCGCCGATGGCAAGGTACGCGCCGGAAGAGCGACCCGCGCACAGCCGTTTATAGCCGTTCACGTAGCCCATCAACCCAAGGAGGGTAAACGTCGCCGGCAACATGGCTTCGCGCTGCACCACATACAGTGTTGTCGAAACCAGCAGCGGATGCAGTAGCCACAGGGAGGCGCCCAGGATCGCTGCGATATCAATGCGCCGCGGGTTGGATTGTACGAAGCTTACGCGCCCGAGCTGGCGCATGAATACAGCCAACAGCGCTCCATTCAGAAGGTGCAGCAAAACGTTCGTGCGCTTGAAGGACAGCGGCTCAGCCGGCCAATCGCGGGCATCGAGGAGGAAGCTCAGTAGCGCCAGTGGTCGCCCAGTCGGATCGGCGGTGCCTGCGGTGATGTAGCGCCAAAAAGTGGCCCAATTATCCACGGGCCCGTAGGCGCCGAGAGCGTCCAGGTTTACCCAGTCGTCGAACAGGAAACCACCTTGCAAGCCGGGCAGGTACGCCAGCCAGGCCAGGGCGCATACCAGCGCAATGGAGATCGTAAAGCGCCAGGATGCCCATTGGCCCATGTCGCGGGATGTGTTGACGGCAGCATCGGATCGCGTCACGTCGCGTACCGGCGCCGCTCAGCGCTCATGGCCTGTATCGTCTGCGGGTGGATCGATCGATTGACTTGGATCGACCACGGACGTTGTCTCCGGATCGGCGTAATAGCCGAGCACCTTGGCCAGTTGTTCCTGGTTGCGCTTGTCCCATGGCGAGATGATGGCGCGCACCTGCGGCAACAGGATCTCAGCGCTGGTGCGATCGCCGACGGCATAGTAAAGGTTGATCAGATACACGCCGACTGCAGGGTCGGCGCGGCCCGTCATCCAGGCAAGGGCCGCTTGCTCGATCGCGAGCCGGAGTGAGTGGTCCTCGGCGAAGAGCCGCGCCGCCATGAAGCGCGGGCGCCAGACCGGGATATCGCCAGGCGGCTGGTCCGTGGCGGCGGTCATGTCCCGGAGGATCATGGCCAGCTCGTGGCGCGAAAGCCCGGCGCAATCCTCTTGCAACAGCAGGTTTCCGAGCTTCTCGCTGCCGAAGACAGCGGCCAGTTCCATCTTGTGGCCAATGAGCTGCTTGAGATTGGCAAGTTCTTCGGGCGCGATCGCATGGCGTTCGCGGCAGTCCAGCCACGCGAGGTTGAACGCTGCGGCCGTTTGCGCGGCGGGTTCCGGAAAGTGCAGCATCTTCTGCAGCAGTTTGCGCGCTTCCTCGGGTTGATCGATGGCGAGCAGGATGGAGATCTTGTCGAGCAGTGCCCGACGAGAGAGGGGATGCTGCTGCACACCCTGCTCGGCGATGCCGACCCAAGTGCTCCAAACCTGGCTGCGCACGGCCGTCGCCGTGGCAAGCAGGCCGACGCCAAGCACGGCGGCGGTGGCGAACGGCCACGTACGACTGCGCGCCGGCAAACGCGCGCGTAGCGGTGGCAGCGCCCAGCCAAGGAGACCCGCAAGGGCTACGAACACACCGATGGAGGGCAGGTAATTGCGATGCTCAAAGTAGATCTCGAGAGGAAAGATCGTTGATTCGAGCGCATGCGCGCAGAAGAACAGCCAGGTGCCGCCGAAAAACGCGGGGACGCGACGACGTAACTTGATGCTGACTACCATCCAGGCGCCGAGCACAACGATGGCCCAGAGCGTGGAAGGCGGCGTGAGCAGTCCTTGAGAGACCGGAAAATCGTCGGTGTAGAGGCCAAGCGCTGCGCCACGAGGCAGCAGCAGGATGCCCACATAGTCGATCAATGCGCGAGACTCGGACAGAAGTCGCTCGCCGAGCGTGAAGGTCCGCCCGTCGTAGCCGTGCAGGAAGAAGTCAGGTTGAGCGAGTAGGAACAACACGGCCACTATCAGCGGCGACACGATGAATCCGCAGAGGAAGAGGCGCCGCGCCAGATTTGCGCTGTGTACCGACTGTACAAGGTGCCGCCGTGGTCTGAACCAGGCCAGTTCGATCACGGCGCACAGGAGCGGCACAAGCGCACCGTTCTCCTTGCTCCCCATCGCCAGCAGCGTTGCGAGTAGCACCAGGGCGAAGAGCTGCCAGCAGCCGGCTCGTACCCGGCCCGCATCCAGCGCTTCGCGGCCACTGACGAATGCGAGCAGAGCCAACAATGTGAACAAGGCGCTGAGCTGCGCCATGCGCTGCACGACATACAAAACCGTGCTCACCTGCAACGGGTGCAGCAACCACACGGCCGCAATCAGGCCGGCGGCGACTCGCGTAATCGTGTTGAGGCCCACATCGCGGCGGAATAAACGCTTGAGCAGCAGGTAGATCAACCCGCCACAGGCGACGTGGATGATGAGATTGGTGAGCTTGAAGGGCCAGGTGACAAGCCCCGTCGTCGCGCCGTTGGCCGCGAAACTCAACATCGAGACGACCCGGCCCAGCACGCCCGATTGGTTGCCGAACACAAACTCGATGCCGCTCGATCGCCCGTCGAGCCATGCCCGCAGCGGACTGACGATGTTGGGTGTGTCGTCGAACAGGAAGGGGCCGCCGAGGCCCGGAAGGTAGACGAGGAAGGCCAGCGCGATCAGCAGCGCCGCGATTGGAAGTCCATAAAAGCAGTCGCCCCGCGCGAGGCGGGGCGACGGCGGTATTGCCTGGGAACGGCTCCTCAAGGGAGCAGGACTCCGACTTAGTTGCGACAGCTGGCCGGCGAGTGCTTCGGCTGGCCGGCCGTGGTCTTGCACACCCAAGTGATCATGTCGTCTTTGGAGGCTTGGATCGGGCTGAGCTCAAGCTCGGTCGCCGTGGCCGAACCGGTGTTTTTGGTAACGCCGGCGATCACGCCATTGGTGATTGTGACGCTGTCAATATAGGTCGCCGTAGACGGAGACGAATAGCCGGCCATGTCGTTGTCAGCGATGTTAGCCGCTGTCGTACCCATCGACTGAGCCGTCTCCGAAACAGCGAGTTTGGCTGCCGACATTGCGATATTGGTTTCGCTGACCTTGGTACGAATGGTGTAGTCCTGATATGCCGGCAGCGCAATCGCCGCCAGGATGGCGATGATCGCGATCACGATCATCAGTTCGATCAGGGTAAAGCCTTGGGTCTTCTTCATGTTCATGGGTAGTTCCCCTCTGGTGAAGTTCAAACTAGAGCCGCCGACCTTGCCAGGCGGGCCCGCTTCCGCGATCGCTTGTGGTTGAACGCGACCGGCGGCTCGCAGGAGCCTATGTAGCAGCTTCCGTGCCAACCGCATGGGACTGCGCGATTTCACACTTCTGGTCGGGTGCGATCTGCTCTTGCGACGCAGGTCTCATGATGGACAGCGGGTGGCGCACGGATTGTCAGGGTGTGACAACGAGTGTTCGATTGATGCCTGATCGTTCGCTCAACCTCACCAGATGTCCAGCGGCACGGCGTCGAGAGGCTTGCCGGTGCTCGTGTCAACCAGCATCGCGAGGTCCGCCCGCGGCGAAACCACCGGCAGGGCGGCGATGGTCGAGGCCTCGCGGTCATTCTCCGCCAGCCAGGCTCGGAGTAGCGGTTCGGCGCTTGCGTTGGCCTTCGTAACCTCGTCGATAGGCTTCGCTTTCGCGAGAAGATCCTGCGCGGCCTGCTCGTACGGCACGTAGTACCTGGGGCGCGCCTCGAGATCCTTGCCGGATACGCTCGAGAAGAGGAGATCCGTCCGTTCAGCAGGATTAGCAGGAAGCTTCGCGCCGACGAGCTTCGGTCCGGTCCACGGAACGGATCGGAACCCGGGCGCGCCTTCCGCGACATCCTTCGGATCGAGTTCGTTGGCTGTGATGACGGTGAACCGGTCGACCGCGCCCACGATGTACACCGGCCTCGCGCGCGCAACCACCGAGAGCCCGTAGAGCAGAGCGCAGGCCTGTGCGATGCCGATGACCGCAAGATCGAATCGCATGCCCTTCTTGCCCGCCTTGAACACCACCAGCGTCAGCAACGGGCCGAGGGTGAGGTCCACGCCAAGCAGCAGCATCACCAGTTCCGGCGCGCCGGTCGCGCGGGCGTAGGGCGGCGGGTACCAGAGGCCGAAGATGAGCAGCGCGGCGGCGACGCCGATGGTGAGGCTGATGGAAAGGTGGATGCCGGCGGCTTTCCAGCGGGACATGGGCGGCGTGGTGGGGTGGAAGGTCCGCGAAATATAAAGCAAAGGGCATCGGGGCTCACTGAGTGCGCCGGAGCGCGCCGGGCAAAAAGGCGGACGGAGGAAATCAAAGGGTTCGAAGGCCGGGACTGCCGGTCGGGATAGCGTCCCTCCCGCGCGTGTGGCGATGGAGATGACCCCCTTGCGCGCCCGGGCAGCGCCGAGCCGGGGCTTGGCCGAGCCCAAAGGTGCAGCTCGCCGCCGTGCGTTGCTATTCCTGGGCTGAAAGCTGCGTCCAGTCCTCCACGCGGAGTTGCGGAACCCTGACGAACTCGCGTGTATTGCCGGTGACAAGGATCAGCGCGGCCGAACGGGCGTGGGCGGCGATCCACAGATCATTGGCTCCTATCGGGGTGCCGCGCAGCTCCAGCGTCGCGCGGATGTCGCCGTAGTGGTCGCCTGCCTCGTGCGGAAGGGCGATCACCGGGATGCGGGATTCGAGCGCCGCGAGGCGGAGCGCCGCATCCTCGGCGTGCCGGCTCTTCGCGATCCCGTACATGAGCTCGCCATGGGCGATCGCCGAAAGTGCCGCCTCACCTGCTGCGAGCTGATCGATGCGATGCACCAGCCTGGGGTGGCGGCCCGACAGCGCGTAGATGCAGATGTTGGTGTCGAGCAGGTAACGGAGCACCGTTCACCAGGCCTCGCGCGGCTCGGGCGCGAGGTCCTCGATGGCGATGTCGTCGGGCCAAGGCGGCAATGAGGCAAGCGCGTCTTCGAGGGACCGCGGGCGCCTCTCGCGCAGCACGACCTCGTCGCCGCGGCGGAAGATCTCCACCTCATCCACTTCAAAACGAAACGATTTCGGCAAGCGGACGGCTTGGCTGTTGCCGGACCGGAATACCTTGGCCGTGGTCACGGTGCGTCTCCTGAGAATGTGCATACAGCGAGTATACACGAGGTGGAAGGGATCGAAACGGGGACAGCGAAATGGATCGAAATGGGGACGGAGGTAAATAGACGACGGCGTGCGCCGAGGTTCGAGGCGCTGAGTCCCGGCGTGCGCCGGGACGAGGGTAGGGGTTCCCGTGCGGATGCGGGTCCTTCGACTCCGCGCCTGCGGCGCTACGCTCAGGACGAACGACGTGGGGGCGTGATCGAGGCTTGAGGCGCTGGGTCGTCGCGTTCGCTGAGACAGCGGGATCTGGGTGCGGTTCTACTGGCCCGCATGAAATTGGGAGGAGGAGCCGGCGAGACGGGCTTCTTGCGTCCGGCACGAGGAATTGATTCTCATTGTTTACATCCAAGTCGTTTTGTACACTCTGCGAAGCAGTTTTCAGGTGGATGGCATGCCCGTCGATTCCGACCGGTTGGGAAAACGTGCCCGGGAACTCGGCCAGGTGCTGCGGCAGCGGCGCCGGGAACTCGGGGTAAGCGCCACGGCCGCGGCCGAGGCGGCTGGCCTCTCGCGCGTCACGTGGCACCGGATGGAGAAGGGCGAGGCCACCGTCGCGTTCGGATCATGGTTGGCGGCGGCAGATGTGCTGGGTTTGCAAGCAGACCTGCAGCTACCGCTCGCAGGTGCCAGCCCGGACGCGGCGGGTGACAGTCTGCCCTTACGCATCCGCCTCGGTGATTTTCCGCAGTTGAGACGCCTGGCCTGGCAGGTGGCGGATGAGGCGCAGATCCTGTCCCCGCGGGAAGCACTCGGCGTGTATGAGCGCAACTGGAGGCATCTGCAGCCGGAACGGTTGGGTGCACGCGAACGGAAGCTGATCGAGGCCCTGCGGGAAGTGTTCGGAGCGGAGGAACTGCGTGTTTGAGCGGCCGCATCATCGCCAGATCGCGCGCGTGCTGGAGGCGCTGGACGGCGGACTTCTGCGCCAGTGTTCCTGCTTTTTCGGCGGCGGCACGGCGATCGCGCTGCTGCATGGAGAATTCCGCGAATCGGTCGACGTGGATTTTCTGGTGTCCGACCGGCAAGGCTATCGGCATCTGCGCACCCTGATGGCAGGAGCCGCCGGCTTCGGTGCGCTGCTGAAGGGGACGGCGGCCGGACTGGAGCAGGCGCGGGATGTGCGTATCGACCAATACGGAATACGAACGGTGTTGTTGCTGGACGGTACGCCGATCAAGTTCGAGATCGTGCACGAGGGGCGGATCGAGCTTGAGCTTCCAGGCACCGGAGACGCGGTGCTCGGAATTTCCACATTGACGGGGGCGGATCTCGTCGCGAGCAAGCTGCTCGCCAACTCCGATCGCTGGCGGGATGACAGCGTGTTCTCACGCGATGTGATTGATCTTGCAATGATGTCGCCGACGCTGCCCATGTTCCGGCGCGCCCTCGCCAAGTCCGCCGCGGCCTATGGCGATGCGGTGATCAACGATCTCGGACGCGCGCTGGAGGCACTGGCGCAACGCCCGGGGCGGCTGCAGCAATGCATGGACGCGCTCGCCATCACGCTGCCATCGGCCCTCCTGCAGCAGCGCTTGCGGGTCCTGCGTCGCCGCGTCGAGCGGCAAAAAGGCCGAGAAGGGGATGGAGGGGATTAGCCGACGGGGGCCCGTAAATGGGGACGGAGGGAATTAACGGAGGGGCAAGGTCGAAGCGGCCGGTCGGGAGACCGGCCCTCCCGGGTAACACGTACACGACCTCAGCCAGGAATCCGGGTACTCAATCCCGCCACGCGGCGGAAACCGCGCGGGCTTGGGCGAAGCCACGTCGATGCCATGGTCGCGCAGGAGCACGTCGCGCAGGCTCTTCCACGCCAGTTCGACGCAGAACTCGAAGCGCTGGATGCTGGCATCGACACCGAGTGGATTTCCGCCGGCCAACGCCAGCGCTTCCTGGAGGCGGTCCACCGTTCGCTGGAATTCTTCGATCCGTGTGGCTGTGCTCATGGCGGCGACCTCTGGTACAGCACGACGCCCTCGGTTTCGATGCTGCGACGCAGGCGATCACCGGGCGCGAGGTCATCCAGGCGCACGCAGTCGATTTCGAGCAGGGTATCCGCGTCCTCCACGAGATCGAGCACCCTCTGCCAGTCGTTTCGATCCGCGGCGGGAGCGGAGATGGCGATATCGATGTCCGAGCGTTCCCGCTCGTTGCCGCGAGCACGCGACCCGTAGAGCACGATCGACTCCACGAACGGGAACTGCGCCAGGTGCTCCACGAAGCGATAGGGCGGCAGGTTTGGCAGCGGGCGGACAGCGTTCATCCGGTGTTGTTGCGGCGCGCTGGAACTCATTGCCTCAGGTTACAGGTAAAGGGGACGGCGCGGAAAAAGGGGACGGAGGGAATTAACGGAGGGGCAAGCCGAAGCGGCCGGTCGGGAGACCGGCCCTCCCGGGTGGGGCGGCTGCGGTGTCGCGACGCGGAGGTAGGGCGTGGGCGCTCGCGGCGGACCTGCCCATGCGATCGGGTCGCGAGCTACGGTTGCATCGTGTAGTGGTCAAGTATTTTCGGATACGTCCGATCGCGCTTCGCTTCCTGCCGGACGCTGCGCTGCCGGAGCGGGCGCGAGGGTATCGAGGTCCTCGAACACGGCGTCGAGCCCCGCTTCGAATCCGAGCGAAGGCAGGATGAGTCCGCGCGCGCCGTCGTGGGTGGCGAGCAGCCAGTCGCCGCTGTCGGTGCGGCGGAAGATCTCCACGGTGCGCTGATCGGGGTCGATCAGGACGTACTCGTCGAGGCTCGGTATTTCGCGACAAGCGGCGAACTTGATGCCGCGGTCGTACGCGGCGGTGCTGTCCGACAGCACTTCAATGACCACGCGCGGGTGGCGCAGCACGCGCTCTGCGGTGAGGTCGGCCGGATCGCAACTGACGAACACGTCCGGATAGAACGCGGCATCGGCGGCCAGGACTTCCAACTGCATGTCCGCCATGTAGGCGCGGCAGGGCTTGTTGCGCAGGTAGGACTTGAGGAGCGCAAACACGTTGCCGGCAACCATCACATGCGCCTGGCGTGCAACGGTCATGGCGAACACTTCGCCACGCCAGAACTCGTGCTTGAGGGGTTGGTTCCGCTCCCAGGCCAGGAACTCGGCGCGAGTGAGCGGCGGCTTCAATGCGGGTTCGGCCATGCTGTCCTCCGTCAGGAGATTCCGTGGATTGCCATGGGCATGCCTGGCAGTTTAGCCGCACAGCCGGGGCGGCGTGGGATGCAGGGGGCGGATGGAGCGGAAAAGGGGACGGAGGAAATCAACGGATGCGAAGGCCAGGGCGGCCGGTCGGGAGACCGGCCTTCGCGGGTGTGCGGTGACGGAGTTTGCCTGGGAGGCCGAGCCCCAGCCCGGTCACGCACAACTGCACGGCGCGGCTGAGGTTCAGGACCACGATGTCCTGGAGGTCGGGATCGGCGGCGAGGTGCGCCGGGTTCTCCGGGCATTTTTCGCGCACGCGCTGAAGGCAGCGCTGCAGCGAATCGAGTTTGCGGGCAACGATCAGCGGGTCCATGCGCGGTTGCGTTCCTGCAGCATGCGTTGCACATAGGGCACGAAATCTTCCATGTCATGGACGCGCCGACTCATCAGTTCGGCGAGCGCGGCATCGCTGCCGAGGATGCGTCGCCCGTGGCGGAGGACCTCGCCACGCAGGGGTTCGCCGGTCTGCCGCAAGTCGATGAGGTCGATCGCGCGGCCAGAACTCTCCGCCAGGTCTTCGATCAGGCGGATGCGGGTGGCGGCGTCCAGCGGCGTGCGGGCCTGCACGGCGATGTCCAGGTCGCTGTCGCAGCTCGCCGTGCCACGCGCCACCGAGCCGAACACGAAAGCGAGTTCGAGCGCAGGATAGCGGGAGAGAACATCGGCGAGCGCAGCAGCCATGGGCGCCAGCATAGTCGTGATGCACCCACCGGGCGAGCCGGCCGTGGGAAGAATGGGGCCAGGACATCCGTGGTGGTTCTCCCGGCTTCGAGCGCAGCTCGGCGCGGGGAGCGGCTTCTTCAGTCCCGATGCTCCGCCCTCGACCGGGGCGAAGGCATCGCGGCTGAAGCCGCTCCCACAGGGCGCGCGGTGGACGGGGCGACGGTGAGCCGTGGTGGCGAGCTACGGTTGCATCGATGAGATCCAGCGGCTTGCCGCAGTCGATCGGCGGCGGTGGAGATGCTGCCCGGGAAGGGCCGCGCCAGGACCCGGATCTCCCGCCGTGTACCATGCCACCACGACACACCACCACTTGGGGTCGCTCGTGGGCACCATGTCACATCGCTCCACCTACGCGCTGGACGCGGAGACGGCACAGACGATCAAGCGCCTGGCGCGCGAGTGGCAGGTCTCGCAGGCCGAGGTCATCCGGCGCTCGGTGCGCAACGCGGAGTCGCAGTCGATCGCCGTGCCGACTCCGGCCGAGGTGATCGAGCGTTACCGTTCGCGGCCGTTGCCAAGGTCGCGCGAAGACACGCAACGCATCGTGGATGAACTGCGCTCGCAGCGGCATCGGGATGACGCCCGCCGGGCGCATCCTTCCGGCGCATGATCCATTTCGATAGCAATGCGCTGATCGCATTGCCGCTGTGGGCGCGCGCGCAGCACCCGCTGGTCGGACGCATCGCGGACGGTGAGCCGTGCGCGGCGTCCGTCGTGGTCTGGTATGAATTCCTGATCGGACCCGTCGCGGCCGAAGAGGTGCGCCTCGCGCACGCCTTCCTCCGCGGGGCGTTGGTGCCCGTGGAAGCCGCCGACGCGCGGCTCGCTGCCATGCTGTTCAACGAGGCCGGGCGCCGCCGCACCTTGAAGACCGACGCGTTGATCGCCGCGATGGACATTCGCGCAGGGGCGGAGTTTCTCACTCTCAACATGGGCGATTTCGAGCCATTCGTTGATTTCGGCCTGCGCCTGGCCCAACCACCGCCGATCTGAGAGCGCACGACGCGCTTCGGGCAGTGTGTGCATCAGGGCAGAAGCTCCGGCAAAGGCTCTGCATTCGAGGGTGGTCGTTGAACCTTGGGGAACCCTGATCGAGCCTCCCGACGTCATGCCCGCGGAAGCGGGCATCCCTTGAACCAGCGGTGGGAGGGATTGGCTTGCGCGGGGCAGGTGCGGACGCGCACCTCGGTGGCAAGGGAGTGTCGCTCGCGTCGGCCGGGCGGCGCAGGTCCTGCGGCCTGCCTCCCGATGCCGGCGTCCGGTGTGTGTGTGCCTTCGCGGCCGCCAGCGTGTCGAGATCCGCGACGACGGCCTGGAGGTCGGCTTCGAAATCCAGCGACGGAGGGATCAGGCCGCGCTCGCCGTCATGCGTCGCTGCAGCCCAGGTCTCGCCCGCGCGACGGGCATCACGCACGCGGCGCTTGGCTTTCCGGGCATTCCGGTGGAAACTCCGCAGCCTGGAAGGGGTCCATCACCGACCATGCTTTATGTCCGCTTGACCATCGCCGGCCTGCTTGTGGCCGCGTTCACCTCGGTGCCGCTCGCCGGCGCGCGCGCGAGCGTGCTCTACCGATGCGATGCGCCGGACGGCAGCATGGCTTTCGTCAGCTCGCCCAAGGGTTTCCAGAACTGCAAGGTGGCGTGGCGCTCGGCGGAGGGGAAGCCGGCCGCTCCGGCGCGCCAGCCCGCCACGGCCAAGGCGGAAACCGCCGCAACGCCGGTATCGAAGCCGCCGGCAGCCCGCGGCTGGACCTACGAGGAAAACAGGGCCGATTTCTCCCATGTGCTGGCGTCGGCGGCGGTATGGCCCGAGGGCGTTGCGCGGGCGGATTTCCGTGCGGCGCGCGGTGGCGTGGCGAGTACCGCCCGCGAGGTGCCGGCGATGGACTTCTCGGCCGTGCTGGCCGACGTGGCGAGCAGCGCGCCGACCGTCGGCCTGCCACTCTTCGTCGCCGCACCGTACCGGATGCCGGCCAGCATCGCGCCATCCGCCGCGCCTGCCGCGGCCGTGATCGGTGGCGCGAAGGCGATGGCCGCCCCGGCGAAACCGTCCTCGCGCGTGCTGCGCGGCGCCGTGTACAAGGTCGCGCGCCACGACGGCGTCACCGAGTACACCAATGTGCGGCCTTCGCGAGGCAGCAGCTTCGCGGTGCTCTTCACCTACATCGCCACCTGCGTCGCCTGCGACGTGCATTCCAGCATCGACTTCGCGCGCACCCGGCTGAACCTGGAGGCCTACCGCGACATCGTCGCCGCGGCGGCGATGGAATACGGCGTCGATGGCGCGCTCCTGCGCGCGGTGATCCACGCCGAGTCGGCGTTCAATCCGCTGGCGATTTCCAGCAAGGGCGCGCAGGGCCTGATGCAACTCATGCCCGGCACCGCCGGCGACCTCGGCGTCACCGATGCTTTCGACGTGGCGCAGAACATCCGCGGCGGCGCGCGCTACCTGAGCCAGCTGCTGCGCGCCTTCAACGGCGACGCCCGCCTCGCCACCGCCGCCTACAACGCCGGCCCCGGTGCCGTGCAGAAATACGGCGGCGTGCCGCCCTACGACGAGACGCGGGTCTACGTCGAGCGCGTCGCCACCCTGCGCGACCGATACCAGCAGGCGCTGTAGGCGGGCGCGTGTCGCGCACAGGGTGCGCTCCTGCAACGGAATCGCCGGCTTTTTGCAGGAGCCCACTTGTGGGCGACCAGGCTGCACGACGCACGCGCCGATCGCGCAAGCGCGCTTCTGCACGCGCAGCCCCCGATGGCCGCGACTCGAATCAAACCACTGCGGGATCTGGTTCGTGGTTTGTGAGCTGGAGTTACGGCAGGCTTCCTGCCTGCCGCCCTTCGGGCCGCTTGCGGCGTTCGCGCGCTCCGGCGCGCAGTCAGTCCCGATGGCCTGGCCTCGACCTGGGCAAAAGCATCGCGGCTGAAGCCGCTCCCACAGGGCACGCGGTGGAGGGACAGTGGCTCCATCCAGGTTCGCTCGCGACAGCGCACATCTCGCGCTGCCGTGGAGCCTGCGTGCAGGCGACCGGGCGTTGCGGGGTCGTGGGAGGCCTGGTCGCGAGCACGCTCGCTCCTACAAGGGCGCGCGGCTGTCGCGCGACACATCTCGCGCCGCCGTAGGATCCTGCGTGCAGGCGACCGGGCGTTGCGGGGTCGTGGGAGATCCTGGTCGCGAGCACGCTCGCTCCTACAAGGGCGCGGCCGTCGCGGCGCGACATGTCCCGGGCCGGTCGGGCAGGCTGGTGTCAGGCGCCGGTGGTGCTGGGGGCGGGGCGCTGGGCGAGGGTGATGTCGACCGCAAAGGGGGCGGAATCGTGCTGGCCTTCAAGGTGGGCGCGGGTGCCGGGCTGGAGGGCGGCTTCGCGGTTGCGGAGGTCGATGGCGTCGAGGATGGGGTTGCCGTCCAGGCGCAGCAGCAGGTCGCCGGGTTGCAGGCCGGCTTGGTCGGCGGGGCTGCCGGGCACGACGCGGGCGACCATCACGCCCTGCTCGCGGGTGGCGCTGCCGTTGGCGGGCGGGATGTCGACGTAGTCGACGCCGATCCAGCCGCGGATGACGCGGCCGTGCTTGATGATCTGGTCGAGCACCGCCTTGGCGGTGCGCACCGGGATGGCGAAGCCGATGCCCTCGGCGGACTGGGCCGTGCTGCCGCGCGAATCGGGCGCCGGCGTGCGCGGGTAGATGGCGGTGTTGATGCCGATCAGTTCGCCGAGCGTGTTGACCAGGGCACCGCCGGAGTTGCCGGCGTTGATGGCGGCATCGGTCTGGATGAAATCCTCGTAGGCGGACATCTTGAGCTGGCGCCCGGTGGCGCTGACGATGCCCATGGTCACCGTCTGGCCGAGGCCGACCGGGTTGCCGATGGCGAGCACCACGTCGCCGACCTCGGCGGCTTCGGCGTCGGCGACCACGGTGGCGGGAAGCGTGTCGATGTCGATCTTGAGCACGGCGAGGTCGGTCTCGGCGTCGCTGCCGATGACTTCGGCCTTGGACACGCGCCCGTCGTTGAGCTGCACCTTGATGTCGTCGGCGCCGCTGATGACGTGGTAATTGGTGAGCACGTAGCCGTCGGAGCTGAAGATGACGCCCGAACCCAGGCTCTGGTCGCGGCGCTTCAGCAGCGGTCCCGGCACGTAGCCGAGCAGGCGCTGCGTGAGCGGGTCGGGCACCGGGTAGAGGCGGCGGCCGAGCGTGGTGACCTTGTTGGCGTAGATGTTGGCCACCGACGGCGCGGCGCGGGCCACGGCCTCGGCGTAGGACGACGGCGCCTTGCGCGCGGCCGGCGCGCCCTGCGCCGGGCTGCTGCCGCGCAGGCGCTCGACCAGCCCCGGCGCGAAGGCGCCCAGCACGAAGGCCGCGGCCAGCCCCACCACCGCGCACCGCGCGAGGAAGGCCATCAGGTTGTACACGGAGCGGTCGCGCATGCGGGAAGGAACCGGTGCCGTCGCGGTGCCGCGGGGGATCGGCGGCGGGTGCGGGCGTGCCGCCGGCCGGCTGGCGGCGGCGAATTGTCTGGGGAAGGGGCGTTCGTTAAACTAACACGATTTTGGGGCCGACCCGATGCGCGGACACGCGTGCCGGGCATCGTCCGGGCGTCCGCAAGGCATCCATTTCCCGCTGCGGGAGGGGATCGGCGGACCTGCAGCAGCGGGGCGGATGCGGCAGTCGGCGCGTCCGGTTTCATTCCTTACAGTTTGCGGCGGAGTGCTGATGGCAAACGATGTGGTGGTGGACAAGGGGCGCCGTCGATTCCTGACCGCGACGACCGCGGTGGTCGGCGGGGCAGGCGCCGTGATGGCGGCGATCCCCTTCGTCAAGTCGTGGGAGCCGAGCGCCCAGGCCAAGGCCGCCGGCGCACCGGTGCTGGCGGATATTTCCAAGATCGAACCCGGGCAGAAGGTCACCTTCGCGTGGCGCGGCCTGCCGGTGTTCGTGGTCAACCGCACCGAGGCGCAGCTTGCGGCGTTGCCGGCGGAGGACTCGCGCCTCAAGGATCCGAACTCGGACAACACCGACCAGCAGCCGGACTACGCGAAGAACGAGCACCGCTCGATCAAGCCCGAGTGGCTGGTGCTGGTCGGCATCTGCACGCACCTCGGCTGCGTGCCGGACTTCTTCGGCGAGATCAAGCCCGAGCCCTTCGACCCGAACTGGAAGGGCGGCTTCTACTGCCCCTGCCACAAGTCGCGCTTCGACATTGCCGGGCGCGTGTTCGATGGCGTGCCCGCGCCGTCCAACCTCGCCGTGCCCGCCTATCACTTCGTCGATGACGCGCACATCCTCATCGGCGTCAATCCGGGGGAGAAGGCGTGATGGCCGGCGTATTCGCAAATCTCGGCAACTGGTTCAACGAGCGTGCCCCGGGCCTGGCGCCCTTCTACAGCAAGCACATGAGCGCGTACTTCGCGCCCAAGAACTTCAACTTCTGGTACTACTTCGGCGTGCTGGCCTCGGTGGTGCTGGTCAACCAGATCCTGACCGGCATCTTCCTCGCCATGTTCTACAAGCCGAGCGCGGCGGATGCCTTCGCCTCGGTCGAGTACATCATGCGCGACGTGGAGTGGGGCTGGCTGATCCGCTACATGCACTCCACCGGCGCCTCGCTGTTCTTCGTGGTGGTGTACCTGCACATGTTCCGCGGCCTCTTGTACGGCTCGTTCAAGAAGCCGCGCGAACTGGTCTGGCTGATCGGCATGCTGATCTTCCTGGTGCTGATGGCCGAGGCCTTCATGGGCTACGTGCTGCCGTGGGGCAACATGTCGTTCTGGGGCGCCAAGGTGATCATCTCGCTGTTCGGCGCGGTGCCGGTGATCGGCGACGCGCTGGTCACCTGGATCATGGGCGACTACCTGCCGGCCGACGCCACCCTCAACCGCTTCTTCGCCCTGCACGTGGTCGCGCTGCCGCTGGTGCTGCTGCTGCTGGTGGCGCTGCACATCTTCGCGCTGCATGAAGTGGGCTCGAACAACCCCGACGGGGTGGAGATCAAGAAGGGGCCGAAGGGCAACCGCTGGTCGGCGACGGCGCCGGCCGACGGCATTCCGTTCCATCCGTACTACACGGTGCACGACCTCTTCGGCATCGGCTTCTTCCTGCTGATCGCCGCCTTCATCATCTTCTTCGCGCCGACCTTCGGCGGCTGGTTCCTGGAGCACGACAACTTCATCCCGGCCAACAACCTCGCCACGCCCGAGCACATCAAGCCGGTGTGGTACTTCACGCCCTTCTACGCGATGCTGCGCATGATCCCGGCCAAGCTCCCGGGCGTGATCGTGATGTTCCTCGGCATCGCCTTCCTGTTCCTGATGCCGTGGCTGGATCGCGGCCGGGTCAGGTCGATCCGCTACCGCGGCCTCGGCTACAAGATCGCGCTGGGGCTGTTCGCCGTGTCCTTCATCATGCTGGGCGCGGTCGGTGCCGGCGTCTCCGCCGAGACCATCCCGGTGTGGTTCGGCGCCGATGCCGACGTGACCACCATCGAGAACCTCTTCGGGCGCTTCTGGACCCTGGTGTACTTCGCATTCTTCGCGTTCGTGTGGATCTACACGCATTTCGGCCTTGAGAAGACCAAGCCGGTGCCGGAACGGGTGACGACGCATGACTAAGCCGATGATGACCAGCCCGCTGAAATCCCTGCTGGCGCGGGCCGCCGTGGCGCTGGCCGCGACCTTCGCCCTCGCCGGTGGCGCCTTCGCCGCCGCTGGCGGCGGCCTGCAGAACGCCAACATCAGCCTCGCCGACACCGCCTCGCTGCAGCGCGGCGCGGGGCTGTTCTTCAACTACTGCTCGGGCTGCCACACGCTGGACTACATGCGCTATTCGCGCATCGGCGAGGATCTCGGGATCGATCCCGCGGACGTGGAGAAGAACCTGATCTTCACCGGCGCCAAGGTGGGCGATCGCGCCACCAACCACATGTCGGCCGAGCATGGCACCGCCTGGTTCGGCAAGGCGCCGCCCGATCTTTCGCTGGAGGCGCGCGCCAAGGGTGCGGACTGGATCTACACCTACCTGAAGTCCTTCTACCTGGACCCGACGCGGCCGCTCGGCTGGAACAACACGGTGTTCCCGAACGTCTCCATGCCGAATGCGCTCTGGGAATTGCAGGGCCTGCAGGTCGCGGTCACCAGGCCGGGCCAGGGCGAGGGCGCGGAACCGGTCATCGAGGGGCTCGAGCTCCGCGATCCGGGGCGGCAGAACGAGCGCGAGTTCGACCGCACCGTGCGCGACATCACGGCGTTCCTCGAGTACGTCGGCGAGCCGGCGGCGCTCAAGCGCACCTCGATGGGCGTGTGGGTGCTGCTCTATCTCGCCTTCTTCACGTTCATCGCCTACCTCCTGAACCGCGAGTACTGGAAGGACGTGAAGTGATCCGCGCGGGCCGGCCCGACCGGTCTGCTCCGCACCCCGGCCGCCGTGCCGGGGCTTGCCCGGTGCCGGCCGCGGCACCGGGCGCTTCCTGCCCGGAGCTGCACGATGCGTAGTACATTGGAACGCGTTGCATCCGGCAGCGGCCGCGATGCGGGGGAAGCCAGCATGGGTCTGAGCCAGCGTTCGCGCACCGTCCTCACGCTTTATTCGGCCAGGGACTGCGTGCATTGCCACCGCGTGCGCATGGCGCTGGCCGCCAAGGGCGTGACCTACGATCACGTGCTGGTCGACCTCGATGCGCCGCCCGAGGACCTGCTCGACCTCAACCCCTACAACTCGGTGCCGACCCTGGTCGATCGCGACCTGGTGCTCTACGACACCAGCGTGATCTGCGAGTACCTCGACGAGCGTTATCCGCACCCGCCGCTGATGCCCGTCGACCCGCTCTCGCGGGCGCGGCTGCGCCTGTCGATCGTCCGCATCGAGAACGACTGGCTGACGCTGGTCGACCAGATCGAGGCCGGCGGCAAGGAAGCGGACGCCGCGCGCAGGGCGCTGCGCGACGACCTGGTCAGGAATACGCAGGCCTTCAAGGCCTCCCGGTTCTTCCTGAGCCCCGACATCAGCCTCGCCGATTGCGCCCTGGCGCCGCTGATCTGGCGCCTCGCGGCGCTGGGCATCGAGCTCCCGCGCGAGGCGCAGCCGGTCATCGATTACGGCGAGCGCATCTTCCGCAGCCAGGGCTTCGCGCGCAGCCTCACCCCCGAAGAGCGCCTGCTGCATTCCTGAGCGGGCCCTCGGTCGCGTCGCCCCGCGGCGCTGCCGCCGTTACGGAAATACCATTCGTGTCCACTCCAGCGATGACCTCCAACCGCCCGTATCTCCTGCGGGCGCTCTATGAGTGGATCAGCGACAACGGCCTCACGCCGTATCTTCTGGTCGACGCCGGCCGCGAGGGCGTACGCGTGCCGCCCGGCGCGGCCAAGGACGGGCGCGTCGTCCTCAACATCGCGGCCCGCGCCGTCGACCGCCTCGATATCGGCACCGACCAGGTGCAGTTCCTCGCCCGCTTCGGCGGCGTCAGCCAGTCGGTCTACGTGCCGATGGCCGCCGTCCTCGCCATCTACGCGCAGGAGAACGGCCAGGGCATGATGTTCCCCGCCGAGGAAGCCCCGCCCGAACCCCCGCCGCCGGCACCGGAAGAACCCCCCAGACGCCCCAAGCTGCGCGTGGTGAAATAGGCGCCCTGCAGGAGCGACCGTGGTCGCGACCGAGGCCTCGCACGATTTTGCTGCGTCGGTCGCCTGCACGCAGGCTCCTACCACGCGCGCCTTGCAGGAGCGACCGTGGTCGCGGCCCGAGGCTGCGCAGAGCCGCCTGCACGCACGCTCCTGCAAGATGAATGCGGCAGGGGCGACCGCGGGCTACCAGGCTCCGGCGGAGCGGAGCAGGACGCCGATCACGACCAGCGCGATGACGACGCCGATCACGATGGCAAGCATGGAGGGCTTCCCTGGCGCGGCGTGGGCGGGGGCCGGCGGAGGCTGCACGCGGGCGGCCTGCTGGCGCGCGTCCATGCCGGGCGCGACCAGCACGAAACGCACGGTGTCGAGGCGGAGTTCGTCACCGGGCATGAGCTGCGCGGACTGCACGCGCTTGTCGTTGATGAAGGTGCCGTTGGCCGAGCCGAGATCCTCGACGTGCACGCCCGTGGGATTGGGCTTCAGGCGTACGTGCTGGCGGGAGATTTCCGCTGCATTGATCGGAATGGCGCAGTCGGGCTGGCGGCCGATCACCGCGCCGTCGACGATCGCGAAACTCTTGCCCAGGCTCGGTCCGGAAAGGCCGCGCAGGATGAATTTCGGGAGGGTCGCACGCACCCGCGTGCGGCCGTCGTCGGCCGCTTCGACATCCACGGCGCGCGGCGCGGGTGGTGGTGCGACGGGCGGGGCCTTGTGGTCGCCGCTGGAGATCGAGCAGCCCACGCGTCCGAACAGCAGCAGGTCACCGACTGCCAACGGCGCCGATGCCTGCACCTGCCGCCCATTGAGCACGGTCGCCGCGTTCGCATCGAGCACGCGCACTTCCGCGCCCGCATCGCCTGTCACGACCTCGCAATGGCGGGCGGCGACGCCTTCCCCCTGCAGCACGATGTCGCAGTCGGCCCCACTGCCGATGCGGGCGCTGCCTGCCGTGAGATCGACCGGAACATGTTCACCGCCAGGAAACACGAGCCTCATCACGATCCCCCATCAGTCTTCCGGCCGCGTGGATGCCGGTCGGTTGTCGCCACGCCGCGCAATCATGGGCTGGCCGAGGCGTGGCTTGCAAGCGCCATGCCTCGCCACCACACTCCGGCCATGATCGGAACCTGGATTTCCATGCTCCTCGCTGGAACGGCCGTCTGGATGTGGCTCGATGCGCTCCGCGCGCGCGAGCACGCCATCCGCCACGGCGGCCAGCTCTGCCGCGAGGCGGGCGTGCAGTTGCTGGACCAGAGCGTGTCGTTGCGCCGCCTGCGCATCGCCCGCCGCCGCGGCCTGCTCACCTTCGTGCGTCGCTATTCCTTCGAGGTCAGCCTGGACGGCAGCGACCGCCACCGCGCGCATCTGGACCTCGCCGGCCATCGCCTGGAAACCTGGAGCCTGCCGCTGCGGCCGCCCGAGCACCCCGTCCTCGGCAGTGAAGCGCAGCGCGTCCTGTCCTGAGGCGTGAAGGTTGCCACGTGGGGCCTTGCAGGCATTCGGCCGCAGTGCGCGATCTCGAGCGCCCAGCATCCCAGCGAAAGCGCGCCTCGCGCGGATTTTCCGATGAAATCAACGGTGGGGTGGATTCCGCATTCGCGGAATGACGCCATCCGGAGTTTTCGCGGTTCCCGGCAGCCTGCGGGCCGGCGACCGGGCGCGGAAGCTCAGGTCCCGTCGAGCTCCACCCGCATCGAGAGGTCGATGGCGCGGATGTGCTTGGTGAGGGCGCCGACCGAGACGTAGTCTACGCCGCTGTCGGCGATGCTGCGCATGCGGTCGAGGGCGACCGATCCCGAGATCTCCAGTGGCACGCGCCCGCCGACCTCGGCCACGGCGCGGGCCAGGTCGTCGCGGTCGAATTCGTCCAGCATGATGCGATCGGCGCCGGCGGCGAGGGCCTCGCGGAGTTCCGCGAAGTTCTCGACCTCGACTTCCACCATCACCCCCGGGTGCAGTTCGCGCGCGCGGCGCACGGCCGCCGTGATCGAGCCGCAGGCGGCGATGTGGTTCTCCTTGAGGAGGATGGCGTCGTGGAGCCCCTGGCGATGGTTGCTGCCGCCGCCCGCGCGGACCGCGTACTTCTGCGCCTGGCGCAGCCCGGGCAGTGTCTTGCGGGTGTCGAGCACGATGGTGCGGGTGCCGCTGACCGCATCGGCATAGCTCGCCGTGGTGGTGGCGGTGGCGGACAGGGTCTGCAGGAAATTGAGGGCCGTACGCTCGGCCGTCACCAGCGCGCGCGCATCGCCGGCGAGTTCGCACAGTGTCGCGCCGGCGGCGACACGCTCGCCATCGGCGAACTGCCACTCGATGCGGACCGCGGGGTCGAGCTGGCGGAAGCAGGCCTCGAACCAGTCGCGCCCGCACAGCACCATGGGTTCATGGGTGACGATCCTGGCGGTCGCGCGGGCGTCGGCGGGCAGGAGGTCGGCGGTGACATCACCGCTGCCGATGTCCTCCTCCAGGGCGCGGCGGACGTCGCGTTCGACCAGTTCGGACGGAGGCGGGACCAGGGCGTCGGCGGCTACGGTCATGCAGTACTCGCGCGGAAAACCGGGCCGGGCAGCATAGCACCGGAGTGGCGGCCGCCGCGGCGCGCGACGGCCCGGGGCCTCAGGAGGAGGCCGGTTCCGGCGTGGCGAGCGGCGCCGGCGGCGGCGCTTGGTCCGGCTTGCCCTCGCTGCCGCGCAGGCGTGCCACGATGGCATCGAGGGCGCGGTCGAACAGCGGCACTTCCTCCAGCACGATGGCGCTGCCGCGGCGGAGTTCGACGGCCAGCGCCGCCACGGTCTTGTCGCAGACCTTGAGGCCGCGGCGGTTAACGAACAGGTACTTCGCGCTGATCGGGCTGATCCAGGAGAGCTTGGCGCGCTCGCGCTGCTCGTCGTCGCCGACGAACTCGATCCAGGTGCCGACCTTGAGCTCGCGCACGGCACGGACGAATTCGTCGTCGGCGGGAAGCTCCTCGGCGGGCTGCTCCGCTTCGCCTTCGGGGGTGGAGCTCAGCACGATTTCCTCGACCGGGCTGCGCGTGGCCGGGGCGGCCTGCGGCACCACCGCACCGGGGTCCGCCGCATGCTCGTCCGCGTGTGCGGCCACCGGCGCGCCTGCGGCGGCATTGTCCTCGATGACGTCCTTGGCGAGGCGGGTCTCCACCGCCTGGCCTTCGAGCACGCGCCGGTAGAACTGGCCGAGCTCGTGCATGACCTGCTTCACGTCGGTCTCGTGGTAGGCGACCGTGGTCAGGCCGTGCCGCAGCGCCTTTTCCAGGTGCGGCAACAATGCGCGCAGGCGCTGGTGCTCGGCGTCGCTGGACTTGGGCAGCGCGCTCCACACGAACTCGTCGGCGAAGCGCAGCGCATTGCGCCATTCCTCGGAATCCTCGCCCTGGCGGAGCAGGGTGAGCACCAGATAGTTCGCCCACGGCCGCGACAGCACGGTGTGGATGATCGGCGGCAGCTCGCGCCCGTCGATGCGCTTCAGGATCTCGCGGGCGGCGACGGTGCGCGCCTGCTGCAGCTTCTCGCGGCCGCGCGTGGCGTCGGTGGCGCGCTGCTCGGCGAGTTCCGAGCGCTTCTGGTTCTGCTCGACGAAGGCATCGAAGGTGGCGAGCTCGCGTTCGAACACCTCGATGTCGTCGTCGAAATCGCGCAGCACCGCCTCGACCGCGCCGAGGATGTGCGAGTACAGGCGCTGGTCGCGGTCCGCTTCCTCGGTCCAGCCCTTGCCGGCCTCGGCCAGCGCATCGAGCAGCCGCCGCGCCGGATGCGCGCGCTGTGCGAAAAGGTGGCGGTCGAGGATCGCCACCTTGAGGTAGGGGATCTGCAGCCGGCTCAGCACCGACTGGATGTGCGCCGGCAGGTTGCGGTCCTGCACGATGTACTCGAACAGCATGCCGACCAGGTCGATGGTGTCCTCGTCGGCATTGGAGACGCGCCGGTGCGGCCCGCTGGACAGCTTGCCGGCCTGGTCCAGCAGTTCGCGCTTGAGCTGCTGCACGGCTTCGGTGGCGCCGGCGAGTTCGTCGCTGCGCGCCTGCACGGCGGCGGACTGGCCCTGCAGGATGGTCAGCGCGCTGAGGAGGTCGGCGGCGCTGAAGCCGCCCTGCGCGCCGGCGCCGGGCACTCCGTCGCCCTCGGCGCCGCGCGCCTCGCCGTGGCGGCTGGCCAGCAGCGAGCGCAGGGTGTGATAGATTTCGGCCTGCAGCTCGGCCGCTGCCGGGTCGTGGTAGGTGGCGGCCGGATAGGCAGGGCCCGCCTCGCCGGCGTAGTGCCCGCGCGCAGGCGGCAGCGGCGCCGGCCGCGCGCCCGATTGCAGCGTGTGGCGCACCTGGGGCAGCACCCCGGCGCGGATCAACTCGATGTTGACCTCCTCGTACACCGGCTCCAGGCCCGCCATCACGTAGCGGTCGAACAGCTTGTAGATGATCAGCTTGACCTGGACGTTGACGTCGAACTCGCGGATCGCGGCGCGGAACGCGTTGCCGAGCGTGGCCGGGCCGATCGGGTTGCTGGCATCCTCGACCTTGCCGCCACCGACCAGCACCGAGAGGCGCTGGTTGACCTGGTAGAGCGAGCGCTGCAGGCGGTTCTCCGCCTTCGCCACCATGCTGGTGACCGCCAGCGATTCCTCCAGTTCGATGTTGTCGACCAGCGACAGTCCCGCGCCGCCGGCCTGCGGGCCTTCCAGTTTGACCGGCTTCAGCTTGCCGTCGGCAAAATCGCTGAACGCGTGGGTGGCCTGCTCCAGGAACAGCCGCTCGACCAACTGGCGCTTCTTGCGCACCTCGCGCATGCCGTCGAAGTACTCGGTCTGCAGCGCGTTGCTGCCGGCCCGCTCGGCCATGTCGAACAGTGCGTCGTCGACGTTCTCGAACAGGGTGCCGACCAGGCCGTTGATGCGCTTCAGCGAGATGCTGCGCACCTGCTTCATGAGATCCCCGAGGCGGTCGTTGCCGGCGGCGTTCTGGCGCTGCTGCAGGTCGACGACGTTGGGATTGTCCTGGGAGCCGGTCATGGCGTCGCTCCGGGCGGGACGGCCGCGTGCCACGCGGGCAGGCCTGCCGGCCGGCGCGGGTGGCCGGGCATGCGGGCGCTCGCGGCGCGGGCCGTCATGGCGAAGGGAAGTCCCTGATCTGTCCGGTGGCGATCGCCTCGTCGGCGAGCATGACCGGGATGTCGTCCTCGATGCGGTACACGGTGCGCCCGTCGCGGGTGATGAGCCCGGCCACCAGCGGCGTGCCGACGCGGGTGCCGTCCGCGGTGGTGACGTCCTCCCCGGCGCCGATGGCGGCGTTCAGCGCTTCCAACTCGGCTGCGGCGAGCAGGCGCACCGGCACCCGGGTGGCCGGGCAGCAGAGGATGTCGAGCAGGCGGTTGTCCATCGTTGCACCGTGCCGGCAGCGCGCCGGATGTTGTGCTTACAATAGCGTTTTACGCGGGCCACGACCATGCTACAGAGCACGCCTGAACGACCGCGCGTCGGCGTCGTGATGGGTTCACGTTCGGACTGGGAGACCATGCGCCACGCGGTGGAGACGCTGGAGCGGCTCGGCGTGGCGCACGAGGTCCGCGTGGTGTCCGCGCATCGCACGCCGGATCTCCTGTTCGACTACGCCGGCGGCGCGGCCGCCCGCGGCCTGGCCGCGATCATCGCCGGCGCCGGCGGCGCGGCTCATCTCCCGGGCATGCTGGCGGCGAAGACGCGCCTGCCGGTGCTCGGCGTGCCGGTGCAGTCGCAGGCGCTGAACGGGCTCGATTCGCTGCTCTCGATCGTGCAGATGCCGGCCGGCGTGCCGGTGGCGACGCTGGCGATCGGCCGCGCCGGCGCGGTCAACGCGGCCCTCCTGGCGACCGCCATCCTGGCCGGTACGGATGCCGTCCTCGCCGAGCGCCTGGAGCGCTATCGCAGCGAGCAGACCGAGGCGGTGCTGGCCGACCCGGACCCGCGCAACGGCGCCTGAGGCATCGGCGCAGCATCGACGGAGCAGGACACATGCAGAAGGTAGGCATCCTTGGCGGCGGGCAGCTTGCGCGCATGCTGGCGCTGGCGGGTATTCCGCGCGGCCTCGGCTTCCTGGTCATGGACGGCGCGGCCGACGCCTGCGCCGGCGAGGTGGCGCCGCTCCTGACCGCCGGCTGGGACGATCGCGAGGCGCTGCAGCGGCTGGCAGCGGAGGTCGACGTCGCCACCTTCGACTTCGAGAACGTGCCCGCGGAAGCGGCGGAATTCCTCGCCGGCCGGACCCGCGTGCATCCCAACCCGCGCGCCCTCGCCATCTCGCAGGACCGGCTGTCGGAGAAGACGCTGTTCGGCGAGATCGGCCTTCCGGTGCCGCCGTTCGCCGCCGTCGACGATCGCGCCGGGCTTGACGATGCGCTGGCCCGCATCGGCCTTCCCGCGGTGCTGAAGACGCGCCGTTTCGGATACGACGGCAAGGGGCAGGCGGTGTTGCGCGGACCCGGCGATGCCGATGCCGCCTGGGCAAGGCTCGGCGGCCACCCGCTCATCCTCGAAGGCTTCGTGCCGTTCACGCGCGAGGTCTCGGTAGTCGCGGTGCGCTCGCCGGGCGGCGAGTTCCGCCATTATCCGCTGACCCGCAACTGGCACGTCGACGGCATCCTGTCCGCCAGCCTCGCGCCGGTCCCCGGCATCGACGCGCTCGAGCGGCAGGCCGCGGCGCATGCGCGCGCACTCGCCGAACGCCTCGATTACGTCGGCACCTTCGCGCTCGAGCTGTTCGAGCACGAAGGGCGCCTGCTCGGCAACGAGATGGCGCCGCGCGTGCACAACTCCGGGCACTGGACCATCGAGGGCGCGGTGTGCAGCCAGTTCGAGAACCACCTGCGCGCGGTGCTCGACCTGCCGCTCGGCGACACCGCCGCGCGCGGCAGCAGCGTGATGCTGAACTGGATCGGCGCGCTGCCCGACGCGCGCGCGGTGCTCGCCACGCCCGGCGCGCATTGGCATGACTACGGCAAGAGCGCGCGCCCCGACCGCAAGGTCGGCCACGCCACGGTGTGCGCGGACGGACCCGGCGCGCTGGCCGAGCGGCTGGCGGCACTCGGCCATGCGCTCGGGCGCGGCGCGCAGGTCGCGCCGGTCGTCGCGGCGCTGCTGGCCGCCGCCGCGCCCTGATCGGGCCGGGCGCAGCGGCCAGGTTACGGCATGCCTACGCCTGCGCCAGGTTCTTTGTAGGAGCGCACCCTGTGCGCACCGGCGCACCGCGTGGCCGTGCAGCCTTGCTCGCGCCTGCCGGATTGGCTTCACACGCACACTCGTGGCGCTTTGATTCAGGGCAGGGCGTGGTCGCGCCCGGGTGCGCTCCTACGACGCCGCGGGATGCGGCCAAAACGCTGTTTGTAGGAGCGCACCTGGGCGCGACCCGCGGCAGGCCAACTGGATGGCTTCGTTGGTCGCCCACAGGGTGGGCCCTGCAGGAGCATGCGCCTGGGAGTGGCGTTATTCCCGCACGCGGGCTACACCGTGCCTTGCCGGAGCGGCCGTGGTCGCGGCCGCCCCGGTTATGGAGAGCGCTCAGCCCTCCATCTGGCTGGCGACGTGATCCCAGTTGACGACGTTCCAGAACGCCTCGATGAACTGCGGGCGGGCATTGCGGTAGTCGATGTAGTAGGCGTGCTCCCAGACGTCGCAGGTGAGCAGCGGGCGGTCGGGGCCGGTGAGCGGGTTGTTGGCGTTGGAGGTGCTGGCCAGGGCGAGGCCACCGTCCGGGCGCTGCACCAGCCAGCCCCAGCCGGAGCCGAAGGTGCCGATGCACAGCTTGCTGAACTCCTCCCGGAACTGCTCGAAGCTGCCGAAGGCCTTGTTGATCGCATCGGCCAGGCGCCCGGACGGCTCGCCGCCGCCGTTGGGCTTCATGCAGTGCCAGAAGAAGGTGTGGTTCCACACCTGCGCGGCGTTGTTGAAGATGCCGCCGGAGGACGTGCGGATGATGTCGAGCAGCGGCAGGTTCTCGAATTCGGTGCCGGCGATCTGCTTGTTGAGGTTGGTGACGTAGGCCTGGTGGTGCTTGCCGTAGTGGTAGTCGATGGTCTCCGCGGAGATGTGCGGAGCGAGCGCATCGCGGGCCCATGGCAGCGGGGGAAGTTCGAAGGCCATGCGGGATCTCCTGCGGAAGGTGGGCCTGCGAGTGTAGGAAGCGCCCGGCCCGCAAATCAACCGGGGCGGCCAAGCTGGTACCATGGGCGGATTCGCGCTCACCGCGCATTCATCCTCTGTCTGAAGCCGCCATGGACGTCATCGAACGCATCCGATCCATCGTCGACAGCCACCCCATCGTGTTGTTCATGAAGGGTACGCCGCAGTTCCCCATGTGCGGCTTTTCCAGCCGCACCTCGCAGGCCCTGAAGGCGGTGAGTGCGGACTATTTTCCGGTCAACGTGCTGGAAGACCCGGAGGTCCGGGCCAACCTGCCGCGCTACTCGAACTGGCCGACGTTCCCGCAGCTGTTCATCAACGGCGAACTGATCGGCGGCTGCGACATAGCGCTGGAGCTCTACGAGTCCGGCGAGCTGGAACGGCTGGTCCAGGACACGCAGAAGGCCTGACCCATGCTGCCCACGCTCCGTCCGGAGGGCGACGCACCGGCGCCCGCCGCAGGTTCCCTCGCCGGGCGCGTGGTGCTGGTCAGCGGCGCCACCGGCGGGCTCGGCCGCGCGACGGCGCTGGCCGCGGCGGCGGCCGGGGCGAGCGTGGTGCTGCTGGGCCGCAAGGTGCGCCCGCTGGAAAAGCTGTACGACGAGATCACCCAGGCCGGGTTCCCCCAGCCGGCGCTCTACCCGATGGACCTAGCCGGCGCCACGCCGAAGGATCACGCCGACCTCGCCGCCAGCATCGGGCGCGAGCTGGGCCGCCTCGATGGCCTGGTCCACGCGGCGGCGCATTTCGACACCCTGCAGCCCTTCGAGCAGCAGACGCCCGAGGAATGGCAGCGCACCCAGCAGGTCAACCTGACCGCGCCCTTCCTGCTGA
The DNA here is from genome assembly GCA_017305135.1 of Lysobacterales bacterium. Lineage (GTDB taxonomy): Bacteria > Pseudomonadota > Gammaproteobacteria > Xanthomonadales > Rhodanobacteraceae > Dokdonella_A. The sequence goes on along the minus strand of JAFKNA010000005.1, from coordinate 22,390 downwards.
CCGCCGCCTGCCTGCCGCTGATGAAGCAGGGCGGGGATGCGGCGGTGGTGTTCGTGTTCGACGACGTGGCGCGGGTCGGCAACGCGTTCTGGGGCGGCTATGGCGTCGCCAAGCACGCGCTGCTCGGCCTCGCCTCGATCGTGCACGAGGAGACGGAGAACTCGCCGGTGCGCACCCACGCCGTGCTGCCGCCGCCGATGCGCACCGCCCTGCGCCGCGCCGCCTATTACGGCGAGAACACGATGGAGCACCCGGACCCGGCCCACGCCGCCGCCGCGATCGCCTGGCTGCTCGGCACCGAGGGCGCCGGCGCACGCGGCAAGGTGCTGGACCTGAGGGGCTGATCGCGTCGTCCGCGCGTCATCACCCGCACGCCCACGGTCGCCCGTGTGCGACCGCCGGGGTCGCGACCACGGTCGCTCCTACACCGGCTTCCCGTAGGAGCCTGCGTGCAGGCGACCCGGACTGTCTTCGGCGGAAGAGCCGCTACAGGCGCACTGGAACACGTACCATCGCCACGGGCGCGGAACCTTCGGCCATCCACCAGGCACTTCGACGGAATCCCAGATGAGCACGCTTTCCGCCGGCATCCTGCTGTTCCTGATCATGGATCCGCTCGGCAACATCCCGCTGTTCCTGAGCCTGCTGCGCAACGTGGCGCCGCGGCGGCGGCTGTGGGTGCTGGCCCGCGAGCTGGTGATCGCGCTGGTGGTGCTGTTCGCGTTCCTGTTCGGGGGCGAGTACATCCTGCGCCTGCTGCAGCTCAAGCAGGAGTCGGTGGCCATCGCCGGCGGGATCGTGCTGTTCATCATCGGCGTACGCATGATCTTCCCGCCCGGGCGGGGCATCTTCGGCGACATCGAGGGCGGCGAACCCTTCATCGTGCCGATGGCGATTCCGGCGGTAGCCGGGCCATCGACGATGGCGGCGGTGATGCTGCTCGCCAACAGCCATCCCGGGCGCACGGTGGACTGGAGCGTGGCGCTGTTCCTGGCCTGGCTCGCCACGGCGGCGATCCTGATGTCCTCCACCGTCCTGTTCCGCCTGCTCGGGCTCAGCGTGCTGAGCGCGGTGGAGCGACTCATGGGCATGCTGCTGGTGGCGCTGTCGGTGCAGATGTTCCTCGATGGTACAGTCGCCTACATCCGCGCCGCCGGGTTGCCCGCCGGGTTGCCTTAGGCGGCAGGCGCCTTGGGAAGGGTGCCGGCCGCGCACGATTCGAGGAGCAGCGCATGAAGTTTCGCGAGCAGCACGCCACCGTGAACGCGCGCATCGCGCCGCACGAGGGCATGGACCTCCTGTCGCGGCGCGAGGTGGCGCGCCTGCGCGACGCCAGCGCGGGCGGCCTGCACGGCACCCTGCGCCAGTGCGCGCTGGCGGTGCTGACGCAGGGCGCGCCGCACGACGACGCGCGCGCACTGATGGAGCTGTACCCGGACTTCGACATCCAGATCCTGCAGCAGGATCGCGGTCTCAAGCTGGAACTCACCAACGCGCCGGCCGGCGCCTTCGTCGACGGGCGCATCATCGCCGGCGTCAATGCGCTGCTGTTCGCGGTGGTGCGCGACATCGTGTTCGTGGCCACGCAGATCGAGGCCGGGCGCTTCGATCTCTCCGACTCGGGCGGCATCACCGATGCCGTGTTCGGCATCCTGCGCAATGCCCGCGCGCTGGTGCCCAACCACGACCCCAACCTGGTGGTGTGCTGGGGCGGGCATTCGATCCCGCGGCGGGAATACGACTACGCCAAGCAGGTCGGCTACGAACTCGGCCTGCGCGCGCTCGACATCTGCACCGGCTGCGGACCCGGCGCCATGAAGGGGCCGATGAAGGGCGCCACCATCGCCCACGCCAAGCAGCGCCGCCACGACAACCGCTACATCGGCATCACCGAGCCGGGCATCATCGCCGCCGAGTCGCCGAACGCGATCGTCAACCACCTCCTGATCATGCCGGACATCGAGAAGCGCCTCGAGGCCTTCGTCCGCATCGGCCACGCCATCGTGGTGTTCCCGGGCGGCGTCGGCACCGCCGAGGAGATCCTCTACCTGCTCGGCATCCTGCTGCACCCGGCCAATACCGGCGTCGCCTTCCCGCTGGTGTTCACCGGGCCGAGCGAATCGGCGGCCTATTTCGAGCAGATCGACCGCTTCCTGCGCCTGACGCTGGGTGATGCCGTGGCGGCCCACTACCGGATCATCATCGAGGATCCGGCCGAGGTCGCGCGCCAGATCCATCGTGGCGTCGAGCGGGTGCGGCTGCAGCGGCTGGACGACAAGGACGCGTTCTACTTCAACTGGGCCCTGCACGTGGAACGCGAGTTCCAGGAGCCGTTCCGGCCGACGCATGCGGCGATGGCTGCGCTCAACCTGCACCGCGGCCAAGCACCGCACCGGCTGGCGGCGAACCTGCGCCGCGCCTTTTCCGGCATCGTCGCCGGCAACGTCAAGGAGGAGGGCCTGTGCGCGATCGAGCGGGACGGACCCTTCGACATCGACGGCGATGCCGACATCATGCATGCGCTCGACGCGCTGCTGACGAGCTTCGTCGAGCAGCAGCGCATGACGCTGCCGGGCAGGACCTATGTGCCCTGCTACCGCATCCATGCCGACGCGCCATCGAAGCAGCCCGCCGGAGCCGCGTAGCCGCGATTGTCCGATAACGACACTGCGGGGCGGCATGGCCGCGCCCCGTGCGGTGGCGGCGCGCGGCGTCGCCGATGCAGGCTTCCCCCACGTTGGCGTGGAACTTGCAATCAGTGCTCGCCTCGGTTCGAGTGGCCATTTGCGGCGATGATTTCCCTGTCCTTCCGCGTATCCTTGGGCCTCGGCGCCATGCTGGCGCTCGGCCTGCTCCTGGGCGGCGGTCATGCGCAGGCGGTGGACCGGACCTGTGCGGAACTCCAGGCGCATGGCATCGAACTCGCTGGCGCGCGGGATTCCAATCCGGCCGAAGGCGTGGAGCAGGGCGAAGCCGCGCTCCGCGCAGCCGAGTCGATGCACCCGCGCTGCCCCGTGGGAGAGGCCATGCTGCTCGGCGGCATCGCCACCAACCTGGGCGTGCTCGGGCGCCAGGCCGAGGCGGGCCAGCATTTCGAGCGCGCGCTGGAGGTGCTCGGCAGCGCCGGCGCGCCCGCCCAGCGCGCCTTCCTGCATCGGGGCCTAGGCGTCGTGCTGGCTGCCGAGAGCTCCTACAAGGATGCGCTGGAACACTATCTCTCCGCGCTGAGTGCAAGCCAGCAGGCCGGCGATGTCGCGGAGTCGGCCAAGACGGCGGCCAACATCGGCATCCTCTATACGGAACTCGGTGATTTCGCCAAGGCCCGCGCCTACCAGCAACGCGCGCTGGCGGGCTTCGAGGCGGCCGATTCCAAGCCCGGCATCGCCGGCACCCTGGTCAATCTCGGCGCCGTTGCCGCCAAGCTCGGCCAGCATGCCGGCGAAGCCGGCGACCTCGCGACCGCCGCACGCGAGCACGAAGAACTGTTGCAGACCAACCGGCGGGCGCTGGAGCTGTTCGCGGAACTTGGCAACGAGCGCGGGGTGGCGTACGCGGAGAGCAACATCGGCCTGGCGCTGGACCGCAGCGGCCGGCCACAACAGGCACTGGATCACCACCAGCACTCGCTGACCATCCGGCGCGCGGTCGGCGACAAGGGCGGCACGATCAACTCCCTGCTGAGCGTCGCCTCGACCCAGACCAGCCTCCAGCGCTACGCCGAGGCCGCCGCCGCGCTGGACGAGGCCCTCACGCTGATTCCGGAAGGCGATTACAGCCTGCTCAGCGAGGCGGCGGAGCGCCGCGTCGCCCTGGCCGAGGCGCAAGGCGACCACCGCACCGCGCTGGAGGCGCAGCGCGAGGTGACGCGCGTGCTCGGATTGCAGGCCGAGGCCGACCAGCTGGCGCGCGTCACCGCCCTGCAGGATCGCTTCGATGCCGACCACGCGGAGCGCCAGATCGCCCTGTTGGAGACCGAGGCGCGCGTCGACGAGCTGAAACTGCAACGCCAGCGCCTCCTGACCCGCCTCAGCCTGCTGGTCGCGGCACTGGCGATCGGCTTCTTCCTGATGCTGCTCAGCCGCTACCGCATGGGCGTCACCAGCGCGCGGCAGCTCGCCATCGCGGCCATGACCGATCCATTGACCGGGCTCGCCAACCGCCGCCACATGCTGGAGCTGATGCAGGCCGAAGCCGCCCGCGGCAACCGCGGTGGCGGCCCGTTCTGCCTGCTGATGACCGACCTGGACGAGTTCAAGGTCATCAACGACCGCTTCGGCCACGATGCGGGGGATGCGGTCCTGCGCGAAACGGCGATCCGCCTGCGTGATGCGCTGCGGCGCGACGATACGGTCGCACGCTGGGGGGGCGAGGAGTTCCTGATCCTGCTGCCCGTCTGCGACCGCGACGGCGCCGTCACGCTTGCCGACAAGCTGCGTCAATGCATCGCGGGTGAGCCGTTCCTGGTCGGCCCCGAGCGCCAGGCGCTGACCGTCACCCTGACCGTCGGCATCGGTCAGTTCCAGCCCGGCATGGCGCTGGAGGACTGCATCAAGGCCGCGGACCTCGCCCTCTACCAGGGCAAGCAGCTCGGCAAGAACCGCACCGAGCTGTCGCGCATGCCGCAGCAGCATGCGACGCCGCCGGCACCCTGCGCGTGACACGAAAGGCGTCGTGGGGCAGGTGGGGTCGCGACATCACCGACCTGACACCCGGCGGCCTGGACCTGTTCACCGCCGCCAAGCTCGCAGGCACCGCCGGGCTGTTCCGTGCTCAGGCGAAGGGTAAGCTGCCAACTGCACCGCTGCTGTCCCGCTGGAACGGTTCCGCGTGGGACAAGGACGCCTGGAAGGTGCCGATCAAGGATGCCGCCCGGGCAGCCGAGCTGCCCGCGGAAACGAGCGCGTACACCCTGCGCCATAGCGTCATCACGGACCTGGTGACCGATGGCCTGGACCTGTTCACGGTCGCCAAGCTCGCCGGCACGTCCGTGGCTATGATCGAAAAGCACTACGGCCACCTGCGGCAGGAACGCGCGCGACGCGCTGGCCGGGCTGGCGCTGTGACTTGCCGTCTGTATAGCAACACTATACACTCGCACCCATGATCCGATCCTTCCGGCACAAGGGTATCGAGACGTTCTTCCTGACTGGCAGCACCCGTGGCATACAGGCCGTGCATGCCAAGCGCCTACGCCTTCAGCTGTTCCAGTTGAACCGGGCGAGCAAGCCCGAGGACATGAACGCTCCCGGCTGGAGGCTGCACCCGCTGAAAGGTCGGCTGAAAGACCACTGGGCCATCACCGTGAACGGCAATTGGCGGCTGACCTTCACCTTCGAGAACGGCGATGCCGTGCTGGTCGATTACCAGGACTACCACTGAGGGAATGACGATGAACATGCACAACCCGCCCCACCCCGGCGAGGTCCTGCGCGAATGGCTCGATGGCATCACCGTGACCGACGCCGCCGCTCGCCTGGGCGTTACCCGCGTGGCGCTGTCGCGCATCCTGAACGGCGCAGCCGGCATCAGCGCGGAAATGGACCTGCGCCTGTCCAAGGCGCTGAACACCACGCCGGGCATGTGGTACGCGATGCAAGGCGATTTCGACATGTGGCAGGCGCAGCGTACCTTTCGCGCCAAGGTTCGCCCGATCGTGGAAAAGGCCGCGTGATTCGCGACGATCCGGATTGGCTCGGCTTCCATCTTGCCCTCAGCGATGCGGCTGCGGGCGACCCCGCCGCATGCCGACGACTCTACCGGCTGGTAGCTGATCGCCTGCGGTCCGGTTCCATCACGCGCGACGAGGCGGCGTGGTTGGCGGATCTCCTGACCGGCATTGCTGCCAGCAGGGAGGATGCTGCCGTGACAGCGCCCTTGCGGGGACGGGGGCGGCCAGCCAAGACGGCCGAGCACGTGGAGACCTGCCAGCGTGTCCAGGCACTGGCGGATGAGGGTACGCCGCTCGCGCACGCCTACCGGATCGTAGCGAGTGAGGCCCACAAAACCACAAAGGCAGTGGAGCGCATCCATCAGCGGGTGCGGCGCGAGCTTGAGGAGGGGGAAGCGGAAGGGCGCTTGATCGCCGAAACGGCAGCGCTGCGCACGATCAACTGACCCCCATCTATTCGGGCAAATTATCGCGGTAGTGCGCACGGTACGCGCTGCTCAAACTCCATTGGTGACAACTAATGGAGACATAAGCATGCAACCAAGTACAGCCGACGAGCTCGCCATCATCCGCCGGCCCGCCGCGTTCGCAATGGCGGGCCTCAGTCAGTCCATGGCCGACCGGCTCATCCGCTCCGGCGACTTCCCGCGCCCAATCCCACTGGTGCCCGATGGAGCCGGGCCGTTCCCGTCGCGGAAGTTTATGCACGGCGGGAAAGTCGCCTACGAGCTCCGCTGCGGCGACGCTGGCGGCAACACGGTGCAGGACGTGCTTCCGCCAAGCCTGCACCCGGCGGGCATCTGCGAGGGCAGGCGTGGCGATGTCCGAAGCGGCATCCCACATCGCCGACCGCTCATCCCACGGGCCCAGCAGGACCACGGATTCGGGGGTGTAATACTTGGCCGAGTAGTCACCTTTCGGGTCATGCAGCACCAACCTGTCACCCCTCGCGAGGGCTTGGTCGATCAGCCCGGTGAGGAGCGCGGTTTTGCCGCTGCCGGTGGTGCCAACTACAACGATGTGCCGCGTCTCCTGCGTGCGTGCGAGTTCGACCCCGCCGATCTTTATGCCCGGTGCCTTGCCCTTCCGCTGCCGTTCGCTGTACTGCGCTGCCTGCCCTGTCGCGAGAGCCTTGGCCTCGGCGAGGGGCATGCGGGGAAACTTCCACCATGCCCGGCGAGCTGCATCCTCGCGTTGGCGCTCCAGCTTGTTTTCTTCGTCATAGGTTTTCATGCGAGGGCTCCTGCGATGGTGGGATGGCCTGAAGAGGAAGGGGCTGGGCAGGCATCCCCGGCAGCGGTGACAATCACGACGATCCGGCGATACCCCACCTGCGTTGCCCGCACGTCGATGCGCGGCCCGTCGTGGTCGATCTGCGCCCCGGTGACGCCCAACACCGCCGCGGTCCGTTCCACGGTCTTGCCCGGCTGGTGCCAGCGGGTCCGGTCCCGGTCGTAGTCGTCGAGGGTGGTGCGGCGAATGAGGGTGATTTCGCGTTGCGACATAGCGGGCTCCTGCGTGGTGGTGTTATCCATCACGCGCTCATCCCGCCAACGCCGTGGATCAGCCCCAATCCATCCCTTCGTCCTCGTGCTCGCCCGCCGGCGCCGCCACCGGCTCCGCGGGCTCCGGTGCGGCCTCGACCGGCTGCACCTGCTCCCGTTCCTGCTCCTGCTCGTGCCGGTGCTCCGGCTCGAAGGCCATGACGTAGCTGCCCGGTTTCAGTGTTCCCGGCGTAAGTGGATAGCAGGTGGTATCCCTGCCGCCTTCCGCCGGACTGCGCGATGATTGAGACCTTCCACAAGCGTTCAATCGAGTCGCGGATCAGCTCCAAGTGCCTGCCGCTGTCCGCCACGCCGATTTCATGGGCAAGCCTGCGGTAGCTGCCTGAGTACGCGATGGCGTTCTCTGCAACCGCATCCCACCGCGGTTCCAGCCGCTCCCGAAGCTCCACCCCTCCAGCCGTCTTAGGGGTTGTGGGCAGCATTTTTCCACGCGGGCCGGCAAGGGCGACCAGCCCTTGCAGCACGCGCAGGTCGTCAGCGCCCAGCGGCTCAGGGCCGGAGAACTCAATGCGCCGGCCATCGCCGATGACGTAGACAACATCGAGCTTCGCCGTCTTCCGCTCGGGGGTGATGCTGGGGGTGTTGCTTTGTGCTGCCATGACGATTGCTCCGTCATGGCCGCCGACGCAAGGGGCGTAGGTGGCCGCTGGCTTGCGCCGGCGGCCGTGTGTACTGGATGGGTGTGCTTAGGCCGCCGGGGTGTGGGCGGCAGCGGCACGCTCGCTCGTCATGCGAGTAGCCAAAATGGCAGCGTGGACAAGCCCGAGCTTCCGGGCAGTGCTGTCGAGCGCGGCCCGGGAGAGGGCGGCGGCGAGGGTAAGGGCGCGCAGGGCGATTCCTGCAGCCCGGTCAGCTTGTTCCGACGCGGTAGCAGCCAGCCGGGCGACGGCGGCGATCACGGAAGCGGAGAGGCCCGCCAGCGTGGCGAGGCCGGATGCGCTCGTTGCACGGGTGTAGCGAGCGAACCAACAGAACCCAAAGCCGATGGCGACCGCAAGGACCAGCCCGATGCCGAGTGCGGTCAGGCCGGCACTGGCGCCGAGTGGAATCCACAGCACGGGGGCGACCACGGCGGCGGCGAGGCCGACGAGCGCCATCCGCCCGATGCCTGCCCGGCGACCGGCCCCGTCGAGCCCGCGGGCACGGTCCCGACCCTCGAAGAGGGCGGCGAACACGGGGTGGGTGGGAATCTGCTGCATGATGGGTACATTGTACCCCCGCGAGAACCCGAATACAAGGCTTTTCCCTTATATTTCAATGGGATAGTGTGGGACAAGGTGGGAGGTTATTGATGATTCAGGCCGGCAGGCGCTCTCCCATGCCTGACCTTCCTTCAGGGGCTCTTTGCTCTTCCCGGAACCCCCTTGCGTCCAATTCCCGTCCACCAGCCGCCTGTGCCCGGCCTTGGGCGGGTCTTGGCCGGGCGTGGGGTTGCGTCCAAAACCCGTCCACGGAAGTTAAAAAAAGGCCCCACCCGCGAGGGTGAGGCCTTCGTAAGTCACTGATTTGGTGGGCGGTACAAGGATCGAACTTGTGACCCCTACCATGTCAAGGTAGTGCTCTACCGCTGAGCTAACCGCCCGTCTGGCACCGTGCCGGCTGCGAGGGGCGCGCAAGGTATCACAGGGTTCCGTGGGCGGCAACCGGATTTGCACACTGGAAGTTGCACGTCCGCATGACAGGTCGCCTGGGGCAGGTCGAACGGATCCGGGTGCCGCACTTGCGCCACCTTCAGCCGATCAGCCCCTGCTCGCGGATGCGATGGATTTCGTCGCGCAGGCGCGCGGCTTCCTCGAATTCCAGGCCTTCGGCGCGCTTGTACATTTCCGCTTCGAGCTGCCTGATTCTTGCGGCGATCTCGGTGGGGGTGAGCGAGCGGTAATCGGCGGCCACTTCCGCCACCTTGCGTTGGCTGCCGCGGCCCCGACCGCGGTCCGCTTCGGCGGCCTCGCGCGCGCCTTCCATGATGTCGGCGATCTTGCGCACCACCGATTTGGGCGTGATGCCGTGTTCCTCGTTGTAGGCGACCTGCCTGGCGCGGCGGCGGTCGGTCTCGTCAATCGCCGCCTGCATGGAGCGGGTGACGCGGTCGGCGTAGAGGATGGCGGTACCGCGCAGGTTCCGCGCCGCGCGGCCGATGGTCTGGATCAGTGAGCCGGTCGAGCGCAGGAAGCCTTCCTTGTCGGCGTCGAGGATCGCCACCAGCGACACCTCGGGCATGTCCAGGCCCTCGCGCAGCAGGTTGATGCCGACCAGCACGTCGAACCTGCCAAGGCGCAGGTCGCGGATGATCTCGACTCGCTCCACGGTTTCGATGTCCGAGTGCAGGTAGCGCACGCGCACGCCCTGCTCGTCGAAGTACTCGGTGAGGTTCTCGGCCATGCGCTTGGTGAGGGTAGTGACCAGCACGCGGTCGCCCATGGCGATGCGCGCGTTGGCTTCCGACAGGAGGTCGTCGACCTGGGTTCGCGCCGGGCGCACCTGCACCTCCGGATCGACCAGGCCCGTCGGGCGCACCACCAGCTCCGTGACGCTGCCCTGCGACTTGTCGATCTCGTACGCGCCGGGGGTCGCCGACACGAACACCGTGCGCGGCGCGCGCGCCTCCCACTCCTCGAACTTGAGCGGGCGGTTGTCGAGCGCCGAGGGCAGGCGGAAGCCGAACTCGACCAGCGTCTCCTTGCGCGAGCGGTCGCCCTTGTACATGGCGCCGATCTGCGGGACGGTGACGTGGGATTCGTCCACCACCAGGAGCGCATCCGGCGGCAGGTAGTCGAACAGCGTCGGCGGCGGCGCGCCGGGCTCGCGGCGGGTGAGGTGGCGCGAGTAGTTCTCGATGCCGTTGCAGTAGCCGACCTCGCTCATCATCTCGAGGTCGAAGCGCGTGCGCTGCTCCAGGCGCTGCGCCTCGACCAGCTTGTTGTCGCGGTAGAGGCGCTCAAGGCGCTCCTTGAGCTCGACCTTTATGGTCTCGATGGCGTTGAGGACGCTCGCGCGCGTGGTCGCGTAGTGGGTCTTCGGGTACACCGTGTAGCGTGGCACCGGGCGCAGGGTGGCGCCGGTCAGCGGGTCGAACAGGCTGAGGTTCTCGACGTCGCCATCGAACAGCTCGATGCGCAGCGCCTCGGTTTCCGATTCCGCCGGGAACACGTCGATGATCTCGCCGCGCACGCGGAAGGTGCCACGGCGGAGCTCCGTGTCGTTGCGCGTGTACTGCAGTTCGGTCAGGTGCCGGACCAGCTTCTTCTGGTCGGTGTGCTCGCCGCGCGAGAGGATCAGGCGCATCGAGAGGTAATCGTCGGGGTCGCCGAGGCCATAGATCGCCGACACGGTGGCGACGATCAGCGCGTCGCTCCGCGACAGCAGCGCCTTGGTGGCGGCCAGGCGCATCTGCTCGATGTGGTCGTTGATCGAGGCGTCCTTCTCGATGTAGGTGTCGCTGGACGGGACGTAGGCTTCCGGCTGGTAGTAGTCGTAGTAGCTGACGAAGTATTCGACGGCGTTGTGCGGGAAGAACTGCTTGAACTCGCCGTAGAGCTGCGCCGCCAGGGTCTTGTTCGGCGCCATCACGATGGTCGGCTTCTGCACCCGCTCGATGACGTTGGCGATGGTGAACGTCTTGCCCGAGCCCGTGACGCCGAGCAGGGTCTGCTGGGCCAGGCCCGCCTCGAAGCCCTCGCTGATGCGGGCAATGGCGTTGGGCTGGTCGCCGGCCGGCCGGTACGGCGACACCAGTTGGAAACGATCGGTCATGCGGCGCGAGATGGGGGCACGAACCCGAAAATACAGCATCGGGCGTTTGCATGCCGCTGTTGGCGGAGGCCATTTCAGGCGGGCGGCGCCGCCGATTTCCTACAACGCGAGGCGGCGCGCCCCGATCGTGCCGGTCGCCGGCGCTGCCTAGCATGGCGACCATCCCAGCCACCCCGGTTCCGCCATGTCCTCCCATTCAATGCCACGTGGATTCACCCTCATCGAGTGCCTGATCGCGCTTTCGATCATCGCCGTCCTCACGACCCTCGCGGCGCCGTCCTGGGCCAGGCTGGTCGGGCGCACGCATGGGCGTGCGGCGCATGCGGAGCTGGCCGTCGCCCTCAATCATGCGCGCAGCGCGGCGGCTGCGCGCGGGCAGCACGTGGTCGTGTGCCCCAGCGAGGATGGCAACCAGTGTGCGCGCTCGACCCGATGGCACCACGGCTGGATCGCCTTCGCCGACTTCGATCGCAATGGCGTGCGGGCCGCCGGCGAGCCGCTGCTGGCCGTCGGCCAGGCGCAGTCGCAGGGAACCGCCATCATCGGCACCGAAGGTCGCCTGCGCGTCACCTACCGGCCCGACGGCAGCGCCACCGGCACCAACCAGACCCTGACCATCTGCGACCGGCGCAGCGGCAGCGACGCCAGCGCGCTCATCATCAGCCAGGCCGGGCGCGTGCGCAGCGCCGCGGCTGCTCCCGGAGCCGCGGCGGCCTGCCTGGGTGCCGCCGGCTGACCTGGAGGTTGCGCCGGAGGCCCCGGCGGCGGGCCTTGACGCCACCAGCCGACTTGTCGAAAATGCGCGGCTCGCCCGAATAGCTCAGCTGGTTAGAGCACTTGACTGTTAATCAGGGGGTCGTTGGTTCGAGTCCAACTTCGGGCGCCATATCCTTCAAGGGCTTGCAGCGATGCAGGCCCTTTTCTGTTGCGCCGGACGTAGCAGTGACGTAAAGGCCTGGCCGGCGCTCAGAGCTCCGGCAGCAGCAGCGAGGCGAGGCCGAGGAAGACGCCGAAGCCGATGACGTCCTGGAAGGCGGTTTCGAACGGACCGGCGGTGGTGGCGGGGTCGAAGCCGAGCTTTTTCGACACCATCGGGATGACGGTGCCCATGAGGCCGGCGGTCAGCATCGAGCACGAGAGCGCCACGCCGATGACCGCGCCGAACAGCAGGTGACGCGACCAGATCGCGCCGATGGCGCCGAGCACCACGCCGCAGATCACCGCCATCAGCATCGAGGTCATCGCCTCCTTCAGCAGTGCCTTGCTCTTGTCGCGCATCGAGATGTGGCCGGTGTCGAGGGCGCGCACGGTGATCGCCGCGGCCTGGAGTCCCACGTTGCCGGCAATGGCGGAAATCACCGGCATGAACGAGGCCAGCAGGATCACCTTGGTCAGCACGTCGTTGAAATGGGCAATGACCAGGCCCGCGCCAAGCTCGATGATCATTGTGCCGAGCAGCCACGGCACGCGCTTCTTGGCGGCGCCGTAGGGCGACAGGTGCTCCATCACGTCGGCATCGGTGCCGACCGCCCGCGCGTAACGCCGGGCGAGGCGGTCGACCATCGCCCGCATCAGGTCGTCGGCGGGGATCACGCCGGTCAGCCGGCCCTCGCCGTCGGAAACGGGCAGGGCGCGGAACTTGTGCTTGGCGAGCAGCCGCGCGGCATCGTCGGCGTCCGCATCGGCGCCCACGGAGACGATTTCCGTCGCCATGAGATCGGCGACCTTCCGTTCCGGATCGGCCATCACCAGGTCGCGGATCGAGATCACGCCGAGGAGGTGCTGGCCGGTCCGGCCTTCCTCGTCCGGATCGCTGACCACGTAAAGGTCGTTGGGAACGTCCGCGTCCGGATCGGTGTTGCGTACGGCGTCGAGGGCTTCGGCCACGGTCTGCCCCGGGGCCACGCAGACGAACTCGCTGGTCATCAGCCGTCCCGCGCTGCCCGGCGCGTGGGCGAGGCGGCGGCGCGCGTCGCGGGCCGCGGCGGAGGGCCGACGGCTGGCGCCGATCAGGATCGCGGCGGCTTCGGCGGGGGCTTCGGCGATGGTCGCCGCGGCGTCGCGGTCGGGCAGGGCGGCCACCAGCCGGCGCAGCTCGGTCGAGCCCAGCCGCGCGGCGATCTCGGCCGTGCATCCGGGCCCGAGGCAACCCAGCACCTGGGCGGCACGCTCGTCATCGAGGAGGGCGAATACCAGGGCCGCCTGCTCGGGTTCCAGTTCTTCCATGGCGAGGGCCACGTCGGCCGGCTGCTCGTCCTGGAGTATGGGCTGGAGCGCGTCCGGATGCTCGCCGAGGTGCTTGAAAGCCGCCTGGATCTGCTCGAGCAGCCTGCGCCAGCGTATCTCCTCGGTCATCATGCCGTTCGCAGAGCCTCATCCTTGCCGCGGGACGCGGCGGAGGGACGATTGCACGTCATTCCTTAACGGAAGGGCGTTACCCCGGCCGCCGTGTCCGGCGCGGGTTGCCGGCCGCGTCATCGCGGCTCCTTCGTTGACAGGCGCGGCGCGCTGCTCTAGCGTGGTCGTTCCGTTCCCCCTGATAAGGTGGCCCGCGCCGACGCGCCGGCCGAGCGTGCGACATGGACACACGAACCGCCCACGCCTGAAATCCCGCGCGACGCTTGCCGGTTCCCCGAGGCGCGTTGCGCCTTTTTTGTTGCCCGTGTCCCGGCTTCGAGCTGCGGAGCGGGCCCGATTGTCCGGATCCCATCCATGATCACGATCACCCTTCCCGACGGCAGCCAGCGGCCGTTCGACCACCCCGTCACGGTGCAGGAAGTCGCCGCCTCGATCGGCGCCGGCCTGGCCAGGGCCGCGCTCGCTGGCAAGGTCGACGGGCGCCTGGTCGATACCAGCCACCTGATCGAGCAGGACGCTGCGCTCGCCATCGTCACCGAGAAGAGTCCGGAGGCGCTGGAGATCATTCGCCACTCCACCGCGCACCTGCTGGCGCAGGCGGTGCAGCGCCTGTTTCCCGAGGCGCAGGTGACGATCGGGCCGGTGATCGAGAACGGCTTCTATTACGATTTCGCCTTCGAGCGCCAGTTCACGCCCGAGGACCTCGCCGCCATCGAGGCGGAGATGAAGAAGATCGCTGCCGAGGCGCTGCCGGTCTCGCGCGAGGTCATGCCGCGCGACGCGGCGGTGGCCTTCTTCCGCGGCAAGGGCGAGCTGTACAAGGCGGAGATCATCGAGGCGATTCCCTCCGGCGAAGCGCTGTCGCTCTACACCCAGGGCGAGTTCACCGACCTGTGCCGTGGTCCCCACGTGCCCGACACCAGCCGCCTCAGGAGCTTCAAGCTGATGAAGGTGGCCGGCGCCTACTGGCGCGGCGATTCGGACAACGAGATGCTCTCGCGCATCTACGGCACCGCGTGGCTGAGCGACAAGGATCTTGCCGCCTACCTGCACCAGATCGAGGAAGCGGAGAAGCGCGACCATCGCCGCATCGGCAAACAGCTCGACCTCTTCCACATGCAGGAGGAAGCGCCGGGCCTGGTGTTCTGGCACCCGCGCGGCTGGTCGATCTGGCAGGTGGTCGAGCAGTACATGCGCAAGGTGTACGTGGACTCGGGCTACCAGGAGGTGCGCTGTCCGCAGATCCTCGACAAGGGCCTGTGGGAGAAGACCGGCCATTGGCAGAACTACCGCGACAACATGTTCGTGACCTCGGCCGAGAACCGCGACTACGCGCTGAAACCCATGAACTGCCCGGGCCACGTGCTGCTGTTCAACCACGGCCTCCGGAGCTATCGCGACCTGCCGATCCGCTACGGCGAGTTCGGTTCCTGCACCCGCAACGAGCCTTCCGGCGCGCTGCACGGGCTGATGCGCGTGCGCGGCTTCGTCCAGGACGACGGCCATGTGTTCTGCACCGAGGAGCAGATCGAAGCGGAAGTGGTCGCCTTCCATCGCCAGGCGATGGCGGTGTACGCGCACTTCGGCTTCGAGGATATCGCGCTCAAGATTGCGCTGCGCCCGGAGCCGCGCATCGGCGCGGACGAGGTCTGGGACAAGTCCGAGGCGGCGCTTCGCGCGGCGCTCGCCGCCTGCGGCGTGGAATGGGAGGAACTGCCGGGCGAAGGCGCCTTCTACGGTCCCAAGATCGAGTACCACATGAAGGACTCGATCGGCCGCGCGTGGCAGGTCGGCACCATGCAGGTCGACTTCTCGATGCCTGGGCGCCTCGGCGCCGAATACGTCGGCGAGGATTCGGCGCGGCATGTACCGGTGATGTTGCATCGGGCCATCGTCGGCTCCATGGAGCGCTTCATCGGCATCCTCATCGAGCACCATGCCGGCGCCTTCCCGGCCTGGCTGGCGCCGGTGCAGGCGGTGGTGCTCAACATTACCGATGCCCAGGCCGATTACGCGGCGGAGGTGGCGCGGGATCTGGTCGCCCGGGGCTTCCGCGTGGAGGCCGATTTGCGCAACGAAAAGATCGGCTATAAAATCCGCGAGCATACGTTGGCCAAAGTTCCCTACCTTCTCGTCGTCGGCGACCGCGAGAGGGAGGCGGGAGCCGTGGCCGTGCGTACGCGTTCCGGCGAGGATGCGGGCTCGATGCCCGTGGCCGCCTTCGCGGAGCGCCTGAAGTCCGAATGCGCCGTCGGCTGATACGGCGCGCGGAGCCCACCATCTGGAGGATTGACGTATCGCCACCGACAACAAGACGAACCGCCGCAACCAGGATATCCGCGTGCCGCGCGTGCGCGTCATCGGCGCGGAGGGAGAGCAGGTAGGCATCCTGTCCCGCGACGAGGCGCTGGCCATGGCCCAGGACGCCGGTCTCGACCTGGTCGAGATCCAGCCCAACGGCGACCCGCCGGTGTGCCGGATCATGGATTTCGGCAAGTTCAAGTTCGAGAACCAGAAGAAGGCGCACGCCGCCAAGAAGAAGCAGAAGCAGGTCGAGATCAAGGAACTGAAGTTCCGCCCGACCACCGACGTCGGCGACTACACGATCAAGATGCGCAACCTGCGCCGCTTCCTCGAGGAAGGGGACAAGGTCAAGATCACCATCCGCTTCCGCGGACGCGAGATGGCGCACCAGGAACTTGGCCGCGCCATGGTGGACAAGATCTCCGCCGACGTGGCCGAGGAAGCGGTGGTCGAGCAGTACCCGCGCATGGAAGGGCGGCTGATGGTGATGATGATCGCGCCCAAGAAGAAGACCTGATCGAAGGTCGTTGCGCTCGGTCCGTGCGCGCTCCAGAAGGAGAAGCCGCACGGAACCATGCGTTCCCCTCGCCCCGCAACGGCTTTATCGTTGTGGGGAGCGGGCAAGGGAGAGGGGGCTTCTGCTTTTCTGAAGCTCAAGAAGCCCGCCCGACTTCGTCCTCGCCGGGATGAGGGAAGCAGTACCAGGAAACGGCCCGCGCCATGCAGGCCCTGAAAAGCCGGTTCGAGCAGGAAGGAAAGCGCGGGGTCACCCGCCGCTCGCGCCAGTCACGAAAACCACCCAAGGAGTACGGGCCATGCCCAAGATGAAAACCAACCGGGCCGCTGCCAAGCGGTTCCGCAAGACCGCGTCCGGCAAGTTCAAGTGCGGCCACGCGTTCAAGAGCCACATCCTCACGAAGAAGTCGACCAAGCGCAAGCGTGGCCTGCGTGCCACCAACCACGTGCGCAAGGAAGACGCCGGGCGCGTCGCCCGCATGCTGCCCTACGTCTGAGGAGGACTGAACCATGGCACGAGTCAAGCGTGGCGTCATCGCCAAGCGTCGTCACAAGAAGATCCTCGGCAAGGCCAAGGGCTACTACAACGCGCGCCGCAAGGTGTTCCGCGTCGCCAAGCAGGCGGTCACCAAGGCCCACCAGTACGCCTACATCGGCCGCAAGCAGAAGAAGCGCAACTTCCGCGCCCTGTGGATCGTGCGCATCAATGCCGGCGCGCGCCAGCACGGCCTGTCGTACAGCCGCCTGATGAACGGCCTCAAGAAGGCCGGCATCACGCTGGACCGCAAGGTGCTGGCCGACATCGCCGTGCACGACATGGCGGCCTTCGGCGCGCTGGCCGAGAAGGCCAAGGCCAGCCTGGCGGCCTGAGCCTGCACGGTACTGATCGCGACGGCGCTCGTGCCGTCGCGCCAGTCACCGCAGCGCCGGGAAACACGCGGGGAGGGGGCCGGGCCTCCTCCCCGTTTTCGTTTGTGCAGGCTGCGCTGGCGGGGGTGCCGGAACGGCCTTCGACGCGGCATGGCGGGATTCCTCGATGGACGCACTGCAACAGATCACTCGCGCGCTGGACGACATTGCCGCGGCCCAATCGCTCGAAGCGCTGGATGCCCGGCGCGTGGCGCTGCTCGGCAGGAACGGCGCCATCACCGCGGCCCTGAAGTTGCTCGGCAGCCTGCCGCCCGAGGAGCGCAAGGCGCGCGGCGCCGAGGTCAACGCGGCGCGGGATCGCCTCAACGCGGCGATCGCGGCACGCAGGGCGGTGCTGGAGAACCTCGCGCTGGAACGGCGGCTCGCCGAGGAGCGCGTCGACGTCAGCCTGCCGGGCCGGAACGGCGATCGCGGCAGCCTGCATCCGCTGGCCCGCGCCCTGGAGCGCATCACCGCCATCTTCGCGCGCCTCGGCTACGACGTCGCCGACGGCCCCGAGATCGAGGACGACTGGCACAACTTCGGTGCACTGAACTTCCCCGCCGACCATCCCGCGCGGACCATGCACGACACCTTCTGGTTTCCGGACGGACGCCTCCTGCGCACGCACACCTCGCCGGTGCAGATCCGCACCGCGCAAGGCCGCACGCCGCCAATCCGCATCATCGCGCCCGGCAAGGTCTACCGCAGCGATTCGGACCAGACCCACTCGCCGATGTTCCACCAGGTCGAGGGCCTGCTGATCGACGAGACCTCGACCATGGCCGACCTCAAGGGCACGCTGCGCGAGTTCCTGCGCGCGTTCTTCGATCGCGACTTCGAGATGATGTTCAAGCCGACCTTCTTCCCGTTCGTGGAACCGGGCGCCGACGTCGTCATCCGCTGGGAACTCCCGGACGGCGGCTCGCGCTGGCTGGAAGTGCTCGGCTGCGGCATGGTGCACCCGGAGGTGCTGCGCAACTGCGACATCGACCCGGAACGTTACACCGGCTTCGCCTTCGGCATGGGCGTCGAGCGCCTCGCCATGCTCCGCTACGGCGTCACCGACCTGCGCGCCTTCTTCGAGAACGACGTGCGGTTCTTGCGGCAGTTTGCCTGACATGCCGGGATTCGGGATTGGGGATTGGGGATTGAAAAAGGCAGCCCCGACCGCACCCGGAGCCCCGTTCCGAATCCCGAATCCCCAATCCCGAATCCCGGCCCCACCATGAAACTCTCCGAAAACTGGTTGCGTTCCCGCGTGCCGCTGGCGGCCAGCCGCGATGAACTCATCGAGAAGCTGGACATGATCGGCCACGAGGTCGAATCGGCCGACGTGGTCGGCGGTGGTCTCGATGGCATCGTGGTGGCGGAGATCGTCGAATGCGGCAAGCACCCGGAAGCCGACCGCCTGCAGGTGTGCACGGTGGACGCCGGGGGCGAAACGCTGCAGATCGTCTGCGGCGCGCCCAATGCCCGCGCCGGGCTCAGGGCGCCGCTGGCGCGGATTGGCGCCAGGGTGGGCGCGCTCACCATCAAGGCGGCCAGGCTCCGCGGCGTCGAGTCCTCCGGCATGTTGTGCTCGGCAAAGGAGCTCGGCATCGACGCGGATGCCTCGGGCCTGCTCGAACTTCCCGCCGCTGCGCCGGTCGGTGCGCCGCTGGCGGACTATCTCGGCCTGCCCGACTGCACCCTCGACCTTGGCCTCACGCCCAACCGCGCCGACTGCCTGTCGGTCGAGGGCCTCGCCGCGGATGTCGCCGCGGCTTTCGACGTGGCGGTCGAACCGCTCGCCATCGGACCGGTGCCAGCCACATCGCCGCGCCGCATCGACATCCGGCTCGATTCGCCGACCGATTGCCCGCGCTACTGCGGGCGCTACATCACCGGCATCGGCACCGCGGCAGTGACGCCGGCCTGGATGCGCGATCGCCTCGTCCGCAGCGGCCTGCGTCCGCTCGGCCTGCTGGTCGACGTGACCAACTACGTGATGCTGGAACTCGGCCAGCCGCTGCACGCCTTCGACGCGGATCGCCTGACCGGCCCGGTCGGCGTGCGCCGCGCGCGTGCCGGCGAACGCCTGCGCCTGCTCGACGAGCGCGAGGTGGCGCTCGATCCCGACTTCCTTGTGATCACGGATGCCGACCGCCCGGTGGCGCTGGCCGGGCTGCTGGGCGGCTGGGACACTCGCATCGAGGGCGCCGCCGCCGACGTGTTCCTCGAAGCCGCGCATTTCGCCCCCTCGGCGCTCGCCGGCCGCGCGCGCCGGCTTGGCCTCGCCACCGATGCCGCCCACCGCTTCGAGCGCGGCGTCGACGCGGACCTTCCGCGGCGCGCGCTGGAACGCGCCACGCGGCTGATCCTGGACGCCGCCGGCGGCGCGCCGGGCGAGATCGTCGAAGCCGTCGATCCCGCGCACCTGCCGCGACGCGTGCCGGTACCGCTGCGCCGGGCGCGCATTGTTCGCGTGCTCGGCATCGAGGTGCCGGATGCCGAGGTCGAGCGAATCCTCGTCGCCCTCGGCATGGAGGTCGAAGCCACCGCCGATGGCTGGCGTGCGACGCCGCCCTCGCGCCGCTTCGACATCGCCATCGAGGAGGACCTGATCGAGGAAGTGGCGCGCATCCACGGCTACCAGAAGATTCCTGACCGCGCGCCCTCGGGGCAGCTTGCCGGGCCCTCCCTCAGCGAAGCCGTCGTCGCCACGCCGGCCTTCCGCGAGCAGCTCGCCGCGCGCGATTACCTCGAGGCGATCACCTACGCTTTCGGCGCGCGTGAGCTGCTGGAAACCTGGGGCCTTGGCGAACGCGCCATCGCGTTGACCAATCCGCTCTCGGCCGAGCTCTCGGTGATGCGCACCAGCCTGCTGCCGGGGCTGGTCGCGACCCTCGCCGCCAATCGCAGCCGGCAGCAGGCGCGCGTGCGCCTGTTCGAGGCCGGACGGGTCTATTTCGGCGCGGACGGCAACGGGGCCGCGCCAGTCGAAATCGATCGCATCGCCGGCGTCGCCTCTGGCGGCGCTCATCCCGAGCAGTGGGGCGAAGCCTCGCGTCCGCTCGATTTCTTCGACCTCAAGGGCGACGTGGAATCGCTGCTCGCGCTCACTGGCGACGCTGCCGGCTTCGAGATGGCGCCGGCCAGCCGCGACTGGCTGCATCCGGGCCAGGCGGCGGAACTCCGCCGCGGCGGGCGGGTGGTCGGCGTGCTCGGCCTGCTGCACCCACGCCTTGCCGCCGCGCTCGACCTCGATGGCGATGTCTACGCGTTCGAGCTCGACCTCGAGCCCCTGCGCGCCCGTGAAGTGCCGCGGGCCACGCCGCTGTCGCGCTACCCGTCCGTTCGCCGCGACCTCTCCATCGAGCTTGCCGAAGAGGTGCCTTTCGCCCTTGTCGAGGCCACCGTGCGCGAGGCGGTCGGCGAGCTGCTGATCGAGGTCGTGCTGTTCGATCGCTACGCCGGGGAGAAACTCGGTTCGGGCGTAAAGAGCCTCGCCATCGGCTTGATTTTGCAGGACCGTTCACGCACGCTTGCCGACATCGACGCGGACCGCTGCGTGGCCCAGGCGGTCGCCGCGCTGGAGTCGGTTTGCAAAGCCAGATTGCGAGGGTAGGATGACGTTGACGAAGGCGGAAATGTCCGAACGCCTGTTCCTGGATGTCGGGCTCAACAAGCGTGAAGCCAAGGAATTCGTCGACGCCTTCTTCGAGGTGATGCGCGATGCGCTGGAGCAGGGGGAGCAGGTGAAACTGTCGGGTTTCGGCAACTTCGACCTGCGTTTCAAGAACCAACGCCCGGGACGCAATCCCAAGACCGGCGTGGAAATCCCGATTTCCGCACGGCGCGTGGTGACGTTCCGTCCGGGGCAGAAGCTGAAGGTCCGGGTCGAAGCCTATGCTGGATCAGGGCAGTAACGCCGAACTGCCGGTCATCCCGGCCAAGCGCTACTTCACCATCGGTGAGGTCAGCGAGCTGTGCGGCGTCAAGCCGCACGTGCTGCGCTACTGGGAGCAGGAGTTCCCCAACCTCAAGCCCGTCAAGCGGCGTGGCAACCGCCGCTATTACCAGCGCCACGACGTGCTGGTGATCCGCCAGATCCGCTCGCTGCTCTACGACGAGGGCTTCACCATCACCGGCGCGCGCCAGCGCCTCGAAGGCACCCAGGCGCGCATGGAGGCGAGCATCTCCAGCCAGATCGTGCGCCAGGTGCGCATGGAGCTGGAAGAGGTGTTGCAGATCCTGCGGCGGTAGGATCCTGAGGGCTGAGGGCTGAGGGCTGAGGGCTGAGGGCTGAGGGCTGAGGGCTGAGGGCTGAGGGCTGAGGGCTGACTGGGGGCTGACTGGGGGCTGACTGGGGGCTGGGGGCGGTCGGCCACGCTGATCGATTTCGCCTGCGTCATGCCCGCGAAAGCGGGCATCCATTTTGTTTTTCCTTCAATGTGGGACGAGGCTGCCGGCCACTCGCCTTCGTTCCCTGCCTGGCCGTGCGTGCCGATCGCAACCCGAATTTCGCGCCGCGCCGCTTCACTGGCGGCTTGCGAACTGCCGAAGCGAGGCCGGCTAGCCGAATTTCCGTGTCGATCTGCTACACTCCGCGGCCCCGCAACGGGGAGCGCAATGAATCAATCGGGGCGTAGCGCAGCCTGGTAGCGCACTTGTCTGGGGGACAAGTGGTCGTCGGTTCAAATCCGGCCGCCCCGACCATTGCTTTTGCTTGCGTCCGTGCAAGCTGCTTCGACCGACACGCTTCCACCTTGGCCGGGATGCGGCTTGCGGCTGGTCCAGAAGCGGCCATCCATGGCCGCACTGCCAATGCTTGTGCGCAGGTCCGTCTGCGCTGCTTCGGGCGGTGCACTGCAGCTCGGCTGGATTACGGCTTGCGGCTGGACCAGAAGCGGCCATCCATGGCCGCACTTCCAATGCTTGTGCGCAGGTTCGTCTGCGCTGCTTCCGGCGATGCACTGCAGTCCGGCTGGATTACGGCTTGCGGCGGGTCCAGGAGCGGCCATCCATGGCCGCACTTCCGATGCTTGTGCGCAGGTCCGTCTGCGCTGCTTCGGGCGATGCACTGCAGTCCGGCTGGATTACGGCTTGCGGCGGGTCCAGGAGCGGCCATCCATGGCCGCACTTTTGATCAACAGCACGGCTCCGTCCCAGCTTGCGATTCCGCGGTAGATACCGTCTTGATCGAGGTTAGGCAAGAGCGATTTTCGGGTCGAATGATTTGCCGGAATGAATGACGCCCCAGGCGAGGTGGAGGAGCTTGCGCATCGCGGCGCCGAGGGCCAGCAGGGGCGGCTTTCCCCGCGCGACCAAGCGC